>NZ_JACDNQ010000021.1 GCF_013839515.1 Natronomonas salinimetallica | reverse complement strand
ATACGCTGTCGAGAGGCTTAATTCCGGCGGTTGTGGCCGTGTTGTCGGATTCATCCCCGCCGTGAACGGCGAGGCTTTCTCCTTGACTTTCCGTAACTTCCGTCCCTGAGGCTTCCGACGACCGCCGCGACTCGTAGTTCGCTCATGTCCGTGGTATCGGGACCGAAACCAAAGACGCCATTGGAATCCGGGTTCCCGACGCGGCTACCGCCGCAGCCGTGCGACCGTCCCGTCGTCCGTCTCCGCCGTCGACACGAGGCCGTCAGACTCGAGATCGGAGAGCAACCCACGGAGCCACGCCCGGCCGTACTCGCCGTCGGGGGCGTAATCGATCCGGACCCGCGGCCCCAGCTCGTCGAGCGCCAGCCGGTCGTACTCCCGCAGCACCGAGACGATCCGGCCCCGCATCTGGCGGCGGGACCCCTCGAAATCGGGCTGGGTCGGCACGTCCGGCGCGGTGAAATCGCCGGTCTGGTAGGCGTGACACCACTCGCGCCACGGACAACCGGCCTCCTCACAGCGGGGTGTCTTCCCGCAGGCGATGCCGCCGAGTTCCATGATTGCGTTGTTCCAAACCCGGGACTCCCCGGCCGGCATGAGCGCGTTCGCAACGGATTCGTAGTCAGGATCGTCCGCGTCGTGAACCGCTTCGAACACCCGGTACAACACCCGTTTGACGTTCGTGTCGACGACCGCATCGCCGTCGTTGAACGCGAAGGACGCGACGGCGTTCGCAGTGTAGGGGCCGACGCCCATCAGCTCCTGGAGCCCCTCGGGTGTCCTCGGGAACGAGCCGTCGTGTTCGTCGCGGATCTGTCGGGCCGCCTCGTGGAGATACTTCGCGCGGTTGTTGTAGCCGAGCGAGTGGTCGGTCCAAAACCCGACCACCTCCGAGCGATCCGCCGCCGCGAGCGCCTCGACGGTCGGCCACTCCTCGATGAACGCACGCCACGGCTCTACGACCCGGTCGAGTTGGGTCTGTTGGCTCATCACCTCCGAGACGAGGATCGGATAGGGGTCGTCGGTCTCGCGCCAGGGGTACGCCCGGTGGTCGGCCTCGTACCAACGTATTAGCTCCGACCGGAGCGAATCGGCGTCGGTCATCGCCCCGTCTATCCGCGGGCGGCGTTTGTGTGTGACGGTCGGGCGGGACTGTCGTACAGCGCAACGCCATGATCGGAAGCCGGCGCTGTGAGCACCGGGCGGTGGATCGAACACACGGGATGGAGATTCCGGGTCGTATACCTGGGTGATATCATCAATGTATATTAGCGTCGGTACCGATCGTACGTCGTGACATGACATTCAGCGACAGGCTGCTAGAGGACGGCGAGCACGTCTGGGAGGCGCAGAAAGAACACCCCTTCGTCGTGGAACTCGCCGAGGGATCCCTCGACGAGGAGGCGTTCAGATACTGGATCAAGCAGGATTACCGGTACCTACTCGATTACGCCCGGCTGTTCGCCATCGCGGGGGCGAAAGCGCGAGACGAAGAGACGATGACGGAGCTGTTACACGTCGCCCACAGCACCCTGAGCGACGAGATGGACCTCCATCGGGAGTTCGCCGCCGAGTACGGCATCGGACGCGCGGAGCTAGAACGGGTCCGGAAGTCACCGACCTGTGAGGCGTACACCGATTTCCTGATTCGGACCGCCTACGAGGGGTCGATCGCGGAGATCGCCGCGGCGCTGTTCCCGTGCGGACAGGGGTTCTTGGATATCGGAGCGCACACCGCGGAACTCGCCACGGAGGAGCACCGATACACGCCGTGGATCGAGACGTATACGAGCGAGGAGTTCCGCGAGGTCGTCGGGCTGATGCGGGACTTCGTCGACCGCTGCGGCGAGCGGTATCCGGGCGAACACGACGCGATGCGCGAGGCATTCCTGACCAGCGCTCGGCTGGAGTACCGGTTCTGGGAGATGGCCTACACGCGGGAGACGTGGGGGATATGATACCGCCGGCGATCCCGATGTCGCGGTTCGCGCGCCGGTGACGCAGATCGCGTCACGAACGTATCGCCGCCACTACGAGCGGATCCGAAACGACCGCGTCGTCGCCCGACGCCGGCCGTTCTCACCGCCCGACGCCGGCCGTTCTCACAGCCCGACGCCGACCCCGAGGAGCCCCGCCGCTGCCGGGACAACCGTCTCCCAGACGGAAAACCCGGTCGCCATCGCCAACACCGTATCCGAGCCGAAAAAGAAGAACATCGCTGCGCCCCCGATGTGGGCCTTTCGGACGTCGAACGTACCGGCGAACCGGTGGAAAAAGAAGGCGTTCAGCAGGCTGATCGGCACGATCGCGAGCATCTCGCCGAGCCAGATGGCCGTGCCCGCGGAGTACTGTGCGGCGAGCCCGATGGTGACGAGTTGGGTCTTGTCACCGAACTCGCCGGTCGCCATCATCACGAAGATCGGCACGAACGTCCCGAACCGGTCGGACACGTCGTATCCGAGGACGGATATCTCGCCGTTGATGCCGGGGAGCCCGCCGTCCGTCGACGGTGTCCCGTCTTCGCTTTTGGCCGGCATCGACCGCCACAGGAGCACGCCGAAAAGCAAAAACAGCCCGGCGGTGATCCCATCGAGGGCGACGGGGGGAAGCGAACGCTGGAGCGCCCGCCCGAACCAGACTTCCAGGGCTGTCCAGCCGGCGAAGGCGCTCGCGGCCGCCGAAACCACGATGACGGGGTTGTACCGCGTGGAGAGCCCGGCGATGATAAACTGGACCTTCTCACCCGGCAACACCGCCAGTTGGGCCACGAACGCGATCACCAGTATCTCGACCCACGCGTTCATTCGGCATCCCCTCCGACCGTTGCGCTCTCGAACGTCCGCATCGTGTCGATGTATCCGGTTCGAACTCTTAAGAGTTGGTTCCTGTCGAAAGACCACGGCGTCCCGAGCGAAACCCACTTCCGGCCGCCGACCCCACCGCGTGTATGGGACTCGACGATCTTGCCGACGACATCGAGGCCGCCTACGCCGATCTCGGCGAGGGGCTGACCGTCGAACTCGACACCGAGACGAGAAACGAACTGGCGATGCTCGAAAGCGCCTACGACCCCGAGAGCCACGAGGAAATCCTCCGGCGGGCGATCCACACGCTCTTTCAAAACGCCGTCGAGACCGGGACCCTCGATTTCCACCTCCGGAGCGGCTACGATGTGACCTACGACGAGTACCTGTCGGGGATGACCTACGACGAGATGGCCGTCGGCGGCGCGGGCGGAAGCGGGGGCGGGGATTTCCTGGCGAACAGCGACGACAACGCGCGACGATACCAGTTCTGAGGGCTGTCAGAGGGGGATCCCAGATCCTGAGAAACTGCCGGCGATACATAACCGCTCGGGTACTACACCGGGTAGAACCCGGAATCTATGACTGAAACGAAACACCGAGTCAGATCCCACATCGAGGCAAACCCGGGCGTCCATTTTAATGCCGTGAGTCGCGAACTCGACATCGCGACCGGACAGACCCAATATCACGTCCGCCGGCTCATCAAGAACGGCGTGCTGCGGCGACTCGAGGTATGCGGGCGAACCCACTACTTTCCGGCGGGCTACTCGGAGCGAGAGCAGGCCGCGATCGCGCTGTTGCGCCGGGAGACGACCCGCGAGGTCGTCGTGTTGTTGCTCGACGACGAGACCGACCAGCCCGCGGAGCTGGCCGAGTCGATCGGGGTCGCCCGGAGCACGGTCGAGTGGCACCTCTCGAACCTCATCGAATACGACCTCGCCGAGAAGGTCCACGAGGGCCGAAGCGTTTCGGTCCGGCTTACGGAACCGAACCTGCTCGGCGACCTCCTCGTCGAGATCGATCCGAGCCTGCCCGATCGGCTCGTCGATCGCTTCTCGCGACTCGTCGACTCGCTTCTCGACCAGTGATTCCGTCGGCCGCGGCGACGCCGCAGCGTCACGTCACATGACGACGGAGTGCCCCGGTATGCTCGCCTCGGTGGATCGTTTCGGTATCGCACCAAACAGGCTATCATTATTCAACACGTACATCCGAGCATGAATGAACACGGACACCGAGGCATGAACGAACACGGACACCGAAGCACGAACGAACCATCGGACACCGAGGCCGGGCGAACGCGGCGGACCGTCCTGAGTGCCGTCGCGGTCGGCGGCGTGGGCGCGCTCGCCGGCTGTCTCGGCGGTGACCGAAGTGGACCGGACCCCGTCCCCCTTGATGACGGCCAGGAGTGTGATTACTGTAACATGCGGATCGAGATGCATCCGGGGCCGGTCGGGGAGTCGTTCTACGGTGACGACGCTCCCCCGTCGCTCCCCGAGGACCGCGAGAACGGCATCGCGTGGTTTTGTAGTACCACCTGTACGTACAACTACATGCTCGAGAACGAGGAACGGGGCCACGAGCCGACGATCTCCTATGGGACCGACTACTCGAGCGTCGACTACGAACTCAACTCCCAGAGTGGAACGACAGTAATAAGCGCCCACCTCGGTGCCGGATCGTTCGCGGACCTCCACGACCTCACGTTCGTCGCCAACAGCGAGGTCGAGGGCGCGATGGGCAAGTCGCTGATCGGGTTCACCGACGACGCCGACGCCGAATCGTTCGCCGACGAACACGGCGGGGAGCGTTTGGCCCACGACGACGTGACGCGCGAAGTCCTCTCCGGACTCGGGATGTGAACGCCGGGCTCCGAGCCGCCCCTGGGTCCCTCCGCGATGGCGGGGTATACGACGTCGCGGAGTGATATCCCCGGCCATCGGACGCCTTCAGACGGCCGGGATCCACTCGATGATCCCGGTGGCGAACGTCCACAACAACAGCCCGACGAGGAGCAACAACAGCAGGATCAACAGGTGAATGCTCTGTTCACGATACAGCCGAGCCATGCTGCTCCTATACTCCTGGTGCCTATATACGTGATCGACGCCGGATTTTACCGATCGACCGCGACCGTCGCGATGGCGAGCGACCCGACCCACCAGACGAGGAGGCCGACGGCGCTCGCAAGCGGTGAGGCCGTCCGCGGCCCGGTGCCCGCAGTGACGGCCACGGTGGTTTCGAGCACCAGCCCCCGGTAGGCGCTGAGCGGGCTGATCGCGAGCGAAGCGACGAGCGAGGACTCCGCGATCAACCCCCGCGAGAGCGCGAAGACGAGCCCGATGTCGGCCCCGAACAGCAACGCGAAAAGCGCCAGCCCGGCGACCGTGATCGCGGTTCGAGTCGTCCCGGCGAGCGCGGAGATCGCGATCGCGATGGCGAGGACGACCATTGCGAAACAGGCTGTCAGAACGATAAACCGGAGGAACAGCCCGGGAGAGTTCGATCCGGTATGGGTCGCATAGAAGATGGGCCGGTACGATTCGGTGACGACGATCGGGAACATGAGAAACGACAGCGCCGTCGTGACGATGGCGACGAGTCCGATCGCGCGTCCGGCGTACGTCCCGAGAACGACCTGCCATGGCTTGACTGGATACGTCCGTAACACGTCGAGGACGCCGCGGCGCTCGTCCCCGAGGATTGCCCGGTAGCCGATCACGAACGCGATGACGGGTATCAAAAGCTCCAGCGGCGTCAACAGGTCGATGATCGTCGAGACGTACCCGACCTGGACGCCCCCGCCGAACCACGTGATGGCGAGTAAGGTTCCGAGCACCCCGATCCACAGCCCGAGGGACGTCCACGTCACCACCGCAGTCGAGAGCTCCCGTCGCACGATGGCAAAGAGCATCCCGGGGCCGGTCGGCCCGCGTGCGGGTTCGGTCGGTTCGGCCGTCTCCCCCGAGGTCTCCGGGGATTCCGTCGGGGTGCTCACGATTCCCCCCGGACGCGGACCGTCCCCGCGTCCCCGGTGACGGACGACTCGAACGCCTTCAACAGCGAGTCCGACCCGGCTTCGGTACGGATCTCGGCGGGTGACCCACACCGGGCGATCGAACCGTCGTCGAGCAGCGCGACCCGGTCGGCGACGCGTTCGACCAACGAGAGGTTGTGAGAGCTCAAAAGCACCGCCGTCCCCGCCCCGGTGAGCTCCTCGGCGACCTCGAAGATCCGGACGCTCATCCCCGGATCGAGGCCGCTGGCGGGCTCGTCGAGGACGACGAGCGGCGGATCGCCGATCGTCGCCTGCGCGATGCCGGCGAGCCGCGTCATCCCGCCGGAGAGGTCCTCGACGTTTCGGTCGGCCGCCGCGGCCAGCCCGACCTGCTCGAGCCGCGTCATGGCGTCGGCGTCGGTCTCACCGACGAGGGAGGCGTAGAACGTGAGCGCCTCCTTGACGCTCTGTCCCGGTCGGAACGCGGGCCGCTGTTGGAGGTAGCCGATCGGCCGAACCGCGTCCGGCCCTCGGTAGCTGACGTCCCCGGCTGTCGGCTCCCGCAGCCCGACGATGGCCCGGATGAGCGTCGTCTTGCCCGCCCCGTTCGGGCCGATGATGGCGGTCACGTCGCCGGAGCGAACGTCCAAGGAGACGTCGTCCAACACGTCGACGCGACCGTACGAATGCGATAGCTCCTCGACTGTCAGTATCGGTGTCGTCTGGGTTGTCTCAGTCATCGTATCGTGTCTGCGCGGCCGAACCGCCGCCCGAGCGGCAGATCGGCTCCGTGTCCGTCCGTTCCGTCGCCTCGAACCACTCGTCGTTGACGGGCGCACAAAGCGGTGCGACGTCGATCACTTCGTCGGCCCGCATCCCGGGGACGGCCCCCTGAAACCCCGCGAGCGCGTCGAGCGCTGGCGCGCGTGCGAGCGTCGCCGCGCCGTCGACCTGGTGGAGGCGTCCGTCGACCGGGGCCGTCGGCGTGTAGGGCCGCTGGATGACGGTCCCGTCGGTGGGGCCGATCGCGCCCTCCCAGTAGTTGCCCTCGCCGTCGTGGGTCCAGACCCGGAGGCGGCCACTGCTGACCGACACGTGTCGCCTGTTGTCGACGAAGTCGTTGTGCGTGACTCGGTTCGTCGGGAGCAACGCCCACGCCTCGATGCCGTTGCGGTTGTCCGCGACGACGTTCCGCTCGACGATCGAGGCGGTCGCCTCGATCCGTACGCCGAGGTCGTTTTCGGTCACCACGTTCTCGGCGACGTAGCTGTCGGTCCCGCCGACGCTGATCGCGGTCTCCGTGTCGCGTATCTCGTTGCCGACGATGGCGTTCCGCTGTGGCCCGGTCATCACGTAGATTCCGGCGGTCTCCTGGCCGGACATCGCGTTGTCGGTCAAGAGCGCCCCCGAGGTGAACATCAGGTGGATCCCCATTCGGTTGTCGATCATCTCGTTGCCCCGGACGGCGATCCCCTCGGAGCGGTGGGTGTAGACCCCGTCGAGGCCGCCGACGAACGTCGAGTTCTCGATGACGCCCGGCGAGCGCATCGCCACGATGCCCATGTGGCCCTCGCGGTAGTTTTCGCTACCGACGACCGTCGTCCCCCGGACGACGGATCCGGGCGACGCATAGAGGATGATCCCCGCGGCGTCGGTGTGGATCTCCGTCTCGTCGACGAGGACGTCCTCGGCGTTCGTGACCTCGATGGCGGTGTCGCCCTGGGCGTAGTCGTCCTCGACGTCCGCGTCCCAGGAGTCGTCGCCGACGGTGTCGCCGTGGTCGTGGCTGGCCCCCCCGACGTTGCCGGTGCTGTGGCCGTCAGTCACCGTCGGTCCGGGGGTCGAGCCGCCGACGCCGGAGACGTTCAAGCCGACGAACGCCGTCCGGTTGGCCGTGATCGTGACGACGGTTCCGTTGTCGTTCCCCACGATCCGTGCGTCGCCGTCGGCCCGGAGCGTCAGGGGCTTGTCGACGTCGACGTGCTCGCGGTAGGTTCCCTCGGGGACGAGGACCGTCGTGTTCGGGGGTGCCGCCTCGATGGCCGACTGGACCGTCGGTTCGTCCTCACCGACGACGGTCTCGACGGGGCGGTCCCGCAGTCGCGTCCTCGAGTCGACGGTCGCGTTCGCCTCGGCGTGGCGATCGGCGATCCGACCCCGGACGGCCTCGGCGTCGTCGTCACCCGCCGGGACCTCCAGGACCGCCTCCCAGCCAACGATCTCACCGCCGTAGGACTCGACGAAGGCCTCGGCGGCCTCGCGGTCGCCGAACGGCATCACCGTCTCCCCGGAGGGGGTCCGCGCCTCGCTGTCGACGACGTAGACCGCCTCCTCTGCGAGCACCCAGTTTCCCGACCCGCCGGCGGTTCCGCCGTGGTTGTGGCCGCCGGTCGCCGTCCGCTCGGCGGTCGAGTTGCCGGTGACCGGCAGTCCGGTCTCGGTCAACTCGACGTCGCGCCCGGCGTAGTCCGTGACGTAAATGGCGTTCGGGAACCCGAAGCGCTGTTCGTGGGCCGGCTGTCGCTGTTCGGCGGCGAAGGACTCGACGCCGTAGTAGCCGACGACGTAGGGATACTGTGAGTAAAACGTCTGGACCTTCGGCAGTTCGATGTCGGCATCTGAATTATCCAAACGTAGCTCGTCTTCGAGCGTCAACCCGACCGAAACCGTCTCGTCGAAATCGACCGGTTCCGGCGTCGCAGATCCGAGATCGACGATGAACAGGCCGGCGACGAGACCGACGACGAGGACGAGGATCGATACCGCAGTGACCGTTCGGGTTTCGATTCTCGGTTGGGACTCCGCAGACATCACGCGTTCACGTTCCGACGTCGGGACCGGACGGTATTGTGTAGTCTGGTGTGCGCCTCGAAAGGTACCGAGGACGCGCTATCGGGACGGGAGCGTCAGCGATCCAACGCGCCCGCTACCCGACCGGTGAGTTCGCCGATTCCGGTCCGGATCCCCGCGAACGGCTCGCGGTCGATGCCGACGACGACGGCCCCCAGGCTCACCACCAGCCATCCCGCGAGCCCGGCGACCGCGGCGGATACGTCGATCGCGCCTCCCTGATCGGTCGCCACGCCGACGACGGATTCGAGGACGAGCCCCCGGTAGGCGCTGTTCGGACTCGCCCCGAGCACCGTCCCGAGGACGTCCTCGCCGATCGCATCGGCCGTGAGCCCGAGGAACGCCAACAGATCGCCGCCCGCGACGACGACCACGAGGACTGCGAGCCCGGCCGCCAGCGCCGCCCGGCTCGTCCGAACGAGGACCGACGCCGCCATCGCCATCGCCAACACGACGGCCCCGAAACAGACCGTCAACGCGAGAAACCGGACGAAAAGGACCGGCGAGTCGGCCCCCTGGTGGGTCGCAAACACCCGTGATTCGGCCCCGCCGATTCGGGAGACGGCGGCCCCGACGGCGAGGAGAGGCCCACCGATGATGCCCGCGAGCCCGATCAATCGGCCGACGTAGACGCCCGCGACGAGCGATCCCTTCGAGACGGGATAGCTCAACAGTACTGGGCGATCGTCGTTTTCGCCGCCGAAAGCCCGGTATCCGAGCGCCACGGCGACGAGCGGGACGAGCAACTCCAGCGGCAAGAGCAGATCGACGGCGGTCGGAATATACCCCCCTTCGATCCCGCCGCCGGCGCGGAGCGTCCCGGCGAACACGGCGAGGAGCCCGACGGACAAGAGGAGATAGCTCCTCGTCCGGACGACCGTCCGGACCTCCCGCCAGGCGACGGCTCCGAACCCCTGAAACCGGCTCATCGGCTCCCCCCGACGACCGCGACACGGCTCGTATCGCCGACGACCTCGTTCAGTACGTCGCGCAGGGAGTCGGCGTCGAACTGTTCGCGGAGTGCGTCGATAGCTCCCGAGGCGGCTATTCCCCCCCGGTTCAACACGAGGACCGTATCGGCCGTCTCCTCGACGAGGGCCAGATCGTGGGAGCTCAAAAGTACCGTCGTCCCCGAGCCGGCCATCTCCGCGGCGGTCTCGAAGACGTTCTCGCTCATGTTCGGATCGAGGCCGCTTGCGGGTTCGTCGAGGACGACGAGCGGCGGATCACCGATCGTCGCCTGCGCGATGCCGAGTAGCTGTCGCATCCCGCCGGAGAGGTCCTCGACGTTCCGGTCGGCCGCCGCCGCCAGCCCGACCCGTTCGAGCAGCGGCTCCGGCTCGCGGCCCTCGACCAGCGACGAGTAGAACGCGAGCGTCTCGGCGGCGCTGAAGCCCGACCGAAACGTCGGATCCTGCGGGAGATAGCCGATCGGGCGCTCGGTGTCGGGGCCCTCGTACGAGACGGTCCCGGCCGTCGGCCGGAGGTCCCCGACGAGGATCCGAACGAGCGTCGTTTTCCCGGATCCGTTCGGGCCGATCACGGCCACGACGGAGCCGGAGGGTATCGACGCCGAGACGCCCGAGAGTGCCTCGACGGTACCGAAGGACTTCGAGACGCCATCGATCCGGAGTACCGGCGCATCGCTCACGCACCACACCCCCCCTGGAGCGTCGCGTCGCCGTCCGCAAGCGCCTGTGCCGTCTCGAGCCGCGTCGCGTTGGCCGGCGTCGAACGGGGGTGGGCGTCGATGACGCTCTCGCCACGCATTCCGGGTGCCTCCCCCCGAAGCGTCCGGAGTCCGCGAACGATCGGCGCATCGGAGAGCGTCCGTGCCGCCCCGGTTCGATGGAGCCGCCCGTCGACCGGATCCGTCGGGCTGTAGCGCCGATCGAGTCCGGCAGCGCCGTCCCAGTAGTTCCCCCGGCCGTCGTTGCTCCAGACCCGAAGCGGCCCGCTCGTCGCTCGAACGTGTTGGTCGTTGTCGACGACGTCGTTGCCGACGACGACGCTGGTCGGGAATATCGATGACGCACGGAAGCCGACCGTGTTCCCGACGACGGCGTTATCGGCGTACAGGGAATTCCGCGCGCTCGTCGAAATCCCCTGTTCCGTCCCGACAATGACGTTCTCACCGACGTAGACGTCTGACCCGCTCGTCAGGATCCCCTGCTTCGTGTCCGTAATCACGTTCTCGGCGATGGCGATCCCCGACGGGCTCGTCATGATGACGACGCCGGAGAGCGCCTGCCCGGTCGCGCAGTTGTCCGCAAAGAGCGCCTCCGAGGTGTACATAAAGTGAGTGCCGAAGCGGCCGCCGATAAAGTTGTTGTCACGGATCGTGATCCCGCTCGAGCGGTGGGCGTACACGCCGTCCCGTCCGCCGTCGAACGTCGAGTCCTGGACGATCGCCGGCGATCGGATCGCGGTGACACCCATGAAGCCGGACTGCCACCTGTCGGACCCCTCGAACCGGACGCGATCGACGACGGCCCGATCCGTGTCCCTGAGGATGATGCCCGATGCGGGGCTCTCGACCTCGCTCCGGGTGACGAGCAGTCGGTCGACGCTGTCGGCGGTCACGGCAGCGTCGGCGTATCCGTAGGCCTCCTCGGTCGCGCGGTCCCAGGCGGGTCGATCGCTGGCCTTCGAGGAATCGTCCGGATGTAGGGACTCGCCAACCCCCTCGATGGAGACGCCGGTGATGGCGACGTCGTCGGCCGTGACCGTGAGAACGGTGCCGTTTCCGTCGCCTTCGATGGTCGCGTTCGATCCGCGGATCGTCACCGGCTTGTCGACCTCGGCCGGGCCTTCGTAGGTGCCTTGCGGCAACAGGATCGTCGTGTTCGCCTCGGCGGTATCGAGCGCGGCGCGAAGCGTCGGTTCGTCCTCGCCGACGACGGTCCCGACCGGCCGGTCGAGTAGCTCCCGGGTCGCCTCGACCGTCGCATCGGCGTCCTCGTGCTGTGTCTCGACCCGATTGCGGGCCGTCGAGCCGTCCGAGGTCGGGACGTCGAACCGGCCGCGGTCGTCCCAGTCGACGACCTCGCCGCCGTACTCGTCGGCGAACTCGGCTGCGCGTTCGTGATCGGCGAAGGCCAACTGCGTCGGCCCCGACGGGGTACGGGCGGCGCTGTCGACCACGACGTGTGCATCGTCGGCGGGGATCCACTCGTCGGTGTATCCACCGACGGGATACCCCGACCCGTCGAGAGAGACGTCCGACGGCGCGGCCTCAACGTAGACCGACTGTGGATACCCGAACTGCTGTTCGACGAGCGGGTCATCGACCGCGGACGCCGCCAGGCCGATCCCGCGGTAGCCCACGACGTAGGGGAACTGCGAGTATGCGACCTGCGCGCGCGGGGCGAATCGGTCCGCCCCCAGCATGCGCTGTTCTTCGAGCGTCATCCCCATCGCGACGGTCCGATCGAAGGGGGCCGGTTCGGGCTCGGACGCTTCCGGGGCGACGACGAACGATGCGGCACCGACGAGAACAAAGAGACAACAGATGACCGCGACTGCGACTCGGAGCGACATATTCAAAACACGTCGATCGGAACGGATATGTCGTCTGGTATAGCGGTCGAATCCGCCGGTGGATGCGCCCTTCGGTCACGGGGACGCCGCCGTCGGCTATCCGTCCGCCCCGTGCTCACGCTCTCTGACGTGGGCTCTCGGCCCCAGCGTCTCCCAGGGCTGGACATCGAGCCACTCGATCAACTCGACGAGTTGGTCCCTCGCCGCCTCGAAGAGCCGTTCGCCCTTCGCCGCGGAGGCGTCGGTCGGGTCGCCGAACGCGCCGTTGTGGCTGTTTTCGACCGAATCGTAGTAGAGCCGTGCCCCGTTTCGCTCCGTCTCGACCGCGTCCAGGTCGGGACAGCCGTCGTCGCGGGCGGCCCCGAGTTTCCCCTCCCGAACCAGGTCGGCGAGATACCAGACCATCGAGGTCTCTTTCGGTCCGGCGTGGGGGCCGTTCCGTTCGAAGAGCGAATCGACCAACTCGGGGATCGACTCGTCCCACATCCACTCCACCGCATAGGCCGCGTCGTCGTCGTGAA
The DNA here is from genome assembly GCF_013839515.1 of Natronomonas salinimetallica. Classification (GTDB taxonomy): domain Archaea; phylum Halobacteriota; class Halobacteria; order Halobacteriales; family Haloarculaceae; genus Natronomonas. The sequence continues at coordinate 24,056 of NZ_JACDNQ010000021.1, read as the reverse complement.
GCCGGCGGCCGACCTCCCGGAGGTGCTCGACGTTGCCGCCGTGGGCGTTGACGTAGACGATCCGGTCGATCCCCTGATAGACGAGGCTCCGGGAGAGCGATTCGACGTAGTCGCGAAACGTCGGCGCATCGACCGACAGCGTCCCGTGGAACTGGCGGTGGTGGGGGCTGACGCCGATATTCACCGTCGGCGTGCAAACGACGCCGGCATCGTCTGCCGCCGCGCGCGCCAACCCCTCGGCGATCACGTGGTCGGTCGACAGTGGGAGGTGGGGGCCGTGCTGTTCGGTCGATCCGATCGGGACGAGCGCCGTCGACGTTTCGTCGAGTTTCCCGCCGGCGTCGGGCCACGTCGCGTCTCCGAGGTACATACGGGGTGGAAGGTTCCCCACACTCTTAAGCGATACAAAAGCGATCCGCGTGCTCGGACGGTACCGGAACGCGCCTTTTATACGGGACAGGTCAGGGCGCGCCCGCGATGGCGACCCGAACCCGCTCGTCGCCCTCGTTGAACAGTTCCCGGTGCGTCTCGCCGTCGACCCGGATCGCCTCCCCCTCGGAGAGCGTCCGTTCGGCCTCGGGGTCGCCCTCCTCGCCGCCGACCCGAACGGTCAACGCGCCGTCGACGACGAGATACACCTCCTCTTGGCCGTCCTCGGCGTGGTCGTGGGGCTTGCCCTTCGCGCCCGGTTCCAGCTCCAGAAGCGTCATCCCGAGGTTCTCACACCCGAGCGGTTCCCGGAAGAACCACATGCCGCCGAATTCCTCGGGTACGACGCTGTCGATCTCGTCGGTGCTCGCGGTGTCGTAGTCCATGCCCGAACGTCGGTCCGATGGAACATAAAGGCGGTCCCGCGGTTCGGGAGCTGCCCTCGGCTCGCTCCGAAACGGACATAGCGCATCGGGACACAACAACGACCATCGAATGCGTCAGTATCACGACCTCGTCTCCGGTGTCCTCGCCGGCGGAACGTACAAGCCGAACCGGACCGGCGTCGACACCGTTGCCGGATTCAGCCACCACTACGAGGTGGACCTCGCCGAGGGGTTTCCCCTCCTGACGACGAAGCGAATGGACGGCTACCGGTGGAACTCGCTGATCCACGAGTTACTGTGGTATCTCTCCGGTGAGGAGCACGTCAGGAACCTCCGCGAGGAGACGAAGATCTGGAACGCCTGGGCCGACGACGAGGGGCACCTCGACACCGCCTACGGCCGGTTTTGGCGTCGGTTCCCGATCCCGGAGGGGACCGGGCGGCTTCCCGGTGAGAGCTGGCCGGATGCAGACCACCCTCGCGTCGGGACCGAAACGACACGGGAGGGCGACACCCGGTTAGTCTTCGATCAACTCGGCCACGTTCTCGATACGCTCGGGGAGACGCCGAACTCCCGGCGGATGGTCATCAACGCCTGGCACCCGGCGAACGCCGCCGTCTCGACGCTGCCGCCGTGTCATTACACGTTCGTGTTCAACGTCCAGGGCGATCGCCTGAACGTTCATTTGACCCAGCGCTCGGGCGACATCGCGTTAGGGATCCCGTTCAACCTCGCGGCGTACTCGCTTTTGACACACGCCGTCGCGAACCGGGCCGGCTTCGAGGTCGGCTCCTTCGGCCACACGATCGTCGACGCCCACGTGTACTGTGGGGCCGGCGAACGCGGGGCGTGGTACGCCGAACACCTCGGGACACTCCAAGAGCGGCTTCAGGCCGTCGAGGATCGCGAGGGGTATCTCGACGTGCGCGAGTGGCTCGAGGGGACGGCCCCGGCCGGGGCCGACGGTGCGGACTACGATCACGTCCCCGGACTGTTGAGGCAGCTATCGCGGAAACCCCGGTCGCGGCCGCGGATCGAAGTGGACGACAAGCCGCTCGACGAGCTCGAATACGGGGACGTCCGGCTCATGGAGTACGATCCGGCCCCCGGTATCTCGTTTGCGGTGGCCGAATGAAGATCACGCTCGTCGCCGCGGTCGCAAAAAACGGCGTCATCGGTGCCGACGGCGAGATGCCGTGGCACTACCCCGAGGACCTCCGGCAGTTCAAGCAGACGACGATGGGGCACCCGGTCGTCATGGGCCGAAAGACCTACGAATCGATCGAGGACCGACTTGGCGGCCCGCTTCCCGGCCGGACGAACGTCGTCCTCTCGCGTCGGGACTCGCTCGATCTCCCCGAGGGAGCCGTCCACGCACGGGACCTCGACGCCGCCTTCGAGGCGGCCGAGGCAGCGCTCGATCCCGGCCAGGAGACGATCTACGTCGTCGGCGGTGCGACGGTGTACGAAGCCTGTATCGACCGGGCGGACGAACTCCTCGTGACCGAGATTCCGGAGACACCGGCCGGCGACACCTACTTCCCCGAGATCGGGGCCGAGTGGGAGGAGTGCGACCGCGAGACGACCGGAGAGCTCACGGTCGTCACGTATCGACGGTGAACCGTCCGTGAAACGGGTGGTCCTCGTCCGGTATCGGTCATCACCGAACCGTACGGACGACCGGTATACCGGTGCGTCGAGCCGTCCGGGGTCGAGCCACGGGATTTTATACTGCGGCGGGCGAGGTACCGGCTGTTGATGGGACCGTCACACGGAGGATGGGCAGTGGCTCTTTTTTTGAGCGTGCTCTTCTGTTCGCTCCTCATCGCGGCTGCCGGAGCGACAGACATCACGGAGGCCACGGACATCACGGAGGCCACGGACATCACGGAGGCCACGGACATCACGGAGGCCACAATGCCCGTAGACGCCGCGGAGGGACCATCGCCGGATCGTACCCCCCCGTCGGAAGCCAACATCGGCGATCTCGCCACCGAGGAGTTCGAGGCCGATCGGACGCGGTTTCGGATAACCGTCCGCGAAAACGGAAGCGGCGAGTGGACGTTCCAGTACGAACAGCGGCTCGAAACCGACGACGCCGTCGGGGAGTTCGAGGCCTACGCCGAGCAGTTCAACAGTGAGGAGACCGAGAGCTACAGGAACTTCCGGGCACGCTCGACGGCGCTCACGGAGTCCGGAAGTAACGTGACCGGCCGGGACATGGCCGCCGGATCGTTCGGCCGGGAGGCCCGGATCGAGGAACGGCCGCCGGCGGGCGACGAGTTCGGGGTCGTCGAGATGTCGTTCGTCTGGACGGAGTTCGCCGAATCCGACGGCGACCGACTCGTCGTCGGCGACGTGTTCGTCGACGGACTCTACGTCGGCCCGGACCAACAGCTCCGATTCGACCGTGGACCGACGCTACGGTTCGAGTCGGTGGATCCGGAACCGGACAGCATGGCCGGCGGGACGCTCGCGGAGAGCGAATCCGTCACCTGGCTCGGCGAAGCACAGTTCACCGACCGCCGCCCCCGGGTAGTGTATACCGCCCGTGATGCCGGTCCGCCCCCGGTAACCGACCAGGGATCGGAGCCGACGTCGCCCGGGACACCGGCCGATACCGGACCGCTCGTTCCGCTGGTCGTACTCGCGGTCGTGGTGGTCGTCGGTGCGGGGAGCGCCCTCGTCTATCGCTCCGACGTCCTCCGGACGATACGACGCTCCGGTGTGCCGATCGGGGACACCGAAGCGGATTCGGCGGCAGTCGAAGGGACAGCCGAGCCACCGGAGCCGGAGCCCGAACGCGAACCGGCTCCAGCGAACGAGAACGCCGGACAGGGTGGCGAAGCCGACGCCCGACACGGCGAGTTCGGCCCGGTGGCTCCCGCGGTGTCCGATGAGGAACTCCGTTCCGACGACGAGCGTGTCATCTCTCTGCTCGAAGAGCGCGGGGGCCGGATGAAGCAAGTCGATATCGTCGCGAACACGGACTGGTCGAAATCGAAGGTTTCGATGCTCCTCTCGGAGATGGAAGACGAGGGGGTGATTTCGAGGCTTCGCGTCGGCCGGGAGAACATCGTCTCGCTCGCTGGCCACGAACCCGACGCTGCCGGCTCCCCGTTCGAAAGCGAACAGTGATCACGCCGGGGGCGTCCCACAGTGAGAAACCAGACCAATGCGTCGATGAAACGCAACCGTTATACCTCATTCTCGGGTATATACGGTTGCAACCGACGCTCCGTTGGTGTAGTCCGGCCAATCATCTTGCCCTCTCACGGCAAGGACCAGGGTTCGAATCCCTGACGGAGCACTACAGCGACCGAGTTTTACGAGGGAGCGAAGCGCGCACGGAAGGGATTCGAATCACGGCAGACCGAACGAAGTGAGGTCTGGCATCGGGTTCGAATCCCTGACGGAGCATCCAAATTCGACTTCCTTCTTGCGGTTTGGGCCTGCACGAACCAGCCATGAACGACTCAACGCTCAGGCCATGTCGATTCGAAGGATTCACACACAACCGCGCCCTATTGCGATTCCGCCGTTTTGCCGGGCTATCCGGTTCGAAGGAACGAGACTCAGCCCGATGTAGTCTGGCGATTTTCAATTTGCCCACTCGGATTTTGAGCAGCAAATGCGGCATCGTGAAACACAGCGAGGGATCTCCCCATGAGTGACCTCGATGAGTTCCCGGTCGTCACGGAGAAGGCCGAATCGTATCTGAACGAACGACAGCTGCTTGACTACCGCGCGGAGCGAGAAGATTGTCTGGAGTGGCTGTTGACGTTCGGAAAGACCCCGAAAGAGGCGGTCGGCTACGCACCGGGGACGGTCAAACCGCGGTGTTATCGGATGGATCGCTTCTACCGCTACGTGTGGGACCACGAAGAGGGATACACGGTCAATCTCTCCCACGACCATGCTGACTCGTGGATGGGTCACCTCGCGCGCCGTGATGTCAGTGCAACCCACAAGCGAAACTGTATGAAGTCGCTCTTGATGCTCTACAAGTGGCTTCATCACGAACGCGGGTTAGGCGAGTGGGAACCGGAGTTCCGATTCTCTGCAGATACCAGTACGCAGCCGCGAGAGTATCTCACCCGAGACGAGCGACGAGCAATCCGTGATGCTGCGCTTGAATACGGCTCTGTCCCCTCGTACAACAACCTCACACCGACCGAACGCGACCGCTGGAAGCGATACCTTGCCCAGCGCTTCGAGAAACCGAAAGAGGATGTGACGCCGGATGACTGGGACCGTGCCAACGGCTGGAAGATTCCCTCGTTGGTGTGGGTCAGCCTTGACGCTGGCCTTCGCCCAATCGAGGTCGAACGAGCAACGGTCTCGTGGGTGGATACAGATAACAGCGTGCTCCGTATTCCGAAGGAAGACAGTTCAAAGAACAGAGAACGCTGGGTGGTTGGACTACGGGACAAAACAGCTGAGGTACTGTCAAAGTGGTGTCAACAGCGGCGGAACTTCTCCATGTACGATAATACAGAGACACTGTGGCTAACTCGTAAGCAGAATCCGTATGGGAGTTCCTCATACTGACGGACAAAAGAATGTACACACGACGCACGAGGATCACGCCGCTCGACGGAGCGAACGGCGGATCACTCGTGAGTCGGTTTCATTTGATTTCGTCCACCAGTATCACTCGGCGGGTTGTTGCGTCGGTTGTGTGAGATTGCAGGTATCGACACCGAGCATCGACAAATGAGTTGGTATGCACTGCGGCATGCTCTAGGAACCTATATGACAAGGGAAGAAGATCTTGCAGCGGCCCAGACACAGCTTCGATATCGCTCACCCGAAACCGTGAGCTCACTCGAAGAGCGCGGTCTACTCTACCGAGAACGACAAGGCCGGACGTATCGGGTTTACCCGAGCGACGATCTACACGGTCAAGGGACACAGTGATCCGGCACACCCGATTATCTCAGACTCCCTCGAATTCGGCAGGCATGGACGGTCTCGTTGAAGGGAAACGTTTAGATGGCGTTATAGACGTTCTCGGACGGTCTACTGTTTGAGTTCACACCCACGAGGATAACCCCGAACCCACCGTATGAGTACTTGAGGCGAAAGACAATGACCAACCAAAACCTCGGACGATGGCTGCTCGTGGCGCTCGCGCTCGTCGGCCTCGCGCTCGCCGCGCCGGTGGTGAGCGCACACGGTGACGAACCGGCCCAGGAGAACGAGACGGCAGCTGAAGGGACGCCAGCCGATGGTGATACAGCGGAGTGGGCGGCCTGGATGGATGGTCACATGACCGATCACATGGGACCAGATGCCGTTGACGAGATGGAAGCGCACATGGGCGTGACCGTCGACGAGATGGCCCAAGAGATGGCGGATGAGGATCACGCCGCCGGGATGAACGGACAGGGACACGGCTGCTAACGGTCCCTATCCGGAGTCCCTCGTCTAGAACGTAGACACTCGAACTACCAAACCGACGATCACAATGACACACTACACCAAAACTCTCAGACGGACAATTCGTCGAATTACGATGCTCGCGGTTCCGCTGTTAGTTGCAGCAACAGGTACCGCTGCTGCTCACGGTGGCGGAGGCCACGACGGCGGTATGATGGGCGGTGGTGGTTGGGGGCTCTTCGGTGGAGGAATGGGCCTTTGGGGGCTCCTTTGGATGGGGCTCTTGATTGGCGTGCCGCTCTATCTCGGCTACGCGCTTCTCAACAGCGATTCAGAGGAGAAAAACGGCCGGCCGCTTTCGGTTCTCCGGGAGCGCTATGCCCGCGGTGAACTCTCCGAGGAGGAGTTCCAACGACGACGAAAACAGCTTGAATAGTCCAAATGAACGAAATAGAGGAAGTATCATTCAAAACGACGCCCGCCCGACGGCTGTCGCGGCGGGCCCAAAGTATTAACCCCGTTAACGGAGTATGAATTTTCATGGAATACACAATACAGACCACAGTTACCGGTGAATTCGACGATGTCGTCGACGCGACGAACGCTGCACTCAAAGATGAGGGATTCGGCGTCCTCTGTGACATCGACATTCAGGCGACGCTCAAAGAGAAACTCGGCGAGGAGTTCCGTCAGTATCGGATTCTCGGTGCGTGCAATCCGCCGCTGGCATACGAAGGGTTGAACGCGGAAACCGAACTCGGTGCGCTCTTGCCCTGTAACGTCATCGTCTACGAGGATGATAACGGCGATATCGTGGTGAGTGCAGTTGACCCGGAACAGCTGGTCGGTATCGCGGATAACGACGCGCTTGACTCCATCGCGACCGAGGTTACCGAGCGATTCGAACGTGTTCTGGCTGCCGTCAACGAAACCGAGGTGGACTGAAATGTCGGAGACTCGGAGTGACCTCACGACAGTCATACTCGTTGTTCTCGGTATCCTCCTCCTCTGGCCGCTCCTGATGATGGGGTTCGGCGGAATGGGGATGATGGGATACGGCGGGATGATGAGTGGCCCCTACAGCGACGGCGGATACAGCATCGTCAGCGTTGTCCTCCAGTTCGCGTTCTTGATCGTTCTTCTCGGCGGCGGCTATCTACTCGCTCGCCGACTCATCGGTCACCAGGAGTCCCGCGACGATGCACTCGAGGAGCTTCGAGTGGCCTACGCTCGTGGCGATCTTTCGGACGAGGAGTTTGAAAACCGACGAGAAACGCTTAAAACGGACGAGTGATCACTGCAATGGCATCCCTACGTCGTCGTGGGTTCCTGTCCGTCGCTGGGGGTGCGGTCGCTGCGCTTTCCGGATGCGTGTCTAACGGGATCACTGGTAGTCGGAGAGCATTCGATACGACGGTATATGTCGGGTCCTATCACTGGGGGTTCATCCTGGTAGACGACACCGGAACCGAACACGATCGAATCACCTTCGATAGCGGAGACTCCGTCGAGATCGTCGCGTTCAACACGAGCGCAGAGACTGCCCTAGAGAAACTGCCGGCTGCCGTCCGAGAGGCGATCCCGGATCACGAAACGCTCGAAGAGCGAAACGAAGAACGCATTCCACCGCCTTCGAACGGCGATCTGCACGACGTACTCGAAGAGGCAAACGAGAAGTATCCGGACCACAGCCTCGCGGTCATGCCCTCGGGGCGGAACATGGGCCATATGGGCGAGGGGGGCATGATGCTTCGGCCCATCCCGCTCCCGGCCGACGCAACGTCGACGACGACAGCACGACTCTCCGCGTCCGAACGTGGTGACTACACGCCGATCTGTCACACGGACTGTGGATACGGCCATGACTACATGTATCTCGACGGCGCGTTCGTCGTCGAGTAACTGACCATCGAGAGTGTATAACACGTCAATTTATATTAACTACTGAGAGGGGAGATGTAAAATTTACAGCCAGTTTCGGCTCACGTATTCGAGTGTCACGTCGGACTGATCGACATACTGGGAGAGTTCGTGAACGATGTCTCCGACCTCTCGGGCTGAAAGCGTCCGATCCTTCTGAAAGAGCACGCCTGCAGTATCGTCGAGGTGCAACTGCGTGAAGAAATCGTCATCTTGCGTGAGTATGAGACGGTTCCGTTCTCGTGCATACGCAGCGATCGAGTCGTCATCGGAACCGAGTCCGAGTTCCTCAACATCACCGATCCATTCGACATCGTGGTCGAGCTTCCGGAGATAGTTGATCGTCGCCCGTTCGACGTTTTCGTCGGCAAGAATCCGATACCCCATCAGCCACGTACGTCGTTTGGATCGGTCGTCAGGTGCTCGTGCTCCTCGATCGCGGCATCGCGCTGCCGTTCGACAGCGCGCATCTCCTCGGGGTGGTCGTGATAGTAGGTAAGCGCCCGGTAGACATCTGCCACGTCGAGATCGTGACGATCGGCAACCGTTCTGGGGGTGAGTCCACGGTCCTCGATTTGCTCTTTGATGAACTGGACCGTAATCCGTCGACCGTCGAGATGTGGCTCATCGTGGAGTTCGCGCACGATCCGTCCCGCCACTTGGCTCATACCCATCCTACGTTGCCACTATACTTGAACGTCCGGCCTTGATCGCCTAGAAGTACCGAACCGTTATTTTCCCGACACAGTCCTTCGAATCGGACTTGCCGACCGGGCAATCGGCTGGGTGTTTTATATACCTCGGCGCAAAATATTCTCGCTGTAGCAGGCGCAGACCGCGTATAGAGGGTCATCGAATTGGTCGTCAGTTCCCCGTCGTCCCGGACCCGACCGGCCTCTCACGGCAAGGACCAGGGTTCGAATCCCTGACGGAGCACTACAGCGACCGAGTTTTACGAGGGAGCGAAGCGCGCACGGAAGGGATTCGAATCACGGCAGACCGAACGAAGTGAGGTCTGGCATCGGGTTCGAATCCCTGACGGAGCATCCCAGTTCGGTTTCCTTCTTGCGGTTTGGGCCTGTACGAACCAGTAGGGGTAGTTCACAGCCGGTTTCGACGCACGTCTTCAAGCGTCACGTCGGACTGGTCGGTATGCAGAGCGGGTTCGTGAACGGTGGCTCGAAGGTCTCGGGCTGATCCATCTGAAAGAGCACGCGTACAGCATCGTCGAGGGTCGGCTGCTTAAAAATGGATCCCTGGTACGGGACATCAACGGCCTCGGATTCACGGCGTGCGTCCGATTCATACTCGCCGTCGGATCCTGCCGAACCCGGAGGCAGTCGTCTGGTCACTCCAGACAGACGTACGTCTTCGTGTCCGCTACGTCGTCGAGCCCTCTGAGCCGGGTCGCGACGGAGTGTATGATATCGTAGACCTCCGTCGATTGGGCCTCCACGATCACGTCGAAATCACCTGCAACGACGTTCGCGACGGTGACGTGGTCGAGTCCGACGAGCCGTTCGGCAAGCGATTCGGCGTCGCTGGTAGCAGCCTTTAGCATGATGAATGCACGTACCATGCGTGGTGATTGTTATCATTTATGAAAAACCTTTCCCGAGGCGGTCCTGCCCGTCGGCTCGACTCCTTCGGGACGTCCGTCCCTCCGTGGGACGGAACTCGTCGTGGACGTATCGCCGACAGCACGAAGTGTATGCGAAAGAGTAACATTATTGGGACCGGTCGTTGTAGGAGGATTCATGAAGTTCATCATCGTAGGTGCCGGCCGGGTTGGAATGCGAACTGCGCGCGTGCTCCGGGAGGAGGACCACGAACCGGTCATGATCGAACCCGACGAGGCGAAAGTCGAGCGTCTCCGCAACGAGGGGTTCGAGGTCATCCAGGGCGACGGCAGCGACGAAGCGACGCTTCTCGAACAGGGGCTCGACGACGTCGACGGAATCGCCGCCCTCTCGGGTGATCTGGTCGTCAATTTCATTACCTGTATGATCGGCAAGCGCCACGGCTGTCGGACCGTCCTCCGGGTCGACGACGACGACGACGAGTACGTCGTCGGCAAGTACGCCGACTACGTCGACGAGGTGATCTACCCCGAACGCCTTGGTGCCATCGCCGCGAAGAACGCCCTCGTCGGCGGGAGCGTCCGGGCGGTCGCCGACATCGCACAGAACCTCCAGCTACTCGAACTCACAGTTACGCCGGGGTCGCCGATGCGGGGATACTCGCTGTCGGAACTCGAACTGCCGGCGGATGCACGCGTCCTCGCGTTCGGCAAGGAGGGCCACCGGCTGCAACTCCCCGACGCCGACGCCTCACTGGAGGTCGGCGACCGGGTCGTCGCGATCGCCGATTTCAGCGTCCTACGCGAGGTCGAACAGATCATCGTCGGCGAAGCGGACCGCGCGCTCGCACAGGGAGGGGCCTGAGATGGTCGTCGCCTACGTCATGGTCAAAGCCCACACCGGCGAGGCGGGGCAGCTACGCGACGACATCGAGGCCATCGACGGTGTCGTCTCGGCCCACATCGTGGCTGGGGACGTCGACATCATTACGAAAGTCGACGTCGACTCGCCCGGCGATGTCAAGGAGATCGCGGCCGACGCGGTACAGGCGCTCGACGGCGTCGAGGATACTCACACCTACATCGCGATGGAGTGAGCGCGTCGGACACACGGGCGCCATCGCCGGAGACGCGTCCGGGGAGGGATGCGTCTGCCCTTTATGTGTTCCGTATAAAATGGGTCGATCCGCAAAAAGCTGCGTCGTCAGTCGCCGACGGCGACCGACGGTGTCGCTTTATTGTCGGACGAGGTTCGTCGCGCGGGGCCCCTTGGGGGACGATTCGATGTCGAACTCGACTTCCTGCCCTTCCTCGAGGTCCGGGCCGCCGACGTCCTCCATGTGGAAGAAAACGTCTTCGTCGTCGTCGACCGCGTCGTCGTCAGTCGAAATGAAACCGTAGCCGCCAGTGTCGTTGAAGAAGTCAACCTTACCGTTTGCCATTACAAACAGCCATTGTGCCCGTTCGGGTATAACGCTTCCGAGGGTCGGGATACCACGACGCGTCCGTCCCCGACCGGCGCTCGCCGAGATGCTGGATCGGCGCTCGCCGAGATGCTGGTACGGCACCCCATGAGTGCGGGGGCAAAAAGACAGGTGTGCAAAGCATTTATATAAGGAGTAGGCAAACCATATAAGCATAATGCCAGGGCCCACCCGACAGCGAGAGCGCACCAGCGAAGAGGAGACGGAAACGGAGGAAGAAACCGGCTGTCCCGAGTGTGAGTCGGATTCGCTGGTACGGAGTGCGGACGGTGGCGGTGAGCTCGTCTGTGAGGACTGCGGGCTCGTGATAGAGGAAGAAAACATCGACCGTGGGCCGGAGTGGCGGGCGTTCAATCACTCCGAGCGCCAATCGAAGTCCCGCGTCGGCGCGCCGACGACACAGACGATGCACGACAAGGGGCTAACGACGCAGATCGACTGGAAGGACAAAGACGCGTACGGGCGATCGATTTCCTCGGAGAAGCGCTCACAGATGCACCGCCTCCGGAAGTGGCAAGAACGGATCCGAACGAAGGACGCGGGCGAGCGGAACCTCCAGTTTGCGCTCTCGGAGATCGATCGGATGTCCTCGGCGCTCGGGGTCCCGCGATCGGTCCGAGAGGTCGCATCGGTCATCTACCGGCGCGCGCTCGACGACGACCTGATTCGAGGTCGTTCCATCGAGGGTGTCGCAACCGCCGCGCTGTACGCCGCCTGCCGACAGGAAGGGATCCCGCGCAGCCTCGATGAGGTCGCGGAGGTCGCCCGGGTCGAACAAAAGGAGATCGGCCGGACGTATCGGTACATCGCCCAGGAGCTCTCACTCGGGCTCGAGCCCGTCGATCCGGTCCAGTACGTCCCCCGCTTTTGCTCGGAACTCGGCCTGAGCGAGGAGGTCGAACAGAAGACGCGAGAGATCATCGAGGTGACCGCCGAAAAGGGGATGCTCTCGGGGAAATCGCCGACGGGCTACGCGGCCGCAGCGATCTATGCGGCCTCGCTTTTATGTAACGAAAAGAAGACCCAACGCGAGGTCGCCGAGGTCGCACAGGTCACGGAGGTCACCATCCGGAACCGGTATCAAGAACAGATCGAGGCGCTCGGGATCCACTGACCGGCACGGGACCGGCGCTCGATCCGTCTCGCTTTTTGTTTTTCGAGGCAGAAAGAGGGCTCGAACGCAGTGGTAATGACGGGAGACCGACGATCCAGTCACTTGACCCCGAGGCGGTTCACTCGCGGCCCCTGAGTTCGTCGACGCGGGCGGCCAACTGGTCCAGCGCCGCGCTCTGTTCGGCGGCGGCGGCGTTGACGTCGTCGACGGCCGAATCCGCCTGCTCGGCCCGTTCGCGCACGTTCTCGAGCGTCGCGGTGACCTCTTCGACCGCGGAGGCCTGTTCATCGTTCGCCCGCGAAACCTCGGCGATGCCGTTGGCCGCCTCCTCGATGGCGTCGTCGATCTCCTCGAAGGCGGCGAGCGTTTCGTCGATCCGTTCGCTCGCGTTGTCGATCGTCTCGCTCGATTCGACCGCCGCATCCACCGTCGTTTCGGTCTGTTCGCGCAGTTGCTCTATGCTCTCCGTGATGTCCTCCGTGTGTTCGCGGGTCTCGTCGGCCAGCGTCTTTACTTCCTCTGCGACGACCGTGAACCCGTCCCCGTCGGATCCAGCGCGAGCGGCCTCGATGTTGGCGTTCAACGCGAGCAGGTTCGTCTGTTCGGCCACCTCCGAGATGATCTCGACGACGGTTTCGATGTCCCCCATCCGGTCGTCGAGTGCCCGGATATTCTCGACGAGTTCGTCGCCGATCTCGGTCACCTCGTCGGTGGCGGCGCGGGCGTCGTGGCTCGTGTCGACGCCGTTGCTTGCGATCTCGCTCGCCTGCGTCGCGGCGGTGTCGACTTCCCTGGCGGTCGCGGCGACCTCCTCCATTCGGGCTGAAAACGACTGCATCTCCAAGACAGCGTCCTCCAGCATCCCGTTTTGTTCGTCGATGTGAGTCGCGATCTCGTCGGCGCTGTCGACGACGTCCTCGACGATGTGGGTCAGCTGGTCGGACTGTGACTCGACGCGGCTACTAAGGGTCTCGAAGTCGTCGATGAACTGGTTGAACTCCCCGACGATCCCGACGTCGACTCCCTGATCGCGCAACTGGGATTCGTGTGCATCGTCGATGCTTGCCCGCTCGTCGAAGGTGCCGTTCCGGACGGCCCCGAGCGTCGAGGAGAGTTCGGTGACGAGGTCCTCGATCGCGAGCTGTGAGCCGATGATGTCCGTCTGGTCGACGACGACCTCGACGACGCCGAGGAGGTCGCCCTCGGGGCCGAACCGCGGTGTCGCCCAGAAGGCGATGTGTTTCTCGTCGCCGTGTTGGTCGGTCATCGTGCTCGTATCGCTCACTCGGTGTGTGTCGGCATCGTCCAGTTCGACGTCGTACGCCTCGTGGGCCGATCGCGGGTGTTCCAACACCTTGTCGGCGAGCGTCTCGGCCCGCCGGCCGTCGGGATAGAACATCTCGCTTGCGTGCTCGTGGCCGAGCGCTTCCCCGGCGGACGCACCTGTTAGCTCCTCGAGCGCCTCGTTCCAGGCAGCGATGTGCCCGTCGGCGTCGAGAGCGAACGTCGGCTGTGCGAGCAGATTCAAAAGCTCCACGCCCGAGGAGTCGACGACCGTTCCGGCCGCGGACCCAGCCGGTGGTTCCCCGTCGCCGGGCGACCGCGATTCGAGCTGTGTCGTCTCGCCGTCGATCGATTCCGCTCCATCGTCGATCGATTCCGCTCTACCGTCGATCGATTCCGTCCCGCCGTCGGTCATCCGTGGAGATCCTGATCCCGACAGCCCCCGCAAGAGCCGTCGTACTGTCTGGAACATGGGCCGACAGAGTGCGAAGCGGAAAATAAAGCCGGGGGCGGACTCGGGAGCCGATGCTACCGCCGTCTTTATACGCGGTACGAGGCGAATACCTCAGGGTCGTACGGAAATCTCCGATTTCCGTGATGACGAGACGCTCCGCGTCTCGAACCACTTGACCCCGAGGCGATTCACCCGTCGTAGCCCGCGTACTCCATGAGTTGTGCGAAGACGTCCGAGTCCATGGCATCGCGGTAGACGATGGCGTTGACCATCCCGCCGGGGTAGAAGTTCCCGTTCATCGCGTGGTTGACCTTGTGACAGTGCATGAGGTAGATGCCGGGGTCGGCATCGGCCTCAAACTCGATGGTGTGGCGCTCTGCGGGCGCGATATTGGTGATGTCCTGCTCGTACTGGGCGGCCTCGGGAACCCGGCCACCGTCCTTGGCGACGAGTCGGTAGCGGTGGTTGTGGAGGTGCATTGGATGCGACATGTAGCCCGAGTTGGCGAGATGGAGCCGGACGGTGTCACCCGAATCGACGATGATCGGCGATCCCTCTTCTGGATGGATGGTCCGGGGCAGGCTCTTGCCGTTCATCGTGAACACGTCGGGGGTCCGATTACGCGGACTGTAGTCGAGATCCTCGCCGTTCATCGTCCGTGAGAGCCGGGAGTCCCAGTCTTTGAGCGTCAGGAAGTACTCCTTGTCGGCCGGCTCGTAGCCCTTGGGATCGACCCGGAGGATCCCGTACATTCCCATGTCGATGTGTCGGTGGGTCTGGTAGTGGCAGTGATAGAGATGTGTCCCCGGCACGTTCGCGGGGATGGTGTAGGTGTATCGCTCACCGGGATCGACCTGAATACCCGTCGTCGTCGGTACGCCGTCGTTCTCCCAGCTCTTTTGGACGCCGTGGAAGTGAACCGTGTGAGGGTGGCTCGCGTCGGTATTGTCGAGCGTCACTTCCATGTCCTCGCCCTCGGTCGTCCGGAGGATCGGACCGGGGACGCTCGGCTCGCGATCGTCGGCCTGAAACGCCCAGACACGCGGGAGTTCGACCGGCCCACCCATCGACTCGAGCGGATGGATCGGATGCCTGGAGGTCACCGACGAGAGCGTTACAGAGCCACCCTGCTCGTCGACGTTGACGATCTCGGGCGGGCTGGTCGGCGGAAGTTCGTCGTCTACCTGTTTCGTCGGTTGGTTTCCGAGGGCGCTGTCGATCGGCTCCGAACAGCCCGCAAGCGAGAGAGCTCCGGTTCCGCCGGTCGCCGTCAAGAACTCGCGTCGTGAGATACCTCGTCCCGGCGCGCCGATATGATCACTCATGAAGGGGTACTAAATAGTGCGTCCGGCCGGTACATAATCTACCGGATTCGTCCCCCTATCCGTCCGGATCTATAATGAATAACAGCGCGAGTACCACGGGCCACCGTGCCCGTGGGTGAAGCGCGTCACAACACGAACTTTTAACAAATATCGAACCATACGAGAATATAGTGCAGTCGTCCAAACTCACCCAGAACTTGTCGTTCGGACTAGATATCCACACGGGGAGTGGAGACGATTTGCAAACCGGCTGTCTTGAGGCCCGCCGCATCCGCAATGAAACCAACCGTCTTGACCGACAAGGATGGGATTGGGATGACATCAAATCGACTGTCGTGGATAACGCCGATCACGTCAACAACACCACCCAACTCATCGTTGACAAGGCACTCGGTGAACTCGAAACCTACCACGACAACAAAGATGACGGGTGGCGACGGCCCTACCCATACATCGACGAGTCCTACCCCATGGTGATGAACCACGGTGAAGGCTACCGCCTGTTCCTCGAAGACGACGGGACGGTTCGATTCCGGATCACCGCCACGAGAGGCACACACGTCAAAGGCGACCTTCGAGGGAGTCCTGATCACTTCGACCGGCTCCAAACCGCATTCAACGATAATGAATGGCGGGTTGGCACCGCCGAAGTCGTACACAAGCACAACGAGTGGCGACTCCACGTCACAGTCACCCATGAGACTCATCACGTCGCCAGCAAGCACGATGCAGACACGATTGTTGGTATCGACGTGAACGAAGACTGTATTGCCCTCGCTGCGATGAGTCAAGGCGGTTCGGTGGAAGACTCTGCGGTGTTCGAGTACCCGTCGGTGAAAGAACATCGGCATGAGTTTTTCACCAAGCGCAAGCGGATGCAGAAAGCCGAACAGACCGCGTTCGAAACGGTCGTGCAGACTGAAGAACGCGACTATGTTCACGATTGCCTGCACAAAGTATCGCGGAAAGTAGTTGAATGGGTGTCGCAGTTTTCGGCTCCGGTAATCGTCTTTGAAGACCTCAAAGACATGCGAGAGTCCATCGACTACGGCACGCGAATGAATCGAAGATTGCACAGTCTTCCGTTTGCTGCACTCCAAGAGATGGTGTCGTACAAAGCTGCGTGGGAGGGGATTCCGTCTGATGATGTTAACCCTGAGTACACGAGTCAGCGATGTCCACGAACGGAGTGCCAGCACACAGCCCGTGGGAACCGGCACAAGAAGCGATTCAAGTGTCAGCAGTGCGAGTTCCAAGATCACGCAGATCGGAAGGCGGCGGTGTGTGTTGTGCAGGAATGGTTTGACGACCAGTATGGAAATGTTCCGTCTCTCGACAGGTTGCCCGGACGTGTTCGGGTGATGAGACGGGCGGCATCGGGGGCTGGTGGAGGCCCCGATTCTCACGGAGCAGTTTTCGCTTCGGGTGTTACCTCTGCAGGGGAGGCGCGAGCCAGCGGGCAAGCGCGAGAGAAATTAAAGACCGTTGCGTCAGCAGTGCAGGACTAAACACGGACGCCCCGCGCCACCGTGCGCGGGGTACTTCACGATGACGTACCCGTCGCGGGCTTCGATACTGAAAGAACCGGGACAGCTACCGGGAGGAGACGGGGTCGACTCGGACGACGGTCTCCTCGCGGCCGGGGCCGACACCGACGGCGTAGATCGGTGTGTCGAGTTCCTCGCCGACGTACTCCAGGTACGTTCGGGCGTTTTCGGGGATGGCGTCGTAGCCGTCCTCCGCGACGGCCGCCCAGTCGGCGTCGTCCCACCCGTCGAACGTCCGGAGGTCGGCCTCACACTCGCCCCACCGCTCCGTCGTCGGGGGCATTGTGAGGAGCTCCTCGCCGTCGAGCGTGTAGGCGTGGCCGACCCGTACCTCCTCGAGCCCGGCGAGGACGTCGATGTGATTGATCGCGAGGCCGGTGAAGCCGTTGGCACGGGCCGCGTGTCGGAGCATCGGCATGTCGAGCCATCCGACGCGACGCGGTCGGCCGGTGACGGTACCGTATTCGCCACCCTCATCGCGGATGGTGGTCGCGAGATCCTCCGCCTCGGGGCGACCGCCGTCCTCCGGGGTCTGGCCCTCGACGGAGCCGAGTTCGGTCGGCAACGGGCCGGTACCGACGCGGGAGAGGTACGCCTTGACGATCCCGATCACCTCGCCGCCCCCCACAACGGTGGGGCCGACGCCGGTGCCGACCGCCGCGGCCCCCGCCGTGGGGTTCGAGGATGTGACGTACGGGTAGATCCCGTGGTCGATGTCGATCGAGGTCCCCTGTGCGCCTTCGAACATGATCTCGTCACCGGCGTCGAGTCGGTCCTGGAGGAACGCCCCACAGTTGACGGTCATCCCCTCGCGTCGGAGCCGTTCGCCGAAGTCCCGGTAGGTCTCGAAGAGGATGTCGACGTCGAAGGCCTCGCTGTCGACGTCCGCGCCGATATCGAGGTCGTAGACGTCCTCGACGATCGCACGCTTCCGCGGGACGACGTACTCGAGGCGGGACCGAAGCGTCTCGGAATCGAGCAAATCACCGATCCGGATGCCGCGACGGCCGGCTTTGTCCTCGTAGGTCGGGCCGATGCCACGACCGGTGGTTCCGGCTTCGAGGTCGTCATCGGATTTGACGTCCTCTTCGATGCCGTCGAGGACCCGGTGGTACGGGAGGATCGCGTGCGCGCGCTCGGCAACGCGGACGTCCGGGGACAGTCCCCGCTCGCCCAGCGCGTCGAGTTCCTCGAAGAGCGTGTTCGGATTGACGACGCAGCCGTTGCCGAGAACGCCGATCTTGCCACGGACGGCTCCGGACGGGACGAGAGAGAGCTTGTACTCGTCGCCCTCGTAGACGACGGTGTGGCCGGCGTTATCGCCGCCCTGATAGCGTACGACGACGTCGACGGCATCGCCGTAGACGTCGACGATACCGCCTTTTCCCTCGTCGCCGAGCTGTGAACCCACGATGGTTACGGTCATTGGAACGACGTTTCCGCCAGTGGGGTAAACAGATTACGGTATGTCAGAGGCGCGGCCGGAGATCGGAGAGTGCCCGGACGGCTGAACGGGCCGGCGACTCGTCGCAGGCCCGCTCCCGGCGGGCGTCGAAACGGGTCTCGTGCGTGTCGGTGTCACAAGGGATTTATATGTCCCCCCTCAAGGAGGAGCATACGACACATAGGGTGGACCTACGTCTGCCGCTCGGACAGCAACATTTAAAACCCGTAAACACGAGTTAACAAATGCCATGATAGATAGACTTGAGAAGGAAGTAGACATGCTCGAACGCCATCTTCGGGTCCTACGGATGGTCATCGAGAGCGAGCCGATCGGAATCGTCAAGATGTCGAACGAGACGGGGTATCCCCACCACAAAGTCCGCTATTCGCTCCGCGTGCTCGAGGAGGAAAACCTCATCGAACCGTCGAGTCAGGGTGCGATCACCACCGAGGACACCGCCGACTTCGTCGACGACCTCGACTCGAAAATCGACAGTATCATCGACAAACTCGAAGGGATGAAGATCGACGATATCCCGGAAATAGAAGGCTAAACCGGTTCTTTCTCCTTTTGATTCGCCGTCGGAGAGCCGCGACCAACGACGGCCGGAGGGCGTCTCCGCCGAACAGTACAGTTCGAGAACGGTCAGATTAACGGCCCACAGTTCGAGAACGGTCAGATTAACGGCTCACAGTTCGGGAACGGTCAGATTGAACGAGCCGTCGCGGGCCTCGACCAAACAGAGGTGATAGCCGTTCGTCCGCGAGAGTTTGACGTAACTTCGGTATTTGCTCCGGCTGAGCAGGCTAGAGCCCGTCGCCTCGCCGACAACGGCCATCGCGTCGGACTCGAAGTAACTCGACGTGATCGCAACGGCACCGGCGAGTGTCTCGTGGCCCGCACAGACGTCGGAGGCGTCGGTGACGAGCGGTTCGATGGCCTCGGCGTAGGTCGGATCCCGGCCCGTATCGAACGCCACGACGAGGAGCGGGTTTCCCCGCTTGTCGTGAACGACGATGTCGAACTCGACGTCTCGGTCCTCCGTGTCGTCACCGACGGTGATCGTCTCGTCGAAGCCGACCCGGTCGATCTCCGGGAGGGCGTCGTAGAGGGGTCGGACACCGTCGACGGCATCCGCCGACCGAATCTCGAAGAGCAGCTCCGCCACCAGCCACTCGACGAACCCGTAGATCTCCGAGGATCGAAGCCACGACTCGAAGGGGCGTCCCTCGACCGACGCGCCCTCGTCCTCGAAGGTCGTGTGGTACTCGATCCGGAGGTTCGAGGCGACGGCCTCGCGGTCGGCGTCGCCGTCGTGGGCGTCCGAAAGCGTTCCCCCGCTGCGGCTGTCCTCGCGGACGAAAAGACGTGTCTCGGCGAGGGCGTCGGCCGGCGACAACGACGCCGACCGAGGCGTGTCCTCCGCATCGATCCGCCGTTTCAAATCGTCGCGTTCGGCTCGGAGGGAATCGAGTTCGGTCTCTAACTCCGCGATCTGCGAGTCGGCGTCGGCGAGTTCCGACTCCAGTTCCTCGATGCGGGATTCATACTCCTCGACGTGGGATTCGTACTCCTCGATGCGGGATTCGTACTCCTCGATGTGCGGATCGGGGACTTCGTGGTCGATCGAGACGTCCGCTCGTGTTCCCGGCTCGGCCGGATCGTCGGCCACCGCCGGCGTCGGGATCGCACCCTCCGTTTCGGCGGTGTGTTCGCCCTCGGATCGCTCCTCGGCCGACGTCACGGCCTGGGGTTCGTCGGTCGAGGGCTCGCCGTTCGTTCGTTCGTCCGACCGTTCGTCCGGTCCGACGGCACGCTCCGTCGCGGTATCCGATCCACCGGCCGTATCGGCGTCGGCCTCCGTCTCCCACCCGAAGTCAGCGTCGGTATCGCTATCGTCCGCCCCGGAATCGGCATCCGCGACCGTCCCCTCGGTATCCCGATCCGATCCCGGCTCCGGTTCGGATTCCGGCTCGGGGATGGAGTTCGATTCCGGCTCCGGTTCGGGGGCCGGTTTGGGTTCCGGCTCCGGTTCGGGGGCCGGTTTGGGTTCCGGCTCCGGTTCGGGGGCCGGTTTGGGTTCCGGCTCCGGTTCCGGCTCCGGCACCGGGAGTTCCGGACGGGGAAGCCGAACCGCGATGACGTCGTAGATGCCGACCTCGCCTTCGGCCCTCGATTCGGCTTCCTCGCCGGTGAGAAGCTGTGAGGAGCCGACGAAGCCGACGTGCTCGACCTCGCCGTCGACGTAGACGTAATAATAATCCCCGCTCAGAACGTTCTCCGAGAGTTCGACGTATCCGGTAAACCCACCCCCGGAAAGCGTCTCGTCCACCGCGTCGAGGGGCGTGTCGTCAGTGAAGTATTGGCCGCGGACATCGCCATCGAGCGCCAACATCGCTGCGAGCGTCGCCACGGCCGGAGCCGGTGCTTCGTGTTTTCGGCCGGTAGCGTCCTCAAAGGCGTCGACACTCCCCGGTCGGGGCTCAGCCCCCAGGTCCGAGATGACCGCGAGTGCCTCGCCGTCGCGGAGGAACAGCCACGTTCCGTCCGCCTCGATCGCCCCGTCGAATCCCTGCGAGGCCAGCCGGTCGATCCCGCCGAACCCACCGTCGAACGGAACGGCGTCCCAGTCGTCGACAACGGAGTGGGCGTCCATACGTAGGATCTCCTGAAGGACGGACATATAACTACCGACCGATCCGACGTGTCCGGGAATTACCGACCGATCCGACGTGTCCGGGTCGAAGGCGCTACATACCCATATCGGCGGCGTTCTCGGGGATCGGGAGTTCCGAGGGGGTAACGGAGAGCAGTTCAGCGGCGTGATCGAGCGCCATATCGAAGCCGTAGTAGCGTTCGAGTTCGTCACCGTCGGCGGTCGACCGGACTTTCAACATCGCGTATCCGTCGACGTTCTGGGCGATCGCGGCCGTTCGGCCGTCGGCTTCGAAGGTCAATACTCGCTCGTCGTCGCGCTCGTCGTAGCGGGCGGATATCTCGCCCGATTCGGCCGTCGACATGGACGGCCGTAGGGGTCGCCCGGTTGCCAAACTACCGGTCCCGGCCGCACGCTCCGGAGGCCCTTTGTCGATGGCGGCGGGAGTCGACACATGGAGTGGCTCACGAGCGGCCTGCGGCGGGACATCTGTATCCTGCTATACGGCGAGGAACGACGCGCGCAGCCCCTCAAATCGGCGATCGAGACGCACTATGACCGTCGGGTCAAACCGGATCGGTTCTACGGCGCGCTCGACGCGCTCGAATCGAAGGGCTTCGTCGATACGCGAGTGGAGGGACTCGAGGACGTCTACACGCTGACCAATGCGGGTCGACAGCACGTCGAAGCGCAGTTCGAGTGGATGGGCGGGCGGGTCGAGGACGAACGGGCCGAGGACGAACGGTCGTCGCGCGGAGGGGACACCGGCCGGCGGTGACGCCGAACCGAGCGATCAGTTCAGTTTAACAGTTCGTTCGCGATCGTGTTCCGCAGCACCTCGCTCGTTCCCTCGTAGATCTCGTTGAGCTTGGCGTCCCGGTAGAACCGTTCGGCGGGGAAGTCCTTCGTATAGCCGTAGCCGCCGTGGATCTGGATCCCCTCGTTTGCGACCTCGCGGGAGACCTCCGAGGCATAGAGTTTCGCCTGGGCGGCCTCCTTGACGAAGTGTTCGCCGTTGATCTTCTTGTCGGCGGCGGAGTGCATGAGCAATCGCGCCGCGCGCGTCTTCGTGTCCATGTCGGCGAGTTTGTGCTGGATCGCCTGGAACTCGGAGATCGGGTTGCCGAACTGCTCGCGCTGTTGGGCGTAGGCCGTCGCCTCCTCGAGTGCGGCCTGGGCGATCCCAACCGAGCGGGCGGCGATCGTGATCCGGCCGCCGTTGAGTGTCTTCAGCGCGTGGACGAAGCCGCGTCCCTCCTCGCCGAGGCGGCGCGACTCGTCTACGTGAAGGTTCTCGAAGCGCAACTCGGCGGTCGGACAGCCCTTGTCTCCGAGTTTCTCCTCCGTGCCTTCGACGATGAAGCCGTCGTCCTCTTCGGGGCAAACGATGAACGAGGAGATCCCCTTGTTGCCGGCCTCGGGGTCGGTCTTCGCGAAGACGGTCACGGTGTCGGCGACCGACCCGTTCGAGATCCAGAGTTTGCCGCCGTCGATGACGTACTCGTCGCCCTCCTTTTTCGCCGTCGTGTCCATCGCCGGCACGTCACTGCCCGCGCCCGCCTCCGAGAGCGCGAACGCGCCGATGTCCTCGCCCATCGCCAGCGGCGTGAGGTACTCCTGTTTTTGCTCCTCGTCGCCGAACGCATAGAGCATGTTCCCGGCGAGAGAGATGTGGGCGGCGACGATCGTACCGAGCCCCCCCGAGCCGCGGGAGATTTCCGCGAGTGCCGCCGGATAGGCGTGATAATCGAGTCCGGCCCCGCCGTACTCCTCCGGGAACGGCATCCCCATCAGGCCCAACTCGGCGAGTTCATCGACGACGTCGGCCGGGAACTCGTCTTTTTTGTCGATCTCCGCGGCCACGGGGACGATCTCCTCGTCGACGAACTCCGACACCATGTCCGTGATCTGTTTTTGCTCGGCCGTGTACGTGAAATCCATACGTCACCGTTTGGCCGTCAGTACTTTACAGTTCCTCTCCCGATTTTTATATCCCGACTCCCGACGTTCACGTATTCGGTCGGTAGTCGTGGTTTGGTCGGTCCTCGCATCCGGTGAGCGCCGATCCGGGTCGGCGCTTGCCGATCACGTGTTATGTCGCCCCGTATCGGATGTCGGCCCCGTATCGGATGTCGGCCCCGTATCGGATGTCGGCCCCGTATCGGGGGTCAAAGCCGGAGACAAAACGGGTCAAAGCCGGAGACAAAACGTCAGATCCGGAGGCAAATCTTCATACGGCTGCGCTACGTACGGGATTCTATGAGCACTGAAACCGCCGACACGGACGACGAACTCCGCGAGCGAATCAGCAACTTCCTCCGCCGCAACTTCCCGCAGATTCAGATGCACGGCGGCAGCGCCGCGATCCAGAACCTCGACCGCGAGAAGGGCGAAGTGACCGTCATGCTCGGCGGTGCGTGTTCCGGCTGTGGCATCTCCCCGATGACGATCCAGGCGATCAAGAGCCGTATGACCCAGGAGATCCCCGAAATCGACACCGTTCACGCCGATACCGGCTCGAGCGGCGGTAGCGAGGGGATGGCGGGCGGACAGGTCTCCCCATCGTTCCCCGGCGAAGGCGGCGGCGACGACGACGAAGGCCCAGAAGCCCCCTTCTAATACCCCCGGCTGTCCGTCTCGAACCGCATGCCGAACCCCCGAGATTGCGACTCGCTTATTGCACCCCGAGATCGCGACTCGCGTACACACTGGGGACAGCCGGTGAATCGCCTCGGGGTCAAGTGGTTCGAGAGACGGAGTCTCTCGTCATCACGGAAGACGCTGTCTTCCGGACGACCCCGAGGCTTCCCGTTTCTACGACGTGACTTGCAGACACGGACTCAAAGTGAGTCGTGTCCGTAGCGGTCACAGTCTCCACGGGCGTGTCTTCGGGCCATCCCAGCCCTAGTTCAGAAAAGCCGCGTTTGAGGACGTTCATCGCCGTCGCAAAATCGCTTAATGAGTGACGGAAGTTATGGGCATGGAATGAGACTGGAAGGTAATGAGTGGAGATCGTCGGATCGAGATTGTCCGGCATCTGGATGAAGGG
>NZ_JACDNQ010000020.1:35494-40213 GCF_013839515.1 Natronomonas salinimetallica | reverse complement strand
CGGGAGATTTGCGTCATGGACAACGGAAGCCTCCCGCTTCAATTCCTTTGATTTAGCGACCGATCCCGCCGCTGTCTAGTGATTCAACAGAGCCGTATAAAGAAAAGGGATGTGGCCCCATTCATCGCATTGTTCCACGCATAAGCGAATTTCACGTTGTCCGGATGCCTAAGACGGTATGGATCTCGATAAATCAGAATCTCGACTGCGGTTCGTCTAATTGCGCTGAGTATTGAAATGATCAAACCAACAATCTCAATAACAGATGGAATGATAGGTGCAAAACCGAGCAGAACGCCCACGACTCCTAAACCAAGTGTAATTTTATCCCAAGTGCTGTCTCTTGCTTTATTCGCAGCTTCAAGTGCCTGTTTTTGAGTCTTTTGCACATCAGCATCCCAGCGCTGAAATTTTTCAGACTTTTCAAATGTGATTGTTTTGAGATCTTCTCGGAGTTGCTGAACATTTTTGACCCCAATAAGTCGGTCAATTATCCTGTATATCCAGCTATCCGATTCCATATTTTATATAATGTAATATATTCTTCTATCAATTAGATTCTTTGACTAAACAGCGTGTGGATTCGGCCGTTCCACATGTTTTGCCGCATCGAGATCACCGGCGAGATACCGCTGTCCCTCGCCGGTCAGCTCGTACATAGACGCATCCTCGTAGATCGGGGCAACGAGGCCAGCCTCAGACAACAGCTTCAATCGTTCACGCGATCGGTCCTCCGAGGCATTCATTGTCGTGACGTCCTCGATCAACCGTGGGGTCGACCAGCCTTCCCGATCGAGGATCTCCATGATCCGCTCATCGAGCGGGCACATCCAAGGAGCCGATCGACGATCGCTCATATCTCACCCGGCTGTTCCCCGGCCGACGGCGCGCCGTTGTCATCTCCGTCCTGCATCCACACCCCGTTTTCCGCATCGTATTCGCCGTCAAGATATCCCTTCCCCTGTTCAGTTATCTGATAAACGCCGTTCCCAAGAGCGATAACCAAACTGTGGTCCGCAAGTTTCGAGCAGCGACGAGAAACAGACGGCTGTTGTATTCTAACCCCCTCTTCATCGGCGATCTCCCCGACAGGTAGAGGACCTTTCGATCGGATTGTCTCAAGTATCCGATCATCCCAAATCGACATCCAAGTACCGGACTGTCTCATTAACTCTACCTATATGCATATTCTCACTTATTAAGAAACCAAAGTACTGTTTAAGATACTATATCTTTCTCGGTTTGGGCGATACATTTTTGCATAGTTAGTTCGAGGCAGTACCTACGAAACCGCTACGTCGACGGATCGCTGTCGGCGTCTAGTATTTCGGGCCTGTGGTAGTGACACAGGCCCGGAAAAGGTGGTTTCGTGACCCAGAGATGAGTTCGAAACCAGGCGCGGGCGAGAGAGCCCGCACGGACGGAGAGGCACCGACGGATGAAAAGACCGACGTTCGACTCAAATCGGACGGCGGCTCGAAGCGACTGATCGACCTACCTGACTACCGGCGCGACGTGCTGCTCGCGCTGGCGCACTCGGGGCCAGCAAACGGCCACCGGATCATGGACGTTCTCGGCGCGCTCCGTGGCGACGATATCACGGACGGCGGATTCTACCCGAACCTGAACGCCCTCGTCGACGCCGGGCTCGTCGAGAAGCGCGAGAACGAACACGACAAGCGCTCGCACGAGTACGCGCTCTCGGAACGCGGCCGCGAGGTCATTCGGGAGCACGGACAGCGCATCGCAGGCGCGCTCAAAGCGATCGATGGAGGTGCTCGGTAGATGTCCGAGCGCATCTCGACGGAGGACCTGACCGACGAGCAGATCGAGGCGATTCTCAACACGAAGGGCTTCCAGAAGATGCTGGCCTACAGCCGGCTGGCTGATGGCATCGACGTCCTCGAGGAGGAAGACGAGATCTTCGAGTCGATGGTGAACACGATCACGAAACAGCACAGCTCCGTCTCGACCGAGTCGAGCGTTCGCGAGATCCTCACGCTGTTTCGAGAGGAGGTCTCGACGTTCACCGAGCCGCTCGTCGAGGACGGCGAGGACGGCATGGAGAGCGCCGATCTCGAGGAACTCTACGTCGAGGACGGTGATGCGCGATGAACCGACGGGAGGAACCGTACGCGCCGCCACGCGGCGCTGCGGCACACGTCTGTAGCACGACTGGCGGAACGGTCTACTGCCCGTTGACGGAGTGTCCGTACTGCGATGGGGGGCAGCGATGACCCCACCCGCATCCGGTGTGATCCCGCGCGGCTGGCGGGTCGATCACGAGAGCCCGAGCGATTTCGTCGTCCGCTGTATCGAGTGCGACCGCGTGAGCATCCGAGACGGACGAGCGCAGGCGCACAAGCAGGCCCAGACGCACGCACTCCGGTGCTCGCAGACGGGCGTGACGCCCGTCTCGCGACCCGAGGGCACGACGACCGTCGACGATGCCGTCGAGTCGACCGAGGAATCGTCGACGCTACTGTTCGAAGGCGTGACGCCGCGTCAAGACGACCTCCTCGGGATGGAGGTCGTCGTTCGCTACGAGTCGATCCAGTCGGCCGCCGGGACGCAGACGGCGCGCGGGCTGATCGACACGACGATCGGGGGCGAGTCGGGGTCGTTTCGCGCGCTCGAGCTCGTCGGCGAGGACGATCGTCGGCTCCGCGTCGACGTGATCGAGGAGGCCGTCCTCTGTGAGGGCCGCGAACTCAACTCCGGGGACGTCCAGTGGCGGACGATCGGCGACGCTGAACTGTTGCGACCGGCGCGCGTCGGGGAATCGGCGAGTGGATCGGCCGTCGCGACCGATGGAGGTGTTCGGTAGATGTCTGATCGGATCGTCGATGACTCCGATGCGACGCCGTCCCCGTGGTACTGCCCGCACTGTGAGATGTGGATCGGCAAGAAGCTCGATAGCTGCCTCAACGGGCACGCCCGCCCGCGATTGCCGCTGTACTACGATGACGTCGACTTTGACGACTCGTGGCGAGTCACACAACGCGATCGCGTTCGCGCGAAGCTCCGGAGGCTGGTCGGTCGATGACCGAGGACGATCCGATGTTCTCGATGGACGTCAAAATCCAGCGCGGCAACGGCACCGACGACCGAGACACGCTGAAGGCGACCGTCCAGGCGGACGACCTGCAGACACTGGATCAGCGACGCGAAGCGATGACGAAGCGCCTCGAGGAGCAGGCTGCGCAGGTCCGGGCGATTCAGCCGGACGACACGACAGTAGATCGACTCACAGAGGATCAGACCACGCTTGAGGAGCAGGAGGTCGATTCCTGATGGGAGCGAAGGACCTCGCGAGAGCGTTCGCTATCGACGGGCCGGGCTGTGACGGCTGTGGCGATCCGGACGCCCACAAGCGGCCGGTGACGGTCCTGATCGACGGCGAGCGCAACCGGCGGTACTACTGTGGAGAGTGCGACCCGCTCGAGGAGGACGGCGTCGAGACCGTCGTCCGGGATGCGTGGAGGGACGACTGATGCCACCGGGACAGCCGGTTCACCGGTGCGACGACTGCGGATTTATCCGGCCGTGTCGCCCCTTCGCTGATCGGTGGCTCTGCCTCGAATGCGCTTCGGTCACGGCGGTCGCGACCGACGGGGGCAAGCGATGAGTGATCTCGAGCCGATCACCCCATCAGAGGCTATCGACCTTCATCTCGAACGGGTCGATACCGACGCGGCGGAGTGGACCCATACTGGGCATAAATCCGACCTCCGAGCGTTTCTAGAGTGGTGTCGTGAGGAAGGCGGAGTTGACAACCTGAATACACTGAGTGGCCGCGATCTCTACAAATTTCGGGTATGGAGACGTGAGGGTGGTTACAGCAACGGCCAGGATGAGGAGCTCGCGAAGAAGACGCTCCACTCGAATCTCGCGACTCTTCGGTCCTTCCTTCGGTTTTGCGGTAGTATCGATGCTGTTTCCGAGGATCTGTACCTGAGTGTTCCGCTCCCCAGCTTGTCGGACGACGATGAGGTGAGCGACAGCAAGATTGTGCCCGAGCGGGTGCCGGTGGTTCTTGAGTATCTTCGGACCTACGAGTACGCGAGCCGAGATCACGTAACTTGGATGCTCCTGTGGTATCTCGGATCGAGGACCGGAGGCATCCGTTCGATCGATTTGGACGAGGACGTCGAATTGGATGGTCGAGAGCCTGGTATCGACCTCCGGCACCGTCCGGAGACGGGAACCCCGCTGAAGAATGGGAAGCAAAGCGAGCGTTACAACCGGATTGAAGACTGGATCGCGGGGGTGCTTGAGGACTGGATCGATGGTCCTCGTCCGGATGTCACGGATGAGTATGGACGGGAGCCTCTGATTACGACGACCAGAGGACGAGTTTCCGCCAGCTGCATCCGGGATGCAGTCTACCGCTGGACGCGGCCTTGTGCTCGAGGCGAGGAGTGTCCGCACGAGCGTGATCCGGAGACTTGCGAGGCAACGGATCATAGTAAGATGAGTAAGTGTCCGTCATCTCGCTCGCCCCACGATATTCGGAAGGCGAGGGTCACGAAGTATCGGAACGACAACGTTCCGCGGGGGGTCGTTGCCGAGGAGGTCGACGCCTCGGAACGGATTCTCGATAAGCACTACGATCGGGCATCGCGCCGCGAGAAAGGAAGCCGCCGCTGGGAATTCATCGACCGAGAATGATGGTCAAACGCGCCCACATGGCCGTGCAAACGAGCGGGGTTGCTGCAA
>NZ_JACDNQ010000020.1:0-35484 GCF_013839515.1 Natronomonas salinimetallica | reverse complement strand
GAAGCCGCCGCTGGGAATTCATCGACCGAGAATGATGGTCAAACGCGCCCACATGGCCGTGCAAACGAGCGGGGTTGCTGCAACCTGCAGCGCCCATCATTCTGCGTGACAGGCATCATTTGGCAGACGGCGGTACGGCGTTTATAAAGGAACCCCTGTTCGGCCGATCTGATTTCATCACGCTGCGTGATGTGGGTCGCCGGTGTCATGCGATTCGCCAACATTTAATCGACAGTTTGGATACATAAATCTGTGGTTTGTTGTACAACTGGCAGCGCGCGCAGTGGTTTTGGCCTCAGAAATCGCGTCTCAGTTCGTCGAAAACTCCCAGCCACTGTTCAGGCATATCGTGTTTCCCATACACGCCGTCGTTTGCTAACTCCAACAACTGAACAGCCTCTTCGTCATCGAGAGTGTCGAGATCAAGTTCATCCACCGTCATACGTCGTGCCCGATCAGTACTCATCGGCCTATCCCGATCGATCGCGGAGGAGAAATGAAACCAAAACATGAGGCTACCCTCTGGCGGAAGATTTGGCGGATGGGCTGGATCGAATTGGTCGGGAATTACTGGGAGTGCCGAGACTGTCGAGAGAGCAGCGAGGAAGGAGCGGCGAAACATAGTGTCGACAGAGTGGTTGTGCTCAAAAATCCTTCCCCGCGTTATCTCCCCTACCAGATCCGATCTTACCTGTAGCTTCGTGAGCATCACTCTCTGCGATCCGACAGCGAATCAGAACCGAGCTTCGAATCACAGGGTTTGCTGGAGTACCGTATCGATGCGATTAATGACTGACTCACAGTCACCGTCGCGCCGTGCGGTCTCTCTCAGAGTATCGAACAGGTCAGCAAGGTCAGTCGTCATCTCATCATTTATTTCGGTCACATTGATTACAGGCAGTTGTTTGATCGCCCCCGATCCCAGCTTTTCAAAGCCACCTTGCAGGGTCTGCGTGTAATTGCGAACGATGTACTCGGCAACACCGCTGTTCAGATACGCGAGCAACGCCTTCAGTTCCGTCTCGTTCACCGTCACGTCGTAGAATCCATCGAAATTGTGGATGTTTCGCGCCTCAGTCTCATTCAACAGGAACGTGAATCCGTCTCGACCCCCGTTTTGAATCAGAACCCGAGGCGAGTCTTGTCTCCTCGGTCGGTACCAGTACGAACGGTTTTTGAGCGCACCTGTCCCTGACAGACCGTACTCAATAACACCGTCACGCAAATATGCGAGTAGATTCGCTACCGTGCCGGAATCGTCATCTGGTAGTACCGATGAGTCACTGTCCACTTGCTCGCTGAATGTGTCGATCGACTCCGGGATCTCTTGAATGGCGTCAGGATCGAACAGCCACACGTCTTCCCCGCGCTCCCGTAGTGTCTCCCAGTCTTTGTCACGGAAATCGTACCCGTCGACGAGTTTCGGTTGCCGAATAAGCCGGGAAATGTACTGGGTGTCGAGTTCGAGTTCGTCAACCTCGGCCTGTGAGAGGCAGAAGAAATCGGCTGCGCCGGTCATCTTCCCACGATGGACGGTGGCGAACTCGTCAAGTCGTGTGAGATTTCTCGTATCGATGTCCATCGGGCTGAACAACGCTTCCCAGTTCTTGCCCGGATCGAGCTGGGTTTGTTGGATGCAGTTGATGTTTCCCCAGTCAGGACTCCCCGGATCGCCGTCGTTGACTGCATGGCGGAGTTCGTACTCATCAACTGAATCATCGACGCGAATGAATCGCGTTTCGTCAGCTGATTCGTTCTCAGGTGTTACTTCCAAGAACGTGATGAGGGCTGTCGTGTGAGCGTCCGAAAATATTCGTTCACCAGCCGGATCAAATTGGACGAACGCTTTGATCGAGAACATCTCCAGAAGGAACTGCTTGAGTGATTCTCCGTAGCGCGTCGTGAGGAAGCTTTGCGGTGTAATGAAGACCGCGCGATCGCCCGCAGAAAGGAACTGCCGTGCGTGGTAAATAAAATACGCATGAAGCGGTGAGCGTGCGCTGATTTTGCTCTCGATGGACTG
This sequence comes from Natronomonas salinimetallica, assembly GCF_013839515.1. GTDB lineage: Archaea > Halobacteriota > Halobacteria > Halobacteriales > Haloarculaceae > Natronomonas. Next base: position 33,461 of record NZ_JACDNQ010000020.1, on the reverse strand, counting down.
CTCTATCTGCGTGTTGATTTGGTCTTTGTACGCTGCGGGGAGTGAGTCACCACTCGTGTACGGCGGATTGCAGATGATCGCGTCGACATCTCGTCGCAAGTCGTCCGGTGAGAGGTCGAGAAAGTCAGTCGCACGCGGGTCGTGCGCCTGCCCGTACAGCGTCAACGCAGTCGTGCCCATGAGGTGCGAGAGACGACTCCGGTCAATCCCGTCAACGTGGGCTGGGTCCGTGCTTACACTCCACTGCGGGTCGAATGGACTCGACAGCACACCTGCCCCCATTCCAGGGTCAAGCACACAATCATCGTCACCAGCTGCCCACGTCCGCATAAGCGATCCCACGTACGGGGGCGTTCGAAACTGGCCGAGTATCTGACGGTCATCGTTCGACATCAGATCTGCATAGAGTCGCCCGATGGTTTCAGCCGGCTCTCCCGACTCCAGCAACCAGTCCCGAGCGTCAAGTATCGGTTCGAGGTCGGTGTCGTTAGCGAGCCAGACGATTTCATCAAGAACGTACTCGTGGAACGCTGGATTCTCTGTTTGCTTTGCCGCTCGTCGGAGTGCCTCTCGCGTATTGGGCGGCAGCGATGGCAAGTCGCCTTGCTGGTGGTGCCGCTCGTACAGTGTCGTCTTGAGGAGCACGTTCAGAACAGCTTGTCGCGCGAGGAGCGTTCGCGTGTGTGTCGTGTCAGGAGCGTCAAACCCGTGAAGTGCGCACCATTCCACAACTTGGTCCTGTAGTGACTCGCGCAGTTCAGTGTCGATGGCAGTAATAACAGCGTCGGCTGCCGTCCGGAGTCTCTCTACGAGGGCTTCATACGTGCTTTCGTCGAATCGATAGGAAACAGGTTCCCAGGTACTGTCGCTCGGTTTCTCAGTCCCGGTAGGCGTGATATGCGACACGACACTAGCATTCTGGGTGACTGTGACCCGTTCGGGATCTTGAGAGTTGTAGCAATCACCAGTAGACGGTTGTAATCGACCGACAGATTCTGTCTGTGTAGTAATGCGAGACATCGGAGTAATGCAGTTTCAAGATTTGGTGATTTAAAAGGGTAAGTCATTCAGGGGTTACCGTCCTATCCAGTGCGTAGCTATGGTTGTACCGGATACCGCGGTAGACGTGCTTCATAGGCCCCATCTGCGGCGATTCCGAGGTATCTTCCGCGAAGGTTCATAGGTCCTTAGACGACGAACAACGAGAACTGAGCGGTACCAGGCGCGCGTGAAATCGCTCTTCGACACGATCCGGACAACGAAAAATGTAGAACTACAGTTTGCGCCCGGTGTAGCAGTTGATTAATCTCAGGATCGTTTTGCGTACATTGATATGTACAAGTGTCTGTCGACAAGTGCTGGGCGCTCAGGTGGGACGTTCAGCCTTCGAAGAGAGAGTGACTCCCCTGGTACCAGGGGCCTCACCTACGAAATCCGACGGTGGTGCGCCGAATTTCGATGGCCGTAGTGGTGTACGGCCATTCTATCATTTTGCCGTCTGGTATGAAGTTTTTCTGGTCGTCCCGCTCTTGCCCATCGGGTGAGAGGCAAGGACTGCCGTTCAATCGTGATCATCGTCAAGGGTCTCTCAATAGGGAAGAGCAGTGAGTCTCTCTGAGTGTCTATAGCGTATGCTCCACTACCGCTCCACGGTACGGTTTTATTCGTGTTAGACCGCTGCTGTGTGTATGGACGAACTGACGGCGAATATCTCGTTTGACAGGTTCGCGGATATGCCGGAGTTCTACGGATCCGGTGCTGCGGAATACCGCCTGGCGATGGTGAAAGAGCGGTCTGACTTTCTCGATTTGTTTGCAGGCGCTCGTCATGTGGACGCCGTGACGTACGCGGAGACACCCGACCTGATGGTGAAGATGCTGACCGAGTACGACATCGGCTCACTTGACGTACTCATCGGGAACGCCGAAGACTACGCCGACCAGGTGAACGAAGTCTCGACAGCGAGGTCGCTCGTCCGACTGCGACAGGACGATCGACTCACGATTCGGTTGAAGAATCGGAAGACAGTCCACTCGAAGATCTACCGAATCGTCATGCCGGACGACACGGTGAAGCTCGTCCAAGGGTCGGCCAACCTCTCGCGGAACTCCTGGGAGTACCACACGAACCAGATCTCCGTCATTACGACCGATGTCGGGACCGAACTGGACGAGGAGTTCGAGCGATTCATCGACGAGTACCGTGAGGGGTACAGCGACCAGACGCTACTTGAAGGGCTTGTCGAGGCACTGGAAGATGCCGATTCACCGGAAGAGCGGGAGAACCGCATCGAGTACTGGGTTGGTGCTGGCGATCTCGACGTGAGCGATACTGCTGCCCTGAATCAGGACGCGGTTGAGGACCTGAAAGATGTCGCCGATCAGGTCACTGCCGTTGTCGACGACCCAGAGGAAGCAGACGAGACGGTTGCGTTCGTCGAAGAACCCGAAAACGCCGACCGCAACGTCGTCGAGCCGGACGAGCCAACGGACGAAGACGATTCGACCGACACTGCGGACGACGACGAGTCACCGGACGTCGGGCTCGTCGAATCGGATCACGAAACGGGGCTGACGGACGGGATCGACCGTCCGCGTGTCCGTGCGCCCGACGAGAAGATACGAATGGGAACCAGCAAGGTAGACAAGGACACTGCCGACGAGTTCGGGGCCGGGCTCCGTGACCGCGGCGCGACCGTCGAGGATCACAGCATCACCGCGCCGCTGAGCGCGTACAACAATCAGGTGAAGGAATCGACGGCTATCCCGACGATGTCTGTCCTTCCGGAAGCCGAGCAGGTCGTGATCGGTGAGGACGACGAGATGATTCTTGTCGCCACTGACGAGCCGACCCCTGAAGTTCTGGATCACTGCCTCGAAACCATCGAAGACTACATCGAGACGGTCCAGAATCACGGCCACACGCAGTCCGAGACCGCAGTGATGGCGCAGATGTACGAGGCGTTCCTCTACGGGTTCTGGGCTCCGTTCGCCAACCAGTACGCCGAGGCATTGTCGTCACCGTCACGGACGCTGGACAACGTCCTGCAGCACCTCTACATCGAAGGGAAAAGCGACGCGGGGAAAGACAAACTCACCGAATACATCCTGCGACTCGTCTCCGACAACACGGTCATCTCCGGTGTGGACGCAGACGACGTCGGCGTCAAAGAGGTTCGCGGCGTCCGCGAATGGGACACGTGCTTCCCATACGCCATCATCGACGCGGAGAAAGAGAAGATCCAGCGGTGGAGCCCGATCCGAAACTACTGGGGCGACTGGACACCCACCAGCGTCAATCAGCCGTGCCTCATCTTCACGACCAACGACGCGCTCCCGAAATCCGAGTTCCGGAATCGAATGAAAATCCTGAGCATGGACGTCTCCTTCCCCTCCAACCCGGAGGATCCGGGCTTCCGCGAAGCGCAGAAAGATCTCTCAGAGGTGCTGGAACGACAGAACCCGATCTTCAGTTACGTGGCCCGCCGAATGCTCACCGAACAACCCTGGACCGACGGGAACGGCACGATCGAAGACGTCCGCCGTATTGTCTGCGAATTCTACGACGAAGCCGGTCGAGAGCAACCCGAGTACTTCCCCGCTGACGAGCCGGCCGAGAAGACGTACGACACGGGGCGGTTGAAGTGGCAGCGGGATATTCAAGGCGGCCGTGTCACGTTCGAGTCAGAGCCGAATGCCATCACAGCTGACTTCGACCGCGAAGAGTACGAGGTGTACGACTACGAGAAGCGCCTCCCTAAACGATTCATGTCCGAGAAATCGTCCACAAGCGTCTACATCGGTGCACCCGAGGAATTCGCCGAGTGGATCGGGTACTCCGTCACCGAACTCCTAAACGGCGCGGCCGAAACCGGCACGGACATCGAGCAATCAGCCACCACGGAAGACGCGTCGGATACCGACGACTCCGGTGGATTCTTTTCTCGACTGTTCGGGGACTAGTCTCGGCGATGTCGTAGCAGAAATCCCGTAACACGTCGTGTCGATTCAGCGCTGTCAGCCCGGATCAGATTTACTCCCCAGTTTCAAGTATGTCAGCGACTGGAATCGACTCGACAGTCACGTTCACTGATGGTGTTGAGTCGGCTTCAGTTAACGGCTTTATGAACTACTGATTCTCAGGAACACTCAAGTTGCTCTGATCCGTGCCGTTCCATCCATATCTCTAGTCCTCGAAAAACTGGCGTGAGATCGTTTACCATTTCTGTTTCTTCGTATTCTACTCGTGGAGGAATTTCGTCGTACTGTGTACGTTCAAGAAACCCAACTTCGACAAGTTCATCGAGTCGTCGAGAGAGTGTATTCGGCGACAGTTCGAGCGAATCTTGGAGTCCGCCGAAACGGATCGACTGCTTGTCTGTAGTGACAACTTCATTGAGGATTGCTAAGGTATGTGCCTTCCCAAGAAGTGAGAAGAGCGTACTCTCATCAACCCCTTCACCCCGTTTTGACCCTTGACTTCCTTTGCTCTCGTTCATAGCATCACTACGAAATTCGTAGTAATAGATATTCCGAAGAGGAGTATCCTCAGTTGAGGATACTACAGGAGGAGCGAGCCACGTACTTCAGGTTTCAATTGAGACGAGTATGGATTGATAAGGAGACTCCCTCACTTCCACCCTCGGTAGTAGCAACCAGACTCCTAACTTGGTAGCTTTTCACGTCCCCACTCATAGGCTGGAACAGGAGCCCATTGATGAAAATTGGAATGATTGGCGCAGGAAATGTGGGAAGTACAGCCGCTCAGAACTTCGTTGAAGCAGGCCACGAGGTTATGATCAGCAATTCTCGGGGGCCAGAAACACTCTCCGACCTCGTTGACGATCTGGGAAGCAACGCTCATGCGGGGACCGTCTCTGAAACAGCCGATTTCGGCGAAGTTGTCATGGAGGCGATTCCGTTCAATGCATACAAATCCCTCCCTGCGGACACTCTCAGTGATAAGATCGTTATCAGTGCCTCCAATTATTATCCGGGGCGTGATGGACTAGTCGACGGAGCGGAGACACATACAGACCTCATTGCGGATCATCTCGAAGACTCAAGAGTGGTCAAGGCATTCAATTCTATTTATTGGGAAAATCTCCGAGACGGACAACGGCTTGATGCCGATCCGGATGATCGTTTTGCGATATTTATCGCTGGAAATGATGATGAGGCGAAACGTGTCGTTTCGAGTCTTATAGAAGATATTGGCTTCACTCCTGTGGATACAGGTCTCCTTACTGAGGGAGGCCGTCACATACAACCGGGTTCGCCGATCTATACTGGCTCACTGACCGCGAGTGAGGCACGGACACGGTTAGCGGCACTCAAAGCGACTGTGGCTGCATATGAAAACGGCTATTATAGCCCTTCGCAGGAAGTCACAATCCAAGAACTAGCTACTGAATTAGACATGAGTGAAGAGTCTCTCTCGGAACATCTTCGTCGGGGGACAGAACAACTCATCAGTCAATATCTCAAGTCATTCCCCTTTAGTTAAGACTCACAAGTTCTCCGGTTGAAGTCTATGCCGTCACGGATTCACCAGAGCCGAACTGGCCAATGAACTGAATATGAGGGATCGGACAGGTGGATGGCTACTCCGGTAACGCTTTCACCTGTATTGACCGATTGGTATTGACTGAATCTGACGCTTCTCCTGTACGAGATACGCGCCCTGTATGCAGCACGTCTGCTGAGACCTATCACTAGTTGAGGATTTCAACAAGCCTGTTTAGTCTAAGCTCTGAACGCCAGTTGAGTCTCCCTCGCCGAAGTCAGCTGCTTCTGATCCAGTCGGCTCACGTTGGCGTTCCTCGTAGGCTTCGCGCCATTCTTCGATTACTGGGCGACTTCCAGCACCGTGTTCGGTGTGGCGACGACGGACTTGGATCAGCGCAGGCGTGTTCATCGCGTCTCCAGAAACGACTGCTTGACCAGGTGTCAACCCAGGTAATTCTCTGAGAACGTCTTCGCCCGCAGCTTCAACAGAGTTCTTGATTGCATCCTGGTCGGTCGGATTCTGAATCTGCATCGAAATTTGTGTCCCACACTGCGATAGAACATCTTGGTCAATTTTCGACGGGCGTTGACTGATAATCCCGAGCCCAAATCCGAACTTGCGGCCTTCAGACGTGATGGTTCGCATAATTCCGAGCGACGGCGCATCACCGGAGGCTGGAGCAAACCGATGTCCCTCTTCGAACAAGGCGAAAATCGGATGCTCGATATCCGAATCGCGGTCCCGCACGTCATCAAGTCGCTCTCGATACATCCGCCGCAGAAGAACGGTCGTGATGAGTTGCTGGTCCCACCGATCCAACGTATCCATCTGGAGTACCGTACACTGCCCCGGGTCTACAATCTCGCCCAGCGGAACGTTATCTTCCGGATGGAAGAGATCATTTCGCTCGATCGATCGGCGGAGCCGCCACTCTAATGCGCCGACACTCGCGTCATCATCGCCGTAGATTCGCTCCATTTCGGCGATGAGTTCGTCTATACCCCACGTCCGACTCTCTTGTCTCTGCATCGCGCGCCACGCCGTCGACAGCCGCTCTTGCATCCGATTACTCGGGTTGTCTAAGATCGCCATCACGTCACCAATTTCAAGTTCAGAGATGCGAACTCGAAGGCGCTCCGGGTCGTAATACTCGATACTTGGTTCATACCCATCTGCACCTTGGAACGCCTCTTCACCCTGCATTTCCGCCAGCGTGTCGTACTCACCATGTGGGTCAAACACGAGCAGTGATGCGCGCGAGCTCGGACGCATCATCTCCTCGATCAAGACCGACGCAGTGTAGGATTTCCCGCTCCCCGTTGAAGCGAGAATCGCTAGGTGTGTCGAAGCGAATTCTTCGATCGGAATGTGTAGATTTGTCGCCTCTGCCGGTCGATTCAACAGCCAGCCGATGTGCGCGACTCCGTCAAGTGTTGTGACATCCGTGCTGTCAGTTTCACAGCCGAGGTTCGGCAACACGGTTTCGAGTTGCTGGTGTGGTGCAATCGACAGTGGCGTACCCGGGTCAGGCAGCTGGCGAGGATTAGCGAACGTCGTCATGTTCGTGTCGTAGTACCCGATGACCGTTGCTGTCAACCGGTACAACTCAGTGTCATCAGTCGGCACACCGAGCGTTGCCGCAACTGTCTCCGGCCCGACCTCCGGATCCGCAAGGAACCCTTCAGGAAGCCCCCGAATCAGTTCCCGGTTCGTCACGCGAGCGAACACCGATCGTGGCTCATCTTCAACCGGGACAGTGTACGTGATGAACTCACCCGTCTTGATCGACTTGTCCGACGGAGTCACGAACACGAATTCGTTCGGATCGTCACCCGGTCCAGCGACGGTTCCGACCACGTCTGATCGATCAGCCATCAGACCATCCCTCGCTGTTCACGCGCTTGCCACTGCACGTTCTGTTCCACCACGTCTAGTACTCGCTGATTTGGATCGTCTTCCGGCAGCATCCCTCGTAACCGGTCAATCAGTGCGACGATGACCTCCGACCCGAGGTCACCAGCAATATCCAAGAGTCGATCCATGTACGCCAACTGAATCTGATCGTCGACGGTATGGAAGGAAACCGTGACCTGATCCGGACAGTGGAAGACGGTATCCTCGACTTCTAACGTCCACCGCGGCATTTGATGGGTTGGCTCCTGTATTGCCCCGTCTTCGGCGATTTCTGCGGTACCGAGAAGCGCCACGCCAGCGAGCGTGGTACGCTCTTCGATGTATCCCGGCGTGAATTGGGCCTGGTCGTCCTGCGCTAATCGCGGCCCGGTTCGCCCCTGGTCAGGATCGACTAACTGCGTGTCATAAATCACGCCCATGACTGCGTGCTCGGTCCCGTTGACGGTTTTCTTGATGAAGACGGGTTGCCCGAATTCGCGCTCGTGCAGTTCCGGTGGACGATCACAGTCTCGTTCCTTGTACACCTCGGCGACGTAATCCAGGTGGCTGTTCGAGGACACGATGCTGCCAATCCGAACGCACGAATCGAGATCCGGACTGTCTCCGTCAGCTAGTGCGTCTGTCATAGCTTCGTCTCCGTACTGTTGTCTGGTCGTCGAGCGCTGCATCCGGCTGGTACGTGTGGGGTGTGGTGGTGGTGAATCATCGTCGTCGAAGTTCCTTGCTTAGTGCTTTGGCGTCCCATTCCAGCGGTACGTCGTTCGATTCAGCCCAGCGTTGGACGACGCGCTGGAACTGTTGTCGGTCCTGATGGTCTAACACAGCGTCGCTGTCGGCCTGTTGCAGGATTTCAGGATAGCCACGTCCGATGCCTGCTTCTGCCCGCACAATGTCGACGGTGTACTCGTACATCGAATCGTACCCGTCGGGACCGTTACTGCGGCACAGCCACCCGGGGAATTCGATTCGGTCGAGTCCAGCGCCTGGCGGCACGTTCAAGTACGAGAACAAGATGTCATCGCGGAATTCGTACGCTTCCCCGTTGTACGTTGCCTGCAACGCGTCGATACTCCCATCGCGTTTCGAGATGAACGGGATTGTCGTGTCACCCCACGGACTCATCAGCTCCGTCAGGACGTGCGCATCCGGAATGACGCGATCCGTCCCGAATTCTTCGCGTAACAGGAGCCGCGTCATCTTCACGAGCTCAGTGGCGCTCGACCCGGCAACGTACCCGACCAGCGGGATTTCGTGGTGCTGACTCGCTGCAATAACTCGACTCAGCGTCGAGATGTACCGCTCTCGGGTCTCTGGCTTTAGCGGATTCGCAAATGACGCGATCAACGGCCCGTCATAGAACACGACCGGCGTCTGATCGATATCACCTGCATCACGCGCGTCAGCTAACTCCGAGAGCTGGTTGATGAGTAGCTGTCCTTCGTGTTCGAACCGGTGATGTCCAACGAGTTGGGAATCAACGAACCGGTAGTCTCCGTCCTCTGATTCTTGTGTGACCTCGTCAGGCGTCAAGAGTCGTCCTTCGACGCCACGGTCAAGCCGTCCCTCGGCGTGATGGTGGTTGACTGCCCATGCCGCTTGGACGTACGCGAGCGGGACGTTGAATTGCGTTGTCGGCGGGAGCTGTGACCCATCGACAGCCATCACCGGCACGTCATGAATAATCTCGCGCGCCCACTCGTTGACCTGCTCGTGATTCTCCCACCCGTCACTCTCCGGGTACGGAACGATGATGCTGTCCACGTCATCAAACTCGTCTGTCGGATACGCCCCCGGGTATGACGCGTCCTGAAGCGAGGCTCGAATCTCAGCACTCGTCCACTCATCGGGCAACCGTTGAAACGCCTCCTGATACCGCTCCACGATCCCCGTATCGTCTTCGAGATACGTCTTAATCGTGTCAACGTTCGCCTCCAATTCAGACGCGACACCGCGTTTATCGATCGGCATTAATTGACCGACACCTCCGACGTCTGCCGGTCTTTCTCGATGGTGATCGTGTAGTCCGTCATCGAATCGAACGTCTGGTCGTGACTAATGACCGTGAGTTGCTCGAAGCTATCCAGCTGTTTGAGCTGAGTGACGAGATTCCGCTTCTTTTGCCGGTCAAGGTTCGCCGTCGGTTCGTCCAAGAACGCGATCCCCACAGACGCTAACTGTTCAAGAATCGCCAGTCGCACCGCAAGTGCAGCTGCCATCTTCTCCCCTCCACTCAGGGTCGAAAACGACTTCCGGACATCCGCATCGTGCACGACGATTTCGTAGTCGCTCGTCCACTCCAGGGTCTCAGCTGACGCGCCGCGAATCGACCGGAACAACTCATTCGCCCGGGACCCAATCCGGTCGGTGATGATCTCCCGCATCTTCGGCCCGGCCTCACGGACGTTCTCCCGCACCCAATCGGCGAACTGCTGGTCCGCTTTCAGTTCCTTCACCTGCTGGAGTTTCTCCTGGCGCTCCTCTAGCTTCTCCTCTAACTCCTCGATCGTTTCACGAACCACCTCCAGGTTCTCCTCCTTATGCTCTAATGACCGCCGATCACCTGCCAGTTCCTCCCTGAGGTCCTCGATGTCTGACTCCAGCGTCTCGAATCGCTCTTCATCGAACGACGCTTTCGTCTCCTCCAGTTCTGCCTCCGTCTCTTCGAGATTCGTTTCGAGGTCTGCAAGCTCGCTCTCCAGGTCTTTGACTCTCTCCTGCCGCTCCTCCACTTGCGACGCTTGCTGCTCGTGCTTGATATACGTCTGATGTGCCGACTCCGTCTCTTCCAGCGTTTCCTGGACTTCCTCCAACTCCTCATCCAAGCCCTCGAACTGCTCTAACTCGTCTTCGATCTCCGCCAGCGCCGACTGTTCTTCCTCTAGTTCCGCCCGTTTTGCCTCCAACTCATCAGGGACATCAGCATGCTCCTTCACTCGGAATTCAGCAGTCTGGTACTCGTCGTACGCCTCCTCCAAGTCGTCTCGCTCGGTTTCGAGATCCGGGAGCTCCGCCAATTCGTCTTCCAAGTCCGCTAACTCCGCTTCCCACGCTTCCTTATCGGCGCGTAGGTCTTCGATCTCACCTTCCAACGATTCGATTTTCTCCCGATAAACAGGGATCTTATCAACGCGTTGCTTGACCTCTCTCGCGGTGTCACGCCGCTCACGTAATGCATCAAGTTCTTCGGCGAGTTCTTCACGTTCCGTCTCGATTTCCTCAATCCGGGTTTCACGCTGTTCGATCGTCTTCGACCGGTGATCCTCGTCTAACGGGCGGTCACACGTCGGGCACGGCGCATCAGCATCCGCGTCACGCAACCTGTCCAGCTGTTCTTCAAGCCGCTCCCGCTCGCTCGCCAGCTGCTTCCGGCTCGCCTCCCGGTCGTTGATCTCATCGGAGAGCGCTTCCGGATCCGTCGTCGCTTCCCACTCGTCCTCTATCTCCGCAATCGTCTCCTCTTTCGCCTCGATCTCGCTCTCCTTCGATTCGATCTCCTCGGTCAACTGCTCGATTTCCTGCTCTAACGCCTCCACGTCGTCTTCGCGGTCTTTCAGCGATTCAATACGGTCATCGAGTTCCTCGTACCGCTCCTTCTCCGCTTCACGCGCCTCCAACGTCTCCCGAGCAGCCTCCAGTTCTTCCAAGTCCTCTTCCAGCTGTTCGACCTCGAATTCGATCGCCTGGATCGTATCTTCCTGTTCGTCTCGATCCTCAACAAGAGCGTCCCGTTCGGTCTTCTGTTCCTCTAACTCGTCCTGTTGTTCGCGCGCTTCCTTGTACCGGCTGTATCCCTCACGGTTCGCCTCGCACTTCTCCTGTGCCTCTTCGGCAGCCGCGAGTTCCTTCTTCGCCGTCTCTAAACTGTCTTTAGTCGAATCGATCTCCCCTTCCAGCGAGTCAGCTTCCTTGTCAAGGCGGTCGATTTCAGCTTCAACAGCTTCCAACTCTTCGTACTCTTCTTCTTTCTCCGACAGCTCGCTGCTTTTCCGTTCGATTTGCGCTTCAATTGTCGCAACGTCATCAGCCAATGACTCTGCTTCCGCTCGCTCATCCGGCAGCCCCTGTACCTCGCCGGTGAGCGTATCAATGTCCCTGCGGAGATCCTGCTGCTGACTCTTGATCGCGTCCGGCACGTCCTTGAGCGTCTCCCACGACTCCTCATACGCGTCCAGATTCAGGAGCGCATCGAACGTCGCCGTGCGATTCCGAGGCGTCTGCGAGAAGTCCGACAGGAATCGCGTTTGGGGTACCCCAATGCTGGAACTCCAGAGACTGCTAAGTTCATCTCCATCCTCAACATCGAAGCGTACGCACAACCACTCCACCAACTGTTTCTTCGAATCGATATCCTGATCGATCCACTCGTCAGCATCGGGATCATACCGGTGCACGCCGTACTTCGACCGGCCGACCGACCGAACAACTCGGTACCGTTCCGTCCCACCTGGCGTGTCCTGCTCGAACGTAACTTCGACAGTTCCCGAACTCGCGCCTTCCCGCACGAACTCCTTGTTGTTGAACGGGAGCGAGTCAAACAACGCGAAACCGATGGCCTCCTGAATCGTCGATTTCCCCGCGCCATTCTCACCGAGAATCGCCGTCACGCCGCCTTCGATCGGCACGACAGTCCGATCCTCGTACGACTTGATGTCTTCCAACGCAACTTCCGTGATTCTCATTGTTCTACCACCTCTCCTGCCTCCGTCTCGACGTCTGCTTCGTCGCCGCCCGTCGTGTCACCGGACGCCTCATCGTCCGTTTCGGCATCGGCGAACGGGTCTTCCTCGATATCCAGCACCACGTCGTCCGCCAAGTCCGGGAACAACTCCTGCCGCGCCGAACTCACCGAGTCACGAATATCCTCGACGGCTTCGTCAGCCTGCGCCATCTGATGAGCGGTCCCTAACACCTCAGCGACATCGCCTGCATGATCATCGTAGATCGATTCCTTCGCAATCGTCTCGAAGACACGGTGTTCTAACGCAGCCGTGTTCAGCTGCCCATCTTTGAACACCTCGTCCTCGTCAATCTCCGAGAGAAGTTGCTGCACGTTCGCCGTCCGAATCCCCGTATTCACCTGCACGTACAATGCGTCGCACGTGTCTTCTACCCACGCCGCAAGTTCATCCGTTCGGAAATCCCCACGGCTAAACTGCAATGTCCCCGTGAACCGAAGATCGATAATCGGTTCTCGCGGCTCGCCTTGTGCCGTGAACTCGTCTTGACTGCAGTACTCTGTCATCGCAGCCTGCTCATCCCGAACGTGCTCCTGAAACGCGGTTTCGAGATCGCCGGGTGACTCATGCGCCGTCACGTCGAATTCAATCCGGTAGTACGGCCGTCGCTTCGTCGGATGATGCTCCACGTCGAACCCAACCGCGTCACCACCATCCCCGGAGCCTCCGACGTCAAGCGCGACCGAGTAGTAGCCGTGCTCCCACTCCGGTCGCCCTTCCCGCGTGTTATGCGCTTCCGGTGACCCAGGATTGTATATCCACTCGCCCGACTCGTACCGCTTGTGAATGTGCCCAAGCGCCAGGTAATCCACCACCTCTTTCACGTCCCGCAGTTCGCCGTGGGTTACTGTCCCGCCGAGCGTCGGCACCTCATCTTCCATCCCGAAATGCGCCAGCAACACAGTCCACGCCGGTTCCCCATGCATCTCATTCGTCTCCTTGATCCCCTTCGCCACCTGCTGGAGCGCCTGGTCTGTCTTCGCACCGCGCCACTGCAGGCCGAACACGCGAATCGGCCCGTCTACGTCCGCGACATCAATATCATAAAACCCTGCAGACTGCCCCGGTTCCTCCGGATCGTACGGGTTGAGCCACGCTGTCTCGGGATCCGCATTCAGTTCGGCCTGCAAAAACACGATGTGTCCGCGCTGATGCAGGTAATTCAACCACGTCACATCACGCGGCGTCAGGTTCTCGTCGTGATTGCCCCGCGAGACTAACACCGGCACCTCATCAGGAATCCGTTCGAGTTCCTGTTCAATCTGATGCAGAATCTTCGGCCGCAAATCCCGCGAGTGGAACAGGTCACCCGGTAACAGAATCGCATCCGTCCCGCGCTCCTCAATCATCTCTCGGAACGCAGCACGCGTGGTCGATACCATGTCGTCCTCGCGTTGTTTCAACCCGTATTGTCGATGGCCAAGGTGCGTATCAGCGATGTGCGTGAGTGTCAACATTATCAGTGTATCGTGGAGGGTACTTGTTCAGCCGAGCGTGCTACCAAATCACGGGCCTGAAAGTATGTGACTACGTGTAACCGGACGACTATTAAACATCAGTCAACCAGGGTGAAAGTGGATCAAAGACGATATACAGCATAGTTATCCATACAGGTGTTCAGAAATCAAAATGTCGGAGTCTCTAAGCTCTCTACTTTCACTTTGGATGGCTCGCCTTCATACGAATCGTCGCTGTAATAGCTAAATGGACGTATGACCTCCAAGATCTGCCAAGCAATCCAGGAAAACCGCGTAATCGAATTTCACTACGATGGTCACCACCGAAAAGTCGAACCGTACTGTCACGGCACCAGCAAACGCGGCAAAGAATCAGTAAGAGGGTATCAAGTCGCAGGAGGAAGCAACTCACGCAGTATCCCATTCTGGCGACTCTTCACCGTCACAAAGATCGGAGATCTAAACCTCACTGACGAAACATTCCAAGGAAATCGACCAGCGTACAACCCGAACGACAAGGATCTCCGCGTTCACTGTAACATCTAACTCGGATTTCCCGAGGACCGATTTCCGCATAGCGCATCCAGATTTATACTTGGCGCGAGTATAATCTCAAACACGATGTCACCGTCCTACGTGAGCCGGGGTTCAGATGTCGATGAAGAACTCGCGGATCGGCTGATTCAGCGTGTACAAGAGGATCCAGCAAAACCGTGGACTATTGTTTCGGATGTGGCTGACGCTACCGACGAGAACCCGGAGACTGTTCGTGAGAGTCTTCGAAAACTCACACTGAAAGGTAAACTGACGCCAACTGCGGACGGAGACCTGCGAGCGACAGAAACTATAGCTGACGTATAATTGGTGTGAATTGTGTCTTCTGGCGTTAACTGGTATACTGCTCGATTACTAGGCATATCGGACTCGGAAGATGATGAGGGCGTCCAAGTACTAATTGGAAGCTTGCTCACCATCTCCCGAGTTTCACGATTACGGAAGAATTGACGAGCTATGATAATCGTGTCACGATCACCAAACGGAACGCTCAAGAAACAGCACAGAGTGGATTCGAGTGATCTGTGCGTCCATTTCGTACCGGCGAAGCTGCCTACGAACGATCCATCGCAATCGATGCGAGTACCATCGGTGACATCACGATCACCGTCGCCGTGAGTGTGGATCGTACCGATGAGCTGGCGATTCTGGACAGCATTTATGCCGCGGCCGAGGGATATCCGTTCTTCCCGTTCCGAGACAAATCGCACGACTTGGCGTACGAAGACAGCGTTGGGTTCTTCGAGACGGTTGTTCAGGATAACAGTCAGTATCTGAACGCGACTGCTCATCTCGGTCGGGACGGGTCTGACCCGGAACGTATTGAAGCAGTCCAATCTGCTGTTCTCGCTGAACAGGTAGGAGTCGGAGATTCGCTCGTAATTCTTGACGGTAACGAGGACAAGGCAGAACGGTTTGGACGCGCAATCACGGGGATCTCAGGTCGTTGCCCGCCGATGGCTACCTGTATCCAGTCAGAACTGTATTATCCCACCTCCCTTCTTGCCGACCTCTGTGCGAGTCATCTTGCATACCAGATCGACCATCCCCGCCATTGCTCTGAGGTGACGCCACCTGCCCCAGTAACCAAAGAGGAATTCAACCATCTTTGGGGACCCGCATACAATGAGATAGTGAATTCCTCCTCTCCTGTGTACACAGAGCCAATTGAGCAACGAAGGGCCGAAACCGTTCCAACTCGGATGAGCTGTTGGTTCGAGGGTGTGATGGGCGGCGGCGAACCAGTTCAGTTCGAAACCTCTGTCCGGGCAATTGTCCAGTATGCCCGAAGAGAAGGCTACGAAGAACTCGCTACCCGTCTCTCTGAAGTGTAGAAATCAGGTGCGTTTCCTGTGCCCACGTCCGTCTTCAACGCCTATTGGCTTGCGCCGCCAGGCTTGCGGGCCATGGTCACACAGGCTCCACGCAGCACCTCTGCGCTCATCCCTAGATACTATACGCCAGCATATAGAACTTTGGATGGCCGACCGAGGACGTTCTTGGAGTGGATATCACCCTGGGAACTTTCTCCCTCCGTTGAACACACGACCGTATGGAATCGGGAAAGAAATCGTTAGAAGAACTGACGACAGCAGGGGTGTTCCACGTTCCGGAGTACCAGCGGTACTACTCGTGGACCGGGCCGGAGTGGGACGATCTCTGGACTGACCTCTACACGCTACCTCCGGACAAACAGCACTACTTCGGGACGATCATCATCCAGAAGACGGACGAAACGGAAAGCGGCGGGAGTACTGGTGGATACGGCTCTTCCAGAGAGAAACCGATCAACCTCCTCATCGATGGCCAACAGCGCATCACCTCGCTTGCGCTGCTGGTGCGCTCGATGACGGAGTGTCTGGAGGATATCGCTCCGGAAACGGATCACGAGGCCGAGATACTCGGTGACGTCGAAGAGATGCGTGAAACGCTTCTCGTTGAGGACAACATCTACCAGCTCCAATTACTTGACGAGGAGGACAACAAGTACCTCGAATGGTTGCTTACCGGGCACGACGTTCACGAACCGGAGCGCCCGTCACAGCGGAAGATGATCGAGGCGAAGGAATACTTCGACGAGCAACTCGATGATCTTACTGCGTCCCCTGATGTTAATCCCGTAGATGTCGCCACCGAGCTCAAGCAACTGTGGGAGACCATTCTCGAACTCGAACTAATGGTGTACGTCGTTGACGCAGCCAACCCCGAGAAGGCAACACTCATCTTCGACAGCGTCAACGATCGCGGCCGGTCTCTCTCAACGTTCGACAAAACGAAGTCTTTCCTGATGCGGATGGCCTACCTCGCCGCGGACGACGAAGGTGAGGCCCAAGCGACTATTCGCCGCATTCGGCAGTCCTTCGGGGAAATGTATAATGACCACCAGACGATGCTGGAGTCCCCGTACGTCACCGACATCAGCGACGATGCGGTCCAACGCTACCACTTCATCTCGTACTTCGACTGGTCAAACTCCGACGAGTACAGCGATCCGGCCTTCCTCACCGAACTGAAAGAACACGTCCGCACGCTCCGAAGGGAGGACCCCCACGCGTGCTTGGAATACATCCGCGACTACACCAACAGCTTGGAGCGCGGGTTCGACGCGTTAGCAAAAGTTCTTGACTGTACCGGCGACGACGAAGTTTCGACCCTCATTCATCGGATTCATCGCCTGCGTCATGCGACGAAGTTCTACCCGTTGCTCCTCAAAGCGTGGCCGAATCTCGATGAGGACGGGAGACTAGAGCTTCTGAACGCGATTGAGACGTACATCTTCCGCGTCTACTCTATTGGGAACCATCGAAGCCACACTGGCGAGTCCAGCCTCTACGTCCGTACACGGAACCTCAGCAAGGATAGCCCTGCGGATGTCTGGGTGAGCAAAGTCGTCTCCCTGATGAATCGATACGAGGACGACTCTCAGTTCCGGCGGTCATTGTCCGCTTCTGACCTATACTCGAAAGCAAGCTCACAGGATCTCCGGTACCTCTTCTACTTCTACAACGAACATCGGGCTGATGAGAAGGGTGAGCGTGGGGGGCCAACGCTCTCGGAAGCAATGAGCAACGAATACACGGTCGAACACATCTGGCCACAGAGTCCTGACGAACTCCCAATTGAGGATGCCGACGACTATCCGAGTCCTGAAGCTCGGTATGATGCATATGTCCACCGTCTCGGTAACCTCACGTTGGCGAGCAGACCATGGAACTCGAAGTGGGGAAATGCTGCGTTCGAGACAAAGCGCGACGACGGGTACGTAGAGTCGAAGCTCTGGGTTCAGTGGGACATCCAGGACAACTACGACGAGTGGTCCGTCGAAAATATCGAGGACCGCGAAGAGGCGATAATCGAGTTTGTTCTCAAAGAGTGGGCGACCCCTGAGACACGTCTTGGCAGCGTTGAAGAACCTGCAGACGCCGTTGACCGGCTTACGACGGAGGAACAGTTCGTCCTCAAGGCACTCCGCCAGAACACCGGCGGCGCGGTTCGTCGTGTCATCCACGGAGATGTGTGCGAACTCCCGAATTCACCGTTTAAAGAACCAAATTCGAACGGTACAGAGCGAAACGAGGTGGGTTCGATTCTGAGTCGCCTCCAGAACGTTGGTCTCGCCGAGCAGAACAAGCATACCTGGTCACCCACTGACGAGGCGCTTACCGTGGAGGTCCCCACCTAACGCCCGGTTTCTGCGATCCGTCTAAACCTCGCACTCCGCGTTTTCCTTGTGCCCGTGATCGATGTGATGGATTATCACGCGTGTCGAAGATTTATTCTGCCCCAGCCAATCGCCTGTAAATGAACCGACCGCTTAGTCGTCGTTCGCCTGGCTTGCTTGGAGATCTCGGAGGATCTGAGCAGCTTCTGACGCGACATAGTCGTACCCGCCTTCGATAGCCAGCCCCGCTGTTTGTCCCATCGCCTTCTCCATATGCCCTATGTAGGCCTGCCCGGAATCCACAGTGCTAGCAGCACGGAACAACGCACCTCGCGGTCCGCCTAATTCCATTCCTTTCTGTTCTTCTAACTCTACGATGATGTCTTTTGCTTCGTCGAGTTTCTGTACTCGAACGCTTGCGTTTGTTTGTTGCATTGGTTCGACCCGAACAGGTTGAGACTCTACCCAATTTAAAAAACCTTGGCTCACAGGCGTTCCAGAACGAGAACAACTGGTTCCAAACGATCTCGACGACAGTTGAGAAGACACGTGAAATATCGAATTCGTCTGTTAAAGGCCTTGATACGGCAGAACAGTTGACTTAGTATTATAGCCCCCGTATCTGCGTGGGACGCTCTACAGAGCAGAGTGATCAACAATGGAAATTCCGGAATCGCTGTAGAGATCCCACACGAGGATAGTCAAGCAGCGGGGTTCTCTGACTAAGATAAATGTCGGGCAAGTACGAAGAAGCACAGCTGAAGGATTGTCAGCTAATGAATGATTTCTCATCAGGTCAAGAACTAAATGGACAGCTGATAATCGTATTTTCAGCACTTGGGAGTCAGTTGTGCGTGAGAGAACAAACGAAGAGGAAGACGAGGACCAGTCAAAGGAGACTGACCAATATCTTGCTGATGAAACTCCAGAGCAGAAACCTTCCCGTCAACAAGAACGCGATCATTCACCTGATACGTACACGAGCGGGTACGATGCGTTCGGTGACACGCGTGTCGGGATCGGAAGCGCTGGCGGAGATGTAACGAAACTTATCCGGCACAACGAAGGCCGGCATCGTTCCGACGGCAACCACAGTGCTCGGGAAGCAGCTCGTGACAAAGTGCGTGTTACTGAGTCGTTCTGCTCTACTCTTGATCTCCCGTCTCACCAGCAACGTAGGGCAGTCGCTGCGATGGCGACGATGAATTTGGATCGGTTTGGTCGGCAGAAACGGCTCGGAAAAGTCGCGCTGGCAACGATCAAAGTGGTTGTCGAGTGGGATCGTTCCCGGCGATTCCCTGACGATGCCCTGTCGGATCTCGATGAGGATGATCTACCGACACGGATGCTTGACGATCCCGACTACCGGGAAATTCTGGATCAACAGGACGTCTCGAAAGCGGATCTATACAGTGTCTCCCAACTCGTCAAACGTGAACTCAAAAAAGAGGCGTTTTTCAGCCCCGACGGGCGAGCCGAATCAGACGCCGCGACCGACACTAGTATGGAGGTCGACAAAGGGTAATACCCCTCATTTCCTGCCGATATATGTATTTCAGACATTATATACAGAGCTAGTATTCTCACTACTAATTATTCTTTAAGTATTCCCTGCGACAATATGCGTGTTGAGGGTCGTCGGTCGTCGGATCCGCCATAAGGCGGGAAGACGGCCTGGCTGCCAGTTAACGCGTGAATTATCGCAGGATTTAGCCCCCTTCGGAAGAGGTCGGTCTATTCAGATTCCCACTTTGGCTTCGAAGGGGGCTTCGTAACCATCACGCACGGGAATAGCCGATAGGCTTCGGCCTGTCAGGTGAACCCCTTCGAAAGGGTATCTTAGTCCGTGCGCGCAATTCGCGCCCGAAAGCATCGTTTCTCGTCGTTAGCCAGCGACACCCCTTAGAGGCCCTTCGGCTCATCGCCGAGAGGAATCAGTCCTCGTCGAAGTGCTGCTTCGTCGGGCCTCAGTCACCATAGCACATATCGACGCGGCCAGTGGCAACGCTGGTCAGCGTTCAGTGTTCTCTGCTTCGCAGCCACTGGCTTCCAGACGGCGATGTACTACTCCATAACCCATTCGAGAGATGTCCGTACACACCAACCTCGACCAGACGTATCTTCCGCTGATCAAACAACACGCCCGCGACCGGTGGCACGAACGAACCCCCGCAAACAGGCCGATCGAAGAAGCGTGGCGCGTCGCCACACCCGTCGACGCACCCGCAGCCGAGTGCAGCCACGCCCGGCTCTACGAACCCACAGACGCACTCCTGCTCGTCCGCGACGGCTGGCTGCGAACCGTCCTCCACAACGACGGCCGGCTTCAAAAAACCGACCTCGTGATGTGCGACAACTGCGATGACCTCATAGACCCGATCACCGATACACGTTGTCCATCCTGCGGTGACCCACAACCCGCCGTCCAAACCTGTGGGCAGGTCACCGTCATTCACGGTGGTGAGAACCGATGAGCAGCCCGCCATTCATCCACATCGACGAGTTCGACGGCACACACGGATTCGTCAAAACTAGAGCGTTCGTCAACTACACCATCGACCTCCGGAGCCACACACCCCAACAGAAAGTCATGCTCGGCAACACCGATCGAGGTGATGTCGAACGACCCTGCGTGGTGTTCAACGACGATATCACGCTTGACGAAGGGTGTGGCTACGTGTTCGGCGGTTTCGACAACCAGTGGGATGACGGCGAAGAAATCCAACTGAAACTCGCACAAGGGGCGTGGATCCGGAAAATCTACGACCCGGACGATCAGTAGCACTCGCACTCCACAGCTCCTCCCGGAAGGCACCCGATTGGATCCGTTTGTTACTCTTCGGTGTCAAGTTGAGTAATGCAGGCGTCCAAGAATTCGTACTGCTGATGAAGTTGCATGGCAGTTCGCTCGTGCTGCCCAGACGATTCAGATGCCATTGTGTAGACCAATGGGTTGTAGTGTGACACGTCGTTCCTAATATCGTCAACATCGTCCAATTCACAGTCGAGTCCTGGATTCGGTGCTGCCCCGGTGTCTTCCGCAATATCGATCAGTTCTCCGAGAGTAGCTAGCGACAACTGATCTTGGACGAGATGTCGTTTCGCGGTGCTTGAGATGGTCGTCTCAGTCTGTGATTCCCATCCATCCACTTCTCGAATTGCCGCTCTAAGTCCGTATTCCAGTTTGGCAATCTTCGTAAACAAATGCAGGTACAGACGCATCTTGTTGAGATTGAATCGGGTCAGTATCCCTCTGATATTCTCAGGCGTTCCTATGAACTGGAACCGATTCTCATTCAATCTCGAAAGCATCGTCTCCACCGAGGTATCTGGTGCAAGAAGTACGTCCGGCGTAAACTCTGCTGCAACCTCACCAGCCGACCCTTCGGTTCTCGTATGCAACATTGCACGAGAGAGATATCCACAAGATGTACCAGCACTATCCACAACAACTGTGGCGTCATAGTCGTTCTTTATCAACTCAATATACGCTGTTGCCGCAGCCTTCTCATAAGGAACCGTATCCACCGGAGATGTCATCAAATCCGAAGCAGTAATCTCGAAAATCTCTGGGAGTTTTGCTTCATGCTCGATTGCGTCAAATGGTAACGGGGCCGCTTCCCGTACTGACGAGTTCGAAAATCCAACGATAATATGTGAAACCGCAGCTTCAGGGAACTCAGTATCTGGATCCAGTGTTTCAACGCCAGTGACGTTATGTGTGCCTAACTGCCGGTTCAAGAACTCTCCATTTTCGGCCACAATATCTGTCTCAGGCATCAAGAACACAAGCTCACCATCCGTACCGAGTAAGCCAAGTGCCTGTTCAAGAAACATCAAATCAGATGGAACCGTAGTCTGGCCTTCAGTGATTGTCGTGAATCGCTGGGCATAGTCAGCCCGCTTTTCTGCCGATAATGCCTCCCAAGGAACGGTTGGGGGATTGCTGAGAATAAAATCAAACTCTGCTACCGGTAGCTCTGAGAGATTACTCAGAAAATCTTGCTGATAGAATTCGACAGACTCCTCACTGAACCTTTCTTTCGCTTCTTCCAGCAGTTCCTTGTTTTGCTCAAAAGCATACCCCTTCGGCATCTCATACGTGGATTTTTGAGTACAATACCGCTGGACTGCGTCGATGGTCTCTCCTTTCCCACATCCTGGATACAGGATCGATTTGAACCCATAGGGATTCGAATCCTGAAACAACAGCTCCACCATTTGATCCAGAACCGGTTCAGGTACCTCAGGATATGGAGCGTCCGTAGACATACAAAATCACGCGACTTCAAGCCATATGAAACCTCCCCGCATCAAGCGATATCGTCGCGTCCGTTCAGGCAATCTGCTCGTTCAGTTCCTGCAGTTGGTGCTTGAGTACATCCACCTTGTCCTGGTTTGCGCCGTAGAGCCCGTAGAACCAGACACGGTAGATGAAGAGTGTTAGTCCCTCAATCTCGACCGTGACTCGCTTGAGATCAGGTGGGCGGGAAGTGACCCCGGTATCGAAGTAGTCAACCAGCCCGTCGAACGGCTTGTTCCCAAAGCACACGACGTGGTACTCGGACTCTCCAAGCAAGCGCAACTGTTTCAACAGTACCGCGGCATCGTCGTCGCTTACCTTGACGTTCTGGCTGTCCGGATCTACTTCGTCCACAAGGTCGGTCATATACGCCCCTTGGAGCCGATTCAGTCCACTGTCTTGGATAAACTCCTTCAGCCGGTAATCGTAGTGCTTCCGTGTTGGCGCGTGGAAGTTCGCGTAGGGAGTTGGGAGGTCACCAGATCGGTTCAACCCCATGAGGACGATGTCGGGAGTCAGCACCTCAGCCTGATTATGGACGAATTCGACCAAGCGCTCGGGGCGCTTCTCAACGCAGTCACCGTCAGGGAATTCGTCGTCCCACACAGCCCAACTCGCCCACGGGTACCGTGTAGCGATCTCCGTGAGCATTTCGCGGTCCATATTTTGAATCCTCGGCAGCCTGCCCTATGAATTGTGCCAGCAGTTTTGCGACGTAACCGACTAAACAGATTTGAGCAGTGTCGAACGCGATATCGTAGCCACCTTCGGCCTCCTCACGCTGAGACGGTGCGATTGCGACCCCAGCAGTGAACGGGCTTTGCGACAACTGCTGTTGAGTGGCGTTCACCACCAGTGAGGATTCCGAGGGACAATCAGTCATAGAACAGATACCGATTGGAATACCCAGACATGAGTATTCTTTTTTACTTTCACTTTATGAATCAGCGATACAAGACGGCCACCAGAGCATCCTTTATGAACATTCCACAGACAACGAAAGAGGATATCGCTGATGGAGAACCGATCTCCATCGCGGCTCAGGTACTACAGCATCGTACTTTCGACGATGGGAACACACAGGTCCAATTACAAGACATAGAAGGTCAAGAGTTCCTCCTGAAGATATGGGATGGCGATCTTTCAGCCTTTGAATTTAGAGAGAACGAGTGGATTCTACTTGAGGATGCGCTTGGAGACATCTACAATGGGAACGTCAATGTGGGATCAAACTATGGTGACATTCAAGTAACGTATCTAGAATCACCCCCATCCTCTGTCGATCAAGACGAGTCAGACAACACAGCAATCGACAGCACTGAGCAAACAGGAGGTGTTGTTGCACTCGACATTGAAACGATCTCCACCGTCCCAGAAGCAGAATTCGAATTTGACAATTCAGACCACCTTGAATTACTCTGTATCGGTGTTGGTTATGCGCCATACCAGGGAGCCCCAGGGACGTCCCGAACCCTCTTTCGATCTGGAACTACAGACGTATCAGAGGCCGCGTTACTACAGCAATTCTGCGAGTACGTCGAGTCACATGCGCCGTCTCATTTAGTTACTTTCAAAGGAGATTTTGACCACCAGCACTTAGTCGGGCGAGCGGAAAGACTCTCAGAAATCGAACCAGACCTCGGTACTCGGGTGAGGAGTCTCTTCACAGAGCATGAGTGGACCAATTTGGATCCCTGGGGAAGTCTCGAAGATAACGCCGATGTCAACGAAACTCACTGGGACATCTACAAACACTCCCTTAACCCCGCAGAATGGCGGAAAGACCATCCTCGGTTCGATGGTGATCCGGACGACCCAGTCGTCTACAATGTAGATATTCCATATTTTGGACAGCGATATTTAGAACTCACAGAGCAGTCGGAATCAGCACCTGAATATCGAGCACTACACGAATTACTCCGACACTACACCGTTGCTGACATTGATCCACTATTTGAATTGCTACAATAGCGCTGGCCTAGCTTCCCCTCGTTCGAAAACGTCTCACTGATCCGGTCACGGACCGCTTGCGGACCAACAAATTCGGTGAGTGACATACCGTATCTCGATGCTCCGCGCTCAAAGTTTCAGCGACGATGGACGGTCAGAATTAGTCAGGATCGAACGCAGCCAGCAAATCATCGAGGATCATCGTCCCGGTCGCAGTATCGAGCGGGTCGTTGTTGTTCCCACAGTCTTCGCTCATTACACAGAGCGGACACCCTCGGCGACGGCCGCACTCACAGTCCGCAATGTGGTCATGTGTCCTAGCAGCCAGTGTCTCGATGTGCTCGTATATCGCCTTTGAGAAGCCGATCCCACCGTCGATTCCATCATGAACGAACCATGTCGGCCCAGGGATCGTCTCGTGTGGATGTGACGGCGTTGAGAGCCCCCCAATATCGTGATTATCGATCATCAGCTCCAGCGGCGCAAGCTGGATAATCCCGTGTTCAGCGGCGTGGAGCCCACCGGCGTACGTGTACCGGGCCTGTTCCATTGGCACTCGTGGATCATCTCCTGCTCGGTCTGTTGGCTCTAAGAGCGGCGCATCAAGAGCATTAATCGTCGTCTGTAGATGGTCCTCGGGCAGTGAGACCCACAGGAGTTCGGTCTGTAAATCAAGCGGCGGTGTCTCGGTCGGAAGCGGTCCGTCAATGAGTTCACCCGTCCGGTAGTCACGGACCATGTAGCTTCCATAGGTAATCCGCACCGTCCCTGTCCCGAAGTAGATATCATAGCCATCTGCCAGTGAAGTGTGGTCTGCGACGTCGAGATTCTGAACCTGCTTTGTCGACAGCGTCTGCGTGTAGTGCGTGGTAGCTACCTCTTCGACGTGAATTCGCGGGTGGGGCTGGCTATGGTCAACTTCGGCCACTTCGTACTGTTGGCCCGCATGGAGGAACAACGCTCCCTCGTGGTAGTCACGGTAGGCTCGTTCCGTAGCGACCGGGTCGTGTTCAATTTCCCCGTTGGTACAGACCACCTCGTAATCAATACCCGTCGTTCCGTACAACGAGATCCGGCTCTGGGGACGTCGGTCCCCGGCATAGGTGACACCGCCAGCGTCAAGATCTCCTGCCTGTTCAAGCAACCCGGCGTCTTGCCACATGGCAGTCATTTCCCGGAACCGATCTTCGCCACCGAGATACGGCGCATCCTCAGCCGTCAGTGGGCGCTCTGCGGCCGCCGCGAGCAGGTGGTCCGCGAAGACGCGGTCGTTGTCGATAGAGACCACCGCGTCCTCAACGGTGTCGTCATCGAATAGATACCCCGGGTTATCGAGAATATAGGCATCCATCGCGTCTTTTCCTCCGACAAGGACTGAGAGCGCGTCGCTCGTCCCGCGGCCCGCCCGCCCGATCTGTTGCCAGAAAGATTGTTTAGTCCCCGGATACGAGTCCGTCACCGTTGCGTCTACTGACCCGATATCAATCCCCAACTCCAGCGCGTTCGTCGAGATGACCGCATCGAGGTCAGCACTTTTCAACTGGTTTTCCACGGCTCGGCGCTTCCGCTTGCCAAGGCCCGCGTGATATGGCTCGACGTCAATGTACTCATTACGCGGATGATCGCGGACCGCCTCTATCGTCTGTTTTGCGCCAATCTCCGTTCCCTGACGGGCCGTCGTGAACTGCAGCGTCTGGATCCCGTTGACCGCCAAGTGCGCCGTCACGGAGGACGCCTCACGCGCACTGGATCGACGAGCCTGTTCAAATCCCTCCATAAGGTCGCCGCTGCCATCATCATACCCTTCGAGGGCCTCCTCATCGAGCGGCGGCTCCCACAACACAATATCACGATTCCCACGAGGCGAACCGTCCTCACTAACGACGCTGAACTCAGCCCCGGTCAATGTGGAGGCGTGAGCAGCCGGATTACCGATCGTCGCAGTCGTGATCACGAACTGCGGGTCCGCACCGTAATGGGCGAGCACGCGTCGGAGCCGCCGCAAGATCCACGCAACGTGGGTCCCCATGACCCCGCCGTATTCGTGTCCCTCATCAATCACCACGAGTTCAAGATTACTGTAGAACCGATGCCACCCGCGATCTTTGTTGTGACGTGGTAGATAGACGTTCAGCCCGGCCGGGTTCGTGAGGATGACGTTCGCGCTCTCACGAACAGTCCGCTTACGCTCATCTTTGGTGTCACCATCATACGTCCCGATGTGGGTATCGAGGTCTAACTCACCGCGCAAGCGATTGTTCAGTGCTTGCTCTTGGTCGTTCGTGAGCGCTTTCGTCGGGAACAGACAGAGTGCGGTCGCATCGTCGTTGTCGATGTGGTTCCGTGCGATTTGAAGTTGATAGATTAGCGTCTTCCCGGATGAGGTTGACGTCGTGATGACCACGTTCTCATCGCCTCCGAGCAGATCCAGTGCCTCGGCCTGATGCGAGTACAGATCATGGCCGAGCCGTGACGCGAGCGGACCCCGAAGAACGCTCTCGGGAGCGACGGTCTCAGCTGACTGAGCGTCAAGTCGCTCACTGTACCGGATCTGTTCACGCCAGTCCGGAAACGATTCCTTGAGTTGTGATTCGGAAAGGATGTCACGGTGGCGAGCAGTCCCTCCGTCAGGCATCAGCATCGGCGTGTCGGTTGAAGTCACGTGTTCTGGTCGAGGTGAATGGTTGTCAGTCATAATCAGGAAAAATCGGCAAGCGAGCCTTGTGAGCTGTTTTCCCCGGTCGGCGTCTTCGTTTCCGAGTCCTGTCGCGCAGCTGCTTCGAGATGCTCATAGATCGTAGCGAGCGCTCGCACATCGTCTTCACAGTACCGTTCCAACCGGTCCCAGTCCGGTTCAGCAACGGAGCCGGCGTCCGTCTCCCCAGCAACCTGACTTCGATACGCAGTGTACAGCTTGGCAACGGTGGCCCCGTCGATCCCGTTCGTCGACGGCTCCCAGCCGAGTGCATAGGCGACATGTTCGAGCTTGTTCGTCCGGCCAGGAAGTGCTGCGTTGCCGCCGTTCTTTTTTGTAGCCCACCATAACGCGTCGAACTGATAGCGATCGGTCCAAGCCTCTACGATATCGGGGTGGTGCTGCTGGAGTTGTTCGGTGATCACCGGAAAGTCGAATCGGTACCCGTTCCAAGCGACGACCGGCCGGCCCGCTGCGGCACCGGTGAGCCAGGTCATAAACGCCTTCAAGTGTGACCCGTCACCGACCGCCTGTTCGCGGAAGCTCATGTAGTGACCGTCCTCAGGACCGCCGTCCAGAACTCCAATCAGCCACGCCGTCGATGGATTCAGCCCGTCTGTCTCAATGTCGATGAACACCGGCTCCTGGTTGGGTAGCGAGTCATCACCTGTCGGGAGGACGGTGTTCGTGGACTGTGCCTCGGCGGCTGTCTGGACCGTGTTCGCAGAGGTTCGCCCAAGCCCCGACAATTCGGTGAGTTGCCGGAGCGGAGTGTCAGCGAGCGCATCGACAGTAGTAATTCCAGCGTTACGCAGCGTCTCAAAACGTGTTGGTCCGATCTCCGGCACGCCACGCAAGCCGAATTTCTGTGGATCAACCTCGGAGACGTCGGTGGCTCCATTCGAGTAGAGCGCAACGAGCGTTGCCTGTGTCGTATCGGCCGTCGTACCGACACCGAGATCGGCGTTCGATGTTCCGACACCGACGAACTGCGTGTCACCATCGTCTCCATGACTCTGTGTCGTCGTGAAACCAGCCCGTAGCGCCGTCGAAAGATGAACTGTACGCGCCGTCCACCACTGATCGGGAACGCGACCGCGATAGCTACTGACTCCGTCAAGCGTTGCTGACCGGGCATACGGATCGACGGATAGCGAGACGGTCTGGTCCATTAGACAGATCTGTGAAGTCGTCGCTAAATCAACCGGATCCTCTCCCACTGAGGACATCTCAACCCTGGTCGCAATCTGCTCCGGGTTGAGCGGGTCTTCACCCATTGGCAGCGCCACGACGACACATCGGTTGTCGTCTGTAACCGCGACATCTGGCCGCATTCCGGTGCCAACTTCGAGAATATCGAGATCGAATTCCCGATTGAGTGCCGGACCAACGATGTTCGCCTGAGGATCCGTCGCAACGAGCACATCAGGGCCCAAGCTATCAACCATCGCGGAGATGGTTCCGCGGTGAGAACTGCTTACCGCGCCACCTGAAACCGCAAGGATTCGAGTCGGTGACTCGTTTGGAGGTGGCAACGCCGGGAGCTGTGGACCCGTTCCACCACCGTCAGTACTGAAGCGGGGTGGAGAGGTGGAGTCGGAGTGCCGAGTGGAATCCGGCTCGTTGGTCATCTCAACTGATACGTGGGCCCGGGAGCATATGAAGCTTCGAAGAGCGTCGTGAAAGTGGTTAGAAGAGGTCGTCATCGACAGAAGCGAGATATATAATAAGATTTGATACCGACAATAACGCACTCAACCAAGCGAAGGGCTACTCTCAGCGGTGGATGACTGAAACATACTACTCGACTACAAAGCGCTCGCTCGGCGATGCCGTACGAGCGCTCGGCTGGTATCGCCAGTTCCGCAAAATTGTTTTGATGTTCGCCATCTCAAACATAGAACCACTTTGTGAGCCTCTCTAACCGTGTTTCAGCATCTATTCAACACAGCAGAACGAATAGGATTTCAACAAAGCCGTCCATCCTCGCATTGGATGCGATTTGTTCGTGTCGACAATCGTTCACTCGGACTCTCTATCGGAGTCCGTTCTCAGCGCGCTCTGCGTCGCGTTGGTGATCACTCCTTCTTTTGTTGTGATGATTGAATCTCATTTCTTGTCTTCCCCAGTTTCCATCGGAGACGATTGAGCCCGTCTTCAACCGTGATCGCTTCAGCATATTCAATCTCGTCAGATCGATACACTGGCGTTATGTTGGCGGTCTCTGTTGCAGCAGGGTTGTCCGAACTGCTGTGGATGTCATACAGGATGCCAACCTGATCGCCATCTTTGACATCGATCACCGCTTCGGTGACCGTGACGTGCTGCATCGGATCAAGCCTTGGAGTGTCTTGATCGTCAGTATGGACTACGATCTGCATCGAGTGCATCTCCTCTTTCGGCAGTGGGTGTCTCAGTGTGATCGCAGCGATACCATCGAATGACTTCTCGATCTCGCCGATAACCGCGTCAATCGGCTCTGATAACGCCCGTTTTTGTGCTGTCTGGTCGTCTTCGTTGCTGTCGAGGTTGTTCTGTTGCATTTTTGGTATGAGTGGGAGGTAGGTTGGCCGGTATTACTCTGCGGTGTTTACGTTCTCAATGAGATCAGCAAACTCCTCCAGGACTGTCTCTGAGCTGGCAGCGCGTTTCTCACACCAGTCGAGGGCTTCTTCTTTCGTGAGCAACTCTAACGTTTCACCGTACGTTGTCCCATTCGAGGTCTGTTCGGCGTACTCCGTAGCCGCACCGCCTTGACAATGCAGGAAGTACTCACCGTTCGAGTCTTTGTACAGCGTTTCTGCGAGGGCGTGGAAGTCACCCTTGTCTACTATGGCTCCATGCTTGGCAATTCGTTCCGCACTATTCGTGTCGTAGACCTTTCGGTCGATTATTCGTTGCATCGCATATAGTGATAGTTGATAATGTTTAAAAAGGGTTAACCCAAGCGCGATGGGTGCTAACCAGCACAAGAAAGTATATGATTCTGTGCCGAATAACACGAGTATGAGTCCGAAACCCGAGGATTCCGTTCGACATGGACGTGAGGCTGTTGAAGCGCTTCGACAGACGAACAAGGAGAACTGGGCAGATCTCGCTACCAAAACAGCGCTCACACAACGACAAATCGCAATGTGGGAACTCTCCGTCCGTTACGACCTGAAACAAATGTACATCGCCAGCGAATACGATATCAAAGAAAGCACCGTATCAAGACACGTCGAGCGAGTCCGCGAGAAGGCAGACCAAGCCGACGAAAAAATCGAAGAGCTCAAAGACGAATTACAGCAATGGGAAGAAACAAAGACATATCTCGAAATCTAGTTCCCGGTAGTGTCTCTCCAACCGTAGAGTATCGAGCGTTTGTTCCATTCTCTACGAGACGTCTCCACCTGGAAAGACAATCTCCATCGGAATGTCTAGCATTGGATCTTCAGGAGGTCTGTCCCCGGTCTCGGGAAGCGCAGGATAGTCCGCCCGGCTGTCTCTCTCAGTCAGACCGATTTTCGCAGCAGTGCCAGCCAAGACGGCCGCGTCAACGACATCGTCAATCCGACCCTTCGAGATGTGATGGTGCCACGCCGCATCATCCCGGCGCTCATCAACAAACTCCCTGACCTCTGCGTGGAGATCCTCGTCGAGAGCTTTGAGCAGTGCCACTCGATCATCCACACCGGCCTCACTGTTCTTCGACTGGAGTGACTCGCCGGCCAGCGCCGCGAAGCAAACCTCGGGGTGACTTTCGTAGATGCGGTTGATTGCGCCATTAACCTCCTGGAGGAAGACGTCAACCTCACGGATGCGGGGGAACAGCCACCAGCTCTGGCTACCGAGCGAATCGTCGTTGGCTTCCCTGGCGTCACAGTAATCATCGATTTCGACGACATCGCGGCCCGGGACTGAGAAGATGGTGCTTGATCGATCCTTGAGCATCGACTTCGCAGCACGGTCACAGGCACGGGTGCCTGATTCCGGGAGACCAATCGGGATGTCCACCAGTATCGCCTCGGCTGACGTTTTGTAGTCGTGCCAGACGTTCAGGATCGAGGGGTGGGTCGTGATACTGATATCGTCACCGAGTGTAACGGTGACCCACAACCCGCTTGCCCAGTCGACGCCAACATATGTCATATCTATATTCGTCGGTGACAGCACTTCATGGTACGCGTCCAACGCTATTTGAGGGATAATTAAGCGATTCCAGATGCTAAATTGTAACCAATCAACAACTATTATGCGAACAGATGTCTTGTTGACGGATAATGGAATTGCCGGAGACGTCTCAGATCACCTACCGGGACGTCCTCAAAATTCTCGTCCTCCTGGTAATCCCCGCCGTACTAACAGCCATCTATTACGGAACCCCCCTCTCATTCCAACAGACCTTGGTCCTCGACCACACTAACCCGCGCCTCCACAACTTCTGGACGAACGCACTTGTCCACGACCATCGACCAAGTGACGGCCACCTAATCGGCAACCTCGTGGGCTACTTACTCTTGATCTTCCCTTGCTGGATCCTTCAGATCTACTGTGAGCAGGAACGCCACTTCTGGCTCGGATTGGGCATCATCCTGGCGATCAGTCCATTCATTATCAGCGCCAGTAGCTACCTTGCGTTCTATGAAATCTTGGGCTTTGAAATCCAGAACGACCGGGGATTTTCCGGGGTTGTTAGCGCTCTGGCTGGGTTCCTGCTTATGTCCATCCTTCACACGTTCACTCAGAAACAGCGGGAACCGGTTGCCGTGCTGTCGATGGGACTTTATTTCGGGTATCTGATGCTGGGGTTCGGTATCCTCACCGAGCGGATCGTGGTCGTCAGTATGGGCGTATTCGTCCTCGTCGTGATGTTTGCCGGTACGCGAACCTCATTCGTGGCATCAGCCGCGGAGCTATCCGAATGGGGTAATGAAAACGGCCAACTGAGTTTAGTGCTCGTGATTGCGATCCTCGTGAGTATCCTCGGATTTACTGCTTCGCTCCCGTCAGATATCACGTCCGGCGGCGGATTGACGAATATTGTGGCGCATGGCACTGGATTCCTGTTCGGTATGGCGGTCGTGGGAAGCCTCCGATACCACCACAAACGATCCTCTGAAGAAGGATCGACCGTTGCCTGAGACCACGCAGCACCATTACTCCTCGATTAGCGGGTCGATTGTCTGTTCGATAAGTGCGTCCGTCAATTCCTGGTCGTGACGGATGCACACCAGAGCGATATCGTGCTCGTCGCACAGCTCCTTCTTTTTCTGGTCGCGCTCCTGCCGCTGTTTGAGACCTTCCTCGCCACCCCAATGATCCACTGCCTCGTAGTGCTGGATTCCCTGATATTCAATCCCGACTTCGGCTTCTTCCAGAAAGATATCCAACTCCAGTCCGTCGAGAAAGTCCGGCCGGTAGTGACGCTTGATGGTGTGATCAGGATAGTTCGATTCCACGAACTGGTAGAGGATGGTTTCGCTAGTCCACCGATTACCCTTCTTATAGTGGCCGAACGCCTGCCGAACCTCGTTCTCGACAGTGTCCATGATCTCCTTGTGATCCGCCTGTAACTGATCCTGCAGCTCCGCGAATTCCTCAGCTTCGTCACTGGGTAGTGGATCCATCTCTTCGTATGGCTCCCGAACCTCGCGGATCCGGCGGTACCGCTCCTCCCGGTCGATATCATCCGGCAGTTCGTCGCGGACCTCGTCAATCGCTTCCTCTTTCTGATCCCGGATTTCCCGTTCGCGTTCCCATTTTTTGTCCTGGAGGCGTTCGAATCGGTCAATGCGGTCCCGGAAGCCATCGTCCACGATGTCGGTGATATCTTCGAAAAGGACGTCGTGGAGATAGTCATTCCCGCCGCAGACTCCGTATTCATACTGTTGCTGGTTAACGTACCAGCCGTATTTTTGCATGAAGACAGTGCCGTACATCTCGTGACAGTACCGGTATTCGGGGACGACACCGTTACAGCGGTGGCAGAGCTGATCGGCAAAATTCAGTTCATTGACGATGGCGTCCGGTGAATCAACATCCGTATCCGTGACTTGGTCAAGTGTATCCTCGGGAAATTTCCGACTGAGAATGTTCTCAACTGATGGTGTACGGCCAGAGACAGCAGGGTTCTCCATTTCACACCGGATGTAGTTCCGGATCGCGTCCTTCGCACAGCTGCAAAAATGGAGATCGCCATCCGACTCCGGTTTGAACCCGATGAACACACCGTAATGAGCCGGGTACTGAACAATCGGGTAAGGCAGTTTGTCCTGCCGGTTTTCACGGCCAGGATCCACGACGATGGGGCTCTCTGCCATAGTGTATCGATATGTACTAACAGAACGCCATTTCAAAAAGCCATATACCCGAAGCGCCACCTCGAACTATTTATGCCTTGTTGAACGCAAGACAGCGTCGGGGTAGGGTCGATAACTAACGGCTTCATGGCGTCAAAGAGCGGTTCTTGCGCTCAGAAGATGCAGTGGCTGCCACTAGCGGCGGTCATCAAAGGGTCAAAACTATGGTATCTTACTCCCTTGGTCAGGTGACGACGGCGATGCCTCTCCTGGATACGTCCAGAGAAGGGGGAGCAGGCGGCGAGCCTTAATGGTCAAGATAATTTTTGCAAATAGGGACCCAGGAATTTGTCGATCCAAGATTTAGCAAATCCAAGTCTCTTCGTGAACTTCTCGAAGAG
>NZ_JACDNQ010000002.1:184291-244078 GCF_013839515.1 Natronomonas salinimetallica | reverse complement strand
GAAGCCTCCCGCTTCAATTCCTTTGATTTAGCGACCGATCCCGCCGCTGTCTAGTGATTCAACAGAGCCGTTTCATTTGATTTCGTCCACCAGTATAACCTGCCGGCGATACGTCCGCGACGAGACCACGTCACCGGAGCGTGAGTCACACATCGATCGCACTGCCGCCGTGCGATCGAGTGTGTATTGTCTTCCGATCTCTACTATAGATTCCGTGACGCGACACGGTTGACATCCTCCCCGTGCTGAAGCGCGATGATTCCTTCGTGGGGTCGTCCGAGACGGCGGAGCCATTTCGTGATGACGGGAGACCGAGCCACCAGATGAATCCGACGATACGCTACACAAACCACCGTTGGATGCCATTCTCTGAGCTTCCAATCCGTAGCTTCAAGTATTGACACCGCATGATACGATGTAAGGTTAGGTCGGAACGGAGCGAGACCGAACGACCTTCGGAGGTCGTTCGAGAGGGCAGAGCTCTCTCATAATGGCGAAAATATTCGATTTTCGAACCACGGCCTGCCCGCCACCAATGAGACAGTATCCGAACCGCCGGTGCGGTGAACACGAATGCTATAGTAGAGATCGGAAGACGATACATACTCGATCGCACGACGGCAGTGCGATCGATGTGTACATAGTTGCGATGTCTACTGTAGAACGTATTTCTCCGCGTTCACGTGGAGGAGGACGTCAATATCCGATCACTCGGAGATTGAAACCGTAGTTCACAGGACAAAGCATGGGAGACGATAGATCGGAGCCGAACAAGACAGCAGCCCCCGGACGCGACGTTCCACTCGACACCATCCCGCTCTACTCGACGAACCTCCTCACGGTGCTCGACGAGGACGGTACCATTCGATACGAGAGCCCCTCGATCGAACGGGTCTACGGATTTGACCAGGACGAACTGGTCGGAACACTGGTCTTTGAGTACCTTCATCCGGAGGACCGCGAGGACGTCGTGGACGCTTTCGAGACGATCACCTCCAGCGAGGAGTACGCGGTCCGGGCCGTCGAGTATCGACACGAGCAGGCCGACGGAACATATAAATGGGTCGAATCCATCGCGTCGGTAGATCCCACGCCCGAGGGGCGGTACGTCGTCAATACGCGGGAGATATCGGAGCGAAAACAGCGTGAAAAACAGCTGGAGCGGTTCAGACGGGCCGTCGAAGCGACCGCACACGCGGTCTTCATCACCGACCCGGACGGGACAATCGAGTACGTCAACCGGGCCTTCACGGACGTGACTGGGTACGAGCCACGGAACGCGATCGGACGAACGCCACGTATTCTGAAATCCGGTGAGATGCCCCCGGAGTACTACGAGGAGCTGTGGGAAACCATCCGCTCGGGGGACACCTGGAGCGAAGAGGTGATCAACCGCCGAAAGTCCGGTGAACGGTATCACGCGTCACAGACGATCTCGCCGATCACTGACGACGGTGAGGTCTCCGCCTTCGTTGCGATCCAGGCCGACATCAGCGATCAAAAGGAGCTCGAAAAGACGCTCAGGCGACAAAACGACCGTCTGGATCAGTTCTCGTCAGTCGTCTCCCACGACCTCCGCAACCCGCTGAATGTCGCTATGGGACGGGTGGAACTCGCTCACGAGGAGTGCAACAGCGAGCACCTAGAGCATACGAAAAGAGCGCACGACCGAATGGAGTCCCTGATCGAGAATCTCCTCACGCTCGCCCGCGGGGGTGGGCGTGCAGCCGACTTCGAACCGGTCGTGCTCGCGACGGCGGCCGACAGCTCCTGGGCGAACACCGAGACGAAGGACGCGACGCTCGTCGTCGAGGCCGATCGAACGATCCGATCCGACGGGAGCCGGCTGGAACAGCTGTTCGAAAACCTCTATCGGAACGCGGTCGAACACGGGAGCGA
Source organism: Natronomonas salinimetallica (assembly GCF_013839515.1). GTDB lineage: Archaea > Halobacteriota > Halobacteria > Halobacteriales > Haloarculaceae > Natronomonas. The sequence goes on along the minus strand of NZ_JACDNQ010000002.1, from coordinate 242,179 downwards.
CGACGTGACCGTGACGGTCGGCACGCTGGACGATGGCTTCTACGTCGCCGACGACGGCCCCGGCGTCCCCGAGGACGACCGCGATGAGGTGTTCGAGGTGGGCCACTCGACGTCGCGGGGCGGGACCGGGTTCGGCCTGGCCATCGTCGAACGGATCGTCGGGACCCACGGTTGGGAGATCCGAGTCACGGAGAGCGCTAGCGGCGGCGCACGCTTCGAGATCACGGGCGTCGAGCTCGCTGGCACATAACGGCCTTCGACGCTGAGCCGGCGTCGTCGTGTCCCGGCGAGCGCCGATCTCGACCGGGCGTTCGCCGGTGGTCCGATACGTCGCTCCACCCCGACAGACGCGTTCGACAGCCCCGACGGTATCGATCGAGACAGAAAACGCCCCGTCCGCACGGATGCATACTTATAAACCGCTCCCTTCTGCAGGGGTTAGGTAATGCCGTTCGAGTTCACAGCGGTTTTTGTTCGACTCGTCGGCGAGTCGCCGGTCGTACAGGCACTCGCCGGGGGGATCATCATCGCGTTGATGAACCTCTTCGGCGCGTCGCTCGTCCTCGTCTGGCGGAATCCATCCGAGCGCGCACTGGACGGGATGCTCGGATTCGCGGCCGGTGTGATGCTCGCGGCGGCCTTCAGCAGCCTCATTATCCCCGGTATCGAGGAGTATTCCGGTGGTAACCCGCTCCCGACGCTGATCGGGGTCGCGATCGGTGCGGTATTTCTCGACCGGGCGGACACACTCGTTCCCCACGCGCACTATCTTCTGACCGGCAGCCGCCGAAGCGACGCGGCGCGCCCGGACGAAACGCTCCCGGTCACCGACGAGCGGTTGGCTGGCGTGGTCCTTTTCGTCCTTGCGATCACGCTGCACAACGTGCCCGAGGGGCTGGCCGTCGGTGTCGGGTTCGGGGCGGCCGGAGGGGAGCCAGCACGACTCGGCAGCGCGCTGTCGTTGATGATCGCGATCGGCCTCCAGAACGTTCCGGAGGGGCTGGCTGTGTCCGTAGCGGCGATAAACGCCGGCCTCGACCGTCGGCTGTACGCCGTGGTCGCCGGGATCCGTGCGGGCGTCGTTGAGATTCCCCTGGCGGTACTGGGCGCCATCGCCGTGGCGACGGTCGAGCCGTTGTTACCGTACGCGATGGGGTTCGCCGCGGGTGCGATGCTGTTCGTGATCTCCGATGAGATCATCCCCGAGACACACAGAAGCGGCTACGAACGCGTGGCGACGCTCGGTCTCATGGCTGGCGTCATTATCATGTTGTACTTGGATATCGCACTAGCCGGCTGACGCCTTCGGGGACACGCGGCGGAACCTCGAACCGACCCGCGATCAGCCGACCGGCATCTCGTGATCGCCCGACTCCTCGGGGTCGCCCTCCGGCGTGGCTCGGACACCGGCGATACCGGACGCGTCGTCGGCCTCGCCACTCCCAGCGGCCCGGACGAGCGCCGCAGCCCGCCGGGCGCGCGTCTGCCGCCAGGACTCCCGTCTAGACTCGTACGTCCTGATCGCACGGAGGAAATCGACCCGCGAGAACTCCGGCCAGTAGGGTGCACAGAAACACACCGCGGCCTCGTTGCCGTTGGCATGCCACGGCAAGAAATTCGAGGTTCGCTCGGCACCGCCCGTTCGGATGATGAGATCGACCGCCCGTGTCGGCCCCGTCGTGAGCCGATCTTCGATCTCCGAGACGGTCACGTCCTCGGGGTCGCACTCGCCGGCCGCTACCTCCTCGGCGATGTCGCGGGCGACGCCAAGCAGTTCGGCCCGGCCGCCGTAGGCCAACGCGACGTTCAACTGGAAGGCGTCGTATCCGGCGGTGCGCCGCTCGGCGTAGTCGATCGCCTCCCGGACCCGCTCGGGCAGTCTGTCGATCTCCCCGATCGCCCGGATCCGGACGCCACGGTCGTGGACCTCCGGTCGGTCCGCGAACGTTCGGAGTTTCTTCGTGATGAGATCGAAGATCGCTTCGCGCTCCTCCCGCGGGCGCTCGAAGTTCTCCGTCGAGAACGCATACAGGGTCAGCTCCTCGATGCCGAGGTCGGCACACCACTCGAGTATCCGCTCTGTGGTGTCCGCTCCCGCGCGGTGGCCCTCGGTCGTTTCGGCACCGTGCTCGCGTGCATAACGGCGGTTTCCGTCCTGAATGACGGCGACGTGTGTGGGCACGCCGGAGATCTCTCGTTCGAGGAGTCGTTCGTACAGCCGGCGTGCGAACCCCCGAACCCGTTGGAGCATACTTCGACCGTAGCCCGCCCTGACGGATGAGTGTTGTTCTTATCGGGGACGGCGGAGTGTTGTTCTTATCGGGGACGGCGCTCGGGCCGCCATCCGGACGCGACAAATATATTCGACGCAACCTTTTTCAAACGCCTCGCCTCAGTCCTCGATGTATGATTTTAGGTCAGCCTAAAAACGGAGCGACGGACGGATCGACACGAGACCGCAGCCGCCCACGTTCGGAGACGTGTACGAGCCATGATACGTAAACACATCCAACACATCCATCGCAGGATCGACGCCCAGCCCCTCTCTATTCGGGGAGCCATAACGCTTACAGCGGTGCTTTCGCTTCCCGTCTTCGGGACCGGGGTCCGCACCCTCGGGAGCGCGGTCGGGCTCGGTCGGCTCGTGTTTCCGCTGTTGATACTCGCGCACGTACCGGCCGTGATCGCGCTCATCGCGGTCTGGTCCATCGGCTGTGATATCTGTCGGACGGAGGGGTCGGCGTGACGGCGACCGGTTCGGATACGGAGGGGACATACGGCGACGGGCGGTCCCCGACGGCCGAAGCGTCCCGTAGCGACCGGATGGCGGTCGGCCGCGGCTCCCCCGGGCCGGGGGCGTCGACGCCGGGCCACACCCCACCCTGTGACGCCACGATCCATCGCCGCTCCGGGGCCGAAGCCGTCAGCGACGGTCTCGACGAACGCGACGCCGGTCCGGACGTGAGTGTCCCCGACGCGGGTACCGACCACGATAGTGAAACCGATGCCGAGGTACGGCGGGAAGCGCCTCCCGCCACCGCGCCGCCTACCGATCCACGAAACCCATGACCACGATACAAACGCTCGACGAACTAGACGGACAGCCCCACGCGAACGTGTTCCCCGATACGGAACCGAAGACGATCAGACTCACACTCGAGGAGGGTGGAGAAATCGCACCCCACGCACATCCCGACCGCGAGATCGTCTTCTACCTCGTCGAGGGAACGGTCGAGCTACAGCTCGGAGACCGGACACACGAACTGATCGCGGGCGATATCGCCCACTTTGATGGCGACCAAGAGATCGCTCCCCGGGCCGTCGAGGAGACGACAGCAGTGATCGTTTTGGCATCACGGTCGGAGGACCAATCGTAGGCGGGACGGCTGACGGCTATACCGACGTGAGAACGCCGTGCCGACGTAAGAACGCCGTGCCGACGTGAGAGAACTATACCGACGTGAGAATATCCGACCATTGGGGTGAAAGAAGCCGACTCCAGGGGTCGACATGTGGACCGCGTGCCGGATTTTTAGGTTGGCCTAAAAACCGGAACGCTTTTGTATATTTTAGGTTAGCCTAAAAACATGCAACAGACGAGACGAACCTGGATTCGAGCGGGCCTGACCGCCGTTGCGAGCGTCGCGGTCGCCGGTTGTGAAACACGGGATAACGACGGAGACGAAGGGACGACCTCCGGCGCGGAGCGTGATTCGGCGTCGGACGACTCGGAGACGGAACGGGAATCCGAGGCGGACGCGGCCGATATCGCCGTCGTTTCGGAGTGGAACGCGATCCGGACCCGACTCCGGGACCCGGTCGTTCTCGGCCGCGCGGAGGCGTACGCCGCGGGGGCGAGTGTCGTCGGCGATATCTTCCGGCGGTTCGAGACCGCGTCGGGCGATCACAACGCCCACGAGACGCTCGAGGAGACGAGCGAGGAGAGCTACGAGGGCTTCGAGGACGCACTCGGTGACCTCCGGGAGCGACTCGACGCGGAGGACCTCGAGGGTGCCCACGACGCGATGCGGACAGCAGACGAACGTCTCCGTGAAGCACAGGCCGCGCTGACGAGCGAATCGGTCGCCGAGCGGCTGTCAGTGCTCGTAGTGGGGGCACGCGTCGAAGACGCCGCAGTGCTCCTCGAACTCGAAGATTACGACGGCGCTGAGGACGAATTTTCCGACATCGGCACCGAGTTCGAGGCGGACGGACACTACGAGGTGCTCGCCGGGGTGGATACGGGGGCGGCGGACCGGTTCGTCGACGCACTCGACCGTGCTGCGGAGACCGCGGTGTCGGCACCAACGGAGGCGACACGGGCGGCACACGAGGCGTTTGACGCGGCGACACGGGGAATATACGCGCTGGCGGGCGACCCGGTCGCGGGTGCCGGCCACATGGCCGCCCTCCAGGCCCGTGGCTGGGACGGGACGGTACTCGGCCGCCTCGGCGGTCCCTCGGAGTCCTATGCCCACGCGGCGGCGCTGAACGATTACAGAGCGCACGCGCGAGACGCGGAGTGGCTGTACGAGAACGGGAGCGAGGAGGCCGCCGCGTTCGTCCAGCGTGCGCTCGAACGGTTCGAGACGGCTCGTGCCCACGATGCGCTCGAAGAGGCGGAGCACGACACCTACGAGGCGTTCGAGGACGGACTGGAGGCGCTGGGGGAGGCGATCGAAAGCGGTGACGACGACGGGGTGAGCGAAGCCGCGGAAGCCGTCGAAGGGGGTGTCAGAGACGGTATCGCGGCGCTGGCCACCGGCGACGGTCCGGCGGTCCTCGAAGCGGGCTACACCAAAGCACGCATCGAGGACGCCTACGAACGGTACCGGCTGGGCCACGGCCAGCGGGCGGCCGGAATCGCGCGGGACGTGTTTGCGGACTTCGAAGCCGATGCCGGCGGCTTCCACGAGGCGCTGGAGGAGACCGACGAGGAGCTCTATGAGGTGTTCGAACACGAGCATCTCGAAGCGCTCATCGAGGCGTTCCAGAACGGGGACGACGAGGCGGCGACGGCCCATGTCGAGGGCATCCGCGAGACGCTTTTGTCCTTCGAGACGGCCGTCGGCCCGCGGGCGGTCGTCGGCGGCGTCGAGGCGGGCTACCTCACCGCACGCCTTCGGGACGCCGTCGTGCTCGATCGGTTGGGGTCGACAGAGCGCGGGCGGACGGTCACGACGGAGGCGTTCCAACACTTCGAGACCGGTGCGGGTGGGTTCCACGAGGCGATCGAGGAAGCCGACCACGGGACCTACGAATCGTTCGAGGAGTCCATGACGACGCTACGGGACAGCCTCGGAAGCGACGGAGCAACCGAAGCGATGCGAACGGCCACGGACCGTGCGACCGACGCGACGTATACGGTCGTGACAGCGGGAGGCGGCGGATCGGGCGCGAAATCCGTCGTCAGCGAGGTCTTTGCACACTTCGAGAACGCTGCCGTCCACGATACGCTCGAGGAGGCCGACAGCGGGGCATACGAGTCCTTCGAGGACGCGCTCGAACGCTACGTCGATACGCTCGAATCCGGAGGCGACGCACAGACCGCGGCCGGACGGTTCGCCGACGCGTCCCTGCAGGCGCAGTTCGCGGTCGCGGGGGCTCCCGGCGAAGCACCGGTCGAAGCGGATCGGGAGGGCGAACACGACGACGCGAGCGACGGTCTCGAAGGCGGGCCAGACGTCGTCGACGGCGTCCCTGAGGACGCCGATCACGTCGTCGAGATGCAGGCCGTGGCGTTCGACCCGGCGGAGCTGACCGTCTCGGTGGGCGAGACGGTCGCCTGGCGGTGGGCCGCGGGCGAACCGCACGACGTGGTCGCGTACGAGGACGGGATCCCCGAGGACGCGACATACTGGGCTTCCGGCGGCTTCGAATCCGAGGAGGCGGCCAGAACCGGCTGGGAGAACGGCGAGGGGGCCGTCCAGTCGGGACAGTCGTACGTCCACACCTTCGAGACCCCCGGGACACACGAGTACCTCTGTGTGCCACACGAGGCCGCCGGGATGGTCGGGACGGTGATCGTCGAAGAGAGCTGATGAACGCACAAAGCACGTACGCGATACGGCTTCGGAACCGAGACGCGTGGGCGGGATCGCCGCGTTTCGAGGGATCCGACGCGTCCCCGCGGTGCGGCCGCCCCCGACGACAGCCCCCGGTCCGTCGCGATCCGGATCGACGGGTACACGCACTCGCAGCGCCGGGGTCGCCTCCCCGTACTCCCGCTCACTGTAGGACTGTCACGACGTCAGCCGAATCGGCTCCCGCAGTCGGTCGAGGTCACCGCCGTCGGCGGGAACTGGCGGTTGACACCCCGGACGGCCGACGCTATCGGCCGGGACGGACCCGTGAGCGCCCCCATCGACCCGGAGACATGAGATGAACATCGATACCCACATCGACCGTGCTCGAACGCGCGTCCGGGACGAACAGGCGGCCGTCGATGCCAAGATCGACGCGTTCGACGCGTTCGCCGGTCGGATCGAGGACGTCTCGACGGCCCCGACCCCGACCACGTCGACCGGCGTGACTACCGCCGCCGGAATGCAGCCGTGTGTGACCGCCGCGGCCGATAGTCGCTGCCGGCAGGTTCGGACGGCCTTCGCGGAGACGATCTGTCCGCACAGCGTCGACGATCCGGACGACGGCGGATCCCTGCTAACGACAATCCGAGAGGAGTTCACGGAGACGATCGCGGTGGCGCTCGCGCCGACGACAGAGGCATCGTTCACGCCCGAACTCAAACGGGCCATCGTCACCGAGACGAAAGCCCGCCGAGCCGAAGCCGCGGCGCTCGACCGGGCGCTCGACCGGGAGACAAAACAGATACACGCCGCGGGTGACGTCGTGGACGAGATCACCGGCTGGATCGTCAGATCCGACGAGCCGCCGTTGTCCGCTATCGGATTCAACGCACTCAGGCTCCGCTACGAGACGCTCGAGGACCATCGAGCCCGTTGTGAGGCGCTCGCCCGACGCCGACAGGCGTTTTTCGAACGGACGACGAACAACGGTATCGAAGCCGGGATCCGCCACCGGCGGCTCGTGCCGTATCTGTATAACGCACTCCCGGTCGACCATCCGGTGTTGGCGGCGGCCGCACAGCTCGATTCGGCCTGCAGGGAGTATCAACGAGCCGTATGCGATCACTTGACTCGGAGGGGGTGATGCATGCGCGAGCGTCCACGCCGGAAACGGGCGAGCACGTGGGTGTAGGCCTACGTCGTTTCGACGTCCACGATATCACATGGAGAGGGCTGCGCTGACTACGACGGGAAAACGCTCTTATAGCCTCGATCCCGTCGAACGACCCAATCCAAAGGCTTGACACCTACGCGAGAAACGTCGACATATGGACGGCCTCGAGGTGAGCCTTCGTCTGGCTGCCGGGGGAGTGCTCATCCTGACGAACGGATTTTTTGTCGCTATCGAATTTGCGCTGACGCGCGTTCGCCAGTACCCGGAGTCCGAGTTCGACACCCCCGGACTTCGACGGGCATGGGAGATGACACAGGACCTCGAGATCTATCTCACGAGCTGTCAGGTCGGTATCTCCGCGACGAGTATCGCCGTCGGCATCGTCGCCGAACCCGCGTTGGCCTCCCTGCTCGATCCGATGTTTGAGAACACGGTGTTCGTCTCGATCGGTGCCGGCGGAATCGTCGCCTTTCTCATCATCAATCTCCTTCATCTGACGCATGGCGAACAGACACCCACCTATCTCGGGGTCGAACGGACGAAACTCGTCGCCCGATACGGTGCCACACCGCTGTATTGGTTCGCCAAACTGCTCTATCCCGTCATCGTGATCGGCGACAGTGTCGCGAAATGGACGCTCCGACTCTTCGGTATCGAAATGACCGGGGCATGGCTCGACACCGAAGCCGACCGCGTCGAGTCGCGGGCGGAGCTTCGGCATCGGCTCGGATCGTTACTCGATCGAGGTGATCTTACCGCCGAACGAAAAGAGGAGATACTCAACGCCTTCACCGTCGGTGATCGCCCCGTAAGCGAGGTCATGACCGATCGTGAGGACGTCGTGTTCCTCTCGACGACCGCCACGGTCGAGGACAACCTCGGTCGGATCGGAAAAAGCCCACATACGCGGTTTCCGTTGATCGGCGACACTCCGGCCGACTTTCGAGGCATCGTATATGTACCGACGGTCGTCGATCGGATCGACGAGCTTCGACGCGGTGGCGTCACGTTCGAGGAGATCGCGACGTCACCGATGACCCTTCGAGCGGAGACCCCGATCAGTGAGGCTGTCGATACGTTTCAAGAACAACACCAAGAGCTCGCGCTCGTGTGTGAGACAGACGACGGGACCGTCGTCGGTTTGATTACGGCAACGGACGCGCTCGAAGCGGTGATGGGCGAGATCGAAGACCCGCTCGATATCGGGCTGTGAGACCCCGATGCGGCTGCTCGATCGGCCCGCTCGGCGAACCGTCGCGCACCGATTCGCCGGACGGCGGTATCGTTCACGAGCATCCGAACGGGTGTTCACCAATTATATTGTGAAATAATCGCAAAACTGCACAGACTTTTACGTCGGCATGACGAATGCAGGGGACATAGATGGATCCAGAAGCGATCGACGTTCCGGCGCCCGACGTGCCCGTCGAGTCGGTCAGCCCGGAGGCTCTCAAGCGGCGAATCGACCGCGGCGAGCGCGTCGTCCTCCTCGATACTCGCACGGCGAGCGACTACGAGGAGTGGCGGATCGACGGGGAACACGTCGAGAGCATCAACGTCCCGTATTTTCGATTCCTCGACGAGGAGATCGACGGGGAGATTCACGAGCGGATCCCCGACGACGAGCACGTCACCGTACTGTGTGTCAAAGGCGGCGTGAGCGAGTACGTCGCGGGCACGCTCGCCGGTCGGGGCTACGACGTCGATCACCTCGAGGACGGGATGAACGGCTGGGCGTCGATCTACGAATCCCACGACGTCACGGGCTACAACGGCGTGGGAACGCTCCGACAGTACCACCGGCCCTCCAGCGGCTGTCTCGGGTATCTCGTCGTTGATGGCTCCGAAGCCGCGGTGATCGACCCACTTCGGACGTTCACCGACCGCTATCTCGCCGACGTCGCCGAGTTGGACGCCGAGTTGACGTACGCCTTCGATACGCACATCCATGCCGACCACGTCTCCGGCCTCCGTGATCTCGCCGACGAGGGCGCCGAGGCGGTCCTGCCCGCGGCCGCGGCCGACCGCGGTGTCACTTACACCGACGATGTGACGCTGGCCGAAGATGGCGATACGTTCGCCGTCGGCGGGGCGACGATCGAGGCGGTCTTTACCCCCGGCCACACCTCCGGGATGACGTCCTACCTCGTCGACGACTCGTTTCTCGCGACCGGTGACGGCCTCCTCATCGAGAGCGTCGCCCGTCCCGACCTCGAAGCGGGCGAGGAGGGCACACCGGCGGCCGCCCGCCAGCTGTACGACTCTCTCCAAGAGCGCGTCCTCCCCCTCGACGACGACACGCTGATCGGCGGCGCACACGTCAGCGACTCGGCCGACGCCGCCGAGGACGGCAGCTATACTCTCCCCCTCGGGGAGCTGAAAGCGCGGATGGACGTCCTCTCGATGGAGAGATCCGAGTTCGTCGACGTCGTTCTCGCCGATATTTCGCCCCACCCGGCCAACTACGAGGAGATCATCGCCACGAACCTCGGCGAAACGTCCGTCGACGACGAGAAGGCCTTCACGCTCGAACTGGGTCCGAACAACTGCGCTGCGAGCCAGAATGCACTCACGAGAGACTGACGGGGATCGTCGTCACACGTTCCCGACGAGCGCCGCTCCGCCCCGGTGCTCGCCGGTAACCGACGACAACAGTCCGTACGAGGCCGGTCCCGGAGGACACCTATGATAACCGAACTACTCGGTACCGGCGCGCTCGAGGCGCTGTTCCCGAACGGGATCTACCGGTACGCCGTCGGCGGGATCCTCGTCGGGGCTGCGACCGCACTGATCTACGCCGGCACCGGGATCACCGCCGGCGCGAGCACGTTCCTCGAGTCGACGCTGTCGTACGTTTCGGCCCAGGAGCGCTTCCAGCGGTATCGCCCCTCCCGGGACTGGCGAGTCGTGTTCACCGTCGGCATCGTCGCCGGGGCGGCCGTCTACGCCGTCGTCTACCAGGGCGAACCGTGGTCGCTCGCGGACAGCGCCTGGGCCACTGACGTCGCCCCATGGCGGCTGTTCGTCGGCGGCACGCTCGTCGGCGTCGGCACGCGGATCGGGAAGGGCTGTACGTCCGGACACGGGATCTGCGGTGTCGGCTCCGTTTCGCGGACCTCGATCGTCGGCGTCGCCACCTTCCTCACCGTCGCGATAGTCACCGCGAACCTCGTCGCGGCCATGGGGGTGACGCCGTGAGCGCGAACCGCCACCCGCTTTTCATGCCGTTGATCCTCCTCTGCGGACTGATCTTCGGGTTCGGACTCGCGTTCAGCCACATGGCCCGACCGGAGGTCGTCATCGACTTTCTCACGTTCGAGGATCTCGGGCTCCTCTTCGTGATGTTCGGCGGTTCGATCGTCGCCGGCCTCGTCATCGTGACGCTCTCATCCCGCGGGACGGCCGCGCCGTTGACCGACAGACCCTACGGACGCCGGCTGAAGTCGTTCGACCGTAACGTCCTGGTCGGTGGGGCGATCTTCGGCATCGGCTGGGGGCTCTCGGGGATCTGCCCCGGCGCAGGCTACGCCAGCCTCGGCATCGGCAACTGGCCGATCCTCTATGCGATCGCCGGAATGTTTCTGGGTGCCTACGCACAGGGCGTCTGGCGAAGCCGGCGTTCGGATGCCGGAGCGGGCGTCGCGAGCGACGGCTGACCGAAACTCGACCGACAACGACCGAAACCCGACCGACAACGACACATGTCCCAGGACCCACAGATTCCGACCCCATCGACCGAGCGAACCGTCGAACTCGCGACCGACCTGCTCGCGGCCGACACGCGGAACCCGCCGGGCGAGACCCAAGCGCTTGCCGAACGGATCGAGACGTTCTTTCGCGACCTCGGCCTCCGGACCGACGTCGTCGCGACCGACCCGGCGAAGCCGAACGTCCTCGCGACGATTCCGGGTACGGGCGATCGGACACTTCTGTACAACGGCCACCTCGATACGGTGCCGTTCGACGCCGACGAGTGGCGCTTCGATCCCCTCGGCGAACGCGACGGCGACAGGCTCTACGGACGCGGCGCGACCGACATGAAGGGTCCGCTGGCGGCGATGCTACACGCCGCGGAGGCGTTCGTCGAGAGCGGGGTGGATCCGCCGGTCGATCTCGCCTTCGCGGTCGTCAGCGACGAGGAGACCGGCGGAAAAGCGGGCGTCGAGACGGTACTCGGTTCGGGAGCCGTCGACGCGGACGCCTGCGTTATCGGCGAGACGACGTGTTCGGAGGGCCGCTACTCCGTCACCGTCGCCGACCGGGGGAGTATCTGGCTGACGCTCGAAGCCGAGGGGCGGGCCGCCCACGGTTCACGTCCGATGCTCGGCGAGAACGCGATCGATCGGCTCTGGGCGGCCATCGAGGCCATCAGAACCCGGCTTCCCGCCCGCGAACTCCCGATACCGGCCGATTTCGGGCCGATACTCGAGGAGTCGCGTGCGTACTACGAGCCGTCGATGGGCGGGACCGCCGCCCGCGAGCTCTTCGAGCGACCGACGGTCAACCTCGGGACGATCGAGGGTGGCGACAGCGTCAACACGGTCCCGAGTACCGCGGGCGCACGCCTGGACGTCCGCCTGACGGCGGGCGTCGAGACGAGCGAGATCCTCTCCGACATCCGCGCGTGTCTGGCCGACTACCCCGCCGTCTCGATCGCTGACGCGAGTTGGTCCGTCGGCACCTACGAGCCGATCGACTGCCCGATCGTCGAGGCCGTCACGGCGACTGCACACGAGGTCGTCGACGCCCCCGTTCACCGCCGAAGCGCGACCGGCGGCGGCGACGCCAAGAAGTTCCGCAACGCGGGGATTTCGACCGTCGAATTCGCCGTCGGGACCGACACCGTCCACGCGGCCGACGAGTACGTCACCGTCGAAGCGCTCTCGCGGAACGCCGAGGTCTTCACCCGGCTGCCGGCCGCCTGGGCGGCGTCCCTCGAGTGAGCGCGTGGCCGCGAGGAGCGTTTATATACCTCTGGCCCGTAATAGTGTGCGTTGTGAGCAATAGCGATCCGAACACGTTGACCGGACACGACCGTCCCGTCGAACTCGACGACGAGCGGGCACTCGAGGCGTTCGTATCGGCGGCCGACGTCGCGTTGGTCGAGTTCTACACCGACGGCTGTGGGATCTGTCGGAGCATGGGGCCGGTACTCGGAAACCTCGCCCGCGAACTCGACGTCCGTGTCGGGCGTATAAATCCACGCGACGACCCGCCGCTCGTCGAACGCTTCGACGTCCGGAGCGTCCCGCTTTTCGTCTGTTTCGTCGGCGGCGAGCCGGTCTCACGGCGCGCGGAGGGATTTGTTGGTGGTGACGACCTCGCCGAGTGGGTCGAAGCGAACGCCGCCGCGTCGGCATCTGACGGTTCGTAGCGGTCGACTTCGGGCGGGGGTCGCGCCGGCGTGGCGTATCAGTATTTCGGCTCCGCGCCCGAGACCTCGTAGACGTCGTCCATGACGCTGTCCCGGCGCGAGCGCCACGAATCGAAGCCGCCGCTGGTCGTCGGGTAGTCGTCGTAGACCGACTTCAGTTCGGTCGCGAGCCCGTTGAGTTTCTTCAATTCGAACAGCGTCGACCAGTGGCCGAACGTCTTGATCGCGGTCTTGATCTTCAGCGGCCACCCCATCGAGGCGGTCCCCTCCAGGGCGAGCGCGTCGGCGAGCTGTTGGCCGGGCATCGCGCTCACGACATCGACGAGTTCGTCGACGTCGTAGGTGCCGCCCCAGATGTTGTAGAGATCCATGGCGGCGAAGCGCTTGCCGAAATCCGTCTGGACGCGGCGGTTGTACTCCCATAGCGCGTCCTCGTCGTCGGCTCGGCCGTCGGCGATGGCGTCCATCGCGGCCTCGGCGGCCCACGTGCCGGCCTTCGCCGCGCCCGGTATCCCGCCGCCGGTACAGGGATTGACGTGAGCAGCGGCGTCCCCGACCGCCATGTAGCCGGGCGCGACCGCCGAGTCGTAGGGCCGCCGCGTGGGCAACGCCGCGCCGAGTTTGTTTTTTACGGTCGCGCCCTTGAACTCCTCGCGGTTTCGAACGTCGCGTTTGAGGTGTTCGACCAGTTCCATCGGCTCTTTGTTCATCTGAAAGCCCAGGCCGACATTGATCTCCGTCGGTGTCCGCGGGAAATACCACAGGTAGCCGAGTTCGGCGGTCGGTTTGAACACGATAGCGTTGTGCCACTCGACGGGTTCGTCGAGTTCGATGACCTCCCGGTAGGCCGAGCAGAACTGCTGGTAGTTGACGTTCGTATCGAACGTCGTCCCCTCGAAGTCGGCTTTGTCCTGGAGCAACGACAGCGACCCGGCGGCGTCGAGGACCACGTCGGCCTCGTACTCGGTGACAGAGCCGCGTTTCGTCGCGGTAACGCCCGTCACCGCGCCGTTTTGGACGACGTCCTGGACGACCGTCTCGTAGTGGATTTCCGCGCCGGCGCGATCGGCTTCTTCCAGGAGGACCTCGCCGTAGCGCTTGCGATCGACGATCGCGCCCTTGCCGCCTCGAAAGCCGATGTCGAGGTCCTGGTCGGTTTTGGGGTTCTCGAAGCGAGCGAGCGTGATTCCCTCGTTGGTGAACGATTCCTCGCGGAGATATTCGAGATCGATGACGTCGGGGAACGTGCTCGTTCCCTTGATGGCGTCACCGCAGGCGATCCGGCCGCCGTCCGCTTTGCTCTTCCGCTCGAGGAGGGCGACCTCGAGGCCCTCTCGGGCTGCCGTCGCCGCGGCGAAACACCCGGACGTTCCGCCGCCCACGACGACGATGTCGTACGATTCGGGGGGCATATGCTCGGGATTATGCGTTGCGGCATAAATAACCCATCAGTTACGATCCTTTTAATACCGCGAGGGCGCACGCCGTTCGCTCCCGAGGACAGTCCCCGGGCGACGGTCGGACATCCCGAACCGTTTTTCCGCCGAGGCCACTATCCTGGGGTGATGACGCAACGAACGCCCGTCCCCGACCGAAACGGCATGCCGGGATTCGGCCTCGGTACCTGGCAAAACGAGGATCCGGAGGCCTGTGCCGAGTCCGTCCGGACCGCGCTCGAGACCGGATACAGACACGTCGATACGGCCCAGATATACGGCAACGAGGCGGCGGTCGGCCGCGGGATCGCTGCCGCCGACGTCGATCGTGAGGACGTCTTTTTGGCGACCAAAGTCTGGATCGACGAACTCGCCCACGAAGACGTACTCGAATCGACCGAAGAGAGCCTCGAAAAGCTCGGTACGGAGTACGTCGACCTGTTGTACGTCCACTGGCCGGCCCGTACCTACGATCCCGAGGAGACGCTGTCGGCCTTCGAGGAGCTATGCGACGCGGGCAAAACCGAGCGTATCGGTGTGTCGAACTTCGAGCCGACCCACATCGAGACCGCACAGTCGGTCCTCGATACGCCGGTCTTCGCGAATCAGATCGAGATCCATCCGCTGCTCCAACAGCGCGAACTCCGCGAGTTCTGTGCCGACGCCGGGATCGAGGTCGTCGCGTACTCGCCGCTGGCCCGTGGTAACGTCTTCGACGTCGATGTGCTCTCCGCGATCGCCGACGACCGCGGCGTCAGCGAAGCGCAGGTGAGCCTCGCGTGGCTCAGAGCCAAGGGGGTCACTCCGATCCCGAAAGCGACCGGCGCGGACCACATCCGCGACAACTGGACGTCACTGGAACTCGAATTGAGCGACGACGAGATCGAACGTATCGACGGCATCGACACCGAGCGCCGGTTTGTCGACCCCGACTTCGGCCCGCGTTCGTGGTAGGCGTCGGCTGACGGCGTCGCTCCGGGCCGGAACCTATTTTTGTGCCCGAAGGAACGGGTGTAGTATGACGGAAGGCGGCCTCGTCGAGGGGATGAAAGTCGACGTCGTACGGCTTCACGAGACGTGGATGGAGCTCCTCTTTCCCCGACAGCGGACCGCCGTCCACCGGGTCCTCGGGAAGTGGAAGCCCCGAACCCGAACCGATCGGGTCGCATACCGGGTCTGGGGCGCGCTGGGTGCCCCGATCGTCGCGCTCCTCTATCCGCTGTTGCTCGTCGGATTCGCCGTCAGGTTCAACGCCCGCCGCTTCGACGACGCGACGGCTCGTCTCGGTGTCGTCGGTGCCGTTCTCATCACGGCGCTCCTGTGGGGCGGACTGACCGCGCTCGTCCGACTCCGCCTCGGGTTCGATGGCGTCCTCGCCGTCGGCGCGGCGAGTGTGGTCGCCGTCCTCTCGGCCGGGTTGGCGGCGGTATTTACCCGGGCGGGCGGCCGCTGGACGACCGTCGCCTTCGGCTATCCGTTCGCGATGAACGCCGTCTTTCTCCCGCCCGTCGTCGCGGCGCTGTACGACCCCTCGCTGAGCGGCGTCCTCGAGCGAAGCGAAGCGCTCGCGATATTCCTCCTCAACAACGTACTGTTCGTCTACGACCTCAACGGGTATCTCCGCGCGACGTTTAGCCTCGAAGGGATCGGCGTCGTCCTGATGTGGATCGCGATCGCGACCCCGCTCGGATGGTTGCTCGGCTGTGTGGTCACGCTCGCGGATCTGATCCGACCGCGCTCGTCCGACGGGGGCTGACGCGCATCCCACCGTTCGAGCGCCGCCTGGCGCTCGCCTCGACCGTCGTTCACGGCGCGGAGGACGTCGTCGTGTCCCGGCCATCGATCCAGTCTAACGCCCGCCGGGACTCGATGACAGCGGGACGGAGGCATTCACAGCCGGTAGTCGTAGGTGCCGTCCTCGGTCTCCAGCGTCGCGACGAGCAACTCGATCGCCGCCGACAGGTCGCCGCTGTGGACGCTTTCCGTCGGCGTGTGCAGATACCGTGTCGGAATCGAGATCGCACCCGCCGGGCGTGCACCGCCGGCCCGCTGGAGACCGCCCGTATCCGTCCCGCCGGCCGGAAGCACCTCGAGTTGGTATCCGATCCCGTGCGTTTCGGCCACCTCGCGGATCCGCCGGTGGAGTTTGTGGTTCGTGATCGCGCTCGAATCCTTCAGTTTGATCGCCGCCCCCTCGCCGAGCCGAGTCACCTGCTCGCCGGCCTCGAACCCGGGAACGTCGTTCGCGACCGTCGTATCCATCGCGAGCACGAGATCCGGATCCAAATCGACGCCGAGCGCCGAGGCACCCCGGAGGCCGACCTCCTCCTGTGTCGTCGCGGCGAGGTGGATCGTCACGTCCGGGTCGTCGATCCGGCGGGCCGCCTCGATGACCGCGAGTACCGACACCCGGTTGTCGAGTGACTTTCCGGTGACGAACTCGCCGACGCGTTCGGTCCGGCCGTCCATCGTGACCAGGTCGCCGACCGAAACGCGGCCGTCGACGGCATCGGCATCGAGACCGAGGTCGACGCGTACGTCCTCGATTTCGGCGTCGGCCTCCGCCCGTTCGTCCGTCAGCGTGTGTGGCGGCACTGCCCCGATCACCCCCGGTAGGTCCCCGTCCTCGGTGTGGACTGTGACCCGCTGTGCGCGGAGGATCCGCGGGTCCCACCCCCCGAGCGCATCGAGTTCCAGAAACCCGTCGTCGTCGACGTGTCTGACCATGAAGCCGATCTCGTCGACGTGGGCCGCAACGACTACCTCGTACTCCGGGTTCGCCCCCTCGATCGTGCCGACGAGGTTTCCCATGGCATCCGATCGGAGGCGGTCGACGTGTTCTTGTAGTTCCGTCCGGACCCGTTTGCGAATCCGGTCCTCATAGCCCGGTACGCCGGGCGTCTCGACGAGATCGGCGAGCAGTTCGTACTCGAAATCGGCGTCTGCGGACATACACGGTGGTGGGGCGCGATGGGTGATAAACCGTCGCGGTCGGCGGACGGACCGCCCCGCTGTCGGGACGGCCCGAACTCAAAACGGGTCCGGGGATTCCGGGAGGACGTACGTCTCGAGCGAGCCGGCTCGTGAGAGGGTCACCGCTCCGCTGGCTTCGACGGTCAGTTCCCGACGGCCATCGGCGAGCAACTCGACGGGCGTTTCATCGCGCTCGACGGAGAGTCGGACCGAGTCGATCGGTACGATCCAGTGGTCTGCGGCCGTCGCGAACGGGGCGATCGGAACGACGCTTGCGACCCCCGTTTCGGGGGCGACGACGGGGCCGCCGGCACTTCGGTTGTAGCCGCCGCTCCCGGCCGGGGTCGAGACGGCGACGCCATCGGCCCGAAACGTCGAGACCGTCCCGTCGCCGCTTCGGACGGCGAACTCGGAGATCCGGGCCGGTTCGGCCGCCACGAGCGTGACGTCGAATATCGATCGAACGGGGTCGAAGGCGCCGGTCGCCTCGACGATCGGGTGTCGTCGCGTCGGTGGATCCCCGTCGAGAACCCTCCGGATGGCCGTCCCGAGTCGATCGAACGGTACCGCTCCGAGCCCGGCCTCGGCCGCGACCGCCAAGACCGGAACGGTCACCGACCTGCGGGCGAGATCCGTCACGACGGAGTCCCCGGCCGCGACGACGAACCGAACCGAATCGAACGCCTCGACGTCCCCGACCGGGGCTCCGCCGGCGGCTTCGACGGCCGAGGCCAGCCCTTCGTTACCGACGACACCGACGCGCTGTCCGCTCATTGAGCGGGACAACGGACTGGGGGTTGAAAAGTCCCGCCGTCGGCGACACGGGAGAGTTTTTGTTCCGCCACCACGAGCGTCGTGACATGCACGGCGTACTGTCGGAGTGGCGGCCGGTGGTCGACGAGACGATCGAGTCGCTGTTCCCCCGGGCGATCGACGACGCCTATCTCACGGAGTTCTTCGGCGAGGCGAC
The DNA here is from genome assembly GCF_013839515.1 of Natronomonas salinimetallica. Classification (GTDB taxonomy): domain Archaea; phylum Halobacteriota; class Halobacteria; order Halobacteriales; family Haloarculaceae; genus Natronomonas. The sequence continues at coordinate 224,226 of NZ_JACDNQ010000002.1, read as the reverse complement.
CTACGCCTACGATCCGGCGGCGCTCCAGCGTGCGCTGTCGGATCCCATCTGGGACCTTCTCGACCGCGGGGGGAAACGGTGGCGGGCAGTGTTGTTTTTGTTGTTCGTCGAGGCGTTCGGCGACGATCCCGACTCCTACCTCGAATACGCCGCCATTCCGGAGATACTCCACAACGGAACGATCATCGTCGATGACGTCGAGGACGGCGCGACACATCGCCGCGGCGACCCGGCACTACATCACGCGTTCGGGACGGACGTCGCGCTCAACGCCGGCAACGCGATGTACTTTCTCCCGCTGAAGATCGTCACGAGAAACCCCGGTGAGCTGCCGGCCGACGTCCGACTCGACGCCTACGAGATGCTGATGTACGAACTCAACCGGACGCATCTCGGCCAGGGGATGGATATCCACTGGCACAACGAAGCGGAGATCTCGATCACCGAAGCGGAGTATCTCGAGATGTGTGCCTGCAAGACGGGGTGTCTCGGCCGGATCGTAGCGCGGTTGGCGGCGATCGTCACCGACAACCGCGACGCCGATCGGGCTGTCGCGGAGTACGCCGAGGAGATGTCGATCGCCTTCCAGATCGCCGACGACGTCCTCGACGTCGAACACGCCCTCCAGGAGGGTGGTGACTTCGGGAAGGGGGTCGGCAACGACGTCCGCGAGGGCAAAAAGACGCTGATGGTGATCCACGCCGCCGAACACGCCGACCCGGAGGCTATCGCCCGCCTCGAGGAGATCCTGTGGGCCGACAAAAACACCGACGAGGAGGTCGTCGAGGCGATCGGGATCCTCGAGGCGGCCGGCAGCGTCGAGTACGCCCGCGATGTCGCGGTCGAGTTGGCCGAGTCCTCGAAATCTCGGCTCGACGGGCTCGGGCTCGAACCTGGGCCGGAGGCGAAGCTGACGGCGTTCGCGGATTTCGTCGTCGACCGGGAGCGATAATCGGGCGGGGGCGGCCTCCGGCTACTCGCCGCGGACGCCCATCACGTCGAAGCCGAGTTCCTCGACGCCCTCGACGATCGCCTCCTGATCCGCGTCGGCCTCGTAGTAGAACACCACGTCGTAGGTCCGTTCACGCATCAACTGTTGGCACTCCCAGACGAACTCCTCGCCATCGAGCGTGAGCCCCTGGTGTTGGTTGATGCCGAAATCGTCGTCGTCGTTCCCGGAGTAGACGTACGTGTCCGTCGGCTCGACGCCGGCGGCCTCGGCGATGAGATGGCCGATATCGAGAGTCGCCTGATGCAGCGTCGGCTCCTCGTCGCTGGTCAGGTCGGTGTCGACGATGATGCCGTTGAGCCGTATCTCGCCGGGTTCTAAGAGCGCCTTCGTCCGCTGGTACAGGTCGTCGTCGATAGCCTCACTCATACTGGGGGCATCACGACCCGGGGTAATACAGGTCACGATCCGTGGCGGCCACGCCCGGACCGGGGTGGCACCGAAAATCCACACCCCGTCGGCGGCCGGGCGTTGCCGGCAGTTCGATATACGCCGCTACGCCGTCTGTGGGGTCACGCGAACGAAGTGCGCGAATGGGTCGGGGCGGATTTGGAACCGCGAGAACTCGCTTCGCTCGTTCTCTGGGCTCAAACCGCCGGACACCGTTTGTCGCTCACGGATGGTTCGCGACAAAATGGGTCGGGGCGGATTTGAACCGCCGACTTCCGCCGTGTGAAGGCGGTGTCATAACCGGCCTAGACCACCGACCCGTCGCTTGGACCCACCGTCGCCCCGGACTTAACCCTTTTCAAGCCCGGCCGGCGTCGGTCATAGTGATTCCTGCGACCGTTGCATCGACGGGGGCGCGGCGGCTCCCGTCACCGATATACGCCGGCGGAGCGGGACGAACACGCAGGAATCACTATCAGGCCTCGTTTCGTTCGTTCCGATAGGTCTCGATCCGCTCGCGGGCGTCGGCGATCGCCTCTCGGGTGTCGCCCTCGGCTTTCTCTTGGAGCTCCGCGAGTTCCGTCCGGACCTCCTCGAACCGGCCCGGTTCGGGTTCGGCTTCCTCACGGTCGATGAGGTCGTTGACCCGCTCGCGGATCGGCTCCAGCTCCTCGGAAACGCCGGCCTTGGCGGTCTCCCCGGCTCGTTTCAGGTAGTATTTCGCGTCCTCGAAGTGTTTGTTCATAATACACACAGAACTACGTCGAGAGCGAATAAAACCGTTGTGGCGCTACTGTCGGACCGCTCCCCTCGCGGACGACACCCGTTCGACCGCGTTCCGTCCCCGATGCGGGCGTCAGGGTTATTGAGGTGGCCACGGTATAGTGGTGTATGAGCCAGAGCGTCAGTCCCTCGGGGGAGCCGGTCGAAGTGACCGAGACGGCCGCCGACCAAGCGTTGTCACTCATCGAAGAGCAGGGATACGACACCGACGAGGCTGGGCTCCGGCTGTTCGTCCAGCAGGGCGGTTGTGCGGGGCTTTCCTACGGGATGCGCTTCGACGTCGAGCCGGAGGAGGACGACGCGATAACCGAACACCACGGCCTTCGGATCTTCGTCGATCCCGCGAGTCAAAAGTACATCCACGGCTCCGTCCTCGACTTCGAGGGGGGGCTCCAGGGGAAGGGCTTCGACGTCGAGAACCCCAACGTCGAAAGCGAGTGCGGTTGCGGGGAATCCTTCCGAACATAAAAGCCACCCTGGGACGTAGCCGCCGCTCGGGAGCGATCGGGGTCCGCACGGGGGCGGGGGCGGGAGACACGCCGCGACCGCCGGGAGCCGCTACTCTTCGAGCTTTTCGTCGATGAACTCGTGTGCCTCCTCTAGGATCTCCCGCGGGCCGTCCTGCGTGATCGTATTGATCGCCTGCTCGTAGTCACGCCACTGGAGGTCGCGGTGCTCCGAGGAGAGCTCCGCGGACGCCTCGTGGGACCGCGCGATGAACAGGTGGACAGTCTTGTGGATGGTGTTGCCGTTCGCCTCGAACACGTAATCGTAGTCGTCACGGAAGCCGTCTAACAGCCGGAAGTCCTCGATTCCGGCCTCCTCTTTCACTTCGCGGATGGCGGTCTGCTGTAGTTCCTCGTCGCCCTCGACGCCGCCTTTGGGGAACTCCCAATCACCGGGCCGGGATTTGAGCAACAAGTACTCGCGCCGGCCACGCGTATCGCGAAAGAGGATGGCTCCCGCGCTCGTGGCCTCTATCATTATCCCACCGTAAACGGTCATGTGATAAAGGCATGTCGGAGGATCGATTCCCCTTCGGCGGGCTCTGACCCCCGCGGGCACCGGGCACGATGGATGCGTTTTTCCCAGTCGAGCGTCCACTGGGGTATATGCCGTTCGTCACCACCTTGACGATTCAAAGCGGGGATCGGGACGTCCTCGAACGCGTCGTCGGGGACATCAAACGCCGCGCCGAGCGCAAGGGAGTCGAGTTGCGGGGGCCCCACGCCGAATCACCTGTCGACGTCTCGGTCCCACAGTCAAAGCGCCTCGATTCGACCGACCGCTCCTTTAGATACTGGACGTACACGGTCTACGAGCGACGGATGGAAATCATCGGCCACGACGACTTCGCCCGCGACGTCGCTGGCCGGTCGTTCCCCGAGGGGATCCGACTCGACGTCGACGTCGAGCGCGTTTCCGCGCCCGGAAGCTGATACCGCTGGCTGTCCCCATCGCACGGGATTCGTGATCCCTGAGTGCGACAGGCGGTCGCGACTGATACTGGTGGACGAAATCAAATGAAACCGACTCACGAGTGATCCGCCGTTCGCTCCGTCGAGCGGCGTGATCCTCGTGCGTCGTGTGTACATTCTTTTGTCCGTCAGTATGACAGCCGACAGTATGATCACGGCCGTTCGGCGACCGTCCGCCGAACCGCGTGGGCTTATGTCTCCTCGGAGCCACCGTCCGGTATGAGCGTCGAACGAGACCGGCTGGTCGAACTCCGCAGGGAGTTCCACCGCCATCCCGAACCCGCCTGGCGGGAGTTTTGGACCACCGCGCGCATCGTCTCCGAGATCCGGCGGATCGGTGTCGACGAACTGTACGTCGGTCCCGATGCGCTGGCGGACGACCGACTCGCGGTCCCCGACGCCGAGGAACTCGAGTCGTGGATGGATCGCGCCCGCGAGGCCGGTGGCGACCCCGACGTCCTGGACTCGCTGTCCGGCGGATGGACCGGTGCGGTCGCGGTGTTGAACCGGGGGGAGGGTCCGACGGTCGGTCTCCGGGTGGATATCGACGGTCTCCCGCGTGCGGAGTCGACAGACAAGGATCACGACCCCGTACGCGAGGGGTTTCGCTCGGAGACGGGCGCGATGCACGCTTGCGGCCACGACGCCCACGCGACGATCGGCCTCGGCGTCCTCGAATCGGTCAGAGACAGCGACTTTTCGGGTACGTTCAAAGTGTTTTTCCAGCCCGCCGAGGAGGTCATCGGCGGCGGCAAGCCGATGTCCGAGTCGATGCATCTCGACGACGTCGGGTACCTCTTTGCGCTCCACGTCGGCCTCGGATATCCGACCGGCGAGATCGTCGCCGGGATCGACGACTTCCTCGCAGTCACGCAGTTTTATACCAGTTTCGAGGGGTATCCGGGGCATGCGGGAGCACGCCCGGATGAGGGACGAAACGCCGTCCAGGCGATGGCAACGGCGGTCTCGAACCTCTACGGGATCGAACGCCACAGCGACGGCGAATCGAGGGTCAACGCCGGCCGCGTCGGCGGCGGGACCGCGACGAACATCATCCCGGAGGAGGCGTTCATTCACGGCGAGGTCCGCGGCGAGACGACGGAGATCCGCGATTACACCTTTCGGCGGGCCGAACAGGTCTTCGAGGGTGCCGCGACCTCCCACGACTGCAGCGCCGACGTGACAATCGAGGGCGAAGCGCCCTCCGCCGAAAGCGACGCCGAGTTGGTCGACATCGTCCAGCGGGCGGCCGAGTCGAATCCCGACGTCGAGCGTGCGACCGGGCGAGGGTCGATCGGCGGTAGCGAGGACGCGACCTTCCTCATGCGTCGCGTCCAACAGAACGGCGGGCTGGCGACGTACGCCTGCATCGGGACGGACCACCCCGGCGGCCACCACACCGCGACGTTCGACGTCGACGAGGACTCGCTCAAACCGGGTGTCGACGTGCTGACCGACTCGATCGTCGCCGTCTCGGAGACGGAGCCGTGATCCGACGCACACGGATCGACGTCACCGTGTGCCGGTATCCGGCCGGGGTCGGCGGTTAGGGGCCCGGACGGACGTCGGATCGATCGGGCCGGTCGACGACCGTTCGGCGTGGGGCGGAGCTCAAAGGAGATATCGCTCCTCGTCGACGCTCATATCGATGACCGAGTCGGCGGCCTCGACCAGTTCGTCCGCCATCGAGGGACCGAACCCGAACACCTCCGTCCGGACACCTTCGTGTCGCAGGTGTGTACACAGTCGGGCGAAGTCGCCATCGCCGCTACAGAGGACGAACGTATCGATCTTCCCGGCAAGCGTGACGGCGTCGAGGCACATCCCGAGATCCCAGTTGGCCTTCTGTGACCCGTCGGCGAACGTTTTGATGTCCTTGATCTTCGTCTCGAAGCCGATATCGCGGAGCGCATCGAAGAAGTCCTCCTCGGAGGGCGAGTCCGCCCGGATCACGTACGCGATCGCACGGACGAGTTCGCGGTCGTCGACCGCGGTATCGAGTAGTTCAGTGTAATCGACGTTCCGGGAATAGAGGCTGTGAGCCGCGTGATAGAGGTTCTGGGAGTCAGCGAGAACCGCGACGCGTTGGGCCGAATGGATCGGTCGCATACTGAATTTCGTCCGTCTTTGGGTATATGTCTTGGCGTCTGCCGTCGGAGCCGGTGGGTCTCACTGGAAGCCGCGGATCGGCTGTGCTTGGGTGCTCTCCTCGCTATCCATCTCCTGGAGGCGTTTGGCGAGATGCTCCCGAGCCTCTTGGATCTCGTCGGCCTTCTCGACCAACTGGTCCGTGTTTATATCGATCCCGGTGATCGGCCCGACCCCGTGTTCGAGGACGGCCCGTGCCGCCTCGGGATCCGGGAACCGCGGATCGGTCTGGGCGATGAGTCCGACCGCGTCGAGCCCCGTCTCGATAGCACGGTGTAACAGTGCGCCGGTCGGACCCGAAACCAGCCCGCCCTCCCGCGGGGGAACGATCCCGGCCGCATCGAGCGCTGACTCGGCCTCGCCGCTCGCGACGCCGTACAGCTCCGGGGCGCCGTCCTTTTCTTCGGCTAGCCCGCTAAGATACAACGGGAGCGCGTCGTTGGAATCGATCCAGGCGGTGACACAGCTCGTGAATTCGGTCGCCTGCTTCGGCGACACCGGCACGTCGCTCTGGAGGACGAGGAGGTCCTTCGTCTCCTTGGCGTAGAGCCGAACCGGCGGGCGGAGCGCCGAGGAGTCGTTCCGGTACACAGCGACCCGAGGGATCCCCTCACAGTATATCGTCCCGTAACACTCCATATCGAACTCCTCGACGAGGTGATCGGCGGCGATCTTTCCGACGAGGCCGGCGCCCGGCAACCCCTCGACGAGCGTCGGCGAGTCGAGTTCGACGTCGTCTCTGATGGTTCGGATGCGTGACATACCGGCCCACACGTATCGCAATCCCTTAAGTGTGCGTCAACGTGCGGACCGTTGTTTCCCGACGACCGAGCCGACACCGACAAACCACCGCGGGGCCGATTGCGTGTATGGATCCGCTTTCGAGATACGACCCGATCGTCGGCGATCCGGCGGCCTTTCACGCCGCCTGCGATCGGCCCTTGCCGTCGGTCGTCCGGGTCAACGATATCAAAACGACTCCCGACCGGGTCCGCCGGGCGTTCGAGGCGGCGGACGTCGGGTTCGAGCCCGTCGGGTGGCACGAGGGGCTCTTCGAACTCGACGAGGGGGAATCGCCGGGGAACTCCTGGCCGTTCGTCCACGGCTGGGTGTACGGCCAAGAGGAGGTGTCGGCTGTGCCCGCGCTCGTGCTCGACCCCGAACCGGGCGAGCGCGTGTTGGACTGCTGTGCCGCGCCGGGGAGCAAGACGACCCAACTCGCCGCGCGGATGGCCGACCGCGGGACCGTCGTCGGCAACGACAACAACCTCGGCCGGCTGTCGGCGCTTCGGTCGAACGCGGAGCGCTGCGGCGTGACGAACCTCGTCGTCACCAGAGCCGACGCGCGGAACTTTTCGTTGAAGCCGTTCGACGGGGAGCCGTTCGACCGGACGCTCGTCGACGTCCCCTGCTCGTGTGAAGGGACGATCAGAAAGAACCCCGATGCCGTCGACAACTGGTCGATGGACCACGTCGAGGGGATCGCGGGGGTACAGAAGGGTATTCTCGAACGCTCCCTCGGGGTCACCCGTCCTGGCGGGACGCTCGTCTACTCGACGTGTACGTTCGCCCCCGAGGAGAACGAGGCGGTCCTCCAGTACGCCCTGGAGAACGGCGGCTGCCGGCTTCTCGACTACGAGTTACCGCTCGATCACGCCCCCGGCCTCACCGAGTGGGACGGCGAGACGTTCGACGACTCGATGCGAAAGGCCAAACGGATCTACCCCCACCACAACGATACCGGCGGGTTCTTCTGTGCGAAACTGGAGGTGTGCGGATGAACGACGGCAGTCGGTTCGACCGCCTGCCCCCAACGGCCGACGACCGGACGGTCGAGGGGCGGGCGACCCGCGAGGAGGCCGTCGGCTGGTGGGTCGAACGCTTCGGGCTCGACCCCGAATGCTTCGAGGGGCACACTTTCTGGGAGAAGGGCTCGGGAAAGATCTGGGCCTTTGCCGGCGACGTCGACTCGCCCGCCGAGGTCGAAGGGCTGGGGATGACGTTCCTCCGGACCCGACAGGAACACTGGAAGCCGACGACCGACGCCGTCCAGCGGTTCGGTCGCGGCGCGGTACGGAACGTCGTCGTCCTCGATCGCGGGGACGCGCGGGCGTTCCTCCGCGGCGAGGACACCGACCCCGACTGGGACGGCGACTGGGGATATCTCATCGCGGCCCACGAGATCGCCGGTTCGGTCGAACCGATCGGTGTCGGCCTGTATCTGTACGGCGAGCTCCGATCGCAGATGCCGAAGGGGCGACAGCGGGAGCTTTGACCTCCCGGCCGAAGCGCGTCCATACACGATTCGGGCCGACTGCCGATTTCGCCCGGCGGCTCCCCGTCAGGTCTTCCGACGGATGGTCCCGCCACGGAGTCCGTCCCACTCGACGCGGTAGCCGAGCCACGAGAGCACGGCGCTCGTCTCGTCGATCCCGTGCTCGGCCAGCGCGTCCTCGGCGTCACCGAGATCCATTCCGGCCTCGATCGCTCCCGCCAACGGCTCGGCGAGTGCGGGTCGCAACATCGTCCGGCCAACGCGTTCGTGGTCGGGAAACTCGACGGACTCGATCGCGCGTTCGGGGACGTCGTAGGCATCGGCGAGTGTCTCGATCGTCGTCACGCCGTCGTCGGGGACGAGCGAGTCGGGCAGCGAGGCGGCGCTTTCGGCCCGGAGTTCGGACTCGTAGGGGCGGAGTGCGTCCCGGACGCCGGCCAGCCGGACGGTTCCGGAGTAGGGGATCGCGCGGTGGCCCGTCGCCTCGATCGCCTCGCCGACGCCGAGTGACTCGTCGTAGGCGACGACGAAGGCGACGTCCCCGAGGTCCGCGAACCGCGAGAGCTTCTTTTCGACGTACTCCGGCGTCCAAAAGCCCATGATCTCGAAGAAGACGCGAAAGCCGCCGTAGCGCCACTCGAAGGCGAAGTCCGGGATGACGACGTGTTCGCCCGATTCGAGCGGCTCCGGTTCGCGAAGGAGCCGCCAGTCGAGATCCAGCGCGTCGAAACGGGCGTAAAAGTCCGACTCGACGCCGCTGTCGAAGGTCGGCTCGGCGACGGGTTCGGTCTCGGGGTGTTCGAGGGTTCCCGAATCCAGACGCAGCGTACGTTCTGTCCCGCGGTCGTCGACCGTCGCCTCGAGGTCCCACTCCGCGGCCTTCGTCACCGTCCGCAGCAGTCGGGCGAACCGCGTCCCGTAGCGTCGCGAACGGCTGAACAGGGCGTCCGGTCCGGTAGCGATCACGACCCGGCCGTCGTCGGTCCGTCTGATCTCGTACATCAGCCGGAGCCGTTTTATCGCCGAAACGAGCGCCTTCGGATCCGACGTTCGGATCCGGACCGAGGTGGCGTCGAAAAGCGCCGTCTGTGCGAGCGAGAGGTCGTACTGTCGGCACAGCGACGGGGGATCGTAGTCGGTCTCGACGGCCGCCAGCACCGCCTCGACGTCGCGGTCGGCGAACAGCGACGCCTCGACCGCCTCGGCGCTCGCGTCCAGTCGATCGCCCGCCGCATCGAGCGCCTCGGCCCGTTCGGCCTCGGTCACGACACCGACGGACTCGGCGGCCTCGAAGGCGGCCGTCCGGGCCCGGCATGGATCGATCGGCGACCGGACCTCGAAGGCCGCCTCGCGGTCGAGCAGTTTCGCGAACCCGCGGACGAGTTTGAAGTCGTCGACCTCGCGTTCGACGTCGGTGAGCGCGGCGTCGAGGTCGCGGCGTCGCTCGCCGACGTGGCCCTGATAGATACCGAGGACCCGGGCGGCGAGGGCGTCATCCGCGGGGCCGCTAAAGCGAGGCTGGTAGCCGCCGCCGGCCCGCGAGACGCGGAGCAGGTCCTTCGTGAGCATACCTACGCTCGGGGGCCCCCGAACAAAAACGTCGCGGGAGAGCGACGGAGCGGTCGATATGTACGTGCTCGTCGGGGGCGCTGTCGCCGTCTCCCGGCGAGCGCCCGGCCGACGTCGACACGCGTCGGTCCCTCGAGATACTGCCCCGTGACACACTGCCGGCGGTATCATACTGTCGGCTATAATTTCGTGAAGCTATCGCGTCACCGTCGCGCGAATAGCCTGAAATAGGTATATCCGACAGTATCAGTCCACGTTCGCGGCCTCGGGTGCGTCAGCGGGGTCGACGATCTCGCCCGTCTCGGGGTAGACGCCCACCTGTTCGCAGACGTCGGCCATCGGGCAGGCGTCGGGGTCGTCGAGACACGCCGGCTTTCGGGCCGTGCAGTACTCGCGGCCGAACTGGATCATTGCGGTGTGACCGAAGCCGCACTTCGCTTCGGGGACGGCGGCCTCCAGGGCCTCCCGAACCGCCTCGTGGTCGGCATCGGCGGGCGCGATCCCCATCCGGCGGGCGATGCGGTAGACGTGTGTGTCGACGGGGAAGACGCCGCCGCGACCGCCGGCGAACAACAGGACGCAGTCGGCGGTTTTCGGCCCGACGCCGTTCATCCCGAGCAGCGTCTCTCTGACGTCGGACGGCGCTGCCTCGCGGACGAACCGATCGAAGCCCGCCGTGTCGTCGTACGCTTCGAGGATCCGTTCGGCGATGGCGACGATCCGCTCGGATTTTTGGTTGTACAGTCCCGCCGAGGAGATCGTCTCGGCCAGTTCGGATCGGTCGGCGTCGGCCAGGTTCGCGGCGAGATCGCCGCCGTAGCGGTCCATCAACGCGTCGTGTGCCGGCTGGCTGGCCACGTCGGAGGTGTTCTGGCTGAGAATCGTCCGAACGAGACACTCGAACCCGTCGCGTCCGCCGTAGCGTTTCTGCCAGTACTGCTCGCCGAGGCGGTCGACGACGCTCTCGGCCCGCGTTCTCGACCCCGCGGAATCGAACGAGGCGGGCGAACCGCCCCCCGCATCGCCCCCTGAGATGTTCTCGGCCGGTTCGTCTTCCATGTACGGGTCTACGGACGAGGGCGTGAAAACGCTACGTTCGCCGGCAGGGTCGCATCGAAAGGGGTCCCGGGGCCGTGGTGTCCGTGTCCCGAACGCGTAAGCGCCCCGCGTGTCACTCGTAGCCCGTCCGCATCGACGGCGTTTCCTCGGCCGTCTCAGTTCCGTCGACGTGGAGCTCTCGTTCGGCGGCGGCGCGAACGTTCGGACTCTTGACGGTGGCTGTCACGGTGTCGGTGACGCGGCCATGGCGGTCGTCTTTGAGACGAACATCGACGGTTGCCGGTAACTCTAGCGGTGGTGTGGCGTCAAATACGAACGCGGAGGCAGCAAGGCGGACTAGTTCGGCGGCCCCGAGCGATGAATCGAGGGTCAGGGTCGCTTCCGCTTCAGGTACCGGTTCGATCAGCGCAGCCCCCTCAAAGGAAAGATATGCTCTACTTCTCGCCGTTTCGATTTCGGCAGTATGGCCAGTTCCGGCCGCCGAGAAGCTGTCCGTCCTCGAAACGAGAGCCAGCGAGGAACTGCCGGCGAGAGTCGCACACAGACGACGGCGTGTCAGTTTCATCGCGGTCGACCGTTTCTCGATCCCGGTTGACGCCGTCGACAGCGACACTTGAGAACGGCACGACCGTTGAACGCTCGGCTCATCGGATCCAGTTATGTCCGGCAGGGGGATCCGTGTTCTGGTACGGCCATCGAATATTTTAATTATACCGCCCTGTTTATTATAAACAGTCAAAAAATATACGTTACTATTGGTTTTATAGATCTGTACTAGAGCATTTTATGAATACACCACAAATGCTTACTCAAGCGGCATTCTCGTCTCAAATTGACTATGGTGTTACAAGTCCAAACGCAGTTGGAGCGCACACGGCTGACCCGGGATCGTTCCCAAACAGACGGGGGGCTCTGAGATGGATCGCCGTAAGTTCCTGCTGGGTTCTACGGCAGCCGGGACGGGACTGTTGTTCGGCACGAGCGCGTTTAGCGCGGCTGGTAGCGAACACGCCGTTTCGATCGAAACCGGCGACGGCTATCTACACGTCGAACCGAACGACGAGTATAGTGGCACAGCAAGTGAGTACGTCAACGATAACAGCAACGATGGCGATCCGCTGGAGCTTACGATCCACGATATCAACGAACATGGTTGGGTCAGATTCGATGACCTGCTTCGGGTGACGAACACCGGAACACAGAATCTCGGCCTCTACGTTGAAGACAGCGAACTCCTCGGTGAGGGTGGTGTTCTCGATTATCTGGTTGATGGAAAATCGATCGTCGGAGCGAGCACCGAAGACACAGACGTCGTACTCGAGGGGGTCGGTACGGATGACTCCAACAACAGCCTAACGGTGACGGTAAAGGCCGACATGACCGACTACGACGACGAGTTGCCGGAGGAAGACCCGAGCGTGATGTTCGTCGCCGAGGACGGGATCGATGGCGCTACCGGTGGGTTGTCACTCGATACTACTGTCCCGTCGTCGATCGATGTCGATGGGGATGCCGCCCTCGATGTAACGCTTGAAAACATGGGTGAGGAGCCACACGCGACGAACCTTACCGTCGTCGTCGGTGGCACCGAGATGTACAACGCTCAAGTCTCCGTCGACGCCGGAGGGACGTGGACAGACTCGTGGGAGATCGATACCAGCGCTGAGAGTTCCGTCCCCTGGTCGGTCTCGACCGACGACGAGTACGGTGATGCGGAAGGAACCGTCGAGGTCATCGAGGGCGGGGGCAGCGGAGATGACCTCCTCGATGTCGGTGCAACGGACGCTGTTACGGTCGGTTCGGACAACGACTTTGCGGTTACCGCGACGGTCTCCGACGGTGGCGTCGGCGGTGGAGAGGCGACAGCAGCGCTCGATATCGATGGGGACCAACTGAGCAAAAACGAAAAGACGGTCACTGTCCCGGAAGGCGGCGACGTGGAGGCTACATTCGAAGTTCCGACAGTATACAACGACCTTGCCCCGGACAACACAGAGGCCGGGCGACACGGGGACTTCCGGTTCGACGGAACCGAGTGGACAGTGACGGTCGACTACGGCGACGAGTCAAGTATTGTCAACGGGACGCTCGATGTCGAAGATGGCCCGATCGAGTTCTACGACCCGGACAGCGACACGAGTTGTGCAGTGTGTGGCATGGGGACGAAAGGCTTTGAGAGTGCTCACGCACAGGCCACACACACGAACGGCGACAGAATGGAGTTTTGCTCCAGTGGCTGTCTGGTCACATACGTGGTCGATCCGGGGAAGTACGACGGGGATAATGTCGCTGTTCCGGATGCATCTATCGAGGGCGCCTGGGTCGTCGACTACACGAACGTTGACGTCGAGAACGGAAGTCGTAGCGGCGATGGGACCGACCTCATCGATGCACGTGAAGCGAGTTTCGTGCTCGATTACAGCAGCGGATACGGTACGATGGGGGCGAACCCACGAGCGTTTGCCAGCGCCAGTGCTGCCGAGGATTACGTGGGTTCACATGATGGTCTCGGCGAAGCCGATATTGTCACTATGGACGAGTTCGATGGCCAGATCGCCAGTGAATACCGGCCCAACTTCCAATGAGGTGTAAGAGACGCCCACAAGAATGAAACAGGCAACGATAGCCGTCGGCCCGGCGGACGGCTCACGGGCAGCCTGCTGGACGTTTGAATAATCCGGGCGAGTAGATAATACGTGAATTTCCAGAATCTCTCGCATCTGTTTCAGGCCGTTCTCATTGTAAGCGTTATTGCGCTGTCTGTCGGTCATGCTCTCGGACAGCCGGTGCTTTTGAGTTACGTCACGAGCGACAGTATGGAGCCGACGATAGAACCGGGCGACGGGTTCGTCGCCGTCCCAACCGCAATAACTGGCGAAACGACACCGGGTGACATCGTGATATATCAGTCTACGGGCGAGGGGCTAGTGACTCACCGGGTTGTCGACGAGACGCCGGCGGGCTACGTCACACGCGGGGATGCGAATCCAGTGACCGATCAAGACGGTGGCGATCCGCACGTCACCGAGGAGGACATCGTAGCGAAAGCGCTTCAGGTCGGGGATACTGTCGTCACGGTACCGGGACTCGGCACTGCGGCCGCAGCCATCGGGGGATCGGTCAATACCGTACAGTTGCTGATCACGAGCGAACTCGGGGGTGATTCGAGCGAGTCCTCCGGACTCGCCTACCTGCTGTTAGTGCTTTCGCTCGTCGGCTACGCGGTCGAAACCGTACGCGACAGCCGGAGGCCGGGACCCGACGACGGGGACGACATCGGCGTCAGCCCCCGTTTTCTGACGGTTGCGTTCACGCTCTTCGTTGTCGCTCTCGCGGCGGCGGCAATGCTCGTCCCCGCGGGGACGGCATCGCTCACGGTCATCAGTTCGGATCCAGCACCTGACGCCGAGCGAGTCACTGAACCGGGGGGGACAGTCGAGACGACGTACTACATCGAAAACGACGGCGTTATCCCGGTCGTTTCCCGTCTGGAAACGGGTGATGATATCACTCTCGAGCGAAATGAGGTCGCCGTCTCGGGCCGGGAGCGTGTGGCCGTCCCGGTTACGCTCGCTGCGCCCGATGAGACCGGCCATTACGAGCGCTCGGTGGTCGAGTACCGGTATCTGTATTTGCTTCCCCGATCCCTGCTCGAGGCACTCTACGAGATTCATCCCCGGATACCGTTCGGAGCGATCGTCGTCCCAATCGGCATCAGCGCCCACGTCCTTGGGCGGATACTCGTCGGATCGGAATCCGTGAGAGAAACGCGGGATCGGGAGCGACGCCGCCGGTCGCGGCCGGGACTGTTCGATCGAATACGAAAACAGAAATGAAACCGACCGAATGCCGTCACTCGTCGAACGACAGTAGGTACTGATATCGATGAATGAAACGTTCCAGGGGGTTCGGAGACGGATTCTGGATCGACAGCTACTCGCCACGGTGGTGATCGCCTGTCTGCTGTGTACCGGCGGTTGGATGTCCTATACCGCCTACGTCGAGCCCGGTGAGCGTACCGAACAACGTGAATACGACCTGCTGACAGTGACTGGGGACGTATCACACGGCGCGACTATCGTCGAGCCGAATCCCATCTATGGACCAGACAACGGCGGTGATTCTCGGTATGAAACGGAGGCCGTATCGAACGAAACGGCGACAAACACAACCGGTGAAGTCACCGATACGAACGGTGATGTCTCTGCTACCGGCAGTGAGATCACGACAGTCACAGACAAGCCGCTGTACTACACCGCTATCGCACCGGAAGCCCACGGCGACGTTGCCGTCAGATACGACACACCCGCGAGCGACGGAATGGCGATCACCGTCGAACTCGAGCGGGTCTCCCGAGCGGTCGAGGACGGTGTCGTCTACTGGGAAGAATCCGAACAGCTCGCTCGCGTCGACCGAGCCGATGTCACTCCTGGTGAAGCCGTCGTCGCCCCGTTCGAACTAAATGTATCCGCGATCGGGAACCGGATCGGTGAGATAGAAGACAGCCTCGGAGCGACCCCGGGCGATACCGAGACCTACATCAGCGTCGATGTCGCTATCGAGGGTGTCGCCGAGGGCGAGTCGGTCTCGTTGACACGGACGTTTCGGATCGATCTCGTCAGGGAGGAAGCCATCTATCGTATCGATAGTAGCGAGCCTATCGAGGCTTCTCTCACCGGTACCGAGACGTCGGTCGTCACTCGCTCGTACGGCCCACTGTGGACGGTTGGAGGGCCGCTGTCGGCTCTGGCAGGCGTCTTCGGAACTGGGCTCTTTTTTATTGTCCGCCTGATCGGCTCCCCGACACCGGCAGAGCGAGCCTGGCTCGAGTACCGGAGCGATCGCAAGGAGTTCGAAAGCATCATCGTCAGGGCAGCCCTTCCGCCGAAGAGATACCGCCCTGCCGCCCGCGTTCCGACGCTCGCTGAACTCGCTCAACTCGCCATTGATAACGACACAGCCGTTATCGAGGAACCGAACGAGAACAGATACGTCGTCCAACACGGAGGTATACGCTATATCTATCAGCCACCGTGCGATCCCGGAATTTCAGGGTGACTCCAACAGCCCCCACCAGTCGTTTGGACCGTTTCGTCGGGCGCGAACGTCCGGGTTCACCCCCGTCGGCCGGTCGGTCCTCACGCCACCGATCCCCGCGTCGGCCGAAGGTCCGTTACTTTTCGACCTCGAAGACGCACTCGATGTCGGAACCGGCGGCGAGGGCCGCGACGATCCCCCGGTCGACGTCGACGGCGGCGGTGTCGGCCTCGATCATCACCGTCCGGTCGTCGACGTAGTCGCTGGTTCGGACGACCATGCTCCGGTCGTCCTCGAAGCACAGCTTGGGGTGGCCAGACCCCTCGATCGTCTGCTCGTGGCCATCGACCCGCAGCGTGGCGGTGATCGTCGCCTCGCGTGACCGGCAGGCGTCGACGAACGCCGCCCCGAACTCCGCCGGGGTCGTGGTCGCCTCGACACCGAGGATACAGTCGCCCGCGGGCGTCAGCCAGTCGTCGCTCGTCAACTCGAGGGTACTCGTGTGCTCGGCGGTGACGTGTTCGTGTCCGACCGCCCGAACGCGCTGGTTCATGTCCGCGGTATCGCCCGACGCTTTATATACCCGTCCAAACGCTACGCGAGCGCGTTTCCCCGCTGCTATCGGGCCGTGGTAGCAGTTTCCATGGGATATACCCTCCACAAAAGTTAAATAGAGATATACTATATGTACACCTACCAGAACGCATCCGGCGTTCGACAGCATCGTCAGCCGACCAGAATGACAGGGAACCTTCCTCATACGGCGACCGATCTTTCAGCAGCGGTTGCTGTCCGCGGCCGGAGCGGTAATGGAGTAACGTGATCAACCATGGCAGAGTCAATCGACGAATCCGACAACGTAGAACTGACAGACGACGACCTCGAAAACAAATCCAAAGGCCAGCTCATCAAGCTCGCCGGGCAACTCCGGGACCGGCGAAATGAGCTGAACCAGATGGCCTCCGAGCGGGCTTCCAAACGCGACGAATTCAACGCCAAGACGCGTGAGAAAGTCGACGAGGCGCAAGAGCACCGCGAGAAGCGCGACGAACTCAACGAGCAGGTCCAAGAGCACAAAGAGAGCCGAAACGAGCTCAACGCGAAGGCCAACGAACTGTTCGACGAGGTCGACGAACTCAAGGACGATCTCGAGCTGAACGAGGGCAAGAACGTCGACGAGCTCAAAGAGGAGATCGAGGACCTCGAGTTCAAACAGCAGACCGAGGTGCTCTCCAGCGAGGACGAGCGCGAACTGATCGAGAAGATCGAGGAGAAACGCGAGAAGCTCTCCGACCGCGAGGAGAAACTCGATCAGGGCGGCGACCTCGAGGAGATCAAATCCGAGGCCCAGGAGGTCCGCGCGGAGGCCTCGAAACACCACCAAGAGGTGACCGAACTGGCCGACAAGGCCCAAGAGCACCACAACAAGATGATCGAGGCCTATCGGGAGGCCGACGACATCCGTGACGAGGCCGACGAGTGGCACGACAAGTTCGTCGAGGCCCAAGAGGCCGCCGACCGCCACCACGAGGACTTCGTCCGCGTCCAAAAACGGCTCCGCGAACTCGACAAAGAAGAGGAGGCCGAACGCGAGGACGCCCGCTCGGAGAAACGCGAGGCCGCAAAGGAGGAAGCCGAGGAGATCTACCAGAAGTTCAAGGAAGGCGAAACCCTCGATACCGAGGACCTGATGAAGCTGCAGAAGGCCGGCAAACTGTAGACGGCGCGCGGCTCGCTTTCGATCGATATGTTCCGCCGCCGAAAGCGCGGGGTTCATACTACGCGGAACGTTAGGGCCGGACAGATGCGCGTCGAGACGCTGGGCGACGGTGAGCCGGAGGTCGCCATCGTCGGCGGTATCCACGGCGACGAGCCCTGTGGCCCGTCAGCCGTCGAGGCGATCGTGAGCGACGACCCCGACGTAGGGCGGCCGGTGAAACTCATCGTCGCGAACGAACGGGCGCTCTCCCGCGGCGTCAGATACGTCGATGAGGACCTCAACCGTGCGTTCCCGGGCGGTCCCGACGCCGATACCCACGAAGGGCGACTCGCCCACGAGTTGCTCAACGAGATCCGCGGCTGTGAGATCCTCTCGTTGCACTCGACGCAGTCGTACGCCGCACCCTTCGCGCTCGTCGACGAACTCGACGGCTACGCGCGATCGATCTGTCCGTACCTCTCCGTCGAGGCGCTCGTCGAGACGGCGGGGTACAGCACGGGGCGACTGATCTCGTACCCGAACGTGGTGGAACTCGAGTGTGGCCTCCAGCGCTCGGCCGCCGCCGCCGGGAACGCAGAGCGGCTCTCACGGGAGTTTCTCGTCGCCGTCGGCGCTCTCTCCGGGGAGGTCGACTCCCCCAGACACCACCCACTGCCGGTGTTTCGGCTCGACAAGCAGATCCCGAAACAGGACGCGGACACGTACGACGTCTTCGTCGAGAACTTCGAACGGGTCGCCGAGGGCGAGGCGTTCGCCGCCGCCGACGGCGACCCCCTACTCGCCGAGGAGCCGTTTTACCCGATACTGCTGTCCGCGTACGGGTACCGTAACGTCTTCGGCTACATCGGCTCGCTCGTCGGACGGCTCGACGGCGAGGCCGTCTCGTCCCCGACGAGTGGGACCTCCTCGACTCCGACGGGCGAGGGGTCGTCCCGTCCCGAACGTAGCCGGCGCTGACGGGCCGTTCTTGCGGCCCGGTAGGGCCGGTCGAGCCCCGCCGTGGAGGCGGATATCCCGAACGGATTACGACGTAGTGCCCCCGAAGCGGGGCGGGGCTCCCGACCTGGCCCGCCGTTTTCGACGGGAGCGTCCCCGTGGTTTTATGCGTTCGACACGAGAGGGCACGTCCAGTCGTGTCGGATCGTACCGAACGTACGTCGGACGGAGGGGAGCCGACGACCCGGGAGCGCCTGTTCCACGCAGCGGTGGAGCGAGAGCCGTGGGACGACAACGTCCAGCGGTTCGGCTTCGACGTACACCCCGTCGTCTTTCCGCTCTCGATCGCGCTCGTCCTCGGGTTCCTCGCGGTCACGATCGGATCGGGCGGCCAGGCAGCGACGGCGTATACCGCGGTCTTCGACTACGTCAACGGCTCGTTCGGCTGGCTGTACGTGCTGTCCGTGAACGTCTTTCTCGTCGCGCTGGTCGCCTTCGGGGCCAGCGGATACGGCACGCTCAGGCTCGGAGGCCCGGACGCGCGGCCGGAGTTCTCCCGGCGGGCCTGGCTGGCGATGCTGTTTTCGGCGGGCATGGGGATCGGTCTCCTGTTTTTTGGCGTGGCCGAGCCGATGTATCACTTCCTCTCCGGCGGCGGTTCGTTCTTCGATGCCGCGCCCAGATCGCCCGCCGCCGGCCGTGCGGCAACGGCCATTACGATGTTCCACTGGGGGGTCCACCCGTGGGCGATCTACGGCGTGGTCGGCCTCGGACTCGCCTTCTTTTCGTACAACCGCGGGCTCCCGCTCGGGTTTCGGTCGGTCCTGTATCCGCTGCTCGGCGACCGGATCCACGCCTGGCCGGGCCACGTCGTCGACCTCTCCGCCGTCATCGTGACCGTCTTCGGACTGGCGACGGCGGTCGGGTTGGGCGCGTTGCAGATCACCGCCGGGCTCGGGTTCTTGGCCACGGAGTACGCCGGCGGCGGATTTCCGGCCACGATCCGTACGACCGCGTTGGTCATCGCGACGCTGATCGGGATCACCACGGTATCGGTCCTCGCCGGCCTCGAAGCCGGTATCAAGCGTCTGTCCGGTGTCAACGTCGTGTTGATGCTGACGCTGCTCGGGTTCGTGTTCTTCGTCGGCCCGACGGTGCCTCTCCTCGACGCGTTCAACAGCGGTCTCGGTGCGTATCTCGGGAATATACTCGAATTGAGCTTCTACGCGGAGGCGTTCGCCGGCGACCGTGCCGGCTGGCAACACGGCTGGACGGTCTTTTATTGGGGCTTTTGGGTCTCGTGGGCCCCGTTCGTCGGGCTGTTCATCGCCCGTATCTCGAAGGGCCGAACGGTCCGAGAGTTCGTCGCCGGCGTCCTGTTCGCGCCCGTGGCGTTCTCGGTGCTCTGGATGGCGGTGTTCAACGGGGCTGCGATATTCGTCGAACTGAACGGGCCGGGGGGAACCATCACCGGTCCCCTCCAGACGCAGGGCCAGGAGGTCGCGTTGTTCGCCCTGCTGTCGCATTATCCGTTCACGGCACTCACGGGCACGGTCGCTACGGCCAATCTGGTGACGTTCGTCGTCACGTCGGCGGACTCTGGGGCCCTCGTGACGAGCTATCTGACCGCCGGCGGTCGGCAGGACACCCCTCGCCGTCAGCGGGCCATCTGGCCGCTTTTGATCGGAGCGACGGCGGTCGCCCTACTTTTCGGGAACGGACTGGACGCGCTCCGGACGGCCGTCGTTACGGCCGGGCTCCCGTTTGCGGTACTCATTCTCGTGATGGTATACACGCTCTATGTGGGGCTTCGCCGGGAGGCGGACATCCACCGTTCGGCGGCGTACCGGGCGGCCGTAGAGCGCTCCGCACGGACGGAATCCGACACCCCTACTCCCGACCCGTCCGACACCCCTGCTCCCGACCCGTCCGACACCCCTGCTCCCGACCCGTCCGACACCCCTGCTCCCGACCCGTCCGACACCCCTACTCCCGACCCACCCGACAGCCCTGCTCTCGACCCGTCCGGATCCGAACGCGAGGAATGACGTCCCAATAGCGCGTTCGCTAGGTCTCCGCGAGGGGCAGTTCGACCACGAACACCGCACCCCCTGGGTCGGCATCGTCGGCCCGCGGCCGACCGTTTGAACGGTTTTCTCCCGTCCGGTCCTCGATCCAGACGGCACCGTTGTAGCTCTCGACGAGCGTCTCGACGAGATACAGACCGATCCCCGTCCCGTGGCTATCCAGTCCCGCCTCGCCCTTACCGAAGATCTCCGTTTTCCGAGCGTCCGGGATGCCGGGTCCGTTATCGGCGACCCGGACGACGACCGAGTCGTCGCGACACGTCGCCGAAACGGTCACCTCCGGCGTCTCCGAGTCGTTGTGCTGGACGGCGTTTTTCAGCAGGTTCCGGAAGACCGAATCGAGCATGTCGTGGGCTCGAACGTCGACCGGGGGGATCGTCCCCTCGGCCGCGACGCGGGCGTCGGAGTAGGTGGACCGAACCGCGGATAGCTGACGTTCGATCGTCTCTCGGAGGCCGACCGGCTTCAGTTCGGCCTCCGCCGAGAGCATCACGTTCGCCATCTCCCGGGCCGACGTCGTGAGTTCGTTGGCGTGGGCGGCGGCATCCAAGACCGTCTCGATGGAGTGCTGTACGTCCGGTTTTTCGCACGCCTGTTCGACGATTCCCGCGTGCCCGCTGATCAACTGGATATCGTTGCGGATATCGTGGCGGACCACCTGATTGAGTACCTCGAGGTTGTCCCGCTGTTCCTGTAGCCGACGCTGGTGTGCCTTGCGTTCGGTGATGTCCCGAACCAGCGCGTGTAACGCCTGCCCGTCCTCGTCCTCGAAGCGGCTGAGTTTGACTTCAGCCGGGAACGTCGTGCCGTCGGCGCGCCGATGTGTCCACTCGAAGAACGCTTGGCCCTCCTCGAAGGCCCGCTCGATGTGTGCCATCGCCGCCTCCCTCGAGTCGGTTCCGTCCGGCTGTCTCGGCGGGGAGAGTTCCCAGGGGGCGTGTTCGATGAAACGGTCGACGGAGTCGATGCCGAACAGCCCGAGGGTCCGCTCGTTGCAGTCCAAAAATCCGTCGCGGTCGAGTAACATGAGGGCGTCACGGATGTCCTCGAACAGGCTCCGGTATTTCTCTTCGCGGGCTTCGAGCGCGAGTTCGGCCCGCTTTCGGTCGTCGATGTCCTGGTGTATCCCGGTGGCCCGCACTGGCGTTCCCTCCTCGTCCCGTTCGACGACTTTTCCGATCGTTCGGACCCACTTCCACTCGCCCGAGATCGTCTCCAGGCGGTACTCACACTCGTAGTAAGGGGTCCGATCTTCGATGTGTTCGGACAGCGCCTCGTCGTGTCGTCGCTTGTCGTCGGGATGGACGACGTCCTCCCAGCCGCGAAGGTGGTCGCCCATTTCGGATCGGCTGTACCCGAGCATGTTCGTCAACAGCTCGTCACGGGAGACCTCGTCGGTTCGCATGTCCCAATCCCAGACGCCGAGGTTCGCGCCCTCGAGCGCCATCTTCAGCCGCTCGTTGGTTCGGTGGCGTTCCGCCGCCCGTTTCCTGCGTTCGGTGGCCTCCCGGCCGTGGAGTAAGATCCCGTCGATCACGTCGTCGTCGAGTTGGTTCCACATCGTGGCTTCGACCCAACACCACGAGCCGTCGGCCCGGCGGAGCCGGAACTCGGCCGTCTGTGGGTCCTCGGACGCGGCCTGGAGGGCTTCGATGGCCTCGGCGACGTTCACGTGATCGTCGGGATGGACGTACTCGTGGCCGAACGCACCGACCACCTCCGCGGGATCGTGTCCGAGCACGCGCTCGATAGCGGGACTTACGTAGACGATTGACCCGTCGGGATCGAGGACAGTCGTGATCGTGTTGGCCCGCTCGACGAGCCGACGGTACCACTCGCTACCGCGGTTAGAACGCGTGTCGGCCCCGTCTGAACCAGCCATTCTCGAATATACTATCATCGTTTGCCTACTTGAATCCAGTGGGGTCGATTCATACCGCCGGACGTACCGACGTGAATCGCGGGCCACTCGATACCCACGTTCGACCGGCGGTTCGGACATGTACCGAATCGGACGTTCACGAACGGACGTCCGGCAGTATCAGTACGAACGAGCGGGACGGGAGCACCGCTGGTTCGGTGGTGGCGTCCGGGCCGTCTCGTGCGATCACGTTCGGGACGGGATTGATAATGGCACTCGCCGAAGCGTGGAGTATTGTGACAGGTACGTTGCCATTCGACGCCGTCCGCGAACTCGACGTCGGCGGAACGACATACAAGATGGCCGATCTTCGGGTACTCGAAGAACAGGGGCTCTGTGACCTCGATACGCTCCCGGTGAGCATCCGGATCCTACTGGAGTCGGTACTCCGAAACGCCGACGGCGAGGGCATAACCGAGTCGGACGTCAAGAACGCCGCCGCCTGGGAACCGGACGTTCCGGACGCTGAGGTTCCGTTTTCGCCGTCACGGGTCGTCCTACAGGATCTCACCGGCGTTCCCGCGGTCGTCGATCTGGCCGCGCTTCGGTCCGAGGTCGACCGGAAGAATCGGGATCCGACGCTCGTCGAACCCGAGATTCCCTGTGATCTCGTGATCGACCACAGCGTCCAAGTCGACTACTTCGACTCCGAGGACGCCTACGAAAAGAACGTCGAGTTGGAATACGAACGGAACACCGAGCGGTATCGGGCGATCAAGTGGGCTCAAAACGCCTTCGAGAACTTCAACGTCGTCCCGCCGGGGACCGGTATCGTCCACCAGGTGAACCTCGAACACCTCGGCCGCGTCGTCCACGCCCGCGAACGGGACGGCGAGAACTGGCTCCTCCCGGACACGCTCGTCGGCACGGACAGCCACACGCCGATGATCGGCGGCATCGGCGTCGTCGGCTGGGGTGTCGGCGGTATCGAAGCGGAGGCGGCGATGCTCGGCCAACCGATCACGATGAAACTCCCGGAGGTCGTCGGCGTTCGGCTCGAGGGTGAGTTGCCCGAGGGGGCGACGGCCACGGATCTCGTGCTTCACATCACCGAGCGACTCCGTGAGGTCGGCGTCGTCGACCGGTTCGTCGAGTTCTTCGGCCCCGGCGTCGAGAACCTCACGGTACCCGACCGGGCGACGATCGCCAACATGGCACCCGAACAGGGATCGACGATCAGCATGTTCCCGGCCGACGAGCGAACGCTCGAGTATCTCGAGCTCACGGGACGCGACCCCGACCACATCGACCTCGTCCGCGAGTATCTCGACGCACAGGGTCTGTTCGGGGAACAGGAGCCGGAGTATACGGACGTCGTCGAGTTCGATCTCGGAACGGTCGAGCCGAGCCTCGCCGGTCACAAGCGGCCACAGGACCGGATCCCGATGGGGGACGTAAAAGGGAGCTTCCGGAAGCTCCTCTACGGCGAGTTCGAGGACGACCTCGACGACGTCGACGAGGACGCCCTGCAGCGGTGGCTCGACGAGGGTGGCACAGCCGGCGCGGAGACCGATGGCGGTCGCGTGAGCGGAGCGAACGACATCGCATCGGACCACCGCTCCGACGGCGGCGTCCAGGTCGGAACCGAATCCGAACTGGGACCGCTGACGAAACGCGTCGAGGTCGACCTCGACGGTGAGACGGTCGAGATCGGGCACGGTGACGTCCTCGTGAGCGCCATCACGAGCTGTACGAACACGTCGAACCCCTCGGTGATGATCGCTGCTGGCCTGCTCGCCCGGAATGCCGTCGAAAAGGGCCTGGACGTCCCGCCGTACGTCAAGACGAGTCTCGCACCGGGGAGCCGCGTCGTCACGCAGTATCTCGAGGAATCGGGGCTGCTCCCGTATCTCGAAGAGCTCGGATACGCCGTCGTCGGCTACGGCTGTACCACCTGTATCGGTAACGCCGGACCGCTTCCCGACCCGATCGAGCAGGCGATCGACGACCACGACCTCTGGACGACGAGCGTCCTCTCGGGGAACCGTAACTTCGAGGCGCGCATTCATCCGAAGATCCGGGCGAACTACCTCGCGAGCCCACCGCTCGCGGTCGCGTACGGACTCGCAGGACGAATGGATATCGACCTCGAAGACGAGCCCCTGGGCACCGATGCGGAGGGGAGCCCGGTCTATCTGGCCGACATCTGGCCCGATGCGGAGGAAGTACAGACGGCCATTCACGGGAACGTCTCCCCCGAGATGTTCGAGGAGAAGTACGCCTCGGTATACGAGGGCGACGACCGATGGGCCGCTCTCGATGCGCCGAGCGGTGACGTCTACGAGTGGGACGACGACTCGACGTACATCCGGGAACCGCCGTTCTTCCAGGACTTCCCGTTGGAGAAACCCGGCGTCGACGACATCGGGGGCGCGCGTTGTCTGTTGACGCTCGGCGATACCGTTACCACCGACCACATCAGTCCCGCCGGACCGTTCGGACCTGACCTCCCCGCCGGTCAGTGGCTCCTCGATCACGGCGTCGACCCGTACGAGTTCAACACCTACGGCGCACGCCGGGGGAACCACGAAGTGATGATGCGGGGGACGTTCGCCAACGTCCGCATCGAAAACGAAATGCTCGACGACGTCGAGGGCGGCTACACGGTCCACCATCCGACCGACGAACAAACCACGGTGTTCGAGGCCAGTCGCCGTTATCGGGAGGAGGGGATACCGCTCGTCGTGATGTCCGGCGAGGAGTTCGGTACCGGATCCAGCCGGGACTGGGCGGCGAAGGGAACGGATCTACTGGGTGTCCGCGCAACCATCGCCGAGAGTTACGAGCGCATCTACCGCGACAACCTCGTCGGCATGGGTGTACTCCCCTTACAGTTCGACGACGACTCGTGGCAGTCTCTCGGGCTGGATGGGTCGGAGGTCTTCGCGATTCGCGGGCTCGACGACGGCCTCGACGTGATGGACGAACTGACCGTCGTCGCCGAACGCGAGGACGGTTCGACCGTCGAGTTCCCGGTGACGGCACAGGTCGGTACGCCGGCCGCCGTTACCTACGTCGAACACGGCGGGATCCTCCATTACGTGCTCAGGCGGCTGCTTACCGAAAAATAGGCGAGCATCCCGCCCCCGAGGGGGCGACAGTAGCCGCTTTCGCAGGCGTGTTCATACCCGATCGGGGCCGTTTTCCCGTCGGCTGTCGGCGCGCGCTCGATACTGCCGTTCTCAAAACGGGGCTTCCGTCGTCTCCCCGGCCGCACCGTCTACGGCCGCCTCGGCCTTTCCGATCAACACCTTGAATTCGCCGGCGTCGCGCTGGCGGTACTCCCAGCGGAACTCCGGTCCCGCTTCGGCCTCGAACTGGTGATACAGCGGCTTCGGATCGTGGTCGTTCACCAACACGAATCCCGAGCCGACGTCCAGCCCGTCGTAGGCGTCGAATATCCGTTCGTGACGCTCGGCCGGCGGGAGCTCTCTGACGTCCAGTTTGCCGGTGACCTCGATCGCGTCGTCCTCGGTACTGTCGCCTTTCGTGACGTGGACACGACAGCGCCCCGGCTCCGACTCGACGACGTCCCAGGTGAACGAGTCGCCGTACTGCTGGCGGAACTCCCGACGGAGCGGCCGTGGCTCGTGGGGAGCGATGAGCTCCATCGTCTCGCCTTCCGGGATCATCCCGTAGCGGTGGTGGATCGTGGGATGTCGTTCCGGCTTCGGAATCTCGCGGACGTCGTATCGGGTGACGACGTCCTCGGCGGCGAACTCGGAGTCGGCGGTCTTGACGATCTCGACGCGGCACTCGCCGGCCCCCCGGTTCTCGTACTCCCAGTCGATCACGTCGCCGTGCATCGACCGGAGTTCGTGATACAGCGGCTTCGGATCGTGGTCGTTCACCAACACGAACCCCTCGCCGGCCCCCAGATCGTCGAACGCCTCGAGGAGTACCTCGTGTCGCCGCTGCGGCTTCAGATCACGGACGTCGATCGTCCCGAGTGCCCCGTCGTCGAGGGGGTCCCCCGCGGTTACCCGAAGTTCCCGCGGTTCCGCGTCGGGATGTTCGTACTCCCACTCCAGGGCACGGCCACGTTGGAGCTGATACCGAAGCAGGTGCGTGTCGATGTCCCGATCGGAGACGATATCGAAGCCGTCGCCGACGTCGGCTCCCTCCAACGCCTCGAAGAGCCGTTCACGGCGTTCGTCAGCCGAACAGTTCCGAAGGTCGATTTCGAGCGTCATCTCTGGGGAGATACCACCGGGGTACGGATGTGTTCTATCCCGAATTGATTCGGGCCGCTGTCCGTCCGTGATACGTCCGTCACGCGATTCGTCCTCCGTCCATCCGATATCCGATATCCGGCCGCCGAGAGATGACCGACACGCCACGTCGCCGGACAGGACGGCCGGTGGGCCCGTCGCCACTCACGGGGGACCGTTCCGTACCACGTCGGCCGAGTGCCGAATATATTTGCACGCACCCTTTTGTTTTAGGTCGTCCTAAAAACGTCGATGGCCGATCGAGGGATCCAGCTCGGGGAGACGGCTGCGCTCGGGGACGTGCTCTCCCTGGACCGAATACAATCGCGGATCGTGCTGGGACTGTTGCTCGGCGGTTCGTTCGCCGGCGTCTGGCTCGCCCACTGGGGGAGCCCACCGCTGAGTCGGGTGCTTTGGTGGGCCGTCGTCATCGCCAACGGGACGCTCGTCGGCGGGCTCTACTGGCGAGTGGTGCTCTTCGACGCCTCGCGTTTCGACGACACGAACACCGCCCGGTGGGTCCAGAATCGGTGGCGGCGGCTCGAAACCGTCTCCGTCTGGTCGTTCGCGCTCTGTGCGGCAGCCGGCCTGAGCCTCGCCCCATCCGGGATCGGGACGGCCGCGCTCGGCGCGGGAGCCGTCGTCTCCCCCGTACTCTGGGTCGGGATCCGTCGGGGCGGCGTCGACGGGGCCGGCTCGGCCCGGCGGACGGCGTACGTGCGGGCCGCCCTCCTCACCTCGACGCTGGTGGCACTCGGGGGGTTCGCGTGGCTGGAAACGGGGACCAGCATCGTCGACTGGGCGGTTCGGTTCGGTCACGTCGGCTCGTTCGCGCTCTGGATCGGGGGTGCTCTCTGGCACAACTCCCTCATTATCCCGGTGCTCCGATCCTCCGTCGCCGCGGACGCGCTGAAACAGCAGGCAGACCGCTTTCGTAGACACCTCCCGGCCGTCATCCTTCTGTTCTTCGTGACGGGGACCTATCAGACGATGGGTGTCATCGACCTATCGCTTGCCGCGTTTCTCGGGTCGGCAGTCGGGCGGCTGATCGGGGTGAAGCTGCTCGTCTTGCTCGTCTTGACCGGGCTGGTTCTCGCCAATCTCGTGCAAGCGGCATCCACACGCCGAGGCCGATCGTAGCCGGACCGCCGAGGCCGATCCTATGGACTCCGGAGACGACCCGCGGATGTCTCTCATCGAGAATACTTTCGCCGGAGTCTTCATTCGTCCGGACACCGAAATCCACCCGTAAGACGTCCCACGGTCCGCGATGCGGAACGGAGTACAACACATGTCCACCCCAACTGACTCAACGAAACAAGAATACATCGCGGTCATCGATCAAGAGGCGGTGACGGACGAGGTGCGTGATATCGCGGTCAACTACGACCCACTGAACCGGTCCGGCCACGAGGGATTCCACGTCACTGACGACGGCGAACTCCGCATCGACGACGCGAAGGTGATGCGCGAGCACAAACTCGTCGAAAAGAAGATCCCCAACGACGCGGTCCGCATCGTCCCGCTTCCCACCGAGACCGGCCAGCTCGTCCACCAGTACGGCGAGAACGGGTTCCGGCTGTACGACCTCCCCGCGCCGAGTGACGGTACCGTCGTCGGGTTGCTCGGCCGCAACGGGATCGGCAAAAGCACCGCACTCCGGATTCTGGCGGGAGATCTGGTCCCGAATTTCGGAAGCGACGGCCAAGGCGGCTGGGGACGGGCGATCGAGTCATTCCGTGGAACGACCATCCAGACACACCTCGAGCGGCTCGGAGACGGGACCGTCACGACCGTTCACAAAGACCAGCGGGTCGACTCGATGCCGGACGGCGACGCCGAGACGGTACGACAGCTGCTGGC
Source organism: Natronomonas salinimetallica (assembly GCF_013839515.1). Taxonomy (GTDB): domain Archaea; phylum Halobacteriota; class Halobacteria; order Halobacteriales; family Haloarculaceae; genus Natronomonas. The sequence continues at coordinate 195,740 of NZ_JACDNQ010000002.1, read as the reverse complement.
CGGCCGACCGGAAGCCCCCGGGCTTCTCGACGAACTCGGGTTGCGGTCCGTCCGTGACCGCTCGTTGGACGACCTCTCGGGCGGGGAACGACAGCGCGTCGCCATCGCGGCAGCGCTGATGGCCGATGCGGACCTCTATCTGTTCGACGAGCCCTCCTCGTTTCTCGACGTCGGACAGCGTACCGCCGTCGCGCGGATCATTCGCGACCGTATCAGGGAGGCCGACGCGTCGGCACTGGTCGTCGAACACGACCTGATGATGCTGGACCTCCTTTCGGACAACGTCCACGTCCTGTACGGCGACCCCGGCAGCTTCGGCGTCGTCTCCCAGCAGCTATCGACCCGCGAAGGCATCAACCAGTTTCTGGACGGATATTTAACAGGGGACAACGTCCGGATCCGACGCAACTCGATCGAGTTCGCCACGGCGGCCGACCGCGCGTTCGCCGACGGACCCCCGCTTTTCGAATATCCGACACTTCAAAAGGAGTTCGACGGATTCGGGGTTTCGGCCCACCCGGGAGGGATCTCCGCCGGCGAGTCCGTCGGCATCGTCGGGGAGAACGCGCTCGGCAAGACGACGTTTGTGAAGATGCTCGCGGGGAGCATCGAGGCCGACGACGGCGACGGTCCCGACGATCTGACCGTCTCGTACAAGCCACAGTACATCACGCCGGACGGTCGGGGAACGGTCCGAGAGCGATTTGCCAGCGTCACCGACGTCTACTCGGAGCGCTTCAAGACGAGGATCCGGGATCCCTTCGACGTCGAAGCGCTGTACGACAGATCGCTCGACTCGCTGTCCGGCGGGGAACTACAGCGTGTCGGCGTTGCGCTGTGTCTCGCCCGCGACGCGGACGCGTATCTCCTCGACGAACCGTCTGCCTTTTTGGACGTCGAGCGTCGCGTGTCGCTCGCCGATCGGCTCCGGCGCTTCAGCGACCGAACGGACTGCCCCGTTCTCGTCGTCGACCACGACCTCTTCGTGATCGATCGGGTTGCCGATCGAGTGATCGTGTTCGAGGGAACCTCGGGCGAACGTGGGCGTGCCCACTCGCCACGGCCGATGCGGGAGGGGATGAACGCGTTCCTCTCCTCGCTCGGAATCACCTTCCGCCGCGATGTGCGAACCGGTCGCCCCCGCGTAAACAAACCGGGGAGTCGACTCGATCGTGAACAGAAAGCCGACGATGAGTACTATGTATACCGATAAGCGCGTGAATGCGTACGTCCGTGTATGCCGAGTCGATGCGTATTGCGGACATACCCGGGGCGGGGCTCGGACGGGGGGGGCCGTCGCCGGCGGGAACTGGCTCGGCGATGACGGTTCGCGGCGGGAACTGGCTCGGCGATGACGGTTCGCGGCGGGAACGGCGTCAGTCGCTGTCCTGCGGCAGGTGCGCGCCACACTCCGGACATTCCTCGTCGGTGATCGTCACCTGGAGGTCACACTTCGGACAGTACTCCCGGTAACACGCTGGATCGCCCATAGCGTGGCTTGCCGACCGACCGACATAGGTGTTGCCTAGGGAATCGAACCGCGGCGACGGGTGATGGCCGCGGTCCGTCGTAGAAGACAGGATGCCGAATGCCGTACGGGTGCCGGCGTTATTTTTTCGGAAGCGTCGCGATGAACTCGTTCGGGCCGACACGATCGACGGCGTAGCCATCGGCGTCGAACGACTCGATTTCGGCGGCCATCTGGTGGTACAGCGGCGTCGGTTCGTGATCGTTGACCAGTGTCAAAGCCTCACCGCTTTTCAGTTCCTCGAACGCGTCGAAGATCTTCGGGTGCCGTTGTGGCGGCGGGATCTCCCGGAGATCGAGTTGCTGTTCAGCCATTTGCATCCGTACCGTGATGCGCCCTCCGCGAAACGTTTGTCGCGAAGGTATTCGAGAACCGGTAATGGATGCCGAAACACTGGAGTCACGCCGTATGCTCACCGCCGAACGCCCAGACGGTACTCTGTATCGACTTCCCGAGGAAATACCCCACGAAGGACCAGAACACGCCGCCCTCGGGTCCCTGAAACGCGAGCCCACCAATAGCACAGAGAACACCGAACACGACCCCGAGATGCGTTGTTGCGGATGGCAGCGTTTGCACAGCCCCTCTATGAACAGCCAATATAAAATCTGTTCGTCCGAATCGATTCGGGTCGAACACGTCGACGATCTGATCGCCGATCTCGATCAGGCCCTCGCGAACGTCGTGTAGCCGGACGGATACCGCCGACGAGCGCCGGGAAATATATACGCCTCGCGTTCGCCTTCGACAGCATGACCCGTACGGCTGTCCTCGCCGGCGTCGGCCCCGGACTCGGTGAATCGATCGCGCGACGGTTCGCGTCCGAAGGACTCGCGGTCGGGCTACTCGCGCGCAGCGACGACTACCTCGATTCGCTGGCGGCCGACCTCCGGGGGACGGCGGGCGAGGCCGTCGCCGTTCGCTGTGACCTCGCCGAGCCGGCCGACGTCGATCGGGCGTTCGGCGAGGTTCGGGACGCGCTCGGCCCCGTCGACGTCCTCGTCAACCACGCGAGCGCCGCCCCCTGGAAGGGGCTAACGGACGTCTCCGGCCCGGAGTTCCAGCGGGCACTCGACGTCGGCCCGCGCGCGGCGCTGCACTGCTCTCAGGCGGCCGTCGACGACATGCGGTCGAGTGGCGGGGGCGGCACGATCATCTTCACGGGCGCGACCACGTCCGTCAGGGGACGGGAGAACGCGATCGGGTTCTCGGCGGCGAAGTTCGCCTGCCGCGGAATGGCCGAATCGATGGCCAGAGAGCTCGGTCCCGAGGGCATTCACGTCGCCCACGTCGTCCTCGACGGACAGATCCTCCCGCCGGACGGCCCCGGCGGACGAAAGGACTCGGAGTTTCTCGATCCCGACGCGATCGCCGATAGCTACTGGCACCTCGTCGAACAGGACCGCAGTGCGTGGACGCTCGAACTGGATCTCCGCCCGCACGTCGAGGACTTTTGATACTGCCGGCGAGACCAGTGTCACACGATTCGCGTCCCACCTCACGGGACGTCCGGGGCCGTCGTCTCGACCGGCCCGCCGTATGCCGCCCACGCGTCGATACCGCCTTCGTAGAATGCGACGTCGTTGTATCCGAGCTCACACAACACGGCATAGACGAAGCTCAACCGGCGAGCCGTATTACAGTAGAGCCGGATCGGTCTCCCGGGGACGAGACCGTCGGTTTCGAGGATCGCTGCCGTCTCCTCTCGTGGCTTGAGCCGCCGTGTCTCCCCATCGACCAGGGCTCGCCACTGGACGTTCACCGCACCCGGGAGGTGGACAGTGTCGTATTCGATCGGATCGCGGGTGTCCACGACGACAGCATCGCCATCGAGCGCGTCTTCGAGTTCGGCCGCGCTAATTAGGGGGCCGCCGTCCAGCCGTCGACACGCGTAGTTGGTCTCCGGCGTCTCGAGAACAGCGGACGTCGTCTCGTGTGTCCGGGCCCACGCTTCGAGGTCGCCGTCGAGGAGCCGGAGTCGATCGGCTTCGTGGCCCAATACCTCCGCCGTCACCAGAAACCGCGACGCGTAAACGCCACAGCCGCCGTCGTAGGCGACGATTCGGTCGTCGGGGGCGATCCCGGCCCCACTCAAAAGCGATGCGAACGCCGCCGGCGTCGGGAGCGTTCCCTCCGTCCTGTCGCTCGGATCCCGAAACTGCTCGAACGGGACGTGGACCGCACCGGGAACGTGACCGTCCGCGTACTCCCCTTCACGACGGACGTCTACCACGGTGTCCGCCTCCCGAGCAACGCGCTCCGGTGGGACGAATTTCTCTGTCATCGTCGTGTTTTGTCTGCCATGTTGGGTCGCGGGTATCGCGTGTGTCGTCGATCGGGTATCAGGCGACGATCTCCTCGGGACTCGGTCGGACGGTCTCGTCGTACTCGGTGAGCGTCAGCCCCTGTTCGTTCGCCGCCTCCATGCTCCGTTTGATGTCTTCGAAAACCTCGTCGTCGGCCTTTTCGAGGTAGACCGTCAGCCCGTCGCAGTCGCTGACGTGGACCATGATGTTCGGCAGCGCCCGAAGTGCCTCCTGTGTTTCGGCCTTGGAGAGGACGTCTTGACTCGTGAGGTCGGCGAGCGTCTCGGCGGCCTCGATCGCTTCGTCGTGTTCGGCGACCAGCTCCTTTACTTTCTGCTCGCCGAAGAACGTGATTAACGCCGGATACAGCGCGTCCTCCTCGTACTGGAAATGCGGCCCCGCCGCGACATCGATTTCATGGACCAGCTCCTCGGCGCGGTCTAGGTCGCCCGCCTCGATCGCGTCCGAGAGTTCGAGGCATTTGTCTCTGGTCTGACGGTGCTCCTCCTGGAACGTCTCGATGACGTGTTCTCTGGCATCGCTCATGCACGGGAAAGCACGTGGCCGACCGGTGTCAAACTTCGGCTGTGGGAGAGTGTTCTCCCCATCTACGACGCCGTGGCTGGAGAAACAGCCCGGCAGTTTATTTATTTATAACGAACATATTCGGCACTGACACGTCCGTTCGGCCCCTCGATATACCGGACGTATTTTCTGCTATCGGACGGCCTCGCGTGGGCGGTGACGTCTGCCCGGAGCGGGCGAACGTCTCCCGGACGACGGCTGTGCCGGCTGCGGTCTGGGTGGCGGGTCCCAGCGCGAGTACGTTCCGGGTCCGAGAGGAGAAAACGTGCCGCTTTTTGATGCTGGGGGACAAACGCGTCCCACTGGAGGGAGTTCCGACAATGCCTACATCCCGGCGGCGAACACTGGTTGCGCTCTCGGCGGTCCTTTCGGCCGGCATCGGCGGGTGTATCGGTGGAGGGGCGGACGGTTCCGATGCCACGCCAGAGACGACCGATCGTCCCGACGCCACGGCGACGCCGGACGAGGAGCCCGAGCCGGCGGCGCTCGAAGCCACCGATCTCGCCCTCGACGCGGCCCGGGTCCACGACCGATACACCCGCCGGGTCGACGACCTGCAACTCCTCGTCGCCCGTTGGGTCCGGACACCGACCGCGACGGTCGTCGATCCGGACGACGGTAGCCGTCGTGAGATACGCGCCGATCGCGAGGCGTTCGTTCAACTGCAGACGACGGCGACACCGCGACCAGGAGCCGAGGGCGTCCCCGGTCTCGACGCCTGGCCGCCCCGGCGCAACGCCGAGTTGACGTCGCCCGATGAGTGGCCGCTATGTGACGCCGCGACCGGCGCTCGAACCGACCCGCTGACCGATCTCCCCGACGGGACACCGCTCACCTGGATCGACGACAGCGCCGAGCACCCGATGTTCCCCACGACGCTCGGATATCCCACGTACGGCCCGCCGGCCCCGCTCACCTACGATACCGACTTCGATCCCGGCGACGGCGTGGTCGTTCTCGACGTGAGCCCGCACGTCGATCCCGACGCGGCACCCAGATATCTCCACCTCTAACGGGTATCAGATCTCACCAGCTCTGGCAATTTATAATCCCGGCAAGGACGATCTGGATTTGGAACGTGACCTCTCTTTGGGGGATACATTCTTACGCGCACAGCCCCGATATTGGAACAGGATGGCGTCGTCAACCAGCCCCGAAGCGAACGACGAACTAGCGACCGCTGTCGGTCAGTACGTTCTGGGCGAGATCTCGCTCGGGAAGGCTGCCGAATCAGCGGGAATGTCTCGCTGGGAGTTCGAGGAAGTCCTCGAAGAGGCTGGATTTACGGCGCTTTACGGGCCACGAACGGACGCCGATCTTCGAGACGAAATCGACGTCGCACGGAACTTCGACGAGTGAATGACCGGCGGGTACCCCCAGCCAGTCATCCTCGACACTACGGTCGTCAGTAACTTCGCCAGTACAGATAGTGTTTCGTTCCTCGCTGCCGTACTGGAGTCGCCAGTCATCGTTCCAGCTGTTCGTGACGAACTCGAGCGTGGTCTGGACGCTGGCCACGGGTATCTCGACACCGCCGTCGATGCGCTCGGTGGGAACTACCAGTTCGGCCCGTCTCAGCCGACGACGGCGGTCGGGACATCCGTGACCGACTGGACCGCGGCGAAGCAGAATCACTGCTCGGTGCCATCGAACACCGTGGAACGCTTGCGACCGACGACCTCGCTGCCCGAAAGGTCGCCGGCCAGCGAGAGGTCCCGGTTACGGGACCGATCGGACTGCTCGTGCTCGGTGTCGAATCGGCGCATCTCGACCGTGACACCGCCGACGAGTGGCTCGATACGTGGCGGGAGCGGCGCGGGTACTACGCGCCCGTCGAAAGCGTGGCCGAGTTACTCGGCGACGAAGGATAGCGACGGTTCAGTTGGATCCAGTCCGCAACGTTTCGAGCGCGGCCGCGTATCTCTCTGCCAGATAATCTACTGCCTCGGTGGTTCGCTCCGAGATCACGTCGACGTGCGCCTGGTACTCGTCGTCGCTCAGATCAGCCGCCCGGATGCACTCGACGTAGCGGTCCAGTGCGGTCTGGAACGTCTCCGTGTAGTGGTCGTACGCGGCGTCCACGCGGTCCATGTTCCGCTCGATGCCCTCAAAGAGTGCCCGATAGATCGTCGCAGCCGCGTGATGGTGGCCGCGCTCCCGATATCGGCCGGCTGAATCCAGAAACCGAGAGAAATCGGTCGCCTCGACGACGAGCCCGTCGTCCCTCGCGTGTTCGTCGAACAGTTGCTCGATCTCAGTCCGGTACTCGTCGACCGACTTTCCGAGCGTGTCGCCGAACCGCGCGAGAAACCGATCGCGCAGCTCGGGGTTCCGGGCGAGTTCCTCGACGACGAACGAGCGAAGGTCGTCGGACGACACGTCGTCGATCACTCCTTCTATACGTTCGCTCTGGTCCGCTGGCGGATTCTCGGTGACGTCTAGCAGTACCCCCACGACGTGCTTACAGTCCCCGGGTCCGGTGTACGGACACGTGCAGGTCGCACTGACGGTCTCCTCGGTGAGATCGACGGCAACCTCGTATAGTCGTGAGCCCTGCACAGTCGCCGTCACGAGGCTTCCGAATCTGTTCCGTCGCTGTATGCGCCCCTCGGCACGATAGGTTTGCCCCCGCTCGAAGACTGCCGCCGTGCAGCGGTCTCGGATCTGGTCCCGTCCGACGTCCATTGTCTCTACTGATACTGTCGGACGTAACTACTTGAATCGAAAATCTCTGAGCGTCGTGTTACAGTACGGTTTCGTCTATCTAAACGATTCAGGTATTCACGAAATTACGTCCGACAGTATGAAACGTACGGACCAGTGGGTATTAGCTACTGGGCTATCCGCGTCAACGACTGAGAGAATGGATCCACCCACGACTGAATGTCGTTTTGGGCTTTAGGGAAGAGTGCTGAAGCCTGAGGCGGGATTTGAACCCGCGGTCTCGTCCTTACCAAGGACGCGCTTTACCGCTAAGCTACCCAGGCACTACGCAGGTGCGTACACCCATTTTCCGCCTTCCGCGTTCGATTTTACTACACAGCCGTATATGAATGTGATGAAAGCCACCGGGCGTGCCGTACCGTGACGTGCCAAAGCCGTAATTGGAACCTTCCCGAAGCGCGCCCCCTCGATGAGGAGAACCACTCAATCAAAGCGTCTATTTGGCCGTCCGTCAAGCAATTCTGAGAGCGACGAAACTCCGTTAGAAATCCGAAAGTGAAGCTACTTCGCCACCCTGTTTGTTTTCTTCAATCTGGACATCCGTATCCTCCACGGGGTTGTGTGACACCTCGTACCCCTCCTCGGTTTCTCGAACATCCGAGACAGAGTAGAACTGAATCGGTTTCTCCTGCTTCGTCGTGACGGGGAAGTCGTAGTTATCAGCTTGATATTTGAAGTCCTTCCCCTCGGACAGACGCTCCTCAACAAACTGTTTGTGGTCGTCTAACCGTTGTTTGACGACCTCACGCGAGTATCCCGGAATATCTTCGGCTCGTTGCTTGAACAACTGCACGAATTCCTCATCCAGCTCATATCCGACGGAGTTTCGCCCCGCGACCATCGCGGCGAACGATGTCGTGCCTGTTCCCCAAAACGGGTCAAGCACCGTATCTCCATAGACAGAATACATATTGATGAGTCGATATGGAATCTCAAATGGGTACGCCGCAGAACGCTCCCTTAATTCGCTTTGTTCAAGAGCTTGAAGCTCCCCTTTAATCTCCATCCAAACGTCGGAAAACCACTGGTTCCTTTCTTCCCAAAAGTACGCCGAATTGTAGCGTCGTTCCGACCCCGGCTCGAAGGTTCGACTATCCTTCTCGTTACGGAAGACGAGAATATACTCGTGTTCCAGCGTTACGTAGGCGTTGGGCGGGAGCATACCTGAACCCATAAACTTGGCTCCCGAATTGACGGGTTTGCGCCACAGAAGTTCAGGTAGCGGCTCGAAGCCGAAGTCTTCGAAAGCGTTGATAATTCGGGAGTGGTTCTGGAAAACGCGAAAACTCCCGTCCACTTTCCGTGTGGCGTCACCGATGTTGATACACGCGATGCCACCATCGACCAGCACCCGACTGACCTCTTTCCAGACCTTCTCAAGCTCCTCGTGCATCTGAGAGAATGCGGCTTGCCCTTCGCCCGCTTCGAGAGAAGCTGTTATCTCCGGATTGAGTTCTGAGAATAGCTCGTCCCACATCTCAATCATTGGATAAGGGGGCGAAGTAACGACCAGTTCAACGGAGTCGTCGTCTATTTTCGAAAGTGAGCGAGAGTCTCCGGTAACGATGCGATGAGTCGTCTCCATTAAGTACGACTTCCCCGCGTTACCCCCCTTAACTTTTCGTGAGAGCGATTCAGCGCAGAATCTCATCGAGTTCGTCTAAACGTAATTTCAAGGCATTAATCGTTTCGATTCGCAGCCGCTGTGATACGGTTTCGCTCCCGGCAACGGGACACACTACGTACCGGACGACCGCGAGAACTCCCCGGGCGTAGTCGTATCGGGGCTCGCGACCGCGTTCGAGATCCGTTCACTGACGCCGCCGAGGGCCGAATCAGTCTCCGGAAGCGGAGCGGTCCCTAGCTCCTCGGAGAGGTCGTCGGCGAGGGCGTCGATCGGTTCTGGAACCGATCCCAGCACGACGTCCGCTCCGGCTCTGACCGCGATTCGGACGAACTCCGCTTCCAGTCGTCGATCGAGGTCGGCCGGATTACGTGCGGTTTCACGGAGCGTCTGGTCGCGGCCGAAGTGTCGGACCGCGTCCACGACGTCCATCGCGATACCGGTGTGGGCGAGATACTCGAATCCGCGGGCGACGAGGACCTCGGCGGCGATCGCGTTCATATCGCCGTTCTCCCGGTCGCCGCTCGACCACGGGTCGGTATCGATGAGCTCACGCGACAGCCGGAGTCCCTCGTAGCTCATCTGGACTCCGGCACCGCGGCGTGAGACGGTGTCGAGGTCGGTCGACTCCTCCAGCGCCGTCGCCGTCAATACGGTGAGTGCACCGGGGGTCATCGACGCCGAGTCGAGCACTCCCTCGAGGCGCGATCGAAGGGCTTCGGGGGTGATATCGCCGATCCCTTCGCGGAACGCGGCCCGAGCATGCGCGGTTTCGTCCATCTACGGACACATAGGAACGCGAGGGGCAAATCAGTTTGGAAAGACAGTATCCCCCGTATCGATCGGTCGTCGTCGACGGCTATCCGAACCGCGACTCCCACGGCCCTGATCCGGGAGATCGCAGCACTTACGACCCGTAGCGTCCGCCATCCAGTAATGATCGATATCGACGATCAGGACGAGGTGCGGGTGGTCACGTTCGACCGTCCCGGAAGACGCAACGCGATTACGCCGGCCGGACTCGAGGCACTCGAAGCGGCGGTCCGCGATCCGCCGGCATCCGTGGTATATCTGCGTGGAGCGGGCGACGCCTTTTGTGCGGGTGCGGATCTCGAAACCGTCGCGGGCGTCGCCGACGGCGGTGACGTCGAGGCGTTCGTCAGGCGGGGCCAGCGGACCGCGAACGCGATCGAAAACAGTCCTTCGGTCGTGATCGCCGGGATCGACGGGGCCGCCCGCGGCGGCGGCGTCGAACTTGCGTTGGCCTGTGATATGCGGATTGCGACACCGCAGGCGACGTTCGCGGAACCGGGCGTGACGTTCGGGCTCTTCGGCGCGTGGGGGGGGACGGTCAGACTGCCCGAGACCGTCGGCCTCGGTGATGCGCTCGATTTTTCGCTGTCTGGTCGGGTCATCGATAGCCGAAACGCCCGCCGGATCGGACTCGTCTCCCGGGTCGTCGAGGACCCTCGTACGGTCGTCGAACAGGTCGCAGAGAACGACCCGACGGCTCTCGAAAAAATAAAGACGTGTCTGAGAAGTCGGACGGACGAAAAGCAACGGGAAGACATCGAGGTGGCCGCCTTCGAGACACTCGTCGAAACACACGCCGAGCGGCTCAAGGAGTTCGCCGACTCGTCTTGACCCGTCCTCGCTCGCCCCGCCAACGGCGTCCTACAGCGGGTCGGGGGCCGGCGGCATGGCCCGTTTGTGCGCGCTCGTTTCGTAGAGTTCGAGGACGCGATCGACCGCTCCTCTAGGGACGTCGATCGTCTCGACCGTCGCGTGTTTCGAGAGCGGGCCGTGGACGTGTAGCGCCAAGATCGCGTCGAGGTCGTCGTATCCCAGCCCCATCTCCTCCTCGTCGGTTTGGCCCTCCCACATCGCCGCCGTCGGCGTCCGGGTGACGAGGTCCTCGGGAACGCCGAGGTCGCGTGCGAGTTGGCGGACCTGACACTTGTAGAGGTTCCCGATCGGGTTACAATCGACCGCCTGGTCGCCGTACTTCGTGAAATACCCCGTCGCGGCCTCGGATCGGTTGCCGGTCCCGAGGACGACTCGGCTTTCGGCGTTGGCGAGGAAGTAATTCAATACGGCTCGGGTCCGGACCCGAACGTTGCCGAGCGCCATTCGATCCCCCGCGGCGTGGTCGGGTGCGGCGTCCACGAACGCGTCTACGATCGGGTTGATATCGATCGTATCGTACTCGATCCCGAGCGCCTCGGCGACCCGTTCGGCATCCGTTTCGTCCGCATCGAGGTTGGCCGAACTCGGCATCAACAGCCCGTGGACCGAGTCGGCACCGAGTGCTTCGACGGCCAGATAGGCCGTCGCCGTGGAATCGATCCCGCCCGAGAGCCCGATGACAGCCCCTTCGGCACCGGCGTCGTCGACGAAATCGGCGATAAACCCGACGATGTGTTCGCGTCTTCGCTCGAGCTCCGTTTCCGAAAACAGCAACTCGACACCCGTTTCGTTCCGTAACGCCTCCGTGTTCGTCATTACCGCTCCGTTGGGCCTCTCAGCATTAATACCCTCCCGTCATCCGATGGTTTCTGGACGACCGTTCGGTTCAGCGTTCGTGGGTTCCGAGACGCTACGTTCAAGTATAGCGGGACGGAATAGCCGTATGCGCGCCGTTGGTCCAGTGGTAGGACATTAGCTTCCCAAGCTAATAGCCCG
>NZ_JACDNQ010000002.1:184009-184281 GCF_013839515.1 Natronomonas salinimetallica | reverse complement strand
TCTCTCGGTCGTGCGCCGCCCGACGCCTCGCTTCATTTGCAAGAATTCCGGACGGTGTATTTTTATCGTGAGCGCCGCGAACGGCGAAACCGCAAAACGGGAATTGAACCCTGCCAGTCGCAGCGCTCGAACGCAGTGAGAGCGACCGTCTGGCTCCGGTTCAATTCCCGGACGGCGCACTCTCTCGGTCGTGCGCCGCCCGACGCCTCGCTTCATTTGCAAGAATTCCGGACGGTGTATTTTTATCGTGAGCGCCGCGAACAACGAAACCA
>NZ_JACDNQ010000002.1:146319-183999 GCF_013839515.1 Natronomonas salinimetallica | reverse complement strand
TCTCTCGGTCGTGCGCCGCCCGACGCCTCGCTTCATTTGCAAGAATTCCGGACGGTGTATTTTTATCGTGAGCGCCGCGAACGGCGAAACCGCAAACCAAGAGCAACGCGACCCGCGAACGACCCTCCGGGGTGCGGAACGATGTGCAGAACGCTCCGGGGTGCGGAACGATGTGCAGAACGAGCTAGTTCGATACGCGCTGGCAGGCCTTGTCGAGGCCGTCCTCGCAGAGTTGCTCCAGCGTGTAACACGCCCGGTCGTTACCGTTCGAACACTCCTCGTACAGTAGTTCCATGTTGTCTTCCTTCATGATTGTTACTTCGTATCATGGCACATGAACACAGGGATACTTATATTTTTGGATTGGGCTATAGCATAAGAGCATCCGGGGACGTATACCACGAAGAGCCGTGATCACGGTACTTCCCGGATTACGCTCTCTACGGATACGGACGATACCCATGAAGTGTCTGCAAAGCGCGTTTGTCGAGGGAACCTCGACAGGCTGTCAGACGCAGTCTGACAACGTCATCGAAACGGGAAGCTCAAGGGTCATACCGAAGACGGAGTCCTCCGTGATGACGAGAGACAGCGTCTCTCGAACCACTTGCCCCCGAGGCGGTTCACGCCGTCAGCAGCTCGGCCCCCTCTTCGGATAACTCCACGGTGACGTCCTGCCGTGTCTGTTCTTGGATCTGGTCGATGTTGCGCGTGAGAACCTCGAGGATGTCATTCGGTTCCGGGTACACCAACATGTTCCCGTCTTCGTCTTCCATCACCAACTGCGTGTCCGAGAGAGTCACCTGGTTGTTCTCGATGCTGGCGACGATGGCTGGCAGGGCCTCCGCTCCCCCGGGATCGCCCTCCTCAACTCTGGTGATGTAGACGGAGTCGAGGCCGATCAGGTCCTTGTACTCGCGGACCTGCTCGGCGCAGTTGACCATATCCCTCGTCACTTCGGTCTTGCGTTGGTTCCCGTGTTCCCCTTCGTAGCAGTGTTTACACACCCGCAGCTCGATTCGCATGCGACGATGTATCAGTGTGGGATCTAAAACGATTGCGCCGATAACGTTTTTATACAAACGGAATATGTGTTAACGTATGGCTGGGACACTGAACATCGTGTACGCGGTCATCGTCGCTCTAGTCGCCATCGTCGGATACGCTTACGTGCTGACACAGTCCGACGACGGCACCAATCAAGAGACGCGGTGGAGCGACTGGGGGGCGATCGCGGCGGTCACGTTGTTCGTGGTGGCGCTCGTGTGGGCGACTATAGTCTAGTTCGTCCCACCGTCCGCATCAGTTTCGCCTGCGTGTAGCCCAGCCTCGATTTCACGACAGCCTGTGTTATAGTAATTACACATCGATTGCACTGCCGCCGAGCGATCGAGTGCGCGTTGTCTCCAGAGATGGCTCTCGGTGTCCTCAAGCAGTACAATCAGGCCGCGGTACTGCCCGTCCCCGCAGAACTGTGGGTGCTGGGCGCCGGCGCCTACGCCATCGACAACCGCATCGGCGCAGACAAGCCCTCGGCGGCCCGCGATGGGATCGGCGACGCGGCTGCCGACTAGACGGTTTCCGCGTGGTCGAGTTGTCGGTGACCCGATGCCGTTCGGCTATCCTTCTTCGAGTTCCCAGTCGGCCTTCTCGGCGGCTTTTTCCAGCGGTACGAACTCCCAGCCGGCTTCCTCGGCGATCCACTCGTCGCCGGAGGTGCCGACGACGGCCAGTCGATCGGCGTAGAACATCGATGTCTTGCCGATATCGGCGAGCCGTTCGGCGGGGCCGGTCCCCGTCCCGTTGAAGAAGTCGGCATCGATGCCGTGTTCACGCTGGAACTTGGTGATCACCGGCGCGCTCACGTCACCGACGATACCGACCCAGTCGGCCCACTCGCGGGCCGAGACGACAACCAGTTGTGGGTCGGCCAGCTCGGTGACGGCGTTGTAGGACAAGGCCAACGTCATGTCGTCGACGCCGCCGCCGTGGGGGCCTTCGGCCATCGGCTCGGCGTCGTCAGGGGCGTTGCTGACGGTCGCGCCAGCGCCCGAGCCACCGCTTTCGGTCGGCACACCCGCGGGCTTGTCCTCGTTCTCCCGGGGGACGCGCGGAACGGGCCCCTCCTCGCCGGTCGTGTCGGTATTGGTCCCGCTCCCGGCGCCCGCCGCCGTCATCGGCACCTCGGGGTCGGCGTCGGGAGCCCCATCGTTGCGCCACACCCAGTCACCGTGGTTGGTCTCCGGCTCGTCGGCATCGTCGGTGTCGATATCGTCGAGGTCGATCTTGTCAGTCATCGTCATTGGATTCGGTTCGCGGGGCGATTTTAGGAGTGTTTCCGACCGGCGTTTCGGGGTCGACGGCCGTTTCGAGGTCGAGCCGTTCGAGCGTCTCGCGGGTCGGCTGGCCCTCGCGGTTCCAACCGCGGGCCGCGTAGTAGGCATCCAGCAGGAGTTCGAACCCCTCGGGATCGATGCGGTCGCCCGCCGCCGGGCCGTCGGGGATCGGATCACTGAAGGCTGCGGGCAGTTCGTCGCCCGCCCGGTCGAAGCCCTCGCGGGCGTTGAACAGGCGTACGAGCGTCCAGACGCGCTCGCCGATCCGCCGGAGGTCAACGGAGTCGTAGTCGTATCCGAGCGCGTCGAACCACTCGGCGCCGAAATCATCCCACAGCGGCTCGCCGGCGAAGTCGTCGGCGACGAAACTCCACAGCGCCGAGCGGGTGTTTTGAGCGACGGTGACCGCGGCGACCCGTTCGCCGGCGTCGGCGTCCTCGGCGAAGGCTTCCCACTCGATGGGACGAGCCCGCCGGTGGCAGCCCCCCCGGTCGCTCGTCGCATAGGCCAGCGCCATCCCGACGGCCGCCCGGGGGTCATAGGCGGGCAGTTCCATCGACTTGACCGTCGGGATGCCGCCGTCGGTATCGTACTCGCTCGCAGCGGCATCGACGCCCTGCGCGAGCGTCTTGGCGACACCAGCCTCGCAGGGGCCATCGCTGCCGGTCGCGATGGCCTCAATGAGGCTCCGGGCGCCGTCGGCGTCGCCGAAGGCCAACTCACAGTCGATACGACCGGCCTCGACGGCCCGAATCGCCCACGCGACGGCGTTTCCGGCTGAGATAACGTCGATGCCGAGGCGGTCACAGAGGCCGCCTAACTCCGCGACGGCGTCGAACTCATCCAAGCCGAGGCCCGCCCCGAGGGTCATCGGCGTCGCGCCGCGGGGTACCGACGTGCCTTCGTCGGTCTCGATTTCGAAGCCACCCGGCACCTCCCGATCGGGGTATTCCCGGCCGACGGCGGCGTCTTCGGCGGCCTCGATACCGATGTCGTCCGCGGCTTCGAACCGGTCGCGCTGCCAGCCCTCGGTGGCGAGGGCGCCGACCTCGTTGGCGAAGTCGATGCTTTCGAGCGTCTCGCTGGCGGCCTGCCACCGCCCTGTGTCGCCCTCGGCGTACTCCCGCTCGTAGCGTGCCCGGAGGTCGGCGAGTTCGGGCAGCGTCTCGGGGGCGTCGTCCCCGGCGACGACGGCCTTGAGCCGTTTCGCGCCCATGACCGCGCCCGCGCCGCCACGGCCGGCGTGATGGTTGCCTGCGTCGGAAGCGATAGTCGCGTACGCGACGCCGCGCTCGCCGGCAGGACCGATGCAGGCCACACCGGAATCGGGGTACGCCTCGGCGGTCCCAACCGTGTCTTCGCCCCACGTCTCGGCGGGTTCGATGCGGCCGTCGCCGTCCTCGAGGACGATACGAATCGGCTCGTCGGCTTCGCCCCTTACGAGCAACGCGAGACAGTCGTCCAGTGACCCGACAAGTCGGCCCGCGAAGGCGCCGCCGGCGTACGAATCCAGGAAGCCGCCAGTGAGCGGCGATTTCGTCACTGCGGCGTAGCGGGTTTCTCCCGGTAGGTACCCCGAAAGGGGGCCGATACAGAAGGCCAGCAGGTTCTCGGGGCCGAGCGGATCGGTGCCCGCGTCGAGTTCCTCGTAGAGATAGCGTGCGCCGAGGCCCTTTCCACCGAGAAAGCGGCGACGCCACCGCTCGGGGATGCGCTCGCGGCTGATAGTCCCTGCCGAAAGATCCGCTCGCAGGACGTACTCGCGTCCAGCCATTCTTCGACCAGTTTGTGCCTAGGTAACAAAAGGGTAGCGGCGGTTGTCGTGGACGGCAGACGCCCGGTTACATCCGGTTTTAAGCGTGATGCGGCGTCATTCCTCCGAGCGTCTACGACCAGTTGGCCCGCTTACTCGCCAGCGAAACCTCTTCACCCTGGATTTATGCAAACAGCACGTCGAGAGTCGTATATGCCAGAGCTGACGTTCCGAGGTCTGGATATTGGGCTTGTCGAACCGGGCGATAATTTGGTGGCGAAGATATAGTGAACATCGCAACTATGTACACATCGATCGCACTGCCGCCGTGCGATCGAGTGTGTATTGTCTTCCGATCTCTACTATAGCGACGGAAAAGCGTCTGACTGCCCTTGTTTTCGGACACCAAGCCAGACGAAACTGACGCCGTCACGTCCTCTAATTCAAGATCAGTCATCTTTATCGGTTGTTTCACAGAGTGTCGGATTCAACCCCGAGGTCAAGCCTCGGGGCATTCTCCTCGCACTTCTGTAAATACCGGGCGACGGACAAAAAGCGCGTTCTGAGGGGACGACGGGGCGGACACGTCCGAAGGGAACGGCGGGGCCGGCTCCGCCCGTTGGTGTACCTGTGGCATCAGACGGGGTCCGGGAGGGCGTCCCCCGGCGCGCCGGCGAGTTCCGCGAGAGC
This sequence comes from Natronomonas salinimetallica, assembly GCF_013839515.1. Taxonomy (GTDB): domain Archaea; phylum Halobacteriota; class Halobacteria; order Halobacteriales; family Haloarculaceae; genus Natronomonas. Next base: position 179,220 of record NZ_JACDNQ010000002.1, on the reverse strand, counting down.
GTCGCGCTCGATGACGTGGAGGTCCCCCGGAACGACGAGCAGGTGAAGCGGCTCCCCGAACGTCCGGTCGGCGAGTGCCGAGAGCCGGTCGGCTGCCACGAGCGGGTCGGGTCCGCCGGCACGAGCGACGACGACGCCGACGGCATCGAGAGGCTCCGCAAGCCGTCCGGCGGCGTGGTCGGCGGTCATGTACTCCTCGTGGTCCGGATCCGGCCCGGACGGACCGATCCCGACTTTGATATCGAGGTACACGAGCGTGTGGAGACCCCGGTCACGGTTGTCCGCGATCGTCTCTACGACGCTCGCAGGGACGTCGTCCCCGCCGTGGGCGTACGGGAACGGCAGCGTCGTCGCCTTGCCGAAGCGGTAGTTCTGGAGGCCCGTCAGGGAGGCCGCGGCTGCCTCGGCGGTCGTCCCGTGGACGATCCGGGTTTCGATCCCGCGGTCGGCCGCCCGCAGCCGCAGATCGACGTGGGTCGTCGAGATCATCGTATCACCGGCGGTGAGAAAGACCACGTCCCCGGACTCGGCGGCCCCGAGAATCGGCTCGGGATCCCCTTCGACGTCGGGGCGGTCTCTAAGTTCGATATCGACGCCGTGGTACGCCTCGAGGTCCGCGACGGTCGCGCCCGCGAGCTTGCTGGTATAGAACTCCGCGAAGACCCGGTCGGCGTCGGCGATCGCCGTCCGTCCCTCGACCGTGATCGAGCGCTCGTCGTAGAGCCCGAGTCCGACGAAAGTAAGCATATCTCGATTCCACCCCGCCGGGGCAAAAGCCCCGCGTTTCGCGCCGACGCACCCGCGCTCCCGCGGGGACCGGAGCGAGCCGCGCTTTGCGAGCCGCCACCCTCGAACGGTAGACTTACCGCCCGCGCTCGCCGAGCGTTCGGTATGTCGGTTCTCTGTGTTCGGACCGCCCGCGAGAACGGCGAGGCGGTCCGCCAGTCCCTCGCCGAGGCGGACGCCATCTCCGAGGAGTACGAGATCGAGGTCGTCGACGACGATATATATATCCCGCTCGACCCATCGATCGACCCGGCGGCCATCGGTTCGGAGCCTGATGCCATCGGTTCGGAGCCTGATGCCATCGGTTCGGACATAGCGGCGATCGACCCCGACGCCGAGGTGGTCGACCGAGAGCCCCCGCGCCGCGACTCACAGACGCTGCCGAAGGACCGCCTCGGGTTCGAACCCTCCTACGAGCGCCTGGGAGACATCGTCATCGTCGACGAGGACGACGAGGGTCGCGCCCAACGGATCGCCGATGCGATCCTCGAGTCGGATTTACGCGCCGAGACCGTCCTCAACCGTGCCTCGCCGATCGAGGGAGAACTCCGGGTCAGACGGTGGGACGTACTGGGCGGGGACGGCACCGAGACGGTCCATCGCGAGTACGGCTGTGCGTTCGAACTCGACATCACCGAGGTGTACTTTTCGCCCCGGTTGGCGACCGAACGCCACCGGGTCGTAAGCCGCGTCGAGTCGGGCGAGCGGTTCTTCGATATGTTCGCCGGCGTCGGTCCCTTCGTCATCCCGGCAGCGAAACGCGGTGCCGAGTGCGTCGGCGTCGACCTGAACGAGACGGCGATCGAGTACCTCCGGCGGAACGCCGAACGGAACGGCGTCTCCGATCGGGTGAGCGCCATCCACGCCGACGTCCGCGACGTCTCCGGCTACGACGGCTGGGCGGACCGGATCGTGATGAACCTCCCCCACAGCGCCGACGCGTTCCTCGATACTGCGGTCGAGCTCGCGAGCGAGGAGTGTCTGCTCCACTACTACGACATCCAACACGAATCCGACCCGTTCGGCCCCGGTGAGCGGGCGATCCGCGAGGCCGCCGAACCGGCCTACGCCGTCGACGTCGAGGCCCGCCGCGAGGTGCGCTCGTACGCCCCACAGGAACTGAACGTCTGTCTCGACGTCCGGCTCTCGCGGGACGGATGACCCGAGGGCGGCCGGCCGAGTTCGCAACCCTTATTTGCCGTATGCCCCCAGTATCGAATGCGCGCCGGGGTAGCTCAGCTGGCAGAGCGAATCCTTCGTAAGGATTAGGTCGAGGGTTCAAATCCCTCCTCCGGCTTGAGGCGTACAGCCGGATTCCCCACATTCTCGCTATTCCGTGGGTACACACCCATCACGTGCGAGTCTGTCGTCCGGTCGGTGCTATTATTATCGGTCTGTTTGTCGGCTTTCTGTATGGTCCAGTATCCGAAACCCAATAGTGAGGAATTACCAGAATTGAGGCGAGAATGCCCCTTCCTCAACGAGCGACCACCGGGAGCGAGTAGGGAGGGGATGAATCGTCGCACGCCAGTACAAACAATTACATAGACATATCCCTAATCAAGAGATAGCGATGGAGTACAGTCACCGCTACCACGCCTCCCCGACACAAGAGGTAGCGGCTGACCTGAAACGCCATATCGACATTCATCGCCAAGCGTACAACTACACACTGTACGAGTACGAGAACGTGGACGCCGACGACATCGGCTCCGCGTACAAACACCACTACCGACTCCCCGACTGGAAAGACGAGTTCCCTGTGTTCTCGGAAGTCAACTCCAAGGCTCTGCAACGGACCGTCACCCGGTTCTACCAGAACCTTTCAAACCTGAAAGCCCAGAAAGACAACGGGAACACGGTCGGGAAACTCAACTGGAAGTCACCCCGAGAGTTCCAGAGTATGACGTTTTCACAGTCCGGTCATCAGACTACGTCTGATGGGCAATCAGAAATCGGAGATTTCTGATGACGGTTTCGAACTCAAAAACACGAGTGGCCGGCATGCGACGTTGGTACTCTCCAAGATCGGCGACCTGAAGATACGCTATCACCGCGAGCTCCCCGCCGACGCTGACATCAAAGAAGTCACGATCAAAGAGGAGACAACCGGCGAGTGGTTCGTCTCCTTCGGTCTCGAAACAGACGAGGCTGACTTGCCCGAGAAACCTGACGTGGACTCGCTGGACGCGAGCAACAGCGTCGGGATCGACCTCGGCATCCTGAACTACATCCACACCTCTGACGGGATTGCCGTGGATTGGCTCGAGCTGGAAGACGAGTACGAGCGTCTTCAGCGCGAACAACGCAAACTCTCGCGGAAGGAAGAAGGGTCGAACAACTACGAGAAGCAACGCCGAGCGGTAGCGAAAGTCAAGCGCCACATTCGGCGGAAGGTACTGGACTATCAGCACAAGATCACGACGTGGCTCGTCACAGAGTACGATGCCGTGTTCGTTGAGGACTTGAACGTGACGGGGATGCTTCAGGGCGACGGGAACGCCCGAAACAAGCAGGACGCGGCGTGGCGACAGTTCATCACGCTCCTCGAATACAAGGCCGACATGTACGGCTGTCACGTCGTTCAAGTAGAAGCTGCGGGGACGACGAAAGAGTGTGCTCGGTGTGGCGTGGAGACGGCGAAGCCTATCTGGGTTCGGGAACACTCCTGTCCGTCGTGTGGATTCGAGACGGATAGAGATGCGAATGCAGCGATGAATGTCTTGCAACGCGGGTTTGCTGAGTTAGGGCTGGGATGGCCCGAATCAACGCCTGTGGAGACTGTGACCGCTACGGACGCCGATGACTTTCGAGAGGTGTCTGCAAGTCACGTCGTCGAAACAGGAAGCCCCATCTGCTCACGGGCGCGAAGCGCCCGTTCGCATGGTCAGCGGGACCGAAGGTCCCGCACTACCCTCAGGAAACGAACGGCCTCAGCCGTGAGCGAGTAGGGTGGGGTAGTTCACCTGGTCTGTATGGAGAACTGGACGAACTTCTCGATGAGGCCGAGACCGCGCTTCGGCGACACTTCCTCGTCGAGACCGACGAATGCGGACACGAGCGCGTCGTCTTCGGCGAAGCGACTACGTCCGATTTTCTCGATGCGTTGTGGGCGGACTCACACTCTCTGATGCCGCTCTTTCAGAAAATCACTGGCCTCCCCGACCGGGAGTTCGAACGGTTGTACGGCGAGAAGAACATCGGGAGCCTCCGTGACCGGAAAACCGATTTCAGAGACGAAGAACCGGCCGTCAAATTCGCAAATGCCCTTGTTGAGCTTCTCCCTCGGGACCTCACACTCGAAACCGTGCTGTTCGCCTTCGTGAAGTTGTGGGAGAACGACCAACGGAGACACGAACGGGCGAAGTACGAGGGGTACGTCCGCGAGTATCTCGAGGAGCACGGCTATCCGAACTTCAAGGGCAACACGCTTCCGGGCGAACCGGACTTTGTCGTTCCGACCGAGGAACCGTATGAGGTGGTCGGCGAGGTGCGGGTCATCCAACAGCGCGACCAGCAGAAGCGATTCAAAGAGTTCGGGTCTGAGGCGCGAGCCGCCGCCGAGAACTTCCCCGACGCGAAGTTCGTGGCCGTGGCTAACGTCACACAGAGCGTGTCATAGAACTCTTCACATGCTATAGTCAGTACGATTACTATTATAGCGTATTACTGATTTAGATATACGTGCACTAGGTGCACGACGTTTAGAAACAGTTAGAGAGTGCCTTTTCGTTTCCGAATAATGATTTCTCGAACCCGTTCAACGTGGTTTGTCTCGGATTGAACGAATGCTGTGAGGATGGCCTCGACGATCTCGGAGCGGCTGACTCCGAAATCGTCACACTCACCGACCAGTTCATCCACTTCTCGGACGATTTCCTCGTCAACAGCGACTCCGAACTTCTCTTTCGTCATAGCTACGACAAGCTAAGAACAGCGTGCACCAAGTGCACGGCGATTTCAACTCGTCAAAGCTAATTCAGCAAACCATGAGAACTCTTCTATGACACGCTCTCACACAGTTTAATCTACGAGAACGACGCGAAGCACTACGCGAGGAGGTTCACAAGGCGAGCGCGGCGAACATTCACGCGGTGGTGTTTCAGGACGAACTGGACCGGCTCGTCGACCACCTCAACGAGTGGGGCGTCACCCGCGAGTGAAACTCGAGACTCAAATAACTTTAAATAACTCGAGGCCCCTAACAGAGGGTATGAAGGGTCACGTCCCGACGCCGCCCGCACTTGCTGACCGAATTGTCGAGAAGTTATTTGACGGTAGGCCGCCGTCCGAAGGCGACCGGATTCTCTTTCCCGGTGTCGGAACCGGCCCGTTCGTCGCCGCCGTTCAGCGATACTGCGAAACGCGAGGGCTTCCCGTTCCCGACGGCGTCGGGATGGACACCGACCCCGAACTGCTGTCCGAAGCCCGTGAGACCCACGCCGACGCTGGTGTCGACCTCCTCGAACGTGATTTCCTCGGCGACCTCTCCGACCTCGGCGAGTTCCGTTACATCGTCGGGAACCCGCCATATGTCCCCATCGAGGGACTGAGCGAGGAGGAAAAGACTCAATACAAGGAACGGTTCGAGACAGCGACCGGGCGGTTCGACCTGTTCATCCTGTTCATCGAACAGTCTTTGAGCGTGCTCGCCGACGGTGGCCGACTGACGTTCATCACGCCGGAGAAGTTCGAATACACCGAGACAGCGGCCCCGCTCCGGCGTCTCCTCGGGCAGAACTACCACGTTGGAGGGATACATCACATCGAGGAGAACGCCTTCGACGGCTTCACGACGTACCCAGCCATCACGACGGTCGACGCCACCGAACCGGGCGAGACACGAGTGCGCCGACGCGATGGAAGTGAGGAAACCGTCACGCTGCGTGCCGACGGGAGTAGTTGGGCGAGCACTATCCGTGGTGGCGATACACTGACCGTCTCGGGGAACCGAACGCTGGGCGACGTGTGTCAGCGCGTCAGTTGTGGCGTCGCCACGGGAGCGGACAGCGTGTTCGTACAGGACGCCGACGGAGTCCCCGAACAGCTCTCCGATTGGACGTACCCGACGACCTCGGGGAAACAGCTCCGTATCAACGACGGCCCCGACAGCGACGAGGTGTTCATCTGTCCGTACCGTGAGGACGGTCGACTCCCTCCCGAAGACGACATCGGGGCGTTCGGTGACTGGGCGAGTTTCCGCCGCGACCGCCTCGAAGACCGTTCGTGTGTCGAGAAGGACAAACGCCCGTGGTATGGCTGGCACGAGAACCCGCCGATGGAGGACATATTACAATCGAAGATTCTGTGTCAGGACGTCACCGACGACCCGACGTTCTGGCTGGACGAGACCGGCGAAGTCGTGCCACGCCACAGCGTCTACTACATCATTCCCGACGACCCGGACGACCTCCACGCACTCCATGCGTATCTGAACAGCCCGGACGCCCACGCATGGTTCGAAGCCAACTGCCAGCGGGCGGCCAACGGCTACCTGCGGTTACAATCGCGGGTGATGAGAAAACTTCCCGTCCCCGACCACGTGGCGGGAAAGGCGTATCAGGCCACGCTCACCGACCAGTAGCGCGGCGATAGAGCCGAAAGCCTTGCGTCCCAGCGCGGGACGGAACCCAAGCCTGCCCCGCCGTCGCCCGCTACGAACCCGACTCCGACGGCCCCCGCCGCCACCCGGCCAGCGCCGCGTGCGTATCGGCCACCTCGGCCACCTCGGCCGGTTCGAGCCGGCCGTCCTCGGTGAGAATGCCGGTGACGTACGCCGGCGGAGTGGCGTCGAACGTCGGGGCGTGAACGTCGATCGCCCGATCGCCGGCGTAGACCGCTTCGGCCGGCCCCGACTCGAGCGTCGGCGTCCGGTCGGGACTGATCTTGTCTCGGGCCGTGACGACGTACACCGGGATCCCCGCCTCGCAGGCGGTGATGGCCGCCCCGCGCGAGCCGACCTTGTTTATAAGCGTGCCGTCGCCCAATACCGTGTCCGCGCCGAGCACCACGGCGTCGACGGGCTCGGTCGCGAGGACGTGAGCGATGGCCGCGTCGACGCAGACCGAGACGTCGACGCCCGCCTCGGTGAGGCGCTCTGCGACCCCGATCCCCTCGCGATCGGGGCGGGACTCGGCGACGATCACGCGCTCCGGCGCGTCTTTCAATACGGGCAACACCGTCCCTGACCGCGAAAGGGTGAGCACCGTCGTCCCGTCGAGGATCGCCCCCGCCGCCCCGGCGGCCCGCCGATCGGCCTCGAGGGCGGCGTCGATCTCTTCGGTCGCGATCGACGCGACCGTCGCCGCGGTTCGGTCGCCCGCCGCCCGCGAGGCGATCCGGTCGATGCGGGTCCGCAGGGCCGCCATGCTCGGTCGCGCCGCGAGGACGTCCTCTGCGACGTCGGTCAGTTCGGCCCACGCGGCCTCGGTCCCGACGCCCTCGGCCCAAAGCGCTCCCGCGGCGTCCCGGACGACCTCCATCGCCCGGATCGAAATGTAACCGGAGCCGTGCTCGGTGTCGGCCGCCAGCGTCGCCGCCGTCGGCCGGACGCGGTCGTACGCCCGCCACAGCCCCGGAACCGTCTCTTTTCTGTGGATCTCGGTTGCCGGCACCCACTCGGATTCCATCGCGCCGTCGGGGCGGCCGACGTTCCGCGACGGACAGTCGAACAGCGCCGGACGGACCGTGAGTTTCGTCCCGCGAGCGCGGATTGCGAACGGGTCGCCGGCACGAACCGGGATCGCGTTCTCGGGGAGGTCAGCGCTCGGGTCGGCCGGGGTAACGACTCCAGCCCACTGGTCTTCGAAGGCCGCGAGCGGTCCGCGATACCGGATCAGCAGGATCTCCGCGTCGTGTCGCAAAAAGACGACGGTGATCGACTGCGTGTCAGTTCCGTCGGACGGTGGTGTATCGGCTCTCTCGGCCATCCCCGGACGGCTCAGTGTTGGAACGCCCGCTGGCCGGTGAACGTCATCGCGATGTCGTGTTCGTTCGCGGCGGCGATGACGTCCTCGTCGTTGACCGAACCGCCGGGCTGGACGACCGCCTCGATGCCGGCCTCGGCGGCGACCTCGATCCCGTCCGGGAACGGGAAGAACGCGTCCGAGGCCATCACGGCCCCCTCGGCGTCTTTCCCCTCGGCGTGTTCGTCGGCTTTCATCGTCGCCAGACGGACGGCGTCGACGCGGGAGACCTGTCCCATCCCGACGCCGACCGTCTCGGTCCCGTCGGCGAGGAGGATCGCGTTGGATTTGACGTGTTTGATGGTCCGCCAGGCGAAACACATCGTTTCGAGTTGTGCGTCGGTCGGTTCACGATCGGTGACCGTTTCGAGGTCCGCGGGGGTGATCGACTGGCGGTCGCGCTCCTGTAGCAGTCGGCCGCCGACGAGGTCGCTTTCGGTCATGGGTTCGGAGCCGTCGTCGAGGTCGCCGACGTCCAACACCCGGAGGTTGTCCTTCTCGAAGAGCGAATCGAGGGCGGCGTCGGTGTAGCCGGGGGCGACGACGACCTCCTTGAACGAATCGGTGATCGCCTCGGCGGTCGCGGCGTCGCACTCGCGGTTCAACGCGACGATACCGCCGAAGGAGCTCATCGGGTCCGTCGAGAGGGCGTCCCCGTAGGCCGCAGCGAGCGAGTCGGCGCTCGCACAGCCCGCGGGATTGGTGTGTTTGATCACGGCTGCGGCCGGTTCGTCGAACTCCGTTATGAGGCGAAGCGCGCCGTCGGCGTCGTTGTAGTTGTTATACGACAGCGCCTTCGCACCGTCGTTCAGTTGCTCGGCCCCGACGATGCTGGCCGCCTCGCAGGTCCCATCGACGTATACCGCGGCGTCCTGGTGGGGGTTCTCGCCGTATCTGAGCTCACGACCACGGTCGTCGCAGGCGATCCGACGGGCGGGAAACGCGCCGCCGTCGTCGCCCTCGACCGACACGGTTCCGTCCTCGACGGTGACGCGTCCCTCGGCGAACCACTTGACCGCCCGGGGGTAGGCGCTGAACTCCGCCTCGTAGAGGACGCGGTGTTTGAGGTTATCGGCGTCGTCGCCGTCGTAGACCGGGACGGGCTCTTGGGTGACGATCGGACCGCCATCGACGGTCTCGTCGACGACGTGGACCGTACAGCCGGTGACGGAGACACCGGCTTCGAGCACCTGTTCGTGGGCATCCATTCCGGGGAACGCGGGCAAAAGTGCCGGGTGGACGTTGAGCGTCCGTGGCGTCGCATCGAGGAACGTCTCCGTGAGGATCCGCATATACCCGTCGAGACAGACGAGATCGACGTCGTACCCGTCGAGGCACTCGACGATCCGGCGTTCGTGTGCCTCGCGCGACTCGTCCGTCCCGCGCGTGAGGACTTCGGTCGGGATGCCACGCTCCGTCGCCTCCTCGATGACTGGTGCGCCCTCCTCGTTCGAGAGGACGACGGCGAACTCCGCACCGCCCGGCGCGGTGTCGGCCATATGCAGCAGGTTCCGGCCACGGTTCGAGGCCATACCGGCGAGTTTCATACCCGAAACGGACTGCGCCGAACGCAAAGTAGTTGCGATTGTCGCCACGGTATAATGCAATAACGTGCATACGTTTCGGTTCGCGTGGCCGGTGATAGCGATATATATGCATCACTCCCGGCCCCAATCAGGAACACACGTTGGGACGTCCGTTATTATAGTAGGGATCGGAAGACAAGACACACTCGACCGCACGGCGGCGGTGCGATCGATGTGTACATAGTTGCGATGTCTACTATAGGAAACGCGACGGCGGCTTTCCCGCTCCGCCCGGGGTCGGCCGGTCGAGGGCAGCCGGTCGGGGTCGTCGGCCTCGTCTCTGGCAGCGACCGACATCCTTTTTCAGCGCCTCACCGGAGCCACACGTATGACACGGGGGCCGCTCTACGCCGTCTCGCCGCTCGACGGTCGCTATGCACGCTATACGGAACCGCTCACCGACTACGCCAGCGAAGCCGCACTCGTGCGGGCACGAATCGAAGTCGAAGTCGAGTACCTGATCGCCCTGGCTGACCTCGACGCGACGCCCCTGGCGCTCTCCAAGGAGACCCGCTCGGAGCTTCGGGAGCTGTACGAATCGTTCGACGCCGACGACGCCGGCGTCGTCAAACAGCTCGAAACCAGTGGGTACGAGGGCTATACGGCGACGAACCACGACGTCAAGGCGGTCGAATACTTCATCCGGATGCACCTGCCGGACGAGGACGTCCAGGGTCCGTGGGTCCACTTCGGGCTGACGAGCGAGGACGTCAACAACCTCGCCCACCGGCTGCTTCTCGCCCCGGCCGTCACGGAGGTACTCGTCCCCGCGATCAGAGAGCTCCGTGACGCCCTCGCCGACGACGCGAGGCGACACCGCGACGTGCCGATGCTGGCGCGCACGCACGGCCAGCCCGCGACGCCGACGACCTACGGCAAGGAACTCGCAGTCTACGCCGCCCGCCTCGGTCGCGCGCTCGGCCGCCTCGAGGCCGTGACGGCGGATCTCTCCGGCAAACTCGCCGGCGCGTCCGGAACCTACGCCGCCCATCGCGCCGCCTATCCCGACGTGGACTGGCGCGAGTTCTCTCGGGCGTTCGTCGAGTCGCTCGGCCTCGAACACACCGCGCTCTCGACGCAGGTCAACCCCTGTGACGACCTCGCGGCGGTCTTTGACGCCCTCCGTGGCGTCAACAACGTCCTTCGGGACCTCGACCTCGACGTGTGGCTCTACGTCTCGGATCGCTACCTCGGCCAGGAGGCCGCGGCGGGCGAGACCGGCTCCTCGACGATGCCTCACAAGGTGAATCCGATCGACTTCGAGAACAGCGAGGGGAACCTGACGAAGGCCAACTCGGATCTGACTTTCCTCGCCGACTACGTCACAACGTCCAGACTCCAGCGTGACCTCTCGGATTCGACGGTCAAACGGAACGTCGGAGCGGCGCTTTCGCACTGTCTCATCGGCTACCGGAAGGCGGCCGCCGGCCTTGCGAAGGTGACGCCGAACGAGACGGTCATGCGTGAGGAACTCGAGGCCACCCCCGAGGTGATCGGCGAGGCCGTCCAGACGATCCTCCGTCGGGAGGGCGACACCGACGCCTACGAGCGTATCAAGGAACTCACACGCGGTCGACGCGCGACGCTGTCGGACTTCCGGACCCTCTTCGACGAACTCGACGTCGACGAGTCCGTCCGCGAGGAACTGCACGCCCTGACGCCCGCGGGCTACGTCGGCTTCGGCGACGAGTTGGTCGACGAACTCGGGTCGCCGCGCGATCGGTAGGCGATACCGGCGGCTCCGAACCGGGGCTTTTCCGAGGCTTGACAAGAGGGGCGGACGAACCGCCGAACATGATCGATCCCGACGCCGTCTCGCTCTCGGTTTCGGTGTTCCGGATCGCGATCGCGTTCGGGATCGGTGCCCTCATTGGGCTCGAGCGAGAACAGAGCGATTCGGCGGGGCTCTTCGCCGGGAGCCGTACGTTTCCGCTTTTCGCACTCTACGGTGCGCTCGTGCAGGCGTTCTTTCCGGCGATGCTCCCGATCGCGTTGATCTCCGTCACGATCCCGCTGACGGTCGCCTACGCCGGCAGGATCCGGGCGGAGGGCGATATCGGGCTCACGACGCTCGTGACCGCGTTGTTGACCGTCGTGTTGGGAGCGTTGGCGACCCACTCGGAGCGCGGGGCCATCCTCGCGGTCGTCGTCGCCGGTGCGGTCACGGTGTTGCTCTCGGCGAAGGGCGTCATCCATCGGTTCGCCGACCGGATCGACGAACGCGAACGGCACGCGTCGATGAAGTTCATCCTCGTCGTGCTGGTCGTCCTCCCGTTGGTGCCCGACCGCGAACTCGATGCGCTCTTCGGGATCAACCCCCGGTACGTCTGGCTCATGGTCGTGTTCGTCTCCGGGTTGAGTTTCGTCGCGTACGTCCTCGGGCGGGTCATCGGCGTCCAACGGGGGATCGCGGTGACCGGCGTGTTGGGCGGGTTCGTCTCCTCGACCGCGACGGCCGTCTCGATGGCCGAGCGAACGACGGAAGAACACACCCTCTACCGTATCTGTGCGTTCTCGACGATCGTCGCCTCGATCGTAATGTTCCCCAGGGCTCTCATCGAGGTCACCGTCGTCAACCCGGATCTACTCCCGTACGTCGTCGTTCCGCTCGGCGCGATGACCGGGTTCGGGGCGGTCGTGGCCGTCGTCGTCTACTGGCGTTCGAGGACCGAGACGGAGTTCCACGCCGACACCGAAATCAAAAACCCATTCCGGTTGCGGCCGGCGCTGTTTTTCGGGGCCGTCTTCGCGGTAGTGCTCTCGATCTCGGAGTTCGCACACGTGCAGTTGGGCGATTCGGGAATCTACGCGATCGCGTTCGTCTCCGGACTCGCCGACGTGGATGCGATCACGCTCACGCTGAGTACGCTCGCGGCCGACGGGACCGTCCCCCCGGAGGTCGCGGCGACGGGCATCGTGATCGGGGCCGTCGCGAACACCCTCGTGAAAGCCGGACTCGCGTGGCTGCTCGGAACGCGACAGCTCGGCCGCACGGTGACGGCCGTCCTGGGGGCCGTCTCCGTCGTCGGGATCCTCTTCGTCGTGCTCGTGTGAGCCGGACTACGACAGTCCGTGTGAGCGGCTATCGTGTCGACTCGTAGATCTCGACGCCCGAAGAGGCCCCGATCCGGGTCGCCCCAGCCCGCACCATCTCGAGGACCGCCTCGAAGGTGGCGATCCCGCCGGACGCTTTGATCTCCGTATCGGTGCCGATCCCGTCCGCTATCGCCTCGACCTCCGCGCGGTCCGTCGGTCCCTCGTAGCCGACTGCCGTCTTGACGAAGTCCGCACCCCCCTCCTCGACGAGTCCGGCGGCACGCCGTATCTCCGGAGGCGACAGCGTCGGCGACTCGATGATACACTTCAGCGTCTTATCGCCGACCGCCTCGGCCACCGTTTCGACGTCCTCGACGACCGCCTCGTGGTCGTCGTTCGCGAACGCCGTTCGGTTCATCACCATGTCGAGTTCGTCGACGTGTTCGAGCAGTTCCTCGACCTCGTCCCGTTTCGCCGTCGAGTTCTGTATCCCGTACGGAAAGCCGATGACGGCCGCGACGTTCGCCCGATCGTCGAGCATTCGGTCCGCGAGTTCGGCGTGGTACGGGACCACGACGGCCGAGCAGAACCCATAGTCGTCGACCTCCTGGCACAGTTCGCGGATCTCGGCTTCGGTTGCGGTCGGATCGACGTTGGTATGATCGATGATCGAGACGACGTCGGATGGATCGTCCAGCAGGGAGCCTTCGAGCGACATACCGTACGTTCGTCGTCGCCGAGTTAAATATATCCGGGCGCTTCGTCCTCCAGTCGCATCAGATCGTCGAAGGTCTCACGCCGTCGGGTCACGCGCTCGTCGCCACCCTCGATGGCGACCTCCGCTGGTTTGGGCTGGGAGTGAAACTGGCTTGCGAGGTTGATCCCGTATGCACCGACGTTGCCGATCGCGAGCACGTCGTCGGCCTCGGGTCGGGGAATCGGCCGATCGGTACAGAACACGTCGGCGCTGGTACACAACGGGCCGCCAACGCTGGATTCGACCGGATCGCGATCGCCGCCGGTCACGTTCCGGATGTGGTGATAGGAGTCGAACATCGCCGGGCGGATCAACGAGGTGAGCCCGGCATCGACACCGACGACACGCGTCTTCGGGGTCCGTTTGATAGTGTTGGCCCGCGTGAGGAGGGCACCGGCGTCGGCGACGAGATAGCGACCGGGTTCGAGCGCGATCGTCGCGTCTACGTCCGCGGTCACCTCCCGAACCATCCCGGCCGCGGCCTCGATGTCCAGCGGCGGTTCCTCGGGTCGGTAGGGGACGCCGAAGCCGCCGCCCAAATCGAGGAACTCGAGATCGCCGACCCGTTCGGCCATGTCGGCGACCTTCCGGAGGGCACGCCGGTGGTCGTCGAGATCAGCCGAGAGGACGCCGCTTCCGACGTGGGCGTGGAGTCCGACGAACTCGAAGCGCTCGCGGGCCGACTCGACGAGGCCGGGGACGTCCTCGTAGGGGATCCCGAACTTCGCGTCCTTGCCGGTCGCGACCTTCTCGTGGTGGCCGGTACCGATCCCGGGGTTGACCCGCAGCGAGAGGCGGCCGTCGAACCCGCGGGCCTCGAGCCGATCGAGCGTCATCGCCGCGCCCGCGGTGATCGTCAACTCGGGGGTGTCCTCCCAGAGATCGACGGCGTAGTCGAGGTCGCCGTCCGGTGGGTTGACCGCGGTGTATTGGAGGTCCTCGGGGGCGACGCCGGCCGCCAACGCACGGTGGAGCTCCCCGGCGGCGGCACACTCGATGTCCGCCCCGGCGTCGTAGAGCGTCCGGACGACCGCCCGGCCGGTATTGGCTTTGACGGCGTACATGAGGTGGGCGAAATCGAACGCCGACTCGAAACGTGCGAAGTTCTCGCGGATCCGATCGAGGTCGGTGACGTACAGCGGCGTGTCGTACTCGGCGGCGAGCCGTTCGAGGCGGTCACCGTCCCAGTCGGCGAGCCGCTTGACGGCCGTCGTATCGGGGGAACTCATTAAAAATACAGCCGGGACGGCAGATAACAAGGGTTCCGCTTCCGGACGTGTCGGGAGGTCGCGTCCGAACGCGTCGCCGTTCAGTCGGCCGCCCCGGGCGAAGGCGACTTCGTCCCGCCGTTCGTGTCGGGGGTCCCCGCCTCATCGGCTCCCTCCTCGTCGACCTCGACTCCCTCCTCATCGGCCTCGACTCCCTCCTCATCGACCTCGACTCCCTCCTCATCGACCTCGACTCCCTCCTCATCGACCTCGAACGCCGCCAGCGCGGCCGAGAGCCGGTCGGCCTGTTCGGCCAGCGACGTGACGGATTTGGCGGCCCCCTGTAACCGCTCCGCACCCTCGGCCGTTTCCGTCGCGACTGCATCGGCGCGGTCGGCGGTCGCGTCGCCGATCTCGACGAGTTCGTCTACCCTCGCGGAGACGTCGGTCGCGACCTGTGCCTGTTGGTCCGTCGCCGAACTGATCTCGGTGGCGCTCTCTTCGACGCTCGCGGTGTCCTCGGCGATCGCCGAAAACTCCTCGGTCGCGGCGTCGACGGTGTCGACCGCCTCGTCGATCCGCGCCGTCAGTTCCTCGACGTCGGCGGCGACGTCGTGGCTCTCCTCGTCGATGTCGCCGATGATAGCCTCGATGTCGCCGGCCGATTCGTGGGTCTCCTCGGCCAGCGATTTCACCTCCTCGGCGACGACCTCGAAGCCGGCCGTCTCGGTGTCGGCACGGGCGGCCTCGATCGACGCGTTCAGCGCGAGTAGGTTGGTTCGGCTCGCGACCTCGTCGATGAACGAGACGATCTCGCGGATCGACTCGGTCCGCTCAACGAGCCGGGAGACTGCCTCGTCGGTTTCGGTCGCGATCTCGGCCGCCGCGTGGAGAGTCGTTCTCGCCTCCTCGGCCGCGGTCACGCCGTCGCCGGCGCTCGAGGCGGTCCGGGTGGCGATCTCCGAGAGTTCGTTCGAGGCCGCGGCGATCTCTTCGACCGTCGCCGACAGCGTTTCTGCGTCCCCCGCGAGCGAGCCGAGTGTCTCCGATTGCCGTGCCGCATCGTCGGCGATCCCCTCGACACGTTCGGCGTTCGTCTCGCTCGTCTCGCTCACCGCCGACAGCTCTCCGCGCGCCGTTGCGCTCGCCTCGGCGACGTCGGCCGCGAACGGCTTCGCCCGGCCGATCGCCGCCTCGAAGGCGTCCAACTGGTCGTTGTAGGAATCGACGACGCCCTCGAAGCGGCCGTCGATTTCGCCCTCTGGCAGCCGAACCGTCAGATCGCCGTCGCCGGCCTCGGCGCTCGCGGACTCGAACTCCTCGATCAGCCGGGTCAGCCGGGCCGACCGGGCTTCGAGGTCGGCGATCGCCGTCGAGAGGTTCTCCGCCATCCGGTCGAGGGAGTCACCGAACGCGCCCGGGACCGACTCCTCGAGGACAGGGTCGTCGAACGACTCGCTCGCCAGGGCGTCGGCCTGCCGGCCGGTCACCCGGAGCGTCTCGTGCATCCGCTCGAACGACCCCGAAAGCGAGCCGACCTCGTCGTTCTGGCGGATCGTCGGCGAATCGACGTCGAGGTCGCCCTCGGCGACCGTCTCCACGCTCGATTCGAGCGCCTGGAGCGGGCGGATCAGGTCCTCGCGGACGATCAACGCCGTGTTGAAGAAGGCGGCGGTAGCCAACACGAGCAGCCCGCCGGCGATGACGAGTCCCGTCGTCCCCTCCGAGACGACGACGACCGTCACGAGTGCGAGTCCGGCACCGAACTGTAACCCGACGGCGACCATCGTCTTCCACCAGAGCGATCCGTTGATCCCGAGAAACGCCATTGTCCCCCAGAGCAGCCGCTTGTAGGCGGTCCCGATCCGGCGTCGAGCGCCGTGGTCCGATGTAGTGCTGTCCATACTGGGGGTTTCTCGGTGGCGTTCTAAACAGGTGGGTCGAGTTCACTCGATGAAACCGACGGAAGCGAACGCACGGGCCGACGTCCGAAGGGAACCGG
This sequence comes from Natronomonas salinimetallica, assembly GCF_013839515.1. GTDB lineage: Archaea > Halobacteriota > Halobacteria > Halobacteriales > Haloarculaceae > Natronomonas. The sequence goes on along the minus strand of NZ_JACDNQ010000002.1, from coordinate 162,880 downwards.
AGACCGGCATACGGGGTGTTCGAGGGCCTATATCTGTCGGAACACCCGTATCGTGTCCCTGGCCGTCGGCTCGCGTATCAGCTCTGCGAGGCCGAGACCGGTGAAGACGGCCTTCCAGTCGCGGTGATAGAGCGGGAACTCGTCGTCGACGTAGCTCACCGCCGCGTCCCCCCGGCCACGGTCGGGGCTGTTCCCCTCGTTCTCGGCCGTGATGAGCAGGTCGTCGGTGACGCGGGCCAGCGATTCGAACACCCACGTATCGTCCGGGTGAACGTGCTGGAGTGTCTCGACCGAGTAGACGACGTCGAACTCGCCGTCCGGGACGTCCGGGATGACGTCCTCGAGAGCGCCGACGTGGAACGTGCCCGTCTCGGCGAGACGAGGGTAGTGATCGTCCATCACCTCGAAGGCAGTCCCGTTGATGTCGATGCCAGTGAGGTTTTCGTATCCGTGTTCGAGGAGATGTGCGAGATGCCGGCCCGAACCACATCCCACTTCGAGGACCGTGGCGTCCCCGCCCACGTAGTGAGAGAGGACAGCCGCGAGCGTCTCGCTCACCTCGTTCGGGCCGATACGGGCGTAGTACGCCGGCGAGTACTTCCCGGCCCGTTCGGCCCAGTCCCGGCGGACGTCGTCCGGCTCCATACATACCCGAAGCGCACTCCAGAAGTAAAAGCGCGGGTATTCTCCTTGCTCGTTATCAGCGGACAAGGCGAATACCCCGAGGTCGTACGGAAATCGGAGATTTCCGTGATGACGAGACGCTCCGCGTCTCGAACCACTTGCCCTCGAGGCGATTCACAACACGCTCACGACGCCGACGCTTTCGAGCAGCAGCCATCCCACGAAGACGAAATAGAGGATGAGCATCGATGACGCCTCCCGGTCGGTTATTTCCATGTCCGTCCGGGCGAACGCAAAGAGGATCACGGTCGCGACGACCAGAAACGCCATCATGGGAACCGCGTCGGCAAACGACACCGGTGTCGCCCCGGCGAGGACGATGCCGGCAGGCACCGCAACGAGCAGATCGAAGACGTTGCTCCCGAGGACGTTGCCGAGCGAGACGGCCGGTTCGTCGATGCGCGCGGCGGCGACGCTTATCAACGCGTCCGGGAGACTCGTCGCCGCCGCGACGACGGTCATTCCCCACAGGAACGAGGGCGTCCCGAAGACGTCGCCCAGCCCGATAGCGGCGAAGAGAAGCCCCTCGACACCGGCGATAATGAGTGCGATTCCGCCGATGAGCAGCCCCCACTCGATGAGTAACGGCCGCCGCGACAGCGAGACCGGTTCGATGCCGGCGTCGCTCACGTCCAGATACTGGATGAAGACGTACAGCGCATAGAGGATCAAAAGCGACAGCGCGAGGGGGCGGGTGACGTTCCCCTGGAGCCCCGGTCCCTCGACGGGGTAGTAGATGACCGCGAGCGCGAACACGAGGAACAACGCGGCGACCGAGAGCATGTAGAACTGCGCTTCTTTATATACGACGTCCCGCCCGGTATCGAGCGTCCCGTCCGAGAGAAGCGCCGATAGCGCCGGGATGACGAGGATGTTGAACACGGCGGAGCCGACGATGACGCCGACGCCGAGTTCGAACTCGCCGTACCGGATGGTGGCGATGACCGTACTTGCGATCTCGGGGGCCGAGGAGCCGACCGCCGCGAGGATCGCCCCCTGAATCAGCCTCGGCAGTCCGTAGTGTCGGCCCAACCGCCCGGAGGACCGCTCGAGCGCCGAGGAGCCGGCCCAGACGACGGCCGTCCCGACGAGGCCGATACCCACGAGCGATGCGATCCCGGCCATCTCACTCCAGGGTGATCTCGTGGTGGGCGGCGTTTCGGAGCGCGTCCGACCGACCGTGTGTCCCGGGGGCGACGGCGACGGTCCGGAGGCCGCGCTTGGCGGCCGTCTCGAGGACGGGCTTGAAATCGGTGTCCCGGGAGACGACGATCACGGTGTCGATCTGCCCGTCGACCGTCGCTTCGACGGCCTCGACAGCGAGTTTCACGTCCACGTCACCGCTTGTCGTCACGACCCCGAACCCGCGGGCCTCGGCCGCCTGGATCAGCGCGCTGCCGGCGTTCGCGTCGACGTAGACGCGGGAGAGCGCGACGGTCCCCTCCCCGCGCGCCAGCGCCCGAAGCTCGTCGAGGTCGACGTCGAACTCGGGGCGGAAGACGTTCGGACCGTCGACGAAGATCCCGACCCGCGTTTCGCGGCCGAGAAGCCGCTCGAACAGTTTCATACGCCGTCTCGGGGGCCCCTCGACAAATATGTACTTACTCGACGCTCCCGGCGGTCGGCGAGCACGTCGCCTTCGATCCGGTTCATACTGACGGACAAAAGAATGTACACACGACGCACGAGGATCACGCCGTTCGACGGAGCGAACGGCGGATCACTCGTGAGTCGGTTTCATTTGATTTCATCCACCAGTATCAACGCTCTCGATATCGGGCCTCGAGGTCGATCATCGGCGCGGGGTAGTCGACACCGAGATCGATGCCGTACTCGGCCAGTTTCGACGACGGGAGCGCCCACGGGCGGTGGATCGCCGCCCCCGGGATCCCGTCGAGTTCGGGCAGCCACGTCCGGACGTACTCCCCGTCGTCATCGTAGTATTCGGCCTGCGAGAGGACGTCGAAGTGGCGGTCCCGCGAATCGTTCCCGACGCCGGCCTGGTAGGCCCAGTTGCCCCAGTTCGAGGCGACGTCGTAGTCGACGAGCGCCCCCTGGAAATAGGCGGCACCCCACCGCCAATCGACGTCCAACGCGTCGACGAGAAAGGAGGCGACGTTCTGTCGGCCCCGGTTCGACATGTAGCCGGTCCGGTTCAGTTCGCGCATGTTCGCATCGATGAAGGGGATCCCGGTCCCGGCGTCGGCCCACCGACGGAATGCGGTCCGGTCGTGGTCCCAGTCGGGGTCGACGTCCCGGATCCCACCGGGGGTAAAGAACGCCCCACCGTGTTTGAGGAACTGGAACTGAAAGAAGTCCCGCCAGGCGAGTTCGAAGACGAGCCAGTACGTGTCCTCGTTCTCGACGCGCTCGTCCTCGTAACGCCCGACCTGGCGGTGGATCCACCGCGGCGAGAGACACCCTGCGGCGAGCCACGCCGAGAGCTTCGAGGAGTACTCGTCCCCGAGCAGCCCGTTTCGGGTTTCCTTGTAGTTCCGGAGGTGGTCGCCCGCCCAGACGTAGTCTTCGATCCGGGCTTTGCCCGCGGTCTCGCCGCCCTCGAAACGCAGGACGGCCCGGTCGTCGTCGGTCGGGGGATCGAGGCCGAGTTCCGAGAGCGTCGGGACCGGTCCGGAATCGGCGTTCGCGGCCCCGGAGACGGTCTCGGGTGCCGGAACCGGATCCCGAACGCTTGCCTCGGCCTCGGCCTCCTTGCGCCAGGGCGTGAACGTGTCGGGGAGGTCGTCGCACGGCGTCGGGAGGTCGCTTCGGTGATAGAGGGTATGCGTCCAGCGCCGTTCGAACCCGACGCCCCGGTCGGCCAGCGACGCTCGAACCGCGTTCTCGGTCCGCAACTCCTCGGTCGCGGGCTTCGTTTGGGCGTACACCGCGTCGGCGTCGACCGCCGCGGCGACGGCCGGGACGACGCGTTCGGGGTCGCCGTGACGGACCGAAAGCTCCCCGCCGCGCGCTCGGAGCGACTCCCGGAGGTCTATGACCGACTCCCGGCGGAACCGGGCCCGGTGGGGTCCGGTCCGTTTCGGGCCGTACTCGCTTTCGCCGTACCGGTCGGGATCGAAAACGTAGAGCGGGGCGACCCGATCCGCGTCGCCGACGGCATCGGCGAGCGTCGGGTTGTCCTGAACACGCAGGTCGTCCCGAAACCAGACCACGGCAGTGTCCATGCCCACGTCACGGTCGGCGGGGGCAAAAGCCGACGGGAGGCGGAAATCGCCGTCGGTTGCGGTGGTGGATGCGAATGGCGGGGGATGCGGACGGTGGTGGATGCGGACGGTCAGGCGCTCATCCGGGCGGCCTGCAGGGCGAGTTCGATATGCTGTTTCGGGTCGGCATCGACGGTCGGGCCGTGGCCGACGTACATCGTCGACAGCGTGTCGTCGACCGTCGAGAGCAGGTACTCGATGCTCCCGACGAGCGCGGCGTGATCGCCCTCCTCGAGGTCGGTTCGACCGTACCCACCGTTGGCGAACACCAGATCGCCGGCGAACAGCGAGCCCTCGGCGGCCGAATACAGACAGACGTGATCGTCTTTGTGTCCCGGCGTGTGGAGGGTCTCATAGCGTCCGTCGCCGATCTGGACGCCGTCGCCGTCCGAAACCGCGTGATCGACGAATCCGCTGTCGGGGCTGAATCCCCAGACGTCGACGTCGAACGCCTCGACGACCGAATCGAGGTTCCCGACGTGGTCCGGATGCGTGTGGGTAAGCACGACTGCATCGAGCGTCCCGACCGCTCCCTCGATCCGCTCGACGGCGTCGAACCCGTTGCCCGCGTCGACGAGGACGGTTCGCTCGCCGTCGACGAGGAAAGCGTTGCTCGTAAAGGACTGTACGCCGCGCGCGATGTTTCGAACGGTTGTCATGGATGGCTCTACCCGTGGCGGCCGCTTTGGTGTTTCCACTGCGGTCGAGCGGACTATATATTGCTCCCGGAGCCGTCGGCGTGGGATCTGACCCACAGTTCGCCGATCCGCGAGAGCCGGGTCCGATAGGACTTGCCGTGTTCCTCCTGTTCTATGTACCCCTTCCCCCCCGGGCCGAGTCGATCGACGTTGTAGATCACTTTCGAGCGGAAGGAGTCGGTGTACTCCTCGCCGAGTTCGCGTGCGAGCGTTCCCGCAAGCTCGGAGACCGACTCGAACTCCTCGTGCTCACCGAGCGTAAAGAGGATCAGCTCCTCGAACGGCTTGACGTTCGAAAAGGAGGCGACCGGAAGCTCGATGACGTGACTGTCGCCGAACTTCTTGGCGCCGATCGTGGTCCCGCGCTCGTCGAACTCCTCGAGGAGGTCGCGGCCGACGTCGAGACGCTCGGCGATCCGCTCGTCGTCGATTTCGCCCTCGAGGATCTCTTCGAGGAGTGCACACTGGATTCGGAGCTCCTCGGCTAGCTCGGTTTCGAGGTACTTCTCGGGAACGGTGTAGTAGGTGTGGATCCGGTCGCGGTCGCCCTCGCGTTCGACCATGATGGAGTGGGCGGCGGTGGCGAAGGCGAACGAGACCGTTCGCGGCATCGCCGAGACGTTGACCCAGACCTCGCTGCCGGTGTCCAACTCACCGTTGATGAGGTCGTAGGCCTGCTCGAAGGCGGCGTCGTAGTCGTAGACGTCCTCGACGACGTACTCCTCGGTTTCGGCCCCGAGCAGGTTCGTGAAGTCCTTTTGGAGCTTGCTCGCGAGGTTTCTGGAGTACTCGACGTTGGCCTCGCTGCCGACTGCCCCCTCGAGGAGGACCACCCGATCCACGTCGAGTTGGTCTCTGACCAACGGCGCGATCAGCCGGTCGTAGTCGAAGCCGACCGGGACGATGTGAGTCTGCATACGGTATCTTTCGTCGGGGCGGTTATATATTCAAGCGAGTTCGATCGGTATGTGGGCCATTGTCTCGGGAACCGTAAACTACCCCACCCTCAACGAACCGAGGCGCGTATGCGCCGAGGGAGTAGGGTGGGGTAGTTTACGTCGTGATACAGGTCGTCTTTGACGGCGTATTTGGCTGTGGTCTTGTAGTCGGTTTCGTTCCAGCAGTGGTCGCTTGCCGCGTTGGCACAGTGTTTGTACTGGTCGATGGTTTCGAGAAGTGCGTTTCTGTCGCTGTCGGCCACGACGAGTTTGACCGGCAGCGTTCGACGCACTTCCATACAGATTTCAACGATTTCTATGCAACTGAAGCAGCCGGAGCGGCGATTCGATTCCGTGTTCCGTCGCATTCACCCGGTACGATCCGGCTAGGGGCTTTATTATCTCCGCCGGCCTACTCCTGGTGGGTGTTACCTATGAACAAAAAGATCCTGATGATCGTCGGCGACTTCGGCGAGGACTACGAGATCATGGTCCCGTTTCAAGCCCTCGAGATGGTCGGCCACGACGTCCACGCCGTCTGTCCCGACAAGGAGGCCGGCGAGACGGTCAAAACCGCGATCCACGACTTCCGGGGCGATCAGACCTACATGGAGTCGCGGGGTCACGACTTCGAGTTGAACGCGACGATGGCCGAAATAGAGCCGAGCGACTACGACGCCCTCTGTGTGCCCGGCGGGCGCGCCCCGGAGTACCTCCGGACGCACGAGTCGGTCCTCGAGGCGGTCCGACACTTCTTCGAGACCGACAAGCCGGTCGCGGCGGTGTGTCACGGCCCACAGATCCTCGCGGCCGCGGGCGTCCTCGACGGGTACGAGCTGACCGCCTATCCGGCGGTTCGAGCCGAGTGTGAGGCTGCCGGCTGTTCGTGGGTCGACGGCGTCGTCACCGACGGCAACCTCGTTACGGGCCAGGCGTGGCCGGATCATCCCGAGTGGCTGTCGGCCTTCATGGATCTCTTGGGCGACGACGTGAGCCACGGCGAGGCGGTCGCGACCGCGGACGACTGATACTGCTGGCTGTCCCCAGCACACGCGACTTGCGACCCCAGGGCCGAAAACGCGTTCGCAACCATAGGGCCGAAAACGCGTTCGCGACGGACAGCCGGCAGTGCGAAACCGCTCGGCGTGACAACCCGCCGGCGAGTGCCGACTCCGGTCGGGGCCGGCGGTCAGTCCGCCTCCAACCGGAAGTGGTCCTCGGCGTTCGCGTTCGGGTTCGGGGACGTCGCGGCCGAGACGGCGACGGTCACGGCGAGCCCCAAAAGCATACAGTAGATCGAGATCCCCCACCCGAAGTAGGTATCCGAAAACAGGGATACGGAGCCGACGGCGGTCTCGGGCAGGAAATTGAACGCGACGTAGACCGCCTGCGGGCAGACGATTCCGGCGGCGATCCCCGTCGCGGTCGTCCGCCGCCAGTACAGGGCCACGATGACCGGCAAGGCGAGCTGTGCGAACCCGCCGAACGCGAGGTCTCCGATCTCGACGAGGATCGATCCGACCGTCGCCGCGCCGAAGGCCTCCGCCTCCGCCCAGACGCTCGCCAGCAGGGCACCGACCGCGAAGACCACGACGCCGGCGCGTCCGAGTCGGTCCTCCCGCCTCTCCGAGAGCCCCTCGTCGACGAGCGGGCGGTAGATATCGCGGGTGAAGTACGACGACCCCGAGAGCAGCATCGAATCGGAGGACGACATCATCGCCGCGATCGCGCCGGCGACGACGAGGGCGGCGAACCACGCGGGGGTATACTCCGCGAGGATGACCGGAAGGATGCTCTCGCCCGCACCGATGTCCGCTTCGAGGCCGAGGCCGCGGCCCCACGTCCCGAGGAGGAACGCCGGAACGAAAAGCACCAACACGAGTACCGGCCACAGCGCGAACGAACGCTTCAGGACGGTCTCGGAGGCCGCGGTGAAAAAGCGCTGGTTGACCTGCGGGAACATCGCCACGCCGAACGCGATCGAAACAGCGAACGTGAGCATCGTCTCAGGGGAGTAGAATTCACTCCCCAGCGCGAGGAACTCGGGGCTTGTCGCCGCGAGTCCCGCGTTGATCGTCCCGAGTCCGCCGTCGACGGCGACGAGGACCCATCCCAGCGCAGCCCAGACCGTACACAACATGAACGCCCCCTGTAACGTATCGGTCCAGGCGATCCCGCGCATCCCGGCGAGCACGACGTAGGCGATCATAAAGCCCGTTACCAGGGTCGCCCCGGCGGCGAAGGGGACGGTTCCGTCGGTGAGGGCGGCCAACGCCCCACCCGCGCCGATCTGTTGGAGCATGACGTACGGGAAGAGCCAAAACAGCGAGACGACGGCGACGAGCGCGCGAATCGCCCGCGAACCGAAGCGATCGCCGAGCAACTCACCCAGCGTGACGTAGCCGTGGCGCTGGCCCAACAGCCACTGTTTGTAGCCGACGACGTACCACAGTACGGCGAAGATGAGCCCGTCCATGAGCCCCATCACGAGGATCCACTCGGGGCCGAAAGCGTAGGCCGTATCGGGGCCACCGAAGAAAGTAAACGCCGACAGAAGCGTCGCGAAGACGGTGAAAAGCAACACGACGGTTCCGAACGTCCGGCTCGCCAGGTAGAAGTCCTCGGCGGCGCGGTCCGTCACCCGATAGGCGGCGAGGCCGACCCCGAGCGCGACGAGCAGGTAGCCGACGATGATCCCGAGTTGAAGTGATGTGCTCATGCGGCTTCACCGCCGGTCTCGACGATCCAGATGCCCCACGCGCGTCGCGTGAACTGCCGGAAAACGACCGATGCGAGGAGCATCCAACCGATGTGCCACCACAGCCAGAGCGGAAGCCCGAGGACGACGCGGTCGACGCCCCACAGGAACCACGGGATCGCGAGCACAATCAGTATTCCCATCACGACCGCCCATCCGTAACGTTCCACTGTCGAAGCCATGTATTGAAGAGCAATCAACACTCAAATCACTAATTAATACCGGTTTGTATCCGGGGCATGTTATTGAAGACTAATACTATTCAAATCGTGGCAACCCGCCGATGAGTGCCGAGCCCGATTATAGTAGAGATCTGAAGACAACACACACTCGATCGCACGGCGGTAGTGCGATCGATGTGTACATAGTTGCGATGTTCACTATAGCTAACCGCCGAATCGAGCCGGACGATGAATGCCGCGTCGGATTCGGCCACAGCGAGCGTGCCGCATCATTTATACGTCCGAGCAGTCGTATTTAAAACAGCCGCGGAGCTACCCGCGGATCCGATTACCATCACCATCATCGCCCGGCGACGGGCAGTTCATCAATGCAAGACACAGCCAAATATCTCGTACACGCGGACATCACGGCGGAGGGGATCGTCGAGCGCTCCGACGTCGTCGGGGCGGTCTTCGGCCAGACCGAAGGGCTCCTCGGCGACGAACTCGACCTCCGGGAGTTACAGGACTCCTCGAAGGTCGGGCGGATCGACGTCGAGGTCGACTCACAGAACGGCCAGTCGTTCGGCCGAATCACTATCGCGACGAGCCTCGACCAAGTCGAGACGGCCATCCTCGGGGCGGCCTTGGAGACGATCGATCGTGTCGGCCCCTGCCGGTCGACCATCGAAGTTCGAAAGATCGAGGACGTCCGGGCGGCCAAGCGCCGGGAGGTCGTCGAACGGGCGAAATCGCTCCTCGGGACCGCCTTCGACGACTCGATGCGATCGAGCAGCGACCTCGTCGAAGAGGTCCGCGAGGCGATCCGGATCGAGGACATCACGGAGTACGAGGGGCTTCCCGCGGGGCCCAACGTCGAGAAATCGGACGCGATCATCGTCGTCGAGGGGCGCTCGGACGTGCTCACGCTGTTGCAGTACGGCATCAAAAACGCCGTCGCCGTCGAGGGGACGAACGTCCCCGACGCCATCGCGGCCCTGAGCGAATCCCGAACGGTCACCGCCTTCTTCGATGGCGACCGCGGCGGCGAACTCATCACGCGGGAGTTGGCACAGATCGGCGACATCGATTACGTCGCGCGGGCCCCCGAGGGGCGCTCGGTCGAGGACCTCGCGCGCCACGAAGTGATGACGGCGCTCCGTGAGAAGGTCCCCTACGAGACGCTACAGGACGCCGAGCACTCGGGCGGGACCGCGCCCGACTCCGAGAAGGAGCCGGACACGGCGGGCCGAACGGCCGATTCGGTCGACCGCTCCGGGGAGACGTCGGGGGCCGCATCGCCGGATCGGTCGGAGCCCTCGATCAGCGGGGGCCCAATCAGTGGGACGTCGAGCCGATCCGGGGGCGAGACGGGAGACGGCCGGGCGCGCTCCGACGACGCTCGGGAAGGCGCCGACGTCGACGATGGGGACGAGGACGCGTCGGGCGGCAGTCCCGAGGAGACTCCTGAAGACGACCACGAGACCACGTCCGGAGACGACCACGAGACCACGTCCGGGGACGACCACGAGACCACGTCCGGAGACGACCACGAGGCCGCGTCGGCCGGATCCGCCGGCGGGATGCCGGAGACGCCCGAGCGACCCGAAACGCTTCGCGGACACACCCGCACCGTCATCGGGGAGGAGACCGGCCGCACCCGCCTGCTGGACGCCTCCTTCGACGTGATCTCCTCGGGGAGTGCCGAGGAGGCGTTCGACCTCCTGGACGGGGCCGACCGTGTTCCGACGGCGGTCGTCGTCGACGAAGAGTTGACACAGCGACTCCTCGACGTCGCCGCACAGCGCGGCGTCGACCACGTGGTCGGGGCGTCGGCTGGCGAGTTCGTCAAGCGCCCGACGAGCGTCCGGATACGCACCGCCGATCAACTACTCACGCCTGCGGAGGCGTAGGGCGTCGGTCCCATCGGCGTAGAATCCGGGACGGACCTCGAACGCCTCGAACCCGAGCCGTCGGTAAAACCGCCTCGCGGCCTCGTTTTCGACGGGCGTCGTAACGACGACCCGGTCGGCGGCGGCGGCCGAGACGATCGAATCGAGGAGCCGCCGTCCGTGGCCGTTCCGGCGGGCTTCGGGGACGACGGCCAACTCGGAGAGCGTCACCGTCGATCCGGGGAGGGCGATCGCGTAGCCGACGACCCGGCCTCGGTCGCTGGCGATCCGTCCGAGGAACGGCCCTCCGATCGCGGCGTCGACGAGGGCCGGGTCGGCGTAGGTGAGACACCCCTGTAGTGCCCGGAGTGCCGGCCGGTCCGTCCCCTCTATCGGACGGATCATACGGGGCCGACGAGCGCGGCCATCCCGGCAGCGACCCCGGCCGAGAGCGTCGCGAGTAGGTTGACCGCCTGATTGCCGAGCCGATCACCCTCGAGAGTCGCCCCGAGGACGCTGTCGACGAACATCCCGAGGACCCCCGCGCCGAAGATCACGAGCGCGAGGGTGGTATCGAACCCGGGAAACGCAAGCGCGAGCGCCGCGATGACACCGGATCCGACGGCCCCCGCGAGAGCCCCTTGCCACGTGACACCCCCATCCGTTCCCGGCGGAACGGGTTCGAGCGTCGTGATCAGCCGCGGCGCATCGAAGAGGCCGCCGAACTCGCTCGAGAACGTGTCTGCGAGCGCGGCCGCGACCGCGCCGCCGAAGACGAACTGGAACACGGTCGGGTCGACGCCGAGTCGGCCGGAGGCCGCGTAGGCGACGACAGCGGCGAGCGCGACGGCGGCGTTCGCGAGCACGTTTCCGCCGCCGCGTGCCCCCTCGTTCTCCTGGGCGATCCCGCGCGCGAGTTTCTCCTCGTATCGGTACTTCGACGCCAGGCCACCGAGGCCGAAAAACGTGATGAGCAGGGCGAACCAGCCGTACCCGCCGAGGACGATCGCCCAAAGCGAGAGCAACACGCCGCTGAGCGTTCCGGTCGTCGAGGCGGTCCCGAGCGCGTACGCCGCATAGCCCAAAACGACGGTCACGGCGACGCCGATAGCGATCGGGGCCGGCCCGGAAACGGGGTCCAATCCGAGCAGAAACCAGATGACGAGCGCCGCCGATAACAACACGAGCGAGTCGTCGAACGGCGAGATGGCAGCCCGGACGAGCGCGCCGACGATCGCCCCGCTGGCGGTGACGAACACGACGGTTCCGGCGGCGGGGACGGCACCTCCGAGCGCTCCAGCGACGAACACCGCCACGACGCCGGCGATCGTTCCGAGGGCCGAAAACGCCGCGGCCCCGACGACCGGCACCGGGACCCGAGAGACGGCCAGACGCTGCCCCACATTGCCGGCGGTGAGAACGAACACGGCGGCGACGAACGCGGCGAGGGGAAGGCCCAACGCGACGAAAAGCACGGAGAGCGCACAGACGGCGAGTGCGAACGACGCGAGGCTGTACAGGCGGTCCTCCTCGCGGTCGCTGCCACGGGCGAAGAACTCGAACAGCGGCCCGCCCGTCGATGCGAGCGCGACCGTCGCGAGGAGAGCGAAGGGGGCAATGGTGCCGACCGCGGCGGCTGTGGCGCCGGCCCGCCCTTCGAGCACCGGGGCGACAAAAGCCAGGCTCCCGACGAGGAGGTAGCCGATGGCGCGTTGGGTATCGCCGGTCACGGCCCGAGATATCCCCGTTGATCACTTAACCTTCCCGAAGGACGGAGCGGGACCGATACGGATCGCCGTCGTCGGGGGCCGGCGAGGGCCGACTCCGGTCGGGTACCCGCCGGTCTCCGGTACGAACTCCGTCTGCTGTGGCCCTTCCCCCGCCCGACTCGTTCGCTCGTGTTCGCCCGTCGCAGGGACTCCGCTCCCGCTCGGGCGAATCGGCCTAGAACAGCCGCCGTTCGACCGCCCGGCGGAACCGCCCCGGCTGGCTCGCCCCGTAGACGACCAGTGTCCCGTGTTCCGCTCGAAGCGTTACCCTATCGGAGACGTGACCGAACAGTCGGTCCGTGAGACCGCGCTGGATGCCGCTGACGATTAGGACGTCGGAGGTCGTGGCTGCGTGATCGATCGCCTCGTCGGTACCCGACTCGATGACCCGGGTCTCGACCGGGGCATCACACAGCGCCACCAGCTCGGAGAGGTAGTCGTCGGTGGTGTTCCGGTGGCTCTCGGGTGGATCCGCGCCGATGGCGAGGTAGAACGTGACGGTCCCGCCGACGGCAGTGGCGAGCGCATCGGCCAGTCCGACCTTCGCCGGATCGAACGGCCCCTCGTCGGTCACGACGCCGATACGATCGACCGTGTCGTGATCGAAGTTCGAAGCCTCGATGACGTCACAGGGCGCGTGGTTTTCGATCCACTCCACGTCGCTGCCCAACAGCGTTTCCGATCCGGTCGAACGCTCGATCATCAGGGTGTCGGCGTCGACGTCCGCGGCGTAATTGACGATCGCGTGGCGGGTGTCGTGGCTGACGACCTCGCCGTAGCGGATCGGTATCTCCGAGTCGGTCGCCCGGTCGGACATCCTCGCTTCGAACGCCTGATCCGCCTCGGTGAGTGTGCTAGCTGACTGTGGAAGCGGCGTCTGGTCGGGCGTCTCGTCGAACTGCGCGACTCGGACACCGCCCTCGCGGGTGCGCGCTAGATCCACGGCGAGATCGATCAACGACCGCTCGACGGCGGACGGCGTCCGATCGGTGACCGCAACGAGGACCTCGTCGCCGTCGGTTCCCACCTCGGCTTCCGTCTGTTCGACCACGTCCCGTCCGACGCTCCGACGGAGGGCGTCGGTCATCGCCCCCTCGCGGGCGACGCCGCCGCGGCGGTACACGAAGAAGTAATACCACACCATCGAGCCGACGATGATGACGACAGCACCGACCAGTGGGACGAATCCGATGTACCGCAGGAGTACGACCCCGCCGACGATCCCGACCAGTTGCGGGACGGGATACAACGGCGACTCGAAGCTCGGGTCGTACGCTTCGATCGACCCTTGACGGAAGGCGATCAGCGCGACGTTGATCAGGATGAATACGAGGATCTTGAACGCGCTGGCGAGTTTGGCGATGTCGTCGATCGGGACGAACGCGATGAGGACGAGCAACACCCCGCCGGTGATCGTGATCGCGTTGACCGGCGTTTCGAACCGGTCGCTGACGTTCTCGAAGATATCGGGGGCGAGCCCGTCGCGGCTCATCGCGAAGGGATACCGCGAGGAGGAGAGAATGCCCGCGTTGGCGGTGCTGATCAACGCGAGCAACGCCGCGACGACGACGGCTGCGACACCGATCGCGGGCAACGCGTTGCCAGCGGCGACCTGCATCGGGGTCTCCGTGTCGGTGAGCGCGGCCTCCTCGGCGACGCCGACCATCACGGTCACGATAGCGACGTAGATACCGGCCGTGATGACGAGCGATCCGAGGATACCCAACGGGAGGTTCCGGTCCGGGTTCTCGACCTCCTCGGCGACACTGGCGATCTTCGTGACGCCGGCATAGGAGACGAACACGAACCCGGTCGCGCCGAGAATGCCCTCGAACCCGCTGTCGAAGAAGCCCTCGAACCGGGCGCTCTCGACGCTTGGCGCGCCCGCGACGATGAACCAGACCATCACCGCAAGCATGACCGCGACGATGGCGATTTGCATCCGGCCGGTCTGTTTCGCACCCACGACGTTCAGGACGATCAAAAGCGCCGCGACCGTGAGCGCGACCGGTGTCACCGGCAGATCGAATAACAACACCAGGTATGGCGCGCCGCCGACCAGTGCCAACGCTCCTTTGAACGTCAGTGAAAACCACGTCCCGACGCCGGCTATGGTTCCGAACAGCGGGCCCATGGCCCGTTCGATGTAGAGGTACGTGCCGCCGGCCTCGGGCATCGCCGTCGCCATCTCGGACTTGCTCAGGGCCGCGGGCAACACCAGCACACCCGCGAGGAGGTACGCGAACACGACCGCCGGACCGGCCATCTTCATCGCCAATCCCGGCAGAATGAAGATGCCGCTGCCCACCATCGCACCGATGCTGATGGCCGTCACTGACGGGAGGCCGAGGTCACGTTCTAGTTGTTTTCCCATCGGGATGCGGAGACCGCAGAGTCTCAACCGGATACAGCCACTCCCGGAATAAATAACGTTTCATGTAGACGCCCACTCGTTAATATACAACAATTATGAATGGACATAACTGACCGATAGTGCTATCCAGTAGGATTTTTGCTACAGGATAACCAAAGCGTCGGATGCCGCCGAACCGGTGCGACGTCGAGGGGCCTGCGTGTCGGTACGTCTCGTCGTCACCGTAGAGCGGACGCACGTCGTCGACGAGGGGTTCCGAACGTGTATCAGCCGAGCAAAGGCACTCATACTGCCAACGGATCCATCCTCCGAATGTACGCCCGGAACACTACCGGACGAGAAGCTACTAGTAGGCTTAGCTGAAAGTATACTAAGTGAAGTACCTCGGAGACAGGTGGTTCGAGAGACGCCGTCTCTCGTCATCACGGAAGACGTCGTCTTCCGTCCGACCCCGAGGCACTCGGCCTGCTCCGCCTGTAGAATACTCGCACGGATGCCCTAATCTATTCCGACAGTTCCCACGATCCGTCAAGAACCGCTTTACTCTGAGCACTTATTTGATCGGTGAACTCCGTTGTGATGCGTCCCTGTGGATTCGCTACTGCACGGTGTTTGACTGTTCCAATAACCCACGGAGAACAGTATGATCTCTTATCGGGGTTTCGACCTGTAATCCACGCTTTTCCGACCTCGTAGTTTGCCGGAAGATCACTCGTCGTGAGTGCAGCACAAACGTACTCCTCGCCGGGATACGGTAGCTGCTCTGCGACCAAAACCAACCAGAGTCGAGGGTTTGAGCCCTGTCTAAAGGGGTCTGGAGCCCAGAAAACATCCCCTTTTCGATAGGTGTCACTCACGCTGTTCACGCGGGTCGACCGCGTACTCCTGCCACTCGTCGTATTCGAACGGTGATTCTTCGTGACTTTTAGCGACTTCACTAGCGTGGGCCGTTGCAGCGTCGATACTCCGATCGTGATCGCTAATTCGCCAGTACCGTCCTCTGTGGTCTACTCGTCCGCGTTCACGAAGCCGTACCAGCGTCGGTCCAACCGAGCCACGCTTGACTTCGGTCGCCTGTGCTATTTCGGTCTGCGTGAACGCCTCGTTTGCATTCTCTTCGAGAAATTCGAGTATCTTGGCGGCATTCGTCTCAGGCCTCGGTTGCCCCTCACTGTCATCGATCTTCTCGAACCGATCAGCACTAATCGGCATATGTACTGCTTTGTATTAGATGTACTAAATACTTTCCAGGATCCTCTTTTGCGTCCGTCTACGGCCGAAGTGACCGCATATATCAATACGAGTTCAATAGAGTGGTATTTGATAGAGGCCTCTTTCATCGAATATATGAAACGTACGCCCGGAACACTGCCGGGTGATTTTCTACTAGTAGGCTCGGTGAAAGTCCACCAGCCGATCTAAGGTGCTTAAACACGTGAAATCAGCGCATCTGCTCAAACCCATGGATCGAGTTCCTCACGTCCACCGAACGAATCTCGATTCTGGTGCGCATCGACCATTGAGATAATCAGCTCGTGATTCCGGGCATACGGAAGGACACCTGCTTCGTCATCCGGCCCCCTGCCAGAGCGCGTTACTCGGTTTCGAGTGCGTCGTAAACCTCGCGGTGTTCGTCGCGGTCAGCCTTGGCGACCCGCAATACGAGTTCTCGACGGATATCATCCATCACGTCGTCAAGAGGGGTGCGCTCGCCTGTCTTCTCTTCCGTCGCCATAACCATTTCTTGTCCGTCGGTCCGATTAATCGTTCGGGTCCGATGATTCGTCGGACAGTTGACCGAGTCCGTACTCGACGAGGTCGCCGCGCCATTCTTTTAGCACTTCGTTCAAATCGACCGCCGTCGTCTGCGTTCGGAAATATTCGAGCACGTGGTCCTCATCGATCGTCGTCTCGTCCGTCCCCAACTGCTTCAGTATCTCCCTTGAGCAGATAGAACACAGTCGTCGCGTTGAGTGCGGTGCGCTTGTTGCCGTCCACGAACGGATGATTGGCGACGAGGAGCCGAAGCAAATGAAACGCCTTCTCGTGAACCGTCTCCGGAA
>NZ_JACDNQ010000002.1:0-146309 GCF_013839515.1 Natronomonas salinimetallica | reverse complement strand
ATTTCGTGAATACCTGAATCGTTTAGATAGACGAAACCGTACTGTAACACGACGCTCAGAGATTTTCGATTCAAGTAGTTACGTCCGACAGTATGACCCGAAGCTCCCTTCGCTGATGTAATCCAGCGCGAATTCGATGTCGCCACGGCTCTGGAGGCCCGAACTCGTGTTGGGATACTCCGAGACGATGTCCTCGTGGATGTCGAGGACATCTTCGACCGATGGATACCAGAACGAGTCGGTCATCGTCGGAGTCTCACGCCGAACAGACCTATTGTTTTCTCTCTACGACTGTACGAGTCTCGGAAGCACTCCACAGGTCTTCTGTGAGTAGAATCATTGTATCGAAGGATGTACGCCCGGAACACTACCGGGCGAATATCTACTAGTGGGCTCGGTGAAAGTGAAACAGGTGCAATAGGGAGCGACGCCAAAGACGTATAAACGAAGGCGGCCCTACACGACTGTATGACGATCACTCGTGACGACGACGTGCTCGGCGGGGAACCCCGTATCGACGAGACGAGAGTTGGCGTCCGTCACGTGGCCGCGCGAGTGATAGATAGCGGTCAATCGCCTGCGTACGTCGCCGACCAACTCGATCTCTCTCTCGCAGAGGTTTACGAGGCGCTCTCGTACTACTACGATCACGTCGAGCAGATGCGTGATCTCGAACGGGAGAACGAAGACACGTTCGAGCGAGTCCGGGAGTCTTCGCTGAAGCCAAAAGAGACTATCCAGTGACGGGGGATCGAATCCTTCTGGACGAACACGTCGGGCGGATCTTCGAGCGACTGCTCTCCGAACGCGGATACGACGTCGTTCAGGCGAAAGACCAGTTCGGAGAATACACGAACGATGTCGAACTCCTCCAGTGGTGTGCAGATGAGACCGTCATCTTACTCACGAACAACGCCAAGGATTTCGAACCGCTTCACCGAACTCACGACCATGCTGGAATGTTGCTGTACTACGACCAGAAACTCCCCGACAACGACCCGGAGGGGTTGGCTCGAGCAGTAGATGGGGTATTCGATCAGTACGGCTCGGCAGGTATCGAGAACGAACTTGTCGATCTCGACGAGTGGTACGAGTGGCTCCACGAGTGACTGTGCGAGCGAAAATGTACGCCCGGAACACTACCGGGCGAGAAACTACTAGTAGGCCCGGTGGAAGTGGAATCGGCCCCGTCGGTTGGCCGCCGACAGACAGAACCGCTACTCGTCTACTTCCGAGAGTGCGCGTGAATAGAGGTCGTCGGAAATCCAGAAGCCGACTTCGCGGAGAGCATCGAGTTCATGCTCCAAATCTACCTCATCGGTTTTCGCTCCACGAAGAAGAATACCAATGACGCCGGTAACCTCCAAGCCGTGTCTCCGAGCGACGCGTCGCCCGTCCCGTTCGTCAAGCAAAACGAGGTCAGCGTCGTGTTCGACTGCATAGCAGATTGCTGCTGTCTCCCCGAGATCAAGTTCATGGAAAATCTCGACGAACAGGTTCGAGCGCTCTACCTCAACGATGCTCAAGAAACAGTCATCGCGTAACTCTCGAAGCGGTTCCAGGCCCTCCTCCCCCTCGGCTAGTTCGTCCCAGACGCGGCGTGGGACGGTAACGTCGGCGAACTGTGTTCGGAGAAGGTCGAGACGGTCGATAAGCGCAAGGTTCAGCAGGGGTCATGTATCCGAAACGACCAGCCCGCTACTCGGCATAGTCGAGATCTTCTTCGAGTTCTCGTTCGCCGTAGTGCCGGGCGATTTCACGTTCGCCGAGAAGTTCTTGGAACTCACGTTTCGACATCTCCGCCAGCGCACGCGCCTTCCCGAAAGAGAGAACGTCACGGGCGTACAGCGAGACCGCCAACTCCCGCTTCATCGCGGGCGAGCGCTCCCCCTCCGGGAGCTGTAAGGCCTCGTAAACGTCGTCGTCGATCTCTATCGTCGCCATACCTAAGATACGTGTACGCGATTCTTGAGTGTTTGGCTGGGGATTCCCGCGCAGACGGCGTGCAAAGCAAGCGCTCAAAGCGGTCGAAATGTACGCCCGGAACACTACCGGGCGAGAATCTACTAGTAGGCTCAGTGAAAGTGTATTAGTTGTTCTGAGGCACTCAGGCGCGTTGAATCAACACTTTTACTCAAACCCACGGATCGAGTTCCTCGCGCCCACCGAACGAATCTCGATTCTGGTACACGTCGCTCATTGTAATAAGACCGGCTGCAACCTGATACGCCGGCATCGTATCATCGTAGAGAAGAACAATGCCCGAGTGAACGTCAGATGGTAACCCGCCGAAGTCTTTCACGTCGCTCGTCACGATGATCAGTTCGTGGTCTCGGGCGTACGGAAGGACATCGGCTTCGTCATCGGCTCCCTGCCAGAGCGCGTCACGGACGTGCTCGGCGTAGATCCCTTCCTTCTCCAAATACGTCGCCGTTTTCGGGTCGATGTTTTCGTCCAGTAGAAAGCGCCACCCGTTCATTTCAAGCGGCGTCTGGATCGATGCCTTCGGGACGATCGATCGATTCGCGGAAGTCTTCTATTGCGTCTTCGCGTTCCTGTTCGACCTCGCGCATCTCCCTCGGGTGGTCGTGATAGTACGCCAGCGCGTGATACACGTCGGCTACGTCGAGATCGTACCGATCGGCAACAGCCTCGGGATCTTCCCCACGTTCTTCGACGAGGGCGTACACCTGACGGACGCTGACTCGGCGGCCACTGATGTGGGGCTCGCTCATCAGCTCGTGTGCGATCCGCCGAGCCTCTCCCTCGGACATACGTACACGTTGCTGCTACTCTCGCAAAAACATACTGCTGTCGTACCAGCCAAAGATGAGGATTCCCATCTCCAGACGCGCCGTAGATTTCGCGTTGTTCGTCCCGATAGCCTTCGCAACCCGATGCACAATCTCTCGCCGAACGTTTTTGAGTGATAACGCGGAGAACGATCCACGTGCGCGAAACGATAGAGAAGCGAACCGCCAGCGGGTGTAAGGCGACGTTAGTGTTTGACACGGGCGGACCAGTTGGTAGCGATCATTTGCTGATCGTCAAGCCGGTCTATTCCGAAGAGGATTGGCTGGTGAATCGGTGGTTCTACTTCGATGAGCAAACCCAGGCGTATATGTGGAATTTTGCCGAGAAGGTCTGTACCGACGAAAAATATCGACAGCAGTCATTGGAAAAAACGGCAGACTGGAAGCGCGTCGCCAACCTGTATGAGCCCCTCGCCCGAAGACTCTATCAAGAACTGTCCCAGTCCGAACGGAGTGATTTCCCCATCCTGAACGACAGTTCCCGGCCCGATTCTGAGAAGTTGGAATCGCTTTGCGAAGAGCTGTTCAAGGAAATCAAAGCCATCGTACGTCAGAGAAAAGACCGTCACCTGGAAACAGTCTACGAAGAGAAAGAAGCAGAGCTACAGCGGTGGCTCGCTGAAAAATCTGCTTGATTCGGCGCGAGGGGCGCACTCGTGCGCCCTGGACACACCGGGACCTCTGTTCCCGGAGGAATAGTGGGTGGAGGACTAGCGAAGCGAACGATAATGTACGCCTGAAACACTACCCGGCGAGAAGCTACGCTCAGGACCGTGAAATCGAGCGGATGACGAGGCATACCGCCCACCTGCCAAACACTAGTCAGTTGTATCCGGGGACCGATCAGTTCGGAGGACCCGGACGGTCGCCAGGTAGCTCCCTTCGGTCGTCCCCCGAGCCTTTGCTCGCTACCGCTCGCAAAGATGCTGATTCACCGAGCGCTGACGAAGCCAGCGCGCAGCGTAAAAGGTCGATGTACGCCCGGAACACTACCGGGCGAAAACCTACTAGTAGGCTCGGCGAAAGTGGAACTCACGGTTCTATGAATCGAGAACAGACGGGCGTGAGGACGCTATTCGTTTTCGAGGGCCTCGTAAATATCGCGGTGTTCGTCCCGATCAGCCTTGGCGACCCCCAACACGAATTCTCGACAGATGGCGTCCGACACGTCGTAGACAGGAGAGCGTTCGGTGGTACGGTCTTCGGGTGTCATCCTGTCCGGTCTCTCTGTTTACGCGTGGCGGTCGATCCACTCACAGAATGCGCCGAAGTCGTTGGCTCCAGCGCTGTCGGCGATGTCACGTAGCGTTCCCGTCCGAAGTTCGTCGTGTAACGGAATCGTGACTCGTCTTCGGTCGTCCTCGTTCGTGGGGTGTTCGTAGTAGAGTTGTGCATGGTCGCCAGTCGTCCGTCGCCATTCGAAGCTACCGACGTTCACCAGCACTTTCACCACCTCTCGACCGGAGAATGTTCTCCTCGCCATCGACTACTTGATCACGTCCGGCGGTTCCTGATCTCCAGTCGTGTTGTCTGTGGGATCTATCCCCATCTCACGAAGTTCCTCGTCGGTCGGTTCCTTCCCGATTTCGTCGTTGTAGAGCGCGATCGCTTCGTCGAGGTTCTCCAGTGTAGCCACTCGGGACGGTCCCTGTGTCGTGACTCCAGTATCGACATCCTTGGCGATCCACCAGTCGTCTTCGCGCCACAGGCGTATCTCATCGGCGTGATCCGCCCCGTCTCTCGTCGAACTGGCCATGCTATCTAAGAGTAACGGGACGCGTCGAATAAGCGTTTGGCCGATAGACCATCGAATCATATTGATTCGGACCACCAACGTTTACAGTTCGGCACAGAGTCAGTACCCTCCGTTAACGGATATCCGAAATGTACGCCCGGAACACTAACGTCCGACCTCACTCCAGGCCGTGTGCCACGGTCGGTCGGCTAACCCTCGTGCCGGGCGGGTGGCGTTGTGTACCACCGGCTGTCGGGGCGGCTCACACCACCCCAAGCGGCGTATCGCACACCTGGGTTCTCCGAACGGTCATCGCTACCCTGACGGGCTGCTCGGTCGGGGACTGATGGTGCGCATCGACTCTACGTGATTGAGGGATAATCCTCTTTCGGGTCACCGCGGGAGCGGCGGCCGATATCATACGCCGTACTCGTCCTCGAATACCTGTGCGTATCGGCCCCCCCGGGAGCCGAGTTTCCGCCAGGTGTACTCCGCGAAGAGTTTGGCCCCCGACCATCCGGCGTAGATCGATTCACGGGGGGTGATACCGTCCGTATCTACGATGTTGTCGACGAGGGCGAACAGCCGGTCCCAATCGCTCGGTTCGTAGCCGCGAACCATCTCGGCGAAGATACAGTTCCGGCGCACTTCCGGGCCGATCGCCCGGTGCCACTCCGCGTTGTACGCCCGGAGGGCTCCGAGGGCGGCGAGCCGTCCCGCGATAGAACCGGTCCGGATCGCGACGTGGTCGCCGCCCTCGTGGAACGCGGAGGTCGCACCCATGGCCCCGCCGACGACCGCCACGTTCGCCCGGGTCGGCGACTCGATCGGACGGGTCGACGAGATCGGGTACGTCTCGGTACCCCTGGCCTTACCGCGGTCGTCCTGTATCGGGAAGTCCTCGATGTCGTACTCGGGGAACGCCACGTCGAGGAGGCGTTCGATGTACGCCGAACCCTGTGGGATCCGGTCGTCATCGGGGCGGAGCAGCCGGTAGCGTTCGCGGTGTTCGACCGCATCGAGGTCGAGATCGATCGGCATCGTCAGCCCGACCCGAGCGACACGGCCGTCGTTGGGGAACACCCACGGGTAGGCGGTGTGGCCGGGCATGTACCCCCACCAGAACTTCAGACGGTCGTCCTCGAACAGCTCCTCGGGGAACTCCCGATACTCCTGGTAGGCGATGTGGTTCGTCCGCCGAGACCCGAGTCGGTCCATCGTCTCGGTGGGAAGCCACCGTTCGAGGACGCTGCCGGTGATGGTCCGCTGTGGGCCGTCGGCCAGGATGAGGTAGTTGGCGTCGATCTCCGTCCCGTCCCGGAGCGTCAGCGTGTGGGACGGCAAGCCGGTCAGATCCGTCTCGACGCCGGCGACGCCGGTCCCGACCCGGTAGTCGGCCCCGGCGTCCTCGGCGCGCGCGCCGAGCCAATCGTCGAACCGGGCCCGGTGCATGGTGAACCCGAAGTTCGGATAGGACGAATCGATGCCCGTGTTCGTCAACTCCAGCGTCTCGGAGGGGCCGACGAACTCCGCCGCCGCGAGTTCGCGGTGTTTGACGTGGTCGGGTATCGGCTCGTCGAGGTCCATGATATCGACCCAGTAGTCGAGGATCCCCGCGGCGTCCGTCGAGTCCGGGCCGGGGCCGTCGCGGTCGGCACGCGGAACACCTTTCTCGATGACGACGGTGTCGGCCCCCTCGCTGGCGGCCGCATAGCCGGCCGATGAGCCGGCCGGCCCCCCGCCAACGATGGCGACGTCTACGCGTTTCATACCCGGTTTCGGGATCCGGCGGGGCTTAAAACGATTGAACCGACGACGACGCCGGACGCCGCTCCCCGTGGCGTCCGCTCGCACGGTCGGCCGTGCCCCGTTCCAACGACTCCGATATCACGTAGAGATCGGATGCATTCGGGAACGTGGCACCGGCCGGCTCAGTACTCCGGGGCTTCCTCCGGAATTCCCTCCCGTTCGTTCAGCACGCGAGCGAAGACGAAGAGCGCGTCCGAAAGCCGGTTGAGGTACGCGACTGCGGCGTCGTTGATCGGCTCGTCGGCGGCCAACGCGACGGCCCGACGCTCGGCACGCCGGCAGACCGATCGCGCGTGGTGGAGTCTCGCCCCGATATCGCTGCCGCCGGGGAGGATGAAACTCTGTAGCGGTTCGAGTTCCTCGTCGAAGCGGTCCATCCAGTCTTCGAGTTTCTCGACGTGGTGTTCCTCGATGTGTGGCGAGTCCGTATCCGTCTCATCGGGGTTCGCGAAATCGGCCTGGATGATGTGGAGGTGGTTTTGAATCCGCTCGAGTCGCTCGTCGACGTCGTCGTAGCCGGACGGACGGGTCAGGCCAATGAGGCTGTTCACTTCGTCGACGGTTCCGTAGGCCTCGATCCGGGGGCTCGTCTTCGAGATCCGGGACATGTCCTGGAGATCGGTCATTCCCTCGTCGCCGCGGCCGGTGTATATTTTCATACCCGTCCGTAGCTCCCCGCGCGAGGACCTAAAGCTGTGTGACTCCCCAAGGCCGCATCCGGGGGGGTCACCGTCCGTCCCGCCGATCGGACTCACACTGCCGGACGTCACCCCGTGGGGCATCGCATCTACGGGAACGTGGGGGGCCCGATACGGATTCACCAGACGGTCTCACCCGTCGTCTCGCCCACCGGTCGGCTTGATGAACGCGTATGCGAAGACCCCGAACGCGGCGCCGAGACCGATTCCCCATCGGATGCCGGTCCGGAGGTCACCGATGAGGAACCCACCGACGGCCGTGAGCACGAACGCGAACGCGAAGAACGTCGCAGCCCGGATCGGGCCCTCCGCGACGAGCCGACGGACAGTCGCTGATGGCATTTACCTCCCGGCCTCGCTCTGGCTGTGGGCGTTCGATCGGGGCCTGTCCTCCCGGAAGCTTCGGGATGGCTCTTCGGTCGGCGGTCCTCGTTCCGTACCGATGGCGGCGTCCATGTCTCCGACAGCCGCTCGATCCGATATAACGTTTCGTATCGAGGGCACACGGGCCTTCCGGCGGGACGGGCGGCCGGCGGAACCGTCCGACGGCTCCCGACGTCGCGAAGGGAAACGCTCTTGGCCCGTTCTACCCCACGATACGGTATGAGCAACGGGGACGACGAGAGCGCCGACGGCACCGACGACGGGGAGCCCGACGCCGAACGCGAAGCCGAATCCGAGCCGGCTGCCGACGCCGACGTCGAGGCGTTCGAGTCGCGACTCGACGCCACCGAGAATGCCCTCGAAGACGCCGCCACGGAGGCCGATCTGGACGCCGTCGAGGGTGACGTCGACGCGATCGAGACCGACCTCGAGGACGCCGAGATCCCGGTTCCGGAACCCGACGACGAGGACGAGGAGCCGGAGGATCCGGCCGAACCGCTCGAAGACCGCATCGACGAGCTTCGGGACGGTATCGACGACCAGCGCGGCCCCTACGGTGAGGACGTCGCGGACGCCACGAGCGAGGCCGCCGGGACGATCCGTGAAACGCGGTGGACCCGCGACGGCGACCCCGCCGTCGTCGAAGCCGTCTCGGCGTTCCTCGAATCCGCCGAGGAGGAACTCGGCGTCGAGTTTCCGATCGAGGGTGACGAAACCGACGCCCTCGGCGACAGCGTCGAGTCGGTCGGCGAAACCGCCGCCGACGGCCGTCTCGACGCGGACGAGGACGCGGGGACGATCGCCGCGCTTCTCGACGCCGTCGACGCGCTCGACTCGGCGCTCGGGGACGCCGAGGAGTGGGGCGACCTCGAGATCGCAGAGCAGTTCGAGCGAGAGGGGTTCTACGACCGTCTGACCGCCGAGAACCGCAAGGATTTCCCCCCGGAGCTCGGCGTCGTCCGGATCGCCGAGGCCGAACACGACCCCGAGCGGATCCTGATGGCACTCGAACATCTCGATTCGGATTTCATGCAGGAAAACTGCCTCGACGCACTTCGGCGACTCGGTCCAAAGGAGGCGTTCGAACCGGTACAGGCGCTCGCGAAGCGACGGGACGTCCCCGCGATCGAGGTGCTCGGAAAGATCGGCGACGACCGGGCCCTCGAGACGCTCGTCGACTTCGTCGACAGCGGGAACCCGCCGCTCCAGAAGGCGACGCTCCGTGCGCTCGGCGAGATCGGAAGCGAAGAGGCGAGCCAGCCGGTCGCGAACGCGATGGCGGATGAGGAGGCGGCAGTCCGGTCGGTCGCCGCTCGGGCGCTCGGGCTTATCGGCGATACGCGGGCAATCGAGCCGCTCTCGGAGCGCCTCGACGACGAGAGCGAGGCCGTTCGGGTGCGTGCCTCGGCCGCGTGGGCGTTGGTCCGGATCGGAACGGAGCGTGCGCTCTCGGCGGCCGCGGCGCACGACGACGACCGCGCCTATACCGTCCAACTCGAAGCGGAGAAAGCCCGCGACGCGACCGCCTGAGACTGGGACTGATTCTGACTCCGGAGCTGGGACTGATTCTGACTCCGGAGCTGGGACTGATTCTGACTCCGGAACCGTGATTGGTCTCGCCGGACGGTATCTCAGACGATGTGGCGCCCCGCGGTCGTCCCACCGGACGGGGACAGCCATCCGATGGGCCGGCGTCGCCCCTCCGTTACGACCCCGGATATATAACGATAATTCACCGGATAGACGGGCTCAATCGCGGGGTTTGCGGTTGTGACATGCTTTGGCCGGAGGCCGCAATTTATGTACCCATCGTCGGAACGTACCCCCATGCGACTCCATCGACGCGATATACAGCGTGACATTCGGGAGCTGGGGGCGATGCTCGGCGATACGATCGAAGCCCAAGAGTCCCGGGACGCGTTCGAGACCGTCGAGTCCCTCCGGACGCGGTCCATCGATCGGCGAAGCGGCGACGGCGACATCGAGTCGGTCCGGACCGAACTGGATGGCCTCGATACGGACCGGGAGCTGGTCGCCGCACGCGCGTTTACCGCGTATTTCGAGCTGATCAACCTCGCCGAAGAGCGCGAGCGGATCAGGGCCCTCAGAGAGCAGACGCAGGCGGGGGTCCCCGACGACGGACTCGAGGAGGCTGTCGACGCGCTCGCGGGAAACGGGACGGAGGCCATCGAATCGGTACTCGAGGACGTCTACATCCAGCCGACGTTCACGGCACATCCGACGGAGGCCCGCCGGAAGACGATAAAGGCGAAGCTCAGGTCGGTTGCATCATCGATCGAGACGCTCGATCAACGGCTCATGACCGACAAGGAGACCGGCCAGGTCGAGCGGGCCCTCCGCGCGGAGATAACGAGCCTCTGGCAGACGCCGCAGATCCGCCAGCGACAGCCCGAACCGACCGACGAGGCGCTCAACGTCCAGTGGTATCTCGAAAATACGCTCTTCGACGTCGTCGGCGAAGTATACGAAGAGCTCGAAACGGCGCTCTCGGATCGCTCCGAGTTCGATCCGGACCGCCGGGTTCCGAAGCTCTTCGAGTTCCGGTCGTGGGCGGGCAGCGACCGGGACGGCAACCCCTACGTGACGCCGGAGGTGACGAGCAAGACGCTGTCGAGACAGCGACGCGTCGTCCTCGAAAAGTACCGCGAGGAACTGAAACGCCTCTCTGGGGTGTTGAGCCAGGACTCCGACCACGTCGAGATCGGCACGGAAGTAGACGAGCGGCTCTCGTTGCACGAACGCGCGCTCCCGTCGGTCTCCGCGGAGGCGGAGAAGCGCTACCCTGACGAGCCGTACCGACAGCTCCTGCGGTTGATGCGCGAGCGGCTCGACCGCGTCGGTACCGTCCGTCCCGGCGAGTACGGCGAGGTCGACGAGTTCGTCGCCGACCTCGACGCGATCGCCGAGGACCTGCACTCGAACGGCGCCGGAAACGTCGCCGACGTCCACGTCGATCCGCTCCGACGACGGGCCGAAACGTTCGGCTTTACCCTCGCGAGCCTCGACCTCAGGGATCATCAAGAAAACCACACCCTTGCGATCGAGGAGGCACTCGCGCGTCAGGGGGTCGATTACGCCGGCATGGACGAAGACGAGCGCGTCGAGTTCCTGACCGACGCGATCGCCGAGGACGACCCGATCCTCGCGTTCAACGAACTCGACGAGCTCGGCGAGACCGCCGGACGGGTCCTCACTCGATTCGATAGACTCGCCGACTGGCAACGCGAGTACGGGACCGACGCCATCGATACGTACTGCATCTCGATGTGTGAGGAACCGAGCCACGTGCTCGAAGTGCTGTTCTTGGCCGATCAAGTCGATGTCGTCGACCTTCCCGGGCACTCCGGGCTCGACGTCGTCCCGCTCCTCGAAACCGAGTACGCCCTGTCGGGGGCCCGGCGGATCATCGGAACGCTCTTCGAGAACGACGCGTACGCCGCTGCCCTGGCGGCCCGTGGTGAGACACAGGAGGTCATGCTCGGGTACTCCGATTCGTGTAAGGAGAACGGCTTCTTCGCCGCCCAGTGGTCCCTCCAGACCAACGAAAAACGGCTCGCGGAGATCTGTTCGGATTACGACGTCGACTTGCGGTTGTTTCACGGCCGCGGCGGCTCGATCTCACGGGGTGGCGGGCCGATGAACGACGCGTTATTGGCGCTCCCGAACGAGACGGTAACCGGCGAGGTGAAGTTCACGGAACAGGGCGAGGCGATCGCCGAAAAGTACGCCAGTCCCGAGATCGCCGAGCGCGAACTCGAACAGATGCTCAACGCACAGCTTCGGGCCCGACAGGGGGCGATAGAGGAGCCGACCGAGCCGGTCGAGGCGGAGTGGGTCGAGGCGATGGAGACCGGGGCGACGGCGGCCAGAGACGCCTACCAGGACCTCCTAGAGACCGAGGGGTTCGTTTCGTTCTTCGAGCAGGCGACGCCGATCACGGTCATCGAAAACCTCAATCTCGGCTCCCGACCCGCCTCCAGAAGCGGTGAGCGGACGGTCGAGGACCTGCGGGCCATCCCGTGGGTCTTCTCGTGGACACAGGCCAGATGTATCGTCCCGGGTTGGTACTCGCTCGCGACCGGACTCGACGCGTATCTCGACGACGGCGGCGATATCGAGACGCTCGAAGAGATGTACGAGTCCTGGCCGTTCTTCCGGTCGATGCTCGACAACGCCGCGATGGCGCTCGCAAAGACCGACATGACGGTCGCTGCCGAATACGCGGCACTCGCCGCCGACGACCTCGAAGGGCGGATCTTCCCGGAGATCAAAGCGGAGTACGAACGGGCAACCGAGTTAGTTGCGGCGATCACTGGAGGGGACTCGCTCCCGCTTTCGGGGTGGTTCGAGGAGAGCCTCCGACGGCGAAACCCCTACGTCGATCCGTTGAACCTGCTCCAGTTGCGGCTTCTGGCACAGTCGGACCGATCGGCGGCCGAGGAGCGGGCCCTCCGGATGACGGTCAAGGGAATCGCCGCCGGCATGAAGAACACGGGCTGACGCCCGGGGGCCGACGCCCGATAATTTATATACGAACACGGGACCACACACCCTGTGTTCGGACGGATCATCGCCGTCGTCGTGATCGCCATCGCGCTGGCGAGCGGCGCGTTCGTACCCGACGTCGCGGCGACAGCCCCGTCCGATCCCGCCGCCGAGTCGGCGAACGCGACACTCGTCGGGGCGTATCCGAACCCGGTCGCACGAGGGGATCCCGGCGAGTTCGTCACCGTCCGGTTCGAGCGGGCGACGAACACGACGGGGTGGACGATTACCGACGGCAAGACGGACGCGAGACTCCCCAACCGGACGTTCGATGGGACCGTCGCGTTCTCGATGCGCCCGGAGCACGCGCGAGACGACACGGCCCATCGGGTCGAAGCGCTTTCCGGGCGGCTGTTGTTGGCCGACGACGGCGACCGGTTGGTGCTTGTAGACGGAGCCGATACCGTCTCGACCGCTCGGTATCGAAACGCTCCCGAATCCGAGGTCCGGGACTTCGAGGCGGGCGTGTGGCGGCCGGTCGGGGCGACGGATCACGCGCCGATCCGGATCGACGGCGGAACGGCGGTGGCGTTCGTGCTCCCCGACGCACCGGACCGGACCGCCGGAACGCTCGGAGCGGCCGACGATCGGCTGTTCCTCGCCGGATATACCTTCACGTCCACGCGGATCACCGAGACCCTACTCGAGGCAGCCCGTAGGGGTGTCGACGTCCGGCTGCTGCTCGACGGTGCGCCCGTCGGCGGGGTCACGAAACGGCAGGCTCGAGAGGTAGACCGGCTCACGGACGGCGGCGTCGACGTCCGGCTCCTCGCCGGACCGCACACACGGTACCGTTATCACCACCCGAAATACGCGGTCGTCGACGACCGGGCGCTCGTCTCGACGGAGAACTTCAAGCCGGCGGGGACCGGCGGCGCATCGAGTCGCGGCTGGAGCGTCGTCCTCGAGGATCGATCCGCCGCCGCCGCGCTCGCGTCGGTCCACGAAGCCGACTGGACGTGGCGGGCGGCCACCCCCTGGACGGAGTACCGACTGGGGCGGGATTTCGTCGATGGCGACTCCGCACTCGGGTCGTTCGATGCCCGTCACTCCCCGGAACGGGTCGAATTCGACGCGGCGACGATCCTCGCCGCCCCCGATAACGCCGCGGACGAACTCGTCACGATGATCGACTCGGCCGAGGAACGGCTCTTGATCCAGCAGGTACGGATCGACGGCCGCGAGAACGAACTCCTGCAGGCGACGCTTCGGGCCGCCGACCGCGGGGTCCGGGTCCGGATCCACCTCGGCGGGAGCTGGTACGTCGACGGCGATAACGCGGAACTAGCCGAATGGTTGAACCGTCGCTCCGAGGCCGAAGGCTGGGATCTCGAGGCCCGGGTCGACGACGCCGACGGCTACGGGAAGATACACACGAAGGGGGTGATCATCGACGAGACGGCCGTCGTCGGGAGCCTCAATTGGGTCCGATCGGCGTCGTCGGAGAACCGAGAACTGCTCGTTGCACTCGAGGGAGCCGACGTGGCCGGGTACTACGCGTCGGTCTTCGAGGACGACTGGGGCGACGGCGGGAACCATCCCGTTCCAGGCGGTCTGCTCGCGGCGGCCGCGGTCGCCGGGAGCGGCGCGTTGTTGGCGCTCCGGCGGATCGAGTTCGTCGGTCGGGACGGAACGGTGACCGACTGGCAGTGGTAGCTAGTCGTCGCGAAGCAGCGTACTCCGGAGTTCCGCGTCGAGCTCGGCGGCCGCCATCTTCTCGACGAGCGCGTCGAGTACCCGTTCTCGTGCACCGGGGACGAACTTGATCGAGCCGACGACGAGGTGGCCGCCGCCCGAGACGCCCGCTCCGTCGAGTTCGTCCTGGAGTTCAGTCACCATGTTCGGGATGTCGAGACGGACACCGTCGGAGCGAAGCACCGAGAAGTCCGGCCCGTAGCCGATCGTAATGACCGGGTCGCCGGTCTCGGTCACCTTGCGATCGTGGAGTTCGCCGGTCGTCTTGCCGGGTGCGGGGTAGGTAAACCGGCGGGCGTGGTTTTCGACGTCGAGCCGATAGAGGTGAGCGCCGTTGTCGAGGCGCTCGTGTTCGACGTGACCCTCGGCGTCGTCGAGTTGCCGCTCGACGTCGCGTCGGGCCCGCGAGGCGAGGAACTCGACGAGCGCCTCGTGTCGCTCGGCGTCCTCACAGTCGAGGTCCAAGGCGTCGCTGATGAGGTTCGGCCCGGAACTGTACCGGAGCCAGTGGGCGGCGTAATCGAGGGCCTCGACGATGTCGTCGAGATCGCTTTCGTCGTAGCCGGCCGACTCCGCACGGTCGAGATACTGCTCCATCGCGTCGGCCTTCGAGCGGTCCGCGAGCCCCGCGACCGCGGGGACGTGTTCGAGATCGTCGGTGATCGAGGGATCGATCATCCGGGCCAACTCGACGCACATCATCCCGGTCGTGATCCGGTAGTCCTCGCCGTGGAGGTACGGATTGACGTGCTCTTCGAGCAGCGGGCCGACCGCGTCGGGGTCGGGATGGTGATGATCGACGGCGAGGATTGGGATGTCGTACTGGGCGAGTGCCCGGTAGGCCGGGGTGTCCTCCTCGGTCGAACCGTTATCCACCATAAAGAGCAGCGGAAGTCGCTGGCCGTGGCGGACTTCGTCTTCGAGGGCGAAGTTGAGATCCCGGGTGACGTCCTCCATCTCGTAGAACGGGGCCTTCGAGGGCAGCCGTTTGAACAGGTGTCGCGGCGCGTCGGGGTCGGCGTGGACGTCGGCGATGAAGTTCTCGATGGCGAGTTGGATCGGCAACGCGGCGCACATCCCGTCCCCGTCGGCGTGGTGTCGGACCCTGATCGGGCGCCCGTCGAGGACGGCCGTCCGGAGGCGACGGGCGACCGCCGCGAGGTCCTCACGGAGGCCATCGAGGGCCGGCCACTCGATGAGCGGCTCCGGGTCGGCCGGTTCGGCCGTCTCCTCGACGGCGTCGTCGACGCGCGATCTGACGGCCGCCTCGGCGTCCCCCGAGAGGACTCCGAGCGTTTCGACTTCGAGTTGTGGGGCGTCCTCGTGAGCTTCGACCGTCCCGCTGACGCGGACCGTTTCACCGAGTTCGACGTCGGGGTACGCACGGACGCCGGCCTCCTCGAAGGCCGCACAGGGGACGATTCCCGTTCCGTCACGGATCGAGAACACGGTCGGTCCCGCGGTCTGTTTGATCTGGACGACGTCGCCTTCGAGGTACACCGCGTCGCCGGTTCGATCCGCCAGCGAGGCGATCTCGACGCGGTCGCCGTGTGTGACCTCGGTTCGGACGACGCCGTCGGGATCGGCGTCGACTTCCTCGAAACCGAGGTCGCCGTTGTCGCGGATCTCGACGAGTTCGACGACGATCTCGTCGCCGACCTCGTAGGTGTTGTCGAGTTTCGATTCGTGGACGAGTCCGGAGACGTCCTCCGAGAGATCGACGAAGACGCCGTACTCGACGACGCCGTTTACGGTCGCCACGTAGAGGGCTCCCTCTTCGATGTCGTCGAACGTACAGCCGGACGCGAGGTCGTTTGCGACCCGCTCCGGGGAGCCGCGGTCCGCGTCGCCGGCAGTCGATGAATTCATTGCAAAAACGTGGGTTCTTGTGAGTTTTAAGCGTGTTGTATCTACGTTCACCCGCGTGTGCCGCTCACCCGCTCGGTGGGGGCCGAACCCGGAACGCTTAGTTGTCGGGCGACCCGACCATCTGGTATGGGTCTGCTCGGGTCGCTTTTGAAACCGAAGCTCTTCAGGTCGAGCGAGATCATCGGTATCGCCGATGACGCCCTCCAGTTGGCCCTCCAGGCGTCGGAGGACTCCCACCCCAACGAGTACATGGGACAACTCCGCGGACAGGACGCACGGACGCTCGGGCTCGACCGCGAGGGGACCGTCATCACCGACGTGTTGCTCGCCCCCGGGACGAAGACGAACCCGACGAGCGCGGAGTTCAAACCGACCTACATGCCGAACGATCTCGAGAGCGTGGGATCGGTTCACTCCCACCCCAACGGGGTGTTGCGCCCGAGCGACGCCGATCTGGCGACGTTCACCCGTGGACGCGTACACGTCATCGTCGGTGCGCCCTACCGTCGAAGCGACTGGCGGGCCTTCGACCGCGAGGGGAAGCCGACGGACCTCGACGTGCTGTCGGTCGATATACCGGACGAGCAGTTCTTCGACTTCACACAGGCCGATATCGACCGGGAGCTCAGATGAGACGCGTCGTCGCACAGGGGACCTTCGACCTCCTCCACCCCGGCCATCTCTCCTACCTACAGGACGCGAGATCCCGCGGCGATCACCTGGACGTCATCGTCGCCCGCTCCGAGAACGTCACCCACAAACCGAAACCCGTCGTCCCGGACCACCAGCGGCGTGAGATGGTGGCCGCCCTGGATCCGGTCGACGACGCACGCCTCGGCCACACCGAGGACTTCTTCGTCCCGATCCGCGAAATCGATCCCGACGTCATCGTACTCGGCCACGACCAACACCACGACGAGGAGACGCTCGCCGGGATGTTGGCCGAGCGGGGGATCGATTGTGAGATCGCCCGGGCCACCGCACGCGACGCCGATCCCGGGGCCGAGTTGCTCTCGACGGGTCGGATCATCGACCGCGTCTGCGAGCATCGCTGTTAGCCGGACGGCGTATCGCCGTCGTCACTCGGAGACGGCGTCGTAGACGGCTTCGAGGTCGTCGATCGAGCGCTCGACGCACAGCCGATCCCGTCGCTCCGCGAGCCGCGTCGGGAGCCGATCGGACGCCCCGATCACCCGGGCGATGGCGTCCCGGAAGGCGTCCGTATCGCCTGGCGGGAAATGCGTGCCCGTCTCGCCGTCGGTCACCGTCTCGGTCAACGCCCCGGCGGCGCTCGCGACGACGGGCGTTCCGCAGGCGATCGCCTCGAGCGCGACGAGTCCCTGGGTCTCGACCGGGCTTGGGAAGGCGAACGCGTCGAGCGCAGTGTAAAAAGCCGAAAGCTCCGAGCGATCGAGGAACCCGAGGAAGGTGACGTCCTCACGGGACGCCGCACGCCGTTCGAGCGCCGGACGGGCCGGACCGTCACCGGCGAGGACGACGGCCGCGTCCAGTCCGGCGGTCGCCTCGAGGAGGTCGCCAAGTCGTTTCTCGTGGCCGTGGCGGCCGGTGTAGCCGACGAGCGGGCGATCCGGGAGGCCGTGTCGGCGTTCGAACGCACGCACGGCGTGGTCGGCGGCGGGCCGGAACCGATCGGTGTCGACGCCGTTGGAGACGACGTGCGTCGGCGGATCGACCGCTCCGAGCGCCTCGGCGGCCGTCCCGGAGGGCGCGACGACGGCGTCGGCACCGTCGAGATACCACCGTTCGTAGCCGTCGGCGATCCGGCGGATGGGGGCTTCGAGCGTGTCACTAAGGTAGCCGGCGTACTCGCCGATTGGCGTGTGATAGGAGACGACGAGCGGTACGTCGAGGTCGGCCGCGAGGCGTCGCCCGGCCAGACCGAGCGTGAATGGCGTGTGGGCATGGACGACGTCGGGGTCGCCGCCCCGGATCGCCTCCGGAACCGACGGGAGCGAGAACCGGAAGTCCCGATAAAACGGGAGAGGCGCGCTCGGGACGGGGTGTTCTCCGGGACCGGGGCGGCGTTCCGGGTGGTCCGGATACGCGAGCGCCATTCCCCCACCGCGCCGTCGCCAGCGCTCACACCACGTCCGAACGGTGTAGCTCACCCCGTTGACCGTCGGCAGATACGTGTCGGTGAACACTGCGACGGTCCGCATACCTCCCGGTTTGACGACGGCGGGTTAATGGGTTGTGTGTTGGCTCGCCGCGGCGTGCTCGTGGGCTTCGGCGTAAGCGGCTTCGAGTTCCCGTCGGACCCGATCCAGGTCGTGTGATCGGGCGGTCTCGGCCGCGTTCTCGCCGAGTCGCCGTCGGAGATCCGGATCCGCGGCGAGGCGTTCGATCGCCGCCTCGAACGCCGAAAACGTCTCACACAGCAGACAGTCCTCGCCGTCGGTGTAGAACTCCTCGAACACCGGGAGCTTTCGCAACACGACCGCCGCCCCGCAGGCCATCGCCTCCAGCACCGCGATCCCCTGATTTTCGACCCGTGTCGGGAAACAGTAGACGTCGCCCGCCCCGTAGGCCCCGCGAACGTCGTCGATCCAGCCGGTGAACGTCACGTTCTCCGGTGGGTTCGCGGTCAGCCGCCGAACCGTCGACGAGGCGGCGAGCCCGTCGTCGTAGGGACCGAACCAGACGAACTCGTGGTCGCTTCGGCGCGCGAGTCGGCAGAACGTCTCGATCCCCTTCCGTTCGAAGACGTTGCCGACCGCGTAGACGACCACGCCGTCGAGGCCGTACCGTCGCCGGTACCTTTCGCGTAGTGACTCGTGGCCCGCGAGGGTGTCGATGTCGACGCCGTTCGTGATCCGTCGGATGGGCGCGGACACCGGATACGACTCGAGAACCGATTCCGTGTACCCGCTCGGGCACAGGAGGAGGTCGGCCCGCGAGTAGAGCCGCTTCAGATACCGTTCGAGCGCCGGCCCGACCGCCGTCGATCCGCGAAAGCTCCCGGCGAAGTCCTCTCGGGTGACGTGGGCGTGTACCACCAACGGAACGTCATTCCGGCGTGCGTGTTCGGCGACGGCAACCGTCCCGGGACCGGGGACGTGACAGTGTGCGAGGTCGTACGTCTCGAACACGCCGTCGCCGATGGCCCCTTTATATGCGGCCGTCAGCGGACCGCCGCCGTGCCACGGCGACGTCGAGAGCCGGATCGAGGAGTCGGCCAGTGCCTTCCGCTGGTGGCGGACGGCGGTCCCGATCCCGCTGCGCCGGAGACGGGCCTGGAGTTCGAGGTAATGGAGGACGCGCACGCCGTCCCATTGCCGGGCGGGGGATATATAAACCCCGGAGCGGTCCCATCGCCCACCACAACCGCTAAACGCGCCCTGGACCAACCCCCGACAATGAGCGATTGGACCGAGCGATACCGGCCGACGACGCTGTCGGAGGTCCGCGGCAACAACAAGGCCCGCGACGCGCTGAAGGAGTGGGCCGATACCTGGGACGAACACGGAGAGGCGGTCGTCATTCACGGATCGCCAGGAGTCGGAAAGACGTCCGCGGCCCACGCGCTGGCCGCGGACAAGGAGTGGCCGGTCCTCGAAATGAACGCCTCCGACGCCCGGACGGCCGACGAAATCGAACGCTTCGCCGGGCGGGCGGCGGCGAATTCGACGCTCGGCGGCGACCGCCAACTCGTCGTCCTCGACGAGGCCGACGACCTCCACCAGCACAAAGACCGCGGCGGCAGCGCCGCGATGACGAGGCTCGTCAAGGGGGCGTCCCAGCCGATCGTCCTCATCGCCAACGACTACTACGAGATGTCCGCGGGACTCAGAAGCGCCTGCCAGGAGATCGAGTTTCGGGACGTCTCCGCGCGCTCTATCGTCCCCGTCCTCCGGGATATCTGCCGTCAGGAGGGCGTCGAGTTCGAGGAGGCCGTCCTCGAACGGATCGCCGAGGCGAACCGCGGTGACCTCCGCGGGGCGATAAAGGACACCCAATCCCGCGAGCGAAACGGCCGGATCCGGGCCGAGGGCAGCGAGGGCGAACGCGACCGCACCGAGGACATCTTTTCGTTTCTCGATGCGGTCCTCAAAGAGCAGTCCGCCGAGGACGCCCTACAGACCGCCTATGCGGTCGACGAGACGCCCGACGACCTGCTGTTGTGGATCGAGGACAAGGTCCCGAAAGTATACGAGGGCGCGGAGTTGGCCGACGCCTACGAACACCTGGCGGACGCCGACGTGTGGCTCGGGCGGGTGCGGGCGACACAGAACTACACGTACTGGCGGTACGCGACCGACAACGTCGCCGCGGGCGTCGCCGCGGCCAGACGG
Organism: Natronomonas salinimetallica; assembly: GCF_013839515.1. Taxonomy (GTDB): domain Archaea; phylum Halobacteriota; class Halobacteria; order Halobacteriales; family Haloarculaceae; genus Natronomonas. The sequence goes on along the minus strand of NZ_JACDNQ010000002.1, from coordinate 126,427 downwards.
AGCGACCGCGGCGGCTGGACCCAATACGGCGGCGCTCCGTATCGCTCGGCACGGGATGCGACCCGTGACTACGTCGCCGAACGGATCGCCGAGACGGCCGAGGTCTCGACGGCGACCGCCAGACGCGAGATGCTACCCTATCTATCCGTCATGACCCACCACTGCCGGAACCGGGAGTTGACCGTCCGGATGGCCGCCCGCTACGATCTCGACGCGGAGCACGTCGCGTTTATTACCGGATCGGGAAAGACGACGAACAAGGTCCAGGGGATCATCGAGGCGGCCAGAGAGCGGACCGAAGCCGAGGCCGTCGAGCACTCGGGGGGCGCGTTCGCGGCACTCGAGGCGGACGACGAGAACAGCCCCGACGGGGAAGCCGGGGGCGGGGCGGAGTCCGAGGGGACGGACGCGGAGGGGACGCTGGCCGATTTCGGCGCCGCCGGGACCGACGATACGGGGCGCGAGGAGGGGGACGGGACGGACGCCGAGACACGCGCCGAGTCGGCCGATGACGACGACGGGCAGGCCGGCCTCTCGGATTTTATGTAGCCCTACAACAGCCGGGAGAGAAACTGTCTGCCGCGTTCGGTCTCGGGGCGCTCGAAGAACGCCTCGGTCTCGCTCACCTCGACGATCCGGCCGTCGGCCATCAACACGATCCGATCGCCCACCTCGCGGGCGAACCCCATCTCGTGGGTCACGAGCACCATCGTCATCCCATCGGCCGCGAGGTCCTCGATCACGTCGAGTACCTCGCCGACCAATTCGGGGTCGAGCGCGCTCGTGACCTCATCGAAGAGCATCACCTTCGGGTCCATTGCGAGTGCGCGGGCGATCGCGACCCGCTGTTGTTGCCCGCCCGAGAGCGCGTCGGGGTACGAATCGGTCTGGTCACCGAGGCCGACCCGTTCGAGGAGCTCGCGGGCGCGGTCGTCGGCGACCGCCTCCGGGATCCCCCGTATTTTTTGCGGCGCGAGCGAGACGTTCCCGAGGGCGCTCTTGTGCGGAAAGAGGTTGAACGACTGAAACACCATCCCGACCTGCTGGCGGATCTCGTTGACGTCCGTCTCGAGAACGGACCGACCGTCGAGGCGGATGTCGCCGTCTCGGATCTCCTCGAGGCGATTCACACACCGCAACAGCGTCGATTTTCCCGACCCGGAGGGGCCGATCACGACGACCACGTCCCGTTCCTCGATGGCGAGGTCGACGTCTTTCAGGACGTGGACGTCGCCGAAGTACTTTTCGACGCCGTCGAATTCGACGAGGGGGTCGGCCATTCAGCGATCACCCCCCTCGGTGTCGCCGCCGGACGTGCCCCTCGAAAGGCGGCCGAGCATGCTGTTGTCCGAGCCCCAGTCGGATCGCCGTTCGAGACCGTTGACCAACTGACTCATCGACATCGTGATCGCGAGATACAGTAGACAGACCCACACAAGCGGCGTCCAGGGGTCGAGTTGATTGCTGTTGATGTTTCGGAAGACACTCATGATCTCCGGCACGGCGATGACCGTCAAAAGCGAGGTGTCCTTGACGAGGATGATCTGGTCGTTTCCGATGGCGGCCAAGGCGTTCCGCCACGCCTGCGGGAGGACGACCTCACGGAGCGCCATCACGCGGGACATACCGAGCGAGCGGGCGGCCTCCATCTGTCCGTCCGGAACTGCGCTGATGCCGCCGCGTATCGCCTCGCCGACGTACGCCGCGTGGTTCAGCGTCAACCCGATCACGGCCGCCGGAACCGCCCAGTCTTGGATCGGGAACTGCCCGGTCGCCCACAGCCGCGGGATACCGAAGTAGATGACGAACAACTGGAACAAAAGCGGCGTCCCGCGGAAGAACTCCACGTATCCCTTCGCGATCCGACCGGTGACGTTCGACGTCGAGATCCGGCCGAGGCCGACCAATACGCCGAAAGACACGGACAACAGGCTCGATATGACGACGATCCGCAGAACCAACAGGAACGCCTCGGCGAAGCGTCGGGCGATCAGCGTCGAGGTGAGCAGCGTGTAGTTGACCTGCGTCGAGAGGATCCACACGAGGAGGCCGCCGATGGCCAACAGGAAGCCGCCGGCGGCTATCTCCCCGATCCGTTTGACGAGCCGATCGCGCATCATCACGCCGCCGGTCCCGGACTCCGGGTCTGTCTGTGTTGCCATGTTCGATGCGTTGTGTGGTGTCTCTCTGGTGGGTGCGTAGTATGGGGTCTCTAAGCCGGCGCGGTCAGGCTTCGAAGTACTCGTCGTAGATCTCGTCGTACGTACCGCTCTCACGGATCGCGGCGAGGGCACCGTTTACCTCCTCGCGGAACTCGTCGTCGTCCTGCCGGAAGGCGATCCCGTACTCCTCGATCGTCAGGGTGAGATACTCCGGGGCGTCCTCGCGGTCCGCGGCGACCCCGTCGCCTTCGAGGAAAGCGACACCGTCGTTCTCGGCGGCGAACTCCCCGCTCACCGTGTTGTCGTTGATGACCGCGGACACCTGATTGTTGAGCAGCGCGTCGAAAGCGCCGTTGATCTGATCGTAGCTTTGAATCTCGAGGTCGCCCTCGAAGTCCGACTGGAGTTCCTCGGCGGCCGCCTCGCCGGTCGTCCCACGCTGGACGCCGACGGCTTCGCCCTGGAGGTCTTCGAGTTCGGCGATTTCGCCGTCATCGAGAGTCAGGACGGTCTGGTAGGCGGTGAAATAGGGATCCGAGAAATCGACCTGTTCGGCCCGCGTCTCGTTGATCGTCATCGCGCTCATGATGACCCGGAAGTTCGCGTTGTTCAGCGACGCGATGATGCCGTCGAAACCGGTCTCCTCGAACTCGTACCCGAGGCCGAGTTGGTCGCCGAAGACCGCTTCGGCGATCTCGACGTCGAAGCCGACGAGTTCGCCCGCCTCGTTTCGGTATTCGAAGGGAGCGTAGGGGATGTCCGATCCGATGACGACCGTCTCGGATCCGGCGTCGCCGTTGGCGCCGTCGTCACCGTCCTCGCTGTTTCCGTCGTCACCGCCGTTGCCGCCCATACAGCCGGCCAACGCCACCGCAGCGCCCGCCCCGAGGGCGGTCAGGTACTGACGTCGGTTCGGCGCTCGTCCTCGTGACATACCACTTCTGTTGGCTGAACGCGGTTTCAACGTTTCGAACCTCGACCCCCGCGATGTCCGGCCAACGTGTGGCGGTTATTGGGCGTTGCCCGACTGGGCGTCGACGACGGCGACGCCGGCGAGGTTGACGATGTCTTTGACCTCGTCGCCGCGCTGGAGGACGTGGACGGGTTTGTCCATGCCGACGAGCATCGGGCCGATGGCCTCGGCGCCGCCGAGCCGCTGTAGCAGTTTGTAAGCGATGTTGCCGGCCTCCAGGTTCGGAAACACCAACACGTTCGCCGGTTCCTCCAGATCAGAGAACCCGTAGCTCCCTTCGAGCATCTCCTCGACGACGGCGGTGTCGGCCTGCATCTCGCCGTCGACGGGGAAGCCGACGTCGGGGTCCTCACGCAGCCGTCGGGCCGCCTCCCGCGGCTTGCGGGTCCCCTCGTTGTCGACGCTGCCGAAGTCCGAATACGACAGAAGCGCCGCCCGCGGTTCGACGTTGAACCGGCGGGCCAACTCGGCGGTCTGTTTCGTCACCTCCTCTAGGACGTCCCCGTCCGGGGCCTGGTTGACCGTCGCGTCGGCGATGAAGACGACCTGGTTTTTGAACGTCAGCATGTACACCCCCGCCGCGTACTCCGATTCCTCCTCGGTCCCGACGATCTGTAGCGGCGGCCGCAACGCCGAAGGATAGTGATGCATCAGCCCGGTCAGCATGGCGTCGGCATCGCCCATCTCGACCATCACGCTACCGAGGTAGTTGCCGTCCTCGATGAGTTCGTCGGCTTCCCGCCGGGTGACGCCCTTGCGCCGGCGGAGTTCGTAAAGCCGATCGGCGTACGGAGCGAGATTCCCCTCCTCCGGGTCGACGATCTCGGGATCGAAATCGAGACCGAGCGCTTCGGCCTGGGCCCAGATCTCCTCACGGTCGCCGATGAGGATCGGTTCGGCGATCCCCTGATCGATCAACTGGTAGGCGGCCCGGACCATCTTTTCGTCGTCGCCCTCGGCGAGGACGAGGCGTTTGGGATCGCTTTTGGCCTTGTTCAATACCACCCGCATCATCTCCCTCGATTTCCCCAACCGCGCCTCCAGCCGTTCGGCGTACTCGTCGAGGTCGAAGTCCTCGCGGGCGCTACCGCTTTCTATCGCGGCCTCCGCGACCGCGGGTGCGACCTCGAAGAGGACGCGGGGGTCGAGGGGCTTTGGGATGATGTACTCGGGGCCGAACTGCAGGGGCTGGTCGCCGTAGGCTTTGACGACGGCGTCGGGGACGTCCTGTTTGGCGAGGTCCGCCAGCGCCTCGGCGGCGGCGACTTTCATCGCCTCGTTGATCTCGGTCGCTCTGACGTCCAACGCGCCGCGGAAGATGAAGGGGAACCCAAGGACGTTGTTGACCTGATTGGGGTAATCCGACCGTCCCGTCGCCATGATCACCGTGTCCTCGCGGGCGCCCTTGGCCGCCTCGTACCGGATCTCCGGGTCCGGGTTCGCCATCGCAAAAACGATCGGATCGTCGGCCATCGAACGCACCATCGCCTCGGAGACGATGCCACCCACCGACAGCCCGACGAATACGTCCGCACCCGCCATCGCGTCCGCCAGATCACCGCCCGACCCCGAACTCGCGAACTCGCGTTTGTACTCGTTGAGTTCGCCCGCCTCCCCGCGGGCCTCGGTGATAATCCCCGAGGAGTCACACATCGTGATATTGTCCGCGTCGGCACCGAGTGAAACGTAGAACCGCGCGGTTGCGATGGCCGAAGCACCGGCTCCGGAGAAGACGATATCGAGGTTTTCGAGGGGTTTGCCGGCAACTTCGGCGGCGTTGAGCAGCGCGGCCCCGGAGATGATCGCGGTGCCGTGTTGGTCGTCGTGGAAGACGGGAATGTCCATCTCCTCGCGCAGGCGCGTCTCGATCTCGAAACATTCGGGGGCCTTGATGTCCTCCAGGTTGATCCCGCCGAACGTCGGCTCCATTGCGCTCACCGACGTGACGATGTCCTCGGCGTCGTCCTGATCGAGTTCGATGTCGAAGACGTCGATGTCGGCGAAGCGTTTGAAGAGGACGCCTTTGCCCTCCATGACCGGTTTCGAGGCCTGGGCCCCGATGTCGCCCAGTCCCAGGACGGCGCTGCCGTTGGAGACCACTCCGACCATGTTGCCTTTCGTGGTGTAGGTGTAGGCCTGTTCGGTGTCCGCGGCGATTTCGTTGCAGGGGGCGGCCACGCCGGGTGAGTACGCCAAGGAGAGATCCCGCTGGGTGTTCGTCGGCTTCGTCGTCGAGATCTCGATCTTTCCCGGCGGGTCGACTCGGTGATACTCTAATGAATCTTCATCCAGTCCCATAGGGATACGCCGTACAGGGAGATTAAAAATGTACCCACCGAGATCGGGGGGCGGGAGACGGGGCGTGCCGACACCGGGGGGGAGAGACCGGAGTCCGACGGGAGGACGTGACCCGATGGAGGTCTCCTCATACTGCCGGACGTCCGTTCGTGAACGTCCGACTCGGTACATGTCTAATACTGTCGGACGTAATTTCGTGAATACCTGAATCGTTTAGATAGACGAAACCGTACTGTAACACGACGCTCAGAGATTTTCGATTCAAGTAGTTACGTCCGACAGTATAAACCGCCGGTCGAACGTGCGTGTCGAGTGCCCCGCGATTCGAGTCGGTACGTCCGACAGTATCAGTACGGGGGCGTGGTTCAATATTCGACGGGGCGGAGCGCGGGCCGGCCCGGTTTCGCGGCATATATGTTGGTTCGGTACGGAGACCGATTCATGGACTTCCGACGGCTACTGCTCGTGACTACGGTCATGACGGCGATCACCGCGCTCATCGGGGTCATCACCGCGACGACCGGCGCCGGACTTACGTGTGAGGCCCGCTGGCCGCTGTGTGACGGTGCCGTCTTCGGGCTCTTCCCCGCGAACTTCATGTCGTTTATCGAATGGTTCCACCGCCTCGTAGCGATGGTCACCGGACTTTTGATCGTCGGATCGACGATCGCCGCCTGGCGTGGCGCCGGCAGCCGCCGCGTCCGGCTGGCGATGCTCGTCGCCGTGCTCTTGACGCCGCTGCAGGTCGTCTTCGGCGCGTTCACCGTTCTCGTCCACGAGTTCGTCTTCGGCTACTCCGTGCTCGTGTTGACCCTGCATTTCGGCCTCGCATCGCTCATCCTCGGATCGCTCGTGGCCGCGACGGTGTGGACACACGCCGAGCGGTCCCCGGTCTCGACGACCGGCGTTCGGCGGGCCGGTACGGTCGCATTGCTCGGGTTTCCGGTGATGGTCGCGCTCACGCCGCGGCTGTTCTTCAGCTTCGGCGAGATCGTCCAGTTCAGTTACTACGGACTCGGCTTCGCGATATTTTCGGCGCTCACAGTCGTCTCGCTTTGGGGCCGAGAGATCGACCTCCGGGGCGTCTCCATGGCGGGGGCAACCGCAGCAGTGCTCGTCATCGCCCAGCTCATCATCACCCGGCAGGCGTTCGGCGATACCGGACAGCTCCTGATCGTCGGGCTCTCCTTTGCGGCGTTCGCGTTGACGCTGGTATCGGTCTGGCGCGTCCGAACGCTCGGCTCGGAGGTTCGGGCATCACCGCTCGCAGGCGATTGATCGAGCCGGAGTTCGACCAACGCTTATGCGGGAGCGTCCCCACCGAACGACCATGAGCGACGTACTTTCGGACGACGAAGTCGAGACGGCACTCCCGGACGACTGGTCGCGCGAGGGCGAGGAGATCGTTCGCACCTTCGAGTTCGACTCCTACCTCGAGGGGATCGGGTTCGCGTCGGGTGCTGGTGGCCTCGCCGAAGAGGCGTTTCACCACCCCGAGATGACGATCGGCTGGCGCGAGGTCGAGGTCCGACTGACAACCCACGACGCGGGAGGGATTACGGAAAAGGACCTCGACCTCGCCGCACGCTTCGACGAACTGGCCGAGTGAGTACGGCCACGCCGTCCGGTCGCGACCGGGATGTCGGGATCCGGTATCGCCTCCCGTGAGGTCATGGTTCCGCCGTCGGTCCCGCTGTCCGGCGTCCCGCGGTGGGTCTTGATATCCCACGGTACCGTGAGTATACCCGTATTCCGGTCGACCACCTACCGTCCGGTATGTCCGAACCCGGCGCGTCCGGTGTCGCGGGCGGAACCGACCGCGACGGCGAAGCCCTCCCGGCGCTCGAGACCGTCCGGCCGCGGACGACGACGGAGGACGGCGACCCGGCGGTCGAGATCCGGTTTTCGAACGGCGCGAAGATCCGTTATCGGGCGGCCGGCGAAGCAATCGAAGAGGAGTGGTTCGATCCGGACGGGGACGAGGCCGAACGGTCACACATCGCGGACCTGCCGGCAGCCCACGCCGGCGGCGATGACTCGACGGACGGCGGCCCGACGACGAGCGAGTTGGCCGATCGGGCGCTCTGTACGATCGCGTCGTATCTCTCCTTCGAGGGTCGACGCCGGGCCGCGTTCACCTGGGGGGAAGAAAACGTCGCGGTGTTGACGGGCGAGAACGGTACGACGGTCGGCGAGTGAGGGGGCCGAAAGCCGCCCGGAGAGCGCCCCCGGGAACCGGATGGACCGCCCGAACCATCGATACCAGAGGCGGTGACGGCCGATCCCGTTGGCGTCCAGCGGGACGGTCCGGACCGACGGCTATTTGAATCGGCGAACGGAGAATGGGGTATGAGCCTCCGGACGGCCGTTGCCGCCCCGTTCCGCGAAGCGGGCGGCGAGGAGATGGGCGAGAGCGCCTTCGTCGTCGCGCTCTCGCTCGACCGCGATTGGTTCTCGCCGGATCAGGCAAAGCGGCTGGTGGACGTCGCCGCCAGCGAGGGATTGCTTCGCCGCGAGGACGGCACGCTCGAGGCCCGGTTCGATCCACAGACGACGACGGTTCCGGAGGGGTTCGAACCCGACGAGTCGATCCTCCGGGAGCGATCGACGTTCGAGCGCCTCCTCGGGGCCCTCGTCGAGGCGGGCGAGGACAAACAGGACGCCGTTGCCGGGATCAACGGCCTCCAGTCGGAGCTCGCTGTCACCGTCGAGGCGGCTGCCGTCCTCTACGCACACCGCCGGGGAATCGACGTCGACGAACTCACGGAGATCGCACGTGCGAGTTTATAAACCAAGGGAACGGAAATGGTTAGAGAACGGAACGGAAATGGTTAGAGACGAACTCACGGACGGAACGCGTATCGGGAGATTGCTGTCCTCGGAGATTCACGGCCACGAGCGGGGCGTCCTCGGCCGGCTCCGGATCGTCGATGCGAACACCGACGTCGAGGCGACCGACGCCGGGGCGTTTGCGTTCGCCATCGCGGCCGGGGGCGGTAGGGATGCCACGGGATCGGATGCGGACGTCTCGGGGAACGATGGAGGACCCCCCGGTGGCGACCGTGTCGCGATCGACGGCCGGATGGCCGAGGCGTACGTCCACCCCGATCGGCTCCGCGTGGAGTTTTCCGTCGAACCGGCGACGGCCGCCTCGGCGGGACACGACCACGGGCTTCGGGTCCGGCCGAAATCCGTCGATCCGCCCCGGACGCTCGTCTTCGTCGAGGACGGGGCCGAAGTGAAGGCCGCACTACGCGTCGTCCGCGCCGTCGCCGAGGAGCGACTCCAGGACGGCGGGTAGGGATCCGAACTCGCCGCGCCGGATCGTCGCGTCGGCGTCCGGGTGTGGTGGGGGACCACCGGGATACCGGACCTGTACGGTCGCAAGCCCGGCCGCCGCCGCTCCCGAGATATCGCGGTCGGGGTCGTCACCGACGTAGGCCGCATCGGCGGGCGCGACACCGAGTTCGTCGACGACCGTCTCGAACGCCCGACGGTCCGGTTTCGGCGATTCGATCGGCCCGGTGACGACGATCGCGTCGAACGCGTCGCCCCAGCCTAACCGTCCGAGTTTGTCTCGTTGGGTCCGCCCCGGGCCGTCGGTTAAGAGTCCCAGACGGTATCGCCCCCGGAGCGCGGAGAGGACCGCCTCGGCGCCCTCGACCGGGGCGAGCGCGTCGCCGATCGTCTCGCGGTACGCGCGGGTCAACTCGGGGGCGTCGGCGCGGGCATCGACGAGCGCCTCGAAGACCGGCAGCCTGCTTTCGGTCCCACTGTGTTCGCGGTGGGCGTCGAGATACGACTCCCGGTCGAACGTCAATGTCACGTCCGCCCGGTCGGCGGCAGCCTCGAGCAGCGTCGAGCGGTCGGCCTCGGTCACCGCGAGCGTATCGTCGAGATCGAACACGACGGCTGTGGGCACGGATAGCGGTTGGGCAGCCGACAATATATATCGTCCGACAGCCCCCCGGTCGATTCGGGCGGGGAGTCCGAGTGCCCGCCGAACCCGCGGTCGGCCGAACAGGAGCGTTTTTGTTCGGGCGCGGACAGTCGGTGCTATGGGCTTTTTCGAGGACCTCGAAGCCAGGATCGACGCGACGGGTAGCGTCGTCTCGGTCGGGCTGGACCCCGACCCGGACCGCTTGCCGGCGTTTCTCGACGCGGATCTCCCGCGGTGGGCGTTCAACCGCCGGGTCATCGACGCGACACACGAACACGCGGCCTGTTACAAACCGAACGCCGCGTTCTACGAGGACCCAGACGGCTGGCGGGCGCTGGAGGAGACGGTCGCCTACGCCCACGGCAAGGGTGTCCCCGTCCTGCTCGACGCCAAACGTGGCGACATCGGCAATACCGCCAGACAGTACGCGAGCGCGCTCGACGCCGACGGTCTCGACGCCGACGCGATCACCGTCAACCCCTATATGGGCCGGGACACCATCGAGCCGTATCTCTCCCGGTCGGAGAAGGGCGTCTTCGTTCTCTGTCGGACCTCCAACAGCGGTGGCTCCGACTTCCAGACCCTCGATATCGGCAACGACAAGCCGCTGTATCAGTACGTGGCCGAGCGGTGTGCGGCGTGGGACGGGAACGACAACGTCGGCCTCGTCGTCGGCGCGACGGCTCCCGAGGAGCTAGAGCGGCTCAGGGCTCGCGTCGATCTCCCGTTTCTCGTCCCCGGCGTCGGCGCACAGGGCGGCGACGCCGACGCGGCGGTCGAGTACGGCCTCGCCGAGGGCGTCGGATTGGTCAACTCCTCGCGCGGGATCATCTTCGCCGGCGAGGGGGCGGACGACGAGAGCGCCTACTTCCGGGCGGCCGGCGACGCCGCAAGGCGGCTCAAGCGGCGACTCGACGCGCTCCGGTAGTCGACCGATGCGTCGGTCCGAGCCGACGGAAACAGCTCCGAGACGTGTTCGCCGACCGCCTCGACCGGCGAGGGATCCGGCCTCTCGAAGGCGTCGTCGCCGACCCACGCGAACGCGACGTCCCAGTCGGCTCCGACGAGAAAGACCGCTCGCTTCGGGACGCCGTAGTGGCCCTCCCACTCGTCGTGGCGGACGCCGTAGTACTCCGCCGCGCTCTCGGCGTCGCCGAGAAGCGCCATCGAGAGCCCGTACCGGTCGGCATAGCCCGCGGCCGCGTAGATGCTGTCCATCGAGAGCGCCCACACCTGCAGTCCCGGAAGGTCGTGCCAACCCAGCGCCTCGATAGCACACAACTCCGCCGTCACGGTCGGCAGAAACGTCGCCGGGGCGAACCACAACAACACGGCGTCGCCGGACTCGACGGGACGAAACAGCTCGTAGACTGCGGGATCGCCGCCCTCGACGCCCGGGAGCGCGAAGTCGGGTGCCGTCTGGCCCTCCTGTATCATACGACGACTGTGAGGGCCGCGGCCTTCGCTCTGGTGGCTGTCGCCCCCCGTCGCCCGTCGACCGGACAGGGGCACCCCAACCTACGGTCGCAGCGTTCGGTCTCACACCCTCTGAAGGTTTATATACGAAACCGACGGTATCCAGCGGTATGCACACCGCAGCCGTCGACGCGGGTGTCGGGCTCGTCGCCACCTACGGGATCGCCGTCCTGTTGGTCGTGTTCGTTCTCGAGGGCGCGCTCGTCGGAAAGCTCATCCCGACCCGGACGCTGTTCGTGGCGACGGCGCTGGCCGTCGGCAGCGACGCGTTCGGGATCGCATCGGCGGCCGTCGTCGCCGTCGCCGGGGCGACACTCGGCCAGTTCACGCTCTTCGTGTTGGTCCGACGGACCGGCCTCTCGCCAGAATCGCTGCCCGGTCCGAGCGCCCCCGACGACGGCGGCCGTCTGCTCCGGTGGCTCGATCGCTGGGGGATGGCGGCGGTCGCGATGTCGAACACGCTGCCGGTCGCCCGCGGATCGCTCACCGTCCCCGCCGCGATGGCCGGGGGCGACGTGGTCCGGTTTTCGGCCTCCTCGATGGTCGGGTCGTCGGTGTACGCCACGGGGTTGGTGGCTGTCGCGATCGGCGTGGACGCCGCCGTCGGGACCGTCTGAACGCGCAGTGTCACTCCGTCGTCCGGAGCTTTCGCCCGGAGTAGTCGTCTCGGAACGCCAAAACGGCAGCGTACGGTATCGGGAGGGCGGACATATTCGCCGTTCCGCGGCGGACACGATAGCCGTTGTGAGACGGGGCCTTCGCCGTCCCCCGGCCGGGCGAAGCCCGACCGGCCTACCCGAGCGCCGCTTCGAGCCGATCGATGTACTCGTCGTTGCCGACGAAAAGCGGCGTTCGCTCGTGGAGACGTTCGGGCGTCAGATCCAGCAGCGATCGCTCGCCGTTCGAGGACGCCCCACCGGCCGTCTCGACGACGTGTGCGATCGGGTGGCCTTCGAAACACAGCCGAAGCTTTCCCTCGGGGCGGTCCCGGAGACCGGGATAGCCGAATATCCCGCCGTACGTCAACACCTGGTTGACGTCGCCGATCATCGCGCCGCTGTATCGGAGCTTCAGTTCTGCTTCGACCGCCGAGACGTACCCGGCGAAGGCGTCCCGCCACTGGGGGACGCGACCGCCGAAGCCGTAGACGGTCGGATCCTCGGGTAGCGTCAAGTCTTCCGTGACGGTCCGACGGGTCCCGTCGGCGTCGATCACGGACTCCGTGACCGTTCCCCCGCGGGCGAGGACCATCGTCGTGATCGGCCCATAGAGGACGAACCCGCTGGCAAGGAGGTCCCGCCCGCTCGTCGGCAGCGGTTCGTCGTAGACGCCGAAGACCGTCCCCATCGCGTTGTTCGATTTGAGGTTCGAGGAGCCATCGAGCGGGTCCGCGGCGACGTAGTACCGTCCCTCGGTGCGGACGATCGATTCACGCTCCTCGCTCGCGTACCCCGCGACGGCATCGACGCCGAGGAGCCGGTCTTCGAGCAGCTCGTCGGCGTAGACGTCGGCCGCGAGCTGGCGGTCGCCCGAGGGGTTGGCCCCGGACTCGTAGCTGCGCCGGTTTGCGAGTCCGCCGCGGACATCGGGAACGGTCGAGACAACGGCGTCGACGACGGCGTCGATGGGGTCGGACATCTATTCGGCCGCGGCGAGCGCCTCCTCGACGGTCGCCTCCTCGAATATGACCGCTTCGATGGCGTCGAGGAGGCGTTCCGGGTTCTCGCGCTGCCAGACGTTCCGGCCGACCGCGAGCCCCTTGCCACCCGCGTCGATCGTCTGCTTGACGCTTTCGAGGAAGGAGCGATCGCTGCGTTTCGAGCCGCCGGACATGACGACTTTCGTGTTGCCGGCCATTCGGACGGCGTCCTCCATCGCCGCACGGCTGCCGGGGTGTTTGACCTTTGCGACGTCCGCGCCCAACTCGAGAGCGAGGCGGGCGGCATAGGAGATCGTCGAGGGCTTCGTGTCGTTTTTGAGCCCCTGTCCGCGCGGATACGACCACATCACGACGGGGAGGTCGTGCTCGCGGGCCGCTTCGTGGGCCTCACGGAACTCCTCGGCCATCTCGATTTCGTTGTTCGAGCCGCCGTAGATGGTGAACCCGACCGACGAAGCGCCCAGTTCGGCCGCGTACTCGACCGAGCAGTTGACCGCCGAGTCCGGTTCGCCCATCCAGAGGTTCGACGTGCCGTTGAGTTTCGCAAGGAGGGTGGCGTCGTCCTCGTAGCTGGGGTAGTAGGTCTCGGCGAGTCCCTTCTGGACGGCGACGGAGGTGACAGCCGGGTGGGTCGCCGCCTCGAAGATCCGCTCGGGGTTGGCGCTTTCAGGGACGTCCTCGAAGTCGACGGGACCGTGTTCGAGGCCGTGGTCGTAGGCCAAGATGAGCACCTTCCCGTCCCGACACAGCGGCGTGTCGTCGATCGGAATCATATACCTCCGTCTCGGATGAGGCGGACAAAGAAGATTCTGGTACGTCGGGAGCAGTTTCCGGACGAATCCGCCCGTCGATCGTGAACCGAGCCAGCGGCGACCGTGGACGGCGCTACGCGTTGTTCATTCGGATCGTTTGTTCGTCGCCACAGCGCCGACAGACCGCGACGCGGTAGGGCTCCCGGGAGAACTCGGCGTTTTCGCTCCGTTGGCTCTCGGTCCGGAGCTGAATCGAAACGTCGTGGGGGGTGTTTCGGCCACACGTCTCACAGGTTTCGGTCATCGTGCCGTCCGCGTCGTCGGTTCGAGTCGACATGTATCGGGTTCGGTAGCGTCGAACGGGCCTAAAACGGCGAGTCGGTTCCGGACCGTTCACCGGGAGCGGCCCGATCCGCCGAAACGGCCTTTCGGAGCCGAAGACCGTTTAAAACGGAGTCTGTGTCGGTATGAACGGTTACCGCGACCGGTAAACGGGCACAACTTTTATATACTTGGTTCGGCTCGAACGGATTATCCGGGAGCCGCCCCGAACCGGCACATGGATCAGGTATTCGCTCCCTGGCGAATCGAGTGGGTCGAGCGCGACGGCTCGGAGACGGAGATCGATGGCTGTCCCTTCTGTGTCCTCCCCGAGCGCGACGACGCCCGGGAGGCGCTCGTCGTCGCCGAGTCCGACCGTACGTTCGTCCTGTTGAACAATTATCCGTACAACCCCGGCCACGTCATGGTCATCCCGAAACGACACACCGGCGAGTACACCGACCTCGGGGAGGCGGCGCTCACGGACCACGCCCGGCTCAAACAGCGGACCATGACCGCGCTCGAGGCGGCGTTCGACCCGGACGGTCTCAACCTCGGTCTCAACCTCGGCGACGCGTCGGGTGGTTCCGTCGACGGCCACCTCCACACGCACGTCGTCCCGAGATGGGGTGGAGACACCAACTTCATGCCGGTCTGTTCGGATACGAAAGTCATCGTCCAGGCGCTCGAGGAGAGCTACGACCAACTCCGGGCGGCCTTCGCCGACCAGCCGGGGACGCGATGCCCCGAGGGCAGTGCCGTCCTCGTCAGTGACTAATCCGATGATTTATGCGGACGGTTCGGATATATTTCGCCGTGAGCGATACGGCCGTCGCCGAGGCGGGCCTGGACGCCGACCGCGAGAGGCGCGGGTTCACGCGCGCCACCGTCGTCAACGTCGTCGGGAACGCGGTCAAGATCGTCGTCGAAGCGGCCGCCGGGCTCGCGTTCGGCTCCGTCGCCCTCCTCGCCGACGCCGCTCACTCGGTCGCCGACCTCGTCGCGAGCGTCGTCGTGTTGGTGTGGGGCCGAAGCGTCTACGACGACCCCGATGAGACCCACCCGCACGGCCACCAGCGGGTCGAGCCGCTGGCCGCGCTGTTCGTCGGGAGCGTCATCGTCCTGTTGGGGCTCAACCTCCTGTATGAGTCCGCCCTCGGCCTGATCGAGGGGCCGTCCGTCGATTTTAGCCCCTTGCTCGTCGGCTCGTTGGTGTTCGCGATGGCCGATATGTATCTGGTGTACTGGTACACCGTCCGCGTGAACACGACCGTCGGTTCGTCGGCACTCGATGCCCTAGCGATCGATTGTCGTAACGACATCTACACGTCCATCGCCGCCCTGGCGGGCGTCATCGGCGTCTTTTTCGGCTACCCGGTTCTCGACGCGCTCGCGGGCGGACTCGTCAGCCTCCTGGTCGTCTATCAGGGCGTCGAGATCGGTCGCGAAAACGTCTCGTATCTGATCGGTGCCGCCCCGAGTGACGAGCAGTGCCGGGCGGTGGCGGACGTCCTCCGGTCGCATTCGGCGGTCTCGGGGGTCCACGACCTCGTCGTCTTCTACGACGGGACGGATCTGGAGGTCGAAGCCCACGTCGAGGTCGACGGCGAACTGACGCTCATCGAGGCCCACGACATCGAGACCGATCTCGTCACGTCGCTTCGGGATCTCGAGGACGTCGGCGACGTCCACCTCCATCTCGACCCGGCCGGAATCGGCGAGTGGAAAGACGCCACCGAAGAATAACTCCGCGCCGATGGCGTCGTTGGGTCGTCGTATGGACCGTCGTCGACGGTGGGTCGTCGTATGGACCGTCGGATGCCGGAAGCGCGGGGAGGGAATCAGACCGGCTGGCCGAAACAGTACATCGCTTCGCTGGCCGTGATCTCGACGTCGAGGACGTCGCCTACTTCGACGCCACGATCAGCCGCGTCCGTGACGATCACCTGCCGGTAGGCCTCGTCGCGGCACTTGATCGAATCACCGGTGCCGGGCTCGACGGCCAGAACCTCGTGGATGTCGCCGACCATCGAGGCGTGTGTCTCCGTACAGATCTCGCGTTTCAACTCCGACATCGCCTTGGAGCGCTCTTTCTTTTTCGTCCCGCCGAGGCCCTTCATTTCGGCGGCGTCGGTGCCGGGACGCTTCGAGAAGCGGGTGACGTTGATCTTCTCGGGACGCACGTCGGCGAGAAGCGCCATCGAGCGCTCGTGGTCGGCCTCGGTTTCGGTCGGAAAGCCGACGATGAAGTCCGTCGAGAGCGTCCAGTGGTCGAGACGGTCGTCGAACGCCTCGACGACCTCCTCGAACTTCTCGACGCGGTGTTGGCGGCGCATCGTCTCTAAGACCTCGTCGGAGCCCGACTGGACGGGGGCGTGGATGAAATCGTAGAGCTTCTTGTTTTCGGCGAAAACGTCGGCCAGCTCCTCGTGGATGCCGTGGATCCCGCCGGGGTTTGCCATCCCGAGGCGGACCCGGAACTCGCCGTCGATCTCACAGATCCGATCGAGCAGCTCGGGGAGCTTCCGCTCGCCGGTGTCCCAGCCGTAGACGCCGGTATCCTGGCCGGTCACGCGGATCTCCTTCGCGCCGGCGTGGACGAGCGCTCTGGCCTTCTCGACGTTCTCCTCGACGGAGGGCGAGTCGACCCGGCCGGTGGCGAATTTGGTGATACAGTACGAGCAGTTGCTCATACAGCCACGGGCGATCGGAAGGATGCCGATGACGCCGTCGAGGATCGGCTCGGCGTCGGGCGTCGTCGTCGGGCACTCGCCGTTCGTGACCGCGGTGGGGACGTCGTCCCAGTGGAGCACCTGGACGTCCAGATCGGCGAACGCCTCGCCCTGAGCGAGCGCCATACAGCCGGTGACGATCAAATCAGCGGTCTCGGACGCCAGTTCCTCGGCGCGGCGCAGCATGTTCCGTTCGGTCTTTTCGACGACCGTACAGGTGTTGAGGATGGCCACGTCGGCGTTGTCGGGGCCCTCGACGGGGTGGTGGCCCGCATCGCGGAGCGAACGCTCGATCCGGCGGCTCTCACCCCGGTTCGACGTACAGCCGTACGTCTCGATGTGGTAGGTGGCCATCGGCTACCGGCTCTTGTGCGCCGCCGGGCAAAAGGGCGACGCTTCGGACCATTCGGGGGCGATCACTCCTCGGTCGGAGCGACCCGCGACGCGTCGACCGCGTCGGCGTCGAACCCCTCGACGATCGCGTCGCCGGCCGGCGTCCCGATGCGGTCGGCCCCCGCCTCGAGCATGGCGAGCGCCGTATCGAAGCCCTCGATGCCCCCGCTCGCTTTCACCGGCAGGTACTCGGACATGATCTCGACGTCCTCGACGGTCGCACCGCCGGAGAAGCCGGTCGTCGTCCCGAGGGACGCGGCACCGGCCTCCTCGGCGAGCTCACAGGCGGTCCGGAGCTTTCCGACCGAGAGCAGCGGCGCTTCGACGACGACGGTCACCGGGATCGGAACCGCCGCCACCGTCCGCGCGAGTTCGTCTTCGACCGCCGCGTCGTCGCCGTCGCGGAGCCGCCCGACGTTGAGCATGGCGTCGATTTCGTCTGCCCCGTCCCGCCAGACCTGCTCGGCTTCGAACTCCTTGGTTTCGGGGGCCGCCTGTCCGTGGGGAAACCCACAGACGCTGACGAGCGTCACCGCCGGTGCGTGCTCGGCGGCCTCGGCGGCGTAGCACGGCGGAACGCGGGCGTTCATGCCGTACCGGGCAGCGACGTCGAGCGCCGCTTCGACGTCACCGACAGCCGTTTCCGGCCCGAGGGCAGTGTGATCGATGCGGGCGGCGAATGCGTCTCGGTCCATACCCGGGATACGCCACACGCAGGTATAAATCGACACCACGTCGCCGGGGCGAGTACGACGGCCACCGCGCTTTTCCGATGGCGTCGCCCGAAAGCACCAAAGTATTTAAATACCTTTCGCACGTCCACTATATACTGACATCTGACCGGGTCTTTCTGGGGTAAATCCCTGCCTGGCAGCCCCCGCCACGTAGCATGAGCGAACATACACGAACACGGACGACCGAGACCGAGACCGAAACGGAGACCGAACGAGACGAGACGACTGGCTGTCCGGAGTGCGGCGGCAAGGTCACAGCCGACTCGGAGCACGGCGAGACGGTCTGTCGAGACTGTGGCCTCGTCGTCGAGGAAGACGAGATCGACCGCGGTCCCGAGTGGCGCGCCTTCGACAGCGCCGAAAAGGATCAAAAGTCCCGCGTCGGAGCCCCTACCACCAACATGATGCACGACAAGGGCCTCTCGACCAACATCGACTGGCGCGATCAGGACGCCTACGGGAACTCCCTCGACTCCCGCCAGCGCCAGAAGATGCAGCGACTCCGCAAGTGGAACGAGCGCTTCCGGACGCGTGACTCCAAGGAACGCAACCTCAAACAGGCCCTCGGCGAAATCGATCGAATGGCCTCCGCGCTCGGCCTCCCCGAAAACGTCCGCGAAACCGCAAGCGTCATCTACCGACGCGCGCTCGACGAAAACCTCCTCCCCGGCCGCTCCATCGAGGGCGTCTCGACGTCGTCGGTGTACGCCGCCGCCAGACAGGCCGGTGTCCCGCGCAGCCTCGACGAGGTCGCGGGGGTCTCCCGCGTCGAAAAAAGCGAGATCGCCCGCACGTACCGCTACGTCGTCCGCGAACTCGGCCTCGAAGTCGCGCCCGCCGACCCCGAGAGCTACGTCCCGCGCTTTGCGAGCGAACTCGACCTCTCCGAGGAGGCCGAAAACCGCGCCCGGAAGCTACTCGGCAACGCCAAAGAGCAGGGCGTCCACTCGGGGAAGTCGCCGGTCGGCCTCGCCGCCGCCGCCGTCTACGCCGCCTCCCTTCTCACCAACGAGAAGACGACGCAGGCCGCCGTCTCGGAGGTCGCGGACATCTCCGAGGTCACCATCCGCAACCGCTATCACGAACTGCTCGAAGCCGAACAGGACCTCGCGTTCGCATAACGGCGGACGTTCCCCCTCGAGCGCGCCGTTTTTGGTTCCGCCGCCCCTCGGAGGAAACGTGCGGGAGTTCGCCTTCGAACTCGCGATGTGCAGCGCCCTCGAGGCCGATAGCGATGGCCTCCTCGCGCGCCAACTCGGCACCCACACCCGGATCGTCGACGTCGTCGAGGTCTCACCGGGACCGGCGTTCGGTCGCCGGACGGAGATCACGTCCGAGGCGATTCCCGGCCCCGCCATCGAGAGTGACGTGGGTGTCGGACGGGCGCGCCGGCCGACCGAAGCGATCGACGCCACCCCAGAGCGCGCGGCCGCGATCGCCGACCGGGCCATCCGGATCGGCTTCTTCGAGACCGAGCACCGCGGCGGACGCCGGTTTGTCCGCCGGGCGAGTGAGTATCCCGAGTGGATCGGCGGGCTCCGCGCGTTCGAGAACAAGCCGGATCTCGCTCGCCCCGGTGACCTCGAACGCCAGTTGCGAAAGGACGTCTCGTTGTCGCTTTTCGACGAGGTCGTCCTCGTCACCGAATCGTACGTGACCGGCGCACACCTACATCGAATCCCCGATCCGGTCGGCGTGTGGCGTTTCGACGCCGAGGCGGGGGACTTCGAGACGGTACGTGAACCGGAGCCCTTGGCGGCCGACGAGGCCGGGATCGCCGTGCTGGACGGGTCGCCGACCGCGGTCGAGATCGAGCCGGTCGGGGCCGCGGAGAAAGCGCGACTCCGCCGGCGGATCGCCGAGCGCGCCTACGGGAAGGGCTGGCGGCCCGACACGATGCCGGGATGTGAGCAGGCGAGCGCGCGCGGTCCGCCGTTCGGGCCGTCGGACGTGTTGCCCTACTGCGCGTGGAAGGGTCGGTTCGTCGATCCGGCCCGCGAATGCGGCCCCGACTGTGCGGGCCACGCGCCGGCGGACCCGCCGGCAGCCGACACCGAATCCGTCAGGGACGACCGAACCCCGTGGGTGGCCGATCCGGACGGCGTTCGGCGAAAACAGGTCGGGCTCGATCGGTTCGGCGACACGTGAGCGCTCGGAACGCCGTCGCGCGGGTCGCCGTGTATATCGACGGCGGGCCGCCCCACGCCGGCTCTCAGTTTCGCCCGTCGCCGAGTCGATACCGGTAGGGCTGATCCCGGATGACCTCGACGTCGGCGGCGCCGCCGTCGGCCTCGCGCCCGAGTACCGTCGCTACGCGGTGGGCGCTGTCGAACTCCTCGCCGTAGTCCTCGAGCAACTCGAGGATCTCCCGGGCGGTCAACGGCTCGTCCGGATCGGCCTCCGACAGCACGGAGCGGATACGCTCGAACTCGCCACGGCGTATGCGCATGTGGGTGTACATGGCCTCCCATACCATAAGCATCCGTCAGACAAATGTCATACACGGAGGGCGGGAATACCGGGCGACTGCGGGCGGTTCGGCCGTCCGACACGGCTGTCGGTCACGTCCGCCCCGGAGGTCGGCTGCGGCCCGGTTGCCGGCCGGATCAGACCGGCGTGTCGAACTCCGAGTCGAACTCGCGCTCGTGGCGGTACTCCTCGACGAACGCCGCGACGTCGAACTCGAGCATCTGCTGTTCGAACCGCGTTGCGGTCGCCTCGTCGCCGTGGCTCGCGGCGTGTTCCATCAACTCGACGAGGAGTTCGACGACGATTTCGTGGAGGCGGCGGGCGTCGAAGTCGGCGATCCAGATCAGCGCGTATCCGACCCGGCCGTCGTCGGAGACGTCGGCGACGGACACCTTCTCGGGGAACTCCTCCAGAACCATCCCCATCACGTGTGGCGTACCGAACTCGGGGAACTCGTCGTCGGTCTCGATGCTCCCGGCCAACACGTCGACGATCGACTCGGGAACGAATCGCGAGATCGGGTGGGCATCGACGACGAGGGCGTGGTGTCCGCCACAGTCGCACTCGAGTTCCCGGAGACCCATATCGAGGTCGACGGCCCGGACGGTCTCGCCACAGGGGAGCTCGAGTCGGTCGTCGTCGCCCGGAACGCGCGGCGTTGGCATTGTCCTGTCTGGGCGGCCGATCCGGTTAAAGACGGCGTTCGGTCACCGCGTGAGGTCGTCCGCACTGAGCGCCGCGTCGTAGGGGTCTTTCGGCTCCTCGTCCGGTTCGGCGTCGTCCGTGGCGTCACCGCCCTCGTCGACGCCGATTTGGACGTACGCGCGCGTCGCGGCCGCCGTGCCGAACGCGCCCAACAGGCCGCCGACGACCGCCGCGGCGACCGTTCCAGCAGGGGTCGAAACGACACCAATGGCCGCGGACGTTACCTCCTCGAACCGCGAGACGATGACGAGGACGGCACCGACGAGGAAGACTTCGACCCGGTGTCCCTTCGTGACCCGCCAGGAATCGGCCATCCCCTGGACGAAGTTCTTGTCGTGGATGGCGATCTCCTGTCTGAGGAAGAAAAACAGGACCGCGAGGACGACCCCCGGCACCAACAAGAACAGCGATCCGACGAGGATGAGCCCCCAAACGACGATCTTGCCGACGAAGCCGTTCAGCGTCGCGAGCAGGGCATTGTCGGTAATGAGATCGGCCGTTGCCGTCCCTGGTTCGTCGGTCGCGAAGACACGAACTGCGGCGATCGAGACAGCCTCAGCACCGATCGCCAAGACGAGCAATCCAGCAGCAGCGATCCCAGCCGAGAGGTCGACAGCGAACGGAGCGTTCGATCGGACCTGCTCGTGCGCCGTCTCAAACTGGGTGATCGCGTCGTCGTACTCCGCCGGCGCGAGCCCCAACTCCTGTGGGGACGCGCTCTGAAACGTCGAAAGTGCCGATTCGGCGGCGGCGATGAGGAGCGATTGAAACAGTACCGTCGTCAGGAGGGCGATACCGGCGAAAACGGCGGCCACGAGGAGGCCGTTCCTTCCGGCCGTGCGGGACGCTCCCTCGCGGAGCGCTTGACCAATGTCGAGACCCATACCCGTATCCGGGTCCGCCGGCCCCTTAAGGGTAGCCGAATCCGAATCCGAATCGGGTCCGCCGGGCGCGCGGCGCTTTGAGGGGGCAGCCTACGGCCAGTCGTCGCGGCGTTCGACCTCGGCGTCCTCTCCGGTTTCGTCGTCGGTGCTGAGTTCCCATCCGGCCGCCTCCGCCGCCGATTCGATCGGGAGGAACTCCCAGTCTGCGGTCTCCGCGAGGGACTCGTCGGCCTCGCTCTGCCCGACGAAGACGTGGCGGTCGGTCTGGAACTGGTTTTTGACGCTTTCGAGGCTCTCCTCGCGGCCCCGCGGTCCGGAGAAGAAATCCTGTCTGATCCGGTTTTTCCGCGTGAAGTTCGTTACCACGTAGGTCGGCTTCTCGGAGATCACCCCGACGTACTCGCTCCACGAACGGGCGTCCGAAAACACCGCTTCGGGGTTCGCAAGCTCTTTGAGCGTTTCCAACTCGAACGCGAGCGTCATGTCTGATGAGCCGCCGCCGTCCATACGCGGTAGAGGGAGGTGCCGAGAGAAAACACTTTGGAATCGGGTCGGCGGCCCCGGCGACGGGAGCACGGGCGTCGGTGCCGGATCAGTCCGCCGTCGCCGGATCCTCGAAGGCGTCGATGTCGACGCCCTGTTCCAAGAGGAGATCGGTCCGGTCGGAGACGTCGAGTCGCTTCCGGGCGAGCTTTTTTAATACCGACTGTGCCGAGAGGTCGCCGATGAGCACGCCGCCGATGACGCGGCCGTCCTTGAGTGCGACCCGACGCCAGGTCCCGTCGTCGTATTTCTTTTCGACCGAGTCGTCGCCGCGGGTCGGGTGGCCGAAGGAGAGAAACGGGAACTCGAAGTGGGTGATCGAGTACGAGGAGACCCATTCGAACTCCGCCTCGGGGCCGTCGGCGACCATGTTCTGTCCGGCGATGTTGCCCTGCTCCTTCGCCGACCCCCACGCGCCGTTTTGGGCGCGGTCGCCGAGAATTACGTCGTAGAACTCGGTGATGTCACCGGCGGCGTAGACGTCCTCGACGTTCGTCCGCATGTACTCGTCGGTGATGATCCCGTTGTCGGTCTCGATCCCGCTTCCGCGGAGGAACTCGGTGTTGAAGTTCAGCCCGATCGCGATCCCGGCGAACTCCGCCTCGAAGCGCTCGCCGTTGGGATCGACCGCGGCGGTCACGTGCCCCTCGTCGTCGGTCTCGAAGTGATCGACGCCCGAATCGAACACCGGCGTAACGCCGACGTCTTCGAGGGCATCGTGGATGATCTCCGCGCCGTCCGGGGAGAGCGCGTATCGCCACCAGGACTCGCCGCGCATCAGGTAGTGTGCGTCGACGTTCTGTGCGCCACAGATGGCGGCGAGGTCGATACCCAACAGTCCCGCACCGACCACGACGCCCTTCTCGGCTGCCTCCGCGCTCCGTTTGATGGCTCGTGCGTCCTCGAACGTCCAGAAGTGGTGGATCCCGTCGGCGTCGCTGTTGTCGACCGGGAGCTGTGTCGGCGTCCCGCCGGTCGCGACGAGGAGTTTGTCGTATTCGAAGGTCTCCCCCCCGTAGGTGTAGACCTCGTGAGCGTCGGGGTCGACTTCGGTGACGACCGTATCGAGTCGCAGGTCGATTTCGCGCTCGTCGTACCAGTCGGGGTCGTGGATCGAGACGGGGGCCTCCGGGAGCTTTCCCTTGGCGAATTCCTTGATCAGGATTCGGTTGTATAGGGCTTCGCCTTCCTCGGTGAGCACGGTGATGTCGGCGTCCGGATCGCCCTCCCGGATCGTTTCGGCCGCGGAGGCGCCGGCAATGCCGTCACCGATGATTACGTGGGACGCACACATGGGTACGGATAGAGGATCCGGGTTAATGTTAATTGCCATATCGACGCCCCCGGTTCGATGGGGCCGACGGGACGCCGAAGGTGTATACACGGCCGGGGGCGACCGACGGAGCGTCGCCGAAAGGCCGGTTCCGCTAGCAGGGCGTTCAATACGCCTCGGGCCCTCCCCGTTCGTATGAAGATCTATCAGAACCCGCGCCACTGGGCATCGAAGAAAGCGCTCACTACCCCCGGCATCAAGGGAGTCGCACGGTACGGCCTGGTGAAGATGCATACGAAGATCTTCCTGGGGAAGACAACGGAGGGAAGCCGCGAGGAGCGGCGCGACCACCTCGATGACTTCTTCGATGCGACGATGGACAGCTACGTTGCCGCCCTCGAGTCCGGCTACACCGAGGCCGAGGCCAGAGAGATCACGCACATCCAGGCGAACTTCGATTTCTTCGATCACGGCTGGACGGAGATGATGGAGATTCCGGGCGAGGAACTCGAAGCCCATTACCGCCGTTATGAAACGTTCTTCGAGCGTTATGAGATCACCATCGACGATCCGCTCGGGGTGTTCGCCCCGGCGGAAGGCGTCGCGGACGCCCCCGCAACGCCCGAGCGGCTGGAGACGACCGAATACGAGAACGCGATCGCCGGGTTCGCCGACGACGTCTACGTCGAGACCGGCGACGGCGAAACGGTCGTCGGAGGCGATACGGAAGCACCCGACTCATACTGACGAACAAAAGAATGTACACACGACGCACGAGGATCACGCCGTTCGACGGAGCGAACGGCGGATCACTCGTGAGTCGGTTTCATTTGATTTCGTCCACCAGTATCAATCGACCCCCGGGAGTCGCCCGGCGTCGACGACGGGGACTCCAAGGGCGCGAGCTAGACGGCCCTCGGCTCCCCGTAGCCTTTTTAATCCCCGCGGCGACGGGGCTGTATGAACCGCGGGCAGGCGTTCCTCCTCCTCGTCATCGCGCTCGTCTCCGTGGTGACGCTTCTCATCGTCGTGCCGTTTCTCGAATACGTCGTAGCGTCCTTGCTCTTGGGGTACGTGCTCTACCCGCTACACCGACGTCTCGAGGCACACATCGGCGGGGCCGCGTCGGCACTGAGCCTCATTTTCGCGACGATTATCGCGGTCATCGTCCCGCTCGTGTACATCATTTCGGTGTTCGTCGGCGACCTCCGGGCGATCGCGGCCGGCGACATCGACCTCGATACCGAGGCGATCGAGCGTCGGCTCTCCGACCTCCTCGGCCAGGAGGTCGACATCGAGCTCACGGATCTGCTCGCGACGGCCGGCGATCAACTCATCCGCGTGCTCTTCGACGGCTATACCGGCGTTTTCAGATTCGCCCTCCAGGCCGGGATCGGGATTGCGCTCATGTTGTTTTTGCTCTATTATCTGTTGCGCGACGGCCCGGCGTTCGTCGAGTGGGGCAAGGACACCGTTCCGCTGCCGCCGCACGTCGTCGAGGATCTGGTCTCGAAGATCGACGCGACGACCTGGGGCGTCGTCATCGGCCACATCGTCGTGGCGCTGGTACAGGCGCTCATCGCCGGCGTCGGCCTCTGGGTCGCCGGCATCCCGAACGCGGTGTTTTGGACGTTCGTCATGGCGGTGCTCTCGCTGTTGCCGCTCATCGGCTCGTTTCTCGTGTGGGGACCCGCATCCGCCTATCTCGTCGTCATCGACGAGGTGACCGCGGGGGTACTGTTGGCCGTCTACGGCGTCATCGTCGTCAGCCTCTTCGACAACTACGCGCGCCCGATCCTCATCGACCAGCAGGCGGGGCTGAATCCGGGTGTGATCCTCATCGGCGTCGCGGGCGGGGTCTACTCCGTCGGCTTCACCGGGCTGTTCGTCGGCCCGATCGTCATCGGCGTGTTAGCGGCGACGCTCGAAACGTTCCGACGGGAGTACGACCGGATTTAAGACGGGCCGTTACAGCAACGTATCAGCGAGCGTCAGGCCGGATCGGCGTTCGCCGGGACCCGAGGAAGACGGTCCGTCCGAGACCGTCAGCGATACCCGACGATCGGGTGGCGACGGCCCCTACCGATCCAGGATCCGAT
Organism: Natronomonas salinimetallica; assembly: GCF_013839515.1. Lineage (GTDB taxonomy): Archaea > Halobacteriota > Halobacteria > Halobacteriales > Haloarculaceae > Natronomonas. The sequence goes on along the minus strand of NZ_JACDNQ010000002.1, from coordinate 101,013 downwards.
CGGCGGCCGCATAGCCCGCCTCGATCGCACCGTTGAGACTCCGTTCGGGGTACTGCGCCCGCGAGGCCATGCCGGCGTAATACACTCCGGGGTGGCCGGCTGACGCGAGATCGTAGGGGACGACCATGTCCAGATACCCCCGCTCGTAGACGGGGGCGGTCTTCGGGTTTCGTGAGATCCGAACGTCGGTGACGGCGTCGGGGTCGAACTCGGGGAACAGCGACTCGATCCCCTCGAGCCACAGCGATTCGATCCCGTCGTCGTCCCGTTGCCACAGGTCGTCCGTCGGCCCTTGGACGTAGCTTGCGACGTACAACAGGTGTTCGCCGCCGTATCGCTCCGGGGGGACGAAGTTCGTATGCTCAATCAACGCCCCGAACGGGGCATCGTCGGCGATGTTCAGCCAGTAGGTATCCAAAAGCGGCTCGGACATCGAGACGAGCGCACAGATCGATCCCTGGAAGTCGACGTCGCACCCGTAGCCGGTTAGCGATTCGAGGACGTCCGGCATCGTCGCGACGACGACGCTGTCGACGTCGTGTGTCCCGGACCCCCCCTCGCCGCGACGCTGGGTCGTCAACGACGTGACCGACGGCGTCGAGTCGCCGTCTGCCTGGGGTGCGATACGGTCCCCGGCGCTGGCGCCGCCGTCGGTGACGGTCCCGCTGTCACCTCCGGAAAACGATAGCTCCGTGACGGCCGTCTCCGTGTCGATTCGATCCCGTCCGACCGCCTCTACCAGCGCATCGACGAGGACGGCGAATCCGCCGTCGAGATAGCCCAGGATCTCGCCCCGGAGGAGGTCCCGTTCGCCCCGGAACTTGATGCGGCCGAGCAGCCACGCCGCCGAAATATCCTCCGTTCTGTCGCCGAACTTGGCGTCCAAGAGCGGTTCGAAAAAGTACTCGTAGACGCCGCGGGTGGTGTGTTCCAACAGGAACTCCGTGACGGGGACGTCCTCGAACGCTTCGATGTCGTCGTAGGTGTCCCGCCGCGGACGGCCGCCGCGGACGTCGATTCCGAGCGTCAGGGCCGTAAGCCGGATCTTATCGTAGAGCGACAGGTGCGGGTAGGCTGCGATCTCCCAGGGCGTATCGAGGGGGTGAGAGACGCCGTCGACGTAGTAGGCGTTCTTACCGACGCGCCACTCGATCCGCTCGCCGACGCCGAGCTCCGCGGCCAACTCGACGATCGTCTCCTCGGACTTCGAGAGGTGGTGATAGTACGATTCGACGCGGTCGCCTGCGGTCTCGTAGCTCGCGGCGAGGCCGCCCGGCTCGGCGGCGGCCTCGAATACCCGAACGTCGTGGCCCGCCCGCTGGAGGCGGTAGGCGGCGGCGAGTCCGGCGAGGCCGCCGCCGACGATGCCGATCATACCGGGGAATCGACGCCGCGGCTGTTGGCTCTTTTCATGCGCATCGGAGACGCCGGTCCCACCGCCACACGCCCGTTCGGCCACTCGCCACCTCTCTCGGCTACGTGTCGTTTTGATCGGCCGGTTCGTCACGTCGATCCGCCCGCCGCCAGGCTGGCCGTGCCTCGAGCCGCGTCCGGACGGTCGAACGCACCGACGCCTCCGTACCGTAGAACAACTCCCGGCCGGCAGGGGTCTGAAACCGGATGATGAGCGTTTCGCTGGTGGCCCGGAAAACGGCGAGCGCCCAGCCGTCCTCGGAGCGCCAGCGGCTCAACAGCTCCGTCTCGGTACCGCCGACGACGCGCGTCCCGAGTTCCCAACTCAGTCGGCTCCGATACGGGATCTCGACCGGCAGTGCCGCCGGAAACGTTCTCGCTTCGGACCCCCCGTTCGAGGTGGTGTTCGTAGCCATACCACAGTACCGGGAACCAGAAGCAAAAAACGTGACTGTTCGGCCGCGGGATACCGTAACGACACGGTGAGCCTCCTCGACGGTCCTGATGCGTCCCGTATCTACGGGGATGTTGGACACACGCCAGATGCGGTACGTGTCTGCCCGGCTGTATGGGCTATCGGGGCGACGACGCGGAGCGAAAGGTCGGGTTTTATTCCGGGGCGAATGGAACGGGGCTACATGGTTACGGTGCGGGCCCCCGCGACGAGTGCGAACCTGGGGAGTGGCTTCGACGTCTTCGGCGCGGCACTCGGTCGACCGGCGGACGTCGTTCGTATCGAAAAGGCCGACCGCACCACGATAGAAGTGACCGGCGTCGGGAGCCAGTACATCCCCGAGGATCCCGAAAAGAACACCGTCGGCGCGGTCGCCGAGGCGCTCGAGGCCCCGGCCCACATCCAGATCGACAAGGGCGTCCGGCCGGCCTCCGGACTCGGCTCCTCGGCGGCGTCGGCCGCGGCCGCCGCGGTCGGACTAAACGACCTGTACGGCCGCGGCCTGACGCGCGAGGAACTCGTCCCGATCGCCGCCGAGGGGGAGGCGGTCGTCTCGGGGGCCGCCCACGCCGACAACGTCGCCCCCTCGATCATGGGCGGGTTCACCATCGCCCGCCCGGACGGGGTGACGGCAGTCGACGCGTCGATACCGCTCGTCACCTGTCTGCCGGAGATCGTCGTCTCGACGCGGGACGCAAGGGGCGTCGTTCCCGACGGAGCGCGGCTGGAAGACGTCGTCGAGGTCGTCGGAAACGCCGCGACGTTGGCCATCGGAATGGCCCGTGGCGATCCCGAACTCGTCGGGCGCGGTATGGACGATTCGATCGTCAGCCCCGTCCGTGCGGACCTGATTACGGGCTATGAGTCGGTCCGGTCTGCCGCCTTCGAGGCCGGGGCGACGGGTGTGACGATCTCGGGGGCCGGACCCGCGGTGATCGCGGCCTGCCGCGAGCGCGACCGACGGTCCATTGCGGCGACGATGCTCGACGCCTTCGACGCCGTCGGCGTCGACGCCCGCGCCTACCAGACGGCGATCGGACGCGGCGCGGAGATCTTCGAGTAGCCCTGGTATGGTCCGTATCGCCGATGCCCACATGCGTCACGGCCGGGGACGAACGGCCCCTCCGCGGCGGAATCGGCGCTTCGGTGGGCGGACGATTCGCCCCGGCCCCTAGGTGAGATCCAGCGAATAGGTGTTCTCCTCGAACGTTTCCTCGCCGACCGTCGTTTCGGCCCGCTCGGCGAGTACGAGGCCGCGGTCCGCGTAGAACTCGTTGCCCAACTCGTTGTCGGCGAGCACCATCGCGTTGAGCCGATCGATGTCGTGTCGACCCAGCTCGTGGTGGACCCGATCGAAGAGCGCCTTCCCGATCCCGTTCCGTCGTGCGTCGGGGGAGACGTAGATCCGCAGGAGGTGCCCCTCGTCCCCGTCGAGAACGGCGTGGGCGAAGCCAGCGATTCCGTGGGTTCCGGCCCCCTCTCCCGCATCGTCCGCGGTCGCGACGTAGATGTGCGTCCAGGGATCTTCGAGTTCCTCGCGCAACCGATCGTGACCGTACCAGCCGTTGATGGCCGCCTCGACGCTCTCGCGGCTCAGGATGTCCGGATAGTCGTGCTCCCACGATGTCCGCGCGATCTCCCGGATCGCGCCGACGTCGTCGGGGTGGGCGACGTACAGATCCATGTCCCAAGTTGACATACCCGTGTAATAAATGTGTGGCGGCGGCCTCGGTTCCCGATCGGCGTCGAGACTACGCTCGCTGGGGAACCCGTTCGTACTCGCCGCGGCGGGAGTCCCCGACCCCGACGTCGGTCGCACCCTCGGCCGCCGCCAGCCAGTCGCTGACGGTATACGTGATCGCGTCGCCGGAATCAGTCGGGACCGTATAGGGGATGACACCCGCCGGCCCGGACGTCTCGCGCTCGGCGTACTCCAGTTCCAACAGCATGACCGGGACACAGACCCCGGGAGCGGACGGGTCGTCCTCCAGCAGCGACTGCGACGCGCTCCGGCGGCGGATCGCGGGCCGAAGCGAGTACGCCGAGTCGTCGGCCCACTGCTCGAAGCGCTCGACGAGCGCATCGCACGTCGTGATGTCGGCTCCCGCTCCGGTCGCGTGTCGACGGGGAGGCCACTGTCGAACCCGAACATCCGCCACGAGCGACGTCTCCCCGAGCGTCTCCAGTCGCCGGCGGACGGCCTCGATCTGGCGACGGCTCGGAGCCGTGACGTCGCCCCGGACGTAGCAGGTGACCACAAGCGGCGTCGTTGGATCGGTACAGATAGGGTGGCGTACCGGTTCGGTACGGGTCCTCGCCGTCGGCTGTCGTTGATCAGCCATCACGTGGGTGGACGGCATGCTTCCTTCTAAACGCTTCTAGGAGGTGTATAGAGCGGTTGGGAGTGCTCGGTAGCGCTCCCGTGTTGGTGTCGGCTCCTCCGGCGTCTCCACGATACGGACGGTCGCGTACCGCTCACCGACGGGTGGCCGGTCGGCGTCCCCCAGACCTGCTTGCCGGCTTCGTACGGTGGACTGGACGAACCGCTCGACGACGCCGGGACCGCGCTTCGTCGTCGAAATCGACGAACGCCCCGTCCGTGTACCCGGCGTCGGAGCGCGGTCCACACTGCCGGCTGTGCGTCTGTCACGGACCTCGCCGTCAGGGGTGGCGAACACCGTCACGAAGCTACGGCCGGCAGTATCGGGATCTCCGGCTACGTGCCCCCGGTTTCGCCGCGGCCCATCGTATAGAACCGATCGTTGGGCCGCATGTCGGTGAGTATCGCCATCCGGTTCGAGAGATTGAAAAAGGCCACGACGCCGGCGATATCCCAGATCGCCTCGGCCGAAAAGCCCGCCTCCCGCAGCCGGTCGAAATCCGTCCCGTCGACTTTGTCGGGCGTCTCGGTGAGCTTCGCGGCGAAATCCAGCATCTCGCGGTGAGGCCCCGAAAGGTCCGCCGCCCGGTAGTTCGTCGCCAGTTGGTCCGCGAGCTTCGGGGCGTCGGCGAATATCCGGAGTAAGGCCCCGTGGGCGACGACACAGTACAGACAGTCGTTGATGCCGGACACCGTGACGACGATCATTTCGATCTCCGCACGCTCCAGGGCCGTATCCTGCGTCAGCGCGTCGTGATAGGCGAAAAATGCCCGGAAGTGACTCGGCTTGTACGCGAACGCCGAGAAGACGTTCGGGGTGAAGCCGGCCCGCTCGGCCTCCTCGTCGATTCGCTCGCGAACGTCGTCGGGGAGTTCCTCCCGATCGGGGACCGGAAACCGGCCCATCGCGTCGTCGTTCATATCCCACGATCGATCCGGACGGATATAATTCGTTTCCTCATTCCCGAACGTGGACTCACCGTCACCGGTGTGTGTCTCCGAACGTCACACCGCGTACGCTCGGGGTCACACCGCGTACGCTCGGGGTCACACCGCGTACGCTCGGGGTCGCCGGCCGTATCACCGTCCACCGCCGGACCAGTCGTCGCTCCGAGCGCGTTCGATCACATAGAGGACGAGATATCCCACGGCACCGAGAACGAAAAGCGTCGCCGGGATCAAGAACGGCCCGAAGGTACCGAAGAGCCACTCGAAGGCGGCGACCAGCGGGACGATGGTGCCGGACATACCGCAGAATACGGGAGCGGCGTTTAATATCCCCGCGGAAGGGGCCGGAACGGCCTTAGCTGTCGGGGCTGTAGTTCGGTGCCTCGTCCGTGATCACGACGTCGTGGGCGTGGCTCTCGGTCTGGCCGGCCGAGGAGACCCGGACGAACTCGCTTCGCTCTTTGAACGCCGGGATGGTTTCCGCGCCGACGTAGCCCATGCCCGACTGCATCCCGCCGACGAGCTGGTGGAGTTCGGAGGCGAGCGGCCCCTTGTACGGCTTCGCCGCCTCGACGCCCTCGGGAACGAACTCCTCGTCCTCGTCTTCTTCCTTGAGATAGCGGTCGCCGCCGCCGTCGTTCATCGCGCCGACCGAACCCATCCCGCGGTACTGCTTGTAGCGTTTGCCGTTCATGGTGATGACACGGCCGGGGGCCTCGTCGGTACCGGCGAAGTACGATCCGAGCATGACCGCGTCGGCACCCGCGGCGATAGCCTTGATCGCGTCGCCGGAGTATCGGATCCCGCCGTCGGCGATCACCGGGACGCCGTGTCGCGATGCGACGTCGGCGACCTCCGCGATAGCGGTGATCTGTGGCATCCCCGATCCGGAGACGATCCGGGTGGTACAGATCGATCCGGGACCGATCCCGACCTTGATGCCGTCGGCGAAGTCGACGATCTCCTCGGCCGCCTCGCGCGTCCCGACGTTGCCGACGACGACGTCGGCGTCCACGTCGGCCTCGATCTCGCGAGCAGAGTCGATGACGTCGAGGTTGTGGGCGTGTGCACAGTCGATGAAGACGACGTCCGCGCCGGCCTCGTCGGCCGCCCGGGCACGGTCCGTCTCGAAGGGGCCGACCGCGACGCCGGCGACCAACGCGCCGTCCCCGTCGCGGGCCGCGTTGTCGTGTTCGCGCCGCGCGAGCACGCCCGCCATCGTGATGAGCCCCGTCAGGCGGTTCTCCCCGTCGACGATCGGCACCCGCTCGATTTTGTGTTCGTACATCAGTTCGAGGGCTTCCCGCGGCGTCACGTCATCGCTCGTGGTGACGACCTCGTCGGTCATCGCCTCGCGGACCGCGTCGTACTCGCCGACTTCCAGATACGGGCGAATGTCGGTGCCGGAGATGATCCCCAATACGACGTCGTCGTCGTCGTCGACGACGGGAGCCCCCGAGACGCCCTCCCGCTCCATCATCGCGTCGACCTCGCGGACGGTCTGGTCCGGATCGGCGGTGACGACGTCGCGAATGATGAGTTCGTCGGCGCGTTTGATCTGTTCGACCTGTGCTGCGGTCTCCTCGACGGTCATGTTGCGGTGGAGGACGCCGAGGCCGCCCTGACGGGCCATCTCGATCGCCAAGTCGGCCTCGGTGACGGTGTCCATCGCCGCCGAGAGGACGGGCAGATTCAGCGTGACGTTCGTCGAGACACGGGTCGCCATGTCGGCGTCGTCTGGCTCGACGCGACTCTCCTTGGGACGGAGCAACACGTCGTCGAACGTCAACGCCTCGGGTACACGGAGCTTCTCTGAGAAGGGTTCCTCGCTCGCCATGTAAACGGTGGGAAGCCGCGATGCAAAAGCGTTGCGAGAGAACGGGTCCGTGGGTACGGACGGCACGGTATCGCCGGGCGTGTACGGACGGCACGGTATCGCCGGCATCGAAACCGTGATCGGCGGACGAACGGACGATCGTGGCCAACGACGTTCGTTTTCGGACGGTCCGCCGACTCCCCAACCATCATAGTGGTCGTTCGTCGTTCGCATGTGCCCTCGACTCACACAACATTTATGCAAGACACACCCGAATACCTCGGTATGGACTCCGCAAGTCCCATCGCACAGTGTACCGCCGGCGAGTACGCCCTCCCCACCGGCGCCACATTTACAGCTGCGATGCGGAACAAGAACGCGGAGAATACCCTCAAACGGTTCGAGTTCGGGTTCGGGTTCGGACGCGACCGTCCCGGAGGGTATCGCCATCGTCACCGCCGATCCTACGGTGAGGGGCTCCCGGCCTGACGGATGAGTACGTCACGACATCCGGTCGCGTTACGCCTCGAGCGACGCGTCGGCGAGGGAACCCGGTTGCTCGCCACCGTCATGGCGCTGCCGCTTCTGGACGGGATCTTCGCGGCTCTCGTCCTCGCGGGGGCAGTGTCGTCGCTCCTCGGTATGGTCGAGGTCGGGCTGCTCATCTTCGGCGGCAGCGCGACGCTCGCTGTCGTCCTCGCCGAGATGGAGGGCAGCCGCCGAGAGCGCGTCCGGAACATCCTGCTCGTCGGGGCGCTCGTCGTCCCGCTCGCCGCGATCCAGGCGGCCATCGCCCCGACCATCGAGTCGCTGTTGTCGATGGCGATCTTCGAGCGCTTCGCCGCCCTGGTCATCCTCGCGATCGCGGCCAAGACCGCCAGCGCCACCATCGGCGAATACCTCCCGAACCCGAGCGTCATCATCGCGCTCGGGCTGGTCGCCAGTTTCCGGCCGAACGGCTTCGAGCTCGCGATCATCTCCGAGCCCGTGTACGTCCTCTACGGAACCGGCGCGGCGATCATCGGCGTCGGGTTCGCGCTCGCGGTCGCCCTGCTCGGCCCGTGGCTGCGCGGCAACGTCGATATCGATCGGTTCCGCTTCGGGAGCGCCGTTGCGCTGGGCGTACTCCCCTTGACGATCCTCGAGGTCGGCCCGATCACGGGCGAGGAGCCGCTGGCGCTCATCGTCCTCGCGCTCACCGGCCTCCTGGCGTTCAACCCCGAGGGTGCGATCGACCTCCCCGGTCCCGCAGACGGGGGCGGCGAGGCTCCGGCGACCGACGGCGGCCCAGACGCCGCCGACGCGGACGGCGAGCCGTTGCTCGACGACGGCGTCGAGGAGGACGGCTCGCCCGGCGTCCCGGACGGCGACCGCGCTCCCTGGCTCTGATACTGCCGGACGTCCGTTCGTGAACGTCCGACTCGGTACATGTCCGAACTGCCGGTCGAACGTGCGTGTCGAGTGGCCCGCGATTCAAGTCGGCACGTCCGGCAGTATGAGGATACCACGACACCGGCGCGTGCGTGTCGTCCAACGGGGCCAGCCGACAGTCTCAGTCGTCGTCATCCTCGTGTTCACTCCGGGTCCCGCGTTCGCTCTCGCTCCCGGTCCGATCCGGATCGACGGCGGGCCGGAAACCGCCGCCGAACGTCTCCGATGTCGGGTCCGCATCCGATGTCGGGTCCGCATCCGATGTCGGGTCCGCATCCGATGTCGGGTCCGCATCCGTCTCAGCCTCGGGGGCCCCCCTGGAATCGCCGCCCGCCACCCGCCGTACCGCGGGCGTAAGCTCTCGGCCCCCGGTCAGGGGTCGCCGACGCCGGCTTCCGAACGCCCCGTCGTCGGACGGGACCCGTTCGACGGCGGATCGGAGCGCCCAGTCGTCGGGGTCGCTCCGCTCGTGTGTGGCGGGGACCGGATCGAGATCGAGTGCGGCCCCCACGCCCTGCCCGTAGCAGTACCGGACGCTGGTAGCGATCATGAACTGCAAGAAGAACCCGACGAGGAGGAGCCGAAGCAGGTAGGTAAACGGGAGCACGAACACTCGTAACGCGACGGAGATGCCCCACGCGGTGGCGTAGTCCTCGGTCACGGCCCCGGAAACGACGGGCCGGATCTCGAAGGCGGCACCGGGCCGATCGGTGTAGGCGAACCGTGCGACCGCGACGGGGAGAACGTAGAGCGCGCCGATGACGTACATGAGCGCGAGTACGGCGAGAAGCCCCACGATCGGTACCGCAACCGCGGTGGCGTTCTCCGGAATCCCGACGTCGGTCAGACGCGTCGGAAAGTCAGCGCCGAGTGCCTGTGAGACCGCCAGCGGCCCGAGGACCACGATCCCCGGCGACAGGTAGACAGCCGAGATGCCGACCGCCACCACGCCGTCACGGAGCAGACGTCGGACGTCGCCGAACCGAGGCGGCGTGGGCTGGTCGCGCCCGATCGTCGTCCGTACGACGCGGACGTAATATCCCCGGACGAGGAGCCACGGCAAGAGGGCCACGGCGGCGAGATACGCGTAGGGCGTATCGAGCCCGGCGACACCGAGGGAGGCCATGATGACGACGAGAACGAGCCCGCCGACGATGACCGAACGACCACCTTCGGGGCGTTGTGTCGGGTAATCGATCGCCTCCCGGAACATACCGACATCAACGTGTCGGGTGCGTTTATATCCCGTGGAGGCGGCCGACCGGACGATACGGCCGTCTCACTTCTCTATCATCCGGCTCCCGCCGGGGGGACAGAACTCCTGGATACGGTCGGGGCTTGCGACCTTGCGGACGAAGCTCGTGTCGGTGAACCGCTCGCGGAACGCCCGATAGAGCCGTTTTGCGACGTCGTTTTGGGCGTACTGTCCGGGTTCGATGCGGATCGACGTCTCCGCGACGGGATCGATCGCCGACGGCGGCCCCCCGATGACGCGGGTATCAGGTTCGCATTTGATCCCGATCGAGACGCCGACCGACACGTCGCGGTAGTAGTCCCGATCGCCCCGGATGACGAAACTTCCCTTCTCGATGTACTCGCCGCTTTCCGGGGTCTTCGACACCTGGTCGGCATCGACCTCGTAGACGTCCCCCTCGAACGCGCCGTCCTTCCAGACCGAGGAGTACGACACCGCAAACTGGGCGGCCTCGCGTTTGCTCCGGTCCGGGATGTCGACGTCGCGGGCGGGTTCGTCCGGCTCCGTCGCTTTCAGCACCGTAACCGGTGCTCCGTGCGCCTGCGCGTGGAAGAACCGATCAGAGGGATCCATGTACTTTTTGACGAGTTCCTCGTTTTGGTCGGCGTTTCGCCCGCCCAGTACCAGAAAGCCGTCGCTCGTCCGGAACCACCGGAACCGCTCGTGCCACTGCTCGTCGTATCTGACCGGCACCGACGACATGGCGGTGTAGTCCGTCTCGACGTCCTCGCTTTCACCCCCGTCGTCTTCGCCCTCGTCGTCGGCCTCCCACGCCTCGCGGCGGCGCTCGACGTCGGCGAGATCCGCACGGGTGTCCTCGATCGCGGCCTGTGCGCCCTGTTTTTTCTCTCGGACGCGTTTTGCCTCGGTGTAGAGGCGATCGGCGTTCTTTTCGACGCCGACCATCGGATCCAACTCGATGGAGCCGTCGCCGAGGTCGACGGTTACCGTTCCTGCCGCGCCGTCGACGGAGACGACCGCCTCGGCCGCCTCGATGCCCTGCTCGGCCCCGGCCCGGAACGTCGCCTCGATTTCGTCCCACGGGACCCCGTCCTCGCGAGCCTCGCGAACCGTCGAGCAGATATCGTCGACCAGGTCGTAGTTGCCGTACAGCGACTCCGCCTTCCGTTGCTCCTCGTCGGCTTGCTCGTCGTACGTCTCGATGGCCCCCTCCTGTTGTTCTATGATCCGCTCGTATTTTGCGATCTCGGATTCGAAGTCGGGGCGGTCGCTCCCGGCTCCGGCCTGTTCGTCCGCCTCGGACTCGGTTTCGAGCCGGTAAAAGTACTCGTCGATCGCGCCGTTGAAACTCTCGAAGGCGGTCGCATCGTAGCCCTTGGCCTCGTGTTCCCGCAGGGGAAGCGGCGTCGCGTCGACGACGTCACCGTCGTCGGTCTCGTAGAGCCGAGGATCGGTTCGGCCCTCGAGGATCGGCTCCCGAAGGCGCTCAAGCGCGCCGAACAGCGCCTCGTATTGTTTCTCGGTCGCCCCCTCGATGTCCATCGTCTTCTCGACGCCGGCGCGGGTACACAGCTCCTCGGCGTAGAGCCCGCCGAAGTTGAGTTGCGTGGCGAGCGTCCGGACGAGATCGGTGTCCGACTCCGCCATCCGCGCGGCGAAGGCCTCGTAGTCACAGTCGAGGGGGCTGAAACGCTCGTCCGGGTAGCCGTATTGTGACCCCGGCGCAACCGTCCGGGAAGTCAGCCGGACGGTGTCCAGACAGTCGATGACCTCTCTGTCCTCGTTCATCACGGCGACGTTGCCGTCGCCGAACAGCTCGGCGACGACGAGTGTCGTTGCGTCCTCACGCTCGAACCGGAACGTGAGGATGCGGTCGAAGCCGTACTGTTCGACACCCTCGAAGTTCGCACCCGCGATCCGGTTTCTGAGCATCATCGCGAAATTCGGCGGCCGCCCCGGCGCGTCGGCGACGTGCTCCGGGACGGCGACGTGGGCCCGCTTGGGATCGCCCGTCTCGATCACGAGTTCGATCCGCCCGCGGTCGTAATCGCGCATCTTCAGCCGGACGAAGTCGTCGCCGTAGAGGTATGCCTTGTCGACGACTGCGCCGGTGTACTCCCGTAACTCCCCGACGAGGGCGGCGAGATCGACGCTCGTCATCGCCCGTTTTCTGTCCATACGTGCCGGTACGTCGGGCCGAAGAAATGCCTACCGTCTCGGCAGCGCCGTCCGTCCGGATCGGCAGCGTCACTCCCCGACGGCATCGAGGGCCGCGGTCACGACGTCGGATCGGCTCTCGTAGCCCGGCGAGAGGCGGAGCCGATCCATCCGTTCGAGGAGCCCCTCGTCGAAGGTGACCTCGATTTCGACGGACTCGTTGGACGATGACATGACGCCCACCACACCGGACGGGAATAAAACGGTATCGGCTGCCGCACTCACTGCCCTCCCACCCGCACTCACGGCACCCCACCCGCACTCACTGCCCTCCCACCCGCACTCACGGCACCCCACCCGCACTCACTGCCCTCCCACCCGCACTCACGGCACCCCACCCGCACTCACGGCACCCCACCCGCACTCACTGCCCTCACTCCGAGGAACCGAGCGCCGTCCACTCGGCATCCGATAGCGTCCGCTGGATCATGTCGGTGTCGACGGCCTCGGCGAGGGTCCGGAACCCCGCCTCTTCGGCGCGGTCGTCGGCGTTCGCGACGAGCCGCGAGACGATGAACTCGGGCGTCGAGCGGCCGACCTCGCCGAACCGCGGCTGATAGTCCACCTCCAGTTCCAGCGACTCCGTCAGCCCGCGGGCGAAGATCCCGTCGGTCCGCGCCGCGTCCGGCAGCGGTTCGAGGTCGTTCGCGAGGTGCGTCACGAACGTGCCGATCGCGCTCTCGGCGATCGAGAGTCGGACGAGTCCGCCGAGTAGGTCCGCGGCCCGTCCCGGTTCGGTGATCGCCTCGAACTCGTCGACGAGCATGAGGGTCCGGTCGCCCGAAACCAGCGGCGGGACGACCGACTGCAGCGTCGACTCGAGGACGCCGGCGTTGAAACTCGCGTGCCGGCGATGAAAGACGAGCCGATCGAGAACGGACACCTCGGCGGCCGCCGCGGGAACGGGCAGTCCCATGTGTGCGAGGACGGTTATCTCACACAGCGTCTCCAACAGCGTCGTCTTCCCGCCGCTGTTGGCCCCCGTAAGTACCGTCACCCGTTCGCCGGTGGGGGCATCGAGGCCGTGCTCGCCGACGGCGTATGTGATCGGCTGGATGTCGGCGTCGGCCTCGAGCAACGAGAGGCTTCGGGCGTCGACGGCCGCGAGGCCGTCGGCGTCGGCGTATCGGGGTCGCCGGAGGTCGTAGGCCGCCGCAAACCGTCCCAAAGAGAGCTCACGTGCGACCGTCGTCACCGCGCCGCCGGCCCGGTCGACGTCCTCACCCGCCGCCTCGATCGCCGCCTCCAGATCGGCACGAACGTCGATCGATCGCTCCTCGATCGCCGCCTCCAGATCGGAGCGGAGCGCTCGGAGCGTCTGGGTGAGAAACCCCGAGGCGTCGACGGCGTCCTCGGCCATCGACGATCGGACCCGGGCCGGGTCGACCGTGGTCTCCCGGCGGAGGTACTCGACGAGTCCCTCCCGGAACGCCGCGGTGTCGCCGACGCCCTCCGATCGCAGTTCCTCGAGAACCCCCTCGGCGTTCGCCGAGAGTCGGTCGACGGACTCGCGGGCGTCCCGCAGTCGGTCGAGTTCGTCGTCCGCCCCGCGGTCGATCCGGCCATCGCCGAGCGCGTCGAGCGCGACCGCCGCTTCAGCCAGCGCACCGGTATCGAGGGCGGCGATCGGATCGAAGACGGATCGGCCACCGTCTTCGGAGGCCGCCTCCTCCCCGACGACGTCGCGTTCCGACAGTTCGATCGCCGTTTCGACGGCTGCGATCCGACCGTCGGGCGCGCCGTCGTAACGCTCGAAGGCGTCGAGGACTGCCGTCCGGGCGTCGTCATCGAGCCGTTCCCATCCGTCCCGGCCACGTTCGACGGCATCGAGGTGGGCACTCATTTCGGCTTGGTCGGCAAGCGGGGTCAGCGTCCGGAGCCGATCGGCTGCCGCCTCGCTCACGGCGTGGTCGGCGATCGAATCGAGGAGGTCTTTATAAACGAGTCGGGCGTCCCGCGTCGCCAAAAGCGCCATCCCGTCGGCGCTTCGAGCGTGTCTGAGCACGCGCGTCACGCGGCTCCGATCGACCCCGGCCTCGACGAGTCGCCGCACGTTCCCTGCCTCGATGGCCTCGACGGCGGCCTCGGTCCCGATGGACGATTCGAGCGTCTCCCGGGTCTTCGGGCCGATCCCCCAGTACGCCTCTAGATCCATGTTCGTGGAACGTCCAGGTGGGGTATGAGGCTGACGGAGAGCGCGAACGACCGAGACCACGCTATGACGGAGAGCGCGAACGACCGAGGCCACGTTATCCGGACCCGACGGCGCGAGAGGCCACACCCGGAGGTAAAGAGTTTTGTCCGGGTTGGTCTAACCCATCGGTATGACAGAGTACACCGTCGAGTTCGTCGGGACCGGCGAGGCGATCACGGTCTCGGACAAACAGACGATCCTCAAACGCTGTATCGAGGAGGGCATCGCACAGGAGTACTCCTGCCGCGTCGGGATGTGCCTGGCGTGCTCGGCCGAGATTATCGAGGGCGAGGTCGCCCAGCCAGCCGCACGGGCGTTGACGGAGGAGGAGCGAGAGTCGTATGCGCTGACGTGCATGGCGCGCCCACAGTCGGATCTCAAACTCGAACGGGGCAAGTATCCGCCGAGTATCGAGGACGTCGCCGCGACCGATGGGTCGGAGCCGACCGCGGCGGACGACTGACGGGGACTGTCGTCGGGTATCGGCGCGTATCGAGCCGGATCGGTACTCGCCGATCCCCCGTTACAACGGATCGCCGGGGTCGTGTTTTTCGGCCATCCGATCGGCCTCGGCCGCGTACCGCTCGCGCCGGTCGGGATCCTCGACGACGCCGAGATCCGAGGGATCGACGTCGAGGCTGACCGGCGTCTCCCGTCGCGTCCCGGTGAAGCTCGTCAGCGCGCGCTCCTTGCGGAAGTCCCGGCGACCATCGGGCGTCGCGTAGGTGATGATGATCAGGTTCTGTTCGTCGTCGGAGTAGGTCCGTTCGACCATCCAGACTCGGGTCGTCCCGGACGTTGTATCGGTCATCGTATGAGTCACTGTAGCGGCCGTAGTGTTCGCTCGAGCGCGTCGGGGTCAGCCTCCGTCAAGACCGCGTGGATCGGCCGGTCACGGCGGGGGGGGGGGGACGTCACTCGGTGTAGCGATCGATCACGTTCGAGAGCTGTTCTTCGGATTTCATCCCGACGAGCTGTTCGACGTTCTCGCCGTCGGCAAAGAGGAACAGCGCGGGGATCCCCTGGACGCCGAACTGGGAGGCGAGCCCCTGAAACCGGTCGACGTCGACTTTCACGACGGCGGCGTCGGTGTCGGCCGCGACCGACTCGATCGCCGGCTCCATCATCTGACACGGACCACACCAGTCGGCGTAGAAGTCGGCGAGGACGACGTCGTACGTCGATACCACATCGTCGAGATCGCCGTCGTCGCTCAGGTGGATCGGTTCGGTCGGGACGGGTTCTGCTTTGGAACTCATCGCTTCGGAGTAGCGCCCGCGGCGGTATAATAGTTTTGGGTGAAATTTACAATACTATACACAAAGGGCGGCTCGCGTCGGCTACCCCCGGACGGCACCTGATCATCGGGGCGTATCAAGGGGAAACGTGTCAGGAGAGAGCGTGTCCGAGGAGTCGGTCTGTCACCGAGGCTCCGTAACGCTCATACGGCCGATACGCGTACCGTCCGGTAATGGACCTCCGTGTCATCGAGAACCTGGAGACGGAACTGTCGATCGAAGTACAAGGCGAGGACCACACCTTCATGAACGTCCTGAAGGGGGCACTGCTCGAAGTCGACGGCGTCACGACCGCGACCTACGATATGAACCCCGAACAGTCGGGTGGCCAGACCGACCCCGTCGTTACGCTCAAAACGGACGGCAGCATCGACCCGCTCGACGCCCTCGAGGCCGGGGCGGCCGGTGTAAAGACGAAAGCCGACGCCTTCGCCGAATCCTTCGAATCCGCGGCCTGATACCGCCGGACGTACTTTCGAATACGGCCGGCGACCGACCGGTCAACAGGCGAGATAGCCGACGAACACCGTCCCGTCCGGCCCGACGTGGACATCGATTCCCTCGGCCCTGCGATCGTCGAGGGCGGCCTCGCGGACGTCCCCGTTCGACAGCAGCCGATCGGCGAGCGCCTCGGCCACGGCCGACTCGCCGTCGTACGCAGTGATATCGACGTCCGGCTCCGCGATTCCGAACGTCGGGGAGGTACCACACTGGGGATCGAACGCTCCGAAATCGGGAACCGTCCCGTCGTACTCGGGGTCGTATCGGTCGGCGACACGGTGGCGGGTCGCGTACTCGGCGAACGCGTCGAGACCGTCACCGCGTGCCCGCTGGGCGCTCCCGGCCGCCGCTCGTTCGGCGTCGAGACTCCCGTGGAGTTCCGCTTCGACGACGGCGAGGTCGAGTCCCGCGCTCGTATCCGCATCGCCCGGCGCGTCCGGAGGGGCCGGCGGCCCCGTGAGGCCCGGAAGCGGAACGACGCCCGCGAGGACGAGCCCGACCAACACGAGGACGGCGACGATGCCGAACAGGTACGGCTTGCCGACGGAGAGGTAACCGGGGATCGAGACGTCCTCGCTCAGGTCGGCGCTGCCGGCCTCGCGCTTCTCGAGGACGTGGTTCCCACAGCGCGAACACGGCGGCGAGTGTTTGACGTGTTCGCGTCCGCAGTTCGTACAGACCCACACGAGTGATCCGCTCTCGAACGGGGAAGCCGATCCCGCAGAGACCGGTTCGAACACCTCGTGTCCGCAGGTCCCACAGGGCGGGTCCTCGGAGTCGTATTCCCGGCCACACCATGCACACTGCCATTTCACCGGCGTACGTACACCGCCATCTTGGTGCCCGCACCGACGCTCCCGACGGGATAAAAGCTTCTGTTCGCCGAACCCACGGCCGCCACACCGCTAGAGCCGAACGGGGATCCCCTGCTCGTCGAGGGTTCGTTTGACCTCGTCGACGGAGTACTCCTCGAAGTGGAAGATCGACGCGGCGAGGGCGGCGTCCGCACCGGCGTCGGTAAACACCTCCTCCATGTGTTTCGGGGAGCCACACCCCGAGGAGGCGATGACGGGCGTCGAGACGTTGTCACAGACCGCCTTCGTCAGCGGGACGTCGTAGCCGTCTTTGGTCCCGTCGGCATCGATCGAGTTGACGAAGAGCTCGCCCGCGCCCCGGCCTGCGGCCTCGCGAGCCCACTCGACGACGTCGATATCGGTTCCCTCGCGGCCGCCCTTGACGGTACACTCGAACCAGCATGATTCGCCGTCCACCTCGGCGTAGTACTCGCCCGATTCGTCGAAGCGCCGCCGGGCGTCGACGGAGATGACGATACACTGACTGCCGAACGCCTCGGCACCCTCCTCGATCAGTTCGGGGCGTTCGATCGCACCGGTATTGATAGACACCTTGTCCGCGCCGGCCCGAAGCGTCTCCTTGATGTCGGGGGTCGTCCGGATGCCGCCGCCGACGGTCAGCGGGATGAAACACTCGTCGGCCACCGCCGAGACGGTGTCGAGCATCGTCTCCCGGCCCTCCGCCGACGCGGTGATGTCGAGAAAGACGAACTCGTCTGCGCCGGCCTCGTTGTACTTTTTTGCGAGTTCGACGGGGTCGCCGGTGTACTCGAGGTCCTCGAAGTTGACCCCGGTGTAGACGGCTGCCTCCCCGTCGTCGTCCACATCGACGTCGATACACGGGATGATCCGTTTCGTGAGCGTCATCTGATGTGTGTGCGTTGGCTGTGACCGGGTTTGACGGTTTCGAAAGCACCGGTGAGAACGTCGACAGCGATCTTCGCGCGTCGTTGACGTGATACGTATGCAGTACCTCCGGGGAGACGTATGCAGTACCTCTGGTATGCGCTGGTTGCGCTCGTCGCCTACGCCGCGGTCGCACCGTTGACGAAGGTCGCGATGCAGGAACTCCCGGCGGACACCGTCGCATTGGTGACGAACGGGATGCTCGTGGTCGGCACGCTCACGCTCGTGCTCGCGACCGACCGGCCCTTCCTCTCGGCGCTGACCCACGAACGGGCCCCGTACATGTACGCCGCCGGGGCCTGTCTGACCGTCGGCATCCTCGCGTACTACAGAGCGCTCGCGGGCGGGCCGGTCAGCGTCGTCGTCCCGATCTTCGGGCTCTTTTTGGTCGCCAGTTCGGTCATCGGGATCGTCGTTCTCGACGAAGCGCTGACGGTTCGGAAGGGCGCCGGCATCGTCCTCGCGGTCGTGGCGGTCTTTTTGACGACGTTCGAGGGGTGAACGCGGTCGGGCGCCTCCGGACGACGGGGGGGGATGGGCCGACCGATCGAGGGATGGTTTTTTTCCGAGGGGCGCAAAGACCGCCCATGGCACGCGAATCAGACGCGGACGAACTGGAGTACGGCGACCGTGCCCCCGAGTTCGAACTGCGGGAGACCGACGGGCGGACCTACAGTCTCGGGGCGTTCGACGACCACGACGCCTTGCTCGTCGTGTTCATGTGCAATCACTGCCCGTACGTGCAGGCGAAGTTCGAGACGATGAACGGGATCACAGAGGAGTACGACGGCGTCGCCGTCGTCGGGATCAACCCCAACGACGCCGGGGAGTACCCCGAGGACTCCTTCGAGAAGATGGTCGAGCGCGTCGAGCGCGGCGAGGTCGATCTCACGGCGTATCTTCGCGACGGAACGGCCGCCGTCGCACGGGCCTACGGTGCGGTCTGTACGCCCGATCCGTTCTTGTTCGAAAACGACGACGACACGTTCCGGCTGGCTTACCACGGCCGCTTCGACGACGCGATGACCCCCGACGACGAGCCCTCCGGCGAACCGGGGGGCGACATGCGCGATGCGATCGATGCCGTCCTCGCGGGTGAAACGCCGGAGGAGACGTTTCTGCCCTCCCGTGGCTGTTCGATAAAGTGGCCGAAATGAACTCCCCCGCCCTCCGCCGCTCGGTGTTTCGACCTCGCTCACCCCGCACGGGCCGGGGGCGTTCGGATACCCGGAGGGACCACCGGTCCCGCACGACGTGCGGCCGGAGCCGCCGCCTCGAAGCCGCAGATACCGCTTTTATGTCCTCACGGCCCTTCGGTCCGGTCGCATGACAGTTCCCGACGACATCGACGCCGTCGCCGCGACCGTCGGCCCCGCACCGGACGCGGTGCTCTCCGAGATGGACCGACGCGCCGAGGAGACCGGCTTTCCCACCGTCGGACCCGCCGTCGGCGGGTGGCTGCGGGCGCTCGCCGGCCTCGCCGACGCCGAACGGGTCTTCGAGTTCGGCTCCGGGTTCGGCTACTCGGCCTATTGGTTCCTCGGCGGGATGGCCGACTGCGGCGAGATCGTCCTCACCGAGGTCGACGCCGGCGAACTCGATGCGGCCCGCGAGTATCTCGACCGGGGCGGCTACGCCGACCGGGCACGGTTCGAGTTGGGGGACGCGATCGAGACCGTCGAGGGCTACGAGGGCCCCTTCGACGTCGCGTTGATCGACAACGAAAAACACCGGTACGTCGAGGCGTTCGAGGCGATCCGCCCGAAGCTTTCCGTCGGCGGCCTCGTCGTCGCCGACAACGCGATCGAAGGCCCTCACGGGTTCGAGGCGGTGTACGACAGACTGGTCGACGGCGGCGACGGCGGGCGACCCGGCGATCCACACGCCGAGGCGGCCCGCGGTATCGCGGTCTATCTCGATCACGTCCGGTCCGCCGAGGGGTTCGAGACGACGCTCCTGCCGCTCGGAGAGGGACTCGCAGTTACCCGACGGCTTCGGTGAGACTGCCGGCGGTCCCGATGGCACGCGATTCGTGCGCCGGTGAGGGAGGCGGTGGGACTGTTCGGTCCTCCGCCGGGGATATATACTGGTGGCCGAAATCAAATAAAATCGACTCACGAGTGATCCGCCGTTCGCTCCGTCGAGCGGCGTGATCCTCGTGCGTCGTGTGTACATTCTTTTGTCCGTCAGTATAGTAGAGATTGGAAGACAATATACACTCGATCGCACGGCGGCAGTGCGATCGATGTGTACATAGTTGCGATGTCTACTATACCATGGCACACGAAATCCACTACCGATGCCCGAGGTCGGCCTCGACCTCGTCGAAGAGGTCCTCGACGCGCTTTTGTACCGTATCGCGGATCCGGCGGGCCTCGTCGAGGTCGGCCCCGTCGGGGTCGTCGAGCGCCCAGTCACGGACGTCGACGTCCGCATCGGCGTCGAGTTCGAGCGTCGAACAGCCCATCGTCGCGACGACGTCGCAGGCTCCGAGCTCCTCGGACGGTACCTTCCGGGGCGTCCGATCGGAGAGGTCGATCCCCGTGTCCGTCCCGTTCATGACCCGGACGACGACGTCGTGGACCGACTCCGCCGGATGCGTGCCGCCGGTCACGATTTCGACGGCTTCCTCGAGGCCGCGCCGCGTCCGTTCTCGCTCCGCGAACGCCGTCGCCATCTGGCTTCGGCCCGCGTTCTGTACGCAGACGAATCCGAGTGTGTACGTGTCTGTCATGTCGTTTTGATGGTGTCGTCGAGTTCCGGTTTGTGCGGATTCACTGTCGTTCTGCGATCCCGGCGAGCGTCGCGATCTCGGCGACGTTCCCGCCGTATTCGGCCGTCCGTCTCACGCTTTCGAGCACGCGCCCGTGAAGGTACGTTCCGTCCCGATCCGCCCCATAGAGGTCCCGATCGAGGTCCTCGATACGATCGACGACGTCGTCGCGACGGATCAACGCCTCACCGGTGTTGCCGTCCAGAGCCGCCCGGACGACCCGTCTGGCGTCGGTCGCAAGCTCCTCGAAGCGGTCGCCGAGATCCGGATCCGGCGGACCGTCCCGCCTGATAGCGACGTCGGCGATGAGTTCGGCGTGATCCGCGATCCGCTCCAGCTGTCTGGCCGTCCGGAACCGGGTGAACGCGATCCGGCGGTCGATCCCGAGTTTATCGATCTCGCGGACGTCCGTCAGCGCCCGGTAGAACTGGCGACTGACGAGGGCGAACAGCCGGTCGACGTCGTCGTCGCGCGAGACGACGTGGCGGGCGAGCTCCTCGCTGTCGTCGTCTGCCCCGATCACGGCCCGGATTGCGTTCTCGTGCATCGACAGCGCGATCCCCCGGAGTTGGTCGATCGTCCCGTCGAGTGAGACTTCCGATGGATCGAGCAGGCTCCGTGCGACGATCTCGTGGTCGGTCTCGGAGGAAATCTCGATCCCAACGAGGCTCGTGATCGCGCCGCTCGCGATCCGCCGTTCCGTCGAATCGAAGCCGGTGTCGGACTCCACGACGACCTCGTCGGCACCGGCGGCGTAGGCCGCTTCGATCTGTTCGGACAGCGCGTCCTCCCCGACGGCCTCGACGTTGATTCGTGCGTGCCTGATGACCCCGTCCCGGTCCGGTTGGGCGACGACCAGCCGATCCTCGAAAGGGTATAGATACACCGGAGAGCCGGAGCCGATATCACGTGCGTTCGCCCACGCTTTCGGGATCGAAACCGTATACGTCGATCCACCGGTGACCTGTATTTTCCGTTCTATCGGGCCGCTTCCGTCGCCGATCGGTCGGGCCATGGTCAGTAGATCAACCCCGCGTCGCTATCGATCATATACACCGTCCGAGCACAGATGTTCACCGCGTGATCGCCGACGCGTTCGAGATCACGGACCGTCAAAAGCAGCCTCGAGACGTCGTCCATCACCTCGTCGGCCTCGTCGCCGTAGTCCGTCCGGATCAGATCCTCGACGACGGCGTCGCTTGCCGCCGAACAGAGGTGATCGATCTCGTCGTCACGTTCGGCGACCTCGCTCGCCAGTTCGGGATCGCCGGCCTCGTAGGCGTCCATTGCCTCCATGAGCATCCCCCCGGTTTCGGTGCCGATGTGGATGAGGTCGATCTCCGGGTAGCGTTCGCGCTCGGCCGCGATGGTGTATTCGGCGAGGTTGACCGACAGGTCACCGATCCGCTCGAGATCGGTGATGATCTTGAACGACGAGGCGACAAAGCGGAGATCGCTCGCGACCGGCTGTTGGAGCGCGAACAGGTCGATGCAGTCGCTTTCGAGGTCGAGATACCGTTCGTTGATTTCCTCGTCGCCGTCGATGACGTCCTCGGCGAGCGATTCGTCTTTCGTCTCGAGAGCCCGCAGCGCCGCGTCGTAGCGGTCGATGACGGTATCGCCCATCGCCACGACGTTCCTGCGGAGGTCGTCTAACTGCTCTTGGTACTCTACTCGTGCCATAGTCACCCGAACTTGCCGGTGATGTAGTCCTCGACGCGGTCGTCGTCGGGGTTCTCGAAGACCGTCGTGGTGTCGTCGAACTCGACGAGTTCCCCGCCGGTGAGGAAGACGGCCGTCTTATCGGAGATCCGGGCGGCCTGCTGCATGTTGTGAGTGACGATGACGACGGTATAGTCTTCGACCAACTCGTCGATGAGGTCCTCGATCTTCGAGGCTGCGACGGGGTCGAGCGCCGACGTCGGTTCGTCCATCAGGACGATCTCGGGATCGGGTGCGATCGCTCGGGCGATACAGAGCCGCTGTTGTTGGCCGCCCGAGAGCGCGAGTCCCGACTCGTCGAGTTGGTCTTTGACTTCCTCCCAAAGCGCCGCCGCGCGCAAGGACTCCTCGATCCGGTCCTCGGTGACGTCTCGTCCCTGTACTTCGAGCCCGTAAGCGACGTTGTCACGGATGCTTTTCGGGAAGGGATTGGGCTTTTGAAACACCATCCCGACCTTCCGGCGCAACGCCACCGGATCGACGTCGCTGTCGTAGATGTCCGTCCCGCGCAGCGTGATAGTTCCCTCGACGCGGGCGACGTCGATGAGGTCGTTCATTCGGTTGACACACCGCAGGAACGTCGATTTGCCGCAGCCGGAGGGACCGATCAACGCGGTCACCTGGTGTTCGGGGATCTCCATCGAAACGTCGTCGATCGCCCGTTCGTCCCCGTAGTACACGTCGAGGTCGCGGGTCTCGACAACCGTCTCGTTGGAGCCGCCGTGTCCGGTCGATCCGGTAGCACGAACGTCGGTCCGAACGAGTGAATCGTCCGGATCCGACCGTGTCTCACCGCCCGCGTTGGTCTGTGCTTCGGTATCGGGTACGTCGTTCTGTGACATGTTAGGTGCCTCGTTCCATCTTGTTCCGAATGATGATCGCGGTCGCGTTCATGCTGAGCAGGACGATGAGAAGCGTCACAACGCCGGCCGCGACGACCCCGTATCGGAACTCCGCCTGGGGAAAGTCCGACCACGCGAAGATCTGCATCGGCATCGCACTGAACCGACTCCAGACGTCGTTCGGCGCGCTGAAGACGGTCGTCGCAGCGCCGATCATGATGAGCGGCGCGGTTTCGCCGATCGCCCGCCCCAATGCGAGGATCGTACCGGTCAAAATCCCCGGCAGCGCCTCGGGCAATACGACGTTTTTCGTCGTCTGCCAGCGGGTCGCCCCCATCCCGTAGGAGGCCTGCCGGAGATCGTTCGGCACCGACCGGATCGCTTCCTGGGCCGAGATGACCGTGATCGGCAGGATGAGAAGCGATAGCGTCAGCGAGGCCGTCACGGCCGTCCCGAACCCGAACCCGAGCAGGTTCGCGAACAGGCCGAGCCCGAGCAGCCCGTAGACGACGGAGGGGACGGCAGCCAGGTTTGCGATGTTGATCTGGATGATTCGGGTTATCCCCCCCACGATCCCGGTGTCGGCGGTATACTCTTCGAGGAAGACGGCCGCGCCGACGCCGAGGACGAACGACAGTAGCGCGACGATCGCGATAATGATGACCGATCCGACGATCGCGGGGTACAAGCCGGCTTCGACGGCGTTTCGCGAGGGGGCCTCCGTGACGAAGCCCGGATCGAGCCACGGATCCGGGGCGGGGATCCCGAATGCCCCGACGATCGCCGCGCCGGCGAGGGCGCCGCCGCCGAGAAGCACCGGTAGCGCCAGTCCGGACAGCCCCTCGCCGGATTCCACGGTGCGATGTAGGTACGTGGCGGTCGGCGCGACCGTAGCCGCGAGCACCAGCACCGTCGATCCGTCCGGAAGGGCCGAGGAGCCGAGCGTCGTCCCGAGGCCGGCGGCCACGAGCGAGACCACGCCGACCGCCGCGGCCGATTCCCGGCTCGCGCCGCGCGAACCGACGAGCGTGGCGGCGGCGAACGCGATCGGCACGCCGAACGTCCACGCGAAGATGAGCGGCGACGTCGGGTACGTACGGATCACGTTTCGGAGGAACGCGGCCGCGACGACGCCGACGACACCGATCGGAACCGATAGTCCGGCCAGCCGGCCTGCGCCCCGAAGGCCGCCGTAGGCGCGAACGAGGCCGGCCGGGAAGATCCCGAGCGTGTACACCAGAAACCACAGCCGCATATCGAACACGATGAACAGCATGGCGACGGCGGTGCCGAGTGTGGCCCCACCGACGGGTCGGCCGAGCAGGCCGAAGCCGGTCCGGCCGACTGGTTTCTGTGCACCGGCGAAGAGAACGTATCCGACGACCGGAACCGCAACGACGAACAGATACGCGACCGGCCACGTGAGCCGCGGGATCGGCCGAACGAGGAGCTCGATCGCCTCGAAGGCGACGGCCGTTCCGAGGAGGCCGCCACCCAACGCGAGCACCGTCCGTCCGAGCAGTTCCCGGTCGCCGGCGCTGTACAGACAGAACCCGATGAAGGGGGCGACGAGCGTCAAAAAGTACGTGAGGAGCCACTCGGGGCTCGCGTTGGCGAGATCGAACGCGTCGACGAAGACGTACACCAACAACGCCGCCAGCGCGAGGATGCCGATCACCGATGCGCCGAAGGAGAGATACCGGAATGCGATGCCTTTGATCCGGCTGACTTCCCCGAAGCCGGAGTCGGCGGTGTCCCGTTCGACCGCCATTCAGTACTCCTCCCGATATCGTTCGGCGATGAGGTCACTCAGTACGTTCATAATCAGCGTGACGACAAAGAGGGCCAATCCGAGCGCGAACATCGCGTCGTAGGGGACCGTTCCGCCGGTGAGGTCGCTGCCGGCGATCTGTACCATCGAGACGGTGATCGTCATCCCCGGGTCGAAGAGGACGTCGCCCGGGTGGATGTACGGAATCCCGAGGATCGCCCGCTGAACGTCGGGCATATTCGCCTGTGCGCCCATCGCGACGACGACGATCATCGTCTCGCCGATGGCACGCGAGATGGCGAGGATGTACGAGGAGGCGATCCCCGACAGCGACGCGGGAACGACGATGCCGGTCGATACCTCGTACTTCGTCGCGCCCAGGCCGTACCCCGCCTGTCGCAGCGAGTCCGGGACGGCGCTCATCGCGTCCTCGCTGATCGAGGACACCATCGGGATCGTCATGATGCCGACCATGAGCGACGCCGACAGCGCGTTGAACGTACTCATCTGGGGAAACAGGGTCGCCTGCAGCGCCGGTGTGACGTACACGAGCGCGAAGTAGCCGTAGACGACCGTCGGGATGCCCGCGAGCACCTCCAACATCGGCTTCAGTATCGACCGGAGACGCGACGTCGCGTACTCGCTGAGGTAGATCGCGGTGAGCGTCCCGATCGGGATCGCGATTAACGCCGCCGTGATCGTCACGGTGAGCGTCCCGATGACGAGCGGGACGATACCGAACACCTGCCCGCCACCCAGCGGATTCGGACTCCACTCGGTCGAAAACAGGAACTCGGTGGCCGGCACCTGCATGAAGAACGCGAACGCATCGGAGAGCAGCGTCACGAAGATCGCGATCGTCGTCAACAGCGTGACGGCGGCACACGCGACGAAGACGCCGCCGTATCCGGTCTCTTTGATGCGCTCGATGCCGCTCGATCGCTGGAGGTCCGGCGCCTCAGTACCGCTGCTCACGAGCCATCACCTTCGTTGGGGCATACAGCGGAGTGTGGTGTCTCCCGCACGGCTGGGAGCCGTCGGACCGTCGGCGGTGGACAGAGGGGACGCCGGATCATCATACATGTACTATTGTGCTTCTTCGATCGCGTCTTCAAGCTTCTGCATCTGTTCTTCTTTGACGTCCTGCGTCGCCGGTACGTAGCCGACCTCCTCGGCGACGATCTGCTCGTTGTCGGTCTGACTGACGAAGTACCGGGCGAAATCGGCGACGTGGTCCTTGGCGAGCGACGACATCGAGGGGTACGTGAACAGCGGCCGCGACAGCGGCTGGTACTCGCCGGACGCCGCCGTCTCGAGGCTCGGTTCGACGGGCCCGTTGCCGTTATCGATCGCGACGGGCGTGATCTGATCTTGGTTCTGATACCAGTAGGCGAAGCCGAAGTAGCCGATCGCGTACTCGCTGCCTTCGACGCCCTGGGCGATCGTGTTGTCCTGCTCCGTCGCCTGGTAGTCGTCGGTGTGGCCGGCCTCCGCGCCCTGGACGTTCTCGACGAAGTAATCGAAGGTACCGGAGGTGTCCGCGGCCCCGTATCGCTCGATCTCCTCGTCGGGCCACTCGTCGCGAACGTCGCTCCACGTTTCCGCTGCGCCCTCCTGCCAGATCTGTGCGAGTTCGTCGATGGTCATCTCGGTCGCGAAGTCGTTGTCGTTGTTGATAACGACCGTCAGGGCGTCGGTCGCGGCGATCAACTCGATGTACTCGACGTCGTTTTCCGAGCAGAGGTCCTGTTCTTCCCCCTTGATCGGCCGGCTCGCGTTGTTGAAGTCGGTCTCACCGACACAGAA
Source organism: Natronomonas salinimetallica (assembly GCF_013839515.1). GTDB lineage: Archaea > Halobacteriota > Halobacteria > Halobacteriales > Haloarculaceae > Natronomonas. The sequence continues at coordinate 74,471 of NZ_JACDNQ010000002.1, read as the reverse complement.
GTAATTCGAGAAGCCACCGCCGGATCCGGTAGAGCTGATGTCCACGCTGACGTCGGGGTTCTCCTCCGAGTACTCCTCGGCGACGGCGGACATCAACGGGAAGACGGTACTGGAGCCGGCGATGTTGATCGCCCCGGAGAGCGATTCCGACTCGCTGCCGCCGGACATGTCGTTTTCGCCGCTACCGTTTCCGTTTCCGCCGGACGTCCCGTCACCGTTTCCGTTGCCCTCGGTCTCGGTACAGCCGGCCACGGCGAACGCGCCCGCACCGCCGATTGCTTTGATCGCGTTACGCCGCGTCAGTCCGTCGAAGTGGCTTGGTGCCATCACCTGCTGATTTCCGAGATAGGCATAAAGAGGATGCTATGAGTACTGTAGATCGGTCTCTACTGGTTCGATTGAAACTATTCCACAATCGAGTGCTATATAGACATATTTATTTTTGCGTGGTGAGCGAGAACGGAACGATCCACTACCGACGCGACATCGAGACGGGTTCCGCACCACGGGGGAGAAACGCTCGGAGGAACCGACGGATGACGGCCCGTACCGTGGCAGTGTAACGGCCCGTACCGTGGCAGTGTAACGGCTCACGCCATGCCGATACGTACGGCCATATATAGCTACGTCCGGACCTATATCCCAATTACGACCGTTTATCACGTAGATCGACCCTCCGACAGGTATGGACGCGTCCGCCACTCGAATCGACGTCGACGACCGGCTGGCAGCGGCGGTGTCGGAACTCCGGCGCGAGCGACGGCGGATCTCGGACGAACTCGAGGCCCTCGAGGCGTTCGCGGATCGGGTTCGCTCGATTCCGACGGAGCGATACACGCCCCGAAACCGACAGCCAGTCGGGGTGTCGGCCGGCGTATCGAGCACCGCGACGGGGCTCCGGCGGGTTCGGGAGGCCTACGAATCGACGCTGATGAGCGCCCCACACTACGTCGAAGAGTACGACGACACCTACGTCGAGAGCCTCGCCGAGGAGTTCTCGCCCGATATCGCCTCGGCGCTCACCGACGGCACCGTGTTCAACGGCCGGTGCAAGCGAGCGCTGTTGTCGGCGGTCGAAACCTCCCAATCCGCCCGCGAGTCGCTCGTCGACGCCGTTGACCGCGAGCGGAAGTCGGTTCTCGAGGCACAGTCCGAACTCGAGGCACTCGCGGCGGAGTGTGCCGACCTCGACTCGGCCGAGTTCGGGGAGATGCGGTTCGGCACCCTCGACGCCTACCGGGCTCGGCTGCGCGTCATAGCGAAGAACTGTGCGGCGCTCTCCGACCGACGACAGGACGCGATCTTCGATCAGCGGCGCATCCAGCGACTCCCCGGCGACGTCCCCGACGTGACCGTGTACTTGTATCAGGACCTCGACGTCGACTATCCGGTGATGTCGCTCGTCGCGGAGCTGTTGGAGACGGTCGCGGAACACAGACGGCGGGTCGAACGAGCTATGTCGAACTGCGGAGGGTGATGCCCGAATCGTTCGGCACCGACGTACGCCCGTCCTCGCAGGGAAGCAAGCGGTCCCCGTACGTAGCGCAATATAGCACTACGTCCGGTTTACACCCCGTATCGGGCGCTATCGAGGGGTCATAGCAACCGCCTTTAACCGACCGGAGGGAGGGACGGACGATGAGAGCGGATCACCCGATCGCGTTCGGCCGGCGTCTCGACGCGACGACCCGGCGGTATCTCGGACGGCTCGCGGACTGTGTGGCCGCGCTTCCCGTACTCCTCGGACGCTACGGGGAGGGACGGGCCTACCGGCCGATCCTCGCCCGGATGCGGAACGTCGAGAGCGACTGCGACGGGCTCAAACTGGAACTCGGGCGACTCCTCACCGACGCGGCCGGAAGGGATACCGGGGGGGTCGCGGAGTGGGATCACCGCCATACCGACCGGATGCTCGAACTCTACGAGCGGCTCGATACGATCGCGAACGCCGCAGAGCAGTTCGCCGGGGAACTCCTCGCCATCGCGCCGACGCGCCGCGGGGACTGCCTCGGGGGCCTCTCGCGTATGGCGGAGATCGCCGTCGCGGCGATGGACGAACTCGAACGCGTCGTCGGAGAGTTCATCGGGGCGTTGATCCGGCCCGACGACGGTGGATCGATCACGGAGGGGGTGAGCACGATCCGCGCCCTCGAAGGCGAGGCCGATACCGTACGGGATGAGGTCATCGAGGCGGCGTTCGGCCGCGAGGGTGACGGAACCGCCGTCGCCTACCGCCAGCTCGCGGTGCTTTTGGACGGCGTCCTCGACGCGATGGAAGACGTGACGGACCGGATGCATCTGACGACGGGGGTCGAGGGGTGGCCGGAGATCGAGATCTATCCCGACTGCGACTACCGACCGCTACGTCGGGATACGTTCCCCTCCTAGCAGCCCTGATAATGCTCGAAGATCGAGGGGCGAACGCATGGGATCCACGTCCGGGCACCGACGCCGAACGATGACGGGAAGCGGCCTCACAGTAGCTGCTGTGTCCCCGGCCACCGGGGGTGTCGCTTCGGCGGCCGGGGGTGTCGCTTCGGCGGCCGGGGGCGGCTACGCCGATCCGGACCTGATCGTACTCATCTTTTTGTTGGGATTTTGTCTGTTGTACGCGCTGGTCTTGGCCGTCGGTGCGCTCGCCGAGCGTGATCGAACCGCTCCGGATGGGGGATCCGATTCAGTATCCGAACGGCCGTAGGTCGCGTGAGTTCGTACGTCCGATCGGCACAAAGATATAGTATCCCGGGATCGAAGCCGCTGTCGGAAAGCGACACCCCTCAACCGGAGGAACAACACAGATGAACGAACTCACACTCACGAGCCCGGCGTTCGCGGACGGCGGACGGATCCCCGAACAGCACGGCTACGAGGCCGAGAACGTGAACCCACCGCTGGAAATCGAGAACGTCCCCGACGGGGCCGAGTCGCTGGCTCTCGTCGTGGACGATCCCGACGCGGTCGAACCGGCGGGGAAGGTATGGGATCACTGGGTCGTCTGGAATATCCCACCCGGGACGGCGAGGATCCCCGAGGGGTGGACGCCGGAGGACGCGACGGAAGGAGCGAACGATTACGGCGAGACCGGCTACGGCGGACCGAACCCGCCGGACAGAGAGCACCGATACCGGTTCGAACTCTTCGCGTTGGATGCACAACTCGAACTCCCGCCAGGGACGGACGCCGATGCCCTCCGTTCGGCGATTGAGGATGCCGTGATCGAACGGACACGGCTCGACGGGACGTATCCGGCGTGATCGGGCGACGACCGCGATCCGGACTGTATGGGGTTTCTCGTCGTGGCGAGCAGACATCGCTTCGCTCGGCACTGCTTGGTGGCATTCAAAACACGGGCCGCCCTGCTCCTCACGTCCGTTCGTCGCAAAAACGGGCCGAGGGGGATTTGAACCGGACGAAAACGGTCGCTCACGCCGTTCGCGCTGCGTCTTCCAGGATTCATATCCCGGACCGCCCTGCTCCTCACGTCCGTTCGTCGCAAAAACGGGCCGAGGGGGATTTGAACCCCCGACCGTCTGGTTAAGAGCCAGATGCTCTCCCTGACTGAGCTATCGGCCCTGCGATCAAACGTACCGGCGGTCGCTTGAAATACGTTGCGTTCCTCGGACCGATGGGGAGTGTCTGCCACGGCAGGAACTGGACGGTCGTATTAAGTGATAGTACCCCTTCGTTGGCGGTATAATGAGCACCGCGATCTCGATGGCGTCGATGTCGACGTATGCGATCCTCGGGTGCGGTAGCGTCGGTCACGCCGTCGCGGAGGAGTTAGTCGCGGAGGACAAAGACGTCCTCATCCTGGATCAAGACGAGGGGCGCGTCGGAGCGCTCAGAGACCAAGACCTCGACGCGCGCCGTGCCGACATCCACGCCGAGGCGGCCGCCGAAGCCGTCGCCGACCGCGACGTCGTGTTGATTCTCTCGCCGGACGTCGACGCGAACCTGGCCGCCGTCGAGAACCTCGGCGACAGGGAGGGCGATCGGTTTATCATCGTCCGGGCGTCCGACCCGGTCATGGCCGACGAGCTCCGGGCGGCGGGTGCGGACGTCGTCATCAACCCCTCCGCCGTCATCGCCGACTCGGCGCTCCGTGCGCTCGAACAGGGCGAGCTCGAATACAAGGCGACACAGCTGTCGGATCTCCTCGACGGTGGGGACTCCGTCGGGATCCTCGCCCACCGCTCGCCCGGCCCGGACTCCATCGCCTCGGCGGTCGCTTTACAGGCCATCGCCCGCTCGCGCGATGTCGAAGCCGACATCCTCTATGAGGGCGAAATCGGCCACCAGGAGAACCGGGCGTTCGTCAATCTGCTCGGGATCGAGCTCGTCTCGCTGGCCGAGACGAACCTCGAGGAGTACGACACGCTCGCGTTGGTCGACTGCGCGAAGGCGACGGAGCCGGTCGTCGACGGCGACGTGGATATCCTGATCGACCACTTCGAGCCGGAGGTCGACTACGGGGCCACGTTCAGCGACATCCGGTCGAACGTCTCCTCGACGTCGACGATCATGACCAAGTACGTCCAGGAGTTCGATCTCAGCCTCTCCGAGGAGGTCGCGACCGCGCTGTTGTACGGGATCAGAGCCGAGACGCTCGATTTCAAACGGGACACGACGCCCGCCGACCTGACGGCGGCAGCGTATCTGTACCCCTTCGCGAACCACGACACGCTCGAACAGGTCGAGTCGCCGTCGATGAGTCCCGAGACGCTCGACGTGCTCGCCGAGGCGATCCGGAGCCGCGAGGTGAAGGGTTCGCATCTGGTCTCGAACGCCGGGTTCATCCGCGACCGGGACGCCCTCTCACAGGCGGCCCAACACCTCCTCAACCTGGAGGGCATCACGACGTCGGCGGTGTTCGCCATCGCGGACGATACGATCTATCTTGCGGCCCGCTCGAAGGACATCCGGATCAACATCGGCAACGTGCTACAGGACGCCTTCGAGGAGATCGGCGAGGTTCGGGGGCATTCGACGGACGCCTCCGCGGAGATCCCGCTCGGCATCTTTACCGGGCTGGAGATCACCGGCGACAACCGGGAGACGCTGTTACAACTCACCGAGCAGGCGGTCCGCTCGAAGCTCTTCGAGGCGATGGGCGTCGAAAGCGGGAGCAGTAACGACGGGTCGAACGGCAGCTAGGCCGCCGCTTCCTCGCCGTCCGGTTCGCTGAGACGTTCGACCACGTCGTTGACGAGTACGACGTCGCCGACGGCCCGGACCCACCGGTACGGGACGATGACGCCCTTCGAGCCCGAGAGGCGGGTCTCGAACAGCTCCCGATTGACGTCACCCAACGCGAGGCCGGTGACGGCTTCGCGCTGGAGGTCCAGTTGGATGTCCTCGATCTCGCCGACGAACACACCGTTGTTCGAATACACTTCCCGGCCCACGAGCGACGTGATCTCCTGTGGCGTCGATTCTGTCTCCATGGAGGCGGGTCGTCTCGGCTCCCCTTAACTGTTGTCGGTGGACGGCCCGATGAAACGACGGTTGTGCACAGTCCCCCGGCGGTGGTCCGTTCCGGGATCGGCGTCGGCGGCACACACCCCCGAAGGAATTAATTTTCTCACTGCCGTACCGTGTCTATGAGCGATACGGAAGACATCGAGGAAATCCGGAGACAAAAACGCGAGAAGCTGGCCGCGAGGGCGGAATCGCCCGAGTCGCCGGAGGAGCCGATCGACGTCGGGGGGGCAGGGCACTTCCAGGAGCTGCTGGAGGAGCATTCGGTCGTTCTCGTCGATTTCTACGCCGACTGGTGTGGACCCTGCAAGATGCTCGCCCCGACCGTCGCCGAGGTCGCGGCTGAAACCGATGCGACCGTGCTAAAAGTCGACATCGACGCCCACCAAGACCTCGCCACGGAGTACCAAGTCCAGGGCGTCCCGACGCTGTATCTGTTCGCCGACGGCGAGGTGTACGAGCGGATGGTCGGCGTCCAGGACAAGGCCACGCTGGTGGAGGCGGTCGAATCCGCCGCCTGATACCGTTTCCCGCCGGCTCCCGATCGGGGACCGTCGCCCCGTCAAGGGGAGACGCTCGGTCGCGTTCCGTCGGTGTCAGCGCCCACCCAACAGGGCATCGACGTCCGCGTAGTCCTCGAGGAGCCGTCCCATCCGCTCGACGGTCGTCCCGTCTCTCGTTTTCCCGGTGTTCATTACCGCGTCCGTCCGGTCGAGCGTCGTCGCGGTGTCCGTCCTGACTGACAGGACGGGAACGTCGGCCGCGGCGGCGCGGCCGAGGACGGTCTCCGGGGGGCGAAGTCCCCCCGTCAGGAGGAGACACTCGATCCCGGACGCTTCGAGCGCAGCGGTCTGGACGTCGGTCCGGTCACCGCCGGTTATGAGCGCCGAATCGCGGATCCGCCGGAGCTGTCCGAGAGCCTCCTCGGCGGACATCGCGCCGACGACGAACTGGCGGATGCGACCGTCGGTCGAGACCCCGTCGGTCAGGAGGTCGGCACCGATCTCCTCGGCCAGCTCCCCGACCGTGACGCCGGCGAGGTCCTCGTCCCGCGGGACCGTCCCGTAGACGCGGATGCCCCGTCCTTCGAGGAACGGGACGACGTCGCTGGCGAGCGTATCGAAGGCGGCATCGGGAACGTCGTTGAAGAGGACGCCACCGAGTCGGTCGCCGAGGAGATCGGCGGCCGCGAGCACCTCGTCGACGTCGCCGGGGTCCTCGAACCCGGCCACGAGGACAACGGTCGCATCGAGCAGTTCGGCCAGATCCACGTCGGTCAACTCGACGATACCGCCGGTGGTGAGTGAGCCGCCGCCCTCGAGTATCGTCCGATCGGCGTCGGCCGAGACCGACTCGAAGCTGTCTTTGATTTGCTCCCGCAGCGCGTCCGGATCCTCCCGGCCCCGGATCGCCTCCTGGACGAACGTCGGCGAGTAGACGATCGGCTCCATCTCGTGCATCGCCGCGTCGAGATTGAGCACCTCGCGGGCGAGCATCGGATCCTCGTCCAGCGTTTTCCCGACGGCCGATTGGAGGCGGGTCCCCTTCGGCTTCATGTAGCTGACGCGTTCGTCTCGCGCTTGGGCGGCCGTGCCGAGCGCCAGCGCGACGGCGGTCTTTCCTGTGCTCTCTTCGAGTGATGTAACGAGTAGGGTCATAGGGTTTCGGGATCGACGGTAAGGCGGATGTCCACCGCGACGACGCCGTCGGCCGTCGCCACGAGCGGGTTGATATCCAGTTCGACGATCGCGGGGAAGTCGGTCACGAGCTGGGAGAGCCGCTGGATCGTCTCGACGATCCCCGCCTCGTCGACCGGCTCTCGTCCCCGGGCCCCGCGCAACAGCGGCGTCGAGTCGATGTCGGTGAGCATGTCGGCGGCCTCGGGCTCGGAGACGGGCGCGATCCGGACGGTCGTATCCTCCAACACCTCGACGAAGACGCCGCCGAGACCGAAGAGCAAAAGCGGCCCGAACTGTGGATCGCGGTTCATGCCGACGATGGTTTCGACACCCGCTTCGGGATCGATCAGTTCCTGTACCTGGACGCCGAGCAACCGGGCGTCGGGCTGGTATCTCCGCGCCCGGGAGACGAGCGTCTCGTAGGTGTCCTCGACGTCCCCGATCGACACGCCGACCTCGACGCCGCCGATGTCGGTCTTGTGTAGAATGTCCGGAGAGACGATCTTCATGACGACGTCGCCGCCGATCCGTTCGGCGAGCGCCCTCGCCGCGCCCGGGGAGTCGACGACGGCTCCGTCCGGCGTCTCGATTCCGTAGGCGTCGAGGAGGTCCATCGCTTCGATTCCGAGGCGGTTGTCGTCCTGTGTCTCGACCCGTTCGAGGATCGATCGGGCCGTCCCGCGGTCGACGTCGAACGTCTCCGGCGGCTCGTACGTCCGGTTCCGGATCGATCGGTACTGCCGGAGCGCATCGAGGCTCCGGATGGCCCGCGTCGGATCGAAATACGTCGGCGTCCCGACCGCCGAGAGCGTCTCCGAGGGGGCCTCCACGGCGGATCCGCCCATCAGACAGACCGCAAGCGGGACCGACTCCCGTTCTTTGAGTCCGGCGATCGTCTCCGCGAGGCGATCGAACGAGAGGACGGCGGTCGGACAGGCGATGACGGCGGCGGCACCGACGTCGGGATCGGAGAGGACGGCATCGAGGGCCGCATCGAACCGTTCGGCCGGTGCATCGCCGATGACGTCGACCGGATTGTGGACGCTCGCCGTCGACGGGAGCGCATCCCGAAGCCGTTCTCGGGTTTCGTCCGCGAACGTCGCCAATTCGAGGTCGGCGTCGCCGATCGCATCGGTCGCGATCACGCCCGGACCGCCGGCGTTCGTCACGACGGCGACGCCGTCGGCCTCGGGGAGGTCGCCCCCCGAGAGCATCGCCCCGAAGTCGAACAGCTCCTCGGTGGAGTCGGCTCTGATCACGCCGGCCTTTTCGAGGCCGGCCTCGTAGGCCGCCTCGCTGCCCGCGATCGCGCCCGTATGGGACGACGCCGCCCGTGCGCCGGCCTCGGTTCGCCCCGATTTGAGGACGACGACAGGGGTCTCTCGGGTGACCTCACGGGCGGTCTCGACGAACCCGGTCCCGTCGTCGATCCCCTCGAGGTATCCGAGGACGACGTCGGTGTCGGGGTCGTCACCCCACGTTTCGACGAAATCGGCCTCGTCGAGGACGGCCTTGTTGCCGAGCGAGACGATGTCTTTGAATCCCAGGCCGCGGTCGCCGGCCCACGCGAGGATCGCCGTCACGAGCGCACCGGATTGGCTCATGAACGACATCCGTCCGGGAAGCGCATTGCGCGGGCTAAACGTCGCGTTCAACCCCGACGGCGTCGAGACAACGCCGAGGCAGTTCGGCCCGACGACGTTGAGCCCGTTGGATTCGGCGATCTCGCGGAGTTCCGCCTCGCGAGCAACGCCCTCACTCCCCACCTCGCTGAAGCCCGCCGTGATGACGACGAGGTTCTCGATCCCGGCATCCCCGGCGGACTCGAGGACCTCGATGGCCGCCTTCGGCGGGACGACGACGACCGCCAGATCGGCGTTCGTCTCCTCGACGTCGTCCACGCAGGACAGCCCGAACACCTGATCGACGCTCGGATTCACCGGCCGGACCTCACCGTCGAAGTCTTCGATGAGGTTCTCCATCACTGCGGCCCCAACCGAGCCCTCACGCTCGGTCGCCCCGACGACTGCGACACGTTCGGCATCGAACACTCCGGGTACCCGTACCATCTATCACGTCGTACGGCCCGTGGAAAAAAATACTCTCCGACTCGCCGGGCGCGAGACCGGCGTCCGGTGGCATCTGATGGACGTTTCGAGTCCGATGCCCCGCCATCGGGGCAGAAGGGACGTCCGTGGCCGGCGGCTCACCGCGGTTCGTCGCCGCCGTCCGCCGTCCGGGGGGCCGCCCGACCCGGCGTCTCGGTAGCCGTTCGGCCGCCGGCCCGAACGCCGAGTTTGGTGGCGACGTAGAGCCCGATCGCGACGAGGACGATGGTACCGCCGGCCGCGACGTCGTACTGATACGACAGGGTGACGCCGGTGATCGTTCCCAGTTGCCCCACGCCGACCGCCGCCGCGATCGAGCGCTTGAAACCACGGACCGAGGTACTCGTAGCGACCGGCACGACGATCATCGCGGCGACGAGAATCACGCCCATGATCTGCATCGCGCCGACGACGACGACCGCGGTCAACACCGCCAGCAGTTGGTTGTACCGTTTCACGTGGATTCCACTGGCGCGCGCGCCGACTTCGTCGAATGTGATGTAGACGAGCGGCCGGTAGGCGAGTGTGATCCCGATCGTGACGACCGCGCTCATCGCGACCAGGAGGGCGGCGTTGAAACGCGAGACGGTCGCTAAACTCCCGAAGAGATACGCGTTGATCCCGACGGCGATACCGCCGTCAGTCGCCGTGATGAGAACGCTGCCGACCGCGAACGCGCCGGTGAGCACGATCGCCAACGAGGTATCTCGGTAGGCCCCCGCATAGTCGACGAGTGTCTGTACCAACAGGGCCGCGACGGCGGCGACGATCAGCGCGGACAAAAGCGGGGGGACGGCGACCGCGTACACGGCGTTGACGAACAGGCCGGCGGCGACGCCGGCGAACGCCGAGTGTGCAAGCGTGTCGGCGATCATCGCCATCTCGCGGTGGACCAGAAAGCCGCCGACTAGCGGGCCGATCACCGCGATACAGATCGCGGCCAGATACGCCCGCTGCATGTACGGAAAGCCGAGCATGCCAATGCCGGTCAGTTGCGCGAGGAGGTCCAGCATCGTGCCCCACAGGGTATCGAGGAGGAATCCGACGCCGCGGTCGACAGCCGTCGCAAGCAGGGATATGCCGGACGCGGCGGGAAGGAGTGCGTTCGACATCAGTGATCGTGGTGGACGATCGACTGGGTGCCGCCGTAGGCGTCGGCCAGGGCGTTCGTCTCGACGAACGCCTCGGGATCGCCGTGGAAGAACAGCTCCCGGTTGAGACAGGCGATCTCGGACGCGTGGGTCGTAACGACGCCGATGTCGTGTTCGATCAGGATGATTGTGATCCCCTCGTCGTTCAGTTCCTGCAGCAGCGTATAAAAAGCCTCGCGTGACTCCGCGTCGACACCGACGGTGGGCTCATCGAGGGCCAACAGGTCGGCGTCGGCCGCCAGCGCGCGGGCGATGAAGACCCGTTGTCGTTGGCCACCCGAGAGCCGGCCGACCCGTCGGTCGGCGAGGTCCGTGATATCGACACGGCGCAGTGCGTCGGTAACGGCGGTCCGGTCGGCGTCACGGAAACGGCCGATGAGCCGGTGGGGATACCGACCCATGCGGACGACTTCCCGCACTGTCACCGGCATCTCCCCGGTCGTGTCGCCGACGTTCTGCGGGACGAACCCGACCCGATCGCGCTCGGCCGACGCGTGTGCCGGCTCGCCGAACAGCCGGACCGACCCCCGGTCCGGCTTTCGGAGGCCGATCATCAACTCGAGCAAGGTAGTCTTTCCCGATCCGTTCGGCCCCACGAGCCCCAAGAACTCCCCGGCCTCGACAGTGAGAGAGACGTCGTCGACCACGGGGCGGTCGGAGTAGGCGAACGAGACGTTTTGAACCTCGATAAGACCCATTATGCGTTCAGTGCGCGTTCCAGCGTTGGAAGGTTTACGTTCTCCATGACGTCGACGTAGCCCCAGCCTTTTGACTCCCAGGCCTCGGTCAACCCGGGCATCGCCGTCAGATCGAGCACGTCCTCGACGTCGGTTTCCGCGACGAGTTGGTCGGCAGCCCGCTGTGACTCCAGCGGATCGGCACAGACGTACTGGAGGTCGTGGTCGTCGATGATCGACTGGGCCCGTTCGATGTCCCTGGGCGTCGGGATGTCGTCCGGGGAGACGCCGGTCAGCGATTCGACGTTGATGCCATACCGGTCCCCGAAATACCGCAGCGAGTTGTGACCCGCCACGAGTATCGTCTCCGTGCCGGCGTCCGCAACGATCGATTCGGCTCGCCCGTGGAGGGCATCGAGCTCCGTCCGAAACCGCGCAGTGTTGTCGGCGTACGTGTCCGCGCTGTCGGGGTCGGCGTCGATCAGGCCTTCACGGACGGTCTCGGCGGCCTCCTTCACGCGGAGCGGGTCCATCCAGAAGTGTGGATCCACCGACCCGCGATCGTGCTCGTCGTCGGTGTGCTCGTCGTCGGTGTGCTCGTCGTCGGTGTGCTCGTCGTCGGTGTGCTCGTCGTCGGTGTGCTCGTCGTCGCCACCGGCTTCGAGCAGGTCGACCCCGCGACCGATGTCCAGCGTCGTCACGCCGGCCCCGTCGGCCGAGAGATCCCGGACGATCGTGTCGACCCACGGCTGGAAGCTCTCCATGCCATGCACGAAGAGGTCCGCCTCGTAGATCGCTTGACGGACGTTCGGACCCGGCTCCCACCCGTGGCCGTGTTGCCCGACCGGTACCAGCAGTTCCGCCGTGGCAGCGTCACCGGCGATCTGTTGGGTGATGTCGCCAAAGACGAAAAACGACGCCTGTGCGGTCGTCCCCCGATCGGCGGATCCGGTCGCCGGTGCGCTGTCGGTACCCGCATCGCTACCGATACAGCCGGCAAACAGCCCGATACCGCCCACCCCGGCCGTCGCCGTGAGTAACTGCCGTCGCGTCGTGTCGACCATATTTATGAAATATACCCCAGGACATATTAATATTGCCCCTTCGAAACCCGTTCAAATAGTAATGATTGGTAGTAGTTCAACCAGATATAACACCACGTTTCCGTGGATGCAGCGTCGTGTGACCGACCCCCAATACGGCGGAATCGTCAGTACAGCGGATAACACCCTCGTCGGGACGCGGCCCGGACAGTCCGTACAATCGCTCACTCGCGGACGTCGGCGACGGTCGCATCGGCGGCCTCGACGAGCCGCTCGGGGGAAATCGAAAAGACGGCCTCCGGCGTACCGGCGGCGGCCCACACCGCCTCAAAGCCCGATAGCGTCTCGTCGACGAATACCGGGACGTCGGTATCGTGACAGAACGGCGGAACGCCGCCGATGGACCATCCGAGCGTCTCCTTGATCTCCGCGGCGTCGCCCATCGAGATCCCGGACTCGCCGACGCCGACCAGGGCGGCGATCTTCGCCGTGCTCACGCGGTTCGCACCGCTCGTGACGGAGACGATCAACCCGTCGTCGGCCGAGAGGACGATCCCACTGGCGATCTGCTCGAGGGAACATCCGACCGCCTCGGCCGCCTCGGCGGCGGTTTTCGTCCCCTCGGGGAATTCGTGGACGTCGACTTCGATACCGTACTCCGCGTGTGCTCGCCGCTTGAACGCCTCGGCGCGTGGGTGCATACCGCCGAGTGTACCGTCGGGGCGCTTCAACGTCACGGTTTTTGATACGGCCGATCCGCCCCCGGTCCCGGCTCGGGCCACGGTCTCCCGACGGCTTGCCCGATCACGACCGACCCGCCAACTCGGCTGCGAGCGCTCGGAGGGCGTCCCGTCCGCCTGCGGGAACCGGTTCCCCATGCCCCATACAGGCGGCTTCGAAGCGCTCCTCGGCGATCCGGTCGATGCTGTCGGCGATTCGGCCGGTGTCGTAGGAGTCGATCCACGGGGGGGAGACGAACGCCCCGGACGTGTTCCAGACGAGATCGCCGAGCATCGCGGCTCCCGATTCGGGGTGGAGATACACCGTGTGTCCGGGGTTGTGTCCGGGGGTGTGATACGCGAGAAACCCACCGATCCGGTCGCCGTCCGAGACGCCCCGGAGGTCGACCCCAGAAAGCGAGTACACCCGGCGGACGAGTCGGTGGAAGGCCCCCTTGTGGTGGCTCCACGGTGGCGACCACGATCGGCGGACGAGACGGCGATCGAGGGCACCGAGATAGATCGGGGCGTCGAGGTCGACGCGTGCCAGTCCGCCGACGTGGTCGATGTCGTAGTGGGTCAAGAGGACGCGGTCGATCTCCCCGGTGGCGTAGCCGGCGGCCCGTATCTCGTCGGAGAGGGAGCGGCGTGGAAGCGGAACGCCGGCGTCGACGAGCGTCACCTCGCCGTCGTCGACCAGATACGCGTTCGCGCCGATCGGCTCCGGCCACGCGACGTCGAGCAGCGTGACAGCCTCGGTGACCGGCCGTGCCATATCCCCCCTACTCCGAGCACCCCCTTGACGGTGGCGTGTTCGGCCCCCGAACGCTCAAACCGGTCGCCGTCCAACGGAGGGTATGGAGACGCCGGACGCCGACCCGGTCGTTCGGACGTACGGTCCAGGCCCCGACGAGTTCGCGGTCGTCGTACCGAATGACGATCGGTTCCGGCGTGCGGCCGAGTGTGTATTGTCTTCCGATCTCTACTATAGAGACCGGTGTCCGGACGGTTATCGTCGACGACGGGACGGTGTTCGCCCGCGTCGACGGCGACCGGCTCGTCGCCAACTGGCCGTTCGTCCCGATCCTTTTCGACGGCTGCGGGGTCGAAGGGATCGTCGGCTATCGCGGGATCCCCGCCGGGGACTCGATGGTCGAAGCGCGAGCGGGGCTTCGCCCGGACACGCTGGGCTGATTCGTCGCGGGCACGCGCCGGCTACGTCCGATCTCTGAGGACGGCCTCGGCCGCTCGCCGACCGCTTTTCAAGGCCCCCTGGATCGATGACCACTCGGTGTAGTCGCCGGCTACGAAGACGGGACTGTCGGGCGAATCGACCGTCGGTACGGCATCGCGGAATCCCGGCGGCTGCTCGAACTGGGCGAACTCGATTCGGTCGACGCCGACCGCCTCGAAGCCGCCGAAATGGTGCTCGGGGAACCACGCCGAGAGCGCGTCACGGACGATCCCCGCGAGTTCGTCGTCTGGCTCCGGTCGGGACCCGAGAAACGTCGCGCTCAGGAGCTGTCGGCCCTCCGGCGCGTACTCGGGGGCCGCCGCGCTCATCGGGGCGACGGTGTTCGGTTCGGCATCGGCCGCGTTCAGAACGATCCGCGATCCCGTATCGAGCACCTGATGCTCGGGAAGCGAGCAGTGGACCGTCACGCAGGATCTCCCCCCGGTGGGCGTCCCGACGTCGGTCAGTTCGGCGGCGGTCCTCGGATCCGTCGCGACGACGACGGCATCGGGTGAGCGGGTCCCCGACCGGGTTTCGACGGTCGGTGTGTCGGCGGTGGTGTCGACCCCCGTGACGGCGACGCCGGTCTCGATTGTCGCGCCCGCGGCCTCCGCTCGCGCGCCGAGTTGGGCCGGAATCTCACCCATCCCACCGGCGGGAACGACGGTATCGCCCTCCGAGAGCGCCTTGAACGTGTACTCGAAGACCGCACTCGACGTTCCGAGAGAGCGATCGAGCGTGATTCCGCCGTAGAAAGGGGCCGCAAAGCGTTCGACGAACGCCGTCGAGAAGCCGTGCTCGGCCAGATACTCGCGGATCGTCGCGTCCCCGCCGTCGAGGACGTCCTCCCACGTCCGTCGTTTGAGCCCCCGCCGGAGCCGAAAGAGCCGGAGTTTGTCGGCCGTCCGGACGTCGCGATTCAACAGCGTCGGCAGGGTCGCGCCCGGATCGCCGACGGGATCGGCGAGCGTCGACCGGTGGTTCGGCCGCGCGATCGTCGCCCCGGGAGCGAACCGACGGAGATCGAGCGCGTCGTAGTCGAGTTCCCGGCGGGCGGCGGGGTAGGCGGTAAAGAGGACCTGAAAACCCCGATCGAGCGTGTAGCCGTCCACGGTTCGAGAGCGAACGCGGCCGCCGACGCGCTCGCGCTCCTCGAACAGTTCCACTTCGGCCCCGGCCTCGGCGAGGTGCCGCGCGGCGACCAATCCGGCGAGGCCGCCCCCGGCGACGACGACGTGCATACGGCGGCTTCGGGGGGAAGCGACAAACCGGTTTCCGTGTTCGATCGCCGGCGGACAGTGACGGGCAGGCCACGATTCGGGCCCGACGCACGGAACGCAAAGCAGGGGAGTTATTTCGCTCCGCTCGTACGATCGGATATGGGAATCTGCAAACACCTCACCAACGGAGCCATCTCGCTCGCAATCAGCGTCGCCGTCACCGTCGTCGCGGCTGACGACGACGATAGCCCGTGGGTCCTCCACGAGGTCGCACTCGCCGTCGCGGTCTCGGCGTTCCTCTCGGGCTTTTTTACCAGCTACTTCGCCGAACGGTGAACCGCCTCGGGGTCAAGTGGTTCGAGAGACTTCGTCTCTCGTCATCACGGAAGACTTCGATTTCCGTACGACCCCGAGGCACTCGGCCTGCCCCGCCTGTAGAAAACACTGCCCACACGGACCGCCGACGAGGTGTTCGTGACGCGATCGCATCACCGGGGCGCGAGTAGCGCGAAAGAGGTATCCCCGGTAGTTCGGCCCCCCTATTTTTCAGCCAACTCGATCTCCACGTCCTCGTAGAGCTCCTCGAAGTCGACGTCCCGATCGCGCGCTTCGATCGCCTGTTCGATCTCGTAGCGGCGGCGCTGTTCTCGCTTCATCTGACCTTTCCGTTCGCGACCTCGTTTCGTGTCCGGCATACGTGTGCCTATGTATGCCACGGTACCACATAACGTTACCGGCCGGGTCGAAGGCCGAACCGGGGCTTTCTCGAAAAACGCGGGTCCGCGCTCAGCGCACCGGGGGACGTCCCGGAAGTTCGTCGCGGTCGTGGGGGGCCTCGAAGTCGGGATCGGGACCCATCGGCACGATCCGCTTCGGGCTCACGTCCGGATGGGTGGTGTAGTAGTGTTCCTTGATGTGGTCCATCTCCGTCGTCTCGCCGAACCCGGCGGTCGTATAGAGGTCCCGGAGGTACGGCCAGAGGGTCTCGTGCTCCCGAATGAGTTCGCGATTACACATGAAATGCGTGTGATACGCCTCGTCGAATCTGACGAGCGTCGTGTACATCGCGACGTCGGCCTCCGTGAGCCGGTCACCGACGAGGTATCGCCGGTCCTCCAAGACCGAATCCCAGTGGGCGAGCGCATCGAACAGTTCGGACACCGCCTCGTCGTAGGCCGACTGCGTGTCCGCAAAGCCCGCCCGGTAGACGCCGTTGTTGATCGGTTCGTAGATCCGATCGAGAGCGGCGTCGACGTCCTTGCGAACCGCCGCCGGAGCGAGGTCGACGCCGTTGCCCAACTCGGCGAAGACGGTCGTCAGATTCCGCATGATCTCGCGGGACTCGTTGTTGACGATCGTCCCCGCTTTTTTGTCCCACAGCACCGGGACGGTCACGCGACCGGTGTAGTTCGGATCCGCCTCGACGTAGGCCTCCCGCAGGTACTCGAAGCCGTTGATCGAATCCGTCGTACAGCCCTCCCGTTCGGGGGTGAACTGCCAGCCGTCCTCGGCGCGGAACGGGTCGACGACGTCGACCGAGATGACGTCCTCCAACCCGAGCAGTTTCCTCGTGATGAGGGTTCGGTGGGCCCACGGGCAGGCGTAGCTCACATACAGGTGATACCGCCCGGCTTCGGCGTCCTCGGGATCGACCCGGTCCCGAAACGAGGTCGTCTGTCGCTGGAAGGCCCCCTCCTCGTCCGTCGCTTCGTACTCCGTTATCCACTCACCGTCGATACACTAGTGCATGTTCGTTGTATCCGTCGGGTGCGTATACGTGTCTTGGCATGCGAAGCGTTTGCTGCCACAGCGCGATAGGCGCTGAACCCCGAATGATTTACCCACAGAATCCGGAGGCCCCTACGTGTTCGACGAGATCATGCGGAAATTCGAGGACAGCCCGAGCCAACAGGCGGTGATCCGTCTGCTGCTCGAACGGGGGTTCTCCGTCAACGACGAGGGGCGGGTCGTTTCCGGCGGGATCGAGATCCCGAACACCGGGATCGCCCGCGAAATAGACGTCGACCGCCGGGTCGTCGACGCGACGACCGACGCCATCCTGGCGGACGAACAGCTCCGACGGATCTTTCAGAACATCTCCGCGATCGCCTCGCTCATGGACCTCGCGCCGGTGTTGGATCTGACGGTCCTCACTGTGGAAGTCACCGACGCCGACGAGCCGGGAATCGTCGCCACGGTAACCGGGCTACTCGCGGAGAACGATATTTCGATCCGACAGACGATAAGCGAGGATCCGGAGTTTACCGACGAACCGGTACTGTACGTCATTACCGACGAGGAACTGGACGGTGCGTTGATAAACGAGATCCGGGCGTTCCCCTTCGTCCGCCGGATCTCGATCGAGTGATGCGGGCCGGTGTCGTCCGGAAGGGATGATGCGGGCCGGTGTCGTCCGGAAGGGATGATGCGGGCCGGTGTCGTCCGGAAGGGACCATCGCCCACGCGGTGTGAGCGGTGACCGCTCCGTCGGCACAACAAACCGTGTGACTGCCCGGGAACGCTCGGCGGCGGCGGTTCCCGGAACCACGCCGCGTTATCTCACGTCTTTTTCGGGTCGGACTCGCCGTCCGTCGTCTCCGTCTCCGTCGGCGGATGGCCCTCGACCGCCTCCGCGATATCCGTCTCCTTCGGCGTATCGACGTGCCACCTGTCGACCGAGGTCTCGTAGTCCGCGAGTTTGTTCGAGACCCGGATCTTCAGATCGTCGTCGTTGATATTGATCTCGAAGACGTACTCCCCGCTCTCGGCGTCGGCGCGACTCAGGTTTGCACTCACGAGTCCGTTGTCGAAGTAGTAGGGGGACATCTGCGTCATCACGTTCTTGTAGACGCCGCCCTCGACCTTTCGGAGGGCCTTCCGAGTCGCGGAGTCGGCGGCACGCGCGACGTAGTTTATCGACTTTCGCCACTCGTTGACCGCTTCGCCGGGTTCTTCGAGTTGGCCGTACGACTCGCTTAGCTTTTCGCCCGCCGTCTTGAGGTCCTCCTCGGGGGCTCTGCCGGCCTTTTCGCCCTCCCCTTCGCCGACGCTGGCCTGCTGGGCGGTCTTTTCGCTGACGTCCTCACCGAGACGTTCCTCCGCCTTCGGTCGCCACTCGTCCCACTCTTCGAGGGCCCCGTTGTCGACCGACTGTTCCTCGTCTCGAAGATCCTTCAACGCGCGGGTGATCCGTTCGCCGTGTTCGACTATCTCGCCCCAGCTTCCCCGAAGCTTGAACCCGGAGACGCTCTCCTCGACCTCCATTCACGCCCACGTACGTGTCGAACGACTTTATACCATCGGGTCTGCGAGGCCGGCTTCATATCGGTATCTCCGGGGATCGGTTCGCCCGCCCGCGGGCTGTTGTACCCCCACCGAACGCCTGGGGTTTAAGCCCGCGGCGGACGCTGTACCGGTATGCCAATCGAGGACCGTGGTGACGCCCACGTCATCACACACGCGCTCGCGAAACACACGCTCTCGGAGATTCGATCGAGCGACACCGACCAGGTATCGTTTCGAAACGGGCTCATCGAGCTCGGCCGGCTCTGTGGGTTCGAGATCATCGACGGGATGATGGACACGGAGTACGTCTCGATCACGACGCCGCTGGCGGAGACGACCGGTGAGGTCGTCAAGGGGCTCGAAAACGTCGTCATCGTCAACGTCCTTCGGGCGGCGACCCCGTTCGTCGAGGGGCTCGTCGAGGCGTTCCCCCGCGCGCGACAGGGGGTCATATCGGCGGGTCGGGACGAGGAAGCGGGAATGAACGAGGACGGGGAGTTCCCGATCACGGTCGACTACGTCAAGCTCCCCGAGATCGGGGACGAGGACACCGTCATCGTCGCGGATCCGATGCTCGCGACGGGGAGTACGATCGTCGCCGTCCTCGACGAGGTGCTCGAGGCCGGTATCCCCGAGCGACTCGTCGTCCTGTCGGCGGTCAGCGCCCCTCCGGGGCTCGTCCGGGTCGAAGAGGCGTTCCCGAGCGCCGACGTCCTGACGGTCAGCGTCGACGAACGCCTCGACGAGGACGGCTATATCGTTCCGGGCGTCGGCGACGCCGGCGACCGGGCATTCGGTACGTGACCGGTTCTCAACCCCTCCCTTTCGGCTGGACCCCAGTTCCGTACTGCGGTCGACCTCCTGTCGAAACGTCAGACGAACGGCTGACGGGTAGCCGTTCGGACGCTCAACGCGGCCGGCGTTCGATCCGGTCGCTCGTAGCACTCCGGAGCCGATCGAGGAGGTCGTCGGCTTCCGCGACCGGCACGGACACGTCGAAGGTGACGCGTTCGCCGTACTCGGCCTCGAAGTCGACGGCCTCGCTCTCGAGGATCCCCCGAACCGTCCCCGAGTCGTCGTAATCAACCACCGCTTGGAACCGTCTTTGGGGCCGGCGCTGGACCGTCTCGGCGGCGTCTAGGGCGTCTTTCGTCGCCGCCGAATATGCCCGGACGAGGCCGCCGATGCCGAGTTCCGTCCCGCCGAAATACCGCGTGACGACGACGCAGACGTTCTCGAGGTCCCTACCCCGAAGCACGGACAGCATCGGCTTGCCAGCGCTGCCCGACGGCTCCCCGTCGTCCGAGGTGTACTCCCTGAACGGATCGGCCCGGACACGATAGGCCGGGACGTTGTGCGTCGCGTCCGAGTACTCCGCGCGGACGTCCCCGATGAACCCGTCGGCGTCCTCGACGGTCTCGACAGGGGACGCATGGCCGATGAACTCCGAGCCCTGTATCCGGAACTGTACCGTGGCCCGCCCGGCGATCGTCGCGTACGCGCTTTCGCCGACGTCCACGTCGGCGTCCGTATTCGACACGGGCGTCGTTGAGAGCGGACGGACTATACTCCTTTCGTCGCCGCCGGCCGAACGGGCGATCCGCGTCCGACGGGTATTTATATACCCGGCAAAAATACCGGGCGTCAATGGACGCAGCGACGGCCGCGACGTTTTTGGCTGCCGGTGGAGCGAGTCTATTCATGGCCTGGGCGATCGGAGCGGGGTCGTCCGGATCGACGCCGTTTGCCCCCGCGGTCGGCGCGAACGCGATCTCGGTCATGCGGGCCGGCTTCTTCGTCGGCATCCTGGGATTGCTCGGCGCGACCCTACAGGGCGCAAACGTTACCGAAGCCGTCGGCCGCGATCTCGTCGTCGGGACGACGTTGTCGCCGGTCGCCGCGATCGTTGCGCTCTCGATCGCGGCGGGACTCGTCGCCTTCGGCGTGTTCACCGGCTACCCCATCGCGACCGCCTTCACGGTCACCGGGGCCGTCGTCGGTGCGGGGCTGGCGATGGGCGGTGCGCCGGCGTGGGAGAAGTACTACGAGATACTGGCGGTCTGGACGCTGACCCCGTTCGTCGGGGGCGGCGTCGCCTACGGTACGGCGAAACTCCTCCGTCGCGAGTCCGTTCCCGAAGCCGTCGCGACCCCGGTGCTTGCCGGGCTCGTCGGTGCGATTCTCGCGAACGTCGAGTTCGTGTTGCTCGGCCCCCCCGACGTCGCCGAAAGCGTCGCTGGAACGGTTGCATCCGGCACGCCGGGGCGGCTCGCGATCACCCTACTTCTCGCGGCCGTCGTCGCCGGGGTCATGGCGCTGGACATGCGCAGCGACGTAGCGACCGGCCAGCGACATTTCCTGTTGGTGCTCGGCGGGCTGGTCGCATTCTCGGCCGGCGGCAGCCAGGTCGGCCTCGCGCTCGGACCCCTGTTGCCGCTTTTCGATACCGCCGACGTCTCAGTGCCGCTCGTCGCGTTGCTGTTCGGCGGCGGTCTCGGGCTGTTGGCCGGGTCCTGGACGGCGGCCCCGCGGATGATCAAGGCGATCGCACAGGATTACTCCTCGCTCGGCCCACGGCGCTCGATTGCGGCGCTCATCCCCTCTTTCGCCATCGCCCAGACCGCGATCCTGCTCGGTGTGCCGATCTCGTTCAACGAGATCATCGTCTCGGCGGTCATCGGTGCCGGGGCTGCCGCCGGCACCGGCGGCGTCAGCGGCTCCAAGATGGGCTACACCGTCCTCGCGTGGATCGGATCGCTGCTCGGGGCCGGCGTCCTCAGCTTCGGGCTCTACACCGGATTGGGCGGCGTCCTGTAGGCGATTTCGCCCTCACGTCTCGGTTCCGTCTCGGTCCCCGTCCCGGTCCCGTTTCGGTCCCGGTTCCGTCTCGGTCCTGTTCCCGTCCCCGTCCCGTCCCCGTCCCGGTCCCGTCCCCGTCCCCGTCCCGTCCCGGTCCCGTCCCGGTCCCGTCCCCGTCCCCGTCCCCGTCCCCGTCCCGGTCCCGTCCCCGTCCCCGTCCGACCACCTCCGATCTCCGCATCCGTTCTGTTTTTGTTCCGTCCCCGTCTACTGGACCGCCTCGTCTTCGGCTTCGTCCTCCGAGTCCTCTGTCGGCTCCTCGCTGTCGTACCCTTCCGTTCGGATCACCCGCGCTTTCAGTATCCGGGTGTTTTCGACGCGCTCGACGCGGATCTCGATCCCGTCGTACTCGATTCGTTCGCCTTCCTCGACGAGCCGTCCCGCCCGGTTGAAAATGAACCCCGCGATCGTCTCGAACTCCTCCCCCTCCGGGAGGTCGATATCGAGCGCCTCGTTCACCTCGTCGATGTTGAGTTCGCCTTTGACGATCGCCTCGCCGTCACCGACGAACTCGATCGGCTCCTCCTCGCCGGCCTGAAGGATCTCCCCGACGATCTCCTCGGTCACGTCCTCCATCGTGACGAGCCCCTCCGTGGTCCCGAACTCGTCGATGACGACGACCATGTGCATCCGCTGTTCGCGCATTTCCGCGAGCAGCTCGTCGACGTTCTTCGATTCGGGGACGTGTAACGTCTCCTCGATCAGGTCCTCGAGATCGAGGTCATCGCGTTCGCCGTAGGTGAAATCCCGGACCAGATCCGAGATGTGGACGACGCCGAGGACGTTGTCGAGGCTCCCGTCGTATACCGGCAGCCGGGTGTGTCCCGACTGAACGCACTGTTGGATCGCCTCGTCGACGGTGGCGTCCTTCGAGACGGCGTCCATATCGAGTCGTGGGGTCATCACCTCCTTGGCGATGGTGTTCGTAAACCGGAAGATCCGCTGGAGCATCTCGCGTTCGTCCTCCTCCAAAACGCCCGCCCGTTCCCCCGTCTCGATGATATCGCGGATCTCCTCGCGGGTAACGTAGGTGGACTCGATCTCCGCACGCCCGCCGGTGATCCGGTTGACCTGTCGGGTCAGATAGTCGAACGTGACGATGAGCGGGAGCAGGAGGTACTCCGAGAGCTTCAGCGGCTTCGAGACGCGAAGCGCCCACGATTCGGTGTTCTCGACGGCGTAGGATTTCGGCGCGCTCTCGCCGAAGAGCAACACCAGCGCGGTGATGCCGAACGTCGCGGCGAGGACGGCGACCGACTGCGAGAAATAATACGAGAGCAGTCCCGTCGCGATCGACGACATCGCGATGTTGACGATGTTGTTGCCCACGAGGATGGTGACGAGAAGCCTGTGGGGATCGTCGGTGAGGCGCTTGAGTAACTCCGCGTTCGGCAGGTTGTCGGCGATCATCGAGTCGATCCGGTGTGGTGGCAACGAGAACATCGCGATCTCCGAGGACGAAAAGAAGGCCGA
The DNA here is from genome assembly GCF_013839515.1 of Natronomonas salinimetallica. Taxonomy (GTDB): domain Archaea; phylum Halobacteriota; class Halobacteria; order Halobacteriales; family Haloarculaceae; genus Natronomonas. The sequence continues at coordinate 51,545 of NZ_JACDNQ010000002.1, read as the reverse complement.
AAGCCCCAACAACAACAGGATGACGGTGCTGCCGAGAACCGCGATCGTTGCGTCGCTGAAAGGGAGTTCACCGGCGTCAGGACCGACCTGCGCCACGACAGCGGCGACGTTCCATGCGGGAGTGCCCATATAGACGTACGGGTTTGATCCGGCGCGTGATTAAGACTTCTCATGGGGGTCGAATACGATCGGTCCTCATCGGGGTCGAATACGATCGGTCGCAGACCCCACCGAGCAGCGACACACTTAGACGAGTTCCGACCGAACGGTTACCCATGACCGAGACCGACTCCGATCCCGAGGAGATCACGCTGTATCGGCTCCAGGCGTGTCCGTTCTGTGAGCGCGTCGTCCGCACGCTGAACGGCCTCGACCTCCCGTACCGTTCGCGGTTCGTCGAAGCACGTCACTCGCGACGCGATGCCGTCAGGCGGCTTACCGGTGCGCGGACGGTCCCCGCGATCGTCGACGACCGAACCGGCGTGACGATGAGCGAGAGCGCGAACATCGTCCGCTATCTCGAAACCACCTACGGCGACGGGTCGGAACCGAAGCCCGCCTCCGCGAGCGCCCCGGCGGGCGGTGATTCCGAATGAACCTGACGTTCGATGTGGTCGACCTCGGCCGTGCCGATCACCCCGAGATCGGCGAACAAGCGCCCGACTTCACGCGCCCGCTCGTCAACGACGAGTACTGGGAGGACACGTCGCTGTCGGAACTCACCGCGGAGGCCCCGGTCGTCCTCGTCTTTCATCCGATGGACGGCGACTTCCCGACGACGTACATCTGGCAGGAGATCCGCGATCGGGGCTGGGACGAGTACGACGCCGAAGTGGTCGGACTCTCGATCTCCTCGCCGTACGAGCACTCCCGGTTCCTGGAGGAGTGGGGCCTGGAGGCGTTTCGGCTGTTCTCCGACCCCGGCAACGACGTCGGAGATCGATACGGCATCAGCCATGACCTCGACGGAATGGCCGGGATCGAAGAGCCACGGCCGGCCGTCTTCGTCATCGGCGAGAGTCGGACGATCGAGACGGGGTGGGTGGCCACCGAGTGGCCCGAGTTCCCGCCGTACGACGAGATCGAAGCCGCGATCGAGGAGCTGTGAGCGATCCGGACCTCACCGACGCCGTGGCGGCGCTCCGCCGTGGCGATCTCGTCGTCTATCCGACCGAAACGGTCTACGGACTCGGGGCCGACGCGCTGGACTCGGAGGCGATCGAACGGGTCTTCGAGGCGAAAGGCCGGCCCTTCGAGAAGCCCCTCTCAATGGCGCTACCGGAGGTGGCCGCCGCCGCCGACTACACCCGGATGACCGACCGGGAGCGGCGCTTCTGTGAGCGGTTTCTCCCCGGCCCGGTGACAGTGTTACTCGATCGGACCGACCGGGTTCCCGACGGGCTCGTTGCCGGCCGGGAGCGCGTCGGGATCCGGGTCCCGGATCACGACATCGCGCGCTCGCTTGCCCGCCGAACCGGGCCGATCACCGCGACCAGCGCGAACCGCTCCGGGGAGGCCAGCGCCCGCCATGTCGCCGAGGTCGATCCCGAGATCCGCGACCGGGCGACGGTCGTCGACGGCGGCGAGACTCCCGGAACCGAAAGCACCGTTGTCGACGTCTCGGCGGGTCGGATCGTCCGGCGGGGAGCCCTCGCGGGGGGGATCGAGGCGTGGCTGGCTGCCGACTCGGACGGACGGTCGTAGTCCGGGAGCGGTGGTGCAGGCGGTGTCCGGTACATCGGTACGACAGTCCGTCTCAAAGCGATAGACGCGACCGGAGCGACCGGGTCCGCGTCCCGCACTCCTCGCGGTACGCACAGCCTCCACATCGGGCGTCGTTTCGCAGTCGCGGCGGCGGCCCGTCGATCGCTCTAGCGGTCCGGAGCGCCTTCCGATAGCCCGCCTTCCGTCGCGTCGTCATCCGGAGTCTCCGGACGACGCCGTGGGCCGGGTATTCGACGTAGGCCCGGTCGACGGACGTCTCGCGCTCCCACGACAGCGCCTTCGCCGCGGCGGTCGCCCACACGCTGTGGGGCTCCCAAACGCCCTGCTCGGGCGGTTCGCCAGGGGAGACGATGACCGGGGTCGCGGGATTCGAAAGCAGTTTGTGAGCGATGCCGTGGACGTCCTTGCCGCACAGGAACGTCCGCGCCTCCGGCGGATCGACGAGTTCCCCCCAGCGGCCGAGGCGTTCGGCCGTTGAGCCGAGCGCCGAGCGGTACGCAGTCGACGTGGTGGCGATCGGTTCGTCGGCGAGGTCCGTCCCCGGATCGAGGAGATCCGCATAGCGGAACGCGAGGTTTCTGATCGCCCCGACGGATTCGGGCGAGTCGTAGTCGTCGTGCGTCCGCTTGTAATAGAGTTTCCGCGGGCAGTACGCCGCGGTTGCGAGGTCGGTAAACGCTTGCACGGGGGGTCTGGCCCCGTACCGGTATATAAACCTTCAGCCGTTTCGGGGCGAGGCTTCCGCGCTCCGTGACGGATGGGATCCGCCCCGGCGATTTCGCGTTCGGTTCCCGTCTTCCAGCCGTCCCTCGCCCGCGAGGACGAACGCCCCCGGTATTAATCATAGCAATTCACATAGCTTTAAACCTATAATACACATGTCTTTGGGTAGATTCACGCATGACACAGGTGATCTGGATCGTGGCTGCGGTATTGGTGACGTTCACCGTCGGGTACGTCGGGTACTCGCGATACCTCGCACAGTTCGTCGACCTCGACGAGAGTCGGGAGACCCCGGCACATAAATACGAGGATGGGCAGGAGTACGTCCCCTCGAAAAAGCCGGTTCTGCTCGGGCACCACTTTTCGAGCATCGCCGGCGGGGCACCGATCGTCGGACCGATCACGGCCGGTGCCGTCTGGGGATGGGTTCCCGCGCTGCTTTGGATCGCGATCGGAAACCCCCTGATGGGCGCGGTCCACGATTTCGTCTCGCTGTCCGGGTCGCTCCGACACGAGGGCAAATCGATCGGGTACATCATCGGCGAGTACGTCGGGGAGGGCGGCAAGGACATGCTGCTTTGGTTCGCGTTCCTGACGATCATCCTCGTCGTCGCGGTGTTCGCCCTGGTCGTCGGGATCGTGTTCAACGCGTTCCCGCAGGTCGTGACCGCGTCGTTTATTTATATCCTCCTCGCGCTCGTCTTCGGGGCGTATCTGTATCAGCTCAACGGACCCTTCCTCCCCGGAACGGTCGTCTTCGTCGCCGGGATCTTCGCGGCGGTCTGGGTCGGACTTCAGTACCCACTGGCGCTTTTCGAACTCGCCGAAGGGAGCCACCCCGAAGGGACGATCGTGCTGTTGAGCGGCACCGGTAGCTGGGTCCCCGGTGCCGCCGCCCTCGGCGGCAACACCGCGGCGTGGATCCCGGTCGTCATGATCTACGGCGCGATCGCGAGCGCGCTCCCGGTGTGGGTGTTGCTCCAGCCGCGCGATTACCTCTCGTCGTTCCTCCTGTACACGGGCGTCGGGGGTGCGGCGATCGCAATCATCGTCGGGACGCTTCTCGGGACGTCCGCAGAGCCGCTCGTCATCGACTCCTCCATCGGCGCGTTTCAGGGCTTTTGGGGCGTCGAGGGCGTCTTCCTGCCGCTGTTCCCGCTGCTTTTCATCACCATCGCCTGCGGGACGATAAGCGGGTTCCACTCGCTCGTTTCCTCGGGGACGACCGCAAAGCAACTCAACCAGGAGACCGACGCCCGCCTGATCGGCTACGGCGGCATGCTCGGCGAGGGGCTTCTCGCCGCGGTCGCGCTGTCGACGCTCGCAGTCGCCGGGTTGACGAGCGGCGGCGGTATCGGGCGAGCGCTCCCGAACTTCGCCTCGGGCGGCGGTGCCATCTTGACGAGTCTGGGCGTTCCCGAGGCCGTCGGCTCGGTGTTCATGGCGCTCGTGCTCGTGAGCTTCCTGCTCACGTCGACCGATACGGCCGTCCGCCTCGGGCGGTACATGATGGAGGAGATCGTCGGCACCACGCCCGGCCGAACCGACACCGGGCTGAACGCCGATATCGGGTCGATCGCCCGCGGCCGATACACCAACCCCCTCGTCCAGATCGTCCCGGCGTACCTGCTCGTCATTTCCGGGCAGTGGGTCGTCCTGTGGGGACTCTTCGGCGGCGCGAACCAGCTGCTCGCAGCGCTTGCGCTCCTCACCGCGACGGTCTGGCTGGCCAACTGGGACGAGACGAAACAGCTCGTCTCCACCGGTGTCCCGATGGCGATCATGGTGGTGATCACCGTCCTCGGGCTGTCGTGGCTGGCCTTCTATGAGAACATCTTCTTGAATCTGATCCAGGGACAGGCCGAAACGACCGGCGCGGCGATTTCCTCCGCCGTCCAGGCGGCACTCGCGATCGTGTTGATCGTCCTGGCGCTCGCGTTGGTCCGGCTCGGCTATCGAAGCATCACCGAAGCGCGCGGCGGCCCCGAGACGCCCGCGGCCGAACCGGGCGACGACTGACACGGGCCGTTGTCGCCGGGACCCGGCGGGCGCCGACCCGATCCAGTTCTCGCCGGTGAACCAATCCGTATGAGGCCCCGGCGTCGCTCGTGGGGCGATTTTCGTACGCTCACCGCCAAAATCGTCTCGCGATCCGGGACAACAACCCCTCATCTGGCTCCGTAACGTCCTCCCAGAGGGTAAACGCCGCAGCGACGTCGGCGGCCTCGCTCGCGACGATCCGTTCGCCGTCTGGGTCGACGACGACGAGGTTCACGTCGTAGTGGCCGTAATAGCCGAATTTCAACAGCTCCCGCTCCCGGAACCCGGAGACGAGCGCGGCGACCTCGTCCGAGAGCTCCTCGGAGACGAGGACGAACGTGACGTCCGTCCCGAAGTGTTCCTCGTCGGCGACGATCCGCTCGTCGGCGACCTCGTGGCCGACCCCGACCAGCCGGCGCAGTTCCGAGACGGTCGGCCGCGGCTCCTGACGGACGAACAGATACTCCTCGGCCTCGTGGCCGGCGTAATTCAATGCCGGATGGAAGAACTGCTTTTGATTGAGAACGCGCATCTCGCCGTACATCGCCCACCGTTCGCCGTTGATCCGCCGGTCGCGTTCGAGGTCGTAGTTGTACATCAGGCGGTCGCTGACCCGATTCAGGTACTCGTCGTCCCAGTCGGGAACGGCCTCCGTGATCTCCTCGGGGAGTTCCGCTGCGGCCTCGGCGGCCGAGCGCTCGGGATCGTACGCCTCGTCGGGCGATCCATCGGTCGCGGTACCCTCGGCGGTGCCGTTCTCGCCGGCGTCGCTCATCGGGTCCGTCCGCGGCGGACGGATGCCGTCCCGCGGACTCGACGTCGGCGTTCGTTTCCGGCCTCGTCCGCCCCCGGCTGGCGGGTATCCGGGCGACCTGGCGACCGCCCGATAGCCGTCGGCTCGATAGGTCGGTACCCGATCGTCGCCGGATCGACGGTTCGGTCTGTCATACGCCGCGATAGGGCGGCGGCCCGCAAATAGCCGTCGCCGCTGTTCGACGGGCGTGTGGGGGCGATACAGGACCGTGAGGGGATTTAATTAGGTGGCCGCCGTATCCGGCGGTATGGGAGACGAGAAGACCGAAGCCTGTGGACGGTGTTCGATGACGACGGTCGTCGACGCCGCTGTCGACAGCGAGGAGCGAAATCCATTCGGCGAAAAACGGATCGAAGTCGACGAAGCGGAGTTCCGTCGCGTCTCGCCGGCCGCCTGGCTCGCCGGACTCGGGCACCGCCTCGACGCCGCTGTCCGGAAGCTCACCTACGAGCGATAGCGTGCCACGCGCTCCCGTCCGTCCGCTCCGGGTCAGCTCTTCGATACGAGGTACGTCAGCGCGAAGAGAACGACCGTCGCGGTTGCGACATTTATAAGCGATAGCTCGGCCGCACCGAGCACCGACAGCCCCCAGACGATCGTCGCGCCGAAGGATGCGGACAACACCACGTTCAACAGGAACAAGATGCGGGGGTCCCCGCGCGTTCCCGAGACTCCCTCGCCGAACCCCTCGGCATCGCCGTCGTCCATACGTCCCACCTGCGGCGGAGTCTTTATTGCTCTGTCGCCCGCCGTATCCCGTATGCCGCTCTCGAATCGGGACGGCACCCCGATCGACCCGGTCCCGTTCGCCGTCGTTGGCGGGCTAGCGTTCATGTTGTTGCTCTCCGTCGGACCGCTCTATGGGCTCGCCTACGGGCTGTCGCTTCCGGTGTCACTCGCCGTCTCGACGGTGCTCTACGCCGTCGTCGCCGTCGGTGCGTTCTACCGGCAGGTGTGGGATGCCCACCCCAGACGGGAGACGCCCGTGCGGATGCGTGCAGAACAGCTGTTTCACGGCGCGCTCGCGTTCGCCGTTGTCCTCGTCGCTGTGACCCTCCCGCTCGTCACCTGACACCGCCGGCGATACCTACGTCGGACAGTCACGCTGGTGTGTACCGTCCACACACACTCACGAAGCCGTTGTCCGGGCGGCCACGAACCGCTGTGTATGGGACTCATCGAGAGCGTCAAGGACGTACTCTCATCGCCGTCACCGAAAAATCGTCCGGACGACGGCTCCGCGGGAGCGTACTGGTGTGACGACTGCGACGTCCGCCTCCGGGACGTCGAGGTCGATTCCGACTCGGACGAGGCGGTTACCTGCCCGGACTGTGGCGAGGAGATGCGCTTCGAGCGATCCTCGGGGCGGAGTTGTGCCTGCTGATACGGACGGCTGCAGCCCGTCCGACGTCGTCGGCCGATACCCGCTCCGGACACACGACGTTCACTCCCGACGCACGAGGCTCACCTCCGACACACGACGTTCACTCCCGAAGCACCGTCTCGGCACCCACCTCGTCGGGAAACGGCCCCTCCGTGCCGTCGACGTCGGCGTCGGGGGCGACCAAAGCGTCGTCGAGGGCCGTCTCGATCTCCTCTCGCGCGTAGTCGGTGCCGATGAACACCACCTCGACGCGCCGATCGCCGTGGTCGTCGTGCCACGGGAGTTCCGGACGGTTCGAGCGGTACATGTCCCGTTCGACGTCGGGGAGCGAGTCGATCCACGGTCCCTGCGCGGTCGCACGAACCGACGGCCCGGCGACGCTCACCGAGAGCCGCAGATCGCTACCCGCAACCCAGACCGTTCCTTTCGCCCGGACGATCGACGGCGGCAACGCCCGGAGGGCCGCGGCGACTCCCTTCGGGTGAAACGGCCGCTGTCGCCGGTAGAGAAAGGAACTGACGCCGTAGACCTCGTCCGGGTGAGCGTGGCCGTGCCCGTGTGTGTCGTCGTCTTCACCCTCCAGCAGACGCCTCCAGGTTGGTAGCGAGCGCATCCGGTCGCGATCGAAAGCCCCGGTCTCGAGCACCCGGGACGAGTCGACTGCCGAGAACGTCGTGGGAACCGTCTCGGCGTCGGGCTGGAGCCCGGAAACGAGTTCCGCCGCGCGGCCGAGTTCGGCCTCGCTACAGCGGTCGGCCTTGTTGAGCAAGACGACGTTCGCGGTCTCGACCTGCTCGATGAGGAGATCCGAAAGCGGTCTGTCGCCGGCCTCGCCGCGGCGTTCGACGTCGCCGCCGGAGAATGTCTCCAGAAAGTACGGCGTATCGAGCACGCAGACGAGACACTCGACGTCGTAGCGGGCCGCGACGCGCGATTCGGTCGTGAACAGCCGGGCGATGGGTGCGGGTTCGGAGATGCCGGAGGCCTCCACGACGAGGTGATCGAAGGATCGATCCCTCGCGAGTCTGACGACCGCCGTCTCCAGGTCGTCCTGCAACTCACAGCAGATACAGCCGTTCGAAAGCTCGGCGACGCCGTCGTCGACGTCCAGTTCCGAGCCCTCCGCGATGCGTTCCGCGTCGACGTTGACGGCACCCATGTCGTTGACGAGCACGGCGATGCGTCTGTCGGCCTCGGCCAGCAAGTGGTTCAAAAGCGTCGTCTTGCCGGCGCCGAGGCTGCCCGAGAGGATCGTTACTGGGATGGTATCGCTGCCCGTCTCCATACTGATGGGACGCGGTCAGGACCCTTGAAGCCGCGGTCCGACGACGGTACGGCCGCACGACCGCAGACCGCCTGCCGCCGCCGTCCGCCGTCCGCCGGCCCCCCACGCCCGCGACAGGTATTTGACTCCGGCGGGACTGCGTTGTGACGAATGACGCTCGCAGACCGGATCGAATCGTTCCGTCTCACGCTCGAGGAGTGGCTCCGGGGGCTGTATCACGGGATGATAACGCACCCGGCCTACGAGAAGATCGAAAAGGAGGCCGAGGACGAGGAGGACGCGTTCATACTCGCGTGCTTCCCCGATGCCTTCGGGATCCCATCGCCCGTCTCGTATTACACCGCCGAGTTGCTCCCGTACCTCGAAGACGAGTTCGAGGCGTGGGAACGTCGGCTGTGGGATCGAGACTCCTACGTCGAACGCAAGGGCCAGCAGTATCACTTCTGATGGTCCAGACAGACTGTCGGCGGGGGCGATGACCGTGGAACCGTTCGTCTTCTTCGGCGGAAAGGGCGGCGTCGGAAAGACGACCGTCTCCTGTGCGTACGCGGTCCAGTCGGCACGCGACGGTCATCGGACGCTCGTCGTCTCGACGGACCCGGCCCACTCGGTGACGGACGTCTTCGATCAGCGCTTCGACGACGACGCGACCCCGGTCGAGGGAGTCGAAAATCTCGAAGCGATGCAGATCGACCCCGACGAGGAGGTCACGAGACATCTCGACGAAATCAGACAGGACCTCTCAGAGCAGGTGTCGGCGGCGATGGTCAACGAGGTCAACCGACAACTCGAGATGGCTCACGACACGCCCGGAGCCTACGAGTCCGCGCTCTTCGATCGGTTCATCGAGGTGATGCGATCGGCCGACCCGTACGATCGGGTCGTCTTCGATACCTCTCCGACCGGGAGCACGCTCCGGCTGCTCGGACTCCCCGACCTGCTCGAGGGGTGGATCGACCGGCTGATGTACAAACGCCGGACGAGCATCGATCTCTTCGAGAAGGCCGCGATCGGCAACAACGAACCGAGGCGGGTGATGGACGGTGATCCGGTCCTCGCTCGCCTACAGGAGCGCAAGGAGTTCTTCGAGTTCGCCGGATCGACACTCCGCGAGGAGGCGGCCTTCTTTCTCGTGTTGAATCCGGACGAACTGTCGTTGAACGAGACCGAACGCGCGATCGAGTCGATGCACGAGTCGGGACTCTCGGTTCGTGGGCTGGTCGCGAACCGGCTGACGCCGTCGCCGGACGACGACGAGAACGGGCGGGGGGCGCGGTATCTCAGAGAGCGCGTGGCCACCGAAAACGAGCGTCTCCGCCGCGTCCGCGAGGAGTTCGAGACACCGCTCGTCGCCGAAATCGAGACGAAGACCTCGGAGATAAAAGGTGATCTCCTCGTCGAGGTCGCCGAGGCGCTCGACGTCGGGACGGCGGTCGCAGGGGACCACGTCACGTGACTTCTCCCTACTTCGCTCGGTCGTGCGACCCCACTCGTTGCGGGAGGGGCCACCGATAGAGCGGTGTTCTATCGAGGCCTCAAAAGGTCCTGAACGCGACGGAACGGGACACGAGAGAGCGCCGTTATCCGTTCTCGCCGCGCGCGTCGAGATACCGCAGCACGCCCCGAACGTTCATTCGTATCTCCCCGGCCGCGCTCCGCTCGCCCCACACCTCGGTCGTTTCGGATCGCTCGCTAAACCGTTCGACGATCGCGTCCTCGTCGTCCAGTTCGGCCCTCGCTTTCTCGACCGCCTCGACCCAACGTCGCGTCACCTCGACGTACTCCTCGATCCGACCCTCGGCCGGAACCGGGCCGAAGTGTCCATAACAGATCGTCTCGGGATTCAACGCCTCGATCATCCGCGCGTCCGCGACGACTTCCTCGAGGTCGAACCCCGGCGGCGGCGACGTCTCGACGACGCGGTCCAACTCGGGCACGTAGATCCCGGCCGCGTCGGCGGCGAAGACCGCCCTCGCGTCCGCATCGTGAAATACCGTCTGGTGGAAGGCGTGGCCGGGGGCGTGATAGACGTCGAGAGACCGGTCCCCGAGGTCGATCGTCTCGCCGCCCTCGATCGCTTCGATCCGGTCCTCGGGGATCGGCTCGGGCTCCGTATAAAATCGGATCCGGTCACCGACGGCCGCCTTCGTCCCCGCCCACAGGCGGGTCGGATCGACGAGGTGTTCGACGCCGGCCTCGTGGACGAGCACGCGCGCACCCGTCTCCTCGGCGAGCGTGCCGGCCCCGCCGGCGTGATCGAGGTGGACGTGCGTCGGGACGACGTACGCCAGTTCGTCGCGTCCGATCCCGACCGTCTCGAGGGCGTCCAGGATGTGTTCGTAGTTGGTTCCGAGGCCGGTGTCGATCACCGCCGGCCGCTCCGTGTCGTAGACGTAGACGGAGCCGTACGCGTCCCGGCCGTACAGCCCCATGTCGACGTAATAACAGTCCGGAACGGCCTCCACAGAGTACACGTCACCGATTCCCATACGGTACGTTTCGTCGTCCGATAGTAAAGCCCCTCGTTCTGGCCCCTCGCGTTCCGCCCGCTGCCGTTCCGGGCCGTCGGTCGCGGTCCCGAACGGGTCGGTGTGATCGATACGATTTTCCGCCGGCGCGGCGAACCGCGATCAAATGCTACCGAGGCAGTTCGTCCGGGAGAATCCAGACGAGGTCCGCCGCGCGCTCGAAGCCAAAGGGGTCGACGTCGACCTCGATCGGATCCTCGAAATCGACGGGGAGTGGCGTGAACTCAAAGCAACGGGTGACGACCTCAGACGGCAGCGAAACGAGGTATCGAGCGAGATCGGCGAACTCAAACGCGAGGGAAACGAGGAGGCGGCCGAGGAAGCGATCGAGCGATCCAGCGAACTGAAGGCCGAGCTCGAAGCGCTCGAAGCCCGAGCCGACGAACTGGAGGCCGAACTGGAGGCCGCCCTACTCGAACTCCCGAACCCCCCACATCCCGACGCGCCGGTCGGAGCGGACGAATCCGACAACGTCGAGGTCGAACGGTGGGGGTTCGAGGACCGTCGGGCGCTCCCCGACCCGGTCGTTCCTCACTACGACCTGGGCGAAGAACTGGGAATCCTCGATTTCGACCGGGGGGCCAAAGTATCGGGCGGCGGGTTCTACGTTGCGACGGGTGAGGGCGCACGACTGGAACACGCGCTGATCCAGTTCATGCTCGCCCTCCACCGCGAGGAACACGGCTACACGGACGTGTTCCCACCGATTCCGGTCAACTCCGCCTCGATGCGGGGGACGGGCCAGTTCCCCAAGTTCGTCGACGACGCCTACCGCCTCGGCGACGCCAACGACGCCCCCTACGATGACGACGACCTCTGGTTGCTCCCGACCGCCGAGGTCCCGGTGACCAACATGTACCGCGACGAGATCCTCCTCGACAGCGACCTCCCGATCAAACATCAGGCGTACACGCCGAACTTCCGGCGGGAGGCCGGCGAACACGGGACCGAGACCCGCGGTATCGTCCGGGTTCACCAGTTCAACAAAGTCGAGATGGTGAACTTCGTCCGGCCGGAGAACAGCTACGACCGCCTCGAGGGGCTCCTCGGGGAGGCGAAAGCCGTACTCGAACGGCTCGGGCTCCCGTACCGTGTCCTGGAGATGTGTACCGGCGATATGGGCTTTACGCAGGCGAAAAAGTACGACGTCGAGGTGTGGGCCCCCGGCGACGACATGGAGGACGGCCCAGAGGCCGGAGGACGGTGGCTCGAGGTGTCCTCGGTCTCGAACTTCGAGGGGTTTCAAGCCCGGCGGGCGAGTATTCAATACCGACCCGAGCGACACGAATCGGCGGAATACGTTCACACCCTCAACGGGTCGGGAGTCGCGGTCCCACGCGTCGTCGTCGCGATCCTCGAATACTACCAAAACGAGGACGGTACCGTCGACGTCCCCGAGCCGTTACAGCCGTACATGGGCGGGGTCGAGCGGATCGACGGCCACGACCCCGTCGGCGAATCGGCGCTCGGTGCAGGCGAGTGAACGCTACTCGGAATCGACGGCGCTGTAGGTCCGAACGCGTTCGACCTCGTTCCCCTCGATTTCGAAGACGTCGAGGAACCGAAACCACGTTTCGCCGTCAGGATAGAGCAGTTCCCCCTCGACGGCGACGCGCTCCATCCCGTCGGTGTAGACGGAGTCGATAACGTGTGTCGTCTCCCGTTCCGGGCGTCCCGATCGCATGAACCGTACGAACGAATCACGGCCCTCGACCGTTCGGTCGGGACGACAGTGTCGAAAATCCCCCGAGAGGACCTCCGCGAGCGCGTCGTAGTCATCGTCGTCGATCGATCGGTAGTACTCACGAGCCAGCGACACGCCATCCATACCTAGCGTCGTCTCGGGCCGCAGGGATATATCCGGCGCCGGCCGATCGACTTTTCTTTGCCCGACGGTAACCTCGGATGTGGAACTACACGTCCGGTACGAGGGCGACGACGATCCCGAGAAGTGCTCGGCCCGAAAGCTCGCCCGGTTCGACCTCGCGACGCTTCACCGTTCGACTCGAACCACGCCCCCGGGAATCGTCCTCGATCCGTACGCCGACCGCGCGCTTTCCCCGGCCGATGCCGACGAAAACGGATCCGGTGGCCGGATCGTCGCCCTCGACTGTTCGTGGGAGACCGCCGAAGAGGAGGCGTTCCGCCTCGACGGCCCGCACCGCTCGCTTCCGTTCCTCGTCGCGGCCAACCCCGTCAACTACGGCACGCCGTTCAGGCTCAACACCGTCGAGGCGTTCGCCGGCGCGCTTCGAATCCTGGGCCACCGCGACCGCGCCGAGGAGATCCTCGGAAAGTTTCGGTGGGGCCACACGTTCTTGGAGCTGAACGAGGAGCCGCTTCGGCGCTACGCAGACTGCGAGGACTCCTCGGACGTCATCGATGTGCAATCGGAGTATCTCGACGCCTGAAGTCCCCCTCGCCGCCCGACGATCGAACTCGTCTTCGCCGCCCGACGTCTTTCCGAGTGGACCACCCCTTCCGCCAGCGAACGGCACCCGCCTATTTATATACGATCACGGGGCCAGCCCCCGTGTGATCTGAGTATCGCCCCGTGGCGAACACGGCGGGAGCCCGGCACACCGCCACGGGGCCGACACAGTGCCGGCTGTCAGCCTTATCGGATCGCGTCAGCCGTCGACTCGATCGAGACGGTGACCTCCTCGCCCGGTCCAAAGCCGTGACCATCGCGAAAGACCAACTTCACGCCGAAGGGTACCCTCGATGCGAAAAGCGAGATCCCGGTCGCTCGCTTTTCGTCCGCGAACACCGCCACGTCGGCCCAGCGGAGATCGCGACCGTCCGCGAGCCCGATCGACGTCCCGAGCAACGAACGCTTCCCGTCGGCGGGCGAGAACGTCCCTCCGCCCTCGTAGTGGACGAGCCCGCCGTCGAGCGGTACGCCATCGTCGTCCGCGAGGGCGGTGAACCCTGAGTGCTCCCTGTCCGAAGGCGAGTCGAGTAGGACGTGCGTTGGTCCGGCTTCGAGGACCGTCCCGGTCCCGTCCCAGGCAAGACCGGTGACGGGGACGTCGACTTCGATCCGCAACGACCCGCCCGCTCGATAGGGGTTCTGCCCCGGCTGACGGAAGCCGAGGTGGACGTGGTTGTCCACCCACCGGCCGAAGAAGCCGGATCTGATGAGAGTTCCGAGACGGTCGCCGATCTCGATCGTCTCGCCGACTTCGACCGCAGGATCGACGTGGAGTATCCTCGCGACGTGGGACTCACAGTCGATGAGGAGTACGTGGTCCTCGGAGGTCGCGTATGTTCGGTCCGGACATCGGACCGTTTGGATCGACCGGACGGTTCCCCTGACGGGGGAAATCGCCCCGTTCGTGCCGGGATAGAGATCGATCGCATGTCCCGAACCGTGTGCCGGGTACGGCGAGTTATAGAGGGAAAACCGCTCGTATCGACAGAGTGCCGACGCCGGAACCACGACCATACCAGTGGTTCACCCCGTGTCGTTTTATTACCGTCGGGCCGTATTGACGGCTATGCGTCTCGTCCACGGGTCGCTCAGCAGCGTCGGCCGAGACCGGGCGGTTACGGCCTCGCTCATGGATCTCTCCGCCGATGCCGCCGAGTCGGTACTCCGTGTGTGGACACCGCCGAGACAGCTCGCGTTCGGTCGGCGTGATACGGCCGCCGACGGGTACGACCGCGCTCGGCGGATCGCCACCCGTCACGGGTACGAACCGGTCGAGCGGCGCGTCGGCGGGAGCGCGGTCGCTTACACCGGCCGAACCGTCGCGTTCGCGTACGCGACCCCGGTCGACGACAGCCGTGAGGGGATCGACGGCCGGTATCGCGAGGCGGTGGCGTCGATACTGCGGGCGCTCCGGGAAACCGGCGCGGCTGTCACACATGGCGAACCGGATCAGGCGTTCTGCCCCGGAGAGCATTCCGTCCGGGGGAGCGGAAAGGTCGCGGGGATCGCACAGCGCATCGGACGCGACAGCGCTCTCGTCGGCGGCTGCGTGATCGTCGGGTCCGCCGACAGTACGACGATCGCCGAGATACTCGACCCGGTCTATTCGGCACTCGACCTGCCGTTCGATTCCGGTTCGGTCGGGTCGGTCGCGGCGGCCGGCGGCCCGGAGGACCCGGCCCCCGTCGTGGCCGCCATCGAGGCGGCGTTCGGCGCGGACCGGACGTCGTCGAGTGTCGCCGCCGCGGAGCTATCCGATCCGGACGTTCCGTGAGCCTTAGGGCCGTCGGTCGGAGACGTGTAGTCATGCTACTTCACGACGCGACGCTGGCCGACGGGCGGGTGCGCGACGTTCGGATCGAAGGGGAGTCGATCGCCGAAATCGGAACGGGACTGGCTCCCGACGGTGATTCCATCGACGCCGGCGGCAAGCTCCTGTTGCCCGGGATGATCGACGCCCACGTCCACTTTCGAGAGCCCGGCTTCTCCCACAAAGAGACCTGGCGGACGGGATCGAAAAGCGCCGCCGCCGGCGGCGTCACGACCGTGTTCGATCAGCCGAACACCGAACCGCCGACGGTCGACGCCGCGAGTTACGAGCGGAAGGCAGGCCTCGCAGCGGCGTCGATCGTCGATTACGCGATCAACGGCGGTGTCACGGCCACGTGGAAGCCTGACGAGCTCCTCGAAAAGCCCATCGGCGCGCTCGGCGAGGTGTTCCTCGCCGACTCCACCGGGGAGATGGGGATCGATACTGCCCGCTACGAGGAGGCGGTCAAGCGGGCCCACGACGCCGGCGTCCCGATCACGGTCCACGCCGAGGACGCGACGCTGTTCGACGAGTCGGTCGAAGGTCGGACAGATCCCGACGCCTGGAGCGCGTATCGAACCGCGAACGCCGAGATCGAAGCGATCGAACACGCCTGTAGCGTGGCCGAGGACCTCGACGCGACGGTTCACATCGCCCACACCTCGACACCGGAGGGCGTCGAAGCCGTCTCGGACGCGGGGATGACCTGCGAAGTCACGCCACATCACCTGTTCCTCTCGCGGGACGACCTCGAGGAGCTCGGGACGTTCGGACGCATGAACCCGCCGCTCCGGAGTGAGGATCGACGCGAGTCGATGTTTCGGCTGCTCGACGGCGGGACGATCGACGTCGTCGCGACGGACCACGCGCCACATACCCGCGAGGAGAAGAACGCGGGAATCTGGGACGCGCCGAGCGGGGTCCCGGGTGTCGAAACTGCCCTCCCGCTCCTACTGGAGGCGGCGCGGACCGGAAGGATCGGATACGAGCGCGTCCGGGACGTGACTGCGGCGAACGTCGCAGACGTCTTCGGTCTGGAGCCGAAAGGCCGGATCGAGCCGGGAAACCACGCCGACTTGGTGTTGGTCGATCCCGACGATCCGACGCCGATCCGGGGCGAAGACCTTCACTCGAAGTGTTCGTGGACGCCGTTCGAGGGCCGAAACGGCGTGTTCCCGGAAATGACGATGGTCCGTGGGACCGTCGTATTCCGCGACGGACAGTTCGTCGAGGCGGACGGACGGAACGTCCGGCGTTAACCTCCCTCCTCGGCTTCCGTTCGGACCTCGTGGCCACAGTTCGGACAGCGGAACTCGTCGTGTCGGAGTGCCGCCGACGATTCCCGAACCTCGCGCATCACGCTCGAAATCCGCTCCTCGGTATCGAGTTCCTCGTCGACGGTCAACTCGACGCCCTCGACTTCCAGCAGGAACTTTGCGACTTCCGTGATTTCGTACATCAACTCGTCCAGTTCCTCGGCGGTATAGAAATCACACATCGCACCGTAGAGGAAAGTCGCCCCCGCCTTCCGGACTTTATCGTCAAAGGACGAGCGGGCTTGATTCACTGCCTGAGGGCTGTACGTGTCCGTCATGAACGGGACGAGTTCGGGCAGGTTCTCGCCGATCTTCGTCATCTCGACACCGGTCTCGGTCCTGAAATCCGCACAGAGTCGGGCGATCGCCCACTCGCGGGCAGTGACGTACGTCCGTTCACGGAGAAACTCGTTGGCACGGTCGTATGTCGCGCCGTCGATCTTCGAAAAGCGGGCGTACTCCCGGACGTCCTTCGGGACGGAGCCATCGGTCGGATCGTCGTCCCCGGAGTGGTCGTCCCCGGAGTTGTCGTCCCCGGAGTGGTCGTCCCCGGAGTGGTCGTCTCCCGAGTGGTCATCTCCCGAGTGGTCATCTCCCGAGTGGTCGTCTCCCGAGTGGTCGTCCCTCGACCCCGATCCGTTCTCGTCGACGGTCGTCCGCCCATCTTCGGCCATAGCGTACGTAGCGAGACGCCGCCGAAAAAGCGTACCGACGGCGTCCGACACGCGGCGGACGATCTTCGGTTCCCGGATACAGGCGGGAGGCTTTTGCTTTCGGGGGGTAAGATGCAGGTATGAAAGCGCTGTTGGGTATTGGCGGGAGCGAAGATTCGCTTCATGCCCTCAAAAAAGCGGTCGAGCGGGCCAAGGAAGCCGGTGACGAGCTAACGATCGCCATCGTCGAGAACCCGGACGCGTCGTTGTCCCAAGCGGAGGTCGAATCCCGTGCCGGCGAGGTGCTCGACGAGGCCGATTTCGACGCCGAAATCGAGACGCTTTCCGGCCATCCGGGGAGCCAACTGCTCGAACTCGCAGAGCGTGGCTCCTACGATCGGATCGTCCTCGGGGGCGGCGAAACGAGCCCCCTCGGAAAAGTACAGCTCGGCTCTATCGCCGAGTTTGTCCTGTTGAACGCCCGAACGACGGTGACGCTTATCCGATGACCCGCGAATATCCGGACGAGGTGGCTGGCCCGTACGAGGCCCCGCCGTGTGTGTTCGAGGACCGTGAGAGCCGACAGATAGCGGTTCGCCGCTACGACGGTGATATCGAGCCGCTGTTGGAGATGTATCGCAAATTCGATCCGGAGGACCGCGCACAGGGGATCCCGCCGACCGACGAGGATCAGATCAGAAACTGGTTGGAGAAGCTGATGACCGATGACTGCCTCAACGTGGTCGCATGGCACGGTGATAAGCCGATCGGACACGCCCTCTTGGTTCCGGACCGTCAGGGCTCCTTCGAGTTGGCGATTTTCGTGCTCCGTGAATATCAGAACGCCGGGATCGGAACGGGCCTGATCGAGGGGCTCCTCGGTGCGGGACGTGAGGAGGGGATCGAACACGTCTGGTTGACCGTCGAACGCTGGAACAAACCGGCCACCGCCCTCTACCGGAAGGTCGGGTTCGTGCCGACCGACGACGGGAGCTTCGAACTCGAGATGGCCGCGCGGTTGAGCCCGGATACGGAATGACGTCCGCCGCGTCGTGAACGAGGAGCGGCTACGTCCCTCGGGCAGTCGGGCGTCGCCCGACGACGACACTGGGTTTTTCGCCCGTGATAGTCTCGGACTGCCGGCGAGACGTTCGTGACCATGTCACGGCACCGGCGCGTGGATACCGAACAAGAGCCACACCCGGCAGCGTCGCGGAAAGGGCGGGACGCTCTCGCTGTCAAAGGTGATCGGGACGGGACGGATCCGGCCGTCCCGTCCGGACCCATGACAGCCACTCAAACGGATAGGACGGGCTGTGAGGCGTGTGCGAGCACGTATTCTGCCGCCCGTTCGATCACCGCCTCGGAGTCACCGGTAACCGGTTCCCGCGGAATGACGATAAAGCCGACATCCAGCATCTCGGCGACCTCGAGGATCACGCTTCCCGGATGCTGACTCAGCCTGGAGACCGAGAACCCACAGGCCGAGGAGTGATCGATCGGGACGTCGCCGGCTACCGCACGAACCCCGGCCATGATCTGTTCTCCGCGCTCGGCGATAGCGTTGGCTTCGACACTCCCGTTGCCGATCGCAGTCGCCGCGTTCTCGCCGAGAAGGTACAGCGCGTGAACACACGCGTCGTATTTGTCCGCGATAGCGATCCCGTACTCGACGGCGTCCATGGCTGCCTGTGTGCCGTCGATCGGAACGAGTACCGTATCGATCTGCATATGTCATTGTCGACGGAGAGCGACTTAAAACACACCCGGTCGACGGACAACGAGTGGGTTTATCATATTCCGGCATTCACATCGGATATGTTCGAGACGGTGGTCGTGGCGACCGATGGCTCCGAAAGCGTCTCGCGGGCGGTCGAATGTACGCTCGATCTCGCTCGGCGGTTCGACGCCACCGTACACGCGCTCTACGTCGTAGACGAGAGCCACGTCGATCCGCTTCCCGAGCAACTCCGCGACGACGTGCGGAACGCGCTCGACGAACAGAGTTCCGAGGCGATCGACGCGATCGTCGAAATGAACGAAACGCTCGAGAACCCCATCGAGTTGGAGACCGCCGTGAGGGTCGGTCGACCGGCGAAACAGATCGTCGGGTACGTTCGGGACATCGACGCCGACGGCGTCGCGATGGGCACGCGCGGGCGGAGCGGTGAACACTCGTTTCTCCTTGGCAGCGTCGCAGAACGGGTCGTCCGCTCGTGTCCGGTGCCCGTCCTGACGGTTCGACAACTGGAGTAGCGGGTATCATTTTGCCGCTTGCGTCGCCGAGGCCGTCCGACCGTGAACGGGAGGCTTATTGAGCTACCGCACACTCGGACGGTATGGACGATCGACTCATAGACGACGGATCGATACCGCTTCACCGTCGTTCGCTGCTTCCGGGGGAGGGGTTTTTTACCCCCGACTCCTTCGATGATACCGTCGCCGAGCGCGAAGCGAAATCGACCCTCGAGGGGGCCGAGCGGGTCGTTATCGCCGATCCGGATGCCGACGGCCTCGGCTGTGTCGCCTTGCTCCGGGTCGCGTTCGGCACCGCGGGGCTACTCTCGGCCGGGCCACACGAGATCGACGACGCGCTCTCGTACGTCGAAGCGTACGGCGACCCCGGAATCGAGTTGTACCTCTGTGATCTCTGTCCGGACTCGGCGAGCGATGTCGAGGCCCTCCCCTCGGTCGCCGAATCAGCCGACACCGTCCGGTGGTTCGATCACCATCAGTGGGACGAGGCCCTCTCCGAGACGGTCTCCGAGTACGCCGAATTGGTCGTTGGCGACTCCGACGCGGTGTGTACCACCGACGTGGCGCTCGAAGAGATCGAGTTCGAGTTCGACGAGCGCTACGCCGAACTTGCGGCCGTCACCCGCGATCACGACCTGTGGCTGCGTGAGGATCCCCGAAGCGACGACCTCGCCGACTACGCCTACTGGGCCGACCCCGGCGAATACGTCGAAACGGTGGTCGAACACGGCGCGGACCTCCCCGAAACGGTCGGAGCGTTTCTGGAAAAAAAACGCGTCGAGAAGGACGCGCTCATCGAGAAGGCCACGGATCGGGCGGAGCTCCGTGAGGTGGGCGCGTGGACCGTCGGCGTTACCTACGGCCGATGTTCGCAAAACGAGGTCGCCGAGGCAATGCGCGAGCGAGGGGCCGACGCGTCCGTGATCGTCAAACCTGCGGGGTCGGCCTCGATCCGCGGTACGGACGACTTCGAGCGCTGTCACGAGGTCGCCCGACAGGTCAACGGCGGCGGTCACCCGAAGGCGGCCGGGTGCAAACCCGACATCTACGACGATATGCTCGATTACGCCCACCACTGGAGCACCCAGGGTGCGGTCACGAAACGCGTGATCCTCGAGGCGTTCCGGACGCTCGATCGGGCGGACGAACCGACCCAGTAGTCTCACGAGTCGACGGTATCAACACCCACCAAATCAGCCGGATTAGCCGACAGCTCCGCGTTCACCGCCGACGGCGACCGTCAGGCTTTACCCGCATCTCCCGGTACGCGGCACATGGATCAGCTTCAGCGGTCGTTACTCGACTCGCCGATCGTCGAGAAGGACGACTACCACTACTTCGTCCATCCGATCAGCGACGGCGTCCCGATGCTCGAACCGAGCCTGCTTCGGGAGATCGTCATCAAGATCATCCGGAAGGCCCGCCTCGAGAACGTCGATAAGATCGTTACGCCCGCCGCGATGGGGATCCATATCTCGACGGCGGTCTCGCTCATGACCGACATCCCGCTGGTGGTCATCCGGAAGCGGGAGTACGGCCTCGAGGGCGAGACGCCGCTGTTCCAACAGACCGGCTACTCCGAGAGCCAGATGTACATAAACGACGTCGACGAGGGCGACAGCGTCCTCGTCCTCGATGACGTGCTCTCGACGGGTGGTACGCTCTCCGCGATCTGTGCCGCCCTCGAGGACATCGGCGCATCCATCGTCGACGTGGTTGCCGTCATCAAGAAAGTAGAGGGTTCGAACAAACTCGACGAGTCGGCGTACAGTGCGAAGACGCTGATAAATGTCACCGTCGAGGACGGCGAGGTCGTGATCGTCGATCCGACCGGGGACGACTAGCCGAGAACGGATCGATCAGTAGCGTCCGAGTCGACGACAGCGGGAACCGCCGGACGTGGCCGTGCTTGCCGAACGCCCACGAATACCGGTCCGATCGAGGCGGTCACGGCGAGCAAACACGGATCGCCGGCAGTATGATACTGACGGACAAAAGAATGTACACACGACGCACGAGGATCACGCCGCTCGACGGAGCGAACGGCGGATCACTCGTGAGTCGGTTTCATTTGATTTCGTCCACCAGTATGAGTCCCCGACCGTCGCTCGGACGGCGCTGGCCCGCGAGCGATGGCCGTTCACAGAACGCTCGCGACGACGAACAGGTTCCACCCGGTAACGACGGCGCCGACGAACGCAAGCGCGAACGGGACGGCGATACGCCCCGGCGTTCGGAGCACCCGCCAGATGACATAAAACGACGGGAGGACGACGGCCTTGATACCTATCAGGGCGTACGGCCCGTACATGTCGACGAGTGGCTTGGCTATCGGCCCGGCCTCCGCGATGCCGCCCGTCGAGAGCCCCCAAAACGTTGTGACCGTGTCACCGATCCCGTACAGTACGATCGCGGCGATCCAGACCGAACGGTCTCTACCGCCGATCACGGGAACGGCCTGGGTTTCTTTCACCACCGGACGATAGACTCACGGAAGTATCATTGCAGCGCCAGCGAACGCGATAAGACACGCGACCGTCAGCAGGATCGCGAAGTCGGCGGTCGGGGTAACGTATGCACCCGCGTCCGCCTCGGTGGTCGGTGCTTCGGCCGCGTTCGCACTATCGGTGGCCATGTTGGCCCTACCTGCCGATCGGTCTTCAATGCGAAACCCGTTTCGAGCGGTGAGTCGGAATACCCGCCGCCGTCGAGGCCGGCCGAACCGAGACGGTTCGTTTCAAGTAGGTGGCCCTCCGACCACGTCGTATGTACGATTCGATCCTCCTACCGACGGACGGTAGCGAACGCGCGGCTGCCGCGCTGGAGCACGCCCTCGGCGCCGTGGACGCCTATGGCGCGGAATTACACGTCATCTCCGTCGTCGATCAGCGGGTCGTTCTCGCCGCGAGCGTCGAGAACAAATCCGAGGTCCGTTCGGAGTTGGCCGAGGAGGCAAACGACGCCGTCGAGGAGCTGGCTGGCCGGGCCGACGACGCCGGGGTGTCGGTCACCACCGCGACACCGGAAGGCGTCCCCTATCGGGAGATTCTCTCGTACGGGGAGACGTCGGATATCGATCTGCTCACACTCGGTACGCACGGCCGGACCGGTCGCGAGAAGCGGCTCAACCTCGGGAGTACGACCGAACGGGTCGTCAAGGCCGCCGACCGCCCGGTACTCGTCGTCGATATCAGCTGACGTCACGGGATGTTATTCGACGGTGTTTCGGAGCGTCCCGATTCCCTCGTAGTGGATTTCGATCTCATCGCCGCGCTCGAGGAGCCCGGGGTTCGCCGGGCTGCCGAAGCTGATCACGTCACCGGGTTTGAACGTGAACCGCTCCGAGAGAAACGAGACGGTCTCGCGGGGTTTGTTGAACATGTTTTCGGTGTTGTCCGCCTGACGGGGTTCGCCGTTTATGTGCGTGGTCATCCCCAGTCCGACGGGGTCGATATCGGCGATAACAGGCCCGAGCGGTCCGGAGGAATCGAAGGCCTTTCGGGCCGTCCGGCGCTCCTGATCGAGACAGTCGAGGTCGTTGAGGATCGTATATCCCCGCACCACGTCGTCGACCTCGTCCTCGGCGACGTTTTTACATTCCGTTCCGATGACGGCGGCGAGTTCCCCGGCGTACGTCAGCTCCGAGGTGAAACTCGGGTACGGGATCGGTGTTTCCGGATCGTGCAGTGAGATGGGTGGCTTGATGAAGAAATCCGGCACCTCCGGGATCTCGTAATCCATCTGCTCAACTTTCTCACCGAAGTTCCGGCCGACGCAGTAGAACACGGATGGCTCACAGGGGGCGAGTAGTTCGTACTCCGCCGGTTCGTACGTCCCGTCGTCCGTTCGGACGGTTCCGTCGTCGTATTCGCCCTCGAGAACACCTGTCGACGTCCGGATACGCGCGTACTTCATACGGGAGTCGGGGACCGCCGGTTTCTTACGTGTTGTCATCCGGGAGTCGGGGGATCCGTCTCACGCTCCGTCGGTCAGACGATCGATCCGAAGTCGCGTCACTTCGTCGATGGACAACAGCCGATCGGTTCGGCTCCGCGCCTCCGGCTCCGAAACCCCGAGTGCTTCGAGCGCCTCCCGGCACTTTCTTCTGGCGACAGCCCGAACCTCGGCGAGCGGTGCGCCTACGACACCGGGCGGACGTTCGACGCTCGCTTCGAACGCCCGTCCGTCGGCGGTTCGGACGACGACACGGGCACCGATCCGACGTTCGATCTCCGAGGGATCGAGCACGTCCGATAGCCGTCGAGCGGTCCCGAGTACCGTCGGAAGGTGGCCGAGCGTCGTACGCAGTCCGACGGCACGGGCGACGTGCGGGGCGATCGTTCGGCGTCCTCCGTCGAACTCGACGCCCGCCGGAACCGACGATCGAAGCGCCGCGACCGTCAGCTCGGGATCGTGTTTGAGATCGACGCGGTCGGCAACCCGACGGATCGCTCCCTCTTCGGTCCGTGTTCCGATCCGCTGTGGCGTGATCGTACCCTCGACGAGCGCTTCGGCCGTCGCTCGTGGAACAGCTCGCAGTGCGGCGGGGATCGGCACGCGATCCTCCTCGAGATATGGCCTCGCGGTCGACTCCTGCGAACACAGTGCGTGAGGACCGTACACGTCGACACCTCGGATGGCTGTCCGTCCGTGGTCGAAACGCCCCCGGGCTTCGAATGCGGCCTCGGTTGCGGCCGCCACGTAGACGCTACCCGGGGTGGATTTGACACTCAGCGCGTCCGTGTGCCAGCGCTCACCTAGCCCGAAGAGGAACTCCCGTACCGGCCGCCGGGTGAGGCCCGACAGGAGACCACCCTCCGATTCGATCAGGTCGCGTCTGCCACCGATCCCCGCTCGGGCACTCTCGACGGCGGCGAGTCCCGCCCGAACCGGAGCGCTCGCTCCCCGGATGCCGGCGTCGGATCCGACCGCGGAGCGCTCGATCGGGGCTGTCGGGGTCGAAAGCGCCGTCACGAGCGCGTCGGCGAGCGTATCGGGATCATCACCCTCTATCACGGCGCGTCCGACCGCTGCACCGGCGG
This sequence comes from Natronomonas salinimetallica, assembly GCF_013839515.1. Taxonomy (GTDB): domain Archaea; phylum Halobacteriota; class Halobacteria; order Halobacteriales; family Haloarculaceae; genus Natronomonas. Next base: position 27,535 of record NZ_JACDNQ010000002.1, on the reverse strand, counting down.
CGTGGATCCAGACGGCACCCTCCCGCGAAAACGGCCCGGTCGGCACGGCTGCGCCGAGACGCCCGACGATCTCGTTTGCCGCGATCTGTGCGACGAGCAGCTCCTCGCCGTCGGCTTCGGCGGCTTCGGCGTACGCCAGCGGGACGAACACGCAACTCGGACCGGTCTGTCCCCCGAGGACGGAGCCGTCGAAATCGAGCGCCGAAACGAGCGCCGCGTTGCCACAGGCGGCCGTCGCGGGGTCGGCCCGACCACCACCGAGGACCGTCGCGCTGTCGCCCGAGGAAGCGAGTGTGTCCCCGATTCGGTCTCCGATCGGGTGCGTTCGGGTCCGGAGTGCGGCACCGATGCTACTCGTCAACTGCGCTCGCGCGGTGCGCCGTATCGAGCGGGGGACGTCACGGTAGGACAACCCGTCCGCCCAGCGTGCCGCACGTTCGGAGAACGGCTTCGACGGCGGGGGCGTCTTTCGGACGAACGGGAGCCACTCGGGTACGTTCATCGTTCGGCCCGACGGCTGCCGCCGATTTAGGTGTTCGGCCGGCCGCATCGCTCCCACGGCCTATTCAGCGGGACGGACGAGTTCGGGACGGTCGTTCGACGGATCGTTGACCGCTGTCGAGACGGGATACGCACGGAACTCGTCGGCGGAGACGGGGTCGAACGACACGTCCTCCCCGTCCAGCCACGTTGACTCCGCGTCGGGATCGAGGACGACCGCCATACGGTGGTGGAGCCCTTCGACGACGTCGTTCGGAGCCGTTGTCAACACGGTGAACGTCTCCAGTGGCTCGTCGTCTTCGTCCTCGGTGTTGATACCCCCCTCGGAGAAATCACCGAGTCCCGACTGTCTCGTGTCCGGTGTCCAACGCTCGTAGAGTCCGGCCATCGCAAAGGGCCGGTCGTCCTCGAAGGCGACGCGGTACGGCTGTTTCCCGTCCCCGACGTCGGCCCACTCGTAGAAGCCGTCGGCCGGCACGAGACAGCGACGCTTCTCGTATGCCTCCGCGAAGGCGGGCTTTCGATCTACGGTCTCCGAACGGGCATTGATGTAGCTCTCCGCCGCGCTGTCGGCCCAGCGGGGGACGAGCCCCCATTCGAGACGACGGACGCCGTTCGGCTCCTCGTCGGTGATCACCGGAAGTCGCTGTCCGGGTGTCGCGTTGTACCGCGGCTCGAACGCGAACCCGAAGGATACGTCGAACCGCGCTTCGAGGTCCGCTCGGGAACTGAAGAGGGTATACCGGCCACACATGGACGGGACTACGTGTCCGGATTCGATATACTTGGCGAACAGGTGGAGCATGGCTCGTTCCGCGTTCGGCATCCGACGACGGCGCTCCACACACCCGCCGAACCGTCCGCCGGCTTGTCGTTACGTCACGGGGTGTCTGGCCTCGCGTTGGTATATAAACCCTCGCGGTAGGACTGCCGGGCACCGCTTTTTTTTCGGGGTCGTCTCCCCCGTGGGTGTGGCCCTCGTCGCCGAACGGTATCCGGAAGTCCGGGACGGTTCGCTCGTGGGAGTCGCGATCCAACCGCTGGCGCGGGTCTGCGGCCCATGATTTAAATCGCATCACGGCGTATCTGGCGTGTGGCCGACGACGAACCGACATTCTCGATCCCGCAGCGGCCGACCCGGCGGTATCGGCGACGTGGCGGCATCGAATACGAGGGCGAGACCGTCTTTTCGCTGCGTTCCGCCCGCGAGGTCGACGACCGATCCCTCACCGAGTCCGTCGAGTCGATCCTCGAGCGGCGGCCGTACCGGTACGGCGATTGGTCCGATCTCCCGATGCCGCTGTATCTCGTCCACGATGACGAGACAGGGGACACCTTCCGTGTGGCGGTTCGCGATGGGGCCGTCCAACTGCACGTGCTTCCGGAGACCGGGCGAGCGGGGCTCCGTGCGTTCTATGACCGACTGACGGCGAACTCCGAGGCCGCCCCCTGGACGGTGACGTGTCGAACCGGCTGATCCGGCCCCCGAGACCGCAGTGGACGGGAGCGGTTCCCGCCGCGGGTCGGTGCGTTTATACCGCTCGCACGTTCCTGTACCGGTATGACTGACCGTCCACTCGACGTGCTCGAAGAGACGCTGGGAACCGACGTGCGTGTGACGCTCAAAGGGAGCGAAACCCACGAGGGCGTCCTCTCGGGGTACGACCAGCACATGAACCTCGTCCTGGGCGAAGGCGACAACGTAACCATTATCCGCGGCGATAACGTCGTCTCGATACAACCATGACTGGCGCCGGGACCCCGAGCCAAGGGAAGAAGAACAAGACGACGCACGTCAAGTGTCGACGCTGCGGCGAGAAGTCCTACCACTCCAGAAAGAAGGTCTGTGCGTCCTGCGGATTCGGCAAGACCGCCAAACGCCGCGGGTACGCCTGGCAGTCCAAGCAGGGCGAGTAACGACGACCACCGCTTCGTTTTCGGGTAGTTGCGACCGACAGCCACTGTGCCGTGGTATCGTCACTCGGCCGTTCCGCGTACCGTTATCGGATCCCCCAGTCGCGTCGGGGGCACGGCCACGCACGTATCCACGATCGTGGATACCCTTTCGCGTTATAAGCGCCTCATGACACACGATGGAGTGGGTTTTTGTCGTTGGGACCCGGATCGATAGATATGCCAGACGGGCGGCACTCGGATGGGCCGACGGAGAAATGCGGTGTCGTCGGCGTCTCGTTGGACGGACGAGACGCGGCGCGACCGCTGTACTACGCGCTCTACGCGCTGCAACACCGCGGGCAAGAGTCCGCGGGCATCGTCACCCACGATGGCTTTCAACAGCACAGCCACGTCGATATGGGGCTGGTCGGAGACGCTTTCGACGAGGGCGACCTCGACTCGCTGAAGGGGCCAACGGGCGTCGGACACGTCCGCTACCCGACGGCGGGCAGCGTCAATTCCTGTTGTGCACAGCCGTTTTCGGTGTCGTTCAAATCGGGATCGCTCGGGTTGAGCCACAACGGCAACCTCGTCAACACCGCGGAACTGCGCGACGAACTCGCCGCGAGCGGCCACGCGTTTACGAGCGACGGCGACACGGAAGTCATCGCCCACGACCTCGCGCGCAACCTGCTCGAAGCCGACCTCATCCGGGCCGTCAAGCGCACCATGGACCGGATCCACGGCTCCTACTCGCTCACGATCGCCCACGACGATACGGTCCTCGGCGTTCGGGATCCCCAGGGCAACCGACCCCTCTGTATCGGCGAACTCGACGACGGCTACATCCTCGCCTCCGAGTCGGCCGCGATCGACGTCCTCGACGGCGAGTTGGTCCGCGACGTCCGCCCCGGCGAACTCGTCGTCCTGGAGGAGGACGGCGCCGGCTTCGATTCCTACCAGCTCGTCGAGCAGGAAAACACCGCACACTGTTTCTTCGAACACGTCTACTTCGCCCGCCCCGACTCACGGATCGACGGCAGCCTCGTCTACGACGTCCGGCGCGAACTCGGGCGAAAAATCTGGGAAGAGTCCGGCGTCGAAAGCGACGTCGTGTTGCCGGTCCCCGACTCCGGCCGGGCGTTCGCCTCCGGCTACGCCGAGGCAGCCCAAAACGACGGCGCCGACGTGGAGTTCGCGGAGGGACTGATGAAGAACCGCTACGTCGGGCGTACGTTCATTATGCCGACACAGGACGCCCGCGAGCGGGCCGTCCGTCTCAAACTCAACCCGATCCGGGACGTCGTCGAGGGACGGACGGTCACCGTCATCGACGACTCGATCGTCCGCGGAACGACCTCGACACAGCTCGTAAAGCTGCTGAAAGACGTGGGCGCGGAGGCGGTCCACATGCGGATCGGCGCGCCACCGATCGTCGCGCCCTGTTATATGGGGATCGACATGGCGTCCCGCGATGAGCTGATCGCCGCCGGGCGCGAGACCGAAGCGATCCGCGAGGACGTCGACGCCGACTCACTCGCGTACCTCTCGGTCGACGCCGTCGCCGACGCTCTCGACGAGTCGCGTGCTGACCTCTGTCTCGGCTGTGTCACCGGGGAGTATCCCTACGATATCGAGGGCGAGTCGACGGATCGGGACATCGTTCGTCCGGATATCGAGGACCCGCACGCCGGCGTGGCGGACGACTGATACGGGCTGTTCGAACTCGTCACCGGCGACGCATCATACGGGCTGTCGTCGTCTGCGAGCGGTCACCGCCGGAACGGGGCGGGCCGTGACCGCTACGTCGGTCCAGCGGCCCCTGTCAGGACACCGCTTATTAGTTGGCGACCACTACGTGAGGTGTATGGCTTTCCGTCGGTTCCTCAGAGAGAGCGTCCCGGAGTCACAGCTGTCGGCTATCGCGGCCGAGGTTGTGCGCCGCTTCGGGGAGCCGTCGGCCGATGCCGAGTTCGAGCGCCTCGATGCCGACAACTGGCTTTCGGTCCCCTGTGTCGTCAACGATCAGTGGTTCGTGAAGGTGATCGCCGAACAGCACACGTTCGTCCATACGCTGTTGACGACCGGCCGGAACATCGGGGCTTTCACCTCGGGGACCGAGGGCTTTTTCGAGCGTTTTTCGACTCCACTGGAGATGGCCGAGCACGAACTGTCGGCCACGAACCGCATCCGCGAGCTCGGAATCGCCGCACCCGAGCCGATCGAGGCGTTCGAGCACGAGGGCCTCGGCGTGTTGGTACTGGAGTATCTTCCGTCGTTTCGGACGTTCGATGAGCTCCCGGCCGACCGGGCGAGGTCGTTCGCCCCGACGCTGTTTTCGAACCTCGCGTCGATGCACGAGGCGGGGCTCGCACACGGCGACCTCCGAGCGGAGAACGTGTTGGTGGCACCGGACGCCGACGGCGTCGAGACGCTGTATTTCATCGATGCGACCCGCGTTAGCGAGGGCGCCATCGACGACGCGAAGGGGTACGACGTCGCCTGCGGCCTCGCCTCGATTTCCCCCTACGTCGGACCGAACGAGGCGGTCGAGGCGGCGCTCGATGCCTACCCGATCGAGGACCTCCTGGATGCCCGTGAGTTCCTCGATTTCGTCGGGCTCCGACCGGACCACGACTTCGATACCGCGTCGCTCAAGGGTGAAATCGACAAGCTGGCGTCGTGAGCGCTGTGTTCCCGCCCGACTGCGTTTCGTGTCCGCGGCATCGAGCCGGTTGGGACGCTAGCGTCCCGAGGGACGCCGGTGCGACCGTCCGGCCGACGGTATATAAAGCCCCGTCGACGGTCGTCGACCCTCGATGCGACGTTTTCTGCGGAACCGGACGGCGCTTGCCGGTTTCCGGTATCGGCTAACCCACCCGCTCGTGGTATGTCGTAGCAACCCTTATATATCTGTGGTACTCTTACACAAGGTAGTGTCGGTGTCTCACACCGTCCGTCGAATCCCGTGTCGTTACGTCGTTCCGGAGTGGCCGGTCCGGCCGGTGGGCCGACCGGACCCGTTCGGACGTCGGCGTACCGACCAGCCCGAACCCCGGGCGGGACGCGTTGCGTCCCCGTGATAGAATGAGTGATATGGAAACTCTCGAAGAACTCAGCGAGGAGTACAGAAGCACGATCCCGTCGGATCTCCGCCGGACCCGGTCGTTCGGGTGGTATCTCGAGGAACTCTACGAGGACCCGAAGATCGCCCGCAACGCCCACCAGCGGCTGGCCGACATGTTCGACTACTACGGGACGTCCTACGACGAGGAGGCGGGGATCGTCGAGTACGAACTCGCCTCCGAGGACCCTCTCGGGGACGGCGAGAACACGTTCTACGGCCGAATCATCCACGAGGCGATCCACGAGTTCACCAACAAAGTCAAATCCGGTGCCCGCGGTCTCGGGCCCGAAAAGCGGATCAAACTCCTGCTCGGCCCCGTCGGATCGGGGAAATCGGACTTCGACAGGCAGGTCAGACGCTACTTCGAGGACTACACCGCCCGCGAGGCGGGCCGGATGTACACCTTCCGGTGGAGCGGGCTCTGTGACGTCCTCCCCGACCAGGATCCCGCCGACGACGTCGTTCGTTCGCCGATGAACCAGGATCCGATCGTCCTCCTGCCGTTCGAGGGGCGAAAGCGGGTCATCGAGGACCTCAACGGGGAACTCGAGGCCCCCTACACCATCCGCAACGAGCAGGCGCTCGATCCCGCCAGCGAGTTCTATCTGGATGCGCTGCTCGAGCACTACGACGACGACCTGCAGGCCGTGCTCGAAAACCACGTCGAGGTCATCCGTCTACTCGCCGACGAGAACAAACGGCAAGCCATCGAGACGTTCGAGCCGAAGGACAAAAAGAACCAAGACGAGACCGAACTGACCGGTGACGTCAACTACTCGAAGATCGCGGTCTACGGCGAGAGCGATCCGCGCGCCTTCGACTACTCGGGGGCGTTCTGTAACGCGAACCGCGGGATCTTTTCGGGCGAGGAGTTCTTGAAACTCCAGCGGGAGTTCCTCTATGACTTCCTCCACGCCAGCCAAGAGCAGACGATCAAGCCGAAGAACAACCCCCGAATCGACATCGATCAGGTGATCGTCGGCCGGACGAACATGCCCGAGTACCGCGACAAGAAGGGCGACGAGAAGATGGAGGCGTTCAACGACCGGACCAAGCGGATCGACTTCCCGTACGTTCTCCAGTACGAAGAGGAGGCCGAGATCTACCGAAAGATGCTACAGAACGCCGACGTGCCCGACATCCACGTCGAGCCACACACCCTGGAGATGGCCGGCCTCTTCGGCGTGTTGACCCGCATCGAAGAGCCCGACGGCGGAACCGTCTCCGTCGTTCAGAAGGCGAAAGCCTACAACGGCGAGATCGACGAGGGCGAGGACGTCGACGTCAAGAAACTCCGCGACGAGGCCGAGGCGACCGCCGACATCGGCGAGGGCATGGACGGCGTCTCGCCGCGGTTCATCGGCGACGAGATCGCCGAGGCGATCATGGACTCGATGCACAGAGAGCGGATGTTCCTCTCGCCGCTGACGGCGTTCAACCACCTGGAGGGCAACCTCGAAAACCACGGCTCGATCCCCGAGGAGAACTTCGAGACCTACTACCGCTACCTGGAGTTGGTCCGCGAGGAGTACAAAGAGCGGGCCATCGAGGACGTCCGACACGCCCTGGCCTACGACCTCGACGAGATCCAACGACAGGGCGAAAAGTACATGGACCACGTGATGGCCTACATCGACGACGATACCGTCGAGGACTCGATCACGGGACGCGAGCAGGACCCGGACGAGACGTTTCTGCGGGCCGTCGAGGAGAAACTCGACGTCCCCGCTGACCGCAAGGACGACTTCCGCCAGGAGGTCGCAAACTGGGTCAGCCGCCGCGCACGCGAGGGGGAAACGTTCGAACCGCAGGACAACGACCGGCTCCGCCGGGCGCTCGAACGGAAGCTCTGGGAGGACAAAAAACACAACATCAACTTCTCGGCGCTGGTCTCCAGCGGCGACCTCGACGACGACGAACGGAACGCGTGGATCGGGGCCCTGGAGGGGCAAGGCTACAGTACGGACGGGGCCAAGGAGGTGCTCGAGTTCGCCGGCGCTGAAGTCGCCAAGGCGGAGATGGAAGACGAATGACCGGCGAGTCCTACGTCGACCGTGCCGACGAGGCGTTAGCGGAGACCTACGAACCGCCGGCATCGCTCCCGGAGTACGTCGATCGGATACTCGAACGCCCGGAATCGGCGGCCCACGCCTCGAAGTACCTGCTCGCGGCCATCGAGGCCGCCGGGACTCGATCCGTCGTCGAGGAGGGCGAACGCAAGGACCGCTATCGCTTCTTCGACGATCCGCACAACGACGGCGAACACGCCATTCTCGGCAACACCGAGGTGTTGAACGCCTTCGTCGACGACCTCAGATCGATCGCGGCCCGCCGGGGCAAAGAGGAGAAGATCCTCTGGCTCGACGGCCCGACCGCGACGGGGAAATCGGAACTCAAACGCTGTCTGATCAACGGGCTCCGTGAGTACTCGAAGACCGATTCGGGACGCCGCTACACCGTCGAGTGGAACGTCGCCGGGGCTGGCGGTTCGCCGGGGATGACCTACGGCGACGTGTCCTCGCCCAGCGAGGACGACTGGTACGTCTCGCCCGTCCAATCGCATCCGCTGTCGGTGTTTCCGGAGCCGGTCCGGGACGCGATCCTCGACGATCTCAACGACGAACTCGACGACCACATCCCGGTCCACCTCGAGACGCGGCTCGATCCGTTCAGCCGCGAGGCCTACGACCACCTCGAAGAGCAGTACCGCCGCGAGGGGACCGACGATCTGTTCTCGGCGATCACCGACGAGCGCCACCTGCGCGTGAAGAACTTCGTCGTCGACGTCGGACAGGGGATCGGCGTCCTCCACAGCGAGGACGACGGCTCGCCAAAGGAACGGCTCGTCGGGTCGTGGATGGCGGGAATGGTACAGCGGCTCGATTCCCGCGGCCGGAAGAACCCCCAGGCGTTCAGCTACGACGGCGTCCTCTCGCAGGGCAACGGCCTGCTCACGATCGTCGAGGACGCGGCCCAACACGCCGACCTGCTCCAGAAGCTGTTGAACGTCCCCGACGAGGGGACGGTAAAGCTCGATAAGGGGATCGGTATGGACATCGACACCCAGATGATCATCATCTCGAATCCCGACCTCGAGGCCCAACTGAACCAACACGCCGAACGGCAGGGTTCGGACCCCCTGAAGGCGCTGAAACGGCGCCTCGACAGACACGAGTTTACCTACCTGACGAACCTCTCTTTGGAGGCGGAACTCCTCCGTCGAGAACTCACGAACGAGACGGAGATCTGGGAGGCCGAAAGCTACGACGACCTCGAATCGACGTACCGCGAATCGGTCGGGATCGCCGTCCGCGGGACCGACGGGACGGTCCGAGAGCGCGAACTCGCCCCTCACGCGATCGAGGCGGCGGCGCTGTACGCCGTCGGAACCAGACTGGACACCGAAGCGCTGCCGCCGGGACTCGACCTCGTCGACAAGGCGCTCGTCTACGACCGCGGCTACCTACAGAACGGCGACGAACGCCGGTACCGCGAGGAATTCGACTTCGGCGACCCGACGGATGGCGCCACCGGCATCCCGGTCACCTATACGCGCGATACGATCGCGGATCTGCTCTACGAGGAGACCGACCGCCACCACCCGGAGTTGGACGTCGAGGACGTCATCATGCCGCGGGACGTGTTGAACGCGATGGCGGATCGCCTCGACGACGCGCCCGTGTTTTCGCCGAACGAACGCAACGAGTACGAAACCCGTCTCGTCCCGGTGAAAAACCACGTCTTCGGGAGACAGGAAGCCGACGTCATCGACGCGATCATGCGCGAAAAGCACGTCGACGAGGCGACCGTCGAGGAGTACATCGAGCACGTCTACGCGTGGGTCGAGGACGAGCGGATCACGAACGACCGCGGCGAGGCGGTCGACCCGGACCCGCTGAAGATGAAGGTCTTCGAGATCGAACACCTCGGTCGCTTCGACGAGGACGACTACCGGGGGACCGACCCGGCAGAGGGCGTCGAGGCGTTCCGCGCCGAGAAGGTGATCACGGCGCTGAACCGCCACGCCTGGCGCAACCGCGACGAGGACTTCCGCATCTCGGACGTCGATCCGAGGGAGATCCCGGTCATTCGGACCGTCCTCGGGAACCACGACTGGGACGACGTCCGCCGGGTCTATGAGGACCTCGACCCCGATCAGTGGGACGATCCGCCCTCGGGGACCCAGACCGGGGCGGTCAAGACACGGACGCTCGAGAACCTCCGGGAGATGTTCGGGTACTCTGCGGCCTCCGCGGAGCTGACGAGCAGACACGTCATGGGACAGGTGAGCTACAGATGGGACTGACCACGGACGAGCGACGACGGAGGGTGATCGATCGTGGGGCGTAGAGACGACCTCGACCGATACCGCGAGGTCGGTGAAGCGAAACGACAGGACCTCGCGGAGTTCATCCAGTACGGCGACCTGGGCCGGTCCGGCCCGGACGAACTCGAGATACCGATCAAGATCGTCGATCTACCCGAGTTCGTCTACGACCCACGCGATATGGGCGGGGTCGGTCAGGGCCAGGGCGGGACGCCGGCCCCCGGCGATCCGGTCGGCGAGCCACAGCCACAGCCGGGCGACGACGACGGCGAGGACGGCGATCCGGGCGAGGAGGGCGGCGACCACGAGTACTACGAGATGGACCCCGAGGAGTTCGCCGAGGAGCTCGACGAGGAGCTGGGTCTCGATCTGGATCCGAAAGGCAAGAACGTAATCGAGGAGACGGAGGGCGATTTCACCGACATCACTCGGACGGGGCCGGCGAGCACGCTCGATTTCGAGCGGCTGTTCAAGGAGGGAATCAAGCGGAAACTGGCGATGGACTTCGACGAGACGTACGTCGAGGAGGCGCTCAGAGTCGATGGCTGGGGACCCGCGACGGTCTTCGAGTGGGCCCGCGGCGAGCACGTCCCGGTCTCGCGGCCCTGGATCGAGGATGCCTACGAGTCCATCCCGGCCGAGGAGCGCTCGCGGTGGGCGTCGATCGAGGAGATGGAAGCGAACGTCGAGCGGGAGTCGACCGCGGCCCGGATTCGCCGCGAGGGCATCGACGAGGTCCCGTTCAGACGCGAGGACGAACGCTACCGCTACCCCGAGATCGTAGAGGAGCGCGAAAAGAACGTCGTCGTCGTGAACATCCGCGACGTCTCCGGGTCGATGCGGGAGGCCAAACGCGAACTCGTCGAACGGACGTTCACGCCGCTGGATTGGTATCTCACCGGCAAATACGACAACGCCGAGTTCGTCTACATCGCCCACGACGCCGACGCCTGGGAGGTCGACCGCGAGGAGTTCTTCGGCATTCGCTCCGGCGGCGGGACCCGGATCTCGAGCGCCTACGAGTTGGCCGCCGAGGTCCTCGAATCGGAGTACCCCTGGAGCGAGTGGAACCGCTACGTGTTCGCGGCGGGCGACTCGGAGAACTCCTCGAACGACACCGAAGAGCGGGTAATCCCGACGATGGAGGAGATCCCGGCGAACCTCCACGCCTACGTCGAGACCCAGCCCTCGGGGAACGCGATCAACGCGACCCACGCCGGCGAGGTCGAGAGCCACTTCGCAGACGACTCGAACGTCGCCGTCGCCTACGTTCAAGGACCCGACGACGTGATCGACGCGATCGATACGATACTCAGCACGGAGGAAGAGACATGAAAACCGACGATAGGTTCCACAAACAGCGGATCGCAGAGGGGCTGGCCGAACCGGCCCGCGAGGCGAACGCGCTCGCGCGGCGGCTCGGTCTCGATCCCTTCGAGGTGAACTACTGGGTCGTCGACTACGACGAAATGAACGAACTCATCGCCTACGGCGGCTTCCAGCGTCGTTACCCCCACTGGCGGTGGGGGATGAGCTACGACCGCCAGCGAAAACAGCGGCAGTTCCTGGGCGGGAAGGCCTTCGAGATCGTCAACAACGACGACCCCTCGAACGCGTTCCTCCAGGAATCGAACGACCTCGCCGATCAGAAGGCGGTCATCACCCACGTCGAGGCCCACGCCGACTTCTTCAAAAACAACGAGTGGTTCCGGATGTTCTCGGAGTCGCCGGACGCGGCGGCGATGCTAGAGCGACACGCCGAGACGATCGGCGAGTACATGGACGACCCGGACGTCTCGCGGGAGGACGTCGAGTCGTGGATCGATCACGTCCTCTGTCTGGAGGACAACGTCGACCAACACCGGCCGTTCTCGACGGCGCTCGAGGCCGACGAGGGATCGGTGGCCACGGCGGATATCGAAGAGAAACTGGACGACCTCGACCTCTCCGAGGAGGTCAGACGCGAGGTATTCGACGAGGCGTTCCTCGATACGATGGCCGACGACGGCGACGGGGCGACGTTTCCCGCCGCGCCCGAACGGGATCTGTTGGCGTTTCTCGCGGCCCACGGGAAGGCCTACGACGAGGAGACCGGCCGGGCGACGGAGTACGAGGAGTGGCAGCGGGAGGTCCTCGAGTTGCTGCGCAAGGAGTCGTACTACTTCGCCCCACAGAAGATGACGAAGGTGATGAACGAGGGCCACGCCTCCTACTGGGAGTCGAAGATGATGGCCGATGAAAACTTCGCGGACGCCGACGAGTTCGTCTCCTACGCCGACCACATGGCACAGGTGCTCGGCTCGCCCGGGCTGAACCCCTACAAACTCGGCTTCGAACTGTGGCAGTACGTCGAGAACCGCCGGAACCGACGGGAGGTGATAGAACGCCTGCTCCGCGTCGAGGGCGTGACCTGGCGGAACGTCGGCGAGTCGGTCGACTTCGAGTCGGTCCTGAAGCGCCTGGAGCCGGATCCGGCCGTCGACGATCCCGTCGGTCACCTGGACGCGCTCGATCCGGACGATCCGCGGATCGATGCCGACACGCTCGGCCGCGTCCGAAACGGCGCGGACATCGACATCGAACGCTACCCCTGGAAGCTGCTTACGTACGAGGGGATGGCCGAGCGCCACTACTCGCTCGTCAAACGGGAGAACCGGGGGTTCCTCAAGCGGGTCACACAGGGCGAACTCGAGCGGACGGCCCGGTATCTCTTCGAGACCGATCGCTACGGCTCGGTCGGTGCGGCGATCGACGCCGTCGACCGGACGGCCGGCTGGGATCGGATGTTCGAGGTGCGCGAGAGTCACAACGACGTGACGTTCCTCGATGAGTTTCTCACCGAGGAGTTCGTTGACGAGAACGAGTATTTCACCTACGAGTACACCCACACGACGGGGGATTACCGCGCTACGTCGACGGCCGCCGAGGACGTCAAAAAGAAGCTGATGTTGCAGTTTACGAACTTCGGGAAGCCGACGATCGCCGTCCACGACGGCAACTTCCGGAACCGCAACGAGTTGCTCCTTGCTCACCACTACAACGGGGTGCAACTCGACCGTCGGGAGGCCAAACAGACGCTCGAACGGGTCTTCGAGCTGTGGGGGCGGCCGGTCGCGCTGAAAACGATCCGAAAGGAGTTCGACGAACACGACATCGAGGTCGCGAGACGACGCGACAAGGAGCCCGAACCGACCGAACGCGCTAAATTGATTCGGTTCGACGGCACCTCCTTCGAGGAGGAGGACCTGCCCGACGAGGCGGTCGAGGACATCCGCGCGACCGAGGTCGATTACGATACGAAGCCCGACGAGTGGCTTTGATTCGGCCGGGAGGTCGCGATCCGCTCCCGGGTGCGCGATACCCTAAACATTACCATCCAGTAAACCAAAGGTGCCACTAGAGATGTCGAATGATCAAGACGGGCCGCAGGAAGCGAAATCGACGGACACCGATAGTTCGAGACGGCGACAGTTCCTCCAGGCCGCGGGTGGGGCGTCAGTCGCCGCGCTCGCGGGATGTCTCCAGTTCGGCGGCGGTGGCGACTCCGGGGCCGACACCGAGGCGGATACCGAAGCCGGACGGCCCGACAACTGGTGTATCGAGGAGAACAACGTGGAGGTCGCAGAGGAGTACCGGACCGCGGAGAGCGTCGACGGAATAGAGCGCGATCCCACCGCGCTGTCCAGTCGCGAGGAAGCGGCCTACCAGTGTTACCCACAGGGGTACCAACTCTGTGCGAACTGCCGATTCTTCATTCCGAGCAAACACGCCGACGAAAAGGACGAGGACGGGGCGGGCGCGTGCTCGATCGTCGAAGGTCGGGTGCGTTCGCAGGACTGGTGTGCGCTGTATCAACAACAAGAGCGCCTCGAATCGTTCCCCAGCCCCAACCCGCTAGATCAGGAGGGGCCGGTGAAAGCGCCGGACACGGACGACGAACAGAAGTTCTCGAACTAGCGTCTGAGCGCGTATACTACCGGCTCTTCGGCCGTTTCGAACCGCTTTCATACCGCCAGCCGGAAGGCTTCGGTTTGTCCGCGTGGTAGTCGCCCGATCGTTTCCCGTGTCCGTCGCTGTCAGTACTTCGTGTCGGAATCAGTACTTCGCGTCAGCACCGGTCTTCGCGTAGATGTCGTCCATGATCCGGTCGCGTTTCCGCTGCCACTCGGGGAAGCCCCCGGGCGACGAGGGGTACGTCTCGTAGTGATCGAGCAGGCGGTCGGCGAGGCCCTTCGTCTCGTAGAGGTTCTTTAGCGTGTCCCAGTGGCCGAAGCTCCGGATGAGCACCCGGATCTTGAGGCCGAGCCCGACGTTCGCGGAACCGGAGTACAACGCGTCCGAGAGCTTCTCGGCGGGCAGCGACGCCAACAGCGCGATCAGATCGTCGAGGTCGTAGGCCGTCGAAAAGATGTTGTAGATATCGAGGGCCGCATAGCGGCCGCCGTAGTGCTCCATGACGCGCTCGTTGTAGCGCCACAGCGCTCGCTCGCTCACGTCGCCGTCCTCGAGCGCCTCGATGGCCTGCTCGCCCGCGTACTGGCCGGCGTAGGCGGCCCCGGCGATCCCGCCGCCGCTGATCGGGTTGACGTGGGCCGCGGCGTCGCCGATCGCCATGTAGCCGGGCGCGACCGCCGAGTCGTAGGGCCGCCGCGTCGGCAGCGCCGCGCCGAGTTTGTCCTTGACGGTGGCGTTTTTCAGCTCCGGTCGGTTGCGAACGTCCTCCCGGAGGTCGGCGACCAGTCGCATCGGCTCCTCGTTCATCTGGAAGCCCAAGCCGACGTTGATCTCCGTCGGCGTCCGCGGGAAATACCACAGATAGCCCGCCGACCGCTTCGTCGGCTTGAATACGAGAGCGTCGGACCACTCGACCGGCTCGTCGACCTCGATGACCTCCCGGTAGGCCGAGGAGAACTGTGAGTACCGGACGTTCGTATCGAACGTCGTCCCCTCGAAGTCGGCTTTGTCCTGCAAAAGCGAGAGCGCGCCGGCACCGTCGAGAACCACGTCGGCCTCGTAGCGCCGGTGTTCGCCTTGCTTCGTCGCATCGAAGCCCCGTACCCGGCCGTCGCCGTCCTGACGGACGTCCTGAACGACGGTGTCGTAGTGGAACGTCGTCCCGGCGCGTTCGGCCCCTTCGAGGAGCCGGCGGCCGTACTCGTAGCGGTCGATGACGGCGAGTTCGCCCGGAACCGGGATGTCGAGTACCACGTTCTCCTGTGGGATCTCGAATTGGCCGTGGTCGACCTCGGTGTTGGTAAAGGAGCCCTCGATCTGTGATTTCGGGATCGATTCGGGGAACTTGTCGGCACCCTTCAGTGCGTCCCCGCAGGCGATGTGGCCCGCTTCGGCCTCGTCTTTGCGCTCGACGATGACGACGTCGTAGCCCGCCCCTGCGATGGTGGCCGCAGCATAACAGCCGGACGTCCCGGCTCCGACGATGGCGACGTCGTATTCAAACGTGGTCATACACGTCTTTCAGCCCCGGGGGCGCAAAACTCTTTACCGTTAACTCCGCCCGTTCGATGCGCCCCGCGGTCGTTCGTCCGGATTCTCGGAGCTCGTGAGACCGCCGGCGGTGTGTGCTCTATCGGCCGACGGGCGGGAACGAGAAGACGAGGGGGCGATCACGCTGCTGGCCGTCCCCAGTGCACGCGAGTCGTGGCCACAGGGTGCGACAGGCGGTCGCGACGGACGGCCGAAAGTATCAGTCCGCGCCGACCGTGACCGGACCGGCGTCGGCACCGGGCGAGGGGATCGATCCGCCGGAGCGCCGGACGGCGCGGCGGAGCCGGTCGGGGGAGACGCCAGCCTGGTTTGCGGCCGTCCGCAGATCGAGTGTGTCACCCTCGTACAGCGTCATGGCGGTCCGCAACGCGTGTTGTTTCATGTTCGTCCCGATGGGAGGAACCATAATAATAGTATCGAGAGATAATATACCAACCCATGACCTTATATTACAAACACCATAAAGAATCATTATATTAAGGCGACGGAGCACGTCGGGGGGCTCACCCGCGCTGGCTCGCAACGTTTTAGTTCGCGCTACCGTCCTATCCTGTATGGAACACGCTGACGAACTGTTGGAGCTCCTGTGTGAGAACGCCCGGTACTCGACGGCGGATCTCGCCCGTCTCAGCGGCCTCCCGGAGGCGACCGTCGAGGAGACGATCGCCGAACTGGAAGCCGAGGGGATCATCCAGGGATACACCGCAGTCGTCGACTGGGACGCCGTCAGCGACGACCGCATCCAGGCCCACGTCGAACTCAACGTTACGCTGGACCGCGAGACGAGCTACCGGGACGTCGCAGAGCGGGTCGCGGGCTTTCGGGAGGTCCAGGGGCTTCGGCTCGTCTCCGGCGATTACGACTTCGCCCTCGAGGTCGAAGGCCAAAACATGCGGGAGGTATCACGGTTCATAAGCGACAAGATCGCGCCCCTCCCGGAGATCACCCAGACGGTCACCCACTACATCATGGAGACGTACAAACAGAGCGGCCACCGTTTCGACGACGGGGACGATGACGATCGTCTCTCGGTCACGCCATGAGCCTCGAACCGTCCGAGCGTGTCGCCCACGTTCCGCCCTCGGGAATCAGGCGGTTTTTCGAACTCGCCGAGGAGATGGACGACGTCATCTCCCTCGGCGTCGGCGAACCCGACTTCTCCGCCCCGTGGTCGGCCCGCGAGGCCGCGATCGCCGCCTTGGAGCGCGGCCAGACGTCCTATACCGCAAACCGCGGTAAACGGGAGCTCCGAGAGGAGATCGCCGCGGACGCCCGCCGGTGGAACCTCGAGTACGACCCCGACGACGAGGTCCTCGTTACCGCCGGAGCGAGCGAGGCGATCGATCTCGCCTTCCGGGCGCTCGTCGACCCCGGTGACACCGTCGCCGTCGCCCAGCCGTGTTACGTCTCCTACACGCCCGGTGTTACGTTCTCCGGCGGGGAGGTACTCGACGTACCGACACGCGTCGAGGACGAATTTACGCTCACGCCCGAAGTCCTCCGTGCGGCGGGCGCGGAGGCGGCCGATCTGCTCGTCTACTGTTACCCGAACAACCCGACGGGCGCGACGATGGACCGGGCGGAGCTGGCCGAGGTCGCGGCGTTCTGTCGGGAACACGACATCGCCGTCCTCTCGGATGAGATCTACGCCGACCTCACCTACGAGGGCGAGCACGTCTCGATCGCCGAACTCGACGGGATGCGCGAGCGGACCGTCGTCTTCAACGGGTTCTCGAAGGCCTATGCGATGACGGGGCTCCGTCTCGGCTACGCGATGGGCCCCAAAGAGGTCATCACCGCGATGAACCGGATCCACCAGTATACGATGTTGTCAGCCCCGACGACGGCCCAAAACGCCGGAATCGAGGCGATACGGAACTGCCGGGAGGACGTCGAGGAGATGCGATCGCAGTACGACCGCCGCCGGAACTTCGTGCTCTCGCGGTTCGAGGAGATGGGGATCGACTGCTTCGAGGCGACCGGCGCGTTTTACGTCTTCCCGGAGTGTCCCGGCGAAGACGCGGCGCAGTTCGCCGAGGACCTCCTCGAGGCCGAGTCCGTGGCGATGGTCCCCGGGGACGCCTTCGGGGTCGGTGCGGACGGACACCTCCGGGCGTCGTACGCGACCGGGCTCGACGAACTCCGGGAGGCGATGGACCGCCTCGAGCGGTTCGTCAGCTAACGACGCATACTGCCGGCTGTACCCGTGTCGAGCGAGTTGCGACACGGGGTTCGACAGGCGGTCGAGACGGACGGCCGGCAGTGTCAGAGGGTATCGATCACACACTGCGGGCAGTGTCCTCGGGGCCGGTGATCCGTATGAGTCGTGTCCCGATACGGCCGGAACCCTTTTTCAAGGAGACGGCCAAAGAGGGGACAATGGCGACCGATGATTCGGATGAGGGGACCGATGGAAGCCCCGCTCCGGGGAGCGCTCCCACGCCCACGTTCGAACCGGATGCCGACACGTCGCCCGATCCGGGCGAAACCGAAGCGACCGCTTCCGTCCCCGAGCACGATGCCGACGGCGATGGCGAGGCCCGTGACCACGGCGGGCGGGCGGGACTCGGTGGCCTCGCCGGGAGGCGTCTGGCGGAACTCGAAGCGGACCGGACCGTCCGCGTCGATCCGGACATCGACGAGGACGAGTTCTTTTCGAACGCGGACGGAACGACGACCGTCGTCACCCGCTACGACATGGAGAAGGCCGTCTCACAGGAAAAGAAGGGTCACTTCCGGGAGGTTGATCGCTACTGGGTGAACAAGCCGTACGCGTTCGTGATCATCTTTCACTCCGAAAAGGAGAACGAACACAAATACTACCTCGTGGAGCCGTACCTGACGCGGATCGAATCGGACCTCCGTGACTTTCTGGTGAAAAAGCTCAAAACCGCGATCAAATACTCGGACGACGAGATCGTCGTCCAGGGCGATACGGATGCCCGGGCGACGGTCATCGAGGAGGAGACCCACTCGCTTCTCGAACGGTACGATCTCTATGCGGAGGACGCCCGCCCCGATTCGGGCGGTCTCGCGGATCTGGCTCGGGGCCTCCTCGGCCTCGGGGACGGCGGTGAGGCGGAGGGCTCGGAGGCGGACGTGAGCGAGCTCGGCGGGATCTCGGCTCGGCCCGAACCCGCGCTGTTGGACGCCGACGAGGAGACGCTCACCGAACACCAAATCGAGAAGTTGCTATATTTTCTCAGGCGGGACTTCGTCGGCTACGAGCGGATCGACGGGATCAAACACGACATAAGCGTCGAGGACATCTCCTGTGACGGCTACAACTCGCCGGTGTTCGTCTATCACTCCGAGCACGAGCAGATCATCTCTAACGTCCACCACGGGGAGACCGAACTCGACGAGTTCGTCGTCAAACTCGCACAGCGATCCGGAAAGGGGATCTCGAAGCGGAGCCCGCAGGTGGACGCGACGCTCCCGGACGGCTCTCGGGCCCAGCTCACGCTCGGTCGGGAAGTCTCCGACCACGGGACGAACTACACCATCCGGCAGTTCAAGGACGTCCCGTTCACCCCGATCGACCTGATCAACTGGCGTACGTTCTCGCTCGACGAGATGGCGTTCCTGTGGCTCTGCATCGAAAACGAAAAGTCCGTCGTCTTCGCCGGCGGGACGGCGTCGGGAAAGACCACCTCGTTGAACGCCGTCTCCCTTTTCATCCCGAGCAAATCGAAGATCGTCTCCATCGAGGACACCCGCGAAGTCGAGTTGCCGCAGCGAAACTGGATCGCAAGCGTCACCCGCCCCTCCTTCAGCGAGGGTGACAAGGGTGACGTCGACGAGTTCGACCTGCTCGAGGCGGCGCTCAGACAGCGCCCCGAGTACATCGTGATGGGCGAGATCCGCGGCGAGGAGGGCCGGACGCTGTTTCAGGTCATGTCGACCGGTCACACGACGCTGACGACCTTTCACGCCGACTCGGTCGGCGAAGTCATAAAGCGATTCACCACGGACCCGATCAACGTCTCGAAGACGATGTTTACGGCGCTCGATCTCGTCTCCATCCAGACGCAGACACGGGTCGAAGGCACCAAGGTCAGGCGGACCAAATCGATCACGGAGATCAACCACTATGACCCGGAGAACGACGAGATCAACGTTCAGGACGTCTACCAGTGGCAGGCCGAAACCGACAGATTCCTTCGGATGGGCCAATCGAACACGTTAGACAGCATCGCCTTCGACCGCGGGTGGCGCCGCGACCGACTCGAAAGCGAGCTGTTCGCCCGCGAAGTCGTCATCGCCTACCTCATTCACGAGGGGCTGAACACCTACACCCAGGTTGCGGCGACGCTACAGGCGTTCATCAACGACGAGGAGACCATACTGACGCTCATCGCGACGGGCGATCTCGAACGGTCCCTCGAGGACCTCCGCGAGATGGAGTCAGTCAAAATCGACATCGATCCCGAAAAGGAGTCGATGGTTCCCCGTCCCGATGCCGGGGAGGCGATGCTCGAGCGGAGCCGTGAGATCCTGGAGGAAGCCGAACCGATGCTCGATGAGTACCGCGGACCGGACACAGGGGTCGACATCACCGAAGCCCTGGACGTCGAGGCCGCCGAGAACGTCGAGGTCACGGAATCGTTCGGCGGCGAGGGGGCTGACTCCGATGCCGGGACGGGCGGGGCCTCCAACCTCGGGGGTACGTTCCAGTCCGGACCGGCCGACGCCCCCGATACCACGGACGACAGTGGCTCCGAAAGCGACGAACGCCGATCAGGCGAGGACGACGAACGCGGACCATGAGCGTCGGATCAGCGCCGACTGCGGGGACGATAGACGTCCTCGCCGACGCCTTCTATCCGCTTTCACGGCGGCTCTTCGACGACGATAGCGACTTCGTCGGGGACGTCGAGCGGAAACTGGCCGAGGCACGGATGTCACAGACGGTCGAGTTGTACCTCTCGAAGGCGCTCGCTATCGGCGTTCTCGCTGGAGTGGTCATGTGGCTTGCCGGGACGCTACTCGGATGGGTGCTGGTCTCGTTTTTTATTACGGAGCCGCCGATCCTGCTCGGCATCCCGGTTTCGGAGCCGTACCTCTCGACGATCAACGAGCTGAAACTCCCGTTCTTGATCGTGTTCTCCGGACTCGTCTTCGGATCGATCGGGTTCGGATCCGGCTTCGGCGGGATGGTCGCAAAGCCGTATCTCGACGCCGACGCGAGAAAACGCGAAATCAACGTCCTGCTCTCGGATTCGGTCTCGTTCATGTACGCGCTCTCGGTCGGCGGCCTCAACCAACTCGAGATCCTCCAGGCGATGGCCCGGGCGGACGACACGTACGGCGAGGTCGCAAAGGAGTTCCAGTCGATCGTCCTCGAAACCGAATATTTCGATACCGACTACCGGACCGCTATCCGAAACCAGTCGATGCAGACGCCCTCCGATGAGCTGAGCCAGTTTCTCACCGATATGCTCTCGATCATCAACTCCGGAGGTGACATGGAACGTTTTCTCGAAGATCAAAAAGAAAAGCACATGCGGACGTCGAAACAGGAACAGGAGACGGTTCTCGAAACCCTCGAACTGTTCGGCGAGATGTACATGACGCTCTCGCTTTTCCCGTTGCTTCTCATCATCATTTTGGTCATCATGTCGATGCTCGGTGACGCACAGGACAGGCTGTTGTACGGGACCGTCTACGGCTTGATCCCGCTTATCGGAGTCGGCTTTTTGATCCTCGTTTCGACGGTCGTCTCCGACGAGGTCGGCGACGGCTATCTCCGATCCAGTGACGGCGAGGTGGCCCACGACGCCGGTGGTATGTTCGGTCTCGGCCTCGTCGAGTCCTATAGCGACCGGGGCAGGATCTTCGGTCGGATCAAGTCCCGTGAGGGGACCCACGTCACAATCGGGATCGTAAAGAAACCGCACCTGTTCTTTCGGGAGTACCCGCTCGCGACGCTTGCGATCACGCTCCCGGCGTCGGCCGTCCTCCTCGCCGTCTCGATCCGATCGGGAGCGACGCCGATGACCCTCGATGGAATGATCGGGGCACCCGTACGCGGCACCTTCTTTTGGGTCTACTTGCCGCTGTACGTCGCACTCGTCCCGCTCACCGTCTTTCATGAATGGAACGTCCGCTCGCGAAAGGCGATCACCAACAACCTCTCGGACACTCTCCGGAAGCTCTCCAGTGCGAACGATACCGGGATGACGCTTCTCGAGTCACTGAAGGTCGTCTCGGACACTTCGTCGGGACGGCTCGCGAACGAATTTCAGACGATGTACGCGAAGGTGAACTACGGAACGAGCCTGCGGACGGCGCTTCTGGAGTTCAACAACACCTACCACATCCCCCGACTGGCCCGCACCGTCAAACTCATTTCCAAGGCCCAGGAGGCGTCGAGTCAGATCACGCAGGTCCTCTCGACGGCCGCACAGGCGTCCGAAAACCAAGACGACATCGAGCGTGACCGAAAAGCGAGGACGCGGATGCAGACGGTCATCATTATCATGACCTACGTCACCTTACTCGGCGTGATGGTGCTTTTGAAGATCGAGTTCCTCGACACGATGGCGGGGCTCGTCGACCAGGCGGGGGGAGGAGGGGGGGGTGGCGCTCCCGGTGCCGGCGGCGGGTTCGGCGGCGGAATCGACGTCGACGAACTGACGATGTTGTTCTTTCACGCCGTCACCATCCAGGGGATCATCTCCGGCGTCGTCGCGGGCTACATCCGTGAGGTCAGCGTACTGGCGAGCCTGAAATTCGTCATCGTGTTGCCGACACTCGCGTTGGTGGTGTTCCTGTTCGTATGAGGACGACAGAGACCGTACGCGGCCAGACGACGATCGATTTCGGCGTCGGGATGGGGGTGTTCCTGTTGACGCTGGTGTTCGTCGTCGCGTATGCGCCGACCGTCTTCGATCCCGTCGCCGGCGGGACGGGGTCGGCGTCCATGACCGCAGACCGGGCCGCGACGACGCTATCCGGCGACGTGTTGGCCGCCTCGACGGCCGAACCGGGGATTCTATCGGTCGGTTGTGTTGCGGAGTTCTTCGGGGAGGTCGTCGAAGGGACGGAGTGTGAAAAGACGGCCGGGTTCAGTGAGTTCGACGGCTCACCGCCGTTCGAGGACCGAAACCTCAACGTCACGATCCACGAACTGGACGCTCCGGTCTCCGACCCCGCGAGACCCGAGTGGGCCTCCGCGGACTTACAACAGCCGATGGGCGGCCCGGAGCCGAGTACCGAGGCCGTGGCGACCCGAACCGTCTCGATCGACGGAAAACTATACCGGCTGACCGTCAGGGTGTGGTAGCGTGCGCGGACAGGCCCACACCGTCGAGGCGTTTGCCGCCGCCGTGTTGCTAGTCAGCGGGCTGGTCTTCGCCACCCAGGCGGCCGCCGTCACGCCGCTGTCGGCGAGCACCTCGAACCAGCACGTCGAGAACCAACATCAGGCGACGATCGAGGGACTTCTCGCGGCGTCGACCGAGAACGGAAACCTCACGCGGGCGGTGCTGTATTGGAACGAAAGCGCCGACGACGGCGACGGCGCGTTCGCCGGGACGCCCGATTCAGGCACATATGCCAAAGGTCCCCCGAACGGCTTCGGGGCGGACCTGAACGGGACGCTGTCGAGCCGACAGATCGCGTTCAACGTCGTCGTCCGCTATCCCGACGGTGGCGGCACCGACACCGAGACGATGGTTCGGATGGGCGAGCCGAGCGACAACGCGGTCTCGGCGACCCGGACGGTCGGGCTCTACGACGGCTCGCAGTTGTCGGTCGACGATAACGACCCGACGCTGGCCGAGGTCGAAGCCGATTCCGCCGCCGCGTTTTATGTATCCGACACCGACCCCGACAGCCAGCTATACGCCGTCGTCGAGGTGGAGGTGATCGCGTGGCGCAAGTGAGCGACCGTCTGGCGCAAGTGAGTGATCGCGGGCAGATGATCCTCGTCACGGGCATCGTCCTCGCCGTGATGTTCGTCACGCTCGGGGTGCTTCTCAACGCCGCGATCTACGCCGACAACGTGGCGACCCGCGGCGGGGATCCGACGGGGGAGGCCTTGGAGTACCAGAACGGGGTGGTGGATTCGGTCACCGGATTGCTCGTGGCCGAGAACGCTAACGAGGATCACTCGACGGCCAGCGATATCGAAACCGCAGTCGAGAGCGGAATCGGGGAAATCGACGACGCCCACGCCGAGATGCACCTCAGACGCGGTGCGGCGACAACGACGGAGCACGCCGGGGGATCGACGCGGGGCCTCCGTCTCGAGGAAACGGCCTCGGGCGAGTTCGCCGACTGGACCGTCGACGACGGGGACAATGTCAGGGCATTCGAGATCGTTTTCGAGCCGGGGTCCATGCCGGAGCTGAATCTGACCGAGGATGAACCCTTCGAGATCGATCTGGGCGGGGAGCGCCGGTACGTATATATCGACGAGAACGCGAGTAGCGATCTCGTCGTCGCTGAAAGCGTCGGCTCCCCGGACTGTACCGCCGACGCTGGCGACGGTCCGATCCGTTTTAACGTCACCGGCGAGCGGTTCGGCGGCGACTCCTGCGCGATCGACTGGCCGAACGTGACCGTCACCGAGGTCTCGTTCACGAACGGCGCGAACGCCTACGGAACGTACGATCTGGTGGTCCAATCGGGTACGGATCCAGGCGATTCGAGTCTCTCGGGGACCGATGCGAGCGTCGTCATCTACAGTCTCGACGGGATCAGAATCCGAATGGACACACCGAAATTGAGTTACGAACGAACGGTACGCATCGCGCCGGGGGAGCCCGATGAATAGCGACGATCGAGGTGTCTCGATCGCGGTCGGCTACGTGTTGAACCTCGCCATCGCCACCATGTTGTTTTCGGCGCTCTTGATCGCCGGGTCGGGGATGGTCCGGAGCCAGACGCGGGCCGTCACCCACGACGAACTCTCCGTGGTCGGCCAGCAACTCGCCGCGGAACTCTCGGGTGCGGATCGGCTGGTCCGGGCCGGAGGGGCCGAAGACCTATCGGAACTGGGGCTCCGATCCGACCTCCAGGATCGAACCGCCGCGGGCGGGTATACGATCGATATCAGCCACGACAGCACCGAAAGTGTCGGAACGGTAGAACTCCGGACCTCGGACCCCGAGGTAGTCGTATCGGTCGCGTTTCGGAGCGAAACCAACGTGGAGGGGGTGACCGTCAGCGGCGGCCCTGTCGGTATCGGATACGACGAGAGCGACGGGGAACTGGTGGTGGAATCGGTATGACGGTCGGTGTCGGGTTCGGATCCGACGGCCGTGCGGTCAGCGACGTCGTCGGCTACGTGTTGATCTTCTCGCTCATCGCCCTCTCGGTCGGCGTCGTGACGACGGTCGGGTTCGCGACGCTCGAAGACCGACAGGACGCCGAGCGGATCAACAACGTCGAGCGGGCCTTCGACATCCTCGCCGACAACGTCAAGGACGTCTACCGCGACGGCGCGCCGAGCCGGGCGACGGAGATGCGGCTCTCCGGGGAGACGTTGCGGTACGGGGAGCCGGTGAACGTCACCATCGAGGACGCTGACGCCCCGGACACGAACGTCTCGACACGCGTTGATCCGATCGTGTACGAACAGGGGGACACCGAGATCGTGTACATGAACGGCGCGATACTCCGAACCGACGGCGGCAGCGCCGTGATGCTCCGAGAGCCGCCGTTTCGAACCACCTCGGAGCAAGTTGTGGTCCCGCTCATCTCGACCCGGGGAGAACACAGAGGAGCCGGGATATCGACCGATGGTACGCTACGGATCACTACACGGGCCGCGCGTCCGACGGCGATACCGTCCCCGGGCGTCTCCTCGGCCGATACGGTGAAAATCACTGTTGATTCCCCCCGAAGTGACGCCTGGGGACGGTACTTCGAGCGACAGGCCGCCCTCGAGACGACGAAAAACGGCGAGGTATTGAATGACGGAAAAACCCTCCAGGTCGATACGAACCGCGTTTCGGCCCCTCTCGCGCCGATCGGGGTACGTTTCGAGCGGTGAGCCGTCAGCCGATCTCGACGCGGACCGTGTTCTCGCTTACGTGTAAATAACTGAGCGTATCGGCACCCAGATCCGGATCGATGTCGTTCATCTTTTCGTCGTGTATGAACTCGGTGGACTTCGATTGGAAGCAGAACTCGTCGACGACGACGGAGCCGGTCACCGTGATCGTACCGCCACCACCGCCCTTGCACTTCCCACTGGAGCCGGTCAGCCGGGCGTTGGGCGCGTAGAGTCCACCGTTGTACTCGACATTCCCCGAGAAGACGATCTCGTCGGCGTCGGAGTGGACGTACACGAGGAACTGTTCGGGGTCAGCATCGACGTTCAGGCCGTCACCACCGGCGATATCGATCCCCGCCTCGCTTTTCAGGTAGACGGTCGCGTTTCCGCCGCCGTTCACCGTGACGTCCGCGTCGGTAACGCCGTTGTCATCGACGTCGTTTATTACAACGTCCACGTCGCCGCCACCGGTATCGATCGTCAGGTCCCCGATGTCGGCTGGATCTTCCGTACAGTGTGTCCCTGACGACACGGACGAACCGAGCGAACCCCAGTCCTCACAGTCCGCGATCGCGTCCTCGATCATCGAACTGGCCGACGGTGCCGAAACCCCGTTTCGGTTGTTCGAGACGTTCGCGTTGCCCGGACTGTAGACACTTTTCGACGTTACGGCGGACCCGAACGTCGGATCGATCGAGACGGTCAGATTCAATCTAAGGACGTTCTCGTCCCCATCGTCGCATCCCTCGTCGACCTCACCCTGCGTCCTGCTCTCGAAGAACGACTGCCATCCACGGCAGTATTCGCTTTCGATTTCGACGTACGCCGTCCCGTTCTCGAGGGGGTTCTCGAGGGGGTTCTCCCTCGTGGCGTTCGGATACAATCCACGCGAGTCGCCTTCCCGACCGACTGTTCCTCGGACGTCACCCGAGGCCGATCCGCTCCCGGTCACGCGTATAATGGGAAACGTCAGCGTCTCTGCGCGGTAGTGGAACTCCGGCGGGGAGATCATTCGGCTAAAATCGCCCTGTCGCTCCCAGACGCCGCCGCCCTGATAGGCAATTTCCCGCCCGTCGTTCTCGTAGACGAGGGCACCTATTGAGGTGTTGGCGACCTCCGTGGGCTCGACATCGTCGTCGTCGCCGCCCTCGTCGGCGTCGTCGCTGGTGCCGTTTTCGATCCAGATCTTGACGTTCCCGGCGTCCTCACGGACGGTAACGTGTCCTTCGGTGGCCCGTCCCAACGAGAACCGCTGGTCGCCGGACTCGCCCAATCCGACGAGGCTGGCCTTCGAGGAGAACGCCGACATCGAGTTCTCCATCTGGGAGCGCTCGGCGTCCGCGCGCGTATCGTCGACCGCGGCACCGCCGACGGCGAGCAACACCCCGACGGAGAGGACCGTCATCCCGAGGATGAGTACGATCCCGACGGTGTTCGAGACGGCGCGATCTGCCATTCCCGACGATAGGCCTCGGTCGGGTATGAATCCCCCGGCCGATTCATACTGGTGGACGAAATCAAATGAAACCGACTCACGAGTGATTCGCCGTTCGCTCCGTCGAACGGCGTGATCCTCGTGCGTCGTGTGTACATTCTTTTGTCCGTCAGTATCAGTGTGAAATACCTCGGGGGCAAGCCCCGAGACACTCGCCCCGTCGACCCGCCGGGCGGCTCCGACCGTCGCCCGCTGCCCGTCCCGTTCCAAACGGTACAGCGGTCGTTGGCGGCCGCCGTCGAACGTCTACTGCGATATCCCCTGGACCTCAGACGGGCGAAAGAATTAGGTACTGAGAGGCTCTCCCAACGAGATACGATGAAGGACACACGTACCCTCGGAGAGATCGACCACACACCGCCGGCCGGGGACCCCGTCTCGAACGTCTGGGATCGCGGGGCAGAAGGCGACGATTGACATCCTCCCCGCGCTGAAGCGCGAGGATTCCAGCGCGGGACAGCGGGCCAGTCCCGTGTCCCCGCTGGCAACTTCTCGCCTGCCGAACGGGGTCCGGCGAGGCGATACCGGGTTCGTGCGCGATACGTCGGCCCCGCGAGGGGTGTGGCGTGTTCGGCGTTCACGAGAGCGTAATGAGTGACGGAAGTTATGGGCATGGAATGAGACTGGAAGGTAATGAGTGGAGATCGTCGGATCGAGATTGTCCGGCATCTGGATGAA
>NZ_JACDNQ010000019.1 GCF_013839515.1 Natronomonas salinimetallica | reverse complement strand
CCCCTTCATCCAGATGCCGGACAATCTCGATCCGACGATCTCCACTCATTACCTTCCAGTCTCATTCCATGCCCATAACTTCCGTCACTCATTACGGTCCCGCTGACCATGCGAACGGGCGCTTCGCGCCCGTGAGCAGATGGGGCTTCCTGTGTCAACGACGGCACTTGCAGGAACCACTTCTCGCTGAAGTGACCCCGCAGAGGTTCCAGTCTCAGCAGGCGTTGATTCGGCCAGTTCCTGACCTAATCCAGATTCATCCTCAACCACTCCCAGTTCGAGCAATCCAAGACGCTGTACCTCCAACGCAGCGTTCATGTCGCGGTCCGTCTCGAATCCACACGACGGGCACGAGTGCTCGCGCACCCACAACGGTTTCTCAGACTCGACACCACACTTTACACATCTCTTCGTCGTTCCATCTGGCGGAACAAGGACAACGTGACAGCCGTTTTTCTCCCCGAAGCGTTGGAACGTTTGTAGCGTCTCGTACCACGACATCGACGCAATGTTACGGCTATTCCCGTTCTGCTGCATCATGCTTCCAATGTTCAGGTCTTCGAGGAACACGGCATCATACCGCTGCGTATAATCGTTGGCGAGAGCTTCCCGATACGCTTTGCGCTTGTTCGACAACCGCTCATACGCTCGCGCTAAGCGTCGTCGGGCTTTGTTCCAGTTGTTCGACTCGTGTTCCTTGCGAGAAACGGCTTGGTGGCGTTTGTCGATACGCTCACGGCCTTCCTCTTCGTCTAACGGTCCGAACGCTCGTCCGTCCGAGTCGTGAATAAACTTCGTGATTCCGAGGTCGATACCCACTGTGTCCCCGCCATCAATGTCTTCAACAGCGGGTTTCTCTGGATAGTCGGCATCATATTCGACCATGATGCTGACCGTCCAGTCACCTGTCTTCTGTTTCTTCAGGATGACCTCTTTGATGTCTGAATTGTCTGGGAGTGGTCGGTGATAGTTCAAGTGGAACGTGCCGATTTTAGAGAGTTTGACCGTAGCGTGGTCAGTCCGACCCGTGTTACTATCCACGTTGAAGCCAGACTGGTTGTATGTGATGCTACGGTATTCCCGCGGGCTTTTCCACCTGAGTTCACCTACGTTGAATCCGCGTTCTTTCAGTTTGCCGAGGATGGTCTCCGAATGCTTGATGCGACGCACTGCTATTTGAAGGCATTTCGAGTATACACTGCTCCACTCAGACCACTCGCGCTTCCACTGTGGCAGTTCGTTCTGCATCGTGGTGTACGATGGTTTGTCATAATCAGGAGCAGGTTTGTACTCTTGGGTTAGTGCGTGGTTGTACACTTCACGACAGGTTTGAATCGCTTGCCACGCACTCTCGGCAGTGGTTGCGTTCTCGGGCTCGGCAGCGTATTTGAACGCTTCCTCAACCACTACCGACGGGTTAGTCGTGTCTAGAGTTGAACGTTTGGGTTGCAGCGAGCGTGCGGCTGTATCCCCGCCCTACTGCGTCCTCAGAACACTTCGTGTTCTGATGTGCGAACGAGAACTTCGTTCTCGTTAACGCTACTCGCTTCGCTGCGTTGCTCCTTGAGGACGGGGACTTAGCCTGCAAAAGTTAAAACACTACAGCGGGTGTGCAACCCGGATCCGAATCCGATGGGGTCGTCCCCGACTCCGGGTGTGTCTCCCGACCACACTGTCGGGGCGCATTTATATACTCCCTGTCCGGACGTTCGTGTATGTCTGACACACTCACCTGCTCGGAGTGCGGCGAAACGACCGAATCGGCCGACGACCTCGGGGCGAGTCGGGAGGTTCCCGAGATCGAGACGAACGACGACGGATCGATCTCCCTCTTCGAGAACCGCGATCTCTTTCTCTGTCAGAACTGCAAGAAGCCGCTCGGGATGTCCCGATCGTAACGCGGGAGAGGACGATCACGTCCGGGCTGTGGACTGCGCTCGACGGCGAGAGCGTCCGTCCCCTGGATCGATCCCCGGCGACGAACGCGTAGCCTGGGGATCCGCCCGCGTTCAAACGAGCAGTTCGCTCCCGAGGACGATCACGCCGACGATGCCGAAGACGACCCCCAGCACCGGCTCCATGATCTCGCTTGGGACGTACTTACCGACCCGCGTTCCGACGGTCCCGCCGATCAGGACGCCGGGGATCGACCACGCGACGACGTACCACACGGACGTGGCGGCCAGCGCGTGGACGGCAGCACCGGCGAGGGCGGCAACCGCGAGCACGAAGACGCTCGTTGCGATCGCGACGCGGGGCGGTAGCCGACACCGGACGATCAGTTGCGTGGTCGTGATTTCGGGGAGGCCGGCACTGATGAGGCCGGTGATGAACCCGCCGACGGTCGCGAGGCCGATCCCTGGCGGTCGCCAGCACGTCTCGTAGGTGAACGACTCGCCGTCGGCCGTCTCGATCGTCGTCTCGCCGCGTCCGGCGTTTTTTTCCTCCAAGAACGCCCCCTCGCCCTCGCCGGGGACGCACTCCTCGGGGGAGTCATGGAGGACGAGAAACGCCCCGAGCGCGAGCAGGCCGACCCCGAACGCGAGCGTGAGCAGCGTCGTCGGGACGGCGTGGGCAGCGACCGCGCCGACGACGATCGCCGGGATCGCGCCGAGCAGCAGCCACTTCGCGGTCGCGTAGTCGACGACGCCCTGGCGGACGTAGTTCATACTGTCGGACGTAATTTCGTGAATACCTGAATCGTTCAGATAGACGAAACCGTACTGTGACACGACGCTCAGAGATTTTCGATTCAAGTAGTTACGTCCGACAGTATCAGCAGGCCGTTGCCCATCCCGAACACCTCCGTCAGGAGCCCGGCCCCGATCGCCTGTGCGGGCGGAAGCCCCACGGCGAGGATGAAAAACGGGCTAAGCCCCGATGCGGTCGTGGAACGCTATTACACACGCCTTCGGCTTACCTCTCCCCGCGTCCCCTTCCTCCGGGCTGTACTCCCGGTGAACCCAACCGCGGTGAGAATTACCGGCGGGTATTTGTGACGCAAAATCCTCCTACAAGGTGTGGCCGGTACGGTCCGACAGGAGCGAAGAACGACAGGCCCGGCGGATACATACTGATACCAATGGACATCTCTGAACTAATCTCCGAGGAGTACGTCGAATTCACGCCGAAGACGACGGTTTCGAAGCTTGCCGGAGCGTTCGACGATTCCGACCTCGAGGGGGTCGTCGTCCGTGGCGACGAGTTCGAAGGGATCGTCACGAGAAGACAACTCGCGAGTTCGCATCGCCAACCGGACGAAACGCTCGGATCGATCGTCTGGCACGTCCCTCGACTCGCGCCCGACGAGGACGTCCGCAAGGTGGCCCAGCTCATGATCGACAGCGATTCGCGGCTGCTGCCCGTCTTCGAGGGAGAAGCGCTCATCGGCGTCGTCACCGCGGACGCGGTGTTACGTGAGGTCGAGCCGTTTCTCGATGCGGCGACCGTCGCCGAGGCCTACTCCTCCGATCTCGTCTCGGTCGAACCGGCGACGACGCTCGGCGACGCGTTCAACGTCTTTCGGGAGAACCGTATTACCCACCTCCCGGTTGTCGAGGCGGACGCGGCGGTCGGGATCCTCAGCCTGTACGACGTGACCGACTTCACCGTCCGAGCCGAGATGCAAAGCCAGGGCGGGGACGCCGGGGGCACAGACTCGTTCGGCGGCGAGATCTCCTCGAGCAGCGCCCGGGCGGGCCAAGGCGGGTTCGGCGCGCGCGAGGGGGAATCCGTGCGAATGTTGGACCTCCCGGTTCGGGACGTCATGGTCTCTCCGGTGCGCACGATCCAGCCGGGCGCGACGCTCGATACGGCCGTCGAGGCGATGTTCGAGATCGGCGCGTCGTCGCTCGTCGTTACGGACGACGGGAGCCCCCACGGGATCGTCACGAAGACCGACGTACTCGACGCGCTCACGTGGGAGGCGGGTGGTAACCGGGCCGTCCAGCTCTACGGCGTCGATCTGGTCGACGACATGAGCTACGACGACATCGTGGCGATGGTGGACGTGTTCGACGACAGAGATCAGGACATGAACGTCCTGGACACGAAGGTCCACCTCCACGAACACGACGAGAAACGCCGCGGGACGCCGCTTTTGCTCGCCCGTATACGGCTGCACACTGACCGGGGGATCTACGTCGCTTCCGGGGAGGGCTACGGCGCGAGCCAGGCGATCAACGAGGCCCGGGACGTCCTCGAGCGGCAGATCCGTGATAAAAAGACCTACGGGCGAAACAAAAACCCCCGCGGCGAGGCGTTCTGGGAGAAGCGCTTCGGCTGGATGCTCGAAGAAGCGGAGTAAGGTAGTTTCAAGAGCCACGACGGCGAAGCGCCGGAACAGAGATGAATATTACAGACATCGCCACCGAGGAATTCAGCCAGGTGGCTGCCGACGAGCGGCTCGGAAAGGTCCGTTCCGTCTTCGAACGGGAGAACCCGAAGGGGATCATCGTCATCGACGACGGCGAGTACGCGGGGATCATCACGGAACGGCAGTTGCTCCAATCACACATCGAGGACGACGCGAAAGTGAGCGTCCTCGCGAGAAACAACGTCCCACGCATCGACCGCGAGGAGGACGTCCGCGACGTCGCCCGCATGCTGGTCGAAGGCGGGACGAAGGTCGCCCCCGTCTTCGAGAACGGCGGGCTGTGGGGTATCGTCAGCGAGGACGCGATCCTCGAAGCCGTCCTCGAGAACCTCGACGTACTCACCGTCGAGCAGATATACACCGACCACGTCGTCACCCTCCGCGAGGACGACCACCTCGGCAAGGCGATCAACTACCTGCGCGAGAACGACGTCTCCCGACTCCCCGTTCTCAACGAAAACGGTCAGCTCTCCGGAATGGTGACGACCCACGATATCGCCGATTTCGCCGTCCGGACGATGGAGAGCCAACAGACCGGTGACCGCTCCGGCGACACCGACCGGATGCTCGATCTCCCGGTCTACGACATCATGAACGACCCCGTCGAGACGATCACCGCCGAGGCCACGGTCGAAACCGCCGTCGAGCGGATGTTCGAGACCGATTACGCCGGGCTCGTCGTGACGCCGGAGGACGACGATACGACGGTCGCCGGGATCCTCACGAAGACCGACGTGCTTCGCGCACTGACGTTTACCGAGGAGCGCAACATGGACGTTCAGATCACGAACATCGACCTCCTCGATACGGTCTCCCGGACGGACGTCCAGGAGGCGATCACCCAGGTGGTGGACAAATACCAGGACATGCAGGTCCACCACGCCCACGTCCGACTCAGCGAGCACAAAGAGCGCCTCCGTGGCACGCCGTTGATCCACGCGCAGATCCGGCTCCGGACGAACCGCGGGCAACTCGCCGGCACCGGGGAGGGATACGGCTCCGATACGGCTTTCCGCGTCGCGTTGGACAAACTCGAGCGGAACGTACTCGAATTAAAGGGGATCCGCGCCGACGAGGAGTACGAGGGACAGCTCCTGCGTAAACTCGACGAGTTGTAGTACTGACGAGCTATTCGCGTTTGGCCTCGCGCCAGGCCGTAGTCCCTTCGCCGCCCCCCGACTTGTAGGTCCCACGCGCGACGGCGATCTCCCGACCGCCGTCGTCGTCGATCTCGACCTCGACGGTCGCGACGTTGTTCCCGTTTCTGACGACTGTCGCCTCCGCTCTGAGTGTGCCGCCGGTCGCCGGGGCGAGATAGTCGATCCGCATGTCGATCGTCGGCGTTACGGCCTCGTTGGCCGAGATGACCGCGGCCCCGCCGACGGTGTCGGCCAGCGCGTACGTGACGCCGCCGTGAACGATCATCCGATCGGGACTCGAGGAGTGCTTCTCGGACAGCCCGAGTTCCCCGACGGCGTGGCCGTCGTCGATCTCGAGCATCTCGACCCCGAGATGGTCGTTGAACGGCATCCGGCCGAACAGTTCCTCGACGTCTGTCTCGGTATCCATACACGGGTTCGGCGCTCGATCGACAAAAGCACATCCGATCGCTCGGCTCCGTCGCCGGAACGCACGAGGGCCACCGTCTCGGCGACGGCTTCGACGCATCGGGCAGCGGTCCGCGGCTCATACCGCTGGCTGTACGTCCGTGCGGATACCACGGCACCGGCGCGCGCATATCGGCAAATCCACCGCCGGCGGTGTCAGACGCCCCCCGGTGTGGCTGTCGGGGGGTCAGATCTCGATGATTTCGCCCCCCTCCGACGCCGGGACCGAGATGGTTCCCTCCAGCGCCGTCACCGCCCGCCCGCCGATCGAGACCGGATCCGTCCCGGCCCGAACCCGGACCGTCCCCGGCCGATCCAGGAAGTGGCCCTGCTCGAAACGCATTTCCTCGGGGAGGTCACCGTCGAAGGCGCCGACCTCACGGAGGTACGCTCCCACAGCGCCCGCGGCGGTCCCGGTAACCGGATCCTCGTCGACGCCGACCGACGGAGCGAACGTCCGTCCGTGCAGCGTCGAGTCGACACCGAGCGCGTCGAACGTAAACGCATACACGCCCGTCACGCCGAGTTCATCGGTCAACTCGGCGATCGCACGGTAATCGGGGTCGAGCCCGGAGAGCGCCTCGAAGAAGTTCACGGGGACGACGAGATACCCGAGGCCGGCCGAAGCAGTCGCGATCGGCAGGTCGGCACCGACGTCCGAAAGCGTCGCCGGATCGGCTCCGAGTGCCGACGCGACCCGATCGTACCCGAGATCGAGACGGTCGATGTCGGATGCGTCGCTTGTCATCCAGACGGTCTCGCCGTCGAGTTCGACGTCGAGGGGGCCGACGCCCGTCTCGAACGTGTACTCCCCGTCGTCGAGTCGCCCCGCCTCGGCCAGCCACGATCCCGTGGCGATCGTCGCGTGGCCACAGAGATCGACCTCGCCCGTCGGCGTAAAATAGCGGAGCCGACGGGCCTCGCCCTCGCCCTCATCTTCGACCGACGATAGAAACGCCGTCTCCGAGGCGTTCAACTCGCGCGCGATAGCGGCCATCGTCTCGTCGGCGAGTCCGTCAGCATCGGGAACGAGACCGGCCGGGTTGCCGGAGAGCGGATCGGTGCTAAATGCGTCGACGAGCAGGACGCGTCGGGTCTCCATTGGCGACCGTTTCGCCGGGGACGAATTAAAACCCCCGTCGGCACGGGTCGTCTCCCGTCCCCACCGACGGGTCGGACCCGATAGGTATTACTTTCGATCCCGCCGATGGGAACGTATGAGCGACCTCCCGGAGGAGTTCAACTGTACCGTCACCAACTGGGAGTACATCTACGGGCTCTGTCGGGACGTTGCGGACGCGATCAAGGCGGCCGACTTCGAACCGGACGTCGTCGTTGCGTTGGCCCGCGGTGGCTGGTTCGCCGGGCGCTGCCTCTGTGATTTCCTCGGGCTGGACGACCTGACGAGCCTGAAGATGGAACACTACGTCGGCACCGGCGTCAAATCCGACGAGCCACAGGTTCGATATCCGATGCCCGACGGAAGCGTCGAGGGAAAAGACGTCCTCGTGGTCGACGATATCGCCGATACGGGCGGATCGATCCGCCGTGCCCACGAGTACGTCACCGACCGCGAGGCCGACTCGGTCCGGACCGCGACCCTACAGTTGCTCCGGACCAGCGAGTTCGAACCGGAGTTCGTCGGCGAGTACCTCGAGACGTGGACGTGGGTCGTCTACCCGTGGAACTTCCTCGAGGACATGATCGATCTGATCGAGGGCGTCATGCGGAAGGCCGCTCCCGAGACGTTCACGAAGGACGGGATCCGCAATCACCTCTCCGCATACCACGATCTCGAGCGCATCGAGATGGAGGTCGCCCAGCCCGACCGCCTCGGGGAAGTCCTCTCGGAGATGCAACGCCGGGACGTCGCCGTTCGGGTCGACGACGGGTGGCGACTCCTCGAGTGAACGCCGAGCCCGAACGGCGTCGAGATCACCCGAGACGTGGGGATCAGTCGTCTGCCGAGACCGACTCCTCGACGGCCGCCCCCGTAGGGTCGCGGACCCAGAGGTCACCGAAGAGGTCGTCCTGTTGGAGCCGAACCTGTCCCCGGTTCGCCAAAAAGAGCAGGCCAAGAAACGTGTTGACGACGCTACCGCCGGCCGTCCGGACCTCCGCGAACAGCACTTCCTCGCGCCCCCGGTCGTAGTGGGTTCGCAGCTGTCGGTAGACGTCGTTGATAATGTCCTCCATGTGCTCGTCGTGGGTTTTGCCGGTCACCTCCGCTGCGGTCGGCTCGTCGTCCATCCGGACGTCGTCGTCCGTATGGTAATCGAGCGTCCGCGTCCCGCGGCTGTACCCCGACGGTGACCCCGACGTATCGTAGGTCCGCGACTCTTTCCACCACGTATCACGCTCGCGCTCGCGGAGGTCTCTGACCAGTTCGTCGAGCGTTTCGGGCATCCCCCGGGCGCGTTTGCGCTCGATCCGCCGGTCCATCTCGCGTTCGAGCTGATCGAAGGGGTCCGCTTCGGCCCCCCCGGGCGGCTCCCCGCCGGGCGGTCGTTCCCACGGCTCGGGGTCGAGGTCGGCCGCCTCCTCGGGGTCGTCGTCCGTCCACATCGCGTCGCTTTTCATGCGCAACAGCACCGATGCATAAAAAAGCGCCCGCCCGCCCGTCCGGAGGTCCGACCCATCGAGGCGGTCGAGGAACTTGTCCGTGACCGTCACCACGTCGATGTCCCAGGGGTCGATCTCGCCGTCTTCCGCGAGCTGGACGAGCAACTCGACCGGTTCGACCTCCCCATCGGTCTCCTCGCGGGGGTTCGATACGTCGAACTCCGAGAGGACGCCGTCCCCGCCCGGCTTTTCGCCGCTTTCGCGCCGGCTCCGTTCGGCCTCGTGTCCGGCGATGTTCAACGGGATCTCGTCGGCCGCGCCGCCGTCGGCGAGCAGAGGCCGCTCACCGCTTGCCGTTTCCGAGGGCTCGCTGCGCTCGCCCTCGCTTTCTCGCGGCTCCCTCCGCTCACCGCTTGCCGTTTCCGAGGGCTCGCTGCGCTCGCCCTCGCTAGTCATCCG
Organism: Natronomonas salinimetallica; assembly: GCF_013839515.1. Classification (GTDB taxonomy): domain Archaea; phylum Halobacteriota; class Halobacteria; order Halobacteriales; family Haloarculaceae; genus Natronomonas. The sequence goes on along the minus strand of NZ_JACDNQ010000019.1, from coordinate 46,654 downwards.
CCGGCACCTCCATACTCGACAGGTCGATCCCCGTCACCGCCGAGACGTTGTCCTCTTGCATCGTCACGCCGATCGCCCGCTCGGACCGCTCCAACAGCGCCGCTCGGTGGGAGACGACGACGAACTGGGCCTCGTCAGCCAGTTCCTCGACCATCTCGCCGACCATCTCGGCGTTGGCCGCATCGAGAAACGCGTCGATCTCGTCCAGCGCGTAGAACGGTGCCGGATTGTACCGCTGGATGGCGAAAATGAACGCCAGGGCCGTCAGAGACTTCTCGCCGCCGGACATCGCATCGAGACGCTGGACCGGCTTGTCTCCCGGCTGGGCTTTCATCGTCAGCCCGCCGTCGAAGGGGTCCTCGGGGTCCTCGAGGACGAGTTCGCCGCTTCCGCTCGAGAGCCGCGCGAAGATGTCTCGAAACTCCTCGTTGATCCCCTCGTAGGCGTCCATGAACGTCTCGCGTTTTCGGGATTCGTACGCCTCGATCCGATCTCTGATCCCGTCCGCCTCCTCGACGAGCGTCTCCCGCTTTGATTCGAGATCGTCGAGTTCGGCCTCGACTTGCTCGTACTCCTCGATGGCGAGCATGTTGACCGGCTCGAGGGCACTCATCTCGCCTTCGAGCCGCGTGATCTCCGCCGTCACCGTGTCGTGATCGGGGATCGCCTCGGGCTCGTACTCGCCGACCTGCGAGTCGAGTTCGTCGACCTCCCACTCGAGTCGTGACTCGCTCTCACGCAGTCCTTCGAGGCGCGATTCGACTTCCGAAACCGCCTCCTGTTGTTCGTCCCGCGCGGATTTCGCGTCTCCGAGCTCGTCTTTCAACGCCTCGCGGTCGGCTTTGAGATCGGCTAGTTCGTCCTCGAGTTCGGCGACGTCGGCGTTCTTTTCTTCGAGCGTCTCGCGTTCGGCCTCGAGGTCCTCTTCGAGTTCGATGACGCGCGATTCGGCCTCGGCCTTTCTGTTTTGGGCCGCCTCGACGTCGTCGTGGAGATCCTCGATCGCCTCCTCGGCGTACTGCTTTTCGAGTTCGAGTTCGTTGAGATCCCCGTCGATCTCGCCCATCCGGCCGTCGATGTCCGCGATCTCCTCGCGGAGCTCCTCGGCGCGTCCCGTCAGCTCCGGGATCTCCGAGTCCGCGATTTCGGCCTCTAACTCCTCGATTTCGCCCTCGACCGACGCGATCGCCCCGTCTACCTCGCCGATCTCGGCTTCGATCTCGTCCATCCGCTCTTTGACCGACTCGCGCTCGGCTTCGATCCCTTCGAGATCGGCTTCGAGCGCCTCGATGCGCTCTTTGACCGTCTCGCGTCTCCCCTCGATCGACTCGATTTCGGCTTCGATGTCCCGTACCTGTTCGGCGGTATCGGTCTGGCGGTCCCGGGCGTCGTCGAGCCGCGATTCGACGTCCCGAAGCTCGCTTCGGACCGACTGCTTTTTGTCCTCCAGTTCCGTGATCCGTTCTGCGACCCGCTGGAGTTGGCCCTTGCCGCTCTTTTCGAAGGAGTAACGCGATCCCGAACTCGACCCACCGGTCATCGCGCCGGATTTTTCGACGAGGTCACCGTCGAGGGTGACGAGCCGGAACTCCCCCATCAGATCCCGAGCCGTCTCCATGTCCTCGACGACGAGCGTGTCACCGACGACGTAGGAGAACACCTCGGCGTAGGCGTGCTCGAAGTCGATGAGGTTGTACGCGAAGTCGACGACGCCCGGAAGATCCGGCGTCGACGGGACCGATCGGTTGTGCATCTCCGTCATCGGGAGGAACGTCGCCCGGCCGGCGTTTCGCGATTTGAGATATTCGATGCAGCGCTGGCCGACGCCGTCGTCGTCGACGACGATGTTCGCGAGTCGACCGCCGGCAGCCGTCTCACACGCGGTGGCGTACTCGGCCGCGACGCCGCCCAACTGTCCGACCGTCCCGTGGACGCCGTCCATTTCGGCGTTCAATACCGTCGTTACCGCCCGGCCATACGAGGCGTCACCGCTTTCGCCCGCACGGGCCTCCAACTCGGCGTATTCGCCCTGTTTCGCCGATATCTCGTCTTCGATCTCTTCGAGTTCCGCGTTTCGCTCGTGTTTTTCGGCCTTTAGATCCTCGACGACCTCGGTGATCGTCTCACGGTTCGTCCGCGCCTTTTCGAGTTCGTTTTCGAGATCCGAGCGCTCGGCTTCGAGTTCGGGGAGTTTCGCCTCGGCCGCTTCGATCTGTTCTTTCGTCTCGCGTTCCTCGTTCGTCCGCCGCCGCGACTCGTCGAGCAGCCGATCCTGTTTGCGCTGGAGGTCGTTCCGTTCGTCTTTGAGTTCATCGAGCGTCTCGCGGCGCTCTTCGAGGGCGTCTCGGACGGACTCGTACGCCGAGTCGACCGTCTCGATCTCGGCTTCGACCTCTTCGAGTTCGGCCTCCTTTTCGGTGCGGTCCGCCTTCAGCGAGGACTTCTGGACTTTCTTGTTTCGGATCTCGGCCTCGAGGTCATCGACAGTCTCGCCCTTGCGGTCGATCTGGACGAACGCCTGCCTGCGCTCGGCTTCGGCCGCCTCGATGCGTTCGGTTTCGGTCTCGATCCTGTCTTCGAGCCGCGAGATCTCGCCTTTGATCCCCTCGATCTCGCGTTTGATCTCCAGCTGTTCGTCCTCCCCTTTCCGTTCGATCTCGGCGTTGAGATCCGAGAGGTCCTCCTCGAGCCGCGTGAGCCGACCCTGTCGCTCGTCGAGTTCGCGTCGGCGTTCGTCGAGTTCGGTCTCGCGCTCGCCGATCTCCGCCCGGACGTCCCCGAGTTCGTCCCGTTTGTCCTCGAGTTCTGCGGCCTTCAGATGTCCTTCGTACTCCGCTTTCTCCGCTTTGAGGTCTTTGTATTCGAGCGCGGTCTCGCGCTCATCGGCCAGCCGATCGAGCCGCCCCTGTTTCTCGTCGATCCGGAGTTCGGCCTCGTCGACACGGTCTTGGACCGTTTCGAGTTCGCCGAAGGCGTCCTCCTTTTTCGCGTCGAACTGGGCGACGCCGGCGATTTCGTCGATGATCTCGCGGCGGGAGCCGGCCGTCATCGTGATGATCTCCGTGACGTCGCCCTGCATCACGACGTTGTATCCCTCCGGTGTCACGCCCGCCTGCGCGAGCAGGTCCCGGATGTCCGAGAGGTTCACCGACCGACCGTTGAGATAATAATACGAGTAGTAGGTGTCCTCCTCGGTCTGTTTGACGCGCCGTCGGACGGTGATCTCCTCGACGTCGCCGACCTTTTCGGACCCGGCCGCGGAGACGAGCTGCTCGCGTGACAGCGTGCCGTCGTCGTTGTCGAGAATCACCTCGACGCTCGCCTCACGTTCGCCGGCGAAGCCGCCGGCCTCGTCGTCGTGCCCTGGGTTGTAGATGAGGTCTGGCAGTTTGTCGGCCCGGATGCCGGACGTACGGGCGAGCCCGAGCGCGAAGAGGACCGAATCGATGATGTTCGACTTGCCGGATCCGTTCGGGCCGCTTATGGTGGTAAAGTCCTCATACAGCGGGATCCTGGTCTTACGGCCGAAGCTCTTGAAGTTGTCGAGGACGAGCGCTTTGATGTGCATTTGATGTGTCGCCCGCTCAGGCGACGATGATGTCGTCACCCGCCGAATCCGCCGTCTCGTCGCCGTCTTCGTCCCCGTCTGCCGCGTCAGCCGGCTGCGCCGTGTCGTCCGCATCGGCATCAGTCTCGGCGTCCTCGGCGACCCCGTCTCGGTCCTGCGACGTCCGCGAGCGTCGGCGCTCGAGGGCGTCGGGTTCGACCCCGGCTTCCTCCTCGATGGCCCCCAGCCGCTCTTTCGTCTCGACGAGTTCGTCTGTCAGCCCGTCGATCGTCGCCTCGAGTTCGCGCACCTTCGCCTCGAGCTCCTCGACTCGGTTCCCGGACATACATCCGTTTCGTCCCCCCGGACGTATAAATCTGCGTCAGACATTGTCACCGACCCCCATCCCCGCGCCGCCCCGGCCTCTTGGGGGTCACGCCTCGTTCTCGTCGTCGGTCGGTCGGCCCTCCGCGGGCGGGAACTCCGCGAGCGGGACCTGCGTCTGTTCGCCCGACGCCATGTCCTTGACCGTCACGCAGTCCTCGGCAAGGTCCTGTTCGCCGACGACGACGACGGTCTCCGCGTTGATCCCGTCCGCATAGGAGAGCTGATCGCCGAAGCCCCGATCCTTGCGGTCCGACTCGACGACGTGTCCGAGTTCGCGGAGTTCGCGAGCGATGTCCGCCGCGACCTCGCGGGTGTCTCCGACCGTCAACACGTAGTAGTCGGTCGTGGTCGCTTCCTCCGGGGCGACGCCCGCCCGCTGACACAGAAGCGAGAGCGTCTCGTGGCCGATCCCGACCCCGACGGCGGGAGTCGGCTGTCCGCCGAAGCCCGCTATTAGGTCGTCGTAACGGCCGCCGCCGAAGACGGATCGCGAGACCTCCCCGGCGGTATCGAAACATTCGAAAACGACGCCGGTGTAATAATCGAGCCCGCGGGCGGTCTCCAGAGAGACGGTACAGTACTCTCTGACCCCGAAATCGGCCGCGGCGTCGAGTACCGCACGCAGGTTTTCGACCGCCGACTCGACCCGCTCGCTCCCGGCGAACGCGACGACGTCGTCGAGGTCGTCGGAGTCGAGCACCCTATCGAAACGCTCGGCCTCCGCCCGCGTCAGCCCCGCTTCGACGAGCGATTCGTAGTACTCCTCGACGTCGATCTTCTCGCGTTTGTCGACCGCCCGGATCGCGTCGGCGGTCTCGACGTCGCTTTCGAGCGATTCCAGCAGGCCGCCGAGGATGTCCCGGTGGGAGACGCGGAACTCGAAGGCGTCGGCGGAGAGCCCGAGATCGCCCAGCGCGTCGGCGGCGACGGCGAGGATCTCGGCGTCGGCCTCGGGCCGCTCGGAACCGAAGATGTCAACGTTCGTCTGATAAAACTCCCGGAACCGGCCCTGTTGGACCTGCTCGTAGCGCCAAAAGGGCCGCGTCGAGAACCACTTGATCGGCTTGGCGAATTCACCCCCCTTCTCGACGACCATCCGCGCGACCGTCGGCGTCAGCTCCGGCGTGAGCGAGACGGACCGGCCGCCTTTGTCCTCGAAGGCGTAGAGCTCCTCCGTTATCTCCTCGCCGGACTTGTCGATATACATCTGCGTGCGCTCGAGCGCCGGCGTCCCGATCTCCCGGAAGCCGTACCGCCGGACGCGCTCTTCGACCGTGTCGGTCAGCTCCCGTCGGGCGGACATCTCGCCGGGGTAGAACTCGCGGAACCCCTTCAGGCCGTCGTACATGAACGCGAGTTCGGTGGCGAGACCCTAAAAGGTACGATCCTCGCCGGCACCCGACGACGTCTGCCCGTCTCGCACTGACGGTCGCCGTCCCGTGCGCACTGTCGACGTGACGGTCGCCGTCCCGTGCGCACTGTCGACGTGACGGTCGCCGTCCCGTGCGCACTGTCGACGCCCGGTGGGGTCGGCTCCTTTCACGTCGATATCGCCGCTACATCAGTCGACGATCACTTCGACCGGGTCTTCGCTCCCTTCGTCGCCGTCGGCGGAGCCGATGGATCCGCTCTCGTGGTAGAACAGCGCCGCAGCCACCCCCAACACGAGCCACGAACGCCAGTTCGCCAGGTTCAGGGTGTAGCCGATGCCGAACGGCTTCTTGACGAGCATCCCGCTGCCGGGTTGCCAGTACGCCGAGAGCATCCGTCCGAGCGACGGACGCTCGAAGTCGTACGGGATACCGAACAGTTCGCCGGACTGTTGCTTGTCGGTCATGTCCGTCCGTACGACCGGACGTGACTTATAAGCACTCCCTCGGTGCCGGTCACTGATACCGACCGCGGGTCTCGATATCGCGAAGTCGGACGAGTACGTCCCCGTCGCCCGCGGCGCGGTAGGCGTCCTCGAAGGCGTCGGTCAGTCCTGCCGGATCGTCGGCGGTCCCGGCGAGGGCACCCTCGAAGACGTGGAGGTCCATCGCGTAGTCCTCGACGTGGTCGCTGTAGTAGCCGAGTCCGAAATCGATGAGATACACCCGTGCGTCCTCGGTATCGGCCGCGTCGTCGACCCGGACGTTCCGCGGCGTCGGATCGCCGTGGACGAAGCCCGCGCTGTGACACCGTGCCAGGTGGCGTCCGACGCGTCGGACCCGCCCCTCCGAGACCGCCCCGGTGAGGTCGGCTTCGCCGACGAACTCGAATTCGAGTCGCCCCGCCTCGGGGTCGACGTCGAAAACGACGGGGGTCGGGACGCCGACGCGGCGAGCCTCGCTCGTGAGGCGTGCCTCCGAGCGCGTCCGCTGTCGGCGGAGCCGTTCGTCGAGTTCGGGGTGTCGATACCCCTTCGAGAGCCGCCGTTTATAAACGAGGCCGTCGCCTCGGTCCATCTCGACGACCGCCTCGGCACCCTGGGTTCGGTCCGGCTTCGGGGCTGCCCGCGTCCGTCCCCCCTCGCCCTCGGGTCCGCCGGTTCGCCAGGTCACCGGGACCTCGTCGGGGCGAAAGTCCGGCCGGACCCGCGAGTCGGCGATCGGGACCGTCTCGCCGGCTTCGTACATCCGCGCGCCGAGGATCGCGATCATTCCGGCGTTGTCCCGGAGGAACCGCGGCTCGGGTGCGTAAAACGATGCCCCGCGGGCCTCGCACATCGTCGCCAACATCCCACGGAGCCGGTCGTTTTGTCCGACGCCACCGCCCAACACGAGCTCGTCGGCATCGGTCAACGAGAGCGCGCGCTCGGCCACCTCGGTGAGCATCGCGAACGTCGTCTCCTGGAGCCCACGACAGACGTCCTCGATCGCCGTCCCCCCGTCGACTTCGGCCTTCGCCGCGGAGGTAATCCCCGAAAACGAGAAATCCATCCCCTTGACGACGTAGGGCAACTCGACGTACGTGCCTTCCTCCGCGCTCCGTTCGACCTTCGGGCCGCCGGGGTGGGTCCACCCGACGTGGCGAGTGAACTTATCGATCGCGTTGCCGATCCCCGTGTCCATCGTCTCGCCGAGCACCCGATAGCGCCCGTCGTGATAGCCGAGGACGTGGGCGTTGGCACCCGAGGCGTTCAGACATACCGGGGTATCGAACCCCGAATACTGTCGGCCGACCTCCAGATGCGCGAGCATGTGGTTGACGCCGACGAGAGGGACCCCCAGCGATCCCGCGAGCGCTCGTGCGGCCGTCGCGGCGATCCGCAGACACGGGCCGAGGCCGGGCCCCCGAGAGAAGGCGACGGCGTCGAGCGTCTCGCGTGCCGGGCCGTGGGCCGATTCGAGGTGTGCCAGGGCGTTCTCGACCATCTCGGGGATCGCACTCCGCATGTGTTCGGCCGCCTCGCGCGGATGGATACCGCCGCTGTCCGGCTGGTACGGGTCCGAAACGATCCGAACGTCGCCGGCGGTGCCGACGTCGCCATCAAAAACGGCCGCGCTGGCACACCAGGCCGTTCCCTCGATGCCGAGAACGCGGGTCACGGCCTACTCGAACTCGGTGTAGCCGCACTTCCCACAGTGTTTGCGGTCGCCGTACTCGCCGAGGAACGTGTCGCCACAGCGGGGGCAGTGTTCGCGCTCGGTGGTGCCGTCCTCGTTGTAGAGTTCATAACGCGCCATTCAGGCTTCCTCCGCTTCGACTTCCTCGCCCTCCTCGGCGGCGATCTTGTTGCGTTCGAGGGCGTGGCCCTGCTCGACTTCCTTGGCGTGGTCGGCGTCCTCGTAGACCTTCGCGTAGCCGACGGTTTTTCGCATCCCGTATTTGGTGTCGAGTTTGCGGATGACGACTTCGCCGGCGTCCTTGTTTAGTTTCGCAGCGAGTGAGTCCCGGACCGAGAGCCGCGAGGGAGTCGCTTCCTCGTGGGTCAGCTGAAACCGGACGTCGCTCCGGTGTAACATCGGGTTTTCGTCCTCGTCGATGATGTCGAGTTCCATGGTTACGTTGGCCTGATGTTTCGGTGAAACGCGTAAAAGGATTTCGAAGCCGCAGACGGACGCTACCTACCGATCCGCCGATCTCTCGAACGATCGGTAGACAGCGCGAGCAGCCCCCGGAGTCGCCGCCCGGTGCCGGGGCGACGTCGGACGACGCCCGAGGACGCGCTACGCCGACAGGATCTCGGCGATCCGCGCGTAGTCGCTTTCCATCCGCTCGAGGAGGTTCCGACACCGGGCTCGGGTGTCATCGCCGACGGGAACGAGCACCATCCCCTCGTCGGGTTGCCCGTAGACGACCGATCCCCCCTCGGGGGCGGCGACGACGGCCGGCAGCGAGGCGAGGTCCTCCTCGCCGTCGACGACGATCACGGTCGGTTCGGGAGCATCGAGCGCGGCCGCGAGCGCCTCGAGCAGGTCGTCGGTGACCGTCGACTGTGGGTTCGCGACGTCGATCCGTTCGTCGAACTCCTCGATCGCGCTCAGTACCTCGCGCTCGACGCGCTCGCGCTTCGTCTTCCCGTCGACGATGGCGACGTTCGGCCGGTACCCGGCTTCGAGAAGATAGTACGTGACGATGTCGCCGACTGCGACGACCGGCGTCCCCGCCTCCGAGAGCAGGGCCTCGGCGTCGGTATAGATCCCGCCGAGCGGCTCTTTGAGCTCCTCGCGCATCTCCGCCGGCAGCTTCGCCAGTATGGTCGACATCTCAGCGGACCTTCAGCGCGTATCGGCCGGCTTCGGTGACGTCCATCGCCTCGGCGATCTCGCTCTCTTCGGGGTGGGCGATGACGACGTAGCCGGCCCAGTCCTCGGTGAGGGAGTTCGATCCGCAGGCCGGACACTGCTCGCCGCCCTCGACGTCGAGGACGCGGTGGCAGTCCCGACACACTAGACGGGTGGCCATCTAATCACCCGCCTGCGCCTCGCGGCGCTTGCGCTCTTCTTCGAGCCAGCCGTGCTTGCCGAGCCCCGGCTGTTTCGCGGTCAGCCCGATCTTCGAATCCCGGGGGTTCCGCTCGTCGACGCTCTTCGTGACGATTCGCGCGCGAACGGCGTCACCGACGCTCAACACGCGATTCGAGTCCCGAGAGGCGAGCTGTTGGTTCTCGCCGTCGTAGGCCAGATACTCATCGGATATCTGAGAGACGTGGAGGAGTCCGTCGACCGGACCGATCCCGACGAATGCGCCGAAGTTGACGACCTCGACGACCTCGCCGTCGACGACCTCCTGCATCTGTGGATCGAAGGTGACCACGTCGAAGTCGGCCTCGTAGTAGACGCCGGGGCGGTTCGGGAGGACGGCACCGTCGCCGATGTCGTGAACCTTCGTTACGGAGACGACGCTGCCGATGTCTTCGTCCATCTGTCCTTCGAGCTTGTCCTGCAGTAGCCGCCTGACGAGCTCGGGCGACACGTCCGCGAGGTATCGTGGGGGAACCTCGACCGTATCTTTGAGTCTGACCCGCTTGTACATGTTATGGTTGAGTGATTTCGAATTTGGTTCGCCCGCGTAAACAGATTACGGGAACGTTCGCTTCCAGTAGCCGCCCTCTGAGAGGCATATCGCTCGTGACCGCGTAGTCGGTGCCGGCGCGTTCGCCGACCTCGACCATCGCGTCGTCGGCGTAGCCGGCGTCGTGGCCGACGGGGTCACACTCCCGCCGTGCCAGATCCGCACCGACGCTCGCCGCCTTCGCGGCCTCGCCGCCGCCCGTCGAGAGCCGATCGAGTTCCGCGAGCACCGCCTCGGGGACCACGGCCCCGTACTCCCCGAGGAGCCGGTCGAGCTCCTCGAAGGTCCGGACGCCGACCTCGACGGGTGCCATGAGCGCGTTCGAATCGAGTACGACGCGCATCACCGCAGCGTTCCGACCCCGATGAGCCGCCAGCGCGCGCCGACGCGGCGGTTGATCGCTATCTTCGCGCCCCCGGGGGCACAGACGGGGCGTTTTAGTCGGACCTCACACTCCTCCTCCCGGGCGCTCGTGACCGAGCCGACCGTCGTCGCCGTGCCAACGGTCAGCATCAACGGCTCGCCGGTGCTTATCGGCTCGATCTCGTCCGCGTCCTCGCCGACGACGCGTTCGAGCAATTCGACGTCCATCACGAAGGACTCCCGCGTCGGCGGTAGCGATCCCGGCGACCCCGCGACCTGTCCGGCCAACGCGTCGCCCTTCGTGAGCGATGGATCGAGTCCCGTCCCGACGCCGAGCAGCCCGCCCGGCGTCGCCTCGTCGACGAACTCGCCGCCGGCCTGCAGCGACCGGACGGTCGTCTCGACCGGCTGGTACTCCGATTGGCCGCCCTCCTCGATCTCGCGGCCGGGCTTGATTTCGATGTCCTCGTCGGCCTCGAGACGCCCCTGCGTGAGCGATCCGCCGAGGACGCCGCCGACGAGATCCTCGTAGGTCGTCCCCGGCCGGTTGATGTCGAACGAGCGAGCGACCTGCATCCGCGCGTCCGCGTCGGGGTCGCGCTCCGGCGTCGGAATCTCCTCCTCGATCGTCTGCATCAGGAGATCGACGTTGACGTCGCGCTGGGCGGAGATCGGCACGATCGGTGCCGACTCGGCGACCGTCCCTTCGACGAACGTTTCGATCTGTTCGTAGTTTTCGACCGCCTGGTCGCGGTCGACGAGGTCGATTTTGTTCTGGGCGATGACGATGTTCTCGATGCCGATGATGTCGAGCGCCATCAGATGCTCTTCGGTCTGTGCGCGGGGGACGGGTTCGTTGGCCGCGATGACGAGGACGGCCCCGTCCATGATCGCCGCGCCCGAGAGCATCGTCGCCATCAGCGTCTCGTGGCCCGGCGCGTCGACGAACGACACCGTCCGAAGATGCTCGCTCTCGGAGCCGTCCGGACAGGTCTCTTCGACCGTGTATCGCTCGGGGGCTTCGAGGTCCGGACACTCCCGGAACGTCGCGTCGGCGTAGCCGAGGCGAATGGAGATGCCGCGTTTCATCTCCTCGGAGTGTTGGTCCGTCCACTCACCGGAGAGCGACTCGACGAGTGTCGTCTTCCCGTGGTCGACGTGGCCGACCAATCCGATGTTCACCTCCGGTTGTCGGTGTTTCTGCGTCATTTAGTAATGACGTGAATATCTGCCCGTGCGCTTGATAAACCTACTGTTCCGTCCGTCGAAAGAACGCCGCCGACCGATCAGAAATCGCTTTCGACGGTGCCGTCGGCGTCCAGATAGATGGTCCCGTCGAAGATCGATTTAAACGCCTCGACGTCGGCCTCGTCGTGGACCTCCTCGGAGAGATGAAACAGGCCGACGGCGTCGTACTCCGACAGCAGCCCGAGCAGTTCCTCGACGGTTTCGAGCGCCCGCTCGTCGTCGGCGTAGTACGCCAACTCCGTCACCGAGTCGAAGCTGATCCGCCGTTTGCCGCCGTGGGTTTCGAGGAACTGCCGGGTCGTCTCGACGATACCTTCGAGGTCGTCGGGCGCGGAGACGTAATAGACATGCTCGGAGGAGCGCCGCGAGTACCCCCGCTCGACCGACAGCGTATCGAGGATGTCGGCTTTGGTCTCGTCGACGTCGTAGTACTCCAGTTTCTGTTGGACTTCGCGGGCGGTCGTCCGCGTCGAAATGACGAGAATCCGGTCCGTATCGGTCTTCAGAAAATCGGTGTCGATACGGTCCGTCTCGCCGGTGCTCGGGTGGATCAAAAGCACCCCGGTCCCGCCCGGGATCGTCTCTGGCGTGTTCTCGATCGCGAGGTCGTAGTCCATAGGGAACGTCGGGGGCGGCGGTACCTTAAATTGTGTTTGTCTTCCCCGCCTCCGGCGGTATCCCGCACCGCGTCGTTCGTCGCGGTAGGGCCGAGCACACAGGGTGCTCGGCGGTATGCTCCGAACGGACACGGGCCGGGGGGGATTCGAACCGGAGGAAGACGTGCTCGCTCCGCTGTGCGCGACGTCCAGGGTTCGATTCCCGCACCGCGTCGTTCGTCGCGGTAGGGCCGAGCACACAGGGTGCTCGGCGGTATGCTCCGAACGGACACGGGCCGAGGGGGATTCGAACCGGAGGAAGACGTGCTCGCTCCGTTCGCGCTGCGTCTTCCGGGATTCGAATCCGGGCCGCCTTGCTCCGCACGTCCGTTCGTCGCAAAAGCGGGCCGAGGGGGATTCGAACCCCCGACCGTCTGGTTAAAAGCCAGACGCTCTGCCGGACTGAGCTATCGGCCCTCAGAGAGTACTTGCCGCGGCCGGTGATAAACCCTTTCGATTGTGAGTCCCCGGTCACACGCTTTCGGCCGTGGGTCCTCACTCACAGGCCGTGGGTCCTCATACTGACGGACAAAAGAATGTACACACGACTCACGAGTGATCCGCCGTTCGCTCCGTCGAACGGCGTGATCCTCGTGAGTCGGTTTCATTTGATTTCGTCCACCAGTATCACTCACAAGTACTCCTCCAGCGCGCGGGCGACAACCTCGTCGGGATCGGTCGCTTCGAGGGCAGCGTGCCGGCGGAGTTCGCGGTACGCCTCCGGCGGCAACGACACCGATAGCTGGCCGAGATCGATCCCCTCGGCGTCGAGGGCGCTCTCGACGCTCATCCCCTCGTTGACACGGGAGGCGATCGAACGGATCTCCCGGACGGTCAGCCCGTGATCGAGGGCGGCCCACGCCAGCAGAAAGCGCGACTCGCCCGAGACGCGGGCGATGTGTTTCGCCGCGGTCGGCGCGATCTCCCCCAGCGCGACGTGCCGACGGATCGACCGCGGTAGATCGTGTACTCGGGCCCACTTACGGATGAACGAGACGGTCGCGTCCCCGTCGACCCGTTCGGCCGCGGTCTTATACGATCCGGTACCGCGAACCAACGCGGCACAGGCGGCTGCCCCCCGAAGCATGTAGACGTTGTCCTCGGCTCCGGCGGTGTTCGAAGCGAACCGACGGACGGTGTCGGCGGCTTCGGCGACGCTCTCGGGATCGTCCGGATCGAACCGGACCGCGTGCTCGCCGGCGACTTGGGGATCGCGGCGGATGACCGGCTCCCCGACCGGCGACGCTCGATCAGTCGGGGGCTCTCCGTCCGGTTCGTGGTTCATTGAACCGAGTTAGGACAACCGGGGTGAAAAGCGTCCCGCCGGCGCGTGTCGTCTCCGCACACGGCTTACTCGTCGCGCTCGTCGGACATGTGCTCCCAGATCTCGGTACAGCCGCACCCGTCCTCGACGTCGTCGAGATGGCCCGTATCGACCGTGTCTTCGTCGTCGTCGTGTCGACCCGTCATCGCGTCTCCTCCTCGTACAGTTCGGGGGCGACGTCGGCGGACGCGTGCTGCCGAGTCGTCTCCCGCTGTCTCTCTCTCATTACGCCGCCGTACGCCGTGTACCATCTTAAACGACGCTGCACCCGTAAACGCTACCCGGGCTTCGGTATTCCGGCTGAAACCTCCTCTTTCGCTGACGAGTGGTTTGCTCGGATCCGGCTGCCCTCTTTGGGTTCGGGCCCAAACCGCCGTCACCAGATTTCCCGACGTCCGACAATCCCTGCGGATGCCGACGGGCTTAGGACCACGGGGCGTCTGTTCCGGCGTATGCCGACATCGGTACATCAACTCGACGACGGCGCGTGGCTGAGTGTCAACGACGCCCGCGAAGTGAACGTGAGCGACCTCTGGTGGCTCGCACGCCACGAGTTCTGTACGTGCGAGCCGGCTGATTTCCTCGCGGAGGGGTTCGTCGAGATCGGCGTCGATCACCCGAACATCGAGGGTCGGATCGCCGGCCGGTGCATCGAGTGCGGCGAGAGCGGCGTCACGGACTGGCTGACGCTCGGCCGCGTTATCGACCCCGTAGACGGGCGGTTCCTCGCCGTCGACCCCGAAAGCGTCCACGTTCCGGACCGCCGACGGCGACTCGCGTCGCCGCCCGAGTAACCGGATATAGTTTCCGGTAAAGGCGAGCCGCGGGGAGGCTTGACGCCACGATCGGGGGTTTATATTTGGGGATGTTAAATAGGTCCATGCCGAGCAAGGTCGAAGGCTGGAAGGACGAGGTATACGGCACGGAGATCCGCGAGCATCTCTACCGGTTCGCCGAGGAGGGCTGGAGCGCCATTCCGGAGGACGAACACGACGCGTGGTTCGAGCGGTTCAAATGGTGGGGGCTGTACCACCAACGGAAGGGTCAAGAGAGCTACTTCATGATGCGGATCGGGACGCCGAACGGTCGGATGACGCCCGAACAGCTCCGCGTCGTCGGCGAAATCGCCGACGAGTACGCCCGCGGCCCCGTTGAGAACCCCGAGTTCGGAAACGCCTACTGTGATTGGACGACCAGACAGTCGATCCAGCTACACTGGATTCAGCTTCAGGATATCCCCGACATCTTCGATACGCTCGAAGCGCATGGCCTATCGACGATCCAGGCGTGTGGGGACTCCTGGCGTAACATCGTCGGATCGCCGGTCGCCGGTCGGGACAAAAAAGAGCACATCAACGCCTGGCCCGTCATCGAGAACCTCCACGAGACGTTCAAGGGCAACGACGACCACTCGAACCTCCCGCGCAAGTGGAAGGTCGCGGTCACCGGCGACACCCGCGGCTCCGGGCAGGCCGAGATCAACGACCTCGGGTTCGAGCCCGCGATAAAGGACGTCGACGCCGATACGCGACGCTCGTCCGGCGATCGGACCCCGTCGGGGGCCGAAGACGGCGAGCGGATCAACGGCTTCAACGTCACCGTCGGCGGCGGCCTCTCCCGCAAGGAGCCCCGCTTTGCCCGCGACATCGACGTCTTCGTCACCGAGGACGAGGTCCCCGCTGTCGCGAGGGGCATCTCGGCGCTGTTCCGCGACCACGGCGACCGCGAGGACCGGTTCAACGCCCGCATCAAGTTCCTCGTCGACGAGTGGGGCCCGGAGAAGCTCCGACGCGTCCTTCAGGACGACTACGTCGACTTCGAACTCCGGACGGCGGGCGAGGATTTCCGCGATCAATACACCTACAACTCCGGGCGCTCCGACGAGATCGGCGACTACGTCGGCGTCCACGAACAAAACGACGGGGACTATTTCGTCGGCCTCTCGGTGCTCGTCGGTCGAATGGGTGCCCGAGACGTCATCGACCTCGCGGACCTCGCGGAGGCGTACGGGTCGGAGATGATCGGACTGACGCAGCGACAGAACGTCATCGTCGCCGACATCGCCGAGGACGACCTCGATGACTTCCTCGCGGAGGACTTACTCGAGTACTACCAGCCCGACCCCCACCCGTTCCTCCGCGGCTCGATCGCCTGTACCGGCACCGAGTACTGTTCGCTGTCGATCGTCGAGACCAAAAACCGGATGGTCCGGTACGCCCGCTGGCTGAAAGACAACGTCGAACTCCCGGACGGGATCGACGACTTCCACGTCCACCTGTCGGGCTGTACGGCCTCCTGTGCGCAACCACAGATCGCCGACATCTCCCTGCGTGGGATGAAAACGCGCAAGGACGGCGAACCCGTCGAGGCCTTCGATATCGGCCTCGGCGGCGGCCTCGGGGAGAACCCCCAGTTCGCCGACTGGGTCGAAATGCGTGTCGCCGCCGACGAGGTGCCCGGCTACATCCGGAACCTGCTCCGCGTCTACGACGCCGAAAGCCGGGGGTCGGAGTCCTTCCGGGAGTTCATCGCCCGTCACGACGAGGACGACCTCAACGGGCTCGCGGAGCCGGCGGAGACCTCATACGAGGACCCCTACCTGGGCAACACGAAGATGACGTGGTATCCCTACGCCGAGGAGACGGGGATGGACGCCTCCCCGGCCCCGTCGCCGGCCGACGACTAGCGAGGACTCCTACCGCGTTCGTACCGTCGGACGGGACGGCCGCTCCCCCGGTGGAGAGCCGTTCGACGTCGACAGCGCCAACGCCGCGGTCCGACGGTATGTATCGGACGCCTGCGTCCCCCGAGGACACGCCACGACGACGCGGGGGCCACCCGGAGCCGAACCGCTGAAATACCCACACAGACTACGGGGGAACGTGTCGAAACAGGTCGCCGAGGTGGGAACGCTGTTCGTACACGAGTCCGGGGACAGCTACACCGTCGTCGTCCGCCGCGACGGCGACCGGCTGTTCCGCGGCCGGCTCGAATTACAGGAGACGGATGCCGGCCCACGCCCCGGCCGGTTCCGTGTCAAGGACGGCGACGACGAGGTACCGCGCCGGCCCGAGCAGTTCGTTGAGATGGCCCGACGGGCGTCGCGTATCCGGATCTCCGAGCAGACCTCGCGGGCGGGCCGTGAGGAACTCGAAGCGATGTTCGGGGGCTACCAGCTCGGGGCGAAACAGGTCCGGACGTGTCGATACTGCGCCGGAAGGGGGCGTTACTCGCCGTTGACGTCCGAGACCGCGATCAAAGCCGACGACGAACACATCTGTCCGGACTGTGCGAAACGCGAACTCGAACGGGAGGCCAACTACCGCGGGCTCCGATCGGGGGCCCGCGATCGGCTGGAGGAGCTTCTGCTCGAGGTCGGCGACCTCGAACGCGTCGCGAACCTCCTGTCCGGCCAACTCGATCCCGACCTGACGAAGTTCGACGAGATCAGCGCGACGACCGACGATATCGACCTCGTCCCCATAGGCGAACTGGACGTTCACGGCGAGTTGAAATCGCGGCTCCAGACGTTCGACGAACTGCTGCCCGTCCAGAGTCTCGCCGTCCGGAACGGGCTGCTCGGGGGCCGTGACCAACTCGTCGTCAGCGCGACGGCGACCGGTAAGACCCTCGTCGGCGAACTCGCGGGGATCGACCGCGCGCTGAAAGGCGAGGGAAAACTGTTGTTTCTCGTCCCGCTCGTCGCGCTCGCAAACCAGAAACACGAGGACTTCGTGGACGAGTACGGCGACGTCCTCGACGTGAGCATTCGCGTCGGTGCCTCCCGGATCAAGGATACCGGCAACCGCTTCGATCCGGGTGCCGACGTGATCGTCGGCACCTACGAGGGGATCGATCACGCCCTCCGGACCGGCAAAGACCTCGGCGACATCGGGACGGTCGTCATCGACGAGGTCCACAACCTCGGCGAGGAGGAGCGCGGCCACCGCCTCGACGGCCTCGTCTCGCGGCTGAAACACTACTGTGAGACGAACGCCTGTGACACCCAGTGGGTGTATCTCTCCGCGACGGTCGGCAACGCCTCCGATCTCGCGACCACTCTCGGGGCCCAACTGATCGAGTTCGAGGAGCGCCCCGTCCCGATCGAACGCCACGTCACCTTCGCCGGCGGATCCGAGAAGATCGACATCGAGGACAAACTCGTCAGGCGGGCCTTCGACTCGAAGTCCTCGAAGGGGTATCGCGGCCAGACGATCGTCTTCACGAACTCCCGTCGTCGCTGTCACGAGATCTCCAGACGCCTCGAATACGACTCCGCGCCGTACCACGCCGGCCTCGATTACGGCGAACGAAAGCGCGTCGAACGGGCGTTCGGAAAGCAGGATCTCGCCGCCGTCGTCACGACCGCCGCGCTCGCGGCCGGCGTCGACTTCCCCGCCTCGCAGGTGATCTTCGATTCGCTCGCAATGGGCATCGAGTGGCTCTCCGTCCAGGAGTTCGAACAGATGCTCGGGCGGGCGGGCCGGCCCGATTACCACGACCAGGGGACGGTGTATCTCCTCGTCGAACCCGACTGCTCGTATCACAGTTCGATGGACGGCTCCGAGGACGAGGTGGCGTTCAAACTGCTGAAAGGCCAGATGGAACCGGTGATCACCCGCTACGACGAGACGGCGGCGATCGAGGAGACGCTCGCGAACATCACCGTCGCCGGCAAGGGGGCAAAGCGGCTCAACGACCGAATGGTCGGCGAGATCCCGACGAAACACGCCCTCGGAAAGCTCCTCGAATACGAGTTCATCGACGGCTTCGCCCCGACGCCGCTGGGGCGGGCGATCACCGAGCACTTCCTCGAACCCTCGGAGGCCTTTTTCATCCTGGATTCGATCCGGTCCGGGGAGGATCCAGACGAACTCGTCGCCGGGATCGAGTTGCGCGGCGAACGGTGACGTCCCCCGCGGTGAACGCCGGAGGGGCGGCGTTCATTGCCGAGTTGCGACCGGAACCCGCGTGTCGTCCGTGACGGCGATGAGCCGATCGCGGTCGCGTCTGAGTTCAACCGGACCGAGGGTAACGTTCTCGCCGCGCTCCGGGATCGGGGCCGTCCCGACGGTCCCGTTTGCGCGCGTGACCCGGACCCGGAACCGGATCCCCGACGGAACGACCGTGACGTTGTGCCCGGCGACGACCGGCGCGGCTTGCGCCGGCGGCGACGCGTATACCCGGTTGAATCCCCCGTGATTGGGGTTGATCCACACCTGAAACGTCGTGTTGCCGCCCGTCGTCCGCCAGCCCCGTCGGACGACGAAGACGGTCCGATCCCAGCCGAGACCGCCCACCCGTATGGACTCCGTTCCGTCGCTCTCGAGACGGCCCGCCGAGACCGGCCGTGTCCAGATGCCGCGGTCCGGATCCACGACGAGGACGCCGCTTGTCGTCGCTGGCTCGCCGGTGACCGCGGCGAACGGTGCCAGCCGCTCGTTCGGGACGTCCTCGGCGTAGGTAACCGCGTATCCGCCGACATCGACCGTCCTCGCCTCCGGCGGTTCACGCACGTCCGTGGCTGCGTTTATCGGCACTGCTACCGCGGCCATGACGACCAACGGGACGACGAGCAGCGCGAACCCGATCCGCCGAGCACGCCCGTCGCTGACGGATCCGAGCCCACTGGTGGCGGCGACTGTCGCGGTGGTGATAAGCGTCGCGAGACAGCCGACCAAGAGGACGCCCGCCCCCCGGGCCAGGACGTACGCCGTCTCCCGAGGCCACCAGACCACCCACAACGACTGGACGGAGCCGAACAGCGCGGCCGCGACCCACAGCCGGAACGCCGACGGCGGATCGGCGTCGCGGACCACCAGCAGGGCGACCCCCGCGGTGATACCGAGTAACAGCCCGAACGTGTGGCTCTGGAGGGCGGTATCGACGAACCACGGGTCGGACGCCGGCGTTCGGCTGACGACGAACAGGGGTTCTTCGATCGCCCGAAGGACGACCGAAAGTGCGTCCCCGACCGATATCGCAACGACAGTGCCCAGGGGATACCGAACGAGCGCGACGCCGGCGAACGCATAGACGACGTCCGAAAAGCCGATACTCGGCCCCCACGAGAACGCGATCGATACCACGCCCGCGAGAAGCGCTACCCCCGGAAAGATCACGAACGCTCGCACGGCGGGGGCGTTCCGAAGCCCCCCGCCAGTGGACCCGTGACCGTACACGTATTCGGCGACCGATCCGAACACGAGCGTCCCCGTCAGGTTCGCCAGAAGGTGATCCGGCCCCTGGTGGGCGACCGGCCCGAGGAGGACGCCGAGGGGGTGACGGTAGGACCACGACGTGAATGGAATCGTCAGGGGCTCCCCCCACGCCCCGAGGCCGTCCTGGACGACGAGATAGACGGTTCCGATGAGACAACAGAGCGCGATCGTTCCCCAGGGCACCCCGAGGACGAACCGGGACTGCAGCCGGTTTCGGAGGTGAGACAGCGCCGGCGGCCGCGTTGCTGACGCCGTCCGCAGCGCCGGCTCGGTGGGGTCGTCTCGATCCACCACGTCCGGTGGGTGGGAACCCCCTGACATAAATCTCGCGGGGGATACGGTTCCCGGCCCTCGGGATTCTTCGCTGGGCTCTTTTATCGCGTCTGATTCATCCCGACATACAATGGCGGACGACACGCCCCAAGAGAAGCCGCGCGGCGACCAGATGACGACCGACTTCTTCGAGAAGGTCCTGGCCTCGTATCTCGAGGAGGACCGCCTCGAGAGCGGCGTCCTCAGGCTCGACATCGACGACGGTCGGACCCGCCGGCTCATAATCGACGACGACACCGGGGAGCTCGACCGGTATGAGTACATCAAGCGGGAGCTAGAGGAGGTCATCTACCTGATCGAGGAAAACGAGGATCTGCTCGACGAACCGGTCGAACTACCGATTCCCGTCGGCGACACCGAGCGGGTGATAGAGGAGGCCAAAGAGGAGGACGCCGTCACGACGGTGTTCCAGGCAGGTGGAATCAAAACCGTCCTCGAACATCTTCACGCCGTCGTCGGAGGCAAACAGGAACTCGCCCGCGAGGAGGAATCCACCGCCGAGTGACGGTCCACCGTCACCCCGTGACGTTCACGACGATTCCGTAGCGTTCACGATAGTCCCGTGACGTTCACGACGATTCCGTAGCGTTCACGATAGTCCGGTGACGTTCACGACGATTCCGTAGCGTTCACGATAGTCCCGTGACGTTCACGATCACCCCGATGCGTCCGTGACGGTTATCGAGCCCTCCATGCCGAATCCCTGGTGTACGTCGCAGTAGTACTCGTAGGTCCCGGACACATCGAAGGTGTGGCTGTGTTCGTACCCCTCGCTTTGGGTCTCCTCGACGCCTTCCCACTCGGCCCCGTCGGGTTGGCTGTCGACGAGGAGGCTGTGCCCGGACGACTCCCAGACGAACCGCACCCGCGTTCCCGCCGGAATCTCGAGGGAGTCCGGTTCGAACACGTTCTGTGTGTCCGGCCCGACCAGGACCGTCTCCTCCTGTGGCGTTGCGGACTCCGTCCCGCCGTCCTCGCCGTTCTCGCCGTCGCCCGTTCCGCCGTCTTCACTATCGGTCGTCCCACCGCCTTCACTATCGCCCGTTCCGCCGTCCTCGCCGTCGTTATCGGTCGAATCGTCCCCTTCGCCACTGCATCCGGCAAGCGTCCCCATCGCTACCGTACCGGCGAGCGTACCCAGTACGCGCCGGCGTGTTGATCGGTCCATCACGTCACGAACATACGGCAAGACGTAGTTAAATCCACGGCCCGCTATCGGGCGCGCTGCGATCACGGCCCGAGGATGGCGTCGGGGGCTCCGTTCGCCGGAACGCGATCAGAGCTCTTCGCTGACGTGCTCCCAGATGGCACACCAGTCTTCGGCCGCGATATACCCCTCCACCTTCGCGCAGGCCCCCCACGTGTCGCCGTTTTTATCGGGGACGAACTCCGCGCAGTTCCCGCAGGACTGGCCCGGTCGGGCCACCCCCTCTTCGATCGCGTCCACGGACTCCATCAGATCCACGTCCTCGTGACTCGAGAGGTTCTCGGGGTCGCGCGTCTCACCCACCTGTGAACTCGCCGTCCGGTACGGTTCCGGAACCTCGGCAGTCGCCAGTTCGTCCTCGGACATCCCCTCGGGGACCTCCGGTTCGGGCAAGGACTCGTAGATCGTACACCAGTCCTCCCGGCCGACGTACCCCTCGACCTCCGCACACGCACCGAACCCGTCGCCGTCCTTGTCAGGGATGTAGTCCGCACAGTTCGCACAGCACGTCCCCGGCTGATGTGCTTCCATCTCTCGGGCGTCCTCGTATTCGGAGAAGCTCACGTCCGATTTCGTACGCAGTCCGTCGGGGTCGCGCTGTTCGCCCCCGAGCGACGTCGCGGACAGATACGCGTCGGGTACCGGCCCGCTTTCGAACTCCTCCGCGGAAACCCCCTCGGGACGTTCTTCCTCCTCCTCGTCCTCGCCGTTCTCGTCGTCCTCGCCGTCTCCCTCGTCGGGGGCTGCCGTTCCGTCACCGTTACCCGTATCGCCCGAACAGCCACTCAACGCCGCCACGCCGACAGTCGCCACGAGGTAGCTCCGTCGACTCCACGTGTCGCGGTTCGGGCCGTGCCTCCGCCATGATTTGTTTTTTGACATCCCTCCGTATTTCAAATCTTTCATATATAATACGGATGTTTGTTCCCAAGACCTGAAAACGTCGGCCATCGGGCTGAAGCGCGGGCATTCGACGGGGGATCCGGTGGTCAATCGTCCGTCCCGCACGGGCTGCCGTCGCGTCCCAGCGAACGCCCCCGGCGTCGACGTCTCTCGAAGACGTTCGCCACGGCGACTATGGTGATGGACGCCGTTCTCGACGGTATGTCAGAAGCCGAACCCGAGGCTCGCATCCAGGTGACGTTTCATCCCCAAGAATGGGTCGATTCGGCCGGCCAGGCCCACGAGTGGGGCCGCAAGCAGTTGATCCCGGCCGAGGACCGTGAGGCGGCCGGTTTCACCGTCCCGCGGGCCGACGGAACCGATCCCTCGGGGGCGGTCCTGGAGGACGAATCGTACGAGGCGAACCGTCTTCGGGACCACTCCGAAGCGCCGGCGTGGGTAAACGACTGGGACGGGCCGTACTTCGTTACGGTCGACTCGGAGTGATACTGCTGGCTGTCCCCAGTGCGAGCGAGTCGCGACCCCGCGATGCGACAGGCGGTCGCGACGGACAGCCGGCAGTATGAGCGCGTCCGCGTTCCGCGGGAGCCGTGTCCACTGTCCCCGAATCCGCCGGCGAACCGGCGACCGTCGTCGATCCCGAACGCTTCGCTCACGCCACGCCTCGATCGGCATCGTCGTTCGATTCGGGGCAGAGATCCAGACACGCCGAATCGGCGAGGCTCCGGAGGCGGAACACCCCGCGTTTCGGGAGCACGATCCCGATATCGAACGCCATCTCCTCGTCGAGTGTCGTACCCAACACCGAATCGAAGAAGGTCGAAACGACGCAAAACCGCCAGCCTGCCCGCGTTGCGATGGTCTCCCCCCGGTCCGTCAGCGTCACCCCCTGATACTTCTCGTACTCGATCAGTCCCCGGTCGGCGAGCTTCGAGATCATCCCCGTGACACTAGCAGGGGCGACGTCCAGATACTTTTGTAACTCGCCGGTCGTGACCCGGTCGCTACCGGATCCGGAGAGCATCGCGATTGCGAAGAGATAGCGCGCTGCGCTGCGCTCTACGTCCGACAGCGACGGCTTGCGCGACGACGTCCCGGTTTGGGGGTCCGAAGCCATACGTCATGGTCCCTCATCCACGTTTGAAAGCGTGGCCCCGAATCCCTTCGCCCGCCTCGATACGGTCCGGTGTGCCGATGGAACGGTCGCCGTCGGCACGGTACAGGCGGTGACCGCACTCGGACGACGACAGCCCGTATGAACGGGATGCTGCCCGACCGTTTCCCGACCCGTCGTTTATGTCACGACCGCGGATTATAATAAATACGACATATATAATGTGTATCCGATCAGCTGTCCCACGTTATAGGAGACGCCTATAGGATATACTATATACGAACTTGATAAAGGCTAGTGTTACCATGTTATTCGACCGCCGTACCACAACTATAATAATAGAGCTATCGAATCCGCCGTTCGATCCCGATACCGGGGTTCATAATCGAACGAGCGGACCAAGGCTTCGGCCGCTTGGTTCACGCCAGAATATCGGAGCGTTCGCCGGGGCGGATGGCGGACGTCTCGTCGGTGACGGGAACATAGAGCCCGTCACGCCGGGGTCATATTGCGTTTGAAGACACGCACGATGTGGGGGATCTATTCGGACTCGAAACGTCGACTCGGGCACACGGCGATACTGGCCCCCGGGCTCTTGCTCGGGGGTCTCACCGTCCGGTACCTGCTCCGACCGGAGATTCCATTTATCGGGCGGCTAGTCAGCCTTCTCGCCGTCACGTTCTTGTCAGTACCACTGCTGTTCAGCAGCTACTGGCTCGTTCAACTCGACCCCACTGCCGATCAAATATGGCGGATCGTCTCTTGGTGTGTAGGGGGGTCTCTTCCGATTACCGGCCTTGCGGTGTTGACTGTGGTGTTTCAGCGGGCCCACGGTGTCGCCCTTGCGCGTCCTGTTCTCGTGATCACGTGGGTCGCGGGCGTCGGGGCGTTCGGGGGGTTTCTCACCGGCGTCTACGACCTCCGGCGTCAGCGGAAACACGCGGACGAACGGGCCACTGCTCACCGACTTCAGACGCTGCTCGATGCCTCGCCGGTCGCGATCATCTCGATCGACCGGGACGGTACCGTCCAGCGATGGAATACCGCGGCCGAAACGATCTTTGGGTGGGACGAAGAGGAAGTCATCGGCGAGCCGTACCCCATCGTTCCGGAGTGTAAAGAGGATGAATTTCAACGGCACCTCACCCGCGCAAACAGCGGCGAAACGATCGAGGGTGTAGAAACCCGACGGGAGACGAGAGACGGAGCGCTCGTCGACGTCAGTATCGGAACGGCACCGGTCTTCGATGCCGAACAGACGCTCCACCGAACGATCATTACGGCGGCCGACGTCTCCGAGCGCAAAGAGCAAGAACGCGAACTCCGGCGGACGTACGACTTCCTCGATTCAGCACTCGATGCGGTGCCCGACCTGTTCTACGTGCTCGATCCGTCGGGGGACCTCGATCACTGGAACACCCAGGTCACGAAGGCGACCGGATACGGCGACGAGGAACTCGCGTCCATGTCCGCGCTCGATTTCTTCACCGATGACGAGCACTCGCGGATCGATACGGCCATCCAAGCCACCCTCGAAGAGGACGCCGTCGGTACGGCGGAAGCCGAGTTAGTCACGAAGTCGGGCGATACCATCCCATACGAGTTCCGTACGAAACCGTTAAACGACCGCAACGGGGACACTCTCGGTCTGGTCGGTATCGGACGGGATATCACCGAACGGATACAGCGCGAACAGCGGCTACGTGAAACGACACAATTGTTACAAGCGGTGATCGATGCCGCACCGCTCGGAATCGTCCATCTCGACGAGGACGGTGAAGTCGAACTGTGGAACCGAGAAGCCGAGGAGCTCTTCGGATACGGCGAAGAGGACGTTCTCGGGGAAGTGTCACCTGTCGCCCCGGACGGCGAGCCTGGCGGGATTTATGACCGACTCCGTGATCCCTCCGAAGGCCAATACTTCGAGTCCCTCGAGGCGACGCGGCAACGAAAGGACGGATCACAGATCACGGTCCACCTCTGGGCAAAACCGTTGTTCGACGGGAACGACCGGTTCGCAGGTGTGGTTCAAATATTTGCCGGCGTCGGCGATCGAATCCGGAGGGAACAGCAGTTGACGGTTCTGAACCGCGTTCTTCGGCACAACATCCGAAACACGGTGAACGCCATCGGTGGTCACGCCAACCTCCTGGCCACCGACCTCGACGACACGTCACTCCAGGGGCAGGCCGAAACGATCGCCGAACAGGCACGAACCCTCGAACACTGGAGCGAAGAGGCCAAGGGGCTCAACCGGATACTCCAGCGCGACACCGTTCGATCCCCGAAACAGCTCCCCGAGTTGGTCGACCAAAGCGTCACCCGTATTCGGGAGATCCATCCCGACGCGGAAATCACCACCGACGTCCAATCGGACGTGTGGGTCTATGCCGATACCTCGATCGGAGAGGCGTTACACATGATAATTGAGAATGCGATCGAACATAACGACCGAGCAACTCCGGAGGTCGTCGTATCAGTGCAACGCAGAAACGAACCGGGTCGGGCCGAAATCACTGTCGCGGACAACGGTCCCGGTATCCCCGATCTGGAGCGTAAGGTGCTTGAAAATGGTGACGAGACGCCACTCATGCACAGCACCGGGGTCGGGCTGTGGGGGATCTATTTGATCGCCAACCGGAACGGCGGCGAGATATCGATCACGGATAACGATCCCAGAGGGAGTGTCGTTTCGATCGTTCTCCCGACGGCCGATCACAAAACGTCTCCCGCCGCCGTGGAGGGAACGGAGTACTGACTGAAATGATTCCAGGGAAGACGACCGCAATTAATTACGAATATATACGTGGTAAATCGAACTGAATGTACCAGAACAGAACGAGCCAAGAGGCGGAAAAATTGTTGCTGCAGTTGGGAGAGTATAGTCCGGACGTCATTTGGATGTTCTCGCCCGATTGGGACGAACTGCGATTCGTTGACGGCGCGTACGAGGACGTCTGGAACCGGTCGATACGTACGCTTGAAGACGATCCTACTGACTTCCTGAACGGGATCCATCCCGCTGACCGTGAGGAGGTAAAAGCGAAAATGGAGCAACTCTCCGATGAAGAACCGATCGAGGCCGAATTTCGCGTCAACGACGAGGAGGAGTATCGACGGTGCGTCTGGGTGGAGGGACGACCGATGTACGACGAAGACAACGAGTTCGTCGCTGTCGCCGGATTCGCTAGGGATATCACTCAACGAAAGCAGTACGAACAGGAATTGAAGGACAAGAACGAACAGCTCGAAAACTTCGCCAGCATAGTCTCCCACGACCTCCGAAGCCCGCTGACCGTGGCCGAGGCACGGCTCGATCTGGCCCAAAACGAGTGCAATAGCGAACATCTCTGCCACGTCGAGGGGGCCCTCGATCGAATGGAAACGATGATCGAGGAGCTCCTTTCGCTTACGCAGAAAGCCAACTCCGTCGAGAACATCCAGACCGTCGCGCTTGAATCGGCCGTCAGCCGCTGTTGGCGGAACGTCCAAACGTTTGAATCGACGCTGGAGATCGATACCGAACAGAACGTTCGGGCAAACGAAAGCCATCTCCAAGAGTTACTGGAGAATCTCGTCCGAAACGCGGTCGAACACAATACAGAGGACGTGACTATCAGGGTGGGAGCGCTCGATGACGGATTTTACGTTTCCGACAACGGATCCGGGATTCCCGAGGACGAACGCCAGCGGGTGTTCGATCACGGATACTCTACCGCCACTGACGGGACGGGGCTCGGGCTATGCATTATCAACGAAATCGTGGATGCCCACGGCTGGGAAATTGATATCTCCGAACGTCCCGATGGTGGGGCCCGTTTCGAAGTCACGAACGTGGATATCGGGCGGTGAACTACCCCTGCGATCACCCCGCGTCCAGGACCCGCCTCTGGAACGCCTCGAACGGCGTCTCCGAGAGCCCTGACGCTCCGAGTGTCGTTCCGTGCGCGTCGCTCCCCCCCGTTCGGAGGAGGTCGTATCGCTCGACCGCGTCGTCGACGATGGCCGTTTCGACCGGGGTCTCGTACGGGTAGTAGCGCTCGACCGCATCGAGTCCTGCCGTGCGCTCGAGTGCGGCCTCGGGATCACCGTAGCGGAGCGGATGCGCCAGGCCGACGACCCGACAGGCGTCCTCGAGTAGTCTGATCCCCTTCTCCAGTGGGGTGACGGCACGCGGTACGTAACACGGACAGCCGTCGCCGATGAGTTCGGAGAACGCGTCGTCGTAATCGTACGGTGCATCGCTCGCCTCGATCGCCCGCGCGACGTGTGGACGACCCACACCCTCTTCGAACGTGACGTCGATCTCGACGCCCGCTCTGTGTTCGACGCGGTCGACGATCCGACGGGTGCGTTCGATACGGTCGGTCTGGAGTCGGCGTATCTCCTCGCGTAACTCGGCGGTCGGTTCGACGCCGTAGCCCAGGAGATCGATCCGCTGCGTCTCGTCTTGGACCCGGAGTTCGATACCCCGGATGACGTTGACGCCGTCGCAGGTGCTCACGGGATCGGACAGGTCGGGATGGGCGAGATCGTGATCGGTGACCGCGATCCACTCCAAGCCCGCCTCCGCCGCCGCCGCCGGGAGATCGTCGATTTCGAGCGTTCCGTCCGAGGCCGTCGTATGGACGTGGAGGTCGGCGATCAACTGCGCGCACATAGCGTCTAGGAGGGAGCACGCAGTGAAGTACTCCGGGGTCGATCCGATCGGATCGACCGGCGAGGGGCCGACCCCACGCCGTCGAGTGGGGCCTTCGAACGGCGATAGATCGTGACACGATCGCGGCACCGGCACACGAGTGACGTCGAGCAGGGATCGCCGGCAGTATGAAACACACACGAAAGGGCGGCACACCGTCCGTGTTCGATACCTGAGTCGGCATACGGGACTCGAATACCGCCACGTTGTCGACAACCGTTCGGGTTTCAATACTCGATCCGTAAGCCCTCACTATCGTCGAGGGTGATGGTGATCTCCCCCGGTTTCATCGCGTATTCGGCGGCGTTTCGTCCGTCCGAACGGATCCGGACCCGCTCGTCGAGCAGCCCGATATCGACGAGTGCGTCGACTTTCCGGTAGGCTGTCGCGGTCGAGAGCCTGCACTCGTCGACCAGTTCGGCGATCGACTTCGGCTCCGTCGCGGTGGCTTCGAGAATCGCCCGCGACTCGCTGTCGGCGAGCGTACCGAGAACCGAGACCGGGGATTCCCGCTCGCTCGGGTCCGACACCCCTTCCGCGTTTCTGAATTGTGTATTCTGGTGCATTGTGACCACCCCTATCTGAACGAAGACCCAAGTAGAAAATAAATGTTGTCCCGACGTCCCAAACCTTGAAACAGCCTGAAAACACTCATTTCGTGATTTTAGCGTCCCACATGGCGATTTTTATTTTCGTTTTTCGTGCTTTCGGCCGTACTACTGACCGCCGCAGTATTGTGACGCTCACACCGCTACGGTTGCGGAGTACGTCGCTCCGGACGGCGGTCCCACGCGGAAGGGGCTATTGTCGTCCAGCACCGCGCGGTTCGACGATGACCGGGCCTCGGGACGCTACTCCAGCTCAGTATGGGGGCCGTTGGGCCCGGATGACCTCCGCGAGCTGTTGGTTCTCGTCGGCGAGGAGTTCGGTCAAGTCGTCCGCGGTGATGATCCCGGCGATCTCGTCGTTTTCGGCACAGACCGGGAGCCTCCGGACACCGTTTTCGCTCATCGCCTGTGCGGCGTCGTAGAACCCCGCATCTTCGCCGACCGCACAGAGGTCCGTCGACATGACGTCCTCGGCGGTTTGGTCGTCCGGGCTCTCCCCGGCGGCCAATACCCGTGTTGTCAGATCGCGATCGGTGACGATCCCGACCGGGACGTCGTCGTCGTCCGTGATAACGATGCTTCCGACGGATTCGTCCCGCATCGTTCGGGCAAGCTCCGAAACGGCCGTTTCCGGGCTCGCATCGACGACGTCGTCCCGAGCGAGGTCTCGAACTGGCATATGTTGTACCTCCGGGTAGACCCTGCCGGCCGGATGGCTTATGTTGAAAGGGCTATTTTCATATACCTGGAACGTTCGGGGTATATATACGTTGCGCCCGCTTCAGTTCCCGACTGCACCGCCGTCTCCCCCACGACAACGGGTCCGCTCGCTTCGACGCCGTTCGACGGGGGATTCCGTCCCGGCGGTGACCCCGAAGCGGTCCCCGGCGGTGGGCGGGACGCGACCCTACCGGACGAGCAGGACACGGACCGGGGACCGAAAGACGACGGTCTCTGTGACGCTCCCGAGCAGCGGTTCCTCCTCGTCGCTGCGGCCGTGGCTGCCAATGATTATCTGATCGATGTCGGACTCCGAGGCGAGATCGACGATCTCACGGCCGGGGGTTCCGACGGCGGTTTCGAGTGTGAGTTCCGCATCGTAGTCCTCGGCGGTCCCTTCCGCTTCGGATAACAACTCGTCTTCGAGTTCTTCGGCCCGTTCGTACCACTCCTCGGATCCGTGTAGCGGTTCGACGTCCGGATCGAACTCGGCCGGGTAGCTGTAGCCCGGCTCGCTCGGATCGATCACGTGGAGAACGGTTACCGCCGTATCCGGGTACTCCTCCAGCGCGATCCGGAGCGCCTGTTTCGAGAGCGGAGAGCCGTCCATCGGGACGAGTACGTGATCGAGACCCATGCGAAACTGAACGTACTCGACGATAAAAACGTACCGGCCGAATTCCCGAATTCCGAGAACCGGGGGCGAGCGGGTCGGCAATGGGGTCTCTGAGTTCCCCCCCCGGTCCGTGTTGCTCGGTTCCAGTCCGTGTTGCTCGGTTCCAGTCCGTGTTGCTCGGTTCCAGTCCGTGTTGCTCGGTTCCGGACTCCGGGTCGGTGATCCCTTCGAATCCGGCCCGTGACAGCACTTATACGTGTGGCGGTCACTCGGGGAGACGTATGCCCGCCAACGAACTGATACCAGTCGCGGGACCGACCGCGAGCGGTTCGGATCCCGGTAGCGTCCGGACACGGTATCGACCTCCCGCCGGAAGTACGGCCCGACGCCCCGATCTGCGGCCGCGGTTCGACCACGGATGAACGAACGACGCGACCGTCGACTCAGCGCCGTTCTCGGGGTGTTCTTGCTCGTCGTCGCCGGGGGTGCGCTTGCGCTGTTCAGCGTCGGTCGCCTCGAGACGCCGGTCGTTCTCGCTCAAGCGGCGCTTCTGGGGGCGGCCGGTGTCTGTGACGTGGTGGCAGCGACCGACAGCCAACTGACCGACCGCTGGGCGTGGTATCGCTGGAACGGCCTCGGAACCGTTCTCCTCGGCCTGTCGCTCCCGCTCGGGTCCGCCGGGAGCAGCGACGGGACGCTCTTTCTCGCCGTGACCGGCATCGGTGGCCTCTCGCTGGCCGCGCTCGGCTTCGACATGCTCGTCTTCCACGGACGGTACAGCCGGGGGACGCGACTCGACTAGGCCGACGGCCCCGAACGCTACCACGCACGTTTGACCCTCCACAAGCGATTTACCCGACGGTGTGCCAATCCGCAACACCACGATGACTCCCCCAACGCGACGCCGCCTCCTCCGGACGGTCGCCGCCGCGGCCGTCGGTACGGCCGGTTGCGGTCGGCTGCTCGGCGACGAATCGAGCTCCTCCAGGTCGGTCTCCGAACGTTCCGGCGGGACGCTCCCCGGCGGAACGACCGAGACCGACCCCGACACGGTGTCGCTTCGGGGCGATACGGACGGCCACCCGATCCGGCTGGGCGATCCGAGCGGGACGCCGGCCGCCTCGGCCCGCCGGGGGCGTCACCCCACCCGATCGTCCCACGCCGTTATCGATACGCGATCGCGGGCCAGACGGCTCACCGTCGCCGATGGCGTCGACGCGGACGCGGTCTCGTCGTTCCGCTCGGCGACGGCGTTCGGTTCCGAGACGCTCTACCTCGAGACCAAGCCGGTCGAGGCGTGTTTTCGACTGCGGCTCTGCGGCATCTCCTGGACGCCGACGGCGGTCCGGACGGCGTACGTCCGTCAGCGTCGCCCCTACGACGCGCGCTGTTCGGCCGACGAGGACGTCTTCGAATCCCGCCTCGTTCGGATCCCCGACGGTCTCCGGAGAGACGACGTCGATTCGTACGGATCGAGCACCAGCGAACGCGGTCGCTGTGACGGGGACGGCCCCGCCGGTGTCGGACGGCCCGGCCCCGACGCCGCCACCGGGATATCCCCGACCGACGCCCGAAGGGAGGGGACAGAGTGATGACCGGTCCGTCACCGACACGTCGGACGTTCCTGCTCGCCGCCGGTGTCGGCGCGACGGCGCTCGCCGGCTGTGGCGAAATCGGGTCGCGATCGGGGAGGGATACCGATCCGATCCCCGTCGGTCGGCTTCCGGACGTCCCGGGTGCGGGGGAGTCGAAGCCGGCCGTCGAGGACGCCGTCCCGGTCGACATCGAGCGCGAGCGGCTCGGACGGACGGCGGCCCGCGTCACCGATCTGCTCGCGACGCTCCCGACGCCGTTCGGGCCGTCCGACGTGCCGAACGGGTCGATCAGACACGAGCTCCTGGAGGCGTCCGAGGCGGCGACCGATCACCTCGACGACGCCCGGTCGGCGACGACCCGGCTGTCGGCGATGCTGTCGCTCCGTCGCGCGCGTGCCGAGGCGCGGTACGCCGCCGAAGGGTGGGCGTTCGTCGAGGACGGCCGGGCCGAGACGGCGCTGCGCGAGGAGCGGCGGGCGACCGCAAGCGAGGCCGAAACGTTCCGATCGACCCACGAGTATCTCGGCGACGATCCGGTCCGTGCCGCTGTCGCTCACGCCCACATCGAGAGGACGCTCCGGCGTATCATAGAGGACCGCACCCCAGCGATCGGCGGGCGTCCCGGTGCGCTCTTGACCGTCGCCAGGTGGGGCGAACACGCCGAGTCGGGGCGGGCCGCCCTCGACGACAGCCGGTATCTCTATGACCGGTTTGAGACCGCTCTCCCCCCGAACGCCGGCACCGTCACGGCGACGCTCGGGGCCGCGGCCGAGTCGCTGACCGCCGACCTCGGTCGCCGACGGGAAGCGCTTCCGCCCGAACCGACCGAGGCCGGTGGTGCCCCGGTCGACCGGCTCCGACACCGCCTCCGTCGGGACGCCGAGTCGAGCGCCGAAAACGCCTCCGGGGGCGCTCCGGCCGAGACGGTCGTCGACGCGGTGGCCGGCATCACGGCGTTTCTCGCCCACGACCGGGTCCTACGCCGCATCGAGGACGGCGAGCGGTTTCGCGCGACGAGCGGATCGGACGTCCGAACCGTCCGGTCGGAGGCGGTCTCGGCGATCCGAACCGCACTCGAGGAGAGCCCCGAACCGGCGCTCGCCCGCGGCGTGCTCGCCGACGCGGCGGTCCTGGTCACACACGCCGACGACGAACTGGCCCGCTACCGGCGGAGCGTCCGGGCGGCCCGACTCGACGCGCCCGTCCGCCGATACGTCGCCGCGACCGTGCGGGCCCGGAGCGCCCCGGCCGCATGTCGGCAGGTAGCCGACGCCTTCGAGACCTGAGGCGGCGCTCGGGGTCGAAGGCGTCGAAAACGGCAGATCACCCCGCCGATGCCGGTCCCGAAGACACCGCTTGCATGTATCGGTTTTATTTTACTACCCCCGTAACCGCCGGTAGGATGGTTGCCTACGAAGCGTTTGATCGGGGCGTCGAGGTCGACGGTCAGACGGTACTCACGATAGTCGAGACGGCGATGGGGCGGTTCTCCGACGCCTACCGGGACCGGGCGATCTCGGCGTTGGCCGATGAGGGGATTACCGACCCGGAACCCGGAGAGTGGTACCCCCAGCAGGCGTGGTTGCACGCCTTCGAGACGATCGCCGAGGAACTGCAACCACACGTTTTGGATCGGCTCGGCGAACAGCTTCCGCACGTCGCCGAGTGGCCGAACGGCCACGAGACCGTCCCCGACGGGCTGCGATCGATCGACGAGGCGTATCGCCACAACCACCGCGGCGGGGAGATCGGCTCCTATCGGTTCGAGCGTACCGACGACCGGGCCGGTGACGTGCGATGTCGCACCCCCTATCCGTGCCCGTTCGACCGCGGCCTCGTACGCGGTGTCGCCCAGCAGTACGCCCCCGTGGACTCGTTCGTCTTCATCGAGGAGACCGGATCGACGTGTCGCCGCGATGGCGACGACGCGTGTACCTACACCGTCTATTGGTGACACACCGTCTGTTAGCCCCGTTCCGGTTCGGTATTGATGAGTCCCATCCCAACTCGGTGTTCCGTTCCGTAGGTCCGCTACGGCTCGTAGGACTCGAGCGCCTCACGGAGTTCCGATGCGGAGTAACTCGACGCCAGTTGGACGATCTCCTGGAGGTCCTCGTAGGTCTCGGTGAGCCGTCGGATCCGCTCGCGCTCTCGGCTCCCGTCGTTCGGTAGCCGGTCTTCGGCGCGCTGGACGTCCCGAAGCGTCGCCTGGAGTTCGCGCTGGACGTACTGTCGAAACACGTCCTGGAGGACGAACCAGATCTCGGGTTCGGCCTCGAACCGTACCCGCCGGCCGCCGCCTTCCGAGGACCGACGGTGGATGAGCCCGATCCGGGTGAGCGTTCGGGTGACGTTACTGACCGTCGACTTCGCGTAGCCGGTCTCCTCGACGAGTTCCGGAATCGAGCGGGGCCTCGCTGCGAAATACAACACCCCGTAGATCCGCCCGGCGCTCCGGCTCAGCCCGTAAACTTCGGCCGACTGCTCCATCGATTCGATGACGCGTTCACGCGCGGCGGCCCGGGCGTCCTCGGTCATTTATGTACGGCCCCGTCGACGACCCGCCGGTGACTCCTCAGTACCGTCCTGTCCGTCCCGAGTGGGCTGTTGGGTCATACGTACCCGATGCGTTCCGTAAGTATTAAATTGTTTGATTCGCTTGTTCGGGTAGAACCGAACAAACGGAACACACGGTACCCACACAGATACAATCATGGCAAGCGTCCTCCCCCACCGACCGCCGGTCGATTACGCCCCGCGTGAACAGACGAACATCGCGGTCGACGACGATCCAACCGACGCGCTCGATGTCCTTTCGTCGGCGACCGCCCGGGAGATCCTGGCGGCGCTCGAAGGGACCCCGAGCACCGCGTCCGAGATCGCCGATAACGTCGATACGTCCATCCAGAACGTCACGTATCACCTCTCGCGGCTCCGGGACGCCGACCTGATCACACCCGTCGAGACGTGGTATTCGAAAAAGGGGAGAGAGATGACCGTCTACGCGCTCGCCGCCGAGCGACTCGTCGTGCAGTTCGGTGCCGCCACCGGTCGCTCGGTACAGTAAGACGGGTCAGCACATCGCGTACCGATGGGCGGTGATCGGCCTTTCCTTCCGCCCTCGGAGCCGACGCCGCGGTGGATCCGAAAGACGTTCTTCGTCTTCACGTCCGGGGGAGGTCACTCCCCCCACGTCCACCGCGCGTCGAGTACGTATCGATAGAGCCCGCTGACGACGATCGCGATCCCGTTGGCGATCAGATACGAGATCCCCTGCCATTCGACGAAAAAATAGAGAACGGCGAGTTGGATCGGTATGGCCGTCCCGCGCACGACGTTCGTCCTGAACAAGCCGCCGAGATATCCCAAAAGGCCCGTGTTCTGGGTCGCCTCGAACGTCCACGCGTTGTTGAGGACGTACTGGAAGAGGATCGTGGTCTCGATGGCGATCAACGCGCCGACCAGGTAATCCAGGCCGGCGGCGTCGACGAAGCCCCAGAGAAGCGCCATCTGGACGCCCGCAGCGAGGGTTCCGACCGCCACGAACCGTCGTAGCTCCGGGGCGAGCGCACCGATATAGAGGTTGCGAAGGAACGACCGTAGCATCTATCGGTATCCGAGCGCCGCCAGCCGCGTCTCGACGTCGCCGGTAGCCTCGTCGGCGGTCGATGATTCCGTGTTCCCGAGCCGACCGGCGTGGGCCTCGGCTAACGGGCGGAACCGATCGATCACTCCCTGATCGAGGGCGCTCGGATCCACGGACCGGTCCTCCTGTTGATCCGGGTCCTCGGGGCGGTAGTAGAGTTCGGACGCCCCGGTGTCGGTGTTTCGGATGTACGTCCAGTCCTCGTTTCGGACGCTAACGAGGAGGTCGCCGTCCGCGAGCGACCGCGGAATCGGCTGTGCCGTCACGTCCTCGCCCCGAACAGCGACCGACACGACCGGATCCCGGTCGGGATCGTCGCCGGCGAGTACGCTCGGCGTGAGCGTTGTCCCCTCCCACGCCTTCGGCGGATCGACGCCCAGGAGGTCGGCGACGGTCGGCGGAATCGCCTCGAGGCCGACGTGCCCGTCGATCCGGTCTCCATCCGCGTCGGGAACGTCGATCATGAGCGGAACCCGGATCAGTTCGTCGTACAGTTTGGGGTAGTGTGCGAGGTGGCCGTGTTCTTGGAACTCCTCGCCGTGGTCGCCGGCGACGATCACCGCCGTCTCGTCTCTGGCTCCGGTCGCCGAAAGCGTCTCCAGCACCCGGCCGATACTGGCGTCGACCTGTCTGACCGCCGCCCGATAGAGCGTTCGCAGATCGCCAAGCGTCCGCTCGCCGACGTCCCATCCGAGGCCGGTCCGCGTGTGTGCGTGTAGCATCCGGTGCGTGCCGAGGAGATTCGACGACACCTCCCGAATGTACCGTGGGGCGGGAACGTACGGCGTGTGGGTATCCATGTAGTGGATCCACAAAAAGAAGGGCGATTCGGCCCCCTCCGTCGTTCCCCGTTCCTCGATGAACCGCGTCGCGGCGTGTTCGACGTCGAACATTCGGGAGGTGTCGAGGAACGGCCGGTCGTCGGTCCGCCCGCGGAGCAGCGAGCCGATGCGTCGGATCGGCGACGTTGCCAACTGGAGCCACGCTTCGACGGTCGGATGTTTCGCCAGATACCGGCCGTATAGACCGGCTCCGAGGCTCGTGACGAACGGCTCGAACTCGTCGAACCCGTCGTCGTATCCCCAGTGTGACGTGAGGAATCCGTTCGCGGCGTTGAACCCGGCCGTCCGGACGCCGGCATCCGAGAGTACCCTCGGGAGCGTCGGCGCTTCGTTGACGCCGATCCGGCCGTTGTCGGCGAACACCGGCCGGGACGACAGGATCGACGGAAACGAAAACGGCGTCCAGTTTCCGGACGCGAACGCGTGTTCGAAGACGGTGCCGCGGTCGGCGATCGAATCCATCACCGGAGTGTGTTGGCCCGACCCGTATGGCCCGACAGCGTCCGCTCGAAGCGAATCGACTGTGATGAGGACGACGTTCGATGTCGACGTGTGTTCCATAGTGGTCTGTATCACGTTTGGCGAGGCGGTCCGTTCCGTCGCCTGCTGTGCCCCCTCGCTCGATCCGCGGCGCGAACGGGGGCCAACGCGACGAACACGCCGACTCGCGTATTCTACCGTTCGTACGTATCGGATCCACTCTACTTGACAGTACCGACTGCTCTCCCGCCGGGACGATTCCCCCACGTCGGGGTGTCTCGGACTCCGTCCGACGGCACCGGGAGCCACCGTCCGTGGCGTTCCCGGACCGTCGTCGGTACTTCGTTACCCCGTCAGAATCAGACGATCCCAGCGCCGGCGAAGACGAGATAACAGATCACGACGAGTGCCGAGGAGTGGAGTAGCGCCTCGTATCGGCCGCGCGAGGCGACCCCGGCGAACCAGCCGCATGCGAGCATCGTCGTCTGCGCGAGAAGATACAACCGCCAGGCGTCGCGTTCGGTATCGACCTGCGACGGATCGACGTCGATTCCGGCGTTTTGAGACGCCGTCGAGAGCCGTGTGACGCCTTCGAGGACGTATACGTCGACCGCGAGGACGATCCCGATGAGGGCGAACGCCGCGGCCCACCCGATAGCAACGTGTGCGAACATCGCCGAGCGCAGTTCGCGACGCCGGTGATAGAGGGTGCCCACTTCCGTCTGAAGCGTCACGAACGTCGTTTCGACGTCGCTTCCGGCGTCTAACGCGCCGGTAACGAGGCCGATCGCCTGCTCGGCGAGCGGCGTTCCGATGCGCGTGACGAACCGGTCCAGCGCTTTCGTTCGGGTATCGGCTTCCCTGGGTCCGCCCGTCAACCCAAGCAGGAAGGCGAGGTCGTCGACGTCGCCCTGTAGCACGCCGAAATCGACCTCGTGGGCAACGTTCTCGACCGCCGTCGCGAAAGGCATCCCCCGGCTCACGTGTCCGGCGACCGCGTGAACGAAATCGCGTACCCCGCGGTCCTTCGCGTCGTCGAGCCGTTCACGTTTGAGTGCGACGGCACCGACCGGGAACCCGTACGCCGCATAGCCGAAGAGCACGACGTTCGCGACCGGCTCACCGAGCATCCACGTCCCCCATCCGACGACGACGGCCGGAAACGCGAACACGAACGCCGCACTCGCCGGGTTGGTGGTCGCCGTGGCGACGGTCGAGATCCCCGTCGGGCGCCCGTACGTTCGTGCGTGGTTCGGGGGGCGAAGCCCCACGATCAAAAACGCCGTGCCGGCACCGACGAGGAGGACGAACGCCAGGCTCCCGTACACGAGTACCCCGCGTACTGTCGGCGCTCCGGGGAGCGGAACCGCCTGGGACAGCCCCGGCGCGAGCACGCTGGCGACGGTAACGACGACGGCGAACAGCGCCGGTACCGCGAGGAGAACGACGAAAAGCTCCGCGAGGAGCGTGAGATACACGCCGGTCCGCTGGCGCGCTCGCGACTGTCGGTGCGATAACATCCGCGACTCCATCCGTAGATACGTCCGTAGCGACTCCGGGCCTTGATTGGCACGTTCGCGTAGCTGCA
Source organism: Natronomonas salinimetallica (assembly GCF_013839515.1). Taxonomy (GTDB): domain Archaea; phylum Halobacteriota; class Halobacteria; order Halobacteriales; family Haloarculaceae; genus Natronomonas. The sequence continues at coordinate 9,058 of NZ_JACDNQ010000019.1, read as the reverse complement.
ACAAGAACGGCGATAGGAGCTCCCGGGACGGCGTCTGTCTGGCAACGGTTCTGAGCCCCGAATCGAGGCTTCCGGTCAACGACGCGGTTTCGAGCACCCGCTGGAAGGACACGCTGGTCTCGCCGTAGGCTTCCCGTTCGGCGACGGTTCGCAGTATGGTGCGCCGCCCCTCGTTGCCGTCCGCGAGCATCCGGAGATACCGTACCGCCCCCGGAAGGGTACGCTCGATCGCGGCCCGACGGGCGCTCGCCCGCCAGCGGAGATACGTCCCCCCTCCGGCAACGACGCATCGCTTGGCGAGAAGCCCGGAGACGGTGCCGAGGATCGACGCGGTGTAGTGTACCGATCCGGATCGGGGGGACACGAAATCGGGGAGGCTATCGGAGACGACGCTCCCGACCGCCTCGAAGGCCGGAACCGACAGGCCGCCCCCGAGCAGAAAGACCGACGCGCCGACGAGGACACCGATCCCCCACGAGAGACCGTATACCCGCGAGAGGTACGCGTCGAATCCGTCGGGGAGTGTCGTGCCACGGTATCGATCCCGGTCGATATCGTGGCGCGGACGGTCGGCGTGACGCGAAAACAGCGCGTACAACCCCCTGTCGACCCGGCGTACCGTCCTCCGAACGGGGCCGTCACCCATCCGAACCGACCCGTCTCCGCCGGATCCGCTCGACGGTCGCGGCCTCGTTCGTCCGGAGATCACTCAAGAACCCGAACAACGCCTGGACGTCGGAGATCCCGTTCCGGACCAGATATTCGACGTACCCGTGTTTCCGGTGGAACTCCGCTTCGACGTCGTCGTGGCCGCGAGTCGTCCCCTCCGCGAGGCGTTCGAACGTCCGTAGCCCCCGCCGGACCGTCGGATCGCCCAGTTTGGGGTGGCCGTAGGCGAACTCCCACGCCCCCTCGGGCGTTCGATTCAACACGTGATTGTACCGGACCGTCCCGGCCTCGGTTTCGACCGTCCGCGTCGATCCCTCGAACCGTTCGGCCTCGCGTTCGGACAGCACTTCGACGACCGACTCGACGTGGCGGTCCCCGTCGACGTGTTTCGGGAACACGACGAGGTCGATCTTCGACAGCAGGTACGAGGGGAGTCCTTTTCCGATGGCCCGGTTGACGAGCGTCTCGACGCTCTCGGCGTCGGTCGTCCCGAGAACCCCGTGTCCGGTCTGTAACACCTCGCCGAGCGTCCGGAACGACTCCGCCGAGTCGATTTCCGCGAGGACCTCGACGTCCGGGTTCAGATAGCTCGCCTCGCCCATCAGATCCGGTATCGAGACGCTCTTGACCTCGTCCGGGTGTGTCTGTGTCGTCAGTGAGACGCCGGTCTCGTGGGGGAAAGACACCTCGCTCGACCCCTCGTTGATACTTATCGGGCGGGCGTCGTACTCGATAAACGGCATGTGGGCGTTCATAAGCGTCGTCTTCCCCGCCCCGGCCGACCCCGAAAACAGTACGACGCCACGGTGTTCGTACAGCATCCACAGGAGCGTTACGAGCTCGGTCGGCACCGATCCCGATTCGACGAGATCGACCGGCGTGAGCGCGTTCGGTGCCTGCTTTCTGATCGAGACGTGCGGACCGCCCTGGGAGATAGCCGGCAGCGCAACGGCACAGCGGATCGTCTGTTCGACGCCTTCGGGATCGAGGGTGACCGTCGCCGACGGACGACTCGCAGAGAGCTCGATCCCGTCGCCAGCGGCGAGTTTCGTGACGACGTTGACGAACGATTCCTCGGAGTCGAACACGAGGTTCGTCGGCTCCCGACCGTTCCCGCGAGGCACGACTTTGATCCGTTCGCCGACACGGTTCGCCTCGATGTCTTCGAGGTTCGGATCGCGGATCGGAACGGTCAACTGCCCGTGTCCGACGAGATCCCGGAGGACGTAGTACACGAGGTCGTCCAGCCGGCCGTCGGCGAAGCGACGACCGACGGATGGGAGCGCGAGGCCGCGATCGGCGAGCAGAGCGCGGACCCGGTGGCGGAGCGCGTCGACCCACACCCGGGTGTTTTTCGCGGTCAGCTGCCTCGAAAGCAGCGACTCGCTGCGCTCGCGAACGGCCGCCGCCCGATCCTCGAACGCCATGTCCCCTTCGAGACCACCGAGCCCGGCCCGCCAGATCCGCTCTTTGCACTCGGCGATGAGTCGGTCGTCGCCCGGGAGCCGATCCGGCTCGATGACCGCATACTTCCGTTCGAACGGATCGGCCCCGAGCAGCCGTTCGCGGTACCGTACGATCGGAACGTCGTATCCGAGGAACCCGACGGTGTAGCGCTCGATCCGCTCGGCGCTGAACCGCTCGACGAACTCGGGGGCCTCGATGCCGGTCGCGGCGGGGGCGTAATCGGTCAAATGGACCGATAGCTCCCTGCCGGTCGCGTCGGCCACCTCGATGGTATCGTCGAGTGCGTGCGGTGTCAGCTCCCCCAGACACCGTAACTCGGCCAACGCGTAGTATTCGAGGCGGCGACGGGCGGCCGGCGGACGCGAGACGATCCGATCGATGACCCGTTCGTACTTCTCGTCGAACCCCGCGTTGAACCGCTCGGCCGCTCCCTCCCGCGTTCGGGGACGGCTCGATCGGGCGTCCTCGAAGTGCTCTCGGACGGCCCGGAGGTCGGCGGCGGTGTCGGCCGCAAGCGACGGTTCACGGACCTCGTATACGAACCCGCTCTCGCCGTCGGAAACCGTCGCCACGACGCCGGGGACGACCTCGTATTGATCGTGGACGCCAGCGGTGTACCACGCCCGCGGGCTGTCCGGCGGCACCGGGGCCGGCACCGTCTGCACGTCGTCGACCATTCGTTTGGATCTGTCCGCGTATTTTTATATAAACTCTCGTAGTATAACGAGAATCCACACGCGGGCCCGTTCTCGTCGGTCGGCCGTGGGCCCGTTCTCGTCGGTCGGCCGTGGGCCCGTTCTCGTCGGTCGGCCGCGGGCCTGCGACGATGCCGTAGACAGCGTTTTGACCCGCCGGCCGAAACCGTCGGTATGGACGTCCTCGTCTTCGGAGCCGGGAGCCTCGGCAGCCTCCTCGGCGGCCTCCTCGCCCGTGAACACGACGTGACACTCGTTGGGCGTGATCCGCACATGCGGACGGTCGCCGCGGACGGACTCCAACTCAGGGGCCGCATCGAGGCGACCGTCCGTCCGACGGCCCGCCTCGATCCGCCGGCGTCCGCCGACCTCGCCGTCATCTGCGTGAAGGCGTTCGATACGGGATCGGCCGCGGCCGACCTCGCCGACTGCGATCTCGACGCCTGTCTCTCGGTCCAAAACGGGATGGGCAACGAGGCCGTCCTCGCCGATCGGCTGGACGCTCCGATCCTCGCGGGAACCTGCACCTACGGCGCTGTCCGCCCCGCCCCTGGCGTCGTTCGGTGTACCGGCGTCGGCGACGTCGTCCTCGGCCCGCCGGAGGGTGGTGTCTCGCCGGTCGCCGACCGCGTCGGGGAGGCGTTCGGGTCGGCGTCGATCGGGACGTCGGTCACGGCGACGATGCCGGGACGGCTCTGGGAGAAGTTGGCCGTCAACGCCGCTATCAACCCCGTGACCGCGCTCGCCCGGATCGAGAACGGGGGGATTCTCGACGGCGACGCAGCGGCGCTCGCATCGGCCGCGGCGCGTGAGACGGCCGCAGTCGCCCGCGCGGAGGGGATCGAACTGAGCGACCGGGCGGCCCGGCAGGCGATGGAACGGGTCGCAGCGGCGACGGCCGAGAACACCTCCTCGATGCACCAGGACGTGGCCGCCGGACGCCGCACGGAGATCGACGCGATCAACGGACACGTACTCGAACGCGCCGACGAGCGGGGACTCGACGTACCGACCAACCGGACGCTCACGCGACTCGTTCGCGCGTGGGAGGTCGGACACGGGATCCGATAGCGCGTCCACGAGGGATCCGATAGCGCGTCCCCGTCCCTCCGCTTGCACGCCGTACTGTGGTTTTATTATCTCGGCTGTCGATGGTATGTTCGTGGTATCATCACCCATGGGTGCCGCCGCATCCCCCGAAAAAAAGGTGTCGTGGAACCGAGAGCCACCGCCCTCGGCGGGCGCGTCAGCGCAAACAGGGCCGGATAATTCACAGGGCCGCGTCGGCTTCGATACGACATGGTTACACGAGTCCTAGTTGCGGTGGACGGCTCGGAGATGTCCGAGGCGGCGCTCCGATACGCTCTGGACGTTCATGTGGGGGCGGACATTACCGTCTTGGTCGTCGTCGGTGAACCCTCACCGATGATGGGGGGGCCAACGGCGATCGCGACAGCCGACGATCCACGGGAGAAGACGAGAGAACTCGCCGAACCAATACTGGAGCGCGCACACGAGATCGCCGGCGGGCACGATACCGAAATCGATACCGCCGTCGGATTCGGCCATCCTGCCCGCGAGATCGTCAACAGAGCCGACGGTTTCGATACGGTCGTCCTCGGGAGCCACGGGGGGTCGATGTCCGACCGTCTGATCGTCGGAAACGTCGCTGAAACGGTGTTTAATCGATCATCCGTTCCGGTCGCCGTCGTTCGATAGCTGCCTGTCCCGGCCGATCTACGCCGCTTTCCGGGCGGCGTCCCGACCGCCGTGTACGCGCGCTGTCCCGACGTGCGGCGATCAAACTTATTCTTCCCCGTGACTACCGATTGGGTATGCTCCATACTACCGGGCCGCTGTTGAGCGTCGACCTCGACGGATCGACGACCACGAAGACGGACATCGAGGACGTTTCACGCCGGTACATCGGCGGCCGCGGACTCGGGACGAAACTCGCCCACGACCGGATCCCCTTCGACGCCGACCCGCTCGGTCCCGAAAACCGGGTGTTGTTCACGACGGGGCCGATGCAGACCTCGACCATGAGTTTCACCGGCCGGACGAACTGCACGGCCGTCTCGCCGCTGACTGACGGCTTGCTCTCCTCGAACGCCGGCGGCTTTCTCTCGCGGAACTTCGCGGACACGGGCTATGGCGCGATCGAGTTCGCCGGGGCCGCCGAGGAACTCACGATCGTTCACGTCACCGACGAGGGCGTCGAGTTCGAGACCGTCCCCGGCCTCGAAGGGGCGACTGTCCCCGAGACGGCCGCGTATCTCGAATCCGAGCACGGCATCGAGAGCGACCGGACGGCGATCGTCGGTCCCGCCGGCGAGAACAAAGTCCGGTTCGCCTCGATCATGACGACCGAGGAGCGCGCCTTCGGCCGCGGCGGCCTCGGTGCGGTTCTCGGTTCGAAACACCTCAAGGCGCTCACCGTCGGCGGTGACTCGCCGCCGCCGGTCGACGTCCCGGCCACGCAGGCCGAGATCCACCGCGAGGCGGCGACTGACGACCACGTCATGAAGCGCCAGGGGACCGTCTCGGTGCTGTCGCTGGCGAACGAGATGGACGGGCTTCCCTCGTATTATTTCTCCGAACGGTCCTTCGAGGGGGCCGACGGGATCGACGGCGACGCCGTCGAGGCGAAAAAATACAAGAAGGGGACCTGTTCGGCGTGTGCGTTCGCGTGTAAATTGCCGACACGCGATGCGGTCCGCGGCGTCGAGACGGAGGGCCCGGAGTTCGAGGTCGCGATGGCGTTCGGCTCCAACAGCGGCGTCGACGACATCGTCGACGTGATGATCTCGAACGAGCTGTGCGATCGATACGGTCTCGATGCGATCTCGGCCGGCAACACGGTCGCCGCCTATCTCGAAAGCGAGGATTCGTTCGGCGACACCGAGTTGATCCATGGACTCGTCGAGAAGATCGCCCGCCGAAAGGGAGTCGGCGACACGCTCGCGGAGGGTATCGACCGTGTCCACGGGACGCTCGGGGTCGACAACTGGACCGTCAAGGGCCTGGATTTCGCGGCCCACGAGGGGCGTCTCCTGCACGGGCAGGCGCTGTCGTATGCGGTCTCGAACCGCGGTGCGGACCACATGTACGCGACGTTTTACTCCGTCGAGTACCCCCTCGTCGACCCCGACGCGGCGATGGACCCGACCGGGATGGACGGAAAAGCCGAGCGACTCGTCGAGCGTGAGAACCTGATGGCGCTCAACGACAGCGGGATCGTCTGTAAGTTCTCCCGAGACTACATGACCCCCGAGCGCTACGAGGCGCTGTTCGGGGCCGAGTTCGCGGACCTCCTCGCCGTCGGCGCACGGACCGTCACGCTCGAGCGTCATTTCAACAACCAGCGGGGATTCGACCGCGCCGACGACACCCTCCCCTACGAGATCCCCGACTTCGAGCGGGGCCTCGAAGCGTACTACGACGCCCGCGGTTGGGTCGATGGCGTCGTTCCCGAGGACGCCCTGCCCGAGGACGCGGTCGACCCGTCGAACTGAGACTGACCGGCGGAGCGAACGGTTGGCGAGCATCCGATCAGTGGATGTCCGACCGGCGAGCATCCGATCAGTGGATGTCCGACCGGCGAGCGCTCGCCGATCGACGACGACAGCCCGCACCGGAACGGGGGACGCCGCGCTATCCGTCGTATATCTCCTCTGCGAGCGTGTTCCGGTGGAGCGCGTTCGGCCCGCCCGCGATGGTCAACAGGCGGGCGTCCCGAAGGTATCGCTCGACGTTCCGCGAAGCGGTGTAGCCGACGCCGCCGTGGAGTTGGAGCGCCTCGTTGCTCACGTCGACGGCCATCTCGGTCGCATCGATCTTCGCCGCCGCCAGTTCGCGTGTCGGGTCCTCGCCGCGGTCGGCGCGGTCGGCGGCCCGGAGCGTGAGCAGGCGCGCCGCCTCGACCCGCCGAGCCATGTCCGCAACCCGCCATCGGAGCCCCTGAAACTCGCCCAGCGGCCGATCGAACTGCTCGCGGTCGGCCGTGTGCTCGACCGTCTCCTCGACGGCCGCGCGGGCGATCCCGACCGCACGAGCCGGGACGTTGACGCCGTTGTGGACCCGTCCGCGATCGACGTAGGCCGATCCGACCTCCCCGACCCGTCGGTCGTCGGGGATCCGGACGTTCGAGAGCGTCACCCGCGGCGATTTGAGGGCTCTCGCTCCCAGGGTATCCCAGACGTGGTCCACCTCGAAGGCATCGGTCGGGACGAGAAAGGCGCTCACGTTCCGGGGCGCGTCCGCTTCGGCCCCGGTTTTGGCGTAGGTGAGCACGTAGTCCGCCCCGAAGAAGTTCGTCACCCACCGCTTGTGGCCCGACAGGATCCAGCCGTCGCCGTCGCGCTCGGCTGTCGTCTCCATTCGCGTCTTGTCGCTGCCGGCGTCGTCCTCCGAGAGGCCGAGCGCACAGACAGTCTCCCACGCCGCCATCCCCGGCAGGAACGCCTCCGCCAGTTCGGCCGACCCGAACCGCTCGATCACGCTCCCGACGCCGAGGTGCAACGAGAGCGCGCTCGCGACCGGCATCATCGCCGCCGATAGTTCCTCGACGGCGATGACGAGTTCGACGAGCCCCGCGCCCTCGCCGCCGTACGTTTCCGGAACGGTCAGTCCCGTGAGGCCCATCTCACGTGCGTCCTCGAGGACGCCGTCGGGAAACCTTCCGGCCCGGTCGCACTCGCCGGCGATCGGGGCGAGTTCGTCGGCCGCGAACGACCGGACCTCCTCGCGCAGCGCTCGTTGCACGTCGGTCGGTTCGAATCGCATACCGCTCACTCGCCGTCGTCAGGAAAAAATGTATCGTCGAGGCGGTGCGTGTCGTCCACGGTCCCGCAGTTCGTACCCGAGGGGCGGATCCTCGGGTCGGCTGTCGGGCAGTTATGTTATCGGCGGACAAGGCGAATCCCCCGAGGCTTGACCTCGGGGATGAAGCCGACACGCAGGGATACAAACCATCAAGTGAACACATCAGTAATCAAGAGACAGCGATGGAACACAGTCACCGCTACCACGCCTACCCGACACAAGAGGTAGCGGAGCGACTGGAACATCATCTTGACGTTCATCGCCAACTCTACAACCACGTTCGCTGGGACTACGAGAACAGTCCAGAGGACGACAAACCATCCGAGTACGACCAGAACAACAAACTCCCCGCGTGGAAGCGCAAATGGCCTGTGTTCGGTGAACTGCACTCGAAAGCCGCGCAAGCCACTGTCGCTCGCTTCCATCGAAACCTCTCGAATCTTCGCAAGAAGAAAGAGAAGGGGTACAATGTGGGTCGGCTCAAACGGCAAGCACCCACCGACTACCGAAGCGTGACGTACAACCAGTCCGGTTTCGACCTCGATGAAAAGAGGGGCCGTGACAGGTTCGCTTACGTTCGCTTCAGCAAAATCGGCGGGGTCAAAATCCGTTACCATCGCCCGATTCCTGACTCCGCTTCGATCAAGGAAGTCACGTTCAAAAAAGAGACGACCGGCGAGTGGCTCGTCTCGTTCGGCCTCGAAACCGACGACGCCGATCTGCCCGAGAACCCCGACGTGAGCTCGCTTGACGCAAGTAACAGCGTTGGGATTGACCTTGGCATCCAGAACTACATCCACACCAGCGACGGGAAGACCGTGGATTGGCTCGACCTCGAAGACGAGTACGAGCGTCTTCGCCGTGAACAACGCAAGTTGTCGCGGAAGGAAGAAGGGTCGAGCAACTACGAGAAGCAACGCCGGGAAGTGGCGAAGGTAAAGCGTCAAATCAAGCGGACGGTGCTGGACTACCAGCACAAGATTACGACGTGGCTCGTCCGCGAGTACGACGCCGTATTCGTGGAAGACTTAGACGTGAAGGGGATGCTCGAACAGTCGCACAACGCTCGGAACAAGCAGGATGCGGCGTGGCGACAATTCATCACCCTCCTCGAATACAAAGCCGACCTGCACGGCTGTCACGTCAAGCAGGTCGAAGCACGAGGCACAACCAAAGAGTGTGCATCGTGCGGTGTGGAAGCAGCGAAACCCATCTGGGTCAGAGAACACTCCTGTCCGAGTTGTGGGTTCGAGACGGACAGAGACGCGAAAGCGGTCGCCAGACTGCGTCTGGCGGGCAGCAAAATCGCGTAATGGTCAAGATAATTTTTGCAAATAGGGACCCAGGAATTTGTCGATCCAAGATTTAGCAAATCCAAGTCTCTTCGTGAACTTCTCGAAGAG
>NZ_JACDNQ010000018.1:10735-66349 GCF_013839515.1 Natronomonas salinimetallica | reverse complement strand
GAGGCCCTTTTCGGTCTGAAAGGCGGAGGACTCCTCCTTTTTGAACTCGAAGCGGGCTTCGGTGTCGGTCTCTTGTAGGTGTTCTTCGGAACTCATGGGTTGTAATTACGTTTGTATCGTTATGTGTTCGTGCGTGACCGCTGAGTTAGGCGGTCTCGTAGACTTCCTCGCGGACCCAGTCGTACCCTTTGTCCTCGAGTTTCTCGGCGAGTTCGGCATCGCCGCTCTTGGCGATCTGTCCGTCGAGCATCACGTGGACGTGGTCGGGTTCGACGTAGTCGAGGATTCGCTGGTAGTGCGTGATCTGGAGGATCCCGGTCCCCTGCTCGTCGCGGAGGGCGTTGATCCCGTCGGAGACGTCCTGGAGTCGGTCGATGTCGAGCCCGGAGTCGATCTCGTCGAGCACCGCGATCGACGGTTCGAGGATGGCGGCCTGAAGCACCTCGTTTTGTTTCTTTTCGCCGCCGGAGAAGCCGGCGTTGAGATACCGCTGTGCGAAGGATTCGTCCATGTCGAGGACCTCCATCTTCTCTTGGAGAATCTCCTGGAACTCCGCGACGCCGACTTCGCCCTCGTCGATATTGCCCTCCATCGGGGAGGTGTCGTAGCCTGCCTCTTCGTCTTCGGCCTCCTCCTCGTCTTCTTCACCCTCGAAGAGCTCTTCGCGCTCCTCGAGTTTGGCGTTCAGCGCCGTTCGGAGGAAGTTGACCATCGTGACGCCCTCGATCTCGGCCGGATACTGGAAGCCGAGGAAGATCCCGAGCGCGGCGCGCTCGTTGGGCTCGAGGTCGAGCAGGTTCCACGTGAGTTGATCCTCGTCGATGTCGACGCCCTCGAACTCCCCTTCCTCGATGTGCAACAGAACCTTGCCGTCGGTTACCTCGTAGGCGGGATGCCCGGCGATGACCTTCGCCGTCGTCGACTTCCCGGAGCCGTTCGGACCCATGAGGGCGTGAATCTCTCCGGAGTTGACTTCGAGGTCGACACCGCGAAGGATGGTTTCGCCGCCGTCCTCGGCAACTGACGCGTGCAGGTCTTTGATCTCTAACGTAGCCATGATGTCGTCTACCCTAACGTGGTATCGTGATGCGCATAATAGTTTCGGGTTCAGCGTGATTTGCCTTCTTGATTCGAAAAAATATTTTTCTTTGCTGGAAGCTAACACGACACTCGGGTATCGGTTACATGAAGCTCCCGAGTCCCGTCTGCTCTTGTCCGCTCTCGACCTCGTCCCAGGAGATATCGAGCGCCTCGAGGATCCGAGCGATCGGGCCCTTGAGCGTCTTATCGAGCATCTTCTCGTAATCGACGTTGAACGCGTCGGGTACCTGGTCTTCGAACTCGAAGCAGATGACCGTCTCGCCGCTCTCGGCTTCGCGTTTGAACTCCCCGTACAGTTGGTCGACCGACGGGTCGAGGTCCTTTTCGGCTTCGACCTCCCTGAAGAACGACGGGTGGACCTTTTCGATGTAGAGTCGCTTGGGCTTCGAGCCGCTCGAGAAGTTCGTCCCGAAGAGGAGGTTCGCGTACTTCGCCCCTCGGACCTGGGCGGTGTCCGTCTCGTAGTTGTCGAGTTTCTTTCCGATGCCACCCGGGATCCCGATCTCATCGAGGCTCACCTCGCCCGCCTGTACGCGCTCTATGACGTCGCCGACGTAGGATTTGATCTCCTCGCGCTCGGTACCCGTGACGATCATCTCGAGGACCTCCTTTTGCACCTCCTTCGTGATCGGCGCGATGTCCGAGCGCTTGTACTCGAAGCCCGTGATGTCGATGTCGTCGACGTCCTTTCCCTCGCTCCAGATTATGTGACCGGCGTAGCGCTTTTTCTTGCCCGCCTGGAAGAACCGCCGGTAGAGCTTCTCGAACTCGATCTCAAAGCGGTGTGTGGTGGCGTTCAACCGCTCTGCGAACTCGTCGTAGGCGTCGTTGATGTGGGACTCGATCTCGAAGGACTGCTCTATGGCTTCGTCCTTGTCGACATCGTGTCCGAGATCTAACATGATGGAGTCCGTATCTCCGTATATAACTTCTTTATCAATTTCGTTCGCAGCACCCTCGGTGAACTCGATCACGTCCCGTCCAGTCGCAGTCACTGCAGCGCCCATTTCCTCGTCGTACAGCCGGAATCGGTCCCACCCAAGAACTCCATATAAGGAGTTTGACACGTTATGCATCTTCCCATTTCGACCAGCGATGAGTGTATTATTGTCTTGAACTGTGACACAATACACACCGTTTTCTGCGGTACGCTGTGAGCCGTCGCGGTACATCCTGAACGAATTTTCCCCATCTTCAGTGCAGTAGATCCGCCAGACATCGCTGTCTGTGCTATCGGAATTATATGTGGCTGTCAGTCCGAGGTGTGTACATAATCGTAACACATCGTCTCTGAGTTGCTCGCTTGTGGTACTGTATCTCCAAGAGTTCGTCTGTCCGTCCCCGTCACCCGCGATAAGTATCTCGAGAAACAGCTCTTTTTGTTCCCTCGATCCTTCAAATACCAATTCCGGTATCCGTTTGTTTCCGCTACCACGTCCACACAACTCCTCCAGTAGTGTTCCGATTGGACGACTCGAGAAGCTCACACTCTGTTCGTTAACATAATAGTAGTCGGCTATCGGGTCAACCAGGTCCTCTATATCCGCTCGTTCTTCGGACGGTTCCTGTGCTATTTTCACTCGGTGATTTCCCGTCTTTGCTTCATAGACGTTGCCTTCAGTTATATACCAGGCCAATAGTTCGAGAAAATCGTTCACAGGAACCCGACGTTGTACGTTCGGTACTCCATATTTAGCGGCAACTTTCCCACTTCCGTCCGTAACAGTATACTGGACGTCGGTGTATTCTTCGAGCATTTCGGTAATATCGACGAAGTTGGGGAGGCTATCTTCGTGATCAAACGTCCACCCATGAGGCAGCTCATAATGGCAATAGTCATACAGTTCTCCCGCCTCGACGAAGTCCCACCCGTCCTCAGTAATCCCGTTTTTGTCGTTCTTCCTGACGAGCATCCGGTGGTTCGGGGTCACGCTGAAGTCGATCTTGCTCGTCTCGATGTCGACCAACTCGCCGCGGTAGTCGGGGTACTCGTGGGTCTCGACGACCGGCTTGATCTCCATCTCCATCGTTTCGGGGTCCAGCGAGTACACCTCGTCGCCGACCGATAGCTCCCGGATTCCACGGACGCCGCCCGGCGTCAACACGTCGGTGTCCGGGGTGAAACAGTTCATGATCACCTTGACGGCCGCCTGCTGTCGGTCGTAGGTCTCGTAGGCGTCGGTGCCGGGAGCGTTTTCGTTCCGTAGTGACTTTTTTTGTTCGCGCTCTTCGAGCAGCTCGTCGACCATCTCCCGAATCATCCCGTCGGGCTCCTTCCGAAAGTGCGTCCCGTTGGGCGCGACGTAGGTCTCGCCGCCGTAGGCGTCGGGATCGACTTTTGTCTCGGGAGATGCGTTAACAGTCACCATGCACATCGGATAGAGCGACTGTCCGACCCACTGGAAGCGACCGTTACGCCCCGCGAGGACGACGTGGTTGTCCTTCGCGGTGAGACAGTGAACCCGTCCGTCGTGTTCCTCGACTGACGCGTTCGCCTTCTTCATCGACCCTCGTTTCCCGATCGAGACATACCACGTTCCGTCCGACTGTTTCGAGACGGTCGGCTTCTCGCCGCATCGGACTGCGAGCCGAACGATGTCCTCCTTCAGTCGGTCGCTCTTCGTCCAGAACTTCCGGAGCCCGCTTTCGGTACGGCTTCCGTCGCCGTCGATAAGCGTCTCCAAAAGCACACGCAGATGACTCGAATCAAGCCCGAACACCCACTCGGGGAGGTGTTTTTCGGCGTATCCATCGCCGCAGTGATTTATAAACCAATCGTGCAGGTGACGATTCGAGACGTTGAAACGGTTGGTTTTGGCGTTGTACTGTACGTCCATCCGCTCTAACAGTGCACGGATCGACTCGCGTCCGTCCGCATCCTGTTGGTGCAACACGATTCCGGGTGATTCCCTGATGAAGCTTCCCTCGGTGACGAACCAGCCGACTAGTTCGAGCCAGTCGTCCATGTCGAACGCTGTCGGCATTTCGGCGTGGCCTCGATCGTATTTCAACAAGACCTCGTCGGCTTCGTCTTCGATCGTCGAGCGGTGGTCGAGGTAGACATCTATCGGTATCAGATACTTCCCACACTTGTCTTCCGTCGCTGCTAGCTTCGAAGTCCCGTTCGCCCAATCGAGCTCCGATTCGATACCCTCGGGCATCGCAGCACGGAACGAGGTCAGCCCTTCGTGTGCGTAGACGACGACGTGCCCGTCGTCGAGGTCGTCCACGGGGCTGAATCGTTCGCGAGTCGCTCCTGACATCGGCTCGTGGTTCGGGAACGCAAACCGCTCCGCGTCGGGGATATCCCGGTACGCGTCGAACTCGTACTCCGAGGAATCGAGGCCGTCCCATCCCCGCGTCTTCGAGAGCAGAAACTGGTGGTTTTCCGTCACTTTGAGATCGTGCGTGTTTCCGGCCACGTGGTGTAGCTCCCCGTACCGGTTTTGATACGACTGCGTGTCGATGACCGGCTTTATTTCGCACTCGAACGTCTCCGGGTTCAGCGTGTACACCGGATCGCCGACCTCGACGTCCTCGATGTTTCGCACCCCGTCCGGCGTCGCCACGTCGGTATCGCCGCTGAAGCACTTCAAATCGAGTACACTTACCATCTCTTTGACCCCCGAGATCGGGTCGAAGACGGCCCCGCCCTCGTACTCCTCGCTCTCCTGGTGGCCCTTCGACGGCAGCGCGAACTCGCCGTGGATCTCGTGGAGGACGTACATGTCGACCGCGTCACCGGGGGTCGTCGCGTCCTCCAGTTTGCAGCCGACGAAGGAGGCGACCTCCTCCCAGAAGGGGATGATCTCCTGTTTGCGGTCCAACTCGACGCACAGTTCGACGTCCCGGAGGTTGTACTCGAGCAGCCGTTCGGGGTCGTCGCCCCACAGGTCCCCGATGTCGCCCGGATAGCGCTCCTTGCCGATGCCTAACTCCTCCTCGCCGACGGCATCGAGCCGGTAGGAGTCGAGTTCGGAGAACTGCGTCCGCTGGTAGGCATAGAGGAGATCGAAGACGACCCGTCCTTTGATGTTCGGACCGCCCCACCCGGAGTCCCAGACCTCGTCTATCCGCGAGAGCCGATCCGAATCCAGCCGGTCGTGTCGGCCAGAGAGGCGGTCGATCCGGTCGATGAGATACGGCGCGTCGAAGTCGTCGAAGTTCCAGCCAGTCAGGTAATCGGCGTCGGTCTCCTCGAGGTACTCCAGGTAGTCGACGAGCATCTCCGCCTCCTCGGCGAAGGCTCGAACGCCGACGTCGAGGGCGCTCTCGCCGATGGGATCGTAGCCCGGCACGGCGTCGGGTGCGGCAGCGCCATCCGAGTCCTCGTAGAGCCAGATGACGTACTCGTCGCGATAGGAGTCGTGGGCGGTCAACGAAATGATCGGCTGTTCGCCGTCCTCCGGGAACCCGTGCCGGTCTTCGACCTCGATATCCAGCGTGTGTACGCGGCTTTCGGCCTCCACGTCGACCGGTTCGATTTCGGTGTGGTGGATCTTCAGGCTCCCGTCGTCGAGTCGCCGGGTCGGTACCCGGACGCCGCTGGTGACGTCCTTGTCGATGAGTAATCGGTTCGGAAACAGGATGTCGGCCTCGTAGTGGTCGAACCGGTCGCGTAGCTGCCCCACGTCGCGTGGCGTCTGGCCGAATACTTTGACCAGGGATTCACCCCGAATCGATTCGTAGACGACCAGTTCCGCGTCGGCGTGATCGCCGACGTCGGTGCCCGCCGCCGTCCGGTCGCCGTGGGTTTCGACCCCGGTCAGCCGGTCGTGGTCGAGCCGCGAATCGACGACGTCGGCCTCGGTGAGCGGGGCCTCCGCCTCGGCGGCGAGATCGAGATCCGAGAGCGGGGTATAAAAATACGGACGGAAGCCGTGGACGCGGGCGTGTGCGACGCGATCGGCCTCGTTCTCGTCGTCGGTGGGAACCCGACCGAAGACGTGCAACACGGCGTGCTCGTCGTCGCCACGGCCTTCGATGGTATAGTTTACCTGCGTGACGGCGAATTCGACGTGGCCGTCCGCATCGGGGAACGCCTGCTCTGAGAGTTCGACGACCGTGACCTCGCCGCTGCCGCTGTCGTCGCCCCCGGCGATGGCGGCGGCCTCCGCTTTCGGACGATCGCCGCTTGCGGCTTCCGGACTGGCGAACTCCCCGAGGGTTCCCTGCTCCATGGATTCGTTCCTTGGCTCTCGGCGATAAAAACCCCGGCGTTCCCCGTCGAACGTACGCCGCCCGGTGCCACACGAAAGCGTCCGTGATCACGTCCCCGTGGGTGCGGACCGACCGCGCCGTTGCGCTCGGGCTATATTGACATCGGAACGGTGTACACATCGATCGCACTGCAGCCGTGCGGTCGAGTGTGTCTTGTCTTCCGATCTCTACTATAGTCGCGTGATTTTTGCTCCCGGGGGCCGTCGCTCCGACCGTGAACCCGATCGAAGAGGAGGAGGAGGAAGCGTGGCCGGACGAGCCCGACGAGTTCGAGCCCGACAGTCTCGGCCCCGATCCGCCCGATTCGACACGGACGCTCCGTGAATCACTGGGGGCGACCGAAGACGTCTCCGAGGACCTTTTCCGTGCCTTTTGGGCGTCCGTCCTCCTGTTGAACGTCGCACTGGCGGCCCTCTCGATCGGAGCGATGCTCGTTTACTTCCGCGGCAACTACGCGGGCGGCGGCCCCGCGCTGTTCATCGGAGCCGTCGCCGCGCTGGCGACGGCGCGGTACTACTGGCGGTTCAAGACCGGCCAATACGCCGACGATAGCCCCACGGGAAGCGGGGAAAAAAGCGAAGACCGAACGGGCGAAGCCGGGGACGAGGCCGGCGGAAACGGCCGTTCGGCCGACGGGGGCACTCGATGAGAACCGTAGAGCACCACGGCGACCGCTATCTCCTCGTGAAACGGTCCGGCGATTCGAGTCTCGTGCGGGATCCCGAAACCGGCGACGAGCGCTATCTCCCGAACGACGAGTTGGACGTGACCGGCGACTCGCCGCTAGCCGTCGCCGCGGGAGCCGTTCCCGAGCCACAGCGTCGGATACTCACTGCTGTCCACTCCGAACGGATGCTGGGACTCCTGGTCGAGTTGGAGGACCGCGGGCCGCTTTCGGTCCGTGACATTCTCGGACGGTACGATCTCTGTGAGTCCGATCTCCACGGACGGATCGGGGAGCTTCGGGCGGCGGGGCTCGTCCGCGAGGCCGACACCGGCGGCGAACGGGGCTACGCGACGACTGAACTCGCGGGCCGGGGACTTACCGCACTACGGTAGCGCCTCGGTACCCGCTGAACGCTCGACGCTCGATCGGTTCGTCGTCGGGTCCTTTCGGACCGCGATCAGGTCGTCGGCGGCGCCGACTAGCTCCTCGTCGTGGCTCACGACGACGATCTGGGCAACACCGTGGTCGGTCATCGATTCGATCAACTCGACCAGCTTCGAAACGTGCCCGGAGTCGAGAAACACCGTCGGCTCGTCGAGGATGAGCGGCGGCGTCGGCGCTTGCCCGTCGATCCCCGCGGAGAGCAGCCGGTAGATCGCACATCGGAGCGAGAGGTTGAAAAGCGCCCGCTCACCGCCGGAGAGTTGGTCCGGATCGAGCGGTGTACCGTCCTTTTGATACACCGTCAGTTCGTACGCACCGTCGAGTTCGATCCGTGCGTAGGCGTCGTTCTGATAGACGAGATCGAACGTCTCGTTGAGCATCGTCTCGAGCCGAGCGACGTTCCGTTGCCGGAGTTCCGCCCGGAGGTCGACGTACATCTCTTGGAGGTCGAACGCCTCCTCGTACAGCGACTCCAATCGGTCGACCGTCTCGCGCAGCGTCCCGCGACGCGCACGCAGCCGGTCGAGTTCGTCCAGTTCGTTCTCGATGGCCCCGATGGCGTTCTGGAGCTCATCGCGTCTCTCGCGTCGCTGTTCGAGATACGCCTCGACGTCTTCGAGGTACTTTCGTGCCTTCCGCTCGTCGGCGTTGGCCTCTTTCAGCGCTTTCTCATCGAACGTCGCCTCGAGTTCGCGCCTCCGTTCGCGTTTGTCCTCGAGCCGTTCGCGCCGGAGGTCGTTTTGATCGGCCTTGTTCGATCGACGCTCCCGGAGTCGCTCGACGTCGCGTTCGTTCTCCTCGGCGTCGTCCAACAGCGTCTCGATCCGCTCGAGCCGACGACGGCGCTCGTCGATACGGGCCTTCTTTCCGTTCAGCTCGCCGATAGCGTTTCGGGCCGTTTCGGCGTCTTCCTCGGCGCTCTCGGCATCCTTCGCCGCCGCTTCGGCGTCCGCCCGAGCCGCTTCGGCCTCCTCGCGGAGTGTTTCCGCCCGATCGGCTTTCGCCTCGATCGCCTCCGTCTTTTCGTCGAGGAGCGATTCGAGGTTCGCACGGCGGTCCTCGAGGCGTTCGAGCTTCGCGGCCGCGTCGACGAAGGTCTCGGCGCGTTCGTGTTTCGATTGCAGTTGCTCGACGCGGGCCGTTGCCGTCTCGAGCTCCGATCGGAGCGTTTCGACGCGCGCTCTGTCCTCGTCGATCCCCTCGACGTGTGGCGACCCGTCGACAGGCTGTCCACACTCCGGACACTTTCCCTCCTCCAGGAGTGTCTCCGCTTCCGCGACGGTCTCGCGGGCGTTCTTCAGATCCGCACGCAGTTCGGCGACCGTCTCCCGCGCCGTGGTCAACTCGTCTGCGACCGACTGGCGGTGGGCATCGACTGCCTCGGGGTCCACCGGGGCCTCCGCGAGCGTCTCCCGGGTCGCCTCCGACTCGTCGGCCAGCGCCTCGAGTTGCGTGCGCCGTTCGTCCAGTCGGGTACGGTCGTCCTCGATCTCGGCGTCGAGTTCGGTAGCCCGCTCGTGGGCATCGGCGGCCGCCTCACGGAGTTCCGCGGCCCGCTCGCGTTTCGTCTCGGCCGCCGCCGCGTGTTCCTGTGCGTCGAGTCGCCGCTCTTCGATCCCGTCGCGCACCTCCTCGGCCTTCTCGTCCAGCGCTTCGAGTCGTTCCTCGACGGTGTCCCGATCGGCCGACCCGAGATCGGTCTCCGCGAGCGTCTCGTCGATCCGATCGCGTACTGTTTCCGTGTTTTCTCGAAGGTCGCGGATCCGATCGCCGAGCGTTTCGCGTTCGCGTTCCGTCTCGGAGATGCTCGATGTGAGATCCTCGATCTCGTCCGCGAGGTCGGAGATCTCCTCGCGTTTCTCTTCGTACTCCTCGATGACGCTTCGCGCCGACTGGAGCGTCTCGCGGGCCTCCTCGCGGGCCGTCTCTTTTTTTTCGATGTCGGCGTTGACGTCGGCGAGATCGTCCTCCATCGCGTTGAGCCGGCCGTGGAGGTCTTTCGTCTCCTTCTCGTCGATCTGTTCGTCGATCTGCGAGAGAGCGCCCCGCTTGTCGTCCAGGACGTGTTTGACGCCGAGACGGGCCTTGCTCGCCCGCTCGCGGTAGGCTTCGAGTTTCCCCAACTGCAGGAGGTCGTCTATCATGTCCTGGCGCTCCTCCGGGGAGGCGTTGATGAGCTTGTTTACCTCCCCTTGGCGCACGTACGCGCAGTTGACGAACGCCGAGGCGTCCATCCGGAGCAGCCGCTCGATGCATGCCTCGACGTCGGTCACCTGTTCTACGGTTCCGTCCGGCGTGTCCATCACACAGGTGGTCGTCTGAGCGGTCTCCCCGCGTATCTTGACTTCCCGCTCGACGTGGTAGTCCGCCCCGTTGTGGCTAAACCAGAGTTCGACAGTCATCGCCTCCGCATCGTTCGAGATGGCGTCGTCCAGCGTTCCGTCGATCGCGTCCGACCCGTAGAGCGCGAAGAAACATGCCTCGAGGAGCGACGACTTACCGCTACCGTTGACGCCGTGGATGACCGTAACGCCCGACCGGAGGGTCAACTCGCTGTCGGCATAGCACTTGAAGTTCCGGAGACGGACGCGCTCGAACTTCACAGATACTCCTCCATGGACGCTTGCCCGTCGCCGTCGGTCGCGGCTTCGGATCCGGCGGGGTCCGTCGTTCCGGACTCGGGACCGTCCGCCGCCTCCGAGTCCGTAGTGGGGCCGAAGACGTCGGGCCGCTCGAGAAACTCGCCGACGCGGCGTTCGACCTCGTCGGTCACGTTCGAATCCGCGACCGCACTCGCCCGGATCGTCTCATCGAGGTCGCGAGCCGCCTCGCTGAGACCGAGGTCGCGGACGCGTTCCTCCACGGCCTCGTCGGGGTCGCCGAACGAGACGTCGAGGTCTCCCCCGTCGTCGTCGATCTCCCGGCGGTCTTTCACCCGTGCGACCAACGCCCCTTCCTCCGTCGCAAACGACTCGATCCGGGCCGGCGAGACGGACGCCCCGTCGCCGTCGAGCGTGACGTGGACGACCGCGCCGTCGAGGTCGTACTCGCGGAGCCGATCGCGGACGCGTTCGACCCCCTCGTGTTCGCCGAGATCGAGGTCGACGAAGACGAACGGCCGCGTCTCGATCCCCCGGCGGGAGATCCGGACGTCGCCGTCGAACTCGACGAGGTTGTAGCCGCGGTCCTCGCGCTCGCTCGCGCTCGCTCGCTCGGTCGATCCGGGATAGGTCGCCCACGTGTCTCCGACCTCCCGTGTTGTCGGGGCGTGCTCGTCGCCCAACAGCACGGCGTCGAACCCGATAGAGGCGGACGCCAACACCGATTCGAGGTCCCACTCGACGTTGCCGTAATCGGGGACGAGTGGCTCGAAACGGCCGTGTGAGACGAGCGCCGCGTGGTCGGCGTCGTGTGGGGTAAATTCGTACTCGAGATCGTCGCGCTGGGCGCTGGGGACGAAATCGAGTCCGTAAAAGGCGGTGTCTCCGATCACGGTCGGATCGTCATCGAGTCGCCTCGCGAGTCCCATCGCCTCGAAGAGGTCGAGCCACTGTGCGGACCGTTTCGCTTCGTGGTTCCCGACGACGGCGAGAAACGGGATTCCGGCGTCCGAGAGCGTTTCGAGTACATCTCGCGTCCCGAGGAGGTCGGAAAGTCCGGGTCTGCGGTCGTGAAAGAGATCGCCGGCATGGATGACCGCGTCGACATCGTCGTCGACCGCATCGGTAATCACCCGACGGAACGCCTCGAGGAAGTCACTCCGCCGCTTCGGGCTGTGATACTGCCGGTACCCGAGGTGGGTGTCCGCGGTGTGAAGCACCCGTGTCATTGGGAGAACCGTTCGCCGTCGCGTCTTAAATCGGTTCCGTGACCGCGGTGAAAGTGATCGCCGTCCGGGTGGGGCTCACCGGCCGCCGCGCGTCGGAACCGGCGGAACGCCCCGAGGGCGTCCCGCCCCCGCGTTTCGAGGTCCGGATCGTCGGTCACGGCGATTGCCGTCTCGAGGCGGTCGAGCCCGACCGATTCGACGAACCGGGACGCGGCGTCGATACTCCCGGTCGCTTCGGACGCTCTCCCGATCACGGTCGCCTCGCTCGGTCCGGCGAGGCGTCTCAGTGACGCCTTCACCCGTTCCGGTTCCGGGGTCGGTTCGGCCACCACAACGACGGATGCCACCCTCATGATATAAAAATCCGTGCCGTTGGGGCAGCGTAACGTCGATCCGATTCGGTGGACGGGCACCCCTGGTCCGGACAGTCACTCCTGGCTTGGACGGGCACCCCTGGTCCGGACAGTCACTCCTGGCCGATACTGAGTGCGTACACGCGCTTTCGGGCGTCGGTGAACGAAAAGCGTGACTCGACTACGTCGACTTCCTCGAGCCGGGTGATCGCGTATCGGACCGTTCGGGACGGCAGCATCGTTTCGGCTGCCAGTTGGCTCTGTGTAAGCCGATCGTTGTACTCGAGTACCTTTGCGACCAGTTTGGCGCTCGGCGGAAGGTCAGTAACGGCGTCCCAGCCGGGGGCAGGGGACTCCCCATCGAGTTCGGTTGCGCTCATCGTACCTGACATACCTCATGACAGGTAATAATAGTTGCTATACAGTACGATTACCCCAGATCATAAAACCTGCTGCCGATGCGACGTACCGGGGAAGCCGACATCCCGTGGGGCGACGCTCGAAGGCCCGATAGATCGAAACGAAGCCGGCGCTGTACCGCATGATCGGCTCGGCTCGAAGCCGCACAACGCGTGGTATGACCCGAAACCTCTTATGAGTACAGGCGCTACAAACCCGGTAATGACCGATACTGTTGACGACGTCGACCTTCCGTACGAGGACGGCGCGTCACAGCAGCAAAAACTGGAGACGCTCGAGGAGCGTCTGGAGATTCTCGAACAGCAGAACGACGAGATGCGGGACAAACTCCTCGACGCCAACGCGGAGAACAACAAATACCAACAGAAGCTCGAGCGGCTGACCCACGAGAACAAAAAGCTCAAGCAGTCGCCGCTTTTCGTCGCTACGGTCCAAGAGCTCACCGACGAGGGCGTCATTATCAAACAACACGGGAACAACCAGGAGGCGCTCACCGAGGTCACCGACGAGATGCGCGAGGAGCTCTCACCCGACGCCCGTGTCGCGGTGAACAACTCCCTCTCGATCGTCAAACAGCTCGACAGCGAGACTGACGTCCGTGCACGGGTGATGCAGGTCGACCAATCGCCAGAGGTCTCCTACGGGGACATCGGTGGCATCGACGAGCAGATGGAGGAGGTCCGAGAGACCGTCGAGATGCCGATCGAGAGCCCGGAGATGTTCGACGAAGTCGGTATCGATCCGCCCTCGGGCGTGCTGTTACACGGTCCGCCCGGAACGGGCAAAACGATGCTCGCGAAGGCCGTCGCCAACCAGACGAACGCGACGTTCATCAAGATGGCCGGCTCCGAACTCGTTCATAAGTTCATCGGCGAGGGCGCGAAACTCGTCCGGGATCTGTTCGAACTCGCCCGCCAGCAGGAACCCGCCGTCGTCTTCATCGACGAGATCGACGCCATCGCGGCCAAGCGGACCGAGTCGAAGACCTCCGGCGACGCCGAAGTCCAGCGGACGATGATGCAGTTGCTCGCGGAGATGGACGGCTTCGAGGACCGCGGACAGATCTCGATCATCGCGGCGACGAACCGCTTTGACATGCTCGACCGCGCCATCCTCCGTCCAGGGCGCTTCGACCGACTCATCGAGGTCCCAAAGCCCGACTTCGAGGGCAGGGAGATGATCTTCGAGATCCATACCCGCGGAATGAACGTCGACGACGACGTCGACTTCGCGGAGCTTGCAGACCTCGCAGCCGGCGCTTCCGGTGCCGACATCAAGGCGATCTGTACGGAAGCCGGCATGTACGCGATCCGCGACGACCGAGTCGAGGTCACCACCGAGGACTTCGAAGGGGCCTGGCGGAAGATCAAACAGACCGAAGAGGACGCCGACGAAGTCTCGAAGACGTTCGCCTGACGCTGTCGGATCGACCGCTACCGAAATTCCCCGTATCACGGGGGCGGGGACGCGTCACGGAATGACGTGAACCGGGGTATACTAATACGTCCGGCCGAAACGTTGCCTCCGAGTAGATGGGACGCTCTCTGGCCGAACTCGGACGGTGGATTGCCCCCTCCCGTGTGACGTCTGCGTGGTCACAACTGGCGCTGTGGCAGCGGCGAGCCCTCAACACGATCCTCGCTGTTACTGCCTTGCTCCTCGCTTCGTCCGTCCTCTATCACTACGTGATGATCACCTTCGAGGGGCGGTCACCGACGTACAGCCACTCCCTGCAGGTGGTGATCGAGACGTACACGGGAACCGGATACGGATCGGACGCCCCCTGGGAGTCCTCCATCGCGAACACGTTCGTCTCGATTATGGACCTCTCGACGTTTCTGGTGCTTTTCATCGTCGTTCCGTACGTGTTCCGTCCCGTCCTCGAGAGCGCGCTGTCGCCGGTGGTCCCCACCTCGATCGACAGATCGGATCACGTGATCGTCTGTGGCATCGCCCAACAGGGAACGCGGCTCATCGAGGAGTTCGAATCCCAGGACGTAGACTACGTCGTCGTCGCGGAGACCGAAGACGAGACCATCGACCTGATGGAGGCGGACGTCCCCGTCATCTACGGCGATCCGACGTCGGCCGAGACACATCGGCAGGCGTGCATCGACGACGCGCGGGCGGTCGTCATCGATACGGAGGACAGCCAGTCGGTGAGCGCGCTCCTCGCCATCAGAGCGATCGATGAGACCGTTCGGACCGTCGTGTTGGTCGACAACTTAGAACGCGAACGCCACTTGCGATACGCCGGTGCCGATCGGGTCCTGACGCCGCGTCACCTACTCGGCCGGCGGATCGCCGAACGCATCTCCACGGAGATCACACCGACGCGCAGCGATAGCGTCCGCCTGGGTGAGGACCTCTCGATCGTCGAATTGACCGTCTTCGAGGAGAGTCCGATCCACGGCGAATCGCTCGGGGAAATCGAGGCGACGGCCGGGCAGACAGTCACCGTCATCGGACTGTGGAAGGACGGGCGGTTCCTCGAATCGCCCCCCGGGGAGACGACCGTGGACGAGGATACGGTGTTGCTCGCCGCCGGGCGGGAACAGGAGGTACGACGGCTGGAGACGGAGACGTACCGGGGGCGCGAGATCGAACCCACCGTGGTGATCGCCGGCGACGGCGTCGTCGGTTCGACGGTGAGACAAGGCCTCGAACGGTCGACGGCCGACTGTCTCGTCGTCGACATCGAGGCCGGCGAGAACGTGACCGTCGTGGGGGACGTAACCGAAGAGGGGACGCTAGAGCGGGTGTCCATCGACGAGTCGACCGTGTTCGTCGTGACGATAAGTGACGACGACGAGGCGATCCTCTCGACGCTTCTGGCCAACGAACTCGCGGCGGATACGGATATCATCGTCCGGTTGAACCACGATACGAACGAGATGAAAGCCCGACGCGCCGGGGCCGATTACGTCCTTAGCCTCCCGGAGATGAGCGGACGGGTGCTCGCACAGGAGGTACTACACGAGGACGTCCTCTCGTATAGCCGACAGCTCAAGGCGATCCGGATAGACGCCGAACCGTTCGCGGGACGGGCGCTTGGGGAGACGGACCTGGGGGAGTCGGACTGTGCCGTCGTCGCGGTCGAACGCGGGGGAGCGCTCATCACCGACGTCGCGTCGAACTTCGGGATCCGGGACGGTGACCGTATCCTCGTCGTAGGAAGTGACGAGGACATCGACGCGCTTACTAGCTGAGCGAGTGCCGGCGTCGAGCCGTTCGGTTTCGTTGGTCCTCGCGTGTTGGATCGGTTGTGCCGTATCCTGTACGGGCTCGAGTATCGACGCGGACACCGAGGCCACCGTTTCACAGCGGTCGGTCGCGCTCCAGCGACTGTTTCAATCCGCCTTCGGAAGTTCGATAATAAAGACGGACCCCCTCGGATCGTTGTCCTCGACCCGTATCTCGCCCCCGAACTGGTCGGTCAAGGTGTGGACCAGATACAGGCCGATTCCGGAACCGGAACTCTCCAGGCCGATCTCGCCCTTCCCGAAGATCCGCTCTTTTTGCTCGTCCGGAATCCCCGGCCCGTTGTCGGCAATCCGAACTTCGACATCGTCGTCTCGGACCTCACAGGAAACCTCGACGACAGGCGTATCCCTGTCGTTGTGTTGGACGGCGTTGTTCAGGAGATTCCGAAACACCGACGTGAGCATGCTGTCGGCGGTCACCGCCACGTCCGGGAGGGAGCCCTCGACAACGAACGCCGCCTCCGGGAAGGATTCCTCGCGAAGCGACAGCTCAGCCTCGAGAACCGGGCGAAGTGGCGTCGGCTCCACGGTGGGCTCTTCGTCCGATACGGCCACCTCGACGTAGTCGCGTGCCGCCTCGGTCAGTTCGACGATATGTTCGCCGCTAGTGAGGATCTGTTGTACGTACGCTCTCCCTTCGGCGTCGACGTGTTCGTCGAGCATCTCTACCCAGCCGAGCACGACTGCCATGTCGTTGCGAATGTCGTGGCGGACGACCCGGTTCAGCAGTTCGAGCTCTCGTTCGCGGCGTTTTTGTTCCGTAATATCCGTACAGATACCGACGACCTCGGACACCTCGCCGTCGTCGTCCCGAAGGAGGACTTGCCGCGTGAGCACCCACCGAACCGATCCATCCGGCTGCACGACGCGGCCCTCGTACGCTTCGTCACGGAGCCCCTGGGCGGATGCTTCGATGTTCGCCCGTACACGGTCGCGGTCCTCGGGGTGGATGGCGTCGATCAGCCGGGAGATATCACCTTTGACCTCTTCGGGGGGGAACCCCCAGATGTCCTCGAAGCCGGCACTGATATAGTCGAACTTACCGGGCTCTGTGGCTGTCCACAGCGCAACATCATCAAGTTGGTCGAACAAAGCCCGGAAATCGCGCCGTTGCCCGAGCGAACTGTTACTCATATCGGGGTATCCGCCTTGACCGCCGATAAATACCGGTCCCCACTCCCACGCACGGGCCCCAAACGCCGCAGTGATTCTGATTTGGACAGGAATACCTCTCCGGATCCGATCAGACCGCGAAAGGGTGTCGAACCCTTCTTGAAGAGTGCCCGGGGAGGGCTCCGAACCCTCGATCTCCGCATGTCCCAGGAACGAGACGCAGGCAACGTCTCAGGACATGACGGCTACCGCCTCGTACCCTATGAGTGCGGCGCTATGTCCAGCTAAGCCACCCGGGCTCGTTTCCAGATTACTCGCTGTCGCCCTTCAAGGTTCCTATCTCCCTCGGTCGATTCGAGGTGTCACCGCCCCGCACGATCACCCCATTTTATGCCGCGGTGCGGGTACACCACAGGTATGAGCGAACTCCCAGCGCTACTCTCGGACGCTGTCGGTGAGGGGACGGTCATCGACACCGTCGACGTCGGCGGTGGCGATGCGATCGCCGTGACGACCGAAGCGACCTATCTCTACCGTTCGGAGGGGCTGTTGAGAGACGAGTCCGTCGAAACGTTCGATCACGCGGTCGATCGGCTCTCGGTCCGGACGAAACGCCGAAAGAGCTCGATCGAACTCGAGACGATGGACAGCGAGGCGGCGTTCACCGTCCCGTCGGACATCGTCGATACCGTCGTCGAAGCGATGATGGAAGGCGTCCTCCTGACGACCGGCGTCGTCGCCCCTGACGAGGAGCTGTTGGCGCTGTTTCGGTTCAGCGAACTCACGGTCGTCGTCACCGATCGGCGTCTCTTCGAACACGTCGGCAGCGCGGTCTGGGGCGGGGAGTTCGAGACCGTCGACTACGCGGACCTGGTCGGTCTCGATTTCGAGCGCGGCAGCGTCGCGACGCAGGTCGTTCTCGAGACCGGCGACCGACGGCGTCGGGTCAAGGTGCCGAACGAGCACGCCGGGACGGTCCGCCGGAGGATCCAAACAGCCATCCTCGAGTTTCACGACGTCGCGTCGATCGAAGCGTTCCGGGCCGAACACGCCGACGCAGACGAGGACGGCGACCAAGCCGCCTCCCGGACGAAGGGCGACCGCGACGGACGATCCGGGGCGGACAGCTCCGATACCGAACGCGACCCGACCGGCGGAGACGACGCCGCTGCCGGCTGGTCACCCCCGGCGGACCGCGATCCGGCCGGATCGGTGTACCAGCAGGGAACGGGGGGCTCCCAAACGCCGGCTGCCTCCGGATCGGACGGCGACGCCGAGGGGGCCGGACGGACGGACGAACCGGCAGCCGCTCTGAGCGAGGATATCGGGACGCTCGAGGAGCGCGTCGACGCCCTCTCCGAGCGAATCGAACGACAGACCGAACGCATCGAATCCCAACAGGAACTCCTCGAGCAACTCGTCGACGAACTCCGGCGCGGCCGGTGATCGGGGCGCGAAAGCGCTCACTCCCGACCCGTCACCTTTCGGATACACGAAGAGCCGAACGGGCCGTGCTCACCGGCATCGAGCTTCATGAAATAGCCCGTCGAGATCGACGTACCACAGCGGCGACACTCGAAGTCGCCCTCCCGGGAGACGACCTCGCTTTCGAAGCTGAGAAACCGGCCCGAAACGGGTTTTACCGTGTCTCCATCGCGGCGTACGTGTCCGCGGCGTTCGGCCTCCTCTAGGATCGCCCGCGTCGTCTCCGGGTGGGTACTGATGGTCTCGATCCGATCTATGACCGCCGGGAGCGACAGCTCCGCGTGTTCGAGGCGGGCGAGCAGCTGTACGCCGAGTTCGACGGGATCGTCCTCTCGCGCCACACGGGCGTTAGGCGGGGGTCGCCGATAGAGGCACGGATCCGGGCCGGTAACCACAAGAGGTTTGTCGCCGCGGACGATTCCTTCGGCCGTGCATCGTGCGACCGTCCGTCAGCTGTTCGGTGTCGGCGTCCTCGCCACGATCGCGGCGGTGGCCGCGCTCTCGACGTCCCCGGATGCGATCCTCGGCACCTTCGACGTCCTCGCCGACCGCCCGGTGTTGCTCGCGGTCGCACTCGTCTTCACGTACCTCCTCAGACCGCTTCTCGCGTGGCCGATCAGCGCGCTGTCGATCCTCCTGGGGTATCTGTTCGGCCCGATGGCGATCCCGCTCGCGCTCGCAGGTGCCGTCGTCACGGCGCTGCCGGCGTATCTACTCGCGCGTGCGCTCGGCCACGACGCCGGGGTGCTGTCCCGGATCGGCGAGGCCGGGGCGGCCCTCAGACGGACGACCGGCACGCTTCGGGGGGTGATCGCCGTCAGGCTCGCGCCGCTTCCGACCGATCCGGTCTCCTACGCCGCCGGACTCGCCGGCGTCCCCCTCCGCCCGTACGTGCTCGGGACCGCACTGGGCGAGACACCCTGGGTCGGGACGGCCGTCCTGTTCGGCGCTTCGATGGGACAGCTCACGACCGACGGGCTCTCGGCGAGCCCGCTTTTGATCGGGACGACACTCGCGCTTGCGCTCCTGTTGGCGCTGTCGCGGCCGGCCTACCGGCGGTTCTCGAACGGCGTCAGCGCGGCGTGAACGGCGGGGATTCTCGCAGACGTATCGTACGCGATCCGTCCCCGTGGGGCGAGAGGCCCCGTGATCTTATCGCCGGCAGTATCAGAAGACGAACGGGTCACTACAGTCGACGACGACCCCGTGCTGCGGACAGACGTACTTGCAGTGTCGTTTGTACATCTGTGTCCCACACATCGGGCAGGGTCGGCCGCCCGACTTCTCGTCCATACGGACCGGGAGGGCGAGACGAACAAAAAGCCACCGGGGCGTACGGGCTCGGTTCCCGCGCGGTCGGATACCGATCCGTCACCGCCGATTCATTCCGCCGGCCGTGCGTCCGCGACGGGTATCAACACTCCGACCAGCCGCAGCTCTCGCACGTCTTACAGCCCTCGGAGTAATACAGCGTCATGCTTCCGCACTCGGGACACTCCGGGGATTCGCCCGCGTCGATGAGCGACCGTGCGGCGTCGGTGTCGTCGTTCGGCGATGCCGGCGATCCGATGCCCGAGTCCGAGACTGCGCCGCCGTCGGTCTCCGGGGGGACCGCGGACTGCTCCGTCTCCTCCTCGGCGATCTCAGAGAGGCTCTGTTGTTGGGGGTACGCCTTGTCGACCTCGCCGTCGAGGTATCGGCGCATCGCCGTCCCGATCGCGTCCGGGATCGAGTTGATCTGTTCGCCTTTGTCCCAGGCGACCTTCGGCGAGCGGATGCCCTGGAGTTCGTCGGCGATCTCCCGGGGATCGACGCCCGATCGAAGCGCCGTCGAGATCGTCTTCGCGAGCGCCTCGGTGAAGGAGGCGGTGAACCCGCCCGAATTGCCGATGTTCGCGAACAGCTCGAACGGACGGCCGTTCTCGGGGTTCTCGTTGATGTTGACGTAAAGCTTTCCGTAGCCGGTGTCGATTCGTTGGGTGACGCCGTGGAGCACGTCGGGGCGGGCCTGCTTCGTCCCGAGTTCGGGAGGCGAGACGTCGAGCAACTCGCGGACGTCCCCGTCGAGGACCGCCGCGACCTCCTCGCTGTCGAGGAACCCTTCGATGCCGCCGAAGATCTCCTCGATGTCCTCGACGATGGCCTCGGCGGCCTCCGCCTCGTCGGCGAACTCCGTGTTTTTCGCCCGCGTCGTGAGTACCTGCTTCGATCGGGTCCCGTCGCGGTAGTAGGTAACGCCCTTGCCGCCGTGGTCGTAAATGTACTCGAAGACCTCCTTTGCGTCCTCGATCGTCGAGTCGTTCGGCGCATTGACCGTCTTCGAGATCGCCGAGTCGACACCCTCCTGACAGGCGACTTGGACGCCGGCGTGTTCCTTCGCCGAGAGAGCGCCCGTTGTCACGAACAGCTCGCCGATCGCGTCGGGGACCGTCGAGAGCCCGTCGATACCGTCGAACTCGTTCGCGGCCATCTGCTCTTGGGCCTCCTGTTTGACGGCCTCGACGTCGAGGCCGTTCTCCTCCAGGGCGCGGAGGAAGTAGTCGTCGAACTCGACGAGCATCTCGTCGCCCTGAACGTCGTCGGAGACGTTCTTGTAGTAGGCGACGTTGTAGATGGGCTCACAGCCGCCGGTCGTGTTGCCGATCATCGAGGTCGTCCCGGTCGGGGCGATTGTGGTCGTGTTGTGGTTCCGTATCGCGAACCCGTCTTCCCACTCGTCGGCGTCGAGACCGGTCTGTTTCTCGAACCACTCGCGGTACTCGGTGGGATCGGCGTACTTCGAGTTGTCCCACTCCTCGAAGACGCCGCGCTCCTCGGCGAGTTCGTGGGAGGCCCACTTCGAGCCGTGGTTGATGTGGCGCATCATCTGGCGGGCCACCTCGTTGCCCTCCTCGGAGCCGTACTCGATGCCGAGTTGGATGTACAACTGCGCCAGCCCCATCACGCCGAGGCCGATCTTCCGCATCTCTCTGACCTTCTGTTCGATCTCCGGCACCGGGAAGTCCGACATCGTGACGACGTTCTCGAGAAAGCGCGTGCCGAGTTCGATGCGCTCGTCGAACGCCTCGAAGTCGAGCGCCTCCTCGAGGAAGGCGTCGACGGCGGCCTCGAGGTCGGCGTACGCCTCGCCGTGGTCGTCGTACCAGACCCGCCAGTCCGGCGCGTCGAGGTCCGCAAGCGTCGAGAGGTTGATGTGGCCGAGGTTGCAGGCCTCGTATTCTTCCAACGGTTGCTCACCACAGTTATGAACATTGATACCTTTTTTGCCAGATTCGCTTGCGAAAAAGTTGTGCGTCCCCTCGACTCTCATGTCGTACACGTCCTCGGTCCCATCAAACCCGACCTCTACGACGGTCTCGGTCGCCGTTTCTTGAACCGGCCCCTGCGGTGTCGCCCGCAGTTGTGAGAGTCCGACAATGTCGTCACCAGTATCGAGATCTTGAGCCTTGACCCAAGTCCCGTCTGCCGACCTAATCTTGTGATCCGGGGTCGTGCGGATAGTAGGACCGGATTCGGTCTCGATCCGAACAACGTCGGCGTCTTTTTTTGTTTTAAATGCAGTTGCCGGACTGGAGGTAACGCCGCCATCATCGAGGGTACGAACCGTGATACGGCACTCCTCGTCGGCCAATTCGCCGATCTGCCGTGTCGTCCCATCGGACAACTGTACCTCCATATCACCTGTCAAGCAGGGATTGGTCGCCAAAATTCGGTGGTCCGGATGTTCCTCCACGTCGAAGGAGTGTTCTTTGTTGATCCGTTCGAGGTAGACGACGCCGGGTTCGCCGTTCTCGTGGGCTCCCTCGAGGACGTGCTCCCAGAGCTTCTCGGCGGGGACCGACAGCGTCTCGCCGACGTCGACGTGCTCGCCGAGGCCGAACATGTCGTAGAGCTCCTTCGTCTCGGGCGTTGCGACGTGTGGTTCGCCCGTCCGGGGGTTGGTGAACGTGTACTCCTCGCCGGCTTTCAGCGCCTCCATGAACCCGTCGGTGACGCCGACGGAGATGTTGAAATTCGAGAGGTGGCCCTCGACCGCGTTCCGGAGGTGCTCGGGGACCTTCCCCTCGTCGTCGATGAGTTCGCGGGCCTCCGCTAGGGCCTCCTCGAAGGAGTTGTGGGTGAAGTCGTCCGGGTCGTTCAGACGGAGCGTCTCGGCCAGGGAGACGTCCTTGTTCTTCGCGTGGATGAACTGGATGACGTCGGGGTGTGAGATGCGCATGACGCCCATCTGTGCGCCGCGACGGGCGCCGCCCTGAGCGATCGTCTCGCACATCTGGTCGTACGTCCGCATGAACGTGATCGGCCCCGACGCGATCCCGCCGGTCGAGCCGACAGCGTCGCCGTAGGGGCGGAGTCGCCAGAAGGCATACCCCATCCCGCCCCCGCTGTTGTGCGAGACGACCGAGTTCGCGACGTACTCGTGGTTCCCCTCGACTGTGACGTCGTACACCGTCGCCGGATCGCTCTCCTCGATGGCGACGATTTCCTGTGTCCACTCGGCGTCGCGGACCGTCCCACACGTCGTCGGCTCCAACTCGGCGTCGGCGATGGAGGCGGTCATCGTCTCAGAACGGTCGTCGACGAAACCGACGTGGGAGGCGAACTCGGAGAGGCCGCGTTCGTCGGTCGGAGCGACGCTGTAGTAGTCGCGCTCGTCGTCATCCCACGCCCAGATCGTCGACGGGATACCGACGCCGAGAAGGAGCTGATGGACGCCGTCGACGAGTTCCTCGGAGGCGCTGTACAGCCGCGGATACCGGTTCTGTGAGAGCGTTCCGTCGGCGGAAAACAGTCCACGAAGGAACGCGTACACGCGATCGCGGTCCGAACCGAGAACCGGTTCCGGGACCGTCGCCTCACTCGAGGACGGCTTCGCGTCGCCGAAGTTCCGCAGCCAAAACCGTTTGATCTCGTGGCTGTAGATGACGACCTCGTAGCACCCGTCGGCCCACGTCCAATCGGCACCCGTATCGAAACTTCGGCGCGCCAGACGGTCGACGTGTTCGAGCGTCTCCTCGCGGGAGACGTGGAAGCGGATTCCGTCCTCGTGAACCGACCCGTCACCGATCCAGAGGCCGAGGAGCTCGGCGAGATCCGTGCTCAACGTCTCCGGCTGTGAGACGGACTTTACGGCCTGGCCGCTCGCCGACAGCGACTGGGCCATCCGCGCGTTCCGGACCGTCGTACTGTGGACGCCGAGGGCGTCGGCGATCTCGGAATCCGTGTGGCCGTCCGCGTGTAGTTCGCGGAACCGCTCTTCGTCGAACGTCGGCCCGCCGTCGCGTCCGCCGGACCCGTTGGCCGGCAGGTCGAGTTCGTCGGCCCGGCGGCGCTGGATCGTCGACGGCGACGAATCGAGCCGGTCGGCGATCGCGTAATCGCAGAGTCCCTGTGCGTGAAGCTCGACGACGGACTCGTTCGAGACAGTCCGTTCCGCGGCCCACTGTGGGCCTGCTTCGACGGGTTCGAGCTCGACCGCGCCCGCCTCCTCGGGGAGCCACCCGAGACGGACCGAAACGGTATCGCCCGCCCGAATCTCGTCCAGCCGTTTCCAGTCGCCGTCGACGAGAAGGCGGTGGTTCGGCGTCCCGCGAACGTCGATCCCCCCCTCGGTCGTGATCGTCATCGTCGGCGCGTCGTCGTAGGCGTGGATTTCCTCGACACGCCGCGACCGGTGGTCGCCCCCGTCGCGCTGGACGATCTCGTCGCCCGGCTCGACGTCGGCGATCGAGGTGACGCCTTTTTGTTCGACGTGGACGGACGTTTCGGCCGTGAGACACTGGAACACCTCCGCGGCCTCTTTGGCGGTCTGGTGGATGTCGTCGATGTCGTCCTCGGGCGAATCGACGAAACACGCCGAGAGCTGTTGGAGTTCGTCGCCGGCGTTCATGAGCGTCGGCGAGTTCGGCATAAACGAGAGCCGTTCCATCTGTTCGCGGAAGGCGTCGGCGGTCTCCTCGACGTGTGACCGGATCGCCTCGGGGAGTTCCGGTACGAGCGTCTCGTAGGCGAACTTGTTGACGTTGTATACCGAAAGCGTCGTCTCCGCGTCGGCGTCGGTCGTGACGCCCGCTCCGAAGACCTCGGCGGCGAGTGCGTCACGCCGGGGGTGGTCCGGCTTGAGTTGGTCCGGCGTGACGGTGATGTCGACGCCCCGTCGCCCGGCCTCGAAGACCGCCTCGGCCAGCGCGACGTTCCGGGCGACACGCTCGAAGAGTTCCTCCTGTTGTTCGATGGGTTCGCCGTCGGCGTCCTTCCGCAGATACCGGGCGGGGAGGATGTTGTGATAGGCGTTTCCCGTGAGTCGGTCCGCCATGGTCTCACCCGTCGTTCGTTTGATCGGGAGAGTGAGTTCGTCCGCGGACGGGTCTGCCCCGGACATCACTCGGCCCTCCGGGCCGGTACGGCTCGTATTTTCGTCTTTTCGCTGCGGTCAACGTATGCTGTGTGGGTCATGTGTGATGGAGTCTGCGTACTGTTGCATGCCGGATAACCCTTGGCATCGGGGAATATATCGTTGCTTCGACGTTTCCATGAGGGCACGCGGCGCTGTGTTCGATCCTGAAAGACGGGTGCCCCACGCGTACGAACGTAGCAAACTAACCGCGTACAAATAAGCGTTCCCTCTCCGCAGTGAAAGTGAAATCTCGGCCGGGAAACCCACATACTGCGGCGCGATCTCTACCGGAAAGAAGCGGGGGATGTGGAGGGGGAGTAGCGCGAGTCCGGCGAGCGATTCGGGGGCGGAGACGCGTCGAGCGACGGTGGGAGATGCAATAGCAATGGGACATGCTTTCGGGATCGGCGCGACGTATTAACAACCATTTGATACGAGCGAAAAATCACGTATACGCGGGAGGACCGGGTCGAACCGGACGATCGTCTACCGCCGGTGGTCGGAGCAGCGGGCCGCCCCCGATCGAGGGGTCACGCCGTCGGAGATGTTCGATGGGATATCCATGCTCTCCTATAGTAGAGATCGGAAGACAATACACACTCGATCGCACGGCGGCAGTGCGATCGATGTCTACATAGTTGCGATGTCTACATAGTTGCGATGTCTACATAGTTGCGATGTCTACATAGTTGCGATGTCTACATAGTTGCGATGTCTACTATAGTATGATCCCCGTAGCCCGATGCGGGACGCGTCCCGCAGGCCCGTCCGGTAGCATCAGACCGATCGAAGAAAGTTCTCGACGACATCGTGTCCGACGGCGGTGAGGACCGATTCGGGGTGGAACTGGACACATTCGATCGGGTACTCGCGGTGGCGGACCCCCATCACCAACTCGACGCCGTCGTGGTCCGTCGTCGCGGTCACCTCGAAACAGTCGGGGACGTCGAGCGCGACGAGGGAGTGGTATCGTCCCCCCTGAAACCCCTGTTCGAGGCCCCGGTAGACGCCCTTTCCGTCGTGGTCGACCGGGAACGCCTTGCCGTGTATGGGTTCCGGGGCTCGGTCGACTGTCCCGCCGTACTCGTAGACGGCCGCCTCGAGGCCGAGACAGACGCCGAGTGTCGGTGTCTCGGGACTGACGTCCCGGAGTACGTCCATCGTTACACCCACGTCGCGGTCGTTTTTGGGATGGCCGGGGCCCGGGGAGATGACGATCGCGTCGGGGGCGGCGGCGCGGATCGTCTCCAGGTCGGCGGTGTTTCGGAACACATCGACCTCGGTGTCGCCGTGTTGGCTGACGTACTCGACGAGGTTGTAGGTGAACGAATCGAAGTTGTCGACGAAGAGTACGTTCGTCGTCATGGGGCCTCCGTCGTGTCGGTCCCGTCTTCGGGCCGTTCGGTCCCGGATTCGACGCCGGCCTCACGCTCGGCTCCGAGTTCGATATCGCGCAGGGCATCGATGACCCCGTCCATCTTCTGTTCGGTCTCGTCGTATTCGGCCTCGGGGTCGGAATCGGCGACGATCCCGGCACCGGCCTGGACGGTTACCCGGTCGGACCCCTCGGTACCCCCGCCCCGTTCGACCGTCGCGGTCCGGATGACGATCGCGAAGTCGGCGTCGCCGCTCCAGGAGTAGTAGCCGACGCCGCCGCCGTAGACGCCGCGCGGGCGCTCTTCGAGTTCGTCGATGATCTCCATCGCGCGGATCTTCGGCGCGCCCGACAGCGTCCCGGCCGGGAACGACGCACGCGTCGCGTCGAAGGCGTCACAGTCGTCGTCGAGGACGCCGGTCACCGTCGATTCGATGTGCTGGACGTGGCTGTATTTCAGAACGTTCATGAACTCCTCGACGCGGACGCTGCCGGCTTCGCTGACGCGGCGAACGTCGTTACGGGCGAGATCGACCAACATCGTGTGCTCGGAACGTTCCTTGCCGTCGGCGAGCATCTCCCCGGCCAGACGCCGGTCCTCGACCGGACTCGTCCCCCGTGGGCACGTCCCGGCGATCGGGTTGCTCATGACCTCCTGGCCGCGGACGGAAACGAGCGTCTCGGGCGAGGCTCCGACCACCGCGAGGCCGTCGTAATCGAGGACGTACATGTACGGCGAGGGATTGATCTCCCGAAGGGATTTATAAAGTCCCAGCGGGTCGATCTCGCCGTCCAGTTCGCGCGTCCGCGAGATGACGCCCTGGTAGATATCGCCGTCGAGGACGTGTTCTTTGGCCCGTCGGACGGCGTCCTCGTACGTCGCTTTGGTCCCGGCGCGCTCTGCGATCGGGCGGAACCCGTCGGTTTCGAGCGCCTCGTGGTCCGCGAGCAGCGACTGGATACGCGCGCGCTCCGCGTCGATGTCGGCGTAGATCCGTTCGGCGTCCTCGTCGGGGCGAACCAGCGGCGTAAATACCAACGAGACCGTCCCGGCGGCGTCGTCAAACACCAGCGTCGTCGTCGTGAGGACGAACTGGGCGTTCGGCACGCGGGAGTCGGGGCGGTCCAGTCCGACCTCTTCGAGCCAGAGATCGTACACCGCATCGTAGGAAAGAAATCCGACGAGCCCGCCCTGGAGCCGCTGGCGCTCGGTTTCCGGGAAGTTCCGAAGCGGCACGTCCGGGAGCGCCTCCCGGAGCGTCGCGAGCGTGTCACCGCCGTTCAGATCGAACAGTCCCTCGTATCGATCGTCGAGGACGTCGACGAAACCGTTGGCGTCACCGTCGACGGTCACGACCGCGGCCGGATCGTAGCCGACGAACGAGTACCGGGCGTGTCGATCCGCCCCGTCACCGGCTCTGAACGCACCGTCGGGGTCGCTGGAGGCGACTTTCTGTGCGCTCTCCAAGAGGAACGTGTGGCCGGCCGGATCGACGTCGGTCGTTCGCCCGGTCAGGGCGGCGTACGCCCCGAGTGGCTCCGCGTCGGTGTCCAACTCGGCGACGGTACGGATCACCGCCGGCCCCTCCGCTGCCAACTCGACGAATCTCGACTCGGAGATCACGGGCGACCACCCGCACGCCGAATAAATGACCCGACGGCTTCGGGGTCTTTGCGCCCCGGTTGGGACTCGACGCCGCTCGCGACGTCGACCGCGAACGGATCGACAGTCTCGACCGCCTCCGCGACGTTCGTCGGCGTCAATCCACCGGCCAGGACGACGGGCGAGGACAGCTCCTCGACGAGCCCGCGCGTCCGCGCCCAGTCGTGTGTCGCCCCCGTCCCGCCAGCCCCGGATTCGTCGAGCGAGTCGACGAGCAACGCGTCGGCAGCCCGATCGTACCGTGGGGCGTCGACGGGTGAGACAGCCACGACCACGTCGGCGGCGACCCCGTTCGAGACGGAGGCGACGTCGTCGGGGGACAGACCGCCGTGGAGCTGGATGGCGTCCGGTTCGATCCGCTCGGATACCTCGATCGCCCTCTCGGGCGTCTCGGGCATCGTCACGAGCACCGTCGTGACGAACGGCGGTGCCGCCCTCGCGAGGGCGACTGCGCGTTCCGGGTCGATCGCCCGTGGCGTCTCGACCGCGACGTCGACGGTCAAGCCGACGGCGTCGGCACCCATCTCGACGACGGTCTCGAGGTCCTCGGTGACGGTCACGCCACAGATCTTCACGCGCGTCATGGCTCGAACTCGCGCAGCGATGCCAACTGGTCGGCCGCCGCCCCGGAGTCGATCGCCTCGCGCGCCGCATCGACGCCCTCGGCAATGCTCCCGGCCGTCCCGGAGACGTAGATCGCCGCACCCGCGTTCGCGAGGATGATCGCCCGTTTCGCGCCGCCGATCGATCCCTCGAGGATCCCGCGCATGTCCGCCGCGTTTTCCGTTGGCGATCCGCCGGCGACCGCCGGGAGGTCGTAGCGATCGAGGCCGATATCGGCCGGTTCGAGCGTATACTCCTCGACGGTATCGCCTTGGACCTCGGCGATCGTCGATTCCCCGTGGACGCCGATCTCGTCTAGCCCCGCCCCGTGGACGACGAGCGCCCGGTCGACGGCCATCCGCGAGAGCGCGTCGGCCAACACCGGGACCAACTCGGGATCGTAGACGCCGACGACCTGGGCGTCCGCGCCCGCGGGGTTCGTCAACGGGCCGAGAACGTTGAAGATCGTCCGCATTCCGAGTTCCTTCCGCGGGCCGATGACGGCCTTCATCGCCGGGTGGAACACGGGCGCGAGCATGAACCCCATCCCGATCGATTCGATGCAGCCCTCGACCGCCGGCGGCTCGGCGTCGATCGTGACGCCGAGTTCCTCCAGGACGTCGGCGCTGCCCGACGAGGAGGAGACGGAGTAGTTGCCGTGCTTTGCGACCGGAACGCCGGCCCCGGCGGCGACGAACGCGCTGGTCGTCGAGACGTTGATCGTATCGTGGCCGTCTCCCCCGGTCCCGCAGGTATCGACCAGCGGTTCCCGGCCGGGATCGATCGTCCGGGCCGCATCGCGCATCCCCTCGGCGAACCCCGCGATTTCGCCTTCGGTTTCGCCTTTCGCGCGGAGCCCGGCCAGGAGCGCCCCGATCTGTGCCTCCGTCGCGTCCTCGAAGGCGAGCTCGGCCGCCGCCCGGGCGTCCGCCTGTGTGAGGTCTTCACCGTCGGTAGCCTGTCGAATGTACTCTTTCATGATGATCACTAATGACCAATACTGCGTTACGATGTACAAATCAGTACATGCTTATAAGCGTATCGTTGGTGCCCGACGGCACACTCCGGACGCCGGAGTCGTCCCCCTCTCCCCGCGCCGTGTTTTCGAATCACAGGAGGGAGCTATTCCGAAAGGTTCAATTACGTTACCCGGATACGAATGAGTGCAGACAAACGCCAGCGAGGGTTCGTGGTCTAGGCTGGTTATGACACCTCCTTGACATGGAGGAGGCCGGCAGTTCAAATCTGCCCGAACCCATAACAATTTTAATACTTTCGGTACCTCAGGTAAGCAGCCTGAAGTACCTTCCGGCGGTGAGACCCGATGAGCCGCCCCGAAACGGGCGGTGACACCGCCACCGTCGAACCCAAAATCTGCGAGTACTGCGGCACCTACATCACCGAGGCCGACCAGCGCTGTCCGGCCCTCGCTGACGGGAGGTGTCGCCCGTGAGCTCCGAACTTCAGGAGCCACAGCAACAGGACGTCCCCACCTACGGCGTCCGCAGCTCCTCGGGGATGGCCGAAGCGATCCATCGCGACGACGACAGCGACGACCCGAATCCGGCCTGTCGCGAGGGCGATATCAACCGCTGTGAGTTCACCGACGTTCACATCCCGAGTCATCTGCCGTTTAACCGCTGGCGGCTCTGTCAGAATCCCAAGTGCTTCGGCGAGGACGACGACGTCGACCGCGGCGAGGGCATCGAAACCGACGGCGGGCGGCCTGCTGAATACTACCTTGACGAAGCCGGCGATCTCCTCGAGATCGCGCTCGCAAAGGAAGACAACGAGTGGACGCGAGAGGCTATCGGGGAGATTCGGGCCGACCTCGCGCGGCTGCAGGGCTTCGAGATCCCCGAGGACGGTGA
Organism: Natronomonas salinimetallica; assembly: GCF_013839515.1. Classification (GTDB taxonomy): domain Archaea; phylum Halobacteriota; class Halobacteria; order Halobacteriales; family Haloarculaceae; genus Natronomonas. The sequence goes on along the minus strand of NZ_JACDNQ010000018.1, from coordinate 36,545 downwards.
TCGCCGATGACGGATCCGACGACCGTCGGCTCCACATCGAACCGCGAGCTCCTTCAGCAGCGTCGTGAGGAACGCGTCGACCACGTCCACGAGATCCCCTTCGGCGAGCGGACGACCGTCGAGTGCCCCGACTGCGGCGAGTCGACCGCGATCGGCATCTACGGCGGCGAACTCCGGTCGTACGGACCGTGTTGGTCGTGGGCCTGCGATGCGTTCCACAAGTTCCGTCGCGATCGCGACCAGGAGGCCGACGACGAAGACGACCTTGAGAACGATCGGCCGATCCAGACCGGCCTGCAGTACTTCGGAGGGGATGCGTGATGGCGATCGTCACCGACTACGGGCCGGTCGACGAGCCCGCCGACTGCGATCACCCCAGCCACTGCGAGCGCGACGCCGTCGCGACCGTCCCCTCGCCGAACGTCCTCAACGTCCTCGGCGGCTTCCGCTTCTGTGACTTCCATCTCGCCCTGTGGGCCGACACGAAAGGCGACTGGACAACGCTCCAGGAGCTCGGCATCCAACGGCTCGCTGCCGACGATCGCTTCCTGTTCCTCGACGCTGCGCCGCCGAAGCTCGAGCGCGATCTGACCTACCGCCGCATCGGTGTCGATCACCGCGGGCTCGCTCACTACTACGTCGACGGTCGCCTCGAGGGAGACGGCGATCGCGTGATCACCGTCGACTCCCGCCTGCAGTTCATCGACGCCTACGACGTCCCCGCCCACGTCGGCCTCGAGGGCTGGGTCGACCACGTCGACGACCGCCGCTGCTGGGTCGAGGTCGAGGATCGCTTCAGTGACTTTGGGGGTGACGGACGTTGAGCCGCTGTTACTACTGCGAGACACGGCTTCCGCCGGGCGGTGGGATCGACTCACGCGACCCGGACGAAGACCGACAGTACTGCCACGACTGTATCGGCACCCCTCGGTTAGGTGTCGTCGGCTGTGGCTCCTCGAAAATCGATACCGACGAGCCAGTCCCAGCTGCAGACCTCTACGACTCGACCTATTTCAGGAAGAAGCGCGAGTACTGTCAACAGCGCTGCGACGCCTGGTGGATCATCAGTGCCGAACATGGCGTCCTCTCGCCCGGTGACGAGATCAAGCCCTACGATGCTTCGCTGGATCCCTCGAGCGATGTCTACATTGGTGACTACGAGGCTGGCCGCTGGAGTGTCCAAGTCTCTCGCGGGCTCAAGACGCGATTTTCCTTCTACAATCCCTACGGGACGGTCGTTCTGCTCGCCGGCCAGGCGTATCTCGAACACATCGATGACGGCGTCTTCGAGCGGTTCCGTGTCGTGGATCGACCCTTCGAGGACACCGTCGGTATCGGTGATCAGATGCGCGTGCTCAACCAGCGCCTCGAGGACTACCAGCCGCCCGGGCAGTCCGATCTCAAACAGTACGCGACTGATGGAGGCGATGCCTGATGCGCGGGCAGACCAACGCCGGCGACTACCCGCGGTTCCCGGACGTCGTCGACGCCATCGGGTACAACCCCGCGGTCTGGCTGCACACGCGCTCGCAGTCCGGCCTCGATACGGGCCAGGGCCAGACACCGGAGCTCGCGACCGCGATGGCGATCGTCAAAGGCATCGACGATCCCGAGGAGCTCGCCTACTGGTTCCAGGTCGAACGACGCTGTCGCAACCGCGAGCACGTCATCCGGAAGCTCGACGAGCGACGCCGCGCGATCACGCACGATCGCGACGGCTTCCTCCAGGAGGCCGACGCCGACGCTGACGCTGCGGTCGACGAGAGCGCTGCCGAGATCGCCGCCGACGGTGGGTCGCGATGACTGAGGGTGACCACGTCGCGACGGCGCCGCACGAACTCCGGGCGACACTCTGGTACCCCGGCACGCTCGCCCCCTACTGGGCACTCTCCGGCGCGTTGCTCGGCCCGCCCTTCGAGGGCAGCACCGAACTCGAGATCCCCATCCGTCGCGACGACGGCGTCGACATCTTCGAGTTCGAGATCTACTACCAGCAGGGTGCGATCGAGCCCGCCAGCCGCTTCGACCTCGAGACCGACTCGATGTACGAGTGGCGGATCAAAGGCCGCGGCCCCGGCCGCGAGAAACTCAGCTTTCACGTCCGCCCTCGCTTCGCTGGCATGAACATCTCGACGCCGTGGGAGGACGTCTGGGACGACCTCGAGGCCGACCCCCACGCCGATCCCGAAGGCATCGACGTCGACGTCAACAGTTCGAACATCGAGCCCGATGCCGTTCCCAAGCACTTCCGGACGGTCGTCGACGCCATCTGCGAGGAGGCTTCCCAGCGCTTCAACGACGCGCATCTCGATCCGCGGCACATCGACGGCGAACACAGTAGTATCAGCCAGTTCGAACGCTACGTCCGCCTCACGCGGAACTACGCCCAGACGCTCACGCACGAGGGCGGCTACTTCTGGCGGCTGATGTACCTGCTTGGCTCCGAGAAAGGCCGGAAGGTGACCTACAAAGTCGACAACGAGAAGGTCGTCGGCTACAATCATCGCCTGAACTATCCCGCGGGAACGGCCCGGAAGCTCCCCGGCCAGCGGCTCGGGAAGCAGCTGAAACACTACCACCCCCAGCACCCTCGCAAGCAGCAGACCGATGACCCGCTCTATCATCCGAAGTTCGCTGCCCTGTTCAAGAAGGGGCAGGCTCCGAACAACGACTCGATCACGCTCAACCAGCAGGGCGTCGCCTGGAACGATCGCGACGAGTTGACACAGGAACTCGAGGAGACCGTCATCAACTGCCTCGAGCACGCCGGCGTGCCCACCGACGCCGAGGTCGCGTTCGTCCCCGACGATCACTTCCAGGCTCAGACCTCCGAGCGCTCGATCGCGCTCCATCCCGACCCGACGCCGGAGATCGAGGCCGAGCAGGAGTCCGTCATCGTCCGTTCCTTTCGGGAGCTCTCCGAGGCCGACATGGACGTCCTCGAGGAGATCGCCGACAACGGCGAGACGCACTACCAGCGCGTCGCCGACGGCTCGGGCCGCGACATTTCGACGATCTACCGCGCCCTGGACGAACTCGACGGCATCCTCGAGAACAGCAACGGCCTCATCCGCTTCCGCTCTCGGAAGGTCGCTGAGGAGATCCGTGACGTCCTTCGGACGACCGAGCAGCATCTCGACGCCGCGTTCAAGGCGACGGCCGGTCTGCTCGATCTCGACGAGCGCCTCCTGGAGAAGATGAGCGGCGCGATGCAGAAGTGGCTCTCACGCTACGCCGCTGACGTCGTCGACGACGCCTCCGGCGACGTCCGAATCAAGATCGAGTCTGTTCTCAGTCGCTACCGCTCTTCGAGTTCGCCGTGGGCTCCCGAGGTGATCGACGAGGCCCTCGACGCCTGGATCGGCTCGGGTGGCAACGAGCGCGAGTTCCGCAACGCGACTGTCGAGTTCGCGACGCCGGGTGGTGGCTACGAGACCACGAAGGCGAAGGCGCTCTTGGACGATCTCTACGCTCGCGAGCAGGCTGAGATCATCCACTGAGTCGCGACAGGTGAGTGGCAACACTATCGCTCGGTTCTATTCTTTATAAACCCGTCCGCGCGCCAGCGCTGATGGGTCCTGTTTTCGGGGTGTGTTTCATCTGGACGGCTTCGAGCAGCCGATCTCTCGGCCGGCTGATTTGTGGCCGCCGCAAAGATCCCCTTAGCGAGTGTGCCTAAAGGGCACTGCCCCTCCGGGGCAGAAAAATAAGGGGTCCCTGTTCGGCCGAGCGTTCGAGATGAAACAGTCGAAACGAAGGTTGCCGCTCTACAGACCGTCGACGTCCTCGAGGTCGATCTCTGCCGTCTCCTCGACACGAAGGACCTCGGTCAACTCCATCAGCTGATCGAAGTTTCCCGGTGACGATTCTGTGAACGGGAGACTGATTCCCCACCGTGTGTAGCCGCGGTGCTTTTCACAGTGACCGTGAAGCGCCCCGAGACTCATCGACGTTTGGCCGCACTCCCGACAGCGGAAGAGGATGAGATCACCCTCGACGTCGTACTCCTCGTGCAACAGATCGGGAAAGATGCTCACGGCAACACCCCTCCGAATAAATCTCGAAAGACCCCTGGCACTTTCGAGGCCGCCGTCGCGACGTCCGACGTGATCGACGCGATCGACAGATCGATCCACCCCAACGCGATCGCGACCGCCAGCGCGATCGCGACGGAGATCCCGATCGCCTGCGCCGACGACAGGATCGACGCGAGCGCCGACGCCACCGCCCCGACGCGCCACAGATACCACCCAGCCCCCGCCACGATCACCGCTGTCGTCACCTGCCCGCCCAGCCCCAGCCCACCGATCAATTCCGACACGAGCCCGAACATCGCTCGATCAGTCCTCCCCGCTGCCGATCACGATCCGCGGCTGATCCGACTGCCGCGACCGATACCACAGGTAGACGGCCCCAGCCGCCGCCAGGATCAACAGCGGCGCGACGTTCTCCGACGTCAGCTGCTCGATCGCCGTCTGGACCGTCCCCGGCGCGACGAACTCCAGCCCCAGGATCGTCGCGACGACCGTCGACGCCAGCCACACCCGCTGGGACACCACGCCCGTCCGACGCAGGACGACGTACGACCCGATCGGCACCGACGCCACGACCAACAGGATCGCCGTCCCTTCCGGCAGCTGGAAGAAGCCGAACCGAGCGCCCACGAGCGCCGCGCCGACCGCCAGCGCGATCGTCGCGTTCCGGTTCCCGAGCAGCGTCTCCACCAGCGAGCCGACGTACCCGAGCACTCGCTCGAGGACGCCGAGGATACCGCTGCCCGTCGACTCCGCCGTCGACGAGACCGCCCCCGCCGTGTCGGGACTCCGCCGTCGGAGCAGCGTCCACCCGCCGCCCGCCAGCGCCACGATCGCGACCAGCCCCAGCCCGCCGCCGGGGATTGAGCTAAAGAGCCCGCTCGCGCGCTGGGAGAACTGCGCAACGCCGCCCGTCGACGACGAGGCCGTCCCCGCCGCCTCCTCGAGGATCGTCCAGGTGTCCTCCGAGTCCGTCGTCGTGAAGATCGCCGGGGACTCCGCGACGTCGCTGTCGATCACGATCTTGTCCTGGATACTCGAGAGGACGTACTTCAGCCCCGTCTCGGTTTGATAGTACCGCACCGTCACCTCGTCGCCCTCGCCGCCCGGTCCCGGCGAGACGTCGATCTCCGGCTCCTCGCCGGCTTCGAGCACCTCGAGGCGGACGTCGCCCGTGTCGTTGATCGACACCTGGGTCTCGAGATGCCGCATCCGGAACCGATCGCCGTTGCCCGCGTTCGGAAGGTAGACGTACTGCGTGCCGTCGCCCTTGATAATCGAGTAATCCTCCGTCGGATACTCATTCGAGTCCGCGTAGTGGACGCGATCGCCCGATTCGGTCGGCCCGACGTCCATCCGGAAGTCCGGCGCGCGATCGTCGACGCGGATCTCCGTATCGAGTTCCTCGTCGATGCCCGACGGATCTGTCACCGTCACGTCGCCGTTATCGACCTGGATCTTCCGACCACGGGCGTTTACCTCGATCGTCGATCCCGATGGGAACGCGCCACCGTTCGCATCCGAGAGATTCGCCGTCAGCGTCGTTCCATCGAGTGCGTAGTGCTCGTCCGGCACCGACTGCCAGGAGCCCCCGTCGACGCTGTACTCGACGGACCCGATCGACACCATCCGCGAGCTGTCGAACGGGATCGTCACCTGGACGTCGGCCGTCTCGTCCGCGAACGTTCGGGAGACGTTGTATCGCTCCTCGAATTTCGTCGCCTGATACGACGTCGAGATCTGGTCAGTCGCCGTGTGATCGTAATCCAGCCCGACCTTCGGCGCCGGCCCGGATGCGGGCGCCGACATCGAGACATCGACTGTGTTGCTGTCGCTTAACCAACTCGCGTCCGTCGATAACGAAACTGTGTCGCCCTCTGCCAGCGTTCCCGTGTGATCAACTGTATTCCCATTCACCGACACCGCTGGATCGACCGTCTCCGTCCGCTCGTCGTACTCGATCGACACGTCGACCGAGCCGCCGCTGACCGACACCGTCGCCGAACTATCCGATCGCGACAGCGACGCGATCTCTTTCGTCACCGTCTCACCACCGCTGACCTCCCCCGACACCGACGTCTCGTCTGTCCCATCTCCATCGATATCGACCGCCGGATCCGTCGTCACATCACCGTCGATATCAGCAATCCCGCCTGCTCGTGTTATATCTAATCCTGTCGATTCCACAGATCCGGATCCATCAACATACTTCAGCCCCGTAGCATCATACGACACCTCTACCTCACCATCCCCATCTATATCGCCAGCCCCACCAACGAAATCAATTCCCGACGCCAGCGTCCCCTCTTGCCCGTTCGCATCTGCATATCCGAGATTATTGTTTTGGTTCTTGTACATCGCTTCGACAGCTCCGTCGCCATCTATATCGCCAACCGTCCCTGCATCATACAGCGGCGTCGTGTCGAAAGACGCATCCTCGGTCCCATCCGGCTGATAATATGTCAAATAGTCATACGTATATCCTTCAGCGACGATCTCCGGACTCCCATCGTCGTCAACATCACCGATCCCTCCGACGCCGTTGACACTTCTGCCGAGATCGTCGATATTCCCTGCTCCGTCGACAAACTGCAGGTTAGTACCGTCCATGTATGCAACCTCTGGATCCCCGTCCTCGTCAGGATCTCCAACCCCTCCAATATCGTTGGCTGCTGTATCCATCGTCGTCGTTGATCCGCTCGCATCGACAAACTCGACGCCGTTCGATCCGACAAACGCGATCTCCTGATCGCCGTCGTCATCGAAGTCCGCGACGCCGCCGACATCGTCCGCTGTGACGCCCGTATCGCCGACATTCCCGTCTGCATCCACGAACTTCAGATTAGAATTCGAGTCGGTAAACGCCATGTCCGGATCCCCAGCGTTCCCCTCGAACGTCACTGTCGGCTCGTCGGTCGCTGACGGCCCGCCCGGAGCGATATTCCCGCCGATGTCGTACGAGACAGTATCCCCATCCGATGCACCGCTCAACGTCGCTGTCTCGGACTGCGTCGCTATCTGACCCGTCACGTCGATCGTGAAGTTCTCAACCGAATCAGTCGCCTCCAGCCCGTATGTGAACTGCGACCCGTCCGTCGCTGTCGCGTCGATCTCCGCCGTCCCCTGGAACTCGACCGTGTTACTCGAGAAGTGCTCGACATCGACGATCAACCAGCCGTCCTCGATCCGCGTCGGGTACTGCCACTCCTCGCCGGACTCGGAGTTCCGAACCGTCAGAAACGACGGCGTGTACCCCAGCGCGTCCTCGAGAGGATCCGCCCGCACCGCCACCTCTCGCCCCGCCGAGTGCTCCTCGTCGGAGATCACCAGCGACGGGGTCGTCTCACAGTCCGCGTTCGGGTTCTTGTCCCCGGCCGGCGTCGAACACACCCGCTGGTTCGCGACGTCCGGCAGCGCCGTCCCCGCGGCGATCTCGTCGGCCTGCTCCGCCGTCACGATCGACACCGACGTCGTCTCCGCGTGCTCGCTGGTATAGACGGTCAGCTCGCTCGCCTCAAGGCCGCCCGCGCCCTGCTCGGCTCGGATGTCGGAGATCTGGCTGTCCGACACGCCGACCATCCCCGACGGCGCCGACTGCGCCGAGCTCGGCGCGATCACGAACGGCGCGATCGGCGCCACCGCCAGCGCGAGCACCAACACGATCGCGACCGCTCGCCCGACCGCTCGCTCGCGCTCAGACATCCGCGCCCCCCGCGGTCGCGTGTGAAGTCCGACCGCGTGCTCGCTCGCGTAGTTCACGCGCGACTGCCCGCGCGCCGACTTGTATCGCGGACGCGAGGGTCCCCCCACCCGTCCTCATAACGCGCGCGTGTAATCCGGTCGCGAGATTCCCGGTCTGATCGACACCGGAAACGCTCGACCCGATTCGCGCCTCAGACTCGCTACCTCTCGAAATCGCGTCGTTCATGCTATGTGAGATCATTTTTTGCTGCCTCCCAGTCAGGAAACGACACCGAGATCTCCGCCGGCACCGTCGTCCCGGCCTTTCGCGGTACATTCGGGTACCCGACGAAATTCCACGCCAGCGGCGTCCAGACACAGGTATCTCCGAGATCCTGATTCCGGTTCCGACCGTCCAGCGGCGCCTTCGACGGAAACGGCTCGCCGTTCATTGTCGCTCCCCAGCGCACCTTCCGACGGACGCGATCCGGGATCTCGTGCCAAATGTGCGTCGCGAAGATCCCCGACAGCCGCTTCTTCCGAGCGTCCGCCCACGTCGACGAGAAGTCGTCGATCTTGTGCCACCAGTCGTGTTCGTCGTCGCTTTTCCCCGCCTTCAGCCACTTGTGCGCCTCGTCAGCGACGATCGTCGTCCACTCGCGATACTGCGTCCCGTGCGCGAGCTCCTCGACGAGCGCAAACCACCAATGGTGGATCGTCGCCGCGTCGCCGAGCTTGTCGACCTCCTCGTCTCGGATCCCCGCGTACGATCGCCCCGTGATCTCCTCGCAGGCTCGGAAGTTCGGATCCGGATACAGAACGTAGAACTGCCCCGACGTCCGCCGGTCCAGCTGCTCGAGGAGATCGCGCGGATCCTCGTACCGGATCACGTCCCGAGCGACGTCGTCGATGGTCAGATCCACCATCTCGCCGCGAAGCTCCCGCGTGTACGGGTTCGCCTGGACCTTCACCCGCTCACCCGCCGGCAGCGCGACCGTCGCGAACGGCGCCAGCGCCGTCCACTCCGTATCGTCCAGCGACGACAACCAAAGGACGTTCTCCCGTTGCTTCAGCTGCATGATCAACGCGATCAACCAGTACATCGCCGTCGTCTTCGTCGTCCCCTGCTCGCCGTGGATCAGGATCTCCGTCCCGCCTGGACGGAGTCGCTGCAGCCGATCGTCCTCGTCCGCCAGCCACTCGAGCACCGGCTTCCGAAGCCGACCCATCTCCGAGAAATCCGGCTCCTCCTCGCCGAGTTGATGCCGCTCCCAGTCCGAGATATGACAGACCAAATGCGCGAGTGCCTGCGGATGCGACGACACCTCGTGATCACGCCGCTCGGCGCGCTCGAGCTCCTTGATGAACGGCGCGAGCCCCACCTGCTGGTAGATCTCCGCGCCGTCGTTGTGCCGATTCCGGTCGTTGTACCCGCGCTCGTCCGGCGGGATCCCCTTCGCATCGAGGGCCTGCCGGCTCCTCATGTACGGGTCGAACGCCGCTCGAATCGTCTCCCGAAGCTCCTCGCGGGGACTGCTCTCCTGCTCGCTGTCCGTGGATTCCTGTGTGCTCATGATTATCCAAACTGATAGGTCTGCGCTGTCGTCTTCCGCCGCTTCGCCAACTCGCCCGTCTCCATCGACTCGACGGCCGCCGCGAACGACGGCAGCAACTTCTTGATCGCGAACCGCTCGCGAAACCCGCGCCCGTGCTCGTCCGACACGCGGTTGGTCAGACACGCGACCGCGTTCGCGTCCCCCATCACCCGCTTCGAGAGCTCCGACTCGTGCTGCCCGTTCGTCGCCCTCGAGAGATCGTGCAACCAGTCCCGCAGCGCATCCCGATCCTCGAAGCCACCCCACAACGCCGACAGCGCCGACTGCTGAATCCGATCGATGTAACTGAACCCCGGCCGCATCGCCACGTTCGCCTGCCGCTCCGGGTCGAAATCCATCGGACTGAAATCGCTGTCGTCCTCGAACACCTCGATGTACTCGCCCGCACCGCCGCGGAGCTCATCGTACGCCGCCGTCGTCGCTGGGATCAACTTGTCGTCCTCGAGCCGCCCGCGATACTGCTTCGCGTGCTCGCTCGCGCCCGTCAGCGACGCCACGAAGACGTCGTCCCGAAGCAGGCTCTCCGGCGGCACCGAGTCAGCAAACCGCCCCAGCGTCCGCACAGTCGCCCGCTGATACCACTCGATCAACGCCCGACGATGCGGCACCCCGCGACGCAGATCCCACTCCGGCGTCGGCCGCTCCTCGAGGCGCGGATCCGACACATCGATCAACTCGCGCTGATCCAACTGCAGGACCTCGAGCGCCGGCCGCACCGGGAACGCCGTCGCCGACGGCCGCCGATCGTCGACGTCCTCCTCGTTGTCCGGCAGCATCGACTCGGGATCGTCAATCGTCGCCACTCGCGACACCTCCGGACTGATCGCTCCCGTCGACGTCCTCCTCGATCCCGAGATCGCCGAGCGTCGTCTCCGACAGCTCACGCGAGACCGTCTCGTCGAACTGCGTCGACTGCCGCTTCGCGTCCAGCGGCGTCTTCATCCGCTCCGTCCACGCGATCCGCCGATACTCGTCGAGAAGCTTCGAGTCCGAGTACTCCTCCGCCTCGAAACTCAACGACGCCTCCGCCTGCGTGAAGTGATACGGCGCCGGCTCCGTCTCCGCGCCGCCGTCCGTCGCCTCGTGGATGAACGGCAGCGCCACGATCACGCCCACGACCGCGCCCACGCCCGGCAGCCCGAGCGTCTGATCCGCGAGCAGCCACCCCAGCCCGACGCCCGCACCCAGCGGCACCACGACCCCCAGGTTCGGGATCTCCGTCTCACCCACCAGCGGCAGCTCCGCCTTCGACATCAACGGCTTCCGGGAGATCGTCGGCGGCTTGTGGATCAGCGCATCACGGAAATCGAACTCCGGATCGAGCTCTATCTCCATCGCGAACGGACTGTCCTGGCCCTTCTTGTGCGTCACCAGATCCGACACGTCCAGCGCCGCTACCTGCCCGCGCAACCGGCCGATGTACGCCGACAGCCCCGGCTCGATCAACACGAGCTCCTGGTTCCGCTCGCGACGAACGCCCTTCTTGATCGCGTGATCGACGAACCGCGAATCGTGCGACTCCTCGCCCCGCGGCGTCGTCGCCGACTCGAGCTCCTGGCGACGGAACAGGAACTTCTCGAGACTCATGTCGCCCGCCTCGAGCACCAGCGCGTACCCCAGGATCCCCGTGATCAACGCGATCCCCTGCGGGATCCGTGTCGCCAGGATCGACCCCTGGAACGCGAAGTACGTCGATAGCAACCCGATCGGAATCGACAGCGCGATCCCCCATTTCGCGAGCCCCCATTGGGGACCCACAATCGCGCGCTCGCGATGCCGACGCCCCAGCGCACCACCGATCAACAGCGCCGGGATCGCCCACACGCCGATCTTCCAAAACAGCGCCGAGAGGAAATCTCCCCACGACGAGATATCGATCGGTCGCGTCGTCCCGACACTCCGATGCGTGAAGTGCCAGCGCGCCTCCGGGTACTCCTCGACCCACATCGTAATGTGCTGTTGCTCCTCGAAACTCGCCGGCAGCGCGATCGTGCTGTTATCGTAGCCGCGACCCGCCTCCGCCTCGATCACCTGCTCGGAGACGTTCCGCGCCACCGGCTCCGTCCGCGTGCCGTTCTCCGTCTGAATCGTCCGCTCGCCCTCGTTCCAGGAGACGACACGCACCGTCAGCGCCGAATCCGGATCGCCGAGACGGATCGTCCGAAGCGTTACCTCGTTCTTCTGGACCGTCTCCCCGCCCGGCTTCACGTACGCCCACTCGTCCGTCCCGAACCCGACCGGCTCGTGCCGCAACGTCGCCGAGCCGTACTGCCCGAGGAACCGCATCGACGGCGGCGCACCTGCGTGCGATCGCCCGCCCTCGCGAAGCTCCTCGAGCGAGTACTCCGACTCGTCCGCCGGGGACTGCTGGCCGGCCGCCGGCAGCCCCAGCATCGCCGGAAGCAACACGACGAGCGCGATCGCTACCAACAGCCCCCGACGCATCTTAGGTCCCCCTCCCGCTGGACTGTGACGACCTCCATACGACCGCGACCAGCGTCACGATCGCGAAGAAGATCAGAAAGTCCCGCTGGGAGATCGTCCCCTGAAGGCCGAGCCACCCCAGGACGCCCCCGAGCAGGTGGCCGACGATCACGGGCGAGTCGATCAACCCCGCGATATCAGCGCCGATCTGTGCCAGCTGATCGCCGATCGTCAAGATCACGCCCGTGATCACCACGAGCGCCGATCCCGACCGATCCGCGATGTTCTCGACCGCCTCGTTCGCGTCGTCCGCCTCGCGATACTCATCGACGGACCAGTACACGAGCGTCAACAGCCCGATCACTCCGATTATCACACCGAAGCCCCACAGACTGACCGCCCCCAGTAGGCCGCCTACTGAGACCATGCTCGCCTCCTGGACGTCGTCCGTTGCCTCTCGATCCGCTCTCGATTCTCTCTGTTCATCTATCTAATCGCTCCTGTATCTGATCGATCACATCATCACTCAATTTCACAACGTACAGCCCTGCAACCACCAGCGCCGCCGCCGTCAACGGTTCCTCCGGCAACCATCCGAGTTCCGGCGCGAGCGTGAATCCCGAGATCGACAGCATCGTGAAGATCGTCGGCAGCTGCGTCCACACAACCGCCACGACCGCCTCGATCCAGCCGACCCCCAGCATATGCAGCAACGCCGCTGCTGACGATAGCGCCACCGTCAGCGGATCCGTCAGCACCTCGCGGACGCTCATGAGCTACCACCCGAGAGGAATCCGTCGACGAAGGACAGCCCCGGCAGCGCCGAAACCAGCCCGCGCGCCACCCGGATCGATAGCTCGAACACGACGTACCCCGCGACGATCGCGACCGCCGCCAGGACGAACGGCTGGATCGGTCCCAGCGGCGCCGTCACCGCCTCGAGCAACCCCACGCTCGAGACGACGCCCGACGCCACCGCATCCGGGATCGCCGTCAGCCCCGTCGACAGCGCGCCGCCGGCCGCTCCCAGCGACTCGCCGATCACGCCGAACGGACGACTGATTATCGACGCCAGATCGAACACGAATCCGAAGATCCCGCCGACCAGCACCGGAATCAGCCGCCGCCGGATGAATCGCAGCGGACTGCTCGCGAAATCGACGAGCAGCGACACATAGTCAACCAGCGGCTTAAGATCGAAGATCCAGGTGGGGAGGCCTCCGTCGTCGTCGCCGCCGCCACCGCCGCCGGTGAACTCCCCCGGCTCTGAACTCATCGAACCACCCCGATCGTCCACACGACGATGTACGCACCGACCGCGATCACGACGATCGCGCCGGGGAAGCCGAACGTCTCGACGAGCCAGCCCGCGTCCGGAGACACCGCGCCCGCGAACGCGGACGAACCGTCCGACACGATCCCCGAGAGACTCGACGCCACCGCCAGCGCCGGCTGGATCAGAAACGCATCGAAAAACGATGCGACCAACTCCGCGATCCCCTCGAAGATCGACACGAGCACCACTCCCAACGCCGTCAACCCCGCGTCGGTCCAGTCGACCGTCGAACTCGAATCGTTCAAAAACGGGACCTCCGACCACGCCCGACGCCAGTCAACCATCTCCGACCCCCGTCAACGCCGACTGGTGTTTGGTGCTCCCGATCATGGCCTTAATCGTCGTCCGTCTCCTCCTCGACCCCGAAGAACGGGATATCCGTGAACGTGAACGGGAGCGTGTCCGACGTCTCCTGCCGCTCGAGATAGTTCGCCAGGATGAACGCCCCGACGAACGCAACCCCGATCGCGATCGGAAACGCACCGATCCCGAACACACTCACGTCGCCCGCGGATGCGTCCGCTCCCGCGCCGATTATCCGTCCAGCGCCACCGACGAGGCCGTTGATAACCCCGACCACGCCCGACGCAAGTGCGAACGCCGGGTCGATCAGGATCCGCGAAAACGCCTCGACAGCGTTCGCCAACTGGACGAAAAACGCCGCTATCGGGAGGAACAGCAGCCGCGTCAGCGCCGAATCGAGATCGTTGATCGCGGACACGTCGTTAAGCCGCGAGATCCAGTCCGTACCTCCATCGGCTGCCGACATACGATCAGATCACTCCTCGAGCCCGAGCGAGCAGCGCACCCACGGCGCCCGCGATCGCGCCGAACGGGGAGAGAATCATGTCGAGAATCCCACCGCCGGAGCTCCCGAACTGACCAACGCCACCGACCGCCTGGACCGCCGACTTCTCGTCCTCGGTCACAAGCACCGACTCGTGAACCACGATCTCCTGGCCGACCTGGATCGTCGAATCGAGTTCCACCGTCGTCCCCTCGGACGACAGCGACCCGCTCTTATCCGTCCAGGAGTCGATGTCCTCGAAGTCCGTCCCGGATGCACCTTCAGCGATCTCGACAACGCTGTATCGGTTCTCCGGGACCGACACTTCCTGCTCGAGTGCTGCGTTCGCGTACGACAGATCGTAGGCGTCCGGCAGCTGCAGTCGGTAGTTCGCCTCCTGCCGCCACTCGAAGCTCGGGTAGTTCGTCGCCTCGTCGAACGTCACGTCCACGAGATCGCTGTCGTTATCGAGATCCGACGCCGCGAACTCCATCGGCATCGTGATCCCTGCGATCTCCGCGCTGTCGAACTCGCCGCTCATCGTCGAGACGTCGTGAATCGAGATCGCTCCCGGCTCGGAAACGTCCCGAATCGTGTTCGTCTCGAACTCGTCGTCGTCGTCCGAATCAACCCGCTCCGCACCGAATGACCACTCCGACGTCTTCTGGACGTTCAACGCCGACACGTCGATGTCAGCGTTCCCGTCGACAACGTGAACGTCGATCGACTGAATCTCGCCCATCGCACCGTCACCGCTGCCCTGGACGGACAGCCCGCCGACCTGCTCCTGGAAGACGAAGCCCTCGCCCGTCGTCGCGCCGATCACGTCGGCATCCGAGGCCGTCGCCCCCGAGTCCAGCGTCGCCACGACGTAGTCGCCGTCCGAGTCCGTCGCTCGAAGCTCGAGCGTCGTCCCCGAATCCAGCGTGTTCACGTCCATGACCGCCTGCAGATACCGCTTCTCGACGTCCGACGTCACGCTGAAGTTCCCGAACGTCGCGACCGCCGTGTCGCCGCTCGTCTGCGACGACGTCGAGATCGACACCGCATCAACGCCCGGCGCCGTCTCGCTGTCCGACACCGACATCGAGCCCGCCGACGAGCTCGTGTCCGTCGACCACTCCGACGCATCGAGTGCGCTCACGGAGTCTTTGTCCCGCGGGAACGCCCCCGCGTCGCTGAAGTTGATGTCGCTCGCGACGAACGTGTACGGATTCACCTCGCCCGTCCCGATGTCGTCGACGTCCTCGCTTTTCACCACGGAGGCCGGCAGCGACACGATCTCGCCGCTATCGTCCTCGTACTCGCCGACCGACATTTCGCCGCGATCGAAGCCGTCGACCGTCACGTCCGCCGTGATATACGGATTCTGTGCCGCCTCCGCGTCTTCGTTGAAGTCCGGCGCGGCTGCCACCGGCCCGGTCAGCCCGGCCAACAGCAACAGCGCCACGCCGAAGATTGCGAACAACCGCGACCGCATCACGGACCCCCCCGGATGCGGGTGTACGGTCGTTTACCAAACAACGCTACTGCCGTCTCTGCTCGATGTGCTCTCATAACTGAATCAGTCGCGCTCTCGTGGCGATACCCGAAATCAGAAAACGATGCCGTCTCGCGCAGCTCGTCGACGTACTCTCGAAACGTTTCGGAGAGTTCGATGCCGTCCGGATCCCACTGTGTCAAAACAGACCACCCCCGCCGTCCGCCACTCCTGCCCGCGGACGCGCTCCGAACTCGCGTGCGAGCGGCTGTGTGAAGACTGTACGTGCGTCCGATCCCGCGTTCGTACGGGCGTTTCGATCTTCCATGTCACCTCCAGCCCGTCGACATCCCGCCGTCGAGGGCTTGGCTCCGAACGTGGCTCTCGCGGCAAAACAGATCGGAATGTACCAACGGCGTTCTAACGAGATACTAACCAAATACTGACCGATGACTTATGCCGACCCGCGGTAACTGCTCGATATGCTCGAGGGAGCGCGAAAGATCGGCATGGAAGTACAGGAGATCGGCAACAGCGAAGGCGTCGTGATCCCCGTCGAATGGCGAGAGGATCTCAACATCGACAGCAACGACACGGCCGACGCTGAGTACGATCGCGAAGACCGAACCGTCACGTTCCATTTCTGAGCGGTTCGGGAAAGAAGTAAGAGTCTGTTAAAGTATTCCGGCAGCTTCTATCAGTGTGAGAGCCGATAAAATCACGAGTATGATTGTCAACGCCCGTGACCACGTAGCGTACCGATCCATCGTAGATTCTAATTCCGCGACGGCTTCAGTATTGTCTTGGATATCTGCAATCAGCTGTTGCGTGAAAATCAACTGAGCCTCCGCCTGCGCTTTTGTCATCGAACCGTCAGGGATGTTGTACGTCTTGTCTGCCTGCTTTTTCGCCTTTTCAATTTGGTCTTGGTCAGGCTTTTTCATATCTATGAGGCCGTGCTCTCGGCTTCTATTCCATACAGCTCTGCCCGCTCGAGAGCTCGATTAATCGTCACCCGTGCGCAGTCGAGTTCGCTCGCAGCCTTCCGCTTACTCAGGTTGTTGGACACGACCTCCTGGAGGATCACAACTACGTGGTCGTAATTCGCTCCCTCTATTAAACGGCCGTCGTTCTTCTCAAAGCCCAGCGGTGCTGGGCCGTGGTGGTACTCGTCATTTTGCATTCGCGTCCGAAGCCCCTCACGCGTTCGATTTTGTGCCATCTCGGCTTCGAGCTCCGCGAAGACAGCAAGCATCTGTAGCATTGCTTTTTGATATGGATCATTCTCACCCGGTATCAGTTCGAATCCTTCGCTGATTATATGCAGCTCTGTGCCAGCGTCATCGACGACCCGGTCGACAGTGTCCTCAAAGTCACGGATAGATCGCGCGATTCTCGAAACTGAATGGACTACGATCGCGTCAAACTCCTCAGCGCGCTCAAGCAATTCAGTAAACTCCTGACGGTTCGTGTCCGTCCCTGTCGACTTGTCGCGGAACGTTTCGATTGCTGATCGATCGACGCCGAGGTCTTCGGCGTATTCGATTGTCGCGTGCAGCTGCCGCTTGAGGGACTGGTCCTCTGTCGAGACCCGGACGTAATTGGCTACGCTCACGTACAGGGGATCAAAGTATATAAATAAAACATTTACGAACAGGGTGTACGAGAACTGGCGTTCCCGAACAGGTGAAGCAATTACGAATTGGCTCAGGAAGTATATCCGGACAACCGGTTGACGATCTCCTGTTGGCTCATATCCATGTCAGCAGCGATTTCTTCAGGTGGCTCATTCTGTACCGCAAATCGATAGGCAGCCGTTTCTGTTTCTCCTGACGAGACGATTTTAGTCGGCAGCCTTCCTTTCTCAACCTCTGGCGGACGACCGTTCTGCCGAACCAGTTCTCCATATAGCACCGCCTGTTGTGTATTGCGCTGATTATCCTCGAAATTGTCGAATACCTTCTCCCCATCATCGCCTTTGTATTTCACCGTTCCACCCTTCTCAACCACTTTCCCCTCTCTGAACTCTTTTATCAGCACTTCTGTCGGGGAGATCTTTTCCCACGCCTCCTCGGGATAAAAGTAGACGATCGCACCAAGAACTAAGAATATCGTACCGAGCGATCCGATCGGACCACCGATGTTAGTTGGGTTGATGATCAGGAATAACCCGATCGCGCTGGACCCGATCGCAGCTCGCCGTCGGTTCTCTTCATCATTGAACGGCCCCGGTAACTCTGTTTCCGCATCGCGTCTCGTATCAGGGACGATCTGGTTCGATGTCGGTTCATTGGTGTCGATAGTATCGTCTGTGGTATCTCCCCCACCAAGAACTGGAGCGTATTCATCCAGGAGGTGCTCGCGGCCTTCCTGGATCAGCTCGACGAGATCATCCCCATCAACCAGATTCACGTTGTGATTCGAGGCGTACTCCTCAGCGGTACTGGCGAACGACGAGGTCGTGACGACTACGACGGCGTCAGTCTTTGAATCCTGCTGCCTCAGCGAGAGATACTGCTGGATATCCGGTCGTCCGATAGAATTCCCGTCGGTGTAGCGCTTCGCCTGAATCGCAACCTTCTGATCGACAAGCCCGTCGGATTTCTCACCGATGATATCGACACCCATATCGTTCGATGCCTGCGAAACCTCCGTTTCCCACCCCTGAGACTCCCATAGGTCAGAAACGAAGTACTCGAAATCGTAAGGATCGATGTTCTGTAACCTCCTACGGATTTCGTCCTCCGTCGCTCCTTTGCTCATGTGAACGGCTGGTCGGAGCTTTGAATAATAAAACCCCTCTCCCGGTCGTGGAAGCACCGTACTCGACCATTCCCGGAACCCCTCAACGCCCGTCTTCGCGATCCGCCTCGAGCACGCCCAAGTCGTCGAGCGTCTCCCGGAGGTCGCGTCGCCGCTCCCGATTCGGAACGTGGACGTGTTCCCAGCCCCAAATCGTCCCCTGCGAGACGCCGACCCGCTCGCCGAGCTCGGCTTGGGTCAGCCCAGCGCGTTCACGAGCGCGCTTCAGCTCGCGACCGAGCGGGACGTCAGGCTCGTTCGGATCCATCGGCTCGCTCCTGCCCGTCGAGTTCGATCTCATCGAGGACCTGCATCGCGGTCCGTAGCGACCGGATCGTCGTGTCCGCATCTCGCAGGTTCGCTTCAGCGTCCTGACGCGCGTTGTAGACGCGCGACGTCGAGATATCCAGCTTCTCGGCGATCTCCGAGACCGAGTCGGTCGTCAGATGATACCGGAGCAGGACCTCGGCCTGCCGATCCGTCAACAGCGGAAGGTCGTACTCGAGCAGGTCCGAATCGAGATCACCCTCGCGCTGGTCGATCAGTCGCTGGACGATATCTGTCTCGCTCATTCCTCGTGGGACTGGACCTGGCTCTCGAGTTCGTCGCGGAACTGGTTGAGGAACTCGTGAGCGGCCTCGGAGAGTCGCTGGCCGGCCTCGTCGCCGGGGCTGTAGTGGACGCCCGTGACCTTGTGGAAGTAGCGTCGACCGTGCTCGTCTTCGTAGACCTCGAGTTCCATGTCGTCCCAGGCGTCGCCGGCCTCGAGGCGCTCGTAGACGTCGGGCTGCTCGGCTCGGAGTTCCTCGACAGCCTCGGACCAAGCCTCGTGTTCGAGGTCGGCCTGCGTGCGCTCGTCGAGGGTTTCGAACTGTGCGGCGGCCGTGGTGGACTCAGTTGCTTCCATCATACTTAGTGCATAGAAAGCTATGCACTTAACTCTTTGCATAGAATAGTATGCAAAAGAGGGATTCCACTTCCACCACGCGCTCCCGGCCTTCTTAAGCACCCGCCGAGACGGCCCCCGTAGATGATCGTCGACGCGCGAGCGCTGGACGTCGAAGCCGTCCCCTCCGAGATCCTCCGTCGCAACAACGAACTGAACGCCCTCTCCAGCGGGCTCGAACCACTCCTCGACGGCTATCGCGGCGATCACGCGATGGTCGTCGGGCCGCCCGGCTCCGGCAAGACCGCCTGCGCGCGCTACGCCGTCGGGCAGCTCCGTCGGTCGCTCGTCGACGTCCGCACCCAGTACATCGACTGCTGGCAGCACTCCAGTCGCTTCGCGACGCTGCTGAAGCTGGTCGAAGGCATCGGCCAGTCGATGGACGTCCAGCAGCACTCGACGCCGCACGACGAGCTCCTCCGTCGGATCCGTGACGCCGACGGCCGCCCCTACGTCGTGATCCTCGACGAGGCCGACCAGTTGGACTGTCGCGAGGACATCCTCTACGAGCTCACCAGGCTGCACCACGTCTACACGATCCTGATCTGCAATCGCGAGCGCGACCTCCTGGACGGCCTCGATCGCCGGGTCGTCTCCCGGCTGTCGGGCTGCCAGCGCATCGAGTTCGATAGTTACTCGCGCGACGTCCTCGTCGAAATCCTCCAGCGCCGCGCGGAGATCGCCCTCGAACGCGGCTCCCTGGAGGCGGGCGTCCTCGAGGAGATCGCCGAAGTAGCGGCCGGGGATGCCCGCGTCGCGATCCGGACTTTGGCGGAGGCGGCGAAGTGCGCCGATCGGGAGAGTCGGCAGATCCGATCCGACGACGTCGAGCAGGCCAACGTCGACGCGCTCGACTCGCTGCTCCAGGTCGTCATCTCGAAGCTCACCCGCCACCAGCGCGTGCTGTACTACGCGATGCGCGACGGCGACCAGGAGCGCTGGTCCATCAGCGAGTTGCACGACGTCTACGCCGACGAGGTCGACAACCCGCGCACCAAGAAGACCGTCAAACGCTACCTGAAGAAGATGGCCCACTACGAGGCCGTCGGCTTCGAGGGTGAGGCGCGCGGCCGTGAGTACTGGGCGAAGACGTGAATTAGTGAAGTAGGTGTGCTGACCACAGGCTTAAACACCTGATAGCGAGAAGATAGTAGTATGAGTGATGCTTCGTCAGAGACTGAAGAAATCGAAGTGAAGCACACGAAATCGGATAACTACCGTCTTATCCCTGCAAACGGCGTCAGCGGTGGCATCCAGCCACAGGGTGAACTAAAGATGGAGTTCACATACGATCATAACTACAAGACGAACACCGAGTACTACAATCCAGATTCTGGTAAGCTGAGCGAAATACGAATGGATGGTCACTTAGAACGTGAGCATCAGGTTGGTGTGACGATGGAACAGAGGGAGGCCTACGAGACTGCGCTGTGGATACTCACACGCATTCTGGGGGAAAATGTTACACAGCAGGACGTCGATGATGTGATTACGCAACTCGCTGAGGAGACTGAACAATAATGAGTCAAACCAGCAAACCACCGGAAAAAGACGGCGAGAGTAGTGTCCAAAAGATAGACGTTGATCGGCTATCGGAGCAGAAGCAACCAGAGCCTCGCAGCAAAGATCAGGAAGCTCGAATACAGGAGATACTTGAAGAACTTGGCGAGTCTGAGCCAGACCGCAGTGGGCCTCTGGCGAAAGAAGAGCGATTAGAGGAAGCCGAGCAGTTGATGGCTGAGAGCGAGCCAGTTGATCTTGACCTCTCTGTGGGTGAGCTCGTCAAGGTTTCTCCAGAGCTTATCATCGAGCGAACGGAAACCGGGTTCAATAGCTACGTTGTCGTTGAGTAATGGCCGATATCAACTTTCCACTCGGGGAGTCTCCTTATCGGCGCGAAGTGAAGAAAGTCAAGAGCGAGCGTTCTGAGTTCGAGATCTGTAACATCAACGAACGTGTCATCAGCCGACTTCCGTTCAACAAAAAGTACCTATACGTTCATCTAAAAGAAGAGGAGAGCGGCAACACCTATTGGGATATTCTGTTGGTGAAGTCTGGTGAGCCAGAACACTTCACCCTCGGCAAGGAAGACGAAGAGTAGATCTACTCGTCGTCCGGCAGCTTCAGATCCTCAGCGGCCAGATCGCCCGAGAGGTACTTTCGGCCCTTCTCAGTGATCCGATAGTAACCCGCATCGCTCTCTTTTTTTAATAGGCCTCGATCGACTAAACCACTCCTCATACGTCGAGCGACCGTTTCTTTGCTTTTATCGGTTGCTTCGTAAACCTCCGTGAGGTTCCAGTGTACAAGCGCCGGGCTAAAAAATACCCCATCGTCCTGCTTCTCGAAGAACTCCAAGACGATGTTATCGACTTCGTTCATACCCGACACCCGAGGGCGCATACCCTCGAATTAACGGCCAATTTGTTAGTTTCAACGGTGCTGCACGGTGTTGGCAGTATTCGGCTCATATCTGTGCTATACAACACAAAATTATAAGTGTTCTCCATAGAACTGTGCTAAATGCAACAGCACCCGGCCCTCTCGGCGTCGTGGGCTTCGGAAAAGGTTCCGGCGCGGTGGTGGCACACCGGCCGGGTGTCGTTGCGCCAGACATGAACCCGAACGACTCCCACCGGCATAAGACTCCGGACGCGACCGCGGAACTGGACACCGAACTGGACACCCCAGATTCGGTCGAAGAACAGCCCCAGAGTGGCTTCGCGACGCGAATCGCGAGAACTGGACATTCTGGACAGACCCCTCAGAGACCTATGACAGCAACAGCACACGCCACGAGTATGGCAACGCAACCGACCCGTCGATCCGATGCCCCGATCGGCACGAGCCCCTCGAACGCGACCAGCTTCGCGATCTACCCGCGCGAGCTCGGCGTCGCGATGGCCGACGCGCCCGAGCGCGTCGCCGTCGACCTGCGGCTCCCCGTCGAACTGCACGTCCGCACGCCGACCCGACAGTTCCGCTTCGAGTTCGTCGACGATCCCCACGAGACCGCCGAGGTCGCCTACGTGGAGGTCGTCCGCTCGCGCTTCGATCCGGACGACGATGACCAACCGCAGTGCGTCCCCGGCTGGATGCCCGCGATCATCGCCTACGTCGGCTTCGAGATCGCCGACAGCGGGGTGCTCCGATGAGCCAGCGCTGGTACGCTGTCGGAAGCGATCTCTACGAAACGCTCGACGAGGCCATCGAAGAGGCTCACTACCCCGGCGATGTGCTCGTCCTCGAGGACATCAGTTACCTCGACGATCTGGCTCAGAGTGGCGAAATCCCAACCGATGGTGATTCCCGATGAGCGCCGAGAAGATCCTCCCAGGCGGCGTCGACCGCGAGGCGCTCGCCGACGTCTTCGATCGCACTGATGGGAACATCTCTGCTTGCGCACGGGAGCTCGACGTCGGCTGGACGACCGCCGCCAGGGCGGCCGAAGAGGTCGGCCTCTACGAGCGAGACCCGTGTCTCGCGAGGAAGCTCCAGGAGGCCGATTCGTGATGAGCGCCGCCCCCGAGACGATCACGGTCGACGGCGCCGAGCGCGACGACCCGGTCACGATCACCTGCGCGAAGCAAGAGGCCGAGTTCCACGTCGACACCGACGCCGAACTGACACACTGCCCCGGCTGTGGCTGGAGGCTCCGACGATGACGGACGATGGCTCCACGCACGTCGCCGACGGCGGTTTTGATCAGTCTACGGGCGCCACTGACCAGATTCCCGACGAGTGTATCACCTGCGGAGGGGAGCCGATCCCGGCAGGAAACGACTGTTGGGAGTGCCCCGACTGTGGACTGACCGGCTGCGGTATCAGCGGATGCGAGCACGGAGGCGGTCGCGATGCCTGAGGACGGTACTGAGCGCCGCTCTCCCGCATCAACTCGGAGTCTCGCCGAGTCCCTGAAGTTGACCGCTGAAGCGGAGGAGAAGCACGACACCTGCCCTGAGTGCGGCGAGGAGTACGTCGGGACGGACACAACGCTAGCCGGCGACGTGCTTTTCATTCACCAAGAGGACCCGCTGGACTACTGCGAACTACAGCCGGATACCGAACGGTCCGAGGGTGCCGATCGCGGAGACAGTATCGAAACAGATGGCGGCCAAGAGATCCCGCGCCTCGAGGCCGCCGAGGGCGAGATCTGCACCGGCGCGATTGTCGTCGACCTCTCCAGTGGGAAGGCGCTCCAGGTCGTCGGTAAGTCCGCGAAGACCGTCGGCGAGCATCGACAGACGCGCTCGGACGCGACGGCGGAGATGTTCGGCGCGGAGCCCGACGAGCCGGTCTACCAGTGCGTGTTCCTGCCCGACGGCGAGAAGCTGACGCCGCCGACCAAGACGTACGCCTACCCCGAGAGCCGCCTGCTTCGGTACCCCGTCGAGAACGCGACCGAGCACGCGGGCGGCATCCAGATGTGGCTCCGGTCGGCGTTCATCGATGAGCTCGCCGAGGGCGTCGCAGACGACACATCGTTCAGTTTCCAGTTCGAGGCAGAGCTTCGAGAGCTGCTCACCGACGTCTACTCGTCCGATCTCGCTGCAACGTTTGAGGAACTCGTCGCGGTCAAGCGGGGGGAGTCGGAATGAGCAGCACGACCTCCACAGAGCCCGGCAGGCATATCGAGCAGGACTTCGCGAACATGCTCCGGTACAACCGCGAGATGGCGATGAAGTTGCCCGATGCCGAGCGGACGTTCGCGCTTCAGGAGACCAACCTCTCGAAGAGCGAACTGCAGAAACTGCATCAGGCCGGCGCGATCGATCGCGTTGAGCGTGAACGCTCCGTTTGTGAGACGGGCGTGACCTACCGGCGCTGGCGCTGGCAAACGGTCGACCGCGTCGCCGCCTGGATCGAGGACTACTTCGACGACGCGCCGGAGTGTCCCGGCGAGGACTGCTATTCGACGGGCGTTCGCTGTCTCGAACCCAGGGAGCGCTATACCTGCTCGAACGACGGTTGCACAGAGACGTTCGGCCCCGATGTCGCTCGGGAGTTGATCGGGCGATGACCGAGGACGATCCGACGTTCTCGATGGACGTCAAGATCCAGCGCGGGAACGGGACCGACGACCGAGACACGCTGAAGGCGACCGTCCAGGCGGACGACCTGCAGACTCTCGACGCGCGCCGCGAAGCGATGACGAAGCGCCTCGAGGAGCAGGCTGCGCAGATCCGGGCGATCCAGCCCGACGACACGACGGTCGATCGGCTCACGGACGATCAGACGACCCTCGCCGAGCAGGAGGCTGAAGATTGATGGCCGACTCCGTCAGCCCTGCCGGAGAGATCTACGTCGTCGTGGGAGAAGCGGGTCAGCCGCAGGTCGCCTACGAGCGCAAGGCCGATGCAGAGGCTCTTCGCGATGAGTGGCGAGACGACTACCCGAGAATCCGGGCAGAGGTTCGCGAGATCACACTTTACGAACCGGAGGGAGAGGACTGATGCCGCCGGGACAGCCCGTCCGGCGCTGCGCCGAGTGCGGCTTCCTCCGACCGACGCGCCCGTTCGAGGGCGAGTGGCTGTGTCTGGAGTGCGCGCCGATCGAGCCGGTCGCCGACCAGGCGGCGGTCGCGACCGACGGAGGTGAGCGGTGAGCGATGACCGTCGTTCCGCTGCGGAGGACCTCAGCGTCGCCGACGCCGTCAAACGCTACCTCCGGCGGATCCGCCGCGACAGGGCCGACTCGACGGTCCAGACCTACCGACTCGACCTCCGGCAGTTCGTCCAGTGGTGCGATGCCGAGGAGATCGAGCAGGTTTCGGAGCTCTCCGGGCTCGACTTCGAGCTGTACCAAGACGACCGGGCGGCGGAGATCAGCCCCAGCAGCCTCGAGAACCAGATGGGCTTGCTCAAGCGCTTCATCGAGTTCTGCGAGGACATCGGGGCGGTTCGCGAGGACCTCCACGAGACGATCCACGTCCCGCGGGCGACTCCCGACGAGCAGTCTCGCGATGAGAAGCTCACGACGGAGGCCGCGACCGACCTGTTGTTGCACTTTCGCGACGAGTCGAACGGCCTCTTCGGGACGAAGTGGCACGCCGTCCTCGAGGTCATCTGGCATACGGGCGCTCGAATCGGGGGCGTTCGTGCGCTCGACCTCGGCGATTACGACAGTGAGTTTCAGATCCTCGAGTTCAGGCATCGGCCGCGACAGGGGACGCCGCTCAAGAACAAGCTCGACGGGGAGCGAGACGTCGCGATCCTGCCGGAGGTCGCCGAGGCGCTCGATCGCTACCTCCAGGAGCATCGTTGGGACCGCCACGACGAGGAGGGGCGTGCGCCGCTGTTCACGACGCGCTCGACGCAGGGCCGTCCGTCCCCGGGCACGTTCCGCTCGTGGATGTACCAGGCCACCCAGCCCTGCTGGCACACCGATGAGCCCTGCCCGCACGACAAGCGTCGAGAGACCTGCGGGTGGACGTCCTCGGAGTCCGCGAGCCAGTGTCCGTCCTCGAGGCCGCCGCACGCTGTTCGGACGGGTGCGATCACTTTCCATCGCGATCGCGGCTTCGATCCCCAGGATACCTCCGAGCGGGTCAACGCCTCGATGCGGACGATCGAGAAGCACTACGACAAGGCCGAGCGCCGGCAGAAAATGGAGAATCGACGCCGACCGCAACTCGACAAACTTTCACTCGACGATGATGCTTCAGACCACGACTGAGACCAGCTGTATCGCGCGACAGATCAAGG
>NZ_JACDNQ010000018.1:0-10725 GCF_013839515.1 Natronomonas salinimetallica | reverse complement strand
CGACCGCAACTCGACAAACTTTCACTCGACGATGATGCTTCAGACCACGACTGAGACCAGCTGTATCGCGCGACAGATCAAGGCTGCCCGAACCCACTTCATTCGCTGAATATTCTCAAGGACGCAATCTCGCCCCCATACTGTGATTGGTGTCACAAGGCGATCTGATTCCATCCGGCCTGCGTTTCTTTTTGTCCAGATCCCGGTGATCGGACGGTATTCAAGCAAAAAGACATGTGAACCGCCTTATCGCCGTCTGAACTGGCTTGGGAAAAAGCTACTACCAATGAGCGTGTCATAGAAGGGTACTCATGGCTTGCTGAATCACTCGTCGGTCTGCGGTTCGCCACCGTCAGCGGCCGTTTCGGGTTCCCGTTGGCGTCGCATCTCCTTTTCCCAGCGGACTCGCATCACGTTGCCGTACATCGAGAGGACAAGGCCGGCGAACAGTACAAACATCCCGATGTTGATGCCGACCGTGAGCAGGAGGTTCGTCACGTCGCCGCTGACGACCAGCTCTCGTGGAACTGGGTAGCCCTCTCGGACGATGCTCCCTATCAGCACCGAGACGATACCGACGACGACGAGCGAGCCGAAAATCGTCGACACGGAGTGCCAACTCGGCGAGAGGTCGAGTTCCTCGATACCCGTCCCCTCGTGGTCGCCGTCGTCGTGGCTCTCTGGGATCATGCTCCGGGGGATGAACGCCTTCGTCTCGACGGGATAGAACGCGGGATGCATCCCGTGTTCGAAGATGTGGAACATTACCCCCATCACCATGATGACGCCCAGCAGTCCGTGGAAGACGACGAACGCCATCGCGGCGGTTCTCGTCGCGAAGTACTGCATCAGCCCGGTCTTCGACCAGATGAGCAGCCCCGAGATGGTGAGCAACAGGAGCTCAACGGCGAAGATGAAGACGACGCCCTTGCCGACATAGGACAGAAGCGGCGCCTCGTCGGCCTCGTAGCCAGCGAACTGTCGGGCGTGTGGATGCCGTTCGTCCGCTCGCCCGAGCATGAACTGGACGTCCTGCAGGAACGCGTCGATATCGGCTTTCGCCGGGAGTACATCCTTGAAGTTGCTACGGCCTGTCGGGCTGATTACCATCAGCACCATCCAGAAGACGATGAGCGCGACGAGACTGACCCCGGCGACGCGATGGAGCGCGGTGACGCCCGTCGCGCCACCCAGAAGCGTCATCATCCACCACAGTTCCGAATTGAACATGATGGCGTAGCCGGTGAAGAACAGCAAGAACACGTCGAGCGCCAAAAGCGAATGGAAAAGCGTCGTCACCCGCGTGAACTTGCCGTGGTCGAGGTTCGTCATTCGGTCTCACCTCCTTCACCGGAGCCGTCGGCCCTCACCGTCCCGCCCTCCCCGGGGTGCCGCATCCGAGCGGCGATGCGGCGGAAACTCGCCCAGTGGAGGAACAGCAAGAACAGGACGAACACGCCTAGGACGACGTCGGCGGCGTGAACCAGCGCGATGAGGAAGTCGAGGACTGGGATCGTGTTTCCGGCGACCCAGTCGGCGCCGACGCCACCGTCTTCGATAGTGGGACCGACGCGGAAGAGCGTCTCGTAGAACGGCCCGAAGCCGCTGGCCCACCACACTGACAGGACGGCGACGACGATACCGATGAGCGCCGAGACGAAGACCGAGATTGGGGAGTACCCCTCGACTTCGGGCGTCTCGTAGCTCATCGGAACTCACCGGCGTCGTCGCCGAAGATGATTTCCATCGAGGTTTCGTTGAAGAACGTGCCGGCGTCGCGTTTGTCGAGTTCGTCGACGATCTGCGAGGGCTGTCCGACGAGAATAGCGTCGGTCGAACACTCCTCGGCGCAGGCCGGTCCCTTGCCGACGTCCTGTCGTTCCTCACACATGGTACACTTGTCCATCTTGCCGCCGGTGCCGAACACCTGTGCGGAGCCGTCGTCGGACTCGGGGAACTGCGGCGCACCGAACGGACACGCCGAGAGACAGTACTGACAGCCGACACAGAGATTCTCGCGGACGTCGACGAACTCACCGTCCGTCTTGATGAGGGAGTCGGTCGGACACACCGACACACAGGGTGCGTTCTCGCAGTGGTAACACTGCATCGGTATGGACGTCTCGCCGGGCGATTCACCCGCTGCGAGCGCGGCCGTACCGGACATCCCGGACCCCTCTTGGCCCTCCAGCATCGTCGAGATGCTGATACGTTGTTCGTCGTGGGGAACGTCCCACGTTCGCTTGCAGGCGACGACACAACCACCGCAGTCGATGCACGCGCCGACGTCCGGGAAGATCCGCGTCCCCTCGCCGACGCTCATTACGCCATCGCCCAGTATCTGTTTGTTCGATTGAGACATGCTTGTATCACCTCATTGAACCGTTTCGTTGTCACGGATGTCGAAGTTCTTCTGCTGGCCGATACCGTCGCGGTCCTGCGGGAACTCGAGGTCCGTGTCCATACCGAGCTCCTCGAGTAGGTCCTGGGTGGCCGGGCGGACGGCCACCATCGACACCTTCGTCTCCTGCATCTGTGTCTCGACGTCGTAGCCCCGTGACGTGATGGCGTTCGCGGAGTCTCCGATGGCGTACGGGACGGTGCCTTCGGGATATTTGCCCTCCTGACTTTCGCCCTTGAACACCCCACCCCAGTGGAACGGGAGGAACACCTCCTCGTCTTGGGGGCGTTCGGTCACCCGTGCTTTCACGAGTACCGACCCACGGTCGGTCGACGAGACGACGACGAGATCGCCGCCGTCGACGCCGAGTTCCTCGGCTTTGGTGGGCGTTATCTCCGCGTACATGTGGGGTTGTAGGTCGGCGGTATGGATGTTCGATCGCGTCTCCGAGCCGCCACCCTGATGTTCGACCTGCCGGCCGGTCGTCATGATGGTGTCGAGTTCCGGTCCGTCGCTATCAGCGTGGATGATATCCATCGCCTCCTGCTGTTCGGCCGCGTTGTTCTGGTCGAGCCGGTAGAAGTTCTGCTGCTGACCGTTCGCCGGCCACTCCTCGACGAGATCCGGTCGCGGACTCTCGATGGGTTCGCGGTGAACCGGAACCGTGTCCAGAAAGCCCCAGACGACCGCCCGCGCCCGCCCCCGACCGGTCGGCGCGTCGGGCTGTTTGTAGTCGTACGCCTCGTAGAAGTCGGGGTCGACGCCCTCCCCGATCATGGTTTCGAGGTAGTCGTCGAACTCCGGATTTCCGGTGTCGGGGTCGTCGATTGCCTGTGCCGCGGTGTATACCGACTCCCGGTTGTCCAGGGCGTACCGCTGCGGTATCGTCAGCTCGTCGGACTGCGTCCGCTGGGTTGGGTCAATGAGGCTCTGCGGCGGCGTGACTTTCCAGCCCGGATACTCCGGAACGCCGTGAATCTGGCCGTCCTCGGCCACGTCCCTGCTGCCGGCCCAGTCGGGGACGTAGGGGTCCCGAATCAGGCTCAATGCGTCCTGTTGGCTGTCGTATCTGTCGCCGACGGCGTCGACGGTCTCCCGAAGCGGGTAGTCGGCGTCGGTGGGCATTTCGTCCCACTCCTCCGGCGTCGGGGCCTGGACGCCCCACCGGGTCCGGAAGTCCTGACCCCCGGCGTTGGGGTTCATGTCGTCGTTCCAGATGATAGGCGTCCCCGGATGTCCCTCTCCCCAGCAGGGCCACGGGAGCATCCAGTACTCGCCCTCGACGGGCGTCCCTTCGGCACCTTTGAGATCTTCGCTAGAGAACGCGTAGTCGTACTCCAAGTGCTGTTGGAGCCGTTCGGGCGTCTGGCGGTAGCCGATGGTGTTCGTCCCGAGGTTGAACTCCCGGATGACGTTCTCGTAGGACGATTTGCCGTTGTGCATCTCGGGGCCACTCCCCCAGTCGAAGTGCTCGCCGAACCCGAGCGCATCGGCCAACTCCTGCATGATTCGCAGGTCCGGCCGAGAGTTGTGTGCGGGCTTGGCGACCGGTTCTGACCACTGTACCGATCGGTTCGTATTCGTCAGCGAACGGTAGTGCTCGTACTGGCTCGAGGCCGGTAACAGCAACACCGGCGGGCCGTCCTCGTAGTCCGGGAGAACGCTCGCGACCGAGGGGAACACGTCGATGACGACGAGCAGGTCGAGGTTCTCCATGCCCTCCTTCATTTGCTCCATCTCGCTGATGGAGTTCGCGGAGTGGCCCCAGAACACCGCGATCTTTACCTGGTCGGGCTGGTAGATCGGCGTCTCCTGATAGCGGTCGTCCTGGTCGAGGGCCGCCTCGAACCAGCGGGCGACGGTGAGTCCGTTCTGGAACATCATCGAGTTCTCGGCCGGATCACTGGGACCGTGCCCCGGATCGTCCCGACTCGACGGGAGGTCCGCCTCGTCGTTCCCCTCGTAGACCGGATGCTGACGAACGTACTTGTCCGGTGGCATCAACTCGAAGCGGTCGTACATATCAGCGAAGGACGTCGAGCCGCTGGTGTAGGGGTTCTTGTCCCAGATCTCGGCCCACCAAGACCAGCCACCGGCCGTGAGGCCGTAGTAGCCCGGCAGGATGTGACTCGCCACTGCGAGGTCGGTCGCACCCTGAACGTTGGCGTGGCCGCGCATGACCTGCAGGCCGCCGCCGCTCCGGGCGGAACTACCGGATGCGAGGCTCAACGCGGCGTACGAGCGGATGTTTTGGGTGCCGTTGTTGTGTTGGGTGCCGCCCATCGCCCACTCGATTTGAACCTCTGGACGGCTCTCGTCGACCATCTCCGCGATGCGTTCGATATCCTCCTCGGCGACCCACGTGATATCCGAAACGGTCTCTTTGTCGTACTGATCGAGCTCTACGTCCAGGTCTTCCCAGCCCTGAACGCGGTCCGTGAGCATGTTCTGACCCGAGTCGTCTGCGGAGGGGTCCATCGCCAGCCCGTACTCGTCGCGGAGCTCCTTGATGACGCCCATCATCAGCGCCACGTCGGTCCCGGGCCTGAACCGGACGAACTCGTCGGCGTGGGCCGCGGTCTTCGTGAACCGCGGATCGAGGACGAGTATGTCCCCGCCGCGTTTCTGCCCTTCGAGGATGTGCTGCATCGCGATCGGGTGGGCCTCGGCGGGGTTCTGCCCGACGATGATGTTCAACTCGAAGTTGCGGTAGTCGGGAACGGTGTTGGTCATCGCACCGTAGCCCCACGTGTTCGCTAGCCCCGCAACCGTCGTCGAGTGACAGATGCGTGCTTGGTGATCGACGTTGTTCGTCCCCATGAACGCCGCGAGCTTTCGGATGGCGTATGACTCCTCGTTGGAGTGGTGGGCACTCCCGAGAAGCATCACGCTCTCGCGGCTGTGTTCTTCGTCGACGTCGATCGCGTCGCTCGGCGATACGTCCGAATCGGGCCACAGTGCCCGGATGTCGGTCGCGAGACGGTCGTAGGCCGTATCCCACGAGAGCTTCTGCCACTCCCCGTCACCCCGAATCATCGGGTGTTTGAGACGCTTCTCTGAGTGCTCGGTCTCGTAGATGCCTGCTCCCTTCGAGCAGAGCGATCCGTTGTTTATCGGGTGGTCTTCCCACGGTTCCATGCCTACGAACGAGTCGCCCTTTCGTTCGCCATGGAATCCACACCCAACAGAGCAGTAGTTACAGATGGTCTTTGTCAACTCGCCGTCCGTATCCTGTCCGTCGACCTCGTCGTTGCGTTGGGCGAGTACCTGTCCCGCGGTACCGCCCCCGAGTGCGACGACGCCCGTCAGAGCGCTTGCCTTCATGAACGACCGGCGATCGAGGTCGAGGGAGACTGGTTCCGTGCTCATACCATTAGTATGCGGAGTATCTCGTTGTTTGACTGCGATTCTCTAGCATATAGGAAATCATCCTATATTAAACACCTGGCTGTTAGCAAACAGATTTTAAGGACGTGGTGACAGCCGGGCGACCGGTTGGACAAAAAGCATATGTTCGTGGTAGCATTTGACATACTCGATGAACGTAGGGGCATTCGTTTGCGGCTGTGGCGGTACCTGTGGGATCGACCTCGAGGAGGTTCGAGAGGGCGTTCGAGACGTTGACGTCGTGGCATCCTCGGAGTTGCTCTGTGAGGGCGGCCTCGACAGTGTCGAACACGTCATCGACGAGTACGACCTCGACCAACTCATCGTGACGGCATCGGACGACCGGTGTCGGCGAGCGTTCCGCGAGTTGGTCGAACGGAAAGACCTCCACCCGGATGCGGCGGCGTTCATCGACCATCGCGAGCGGGCCGCATGGGTCCACGACAGGGAAGCCGCGACCGACAAGACCGCCCGACTGCTCAACGCAACCCACGCCGGTCTTCAGGAGGAAGCCGTCTCCAGAACGGTCTCCCGGGACGCCGGCGACCGGGTCGCGGTCGTGGGCGACGCCGAGACGGCGGCCGCCCTCACCGAGTCGGCGGACGTGACCCTCGTCGCTGATGGTCGCGAGTTCGCGAACGTCGATACCGACCTCGAAGACGTTGACCTCACTCGCGGGAATATCGTCGACGTCGACGGACGGTTCGGCGAGTTCGAACTCACCCTCGAATCGAGAGTCACCGAAGCCTGCATCGACTGTATGGAGTGCGTCAGGGAGGGCCCCGACGACGTCACCGCACGCCCCGTTCAGATTCCGGCAGATGCCCCCGATGGCGAGTGGACCGGGGTGTGCCCGACCGACGCGATCGACATGGACGGGACGACCCGTCGGATCACCGTCGACCAAGTCATCCACCCCGACACCGACCCGGATACCCGCGGCGGTCGTTTGGGCTACTACGCCGGCCCCGTCGACGCCGCCACGATAGCGGCCGTCGAGTCACAGCTCGGCGGCATCGAGAAACCCGCCTTCCTCGACCTCGAAATGGACGTCTGTGCCGCTGGCGCCTCCTCACAGCGGGGCTGTACCGCCTGCTCGGACGCCTGCCCGCACGGCGCGGTCAGTCGGCCATCGATCGATGTCGTCGAGTTCGACGAGGTGGCCTGTCAGAACTGCGGTGCCTGCACCTCGGCGTGTCCAACCGGCGCCACACAGCTTCAGGAGCCATCGAACCGGCGCATCGCCCGCGAAGTCGAGGCCCTTCTGAAGACGGAAAACGACGATGGAGGCTGGCTGTTCGATCGAGGGTCGAGCGGCATCGACCAGCCGGTCGTCGCCTTCGTCTGTTCGGAGCGGGCCGCCGACCGACTGCGCGAGTACGGCCGGCGGACGGCACTCGGAGAGAGCGTCTCCTATCCGCCGATTCTCCCCGTGAAAGTCAACTGCACCGACACGGTGGGGGAGGCCCACGTCATGCACGCGCTGGCGGCGGGCGCCGACGGCGTCGCCATCGTCGGCTGCGGCGGCGACTGTCTGCACTCCGGACCTGACCCCAAGGAGGAACTGGTCGAGCGCCTGAACCGCGCGACCGCCGACCTCGGCCTGGGCGAGCGCGTCGGCTTCTTTGCACCCGGGGCCGACGACCCCGGCCAGTTCATCGAGGAACTATCCATGTTCGTCGTCGAGCGCCTAGACGAGTCGCCGGTTCCCGCCGGCGAACATGAGGCCGACGGGACTATGGAGGGCGACATCGACCGCCCGGCCTTTGCCTCCCACGCGTGGACGCTCGAATCCGTTCGTACCCTCCTCGAACACGTCGACCCCGAACGGGAGGTCATCCGCGGGCTGAGGGACTTCGCCTGGATGGAGGTCTCGGATGCCTGCAACCTCACGCCGACCTGTACGAACCTGTGTCCGACCGACGCCGTCCAGCGGACGAACGAGGGCGACCTGCTTTTCAACCACGAGCGCTGTGTCAACTGTGGCCTCTGTGAGGAGGGGTGTCCGGAGACGGCCATCACGATGCAGGACGGACTCGACCTGTCGCTCCTCCCGGAGAACAGCGAGGAGGCACCCGACGACCTTCCGAACGACGCGTGGACGCGCGTCTACGAGGGCGAGATGCAGGAATGCGTTCGCTGCGGGAAGCCCTTCGCCTCCGCCGGGACCGTCGACAAGGTCCGGGGTGAGGTCGGCGACGCCGTCGAAGGCATCGCGCCGGAGTCGCCGCACTCGGTCTTCGAGTACTGCGGCGACTGTCGGACGCGGCTGCTGTACGAACGAGGTGAAAACTGATGGACGAAACCCAGATATACGAGGCACGACTGGAGATAATCGACTTCCTCATCGAGGTGTTCTACGACGCCCCCAGCGAGGAGTTCCTCGGGCGGCTGTTCTCCGATGAGGTAACCGTCCCGGAGGGGGAGATCAACGACCTGATGGACCGCGGCTTCGAGCGGCTCGAGGCGTTTATCGAGGCGAATCGGTCGCGGCCGGTCGAGGACGTCGCCGACGAACTCCGGACGGAGTACACCCGGCTGTTCGTGGGGCCGCGACCGCCAGCACTCCCCCACGAAACCTACTATCGCGAGGACACCGAGTTCATCGGCGAGGGACTCGCGGAACTCGAAGCGGACTACTCGGCGGCGGGATGGTCTCCCTACGAGGAATACCCCGAGGAAAACGACCACCTCGCCGTCGAACTCGCGTTCCTCCGAAATCTCGTCGACCGCCAACGGCGCGGACAGGAGGCGGCCTTCGGCTACGAGCGGGTGCTTCTCGACGAACATATCGGGCGGTGGGATGAGGCATTCCTCGAAACGGTCCAAGCGGAGTTCGACGTGGTTGAAGCCGAAGCGAACCTCTTTCTCGCCGCTGCGGAGGTGTTCGTCGGTCTCGTCGAGTTCGAGGACGAGATCGTCGCCCAACAGGTTCCTGGCTAGCTTCGCACACGACGACGAAGCCCGACAGCAACGCGAGGACGCCGAGTGCGGCTGCCACGGGCGCCCCCGTATCGATGGCCCGCTCGATCACGGGCGAACCTCTATGTTCCCCCCTCGTGACAGTCGCGCGTTCCGCGACGTCCAAACGTAATGGTTCGTACTGGCGTACAGCGATTCATCCCCCCCCCGACTCGCTCCGGTTGGTCGCTCGTTGAGGAAGGGGCACTCTCGCCGCGATTCTAGTAAAAAGCGTTACTCCGCTAGGGAGACGTCGCCGTCGACCTCGCCGGTGTGGAGTTCGTTCGGCCAGACGCCGTGGTCCCACACCTCGAACCCGTTGAACGTCTCGGTCGCCCCCTCGGGGCGCCATTCGCCGTCCTTATGTGACATACTACCACATACTGAAGACGAGGTATTAAACCTTGTGTGCGCCCGACGGCTTGCGTTCGGTTGGGTCGCTGAGCCGCCCCGACGTGACCGTATCCCGCTCGGTGACCGCCAGCCGGCAGAGGGCTTCGGAGGTGGACGTGGTTAAGCAGTTGCTACACTCTACTTACGACAATACCCGATTTACGAACCACAACGGTCCGTATCAGGTCGGCGGTGCGTTGGACGGTCGCTCCTCGTCGTCAAGGAACACGCGCGCGAACAGGTCGACGTAGAGGGTGAGGACCGCCGACTCGTCGATATCTTTCGCCGTCGCCTGTCGTTCGAGAAAGCTCGCCAGCTCGTCGGTCGGTTCGTGGTGGACGGTCCGGCCGTCGACCTCAAAATCGACTTCGTGTGCGCCGGAGATTAGGTGTTCGACCTCCAAGAGAGCCTGTTCGACCTTGGTTTCGAGTGCCTCGTCGTGCTCCTCGAGGCGAGCCTCTGCCCACTCCTCGGCGGCCTCGGATAGACGTTCGCTGACCTCGAAAGAGATCAAAACGACGTCCCCCCCTCGGCCTCAAAGGCGGCTTTCCAGAGGGTCTCCTCCTCACAGACCGGACACCGCTGGCGGAGTTCCGATCGCTCCATCCTAGCGAAGTCGCCAATCTGCCCGCATTCGGTACACTCGAAATACGTCATTCCGGCGGCCAACTCTCGGGCGCGGGCTCTTTTTCACCCAGTTCGCCGAACAGGGCGACCAACAGCGCGGTGAGTCCCGCGAGGACGATGAGTCCGACGACCCCGCTGGGGGCCGACCGACCAATGTAGTCCATCGACGTCCACTCGATCAGTTCGAGAACCTCGAACCAGGCGATGACCGCCCAGATGGCGACTGCGAGGACCCCGAGCGTTATCCACCGCATCTGTTGAAGCGCAGTTCTGACACCCATGTTAACTACCCACGCTCAAATTGGGACGGGGGGAGTGAAAAACTTACCCCACACTTCGCTTTGCCTTCGCCGCGGCTTCCTCGGCACAGTCAAAGCGGGGACGTTCGGTCGGGGACAGCGTTCGGTTCGCTATGGTTCCGTCGCGCATCGTCGATGCGTTCCCCGCACCCCCTTCGAGACGCACCATCTATCTTTCTTCGAGCTCAGCTTTGCACGTTAGCGTCAGTGGTTGAGGTGAAGTCCCTCGGGGACAAGTGGTTCGAGAGACGCCGTCTCTCGTCATCACGAAGGACGTCGTCTTCCGTACGACTCCGAGGCACTCTCGCTGTATCTCTGTAGATTGTATGAGAACTGTGCGGCGTTGACGAGACGCGAAGCGTCTCGTGAACGCTGTATCCCCTCCATGCCCGCGCCTTCTCTTCGGTCGGCGCTCGCTGAGGAAGGGGGCTTAGCGCCTACTTTCATACTGACGGACAAAAGAATATACACACGACGCACGAGGATCACGCCGTTCGACGGAGCGAACGGCGAATCACTCGTGAGTCGGTTTTATTTGATTTCGTCCACCAGTATCAGTTAAAACGGCTCTGTTGAATCACTAGACAGCGGCGGGATCGGTCGCTAAATCAAAGGAATTGAAGCGGGAGGCTTCCGTTGTCCATGACGCAAATCTCC
>NZ_JACDNQ010000017.1:53837-75039 GCF_013839515.1 Natronomonas salinimetallica | reverse complement strand
GGCGGGGTTCATCGAACCGATCACCGAGGAGTTGCCGATCGAATACGCGGTCGAACTCAACCGGCTGATCGAACTCGAAATGGAGGGCTCGCTCGGGTAGTTCGGTCGTTTCGACGACTACTACGGCCCTTCTATATCAATGGCAATCGATCCGCATTTCGAACGGAACCGAGACGTCGTCGATCGACACGAAGCCCACGACGTGTGGGGCCCGGTCGACGAACCCGAGACGCTGGGCATCCACGGAACGCACGTCGCCGTCGATTTCGATATCTGTATCGGCGACGGGGCGTGTCTCGAGGACTGTCCCGTCGACGTCTTCGAGTGGACGGACAGCCCGGACCATCCCGAAAGCGAAATCAAAGCCGATCCGGCCAACGAGTCACAGTGTATCGACTGCATGCTCTGTGTCGACGTCTGCCCCGTTGATGCGATCGACGTCGACCCGGGACGGTCAAAACGGACACGATAGCACACAGCACGTCACCTTCGAACACACGAACTATCCTCCCGCCCCGCGAATTTAAATACCAGTACGCGACCAGACGCCCCATGTCGATCCGAACTATCGCGGGCGACTGTCTCGTCCACTTCGACGGCCGTCGCGAGCGTACCGTCCGCGGCCGGGTGGTCGCCCTGTTGAAGCCCGACAACACCGTCCTCGTCCACGATACGGACGGCTACCAGCCGGTCGCGTGGCTGACACGACCGGAGTCGCTCTCCGTGACCCGCGATCCGCTGTGGCTGCTCGCCAGCGACGGCGAGGAGACGCTCCGAATAGAGGCCGTCGGCGACGTCGCCATCGCCGAACACGACGCTACGGACGCGGGAACGCCGGTCGGGCCGTGTCGCTGCGGCGGGGCGTTGATCCGATCCGGTACCGACGTCACCTGTCTTGGCTGTGCCGATCGGTTCGGCCTCCCGAGCGGTGCGTCGATGACCGACGCGGCCTGTTCGTGTGGGCTCCCCCGGTTTCGGATCGACCGCGGCGGGCGCTTCGAGTTGTGTCTCGACTACGAGTGCGGGTCGTTGCTCGAGGCCGCCCGAGAGCGATTCGACCGGGAATGGACCTGCCCGAACTGTAGCGGTGACCTGCGGATCCTCCGACGGGGCGGTATCATCGTCGGCTGTGAGGGCTACCCCGACTGCGAGACCGGCTTCGTCCTTCCCGATGGGCGAGTCACCGGGTCGTGTGACTGTGGACTCCCGGTGTTCGAACTCCCAAACGGTCCGCGGTGTCTCGATGTCGGCTGTTCGGCGACGGGGAATGGGGCGTGAGTCGGCTCCTTCGCTTGCTCGCCCGTCCGCCGATACCGGGTCGGAGTTCGCCCGTCCCGGGAACACCGACCGTAGCCGATTTAGGCGCGGCACCGGTGGGTCCGGGTATGGAAGGCCACCTGACAGATGGGCTCGTCGAGGTCGGCGCGAACGGCCGCGAGCGCTACTACGACTCGCGGGGATACGGCCGCCCCCGTGGCGAGGGCGTCGATCTCGATCCCGTCGAAGCCGCCCACCTGCTGTACCGCGGCGACCTCGGTGCGGTCGACGGAGCCGATCTCGGCGGCTTTCTCGCGGACAACGACGGGATCGTCGCCCCCTTTCTCGTTTATAAAGACCTCCGTGAGCGGGGATTCTACGCCTCGCCCGCCCGCGAAGGATGGGTCGAAGAGCCCGCGGGAACCGATTTCGTCGTCCATCCCCGCGGCGACGGACCGTGGGACGCCACCGTCGAACACCGGGTTCGGGTAGTCGGCGAGCGCGCGTCGGTGTCCCTCGCCTCGCTCGGGGACGTCGTCCTCGCGGTCGTCGACGAGGAGAGCGAGCTGACGTATCTGGAGACCGGCCGTCCCGATGTCGAAGGGTCGAACGTCCCGCAGGGACTTCCGACGGTCGAGGGGGACCTACTCGGCGACCGCGTGCTCTGTTGGACCCCACCGGCGTCGCTCTACGAGCGGCACTTCTACGGCCAGCCGCTCGACCGCGAGGACGACGCCGTCCAGCTGTCGTTGCTCGAGGCGGCGTATCTCGCCGAGCACGGCGCGTTGTCGGTCGACGGCGGAACGAGCGCGATAACGTCCCGCGGACGCTCCGCGGAGGGCGACCGGTTCGGCCTCCGGTATACCGTCTATCGAGCGCTCCGCGAACGCGGGGTCGTCCCCAAGACTGGGTTCAAATTCGGCGCCGACTTCCGGACCTACGAGACGGTCGAGCACGTCGATGACCTCGGCCACTCCGAGTTGCTCGTCCGGGTGCTTCCCGCCGACGTCGAGCGTTCGCCCCGCGACATCGCCCTCGACGTGCGGCTCGCTCACGGCGTTCGAAAGCGGATGCTCTTCGCGCTCGTCGCGGACGATACGGTTCGATGGCTGTCGGTCGGCCGACTGACGCCCTGATACTGCCGGCTGTCCGTCGCGACCGCAGTTTTCACCCCGGCGACTCGGGTGCCGGGGACAGCCAGCGGTATGGGCGGCCCCCGTAGACGTGTTCGCCCGCCGCGCCTCACCCGCCGAAGACCGTCAGGCCCCGTTCCGGCAGTGCCACGACGATACGATCGCCAACGACCGGTGGCGCTCCGGTGTGCTCGACGATTAGTTCGGCCCCGACCTCCGCCCGCACGGTCACGTCATAGTGTCGTCCGACGTCGGTGACACGGACGACCTCGCCGCACAGCGAGGGCTCCGATTCGTCGGCAGCGGTACCGGCGTCGGCGGACCGAACCGAGAGGGCCGCCGGGCGGACGTGACACGTGATACGGTCGCCCGGCGAACGGCGTCCGTCCATCCGCGGCAGGCGTACCGTTCCCCCGCCGACGTCGACCATCGGTGGATCGCTCCCGATGACCGTCGCCGGAAACGTGTTCGACCGTCCGAGAAACGACGCGACGAACGGCGTCGGGGGCGACTCATAGAGCGCCCGTGGTTCACCGATGCCCGAGACCGTCCCGTCGCTCATCACGACGAGTCGGTCCGCGAGCGCCATCGCCTCCGCTTGATCGTGTGTGACGAAAAGTGTCGTTACCCCGGTTTCACGCTGGATGCGGGCGATCTCGTCCCGTAGCCGTTCGCGCAGTGCCCGATCGAGCGCCGACAGCGGCTCATCGAGCAACAGGACGTCCGGCTGTGGAGCGAGCGCCCGTGCGAGTTCCGCCCGGCGCGTCTGCCCGCCGCTCAGCGACGAGGGATACGCGTCACGCTGCTCCTCGATGGCGACCAACCCGAGGTACTCGGAGACGACCGCCTCGCGGCTGTCTCGTCCGACATCGCGGGCGGCCAACCCGTAGGCGACGTTCTCCTCGACGGTCATGTGTGGATACAGCGTCGATCGCTGGAAGACGAGGCCGACGTGTCGTGCTTCGGGCGGCGCGTCGGTCACCTCCTGTCCGCGGAGCCGAATCCGTCCCGCGGTCGGGTGGACGTGGCCGGCGATCGCCTGGACGATCGTCGTCTTCCCGCACCCACTCGGCCCGAGAAGTGCCACGAGCTCGCCGGAGGCGACCCCGAAGGAGACGCCGTCGACCGCCGTCTCCGTCCCGTACCGGTGGGAGATCCCCTCGAGTTCGAGGGTCACCGCTCGATCACCGACGGGAACCGTCCGAACCGCTGTATCGAGGTCAACACGGTGGCCGTGACCCCGAGGAGCGCGAGCGCGATCGGGACGGTCGCATCGATCCCCCCGGCGATGAAATCGATCCAGAGGCGGGTCGGCATCGTCCGCGGGTTGTACGCGAGCATCATCGTCGCCCCGAACTCGCCGATCGCCCGCGCGAACGTCAGGGTGACTCCAGCGAGGATCGATCCCCGTGCCAGCGGCAACGACACGTTCCGGAACGTCGAGAGGGGACCGTATCCGAGCGACCGGGACGCCTGTTCTAAGCGCTCGTCGACCGACCCGAACCCGGCGCGGGCGGTGATGACGACGAAGGGCGCGGCGACGAACGTCTGTGCGAGGACGACCCCGAGCAGGCTGTCCGTGAGGGGAACGCCGAGCGCCACCGCGACCGATCCGATCGGCGTGAACCGCCCGACGGCCGTCAGGAGCATCGCGCCGCCGACGACGGGCGGGACGACGAGCGGGAGGATCACAAGCGCCTCGACGAGCCGTTTGCCCGGAAACGACCGCCGCGCGAGCACGTAGGCCAACGGGACGCCGAAGACCGCGGCGATTGCCGTCGAGACCGGGGCGGTGAGAAGCGAGTTGCCGATCGCCTCCCGAGCCTGCGGCGTCGACAGCCCGGAAACGACGTTCGCCGTCCCGGTTCGGGTGAGAAACGCGGCGAACGGGAGCGCGAAGTAGACGAGGAGTACCCCACCGAGCGCGGCCGGGACGAGCAGTTCCGGCGCTCGGATCGGCCGCCCGCCGGAGACGGCCTCCGGGTGGCTCATCCCGCGATCACCGCCGGCACGTCGCCGAACGAGCGCGGAAGCGCGTCGCCGACGGTCAACGCCGCCTCGCGGAGCGGACCGGGGGTATCGAGGAGAAACCGAACGAACCGGTGGCCGTTCTCCGTCTCCCCGTTCACCGTCGCGCCGTAGAGGATCGGCCGTCCCTTCGCCGTGTACCCCTCCTCGTCGGTGGTGTATTCGGCAGCCGCGTAGTGGTCGGCTAGCTCGGGGTGGCCGAAGTTGTACGCGTCGGGAAACTCCTGGAAGGCCATGCCGTGATCGATCGCCATGTTGCGGTAGACGATCGCCCCCGCCCGCGAACCGGTCTCGACACCGGCCATCATCTGTGGCTCCTCGGGCTCTTCGTACACCGATGCCGTCATCTCCGCCCGGAACCCCTCGAGCCCGTGTTCGGCCTCGGCGAGGTCGAACGCCTGTATCGCCCGATAGCCGAGCGGGTCGAGATTCGGGTCGCCGATCGCGAGGGTCCCGTCCCCGGCCGACCGGGCCGCCTCGTACCACGGCTCGCCATCGGCGAGGTGTCGCCCGAACTCGGTCGCCTCGTTGTACCCGATCCCCAAGCTATTAGTCGCGAACTCGACGTCCCAGTCGGTGACCGTCCCGTACAGTCGCTCGCGGAGCAGCGTCGAGTCGGCGCTCACGATCACGTCGGGGCGTTTCGTCCGGTCCTCGACCATCCGCATCACCGCGTTTGATCCGTAGTACTCGCCGTGTACATCGATCCCTGTCTCCCCTTCGAACGCGGGGGCGACGTGCTCTTCGAACGTCCGTGCGAGGCTCCCTGCGGCCAGGACGCGTACGTTCGCGGCCGCGGTCCCGAGACACCCGACCGTAGTGCCGACGGCCGCCGCCGCGAGAAACGACCGCCGCGACCGCCGCGGACGCAGACGGGCCGTAACCATGTTATGCTACCCTACGGTGTCTTGTATTGATTAATTTTTCCTACTCACGTAACCACGATACATTATGTCCACGGCGGCAAACGGGATCGGACGGCTCCGAGGCTCCCCGGCGTACCTTTGGGCTCTCGGTCCCTCGAACGCTCCGGCGCAAGCGAACGGTTTTTGAGCGAACCACCCGGACGACTGCCCATGGCAGACGACGGAACCCACGAGAGCGGGGACGGCGGAGCCGTCAACGACGTGGCCCTCGACCCGTGGGGCTCCTCGACCGTCGACGACTACCGGAAGCTCTTCGAGGAGTTCGGCATCGAGTCCTTCGACGACGTACTCCCCCGAGTCCCCTCGCCGCACTACCTGATGCGCCGTGGCGTCATCTTCGGCCACCGCGACTACCGGCCGGTCGCCGAGGCGATGCTCGAAGGCGAACCCTTCGCCACCCTGTCCGGCTTCATGCCGACCGGCGACCCCCACATCGGACACAAACTGGTCTTCGACGAACTGATCTGGCACCAAAAGCAGGGTGCCGACGCCTACGGTCTCATCGCCGACATGGAGGCACACGCCGCCCGCGGGCTGTCGTGGGACGAGATCGACGAGCACACCGAGAGCTATCTGCTCTCGCTTCTGGCCCTCGGGTTCGACCCCGAGGAGGGGACGCTGTACCGACAGTCGACGAACCGCGACGTGCAGGACCTCGCCTTCGAACTCGGAACGAAGGC
The DNA here is from genome assembly GCF_013839515.1 of Natronomonas salinimetallica. Classification (GTDB taxonomy): domain Archaea; phylum Halobacteriota; class Halobacteria; order Halobacteriales; family Haloarculaceae; genus Natronomonas. Next base: position 69,015 of record NZ_JACDNQ010000017.1, on the reverse strand, counting down.
GAACGCCTCCGAACTGGGGGCGATCTACGACTTCGACGGCGAGACGGAGGTCTCCTACATGCAGTCGGTCGTCACCCAGATGGCCGACATCCTCTATCCGCAACTCGGGGAGCCGAAGCCGACCGTCATCCCCGTCGGCCCCGACCAGGATCCCCACATGCGGTTGGCTCGCGACCTCGCGGGCCGGATGCGGTATTTCGGCGTCACGGAGGCGTACGCGAGCTTCGAGTTGGGCGACGACGAACGGGAACTCGTCGCCGATGCCTACGAGGCGCTCGCGGCCGAGGCCGACGACCCCGAATCCGGCGTCCGGTGTCACGACGCTGCCGAGTGGCTCCGTTCGGAGCGCCCGCCCGTTGGCCCCCTCGAAAGTGCGATCGAGACGCTCGACGCCGGCGGCAAGGAGCCGCTCCGTCCCCGCGTCCGTTTCCTGAATCGCAACGCGACCGACGAGGCCTTCGAGGCGCTCATCGAGGCCGTCGAGGGCGAAAAACGCGTCTACGAGGGTCACATCGACAGCTTCGAGCTCTCGCGATCCGAGGCCGAGGAGCTGGCCCGGGCGGTCGAAACCGACTACGGGGGCTACGGCTTTCTCCCGCCGTCGTCGATCTACCACCGCTTCATGACCGGGCTGACCGGCGGGAAGATGTCCTCGTCGGTCCCGGCGAGCCACATCAGCCTGCTCGACGACCCCGAAGACGGCTACGAGAAGGTCAAATCCGCGACCACGGGCGGCCGCGAGACGGCGGAGAAACAACGCGAGCTGGGCGGAGAACCCGACGAGTGCCCCGTGTACGAACTGTACGCGTACCTGCTGTCGGGCGACGACGACGAGTTCGCGACCCGCGTCTACGAGGAGTGTGCCGGCGGCGAACGTCTCTGTGGCGGCTGCAAGGAGCAGGCCGCCGAACTCATGGCCGGGTTCCTCGAGGAACACCAAGAGAAACGCGAGGAAGCGAAGGAGGTTCTCGACGGTCTCGACGTCGACTTGGAGAGCGACCGACGGCAGTGACCGGCCGAGTGCGGCGGCGCTCGATCCAGCGGTGCGGCACGTATTGATCCAGTTCGTTCAGTGGCGGAGAGAGACGCCATACGGACCGTTATCGTCCGGGAACGGTCGCCGCCTACACCGTTCGGGCGGTGATCGGTACATCGGTACGGCGATCCGTATCACTCGTACTGTGGAAGCCGCCGCGACCGGGCCGATCCCTCGACGAACGGGAGATCGACGAGCTCGGCGTCGACGTCGTCGCCGTCGATCCGAACGTACAGCCCGCCGGCATCGAGGCCGTACTCCACGAGTGCGAGCGCGATCGGGGCGTCCAGTGCCGGGCTGTAGTCGCCGCGGGTCACGTCGCCGACGTGTCCGTCGCCGTCGAAGACCGCCGCACCCACACCGGGGACCACTTCCGGGCGAAGCCCGACGAGTCGCCGGGACGGCTGCCCGCGGTTTTCGATCTTCGAGACAATCTCCTGGCCGACGTAACAGCCCTTCTCGAAGTCGAGGGCGTTCCGGAGGCCGAGGACGTTCGGGACGGTGCCTTCGAGTTCCGTTCCGAAGAGCGGTGTTCCGGCCTCGAGCAGCAGGTATTCGAGGGTCCGGTAGCCGAACGGCGCGGCGTTGAGGCCGTGATTTATGAGCGCGTCGAAGACCTTGCCCGCGTCGTCGGCGTCGCAGATGACCTCGTATCCTTCCTCGCCGGTCAAATCGTCGGTCCGGACGACAGTCACACCCCAGTCGCCGAGCGTGCCGCGGACGAACGACAGCGGTTCGTCGGGCGATCCCGGTCCCGTCAGTACCGACGCGATCTTTTCGGTCGCCTTCGGGCCGTGGACGCCGAAGACGCCGAAGTCGTCGGTCGCGGCCCGGACGGTCACGTCCTGGATGAACGTCTTCTCGGACCACTCGGCCGCGAGCTCGTCCGCTCGCCCCGGCGGGACGAAACAGAGCAGCTTCTCCCCGGCGCTGTAGACGTACAGCTCCATCTCAATCCCGCCCTGCGCGTCGAGCAACAGCGCGTAGACGCCCTCCCCGTCCGTCTCGGGGACCCGGTTCGAAACGGCGTTATCGACGAAGTCGACCCGATCGTCACCGGTCACCTCGAGGACGCCGTAGCCCATCTCGACCGTCCCGACGACGTTTCTGACGGCCTGATGGACCCGCTCGGGGCGGCCGTAGTGGTCGACGACCCGGCGGTCGCCGCGTTCTGTGAACGTCGCGCCGTGGGATTCGTGTAGCTCCGCAACGACAGTCATTAGTGAGGAGAACGGACCGGAGAAGTAAAACAGCCGCGTCTCCGCGGGCGGCCCCCGCCCCCGCCCCCGCCCCCGTGTCTCCGCGTCCGGGAGGGTTGGATGTCCGCGTCCGCGAGGAGTCGGTCCTCCGCGTCCGGGAGGGGGCCGGACGTCCGATCACGGCGCTCGCCGGCACTTCGCCGAACGCCCACGTATCGGGCTCCGATGGGCGTTCCGCGCCACCGCTCCCGACTCGCTCGTGGGAGCGGGACGCCCGGCCGACATTCAAACGCGAAAAAAGCGTGTGTCTGTCTGTGAACCGTCCCATCGAACCAATGGGGCGGGACGAGAACCCCGTGCTTGTGGGCGCTGTGTCCGCGGCGGATGCAGGGGCCGACGCGGAAACAGGGACCCAACCCTCAGCGGAGCCGTCCGGCCGAGCAGGGTAGAGGTCGGGTAGGGGTCGGGGTAGAGGTCGGGTAGGGGTCGGAATGGAGGTCGGGTAGTTCACAGCCCGAGCTTCTCGCGTAACCCGTCGAGGAGCGACGACCCTTCCTCGGAGGTATCGGCATCGAACTCCGGGACGACGCGGTCGTCCGGATAGATCCGCATCGGCCCGTCGCCGTTCTCGACGGTGATCAATCCCGCCTCCTTGAGCTCGGCGAGCGCCGTCTCCAGTTCGTCGATGTCGGCCTGGACGTTGGTCCTGAGTTCGAACACCGTTGCGCCTTCCTCCGTCCGGTTGACGAGGGCATCGAGCACCGCGACCTCCGTTCCGTCCCGGTCACGATACTCCCGCTTCGCCTGCATGTCAGCCCGTTCGTCCGGGGGTATCTTAACGGTTCGGCGCGTTCCGTCGGCGGGCGGTTTCGAGCGGACGCTGTGTCGGGGAGCAACGGGGCGGCCCCGAACGTACCGGCCGATCCGGGTGTCAGTCGGCCGGCTCGAAGCGATAGGTAACGATCTCGCTCGTCCCGTCCCACTCGAAATCGCCCGGGTGGACGCGTTCCATGCGCTGTTTGTACGCCTCGAGCGAGGGCGACCCCTCGAGTCGCGCGTCGGCGTCGGTGAGATCCCCAAGCGTCCGTTCGTCGACGGCCGTCACCTCGAAGTCCGTCCCCCCGAGGGCGAAGGTGTCGCCCGCCTCCGCGTAGCGGTTCGCCGCCCCGCGGCTCAACTGCGTTATTTCGCCCTCGAGGACGGCGTCCTTCACGCGGTCGTTCGGGAGCAAGGCGTCGGGGGCTATTTCGGCCATACGGGAGGATGGGTCGCCGGCCACTTATACTGCCGGCCCTGCCCGTTCCGGGCGATCCGTCCTGGGGGGACGGGGCTCGCCACGGACGTCCCTCGACGGGACAGTTACCGGGCGAAAAGCCCACCGACCGCGCCACCGATCGCGCTGTCGACGGCGAAGACGAACGCGACGAGCGCGCCGACCGCGAAGACGCCGACCCCGCCGAGCAGCCCGAACGGCCCGCCGACGGTGATCCCGACGAGCGAGACGACGAGCGCGATCCCGAGCGCGACGACGAGGCCGCCGATGGCCCCCGACAGCAAGCCGTGCCACGCCCCGCGTCCGATCCCCCCGCCGGCCATGAATCCGGCGACGCCCCCGGCCAGCAGGCCGGCCCCGACGTGGCCGACGACCGGGATCGCAAAGGCGAACACGCTCGCGACGACCCCGACGAGAAAGCCCACGAGAACCGCATTCCAATCCGTCATACCTGCCGTAGGCCGGACGGACGGATATGGATGACGGCCGTGAGGTCCGGGACGACGCTGACGCCGCCGATATCGACGGTCCGAGCGGAGCCGACGATCGGCCGAACGTATAAAGGTCCGGCGGTTGACCGCCGACCATGGACCCCGATGCCCTCCGAGCCGAAGTCGACGAGTGGGTTCGAGACGGGATCGTCACCGAAGAACAGGCCGAGGCGATCCTCGAACGGTACGAGACCGACGATCCGGGCCGGTCCCGCGCGGTCGTTGCGCTCTCCGCCGTCGGTGCCGCCCTCGTCTTCGTCGGTATCACGTGGTTTCTGGCGACCAACTGGGAGGACCTCTCGACGGCCGCACAGGTCGTCGTCCTGCTTGCGGGACCGGGACTCGCCTACCTCGGCGGTGCGAGTGCCTACCGGCGCTCGCTCCCGCGTGCCGGACTGGTGTTATCGGTGCTCGGTGCGGTGTTGGCCGGACCGTCGCTGTTTTTGCTCGCCGATCTCGCCTCGACGTCGATCGAGGAGGTGTGGCTCCTTCTCGCGTGGACCGCCGTTGCGCTCCCGACCGGTCACGTACTCGACTCCCGGGCCGGAACCGGATTCGGACTCCTCGTGCTCGGCGGGCTCGTCCTCGAACTCGCCGGTCCCGGCGACCCGACTGCACCGCTCGCGCTGCTCGGGATCGGGCTGTTCGGGCTCGCCGGTACCCGGAGCGAGCGCGTTGGTTGGGCCTATCGGACCGTCGGCACGGCGTTCGCCCTTGCCGGCCTGCTCGTGGTGACGACTCTCGACGGCAGCTTCGATCGGTTCGATCTCGACCTCTCGGCGACGCTCGGTGTGCTCGCTCTCGGCGCGGCCGCCGCCGTCGGCTGGTTCGGCGTCCGACGCGACCGCGCCGGCCTCCTGTGGGCGGCGACGGCGTTCGGGGCGACCGCCCTCGGAACGGGGACCGCGCTCGCGGCTCCGGGGACGGTCCCGAACGCAGTCGCCGTCGTCCTCGTCCACGTCGCCACCCTCGCTTCGGTCGTCGCGACCGGCTACTACGGCTACCGGACCGGATCTCGGCACTTCGTCGACATCGCCGCGGTCGCCGCGCTCGCACAGACGCTGTCGTTCGTGGCCGCGACCGTCGTCGACGCGCTCTCGGGGGCGATCGCGCTCGTCGTCGCCGGAACAATCCTCATCGTCGCGGGAGTCGCCCTCGAACGGGGCCGTCGGTCGGTCCTCGCGCGGGTCGAACGGTGACTCCACCCCGAACGGGGAGCCGTACTGCCGGCGATCCCGCCCGTACGCCACGCGCGTCCCCCTGGGCACGACCCCCGTCACGAACCGTCGCCGGCGGTATCACTCGTCGTCGCGCCCGGTGGGAGCACGCATCCCGGCGTCCGACGTCCGCTCGCGGGGCTCGGCTTCGGCTTCGCTGTCGATCGCCTGTCCTCGGAGCGTCTCGATCCGCGGGGGGAGATCAAAGCAGCACCAACACCGTGAGCCCGACGAGCAGCGCCAGCGTCAACAAGAATACGCTGGCGCTCGAGGAAGCCCTGAGCCGGACCGTCTCCGCCCCGTCGCCGGCCGGCAGTTCGTCCACATCGACGCCGGGGAGGCGCTCTGCCGTCCGGTAGGCGTACCGACCCGGATCGCCCCCCACGCGCATCGACGCGCCGGCGCCCGCCATCACGGCCCGGTCGACGGCGGCCCAAAGCTCCGTGACGCCCCAGGTGAGCCCGCGGTTCAGATAAAAGCCCGCGGGGAAGACGACGCGGTCGACGTCGGGCAGCCACGCAAGCCGGGTGATCGGCCCCTTCAGCCCGAAGAAGGCGGCGAATCCGACGACCAACAGGACGACGCCCTCGGTGAGGTGGCCGGTGCTGTAGGGGTGCAGTTCGGCAACGAGCGTGTCGCTGAAGGGCAACAGCTCGAACAGCAGTCCGGGTGCGAGCCCATAGAGCAGACAGAAGCCGCCGACGGCGAGCATGGCCACGGTCTGGCCGGGCGTGGCGTCGGCCGGCTGGAGGGTGGACTCGCCGTGGAAGAAGATGTAATAGCCCAGTTTGATGAACGACATGAACGTCCCGATCGCGCCGAGGATCAACAGCCACCACAGGACGTCGCCGTACAGCGCGGTTCCCGCGAGCCCCAACTCGACGTTGTGGACGTGATGTGCCTCGTCGAGGATCATCCCCTTCGAGACGAAGCCGTTGGTGCCGGGGACGGCGGTGATCGACGCCGCGCCCAACAGATACGCGAGAAACGTCAGCGGCATCACCTTCCAGAGGCCGCCCATCTTCTTGATGTTCTGCTCGCCGGTCCGGTAGACGACGACGCCGACCGCCATGAACAAAAGCGCTTTATACAGGATGTTGTTGAACAGGTGCGCCAACCCGCCCGCGACGGCGACCTCGGTGCCGATGCCGATCCCGGCGAGGATGTACCCGACCTGCGCCTGGATGTGATACGACAGCAGCCGCCGGGGATCGTACTGCAACAGCGCGAAGAACGCGCCGTAGACGGCCATCGAGCCGCCGAGGTAGGCGAGCCACATCCCGCCGTCGGGGAACGCTCGGTACATTACGTAGGCGGCGGTCTTGGTCGTAAACACCGACAGGAAGACCGACGCGGCGACGTGGGGGCGCGGGTAGGTGTCGGGCAGCCACGAGTGCAGGAAGATGAACCCGCAGTTGATTCCGATCCCGATCGCGGCGAGGGGGGCGGCGACGTCGGCGATCCCCGAGGCTGCGTAGCGGAACGAGCCCTCGCTGACGAAGTGGACGACGACGGCGGCCAACAGGATCGAGCCCCCGGTGCCGTGATATAACGCGTAGCGGTAGCCGGCCCGAACCGCCGCGCCGCCGTGGTGCCACACCAAAAGCGTCGACGTGACGGCCATCAGCTCCCAAAAGAAGATCATCGAGAGCCAATCGCCCGCGAAGACGAGACCGGCGGTGCCCGCGACGTAGCTCATCGCGAAGGCGGTCATCACCCGCGGCGCTTCGGTCTCGTGGGCGTAGACGACCGCCGCCGTGGCGAGGGTGGCGACGGCGACGGCGACCAGACGGGCGGGGTCGTCGACGTTGAGAAAGACCACGTCGAAGCCCAGAAACCGCGTCTCGAGGTAGGTACCGTTCGACAGCAAAAGCGCCTGGACCCCGATCGTGGCGGTCGCGAGCGCGGCGACGGCGTGGCCGGCGAACCGGGGGAGGAACGCGACCGCGACGGCGGCGATCGCGACGTAGACGAACGGCGGGACCGACTCGATCATGCCGGCACCTCCGTCCCCGAGAGGACGCCCTCGACGATGAGTTCGATCAGCTCGAGGAAGCCGAGTTCGTAGGGGATGATCCCGACGAGGACCGCGCCCGTCACGGCCACGAGGATCGGCCCGAGCATGAACCACGTCGTCTCCTCGCCCCGGAATGCCTCGGCGGCGGAGAGCCGTCGCCACCCGCCCGGCGGCGGCCCCTCGTGGTGGGCATCGTAGTCGTCCATCTCGTGGGCCGTGTCGGCCTCCTCCGCTGCGGTGTGGGCCTCCGCACCGTTTCGTCCCTCCGAACCGTTTCGGGCCTCGTTGCGATCCTCGCCGCCGTCTCGGGTATCCTCCTCCGGCGTCGTGTGGTCGCTGGGGTTGGCATCGACCGCATACTTGCCCTCGACCAGCGGCGCCGGCTCGCTGTAATCGCGGCGTTCGCCGGGCGATCCCGAGCCCGAGAAGTCCGGCCGGAGGTCCGTCGGGCCGATGTCGGCGTCGGCGTCTTCGTCACCGGGATCGCCGCCGTCGGTCACCGCGAGCGTCGAGCGTCGTTCGCCGCCGGGTCGGTGATCGACGAGCGGCTTGGCGTCGTGGTCGTCCTCGGCTTCGAAGAAGGCCGTGTAGACGACCGGCCAAAAGTACGCGATGTTGAGCACGCCGGAGACGAGAAGCGCCCCCGCGAGATAGTAGCCGACGGGCGCGAACGTCCCCATCTCGGCCGCGCCGATGAGCATGTAGTACTTCGAGACGAAGCCCGCGAACAGCGGGATGCCGGCCATCCCGGCGGCCGCGAGCGCGAACGCGCCGAAGACGACCGGCATCCGCTTGCCGATCCCCGCCATCTCCGAGATGTGGTCGGTGTGGGTCTCGACGTGGGCCGCGCCGGCACAGAAAAAGAGCGTGAGTTTCATGAACGCGTGGGCGGGGATGTGCAAGAGTGCGCCGATCAGCCCGTAGGGGCCGAATATTCCGAGGCCCAACACGATATACGAGAGCTGTGAGACCGTCGAGTACGCGAGGCGCTGTTTGAGGTGATCCTTTCGGAGCGCGATGAACGACGCCGCGAGAAGCGTAAACGCCGCGAGCGTCGAGATCGCGACACCCATCCCGATCCGATAGGCGACCTCGGGACCGAAGACATAGAGCGTCACGCGGGCGACCCCGAACGCGCCGGATTTGACGACCGCGACCGCGTGGAGGAGCCCGGAGACGGGCGTCGGCGCGACCATCGCGGTCGGGAGCCACTGGTGCAGCGGCATGAGCCCGGCCTTGACGCCGAAGCCGACCGCGAGCAGGAGGTACGCGAGTTGGACCGCCGACTCGTTCGAGTTCGCGACGTCGGCGAGGCCCTCGATGCCGCCGGGCGTGAACGTGACCGTCCCGGCGAGGAAGAAGACCAAGACCGTCCCCGCGAGGACGAGGACGCCGCCCCCGAACATCGTGTAAGCGAGGTATTTCCGGCCCGCCGAGCGCGCCTCGTCGGTTCCGTCGTGGGCGACGAGCGGGTAGGTCGCGATCGAGAGCAACTCATAGAAGACGAAGATCGTCACGAGGTTGCCCGCGAAGGCGATCCCCATCGTCGCCGACAGCGAGGCGGCGAAGGAGGCGAAATACCGGGTCTGGCTGTGCTCGTCGAGGCCGCGCATGTAGCCGATGCTGTAAAACGAAGTCACGATCCAAAGCAAGCTAGCCAGTGACGCGAACAGGGTCCCGAGCGGGTCGGCCCGGAGGACGAACTCGATGCCCGCAACGAACTCGCCGGCCGAAAAGACGTACGTCTTCCCCGCCAGGACGCCGGGCACCATCGAGGCGACGAGCCCGAACTTCGCGAGCGCGACGACGACCGTGACCGCCTCGCGGACGTTCGGGCGGCGGTGGGCCGCGAAGATGCCGAACATCCCGAAAAACGATACCAACACGACGTACAGCGGGAAGTTGTCCATCATAGTACAGCCTCCAAGAACGGTCCGAGGAACCCTTCGAAGACCGGCCCGGCGAAGCCGAGCGCGACCGCGGCGACGGCGATAGCGGCGACGACGAACACCATTCCGAACGAGACTGGACGGGTGCCGGTACCGGCGTTGATCTCGGCCATTCCAGCGTCGTCGACGTCGACGTAGGCCCCCACGTCGGCGGACACGTCGTCCGTGCCGGCGTCCGCATCAGCGGACACGTCGTCCGTGCCGGCGTCCGCGTCGCCTCCGCCGTCGGAGCGCAACCGGACGTCCGCGGCCGGAACCGCGCCCTCGACATCGTCGGGGGGGCGGAAGTACAGCGTCTCCAGCAGGCGGGCGACGTACAAAAGCGTCAACAGCGTACTGAAGAGGACAACCGCGGCGACGACTGGTGCGCCCGCCTCGATGGCTCCCCAGGCGATGTACCACTTGCCGAGGAAGCCGACCGACGGCGGGATCCCGACCAGCCCGAGCAACAGGATCCCCATCGCCGCGACCGTCACCGGCGATCGATACCCCAGGTTGGCATACTCCCGGACGGTCCGGACGCCGTAGGCGCTCGCGATGACGCCGACCCCGAGGAACAGCCCGACCTTCATCAGCCCGTGGCCGACGAGGTGGATCGCCCCACCCAGGAGGGCCTGCTCGGTCCCGAGGCCGAAGGCGGCGACGATCATCCCGAACTGGGCGACCGAGGAGTACGCCAACATCCGCTTGACGTCGGATTGGATCACCGCCAGCACGGAGCCGGCGACGATGCTCGTCGTCGCGAACGCGACGAGGGCGTCCCCGGCCAACGGGACCGCCTCGAAGAAGGCGGGCGTGTACACGGAGTAGATGATCCGCGCCAGCGCGTACGCCCCGAGCGTCGAGACGAGCGCGGCGATATAAGCGGTCACGGTGTCGGGTGCCTCCGCGTAGGCGTCGGGCATCCAGGTGTGCAACGGGAAGATGGCGGCTTTGACCGACAGCCCGACGGCGACGAAGCTGAAAGAGGCGACGACGAGTGGATCCGAGTAGCCGACGGTCTCCGGGATCGCCCGCGACAGCTCCGCCATGTTCAACGTCCCCGTAGCGACGAACGCGAAGCCGATGCCGACGAGGTACATCGACGCCCCCGCCGTCCCGACGAGGAGGTACTTCAGCGCCGCGAGCGCCGAGCGCCCCGAGCGACCGGCCGCGACCAACGCGTAGGTCGCGAGGCCGACGATCTCGAGGAAGACGAACATGTTGAACACGTCGCCGGTCAGGCCGATACCCATCAGCCCGCCACAGAGCAACAAGAAGGCGCTGTAATACGTCTTCTCTCTGGCCCCGCCGCGTCTGGCGTAGCCCAACACGGCGAGCGTCACGACGGCGATCAAGAGCACGACGGCCGCGGAGAAGCCGTCGGCGACCAACTCGATGCCGTACTGACGGGGGTAGTTCCCGAGGCTGTGGACATATCGGCCCTCCGTAGCGACCCGCGAGGCGACGAAGACGGCGAGACCGGCCTCGACGAGCGCGGCGACCGTGGCGATGGGCCACCCGACCGAATCGAACCGGAGGCCGACGAGCAGCGGCAGCGTCGCCGCGAGGATCGGTACCGCCACGAGCAGGGCGAGTTCCGGATTACTCATCCATGACCTCCCGGATCGTCTCCTCGTTGAGCGTGCCGTACTCCGTATACAGCCGGACGATCAACGCCAGCGCAACGGCAGTGAGGCTGACGCCGACGACGATGGCGGTCAACACGATGACCTGCGGCAGCGGACTGGCGTACGCGCCGACCGCGCCACCCTCGCTCGGGATCGCGGGGACCGCCCCGCCTCGGACGTAGGCCATCGAGACGAAAAACAAAAAGATCGCGCTCTGAAAGAGGTTCAGCCCGATGACCTTCTTGACGAGATTCGGGCTCGCGATCATCATATACAGTCCGATCGCGAACAGGAGCGCGAACGTCGCGTAGGCGTACCGCGTCGAGAGGGCCGAAAGCGCAAGCGGGACGGTTGCAACGCCGTCGAGAGCGGAGAGGGCGAGCGAGCCCCCACCGGGGGCGGACAGGGCAGTCACGCCCCCTCACCCCCGTTGGGGTCGTAGCCGTCGGCGGTGAGAAAGAACAGCCCCATGATGACGCCGGAGACGATGGCGGCGACGCCGCCGATCTCGATCGCCTCCATCCCCCACTTCGTCGCTTTGGGGCCGACGAACGGCTCATAGAGGCCGTACTCGAGGAACGTCCCGCCGAGCGCGAGCGTCCCGAGTCCCACGCCCACGAAGACGATGACGCCGCCGGCACCGAGGCCGGTCATCAGCCCGCTGCCGACCCACTCGCGAGTCGGCCGTATCCCGAAGGCGAACGCCAACATGAGGACGACGACGCCGACGAGCGCACCGCCCTGGAAGCCGCCGCCCGGCGAGTTCGCGCCGTGGAATGTCAAAAAGAGCCCGTAGGTGAGGACGAATGGCGTCACGACCCGGACCGCCGTCATGATGATTTCGCTTTCGGTGTAGGGTCGGGCGGATTCGAACTCGACGGCGGTGTCGACGTCGGTATCCGCCTCGGAGGCGACGGCGGCGTCGACGTCGGTATCCGCCTCGGAGGCGACGCCCGCGTCCGAGTCGGTGCCGACGCCCGTGTCGGGGTCGGGGTCACTCACACGAAATCACCTCGATGGAGGACGACGACGACCGCGACGCCGGCTGCGAAGACCACGACCGCCTCCCCGAACGTATCGAAGCCACGGTAGGAGGCGAGAACGGCGGTGACGGTGTTGTGTACGCCGGTCTCCGCGTAGGATGCGGCGAGATAGTGGCCGGTGACCCCCTCGCCGGGCGTTCCCGCTGCGCCCGTCACGGGCGTCGTCCCCCCGAGGAAGTTCCCGGCGGGGATCGCCCCCACGACCGAAAGCAGGACGGCGGCCAGCCCGGCCGAAACGGTCGCGGCGGGCCAGTTGACCGCCGAGAATATCTCCTCGGCCCCCGGACGCGTCGTCTTCGTGATCGTCACGAGCAACAGGATCGTCGTCACGCCGGCCCCGATCGCCGCCTCGGTGATACCGACGTCGGGCGCGAGCAACAGCGTATACAACAGCGCCATCCCGAGACTGTAGGCGGCGAACAGGATGATGACGGCGAGCGTATCGCGCAACAGCGCGGTGGCGACGGCGGTGAGGATGACGAACGCCGCGAGCGTAAAGCCGAGCAGGCTCATCGTCGCTCGTCCCCCTCCGTCCACGGTTCGATTCCTTCCTCGTACGCCGCGCGCGTGACCGCGTGTGCGGCCGTCGGATTGGTAATGAAGATGAACACGAGCAGGAGGACCGCCTTGATGACCTCGGTTTCGGCACCGTAGGCGAGCACGACCGCCCCCACGACGAGGCCCGCGCCGAGCGTATCCGTCTGGGAGGCGGTGTGGGCGCGGGCGTACACGTCCGGCAGCCGGAGCACGCCGACGATGGAGACGAACGTAAAGAAGACGCCCCCGGCGAGCAACGCGAGGATCGCGGCGAGACGGAACTCGTTCATATGACGTCCCCCCGTTTGACGGTGAACTTCGAGATGGCGACGGCCATGAGGAAGTTCAAAAGCGCGTACACCAGGGCGATATCGAGAAACGACTCGCTGTCGAGGGCGACAGCCAGGAGGGCCAGGATGATGACGGTGTTCGTCCCGAGGACGTTGACCGCGATGACGCGGTCCTGCATCGTCGGCCCCACGACGGCCCGATAGAGGACGGCGATGGCGAGCACGACGAGTACCGCCGCCGCCGCGAGGAAGGCGTCCGTAAGCGTCGGGACGGCGAGCGTCACGGCAACTCCTCCTCGCCACCGTCGGGAGGGGCCGGGGCGGCGTCCGGGCCCTGCAGTTCCTCGTAGTCGCCGCGCTCCTCGGGGCTGGGAATCGCGGCGGTCCGCCGCCCGTAGAAGACGAACCGGACGGCACGTTCGAGCGAGCCGGCGGCGATACCCTCGCGTGCGCCGGCGAAGAGACCGTGAACGTAGAGATCCTGGCCCTCGGTTCGGACGGTGAGCGTTCCCGGCGTGAGCGTGATGCTGTTCGCGAGCGTCGTCAGGGCGGGGCCGCCCCAGACGGCCGACCGGACCCGCGTCAGCCGCGGGTCGATCGGCAGTTTGGGGTGGAGGATGATGTACGTGATCACGACGTTCGATTTCACGATCTCATAGAGCAGGTACGGGACGAACAACACGAGCCTGACGAACTGGGGGAGGAGCGAGCGGATCCGCGTCCGGTCCGAGAGCGAGACGGTATAGAGCGTTCCGGCGACGATGCCGGCGGCGAGGGACCCGGAGAACAGCTCATAGAAGAAATCGAAGCTGTCGCCGGTGACGATGCTAAAGCCGCCGAGTAGCTGATAGAACAGAAACGAGACGCCGAACAACAGGCCGAACTGGAGAGCGCCGCCCGCCCGCGTCAGCCGGGAGCGGCGGACGGGCCGGCTAGTGGGTGCTTCCGACACCTCGAAGCCGCGCTTCGCCAGCGCGACCTCCATCGGGCGCAACAGGGGGACGTTGCCGCCGGGGCTGTACTCGGGATCGACGAGGATCCGTTCGATTTCGTGCTCGTCGGCGTATTCGGCCAGTACCGCCGCGTAATCGTCAGGACTGAACAGATACTCATCGGAGCCGATGACGTTCGTCCGGACGGTCGGACCCCCCTCGGGAGTGTCCTCGTCCGCCCACACCGAGACGCGGTCGAGGAGCCGCCGGACGGCCTCGCGGGCCGCGCGGTCGACATCGCCGACGTGGTGCCACGTGACCGGTGTCACGAAGTGGGCCTCGGCGAACCCCTCCTCGGCGGCGGTCTCGATCGCGTTGGCGACCGTGTTCCGCAGTGTCACCGACTCGCCGACGGGAACGAGCAACGCGTCCCCTGGGGCCGGGTCCTGTGTTTGATCAGCCACGGGCGTTCACTACGGGACAGTTCAACCACCCACAGCAAAACCGTTTATCATTCCGATCGCCGGGACGGCAGGGGTACGAGTGGAGGATCCGATCGGAGCGACGGCCACTATTACAAGATTTAACACGATCCGTCCCGCAGGCCACGCCATGGCAGATTCGGCGCGCGCGTTCGTCCCCGGCCACGTAACGGGGTTTTTCAGCGCCCATCCCGACGACGATCCGACGAAAGCCGGCTCCCGCGGGGCCGGGATCACCGTCGACGACGGCGTCACGGTCGAACTCGAACCCGGCGACGGACTCGAACTCAACGGGGAGGACGCGACGATCGGAGCCGTCGACCGGGTGCTCGGTGCGTTGCGCGCCACCGCCCACGTCGTCGTGGAGACGGACCTCCCGCTCGGGGCGGGCTTCGGCGTCTCCGGAGCCGCGGCGCTCGGGACCGCGCTCGCGACGAACGCCGTCTTCGACCGCGGGCTCTCGGAGAACGAACTGGTCACGGTCGCCCACGGCGCGGAGGTCCAAGCCGGGACGGGCCTCGGCGACGTGGTCGCCCAGGCCCGCGGTGGCGTCCCGATCCGGCTCGAACCGGGCGCGCCGGCCCACGGCGCGATGGACGGGATCCCGGAGCATCAGTCCGTAGAGTACGTCAGCTTCGGCGAACTCCCGACCGAGGAGATCATCGCCGGCGACACGGCCGAGTTGACCGCGGCCGGCAACCGGGCGTTGTCGGCGCTCGTCGCCGAGCCCACCCTCGGGACGTTCATGGAGACCGCCCGGCGATTCGCCCGCGAGGCGGGGCTTTTGACCCCCGACGTCGAGGAGGCGGTCCGCGAGGTCTCGGCGGCCGGCGGGGAGGCGTCGATGGCGATGCTCGGCGAGACGGTGTTCGCCCTCGACGACGGCCTCTCGGCGGCGGGCTACGACGCCGAACGGTGTGTGGTCTCGTTGGCCGGCGCACACCTGCGGTGACGTACGTGACGTCGCGTTTCGCGTCGGCTCGGCCCAGCTAAGGGTGTCGAGGAACTGGGGCTGCGTCCCTTCTTATAGTATAGTACACATCGATCGCACTGCCGCCGTGCGATCGAGTGTGTATTGTCTTCCGATCTCTACTATAGCCAT
>NZ_JACDNQ010000017.1:53580-53672 GCF_013839515.1 Natronomonas salinimetallica | reverse complement strand
TATGAAAATCAATGCACACCCGATCGCACGACAGTAGTGTGATCGGTGTGTAAATCGCTTCAATTGTTATGCCTGTACTGTGGCCACTGTTG
>NZ_JACDNQ010000017.1:53477-53570 GCF_013839515.1 Natronomonas salinimetallica | reverse complement strand
TATGAAAATCAATGCACACCCGATCGCACGACAGTAGTGTGATCGGTGTGTAAATCGCTTCAATTGTTATGCCTGTACTGTGGCCACTGTTGT
>NZ_JACDNQ010000017.1:53377-53467 GCF_013839515.1 Natronomonas salinimetallica | reverse complement strand
TTTCGTGAATACCTGAATCGTTCAGATAGACGAAACCGTACTGTGACACGACGCTCAGAGATTTTCGATTCAAGTAGTTACGTCCGACAG
>NZ_JACDNQ010000017.1:44431-53367 GCF_013839515.1 Natronomonas salinimetallica | reverse complement strand
TTTTATATACGAGATCGACCTATACCCGGTGTGTCAGTTTCGCTCACACCGGAGGTTGCTGTCCTCATCGTCGCGGTCGTCACGGTATCGGGGGCGGTGAACGGTGTCGCAGGCTTCGGGTTCGCCGTCGTCGGGACGATGGCGCTCGCGTCGGTGTTTGACCCCGCCGTCGCGGTCGTGTTCATGATCGTTCCGATCCTCGCGGTGAACGTCTCGTTGCTCTCGGAGCTCTCCGCTGCGGACCTGCGGGACTGCGGGCGGCGGTTTACGCCGCTCGTGCTCGCGGCGATCGTCGGTACCATCGTCGGGATGGCCGCCCTCGACCGGCTGCCGGAGGCACCGCTTCGGATCGGCCTCGGGATCGTCTCGCTGTCGTTCGTGGTGTCGGCCCAGCGGCTCGTCGCCCTCCCCGGCATCGAACGGGCCAAGGAGGGCTGTTTCGTCGAGACGCCGGCCGCGATGGCCGCCGTCGGGGCGGCGTCGGGGCTGCTCTTCGGCGCGACGAACGTCGGGGTCCAACTCGTCGCGTACGTCCGAAGCTGTGATCTCCGACACGGTCTCTTCGTCGGCGTCATCGCGCTGGTGTTCGTCGGGATCAACGGGCTCCGGGTCGGGGCCGCGGCGGCGCTCGGGCTCTACCCCGACGTGCCCGTCGCCGTCGGGTCGGTGCTGGCGGCCCTGCCCGCGCTCGTCGGCGTCGGCGTCGGGAAGCGCCTCCGCGGTCGGATCGGAGAGCACGCCAGACGAGCGATCGTACTGGGGCTTTTGAGCGTGATCGGTATTCGGCTGCTCGCGGGCGGCTTCGGTGTCTTTTGATGTAGATCCGCCGTCGTTCACGGAGCCGGTTTGTCGTCGTTCACGGAGCCGGTTCGCCGTCGTCCGTGAGGCCGAAAACCAAGAATTATAACCAAGTAATACAACCTATGTATCGATGACACGGACCCAGCTTCAGTGTGCCGGTGACGGCGACGTGACGCCGGCGATGGAACGGATCGCCGACCGCGAGAATCGCGACTCGGAATTCGTCCGAAAACAGGTCGCCGAGGGGCAGGCGGTCATCCCGAACAACCACGCCCACGAGTCGCTCGATCCGATGATTATCGGCCGCGAGTTCGCCACGAAAGTCAACGCCAACATCGGCAACAGCGAGGAGACGAGCGACATCGAGGGGGAACTCGAGAAGCTCCATACAGCCGTCCACTACGGTGCGGACACGGTGATGGACCTCTCGACGGGATCGGATATCGATGCGATCCGCGGGGCGAACGTCACCCACTCGCCGGTTCCCGTCGGTACCGTCCCGATCTACGAGGCGGTCAAACGTGCCGACGGGCCGGCCGATATCACCCACGATCTGCTCTTCGACGTCATCGAGAAACACGCCGAACAGGGGGTCGACTACATGACGATCCACGCCGGAGTGTTGATGGAGCACCTGCCGCTGACCGACGAACGAAAGACGGGGATCGTCTCACGCGGGGGCTCGATCCTGGCCCAGTGGATCGAGGAGAACGGCATGCAGAATCCGCTCTACACCGGGTTCGAGGAGATCTGTGAGTTGTTCGCCGAGCACGACGTCACGTTCTCGCTGGGCGATGGGCTCCGCCCAGGCTGTCTGGCCGACGCGGGCGACGAGGCGCAGTTCGCCGAACTCGACACGCTCGGGGAACTCACGCAAACGGCGTGGAACCACGGGGTGCAGGTCATGGTCGAGGGCCCCGGACACGTCCCGATGGATCAGGTGGCGGACAACGTCGAACGCCAGCAGGCGGTCTGTGATGGCGCTCCGTTCTACGTACTCGGACCGCTCGTCACTGACGTCGCCCCCGGCTACGACCACATCACGAGCGCGATCGGTGCTGCCGAGGCCGGGCGGGCAGGCGCTGCGATGTTGTGTTACGTCACGCCGAAAGAACACCTCGGCCTTCCGGAACGGGAGGACGTACGGGACGGGCTGGCGGCCTATCGGATCGCCGCCCACGCGGCCGATGTCGCGGGCGGATTGCCCGGTGCCCGCGATTGGGACGACGCGCTTTCGGAGGCGCGTTACGAGTTCGACTGGCGTCGCCAGTTCGACCTCGCCTTGGATCCCGACCGTGCCCGATCGTACCACGATCAGACGCTCCCGGGGGACAACTACAAGGAGGCGCGGTTCTGTTCGATGTGTGGCGTGGAGTTCTGTTCGATGCGAATCGACCAGGACGCCCGTGACGCCGACGGCCGGATGTCGGGGATCGACGACGAGACCGACCTCGACACCTCCGCAGCCGCCGAAGTGAACCTCCCACCGGTCGGCACCCACGATGCCGGCGGCGTCCCCGAGGAAATCGAGATCGACGGCGTCACTTTTACGCCGGAGTCATCACACGCCGGCGAATAAACCGCCGCGTCCACCCGAAACCGAACCCCATAACACGGTCACCGAAGTAGCGCGACTGTGAAGCGAAACGACCGCTCGATCGTCAGCTTCGCGATGGTCGGACACGCGATGGTCCACGTCTACGAGATGTCGATCCCGATCCTCATGACGGTCTGGCTGCTCGAGTTCTCGACGACGGCCGCGCTGTTGGGAACGGTCGTCTCGGTCGGGTACGGCCTCTTCGGCGTCGGCGCGCTCCCCGGCGGCGTACTCGTCGACCGGTACGGCTCCCGGACGCTCGTCGTCGGCTGTCTCGCGGGCATGGGGCTGTCGTTTCTCCTCTTGAGCGTCGCCCCGGGTGTCGGTGGTCTCACGGCGGCGTTGGCGCTTTGGGGCCTCAGCGCGAGCGTCTATCACCCCGCCGGTTTGACGCTCATAAGCAACGGCGTCGTCGAGCGCGGGCGGGGCTTTGCCTACCACGGGATGGCCGGCAACGCCGGGATCGCGGGCGGCCCGTTGGCGACGGCGCTGCTGTTGTTGGCGTTCGAGTGGCAGACGGTGGCCGTCGCCCTCGCCGTCCCGGCGCTTCTCGCGGCGGTCGTCGGACTCCGGATCGGCTTCGATCCGACGGCGGCGATCGAGGAGGCCGACGGCGGAACGGGAGCGGACGGGAGCCGGGGCGGCGGCCCCGAGTCGCTCGTCGGCTTTCTCACGGAGAGCCGGAGGCTCTTCACCGCGGGCTTCGCGTTGGTGTTCGTCATTGTCTCGCTGAACGGGCTGTATTACCGCGGGGTGTTGACGTTCCTGCCCGATCTGCTCGGGGACTTCCTGACCGCGGCCGTCGGCGACGTCCAGCCGGGGATCGTCGCCCCCGACAGCCCGGTGGCCGAGGAGTTCGACCTCGCGGGCTATCTGTACGCCGGCTTGCTCACCGTCGGGATCGGCGGGCAGTACCTCGGCGGGCGGCTCACGGAGCGGATCGAACCCGATCGGGGGCTGATCGTGATGGCGTCGACGCTCGCGGTCATCGCGGTCGGCTTCGTGCCCGCGGCCCGTCTCGGGTTGGGGGGCCTGCTCGCGGCGAGCGTCGTCCTCGGCTTTACGCTGTTCGCGATGCAGCCGCTCACGCAGGCGACGATCGCGAAGTACTCGATGCCCGGCTCACGGGGGCTCTCGTTCGGCTACACCTATCTCGCGATCTTCGGAATCGGCGCGCTCGGGGCCGCGATCTCGGGGGCCGTTCTCACGTACGCATCGGTATCCGTCATGTTCGTCGTCCTCGCCGCCTTCGCCGCGGCCGCCGGAGGGCTGGCCGCCGTGTTGGTGACGAGGCCCTAACCCGGACGGCGCGATTCGCGCACACCCACAAAATAAGACAACACGAATCACGGTAAGACAACATAAGACAACACGAATCACGGTAAGACAACACGAATCACGGTAAGACAACACGAATCACGGCCATGAGATACCACCACTCATTAGGCTCCGCGCTCGCAGTTTCGACATGGGACTGGAAGAGGACTCATTAGAGTATCACCGAGTCGACCCGCCGGGAAAGATCGAGATCTCGACGACGAAGCCGACGAACACCCAGCGGGATCTCTCCTTGGCGTACTCACCCGGCGTGGCCGCCCCCTGCAACGAAATCGCCGCGGACACCGAACAGGCCTACACCTACACCACGAAAGGCAACATGGTCGGAGTGGTCTCCAACGGCAGCGCCGTCCTGGGACTGGGCGACATCGGGGCCCAGGCCTCGAAACCGGTCATGGAGGGCAAAGGCGTCCTCTTCAAACGCTTCGCCGACATCGACGTCTTCGACATCGAACTCGACGAGGACGATCCGGCGGAGTTCGCGGAGTCGGTCGCCCGGATGGAGCCGACGTTCGGCGGGATCAACCTGGAGGACATCGCCAGCCCCGACTGTTTCGAGATCGAGTCCTATCTCCGTGCGGAGATGGACATTCCCGTCTTCCACGACGACCAACACGGCACCGCGATCATCTCCGGGGCCGCGCTGCTCAACGCCGCCGAGATCGCCGGCAAACCCCTCGAAGACCTCGAGGTCGTCTTCGCCGGGGCGGGCGCGGCCGCGACCGCGACCGCACACTTCTATGACTCGCTCGGCGTCGCCCCCGACAACGTCACCATGTGTGACGTCGACGGGATCATCACCGAGGACCGGATGGCGGCGGGCGACCCACACACCTATATCGAGGCGTTCGCGAGTTCGGGGTCGGGCGGTGATCTGGCGGACGCGATGGCGGGTGCGGACGTATTCGTCGGGCTGTCGGTGGGTGGCATCGTCTCCGAGGCGATGGTGCGTTCGATGGCCGACGATCCGATCGTTTTTGCGATGGCGAACCCGGACCCGGAGATCCGGTACGAGGCGGCCAAGGGCGCCCGCGAGGACACGGTGATCATGGCGACGGGACGGTCGGATTACCCCAATCAGGTCAACAACGTCCTTGGGTTCCCCTTCATCTTCCGCGGCGCGTTGGACGTCAGAGCGACCGAGATCAACGAGGCGATGAAAGTCGCCGCCGCCGAGGCGCTGGCGGACCTCGCCAAACAGGACGTCCCCGATGCCGTCGTCAAAGCCTACGGCGACCAGCCCCTGCAGTTCGGCCCCGAGTACATCATCCCAAAGCCCCTCGACCCGCGCATCCTCTTCGAGGTGTCGGGGGCGGTCGCGGAGGCGGCCGTCGAAAGCGGCGTCGCACGCGAGGCCCTCGACCGCGATACGTACCGGGAGGAACTGGAGGCGCGGTTGGGGAAATCGAGGGAGATGATGCGGGTGGTATTGAACAAGGCCAAAAGCGATCCCAAACGCCTCGTCCTCGCCGAGGGCGACGACCCCAAGATGATCCGGGCGGCCCACCAACTCGTCGAGGCGGGGATCGCCGAACCGATCCTCATCGGCGACAAGCGCTCGATCTGGGAGCAATCCGCCGACCTCGGTCTCGATTTCGAACCGGAGATCGTCGACCCGGTGGCCGACGAACTCTCGCCGTACGCCGACCGGCTTTATGAACTCCGCAAGCGCAAGGGCGTCACCCGGCGGGAGGCGGAGGGGCTGGTCCACGACGGCAACCACCTCGCGAGCGTGATGGTCGAGATGGGCGACGCCGACGCCATGTTGACCGGGTTGACCAACCACTATCCGACGGCGTTGCGGCCGCCGCTTTCGGTCGTCGGGACCGCCGAGGACGCCGACTACGCGGCGGGGGTATACATGCTGACGTTCAAAAACCGGGTCGTCTTCGTCGCCGACGCGACGGTCAACCAGGCCCCGGACGAGGACGTCCTAGAGGAGGTCGCCCGGCACACCGCCGAGTTGGCTCGCCAGTTCAACGTCGAGCCCCGCGTCGCGATGCTGTCGTACTCCGATTTCGGCACGGTCGACAACGAGGGGACCCGCAAGCCGCGGGAGGCGGCCCGACGGCTGCGTGAGGACCCCGACGTCGGCTTCCCCGTCGACGGCGAGATGCAGGCCGACACCGCCGTCGTCGAGGAGATGCTGACCGGCGATTACCCCTTCGCGGATCTGGGTGGCCCGGCGAACGTGTTGGTGTTTCCGAACCTGGAGGCCGGCAACATCGCGTACAAGCTACTACGGCGGCTCGGCGGCGCCGAAGCCATCGGCCCGATGCTCGTCGGCATGGACAAACCCGTCCACGTCCTCCAGCGCGGCGACGAGGTCAAAGACATCGTCAACCTCGCCGGCGTCGCCGTCGTCGACGCCCAATAGCGTCGCCGTCGCGGGAGGATTGATAGGTCCGCAACCACAACACTCCGCATGACCGGGGCGCTCGGACGTGGACGGAGGCTACGGGGATGACGCGCGAACCGGGCGGTACCGACGGATCGGAGACTCCGAACGGATCGGAGACTCCAAACGGATCGGAGGGCCCGAACGGATCGGAGACTCCGAACGGATCGGAGACTCCAAACGGATCGGAGGGCCCGAACGGATCGGAGACTCCAAACGGATCGGAGGGCCCGAACGGATCGGAGACTCCAAACGCATCGGAGGGCTACCCCTCCGTTCCCCACGAGCGGCTTCTCGCCGGCGGCTGGCGGTTACGGTCGACGAGCGAGGAGACGGTCTTTCGGATGCCCGCGGTGGCCGTGGTCGGGTCCACGCTGTTTTATGACGACGTACGGCTGTACGAGGCCATCGAAGCGGGCGGGGCGGGCGGGGCGGGCGGGGCGGAGGGACCACCCCCACGGTCCGACGGTGACGGCGGCCTCATCGCCGTCGAGGAGGAGGACACCTGGCGGTTCTTTTTCGCGACGCGGCTGTCGTTTCGCCCCCCGTTAGCGCCGGGGATCGGCCCGGCGTCGCTGCGTCCGACGGTCGCAAGCCGGGCGAGGCGGACCTTCGCCGAGGACCTCGAATCACGGGGCTTCGAAGGCGTCGAAAGCGGCCGGAAACAGCGGCTCCGAACCGAGTCCGGCGACCGGGCCCGGCTCCGGAAGTTCACGGCAGACCTCCCGTTGACGGGGGGGACGGCGCTCCCCGACTGCATCGACGTCGAGGGCTGGCTTGCGGTCTGGGCGGCCGACGGCTCCTTTCGGATCGCCGGCGGCGCGTATCCGGTCACGGGGCTCGAGGCCCTCCTCGGATCGGGGCCGGAGTCCGACGCCCCGCCCGCGGAGCCGGGGGCGTTCCGCGAGGAGTTACTCGGCCTGATCCGGTCGGTTTGTTGAGGATCACCCCGCGGGGTGCCGATCGACCAGGGGCGTCGATCAGCACCGCCTCCCGACGGCTTCTTGCATACCGACCCAGTTCGCGATCGCCCCCGATGGCCCCTCGAACGGGAGGAGCGAAACGCGGTTTCGGAACGCGGAACCGTCCCGGCGATAGTTCAGCAGTTCGACGGTCACGGGCTCCCAGATCCCGATCGCTTCGGCGAGGTCGGCCACGGGCTCGGGCCGCGTCGCCGGCCCCTGGAGCAGCCGGAGGTTCTCGCCGCGAACCGTCGCGAGGGAGTAGCCGGTCAGCGCCCGAAACGTCCGGTTGACGTAGATCGTCGGCGTGTCCTGAAACGCCGGCCCGGCGAGCGCGAGCCCGAACGGCGCGTCGGCGAGTACCCACAGCCGCCAGACGAGGTCCCGTTCTACCGCGCTCAGCGTCTCGAACGCCGGGACGTCCTCGGGACCTTCGAACGCCTCCGGCGCGCTCGCTTGCTCGATCCGATCGGCGGCGCGGGCGCCGACAGCGGAAAGCTCGGCGACGCGGGTCGGGAACGCCGCCGCGTCGATCCGGAGACTCTCGGCGATCGCGTCTCTCTGTGACATGCGTGTGTTTATCACCGGAGCTACCTGGATCCGGCGAAATCACCCGTTTCGATCGACCGGGACACGGCGATACGTTGAAACGCTCCCCGCGTCTATCGTGAGCATGCCACGAATCCTCCTGGCCGCCCTCGGTGCGGGTATGACGCTGTTTCCGGATCGGATCCTGGCGGCGTACGAGCGGGTCGCCTTCGAGAACCCCGACGACGCGGACGCGAAGTCGTGGCTTCCCGCGGCGATCCGGGCCGAAGGCGCGCTGTACGTCCTGTTGTGTGTGCTCGGCGGGGCGGCCTACGGGTGGTTCGTCCGTCTCGTCGGGGGCGTCGGCGCTGTCGTCGCCGTCTTCCCGCGGCGGTATCTCGGCTGGGGCGGCCGTCTCGCCTACGAACGGCCCGACGACCTCCGGTGGCGTGCGGGGTTCGTGGCCGCCGTTCGGGGTCTCGGGGTTCTGCTCACGTTGTTCGCGGTTCGGGCCCTCCGACGGGAATGAACCGCGAGACGCGGGGGACGAACCGCGAGACGCGGGCGATCAGACACCGAGCGCGTCGGCGAACTCGTGGAAGCTCCCGACGGTCAGATCCGGCTCGGGGCCGTAGGTCCCCCACGGCTCGCCGGTCCGGTCGAGGCGGACGCCCTGCATCCCGGCGTGCATCGATCCCTGGATGTCGAAGCTCGGGCCGGCGACGTGCGCGATCGACTCGATCGGCGTGCCCGTCCGGGCGGCGGCGTGGCGGTAGATCTCGGCGTCGGGCTTGAACGTCTCGACCTCGTGGGCGCTCACCGTGTCCTCGATCAGGCCGCCGATGTCGGCGTGGGCGACCATCGAGTCGAGCATCTCGGGGTTGCCGTTCGAGACGACGTAGACGGGGTAGCCGCCGTCGACCAGCCGCCCGATCCCGTCCGTGACGTCGTCGAAGACCTCGAGTTCGTGGTACACCGAGAGGATCCGCTCGACCACGTCGTCGGCGAGGTCGACGTCGTGGGCCGCGAGCGCATAGCGGAGCGCGTCCCGGTTCATGTCGTAGAAGGGCTGATAGCCGTCGACGAAGTTGCCGATCATCGTGTACTCGATGGACTTGGTCCGCCAAACGTCGGAGATCGAGTCGGTCGCTTCGACGTGGTCGTCGAGGGCGTCGACCGCCGCGGAGGGATCGACGAGCGTTCCGTAGGAATCGACGGTGACCGTCTCGACCGCGTCGGGATTGAACGGCATACCCGGACGGTGTCGGGCTGGCAGTAAAAACGTACCGTGGGCGTGTATCGGAGGGCGGGG
>NZ_JACDNQ010000017.1:7381-44421 GCF_013839515.1 Natronomonas salinimetallica | reverse complement strand
CAAATGAAACCGACTCACGAGTGATCCGCCGTTCGCTCCGTCGAACGGCGTGATCCTCGTGCGTCGTGTGTACATTCTTTTGTCCGTCAGTATCAGTGGCTACGCATCGGCGGCGGGTTTCATTTCCGGTGGGAACGAACGTCCGCGTATGCGACTGTTCGTCAGCGTCGATCTCGACGGGCTCGCCGACGCCGTCGCCGGCGTCCAGAAGCCGCTCTCGGGGCTGCCGGGACTGCGGCTCACCGACCCGGCGCAGGCCCACGTCACGGTGAAGTTCCTCGGCGAGGGTGACCACGACGTCGACGTGCTCGTCGAGCGCCTCGAAGCCGCCGTCGGGCGCGCCGACGTCGGGCCGACCGAATCCGACGTCGGGCCGACCGAAACCGACAGCGACCGGGGGTTCGACGCCACCTTCGAGCGCGTCGGCGCGTTCCCCTCCCCGGAGTACATACGCGTCGTCTGGCTCGGCGTCGGTCGGGGGGCGGAGGCGATGAGCGAACTCCACCGCCGGATCGAGGCGGCGATGACCGCCATCGGCTACGACGCGGAGCGCCACGAGTTCACCCCCCACGTCACGATCGCCCGGATGGACAACGCGGCCGCGAAGGGGGACGTACAGCGTTTTCTGCGGGAGGCGAATCCCGATATCGGCCCGCTTCGCGTCGAGGAGCTCCGGCTCAAAGAGAGCACGCTGACCCCGGATGGGCCGAAGTACCGGACGGTCGCACGGGTCGGAATATAACGGCGGCTGCCGAATCACAACCCTCTCCTACCGGGACACCGACTCGCCGGTATGCAACTCGGAGTCATCGGTTTGGGGCGGATGGGACGGATCGTGGTCGACCGCGTGCTCGCCGACGGGCATAGCGTGGTCGCGTTCGACCTCGATGCCGACGCCGTCGAGGCGGCCGCGGCGGCCGGTGCCACGCCGGCGGACTCGATCGAGGACCTCGTCTCGGCACTTCCCGAGCGAAAGCGGATCTGGCTCATGGTCCCCGCGGGCGACGCCGTCGACGCGACGCTCGAGGAGCTCGATCCGCTGCTCGACGCCGAGGACGTCGTCGTCGACGGCGGCAACTCCCACTTCGAGCGCTCGATCGACCGCGGCGAGACGCTGTCGGCGAACTACCTCGACTGCGGGACCTCCGGCGGCCCCGCGGGCGCGGAGCTCGGCTTCTCGCTCATGGTCGGCGGCCCCCGGGAGGCATACGAGGATCTCGCGCCCGTCTTCGACGCCGTCGCGACCGGGGCTTCGGGCCACGACCGCATGGGTCCTCAGGGTTCGGGCCATTACGTCAAGATGGTCCACAACGGCGTCGAGTACGCGCTGATGCAGGCCTACGGGGAGGGGTTCGAGCTGCTCTCGGCGGGGCGCTATGACCTCGATATGGAGTCGATCGCCCGCACCTGGAACAACGGCGCGGTGATCCGCTCGTGGCTGCTCGAACTCTGCGAGGAGGCGTTCCGCGAGGAGGGATCCGACCTCGGCGACGTCGACGACCACGTCGCCGGCGGATCGACGGGCACCTGGACCGTCCGGGAGGCCCTCGAACAGGAGGTCTCGATCCCCCTGATCTACGAGGCGTTGGGCGAGCGTTTCGACTCCCGCGTCGAGGACGGCAAGTTCTCCCGGCGGCTCGCAAACCGGCTCCGGTACGGGTTCGGCCGCCACGAGATCAAGCGGCGGGAGTGACCTCCCTCGCCCGACTCGCTCGTGCGTTCGCCGGGGCCGAAAGCCCGGCGTGCTCTCCGTACGGGCCGTCGGCCCGCCCGGACGATCGGCGGGACCGCCGATCCCACGCGATCGAGGGGGGGGGGGACCCGATACCGGGAACCGACCGCCTCGGGGTCGCCGAGGGGCCGATCCGCCGAAACGACGTCCGGGACGGATCGTCGCGGGGAATCGATGGCCTCGTAGTACGGCTAGCGGCCGCGACCCAAGAGCGAAGTTTCGGTCGGTGCTAGTCCCGGTATGCCCGCGACCGAGTGGCGCTACGACGCCTCCACCTCCGGCGGCCTCCGGTTCGTCTCGCATTTCCCGGTCGCGGGCCTCGGCGGCGCGTTCTTGCTCGCCGTCGGCGTGGGGCTGGTCGGGGTAGCCGCGAGCCCCGGCGTCCTCCGCTCGCCGTTCGTGTTGCTTTTCGTCCTCCTCGCCCTCGTCGGCGGGCCGATGTCGCTTCTATACCTGTGGCCGATGCTCTCGGATCCCGACCAGCGGCCGAGCGCCTCGGGGGTCGCGGGCGGCGAGGGGGTCCCGTTTACGGTCCGGAGCGTCGGCGTCGCCGCGGTCTCGGGATCGCTCGCGATACTGGCGCTCGTCGCCGTCGACGCCCCCTTCGGAACCGTCTACCGGCTCGTCGTCGGCTGCGTGTTCTCGCCGGTCCTCGTCGCGGCGGTGACGACCGAGGGGACACTGGACGGCGGGGAGCTCAGTATCAACCGGCGGACAGTCCCCCTGGAGCGCGTCACGGGCGTGCGGTCGGTCCGGGTTCGGGGCCTCTCCGTGCTTTGGATCTCCTACGCCCGCCGGAGCGGGCTCTTCGTGCCGCGGCTGGCCGTGATCCCCGCGGACGCCGACGTCGAGGCGGTCCGCGCGGCGCTCGAAACCGGAATCGGAGCGGACCCCGACGTCGAGCCGCCGGATCGGGCGGTGCAGGCGGTCGCGATCGGGACGGGCGCGCTGTTTGTGGCGTTCGGGGCGTTCGCGTCCGTGGCGGTCGACGAGCCGGCCGTGGGGCTCTACGTCGCCGCCGTCGTCGGCGGCCTCGGGACGCTTCTGTGTCTCCTGGGGATTCGAGGGGGTTGAACCGGCGGCCCGTCCCCGCGAGCCGGCGTCGTCGGCCGGGCAATTCTTGCCGTAACTCTTGGTTATAGATACGTTGGGATATATGCATGAGGTACATGAACGACGAGGGGCAGTTGGGCTTCGGGACGCGGTGTCTCCACGTCGGTCAGGGGCCGGATCCCGCGACCGAGGCCGCCGCACCGCCGATCTATCAGACGAGTTCGTACGAGTTTCCGGACGCCGATACCGCGGCCGCGCGGTACGCCCTCGAGGAGGAGGGCAACGTCTACTCGCGCATCGCGAACCCCACGGTCCGGGCGCTCGAGGAGCGCCTCGCCTCCCTGGAGGGCGGCGTCGACGCCCTGGCGACCGCCTCCGGGATGGGTGCGCTCGACGCGGCGACGCTCGTGTTGGCGGAGGCGGGCGACAACGTCGTCTGTGCGTCGTCGGTCTACGGCGGGACCCACGCCTACCTCTCGTATACCGCCGCCCGCCGGGGGATCGATGTCCGCTTCGTCGACACGCTCGATCCCGAGGCGTACGCCGAGGCGATCGACGAGGACACCGCCTACGTCCACTGTGAGACGATCGCCAATCCCGCGCTCGTGACGCCGCCGTTCGAGGAGATCGCGGCCGTGGCACACGAAGCGAACACCCCGCTGTTCGTCGACAACACCTTCGGCACCCCGGCACTGTGTCGGCCGCTGGAACACGGCGCGGATCTGGTCTGGGACTCGACGACCAAGTGGATCCACGGGTCGGGGACGACGCTCGGCGGGATCCTCGTGACCGACGGCTCCTTTCCGTTCGGGTCCTTCCCCGAGAAGTATCCCGAGATCGCCGCGCCCAATCCCGCCTTCGACGGCGTGAACTTCGCCGAGCGCTTCGGCGACCGAGCGGTGACGATGGCGGCCCGCCAACGCGGGGCCAGAAGCCTCGGCGACCAGCAATCGCCCTTCGACGCGTGGGTGACGATGCAGGGCATCGAGACGCTTCCGCTGCGCATGGAACGACACTGCGAGAACGCCATGGCCGTCGCGGAGTTCCTCGACAGCCATCCCGCGGTCTCGTGGGTGTCCTACCCCGGCCTTCCGGACCACGAGACCCACGACCTCGCCACGGCGTATCTGGAGGGCGGCTACGGCGGGATGGTCGCCGTCGGCCTCGCCGACGGCTACGACGCCGCCAAGGATCTCTGTGAGGGGACCGAACTCGCGACGTTCCTCGCCAACGTCGGGGACGCGCGGACGCTCGTCGTCCACCCCGCCTCGACGACGCACGCCCAACTGAGCGAGGCCGAACAGCGCGCGGGCGGGGTCGCCCCCGAGATGGTCCGGCTCTCTGTCGGAATCGAGGATGTCGATGACGTCCTCGCGGACCTCGACAGGGCCTTATAAATATGCCCGACGCGAACCGGAGGGAACGAGCGATGATACGGACGACAGGGGGACAGCTATGAGCAACGGACCCGAGACGGTCTCGCTGGGCGAGTTCACCTTCGAGTGTGGCGAGTCGATCCCCGAGTTGGAGATCGCCTACGAGACCTACGGCGAGTTCGACGGCGACAACGCCGTGTTGGTCTGTCACGCGCTCACGGGGAGTGCCCACGTCGCGGGCGGGCGCAGACGGACCGATACGGCGGGGCAGGCCCACGCCTGGTGGGACGACATCGTCGGCCCCGGCAAAGCCGTCGATACCACCGAGTACTACGTCGTCTGTGCGAACGTCCCGGGGTCGTGTTATGGCTCCTCTGGGCCGCCCTCGATCGATCCCGAGACGGGCGAGCCGTGGGGGACTGCGTTCCCGGCGGTGACCGTCGCCGACTGGACGCGCGCGCAGCGCCGCCTCCTGGACCACCTCGGGATCCCGAACCTCCACGCCGTCATCGGCGGCTCGGTCGGCGGGATGAACGTCTTGGAGTGGGCTAAACGCCACCCCGACCACCTCGATCGGGCGATCGTCGTCGCCGCGGCGGCGCGGCTCGATCCCCAGTGTCTCGCCCTCGATGCGATCGCCCAGCGGGCGATCACCACCGATCCGAACTGGGCGGGCGGCGACTACTACGGGGGCACGGAGGGCGACGCGAACGGGGACGGGTCCGACGGCGACACGCCGACGCGGGGGCTGGCGCTCGCCCGCCAGATCGGCCACGTCATGTACCTCTCGAAGTCGTCGATGGCCGACAAGTTCGGCCGGCGGTCGGCGGGGATGGACGCCGGACGCGATACCTTCGAGATGGATCCCGCCGCCGGCTTCTTCCCCTACCGGGAGGTCGAGTCCTACCTCGATTACCAAGGCGAGACGTTCGCGGAGCGCTTCGACGCCAACGCCTACCTCTATTTGACGCGGGCGATGGACAACTACGACCTCGCCTCGGGCTACGACGACGACGCCGACGCGCTCGCGGCCTTCGACGGCGAGGCGCTCCTCGTCTCCTTTACCGGCGATTGGCACTTCACCGTCGAGCAATCGGAGGCGCTGGCGGAGGCGTTCCGGGCGACCGAGGCCGACACCGCCCACCACGTCATCGACTCCGATCACGGCCACGACGCCTTCCTCGTCGAACCGGACCGCGTCGGGCCGCCGGTCGCGGATTTCCTCGCTCAGGGCGTCGCCGGAAAAGCCGTCTCCGACACCGTCGAGGCCGACGACGGCGACGAGTTCGCCCCGGTACACACCAGCCTGTTTTCGGACTAGCGGAGACCGGGGACGTGCCGCCGAGCGCGCCGAAAGACGCCCGAAACGCCCTCGAAGCCGACGGAAGCCGTGCGTGGACCGTCCCGCGGGACGGACGACCACAGCCGCATCACTCCCCGTGCCGTGGGAGGATGAGCGAGACGATGCTTCCCTGCGGGTCGGCGTCGTCGAACCTGAGTGTCCCGCCGGCCCGGGTGAGTATCCGTTTGACGAGCCACAGCCCCATCCCACGGCTGTGGGACAGCGGCTTGATCTCCGCGGCCCCGCTGATGACGTCCCGTTCTCGTTTCGGGACCCCGGGGCCGGTGTCCGATACGCGGATGACGACCGATTCCCTGTCCTCCTCGAGGGTGACCGTGACCTCGGGACGTCCGCTGTCAGTGTGTTTGGCCGCGTTGTCTATCACTTCGGAGACGGCCCGTTCGACGTGCGGAATCGTCGTGATGCGAACGCCCGACGGCAGGTCCGTCACGAAATCGACGCCCGGATACTCGGACTCGGCTTCCCGGACGACCCGCTCGATCGTTTCGTCGAGCCACAAAACCACCTGCGTCGTCGGTTTCGAGAGGACGTCGACGATCTCGCGCATCTTGTCGGCTTGATCGACTAACCGCTGTGCCGCCGCTTCGATCGCCGTCGTTAGCTCGGTAACTTCGGGCGAGGCGCGCTCGGCGATGAGTTCCGTGTTTCCCTGAATGACGTTCAGTTCGTTGCGCACGTTGTGACGCAAGAGCCGATGCATCGACTCGAGTTGTTCCTCGCGTTCGAGCCGGTGTGTGAAGTCCCGCAACGTCGCGACGACGCCCCAGACCCCGTCCGCGTCGGTCAGCGGATAATACCGGATGTCGAAGGTCCGGTCGGGCCGTTGGGACCGCGTTCGGGTCATCTGGTACTGGACGGTCTCCCCGTCGAACGCCCGCTCGACGTAGGGTTTGACGGTCTCGAACGTCTCGTGTCCGATCCCCTCGAGCAAGGTCGTCTCCTCGATCGCGTCCGCGTCGAGCCCGTGAAACTCCCGATACGCCCGGTTGGCGAACAGATAGTTGTACTCCCCGTCGACGGCCGCGATCGGTTCCTCCATGCCTTCGACGGCGCGTTTGTACTGATAGAGCTGCGATTCGCGCTCTTTTCGCTCGGTTACGTCCGTCTGGATGGCGACGTAGGCTTCGATTTCGCCGTCCTGAATCAACGGCGCGATCGTCTGGTCGGCGTAGTATATCTCGCCGGACTTTCGCCGGTTTCGGATCTCCTCGTTCCAGACGTTGCCCCCGGAGATGGTCTCCCAGAGCGTCTCGTAATACACCGCCGACATCTCTCCCGACTTGAGAATCCGGGGGGTGTTTCCGATGGCCTCCTCGCTGGTGTAGCCGGTGACCCGTTCGAACGCGGGATTGACGTAGGTAATCGTCCCGTCGGGGTCGGTCATGAAGATCACGTATCCGGCGGCCTCGACCGCCCGCTTGAATCGGTGAAGTCTCCGCTCGGACTCCTTCCGGTCGGTGACGTCCTCTTGGAACCCGACATAGCGCGTGACGTCCCCGCCGCTGGTCGTGATCGGCGAGATCGTTACGCGGTTCCAAAACGGCGTTCCGTCCTTGCGGTAGTTTCGAAGCTCGACGGTGGTGGACTCCCCCGCGTCGATCGCGTTCCGCATCGCAGCGACCGCTTCGCTATCGGTCTCTTCACCCTGGAGGAACCGACAGTTGCGACCGATGACCTCCTCGGCCGTGTATCCGGTCAGCCGTTGGAACGCCTCGTTGACGTAGATGAGCGGGTTGTCGGGCCGTTCCAGGTCCGCGATCGTGACCCCGATCGGTGCCTCGTCGATCAGGCGGTCGTGAAACACCAGTTCGTGCGTCCGCCCTCCCGTCTCGCCGATGTCACGGACGACGAACGCGACGGCCGGCGCGCCAGCCCACTCGATCCGCGTAGCCGTCCCCTCGACCGGTCTCGTCGTCCCGTCGACACACAGACAGCGGAGCTCGGGTCGATCGAAGGCCGTCTCGCCCCGCTGGATCGTCCCGAAGTAGTCCGTGATCGTGCGCTCGGTCCTCGATCGGAAGAAGGCTTCTACGGGGGTCCCAACCACCCGGTCGCGTCGTTCGACTCCCAGTAGGGAGAGACCGGGGTCGTTGACGAATTCGAGAACGCCGTCCCGAACGACGACGATCGGATCGCTCGCGGCGCGTAGGAACCGCTTTCTCCGTGCCGTCGCGTCGGCGCTCCCGGTTCGGATCCTGTCGGAGGGGACGACGTCCCGAACGAGCACCGCGAGTCGCTCCCAGAAGTCCTCGTGTCGGTCCCGACGGAGCATCTCCGTGACACCCGCCGGGAGAGTGCCGGTGGCGATCGGCTCGTTGGCCTCGGTGGTGACGAGAACGAGCGGCTTCGTCGGTGCCTGCGCGCGAATCGTCAACAGGGAGGTGTTTTCGTCGGCGTCCGATCGCAAGGGAGTGTTTTCGTCGGCGTCCGATGCGTCGTACACGATACAGTCGATCCGCGGGCCGGCCGCGAGCCGTTCTATCGCCCCCTCCAGGGTCGACGCGACGGAGACGTCGGCGGCGGGCGTCGGGGAGAGACGACGCTCGAACGCGGCCGCGAATCCGTCGTTCGAGGTGACCAAGAGCACTGCGATGGGACGCGCTTGATCGGATAGGTCAGTCATTCGTTGGGTCGGGAGGCGAGGGCCGTAGGACGCCGCCGCAGGACGCCCGGTACGACGGCGGTCGACCGGCGATATATATGATAGCCACTATATGTATGTATAAGTATAAATATTCGCATGGTGGTGGATCATCCGTCATAACCGAGGACGACAGCCGCCCCGAGGAGGACGGCCGCAGTGTAGGCCGGACGTGTGAGGGCGGCCTCGGCGAGGAGACCTGCCGCCCCCGCACCGAGCGTGGATCCGCCCGCGTCGACTCTGCCTCCAGTGTCGAGCGTGACCGAGACGGCGAGCGCTCCGATCCCGCCGAGGGCGATCACCGCGCCAGTCGCGCTCACCGGGTTGTCGTCGAGCCAATCCACGAGGCGATACAGCGGCGAGACCGCGATCCGACGGAGTCCCATATTCCCCTTGCTACGTCCCGGTGAAAATAAAGCTACCCGGGACGGCTCGTGTGGATCGGTGTTCCGGCTCCCCGGGACGGCTCGCGTGGATCGGTGTTCCGATGTGCCGGTCACCGTCGGCACGGTGCAAGCGGTGACCGCTCCCGGACGATAACGGTCCGTATCACACCCGAGACCCCGACGTCGGGGGCCGAAGGGCCCGCCCCAGGTTTATAAACAGCTGCGTTGAAAGGTCCCCAATGGCCGTGTTTTTCTGGATCCTGGCCGCGTTTGCGACCGCGAGCTGTCTGTTCATGGCGTGGGCGCTCGGCGCGAACAGCAACTCCCCGCCGTTCGCGCCCGCGATCGGTGCCAACGCCGTCTCGACGATGCGGGCGGCGTTCCTCGTCGGCGTGCTCGCGGCCGCGGGGGCACTAGCCCAAGGCGGCGCGATTTCGGAGACGGTCGGGGCGGGGCTGATCGACGGCGTCACGATCACGCCGCTGGCGGCGAGTACGGGCCTGCTGGTGGCGGCCGGCTTCATGATGTTCGGCGTCTACAGCGGCTACCCCGTTCCCGCGGCGTTCGCGACGACCGGCGCGATGGTCGGCGTCGGCCTCTCGCTCGGCGGCGATCCAGCCTTCGGGACGTATCGCCGGATCGGGACGTTCTGGCTTCTCGTGCCGCCGACCTCCGGCGGACTGGCGTTCGTGACCGCGACGATACTGCGCCGCGACGACGTGCCCGACACGGTCGGGATCCCGCTGCTCGCGGCGGCGGTCGGGGCCATTCTCGCCCACGTCCGACTCGGCGTGATCCCACATCCCACCCGCACCGAGGGGACCGTCGCGGAGGCGATCGCGTTCGCGCTCGGAGGGCCGACCGTCCTCGGGATCGACGTCCTCGGGATCGTCGTCACCCTGCTTTTCGCGCTCGCCGGGTTCCAGGGCATCCGCCGCCGGACCGAGGCGTCGGCCGAGGACGGCATCCGGACGTTCCTGCTCGTGCTCGGCGGCGTCGTCGCGTTCTCCAGTGGCGGCAGCCAGGTCGGCCTCGCGACCGGGCCGTTAGAGAACCTCTATGGGGTCGAACTCGGGCTCCCCGGAATCGTGTTGTTGGCCCTTGGCGCGAGCGGCATCCTCGCGGGGGCGTGGATGGGTGCCCCCCGGCTGCTGCAGGCGACCTCCCGCGAGTACGCCCAACTCGGCCCCCGTCGGTCCATCGCCGCGCTCGTTCCGGGGTTCATCATCGCCCAACTCGCGATCGCCCTCGGGATCCCGATCTCTTTCAACAACATCGTCATCTCCGGCGTGATCGGGGGTGGGCTGGCCGCCGGGTCGGCAGGCGTCTCCCGGCGGAAGATCGGCGTGACGATCGCGTTCTGGATCATCACGCTCGGCACGTCGATCGGGATCGGGTTCGGGCTCTATCGGCTGTTCTCGACGGTACTCGGGGTTTCATAGCCGCTCATACTACCGGCGAGACGTTCGTGACGCGATCGCGACACCGGCGCGCGAATCGCGTACCACCGGGACTGCCGGCAGTATCAGTGGTCCCCGCCGTCTGCGTGCTCCCGGACGACGGTGACGGTGATCGGGGCCTCGGCGACGACGGTCGTCGCGACCGTCCCCAGTAGCCGCCGAGCGAGGCCGTTCGGGTCGCCGCCGTGGCCCCCGATCACGATGTGGTCGACGCCGTGTTGGTCGGCGTACGAGAGGATCGCCTCCGCGGGGTCACCCGACTCGACGGCGGTCTCGACGGGGCGTCCCTCCGCCGCCGCCCGGTTCGCCGCCCGCTCGATCAGTCGATCGGCGTGTTGCCGCGCGGACGCCCCCCGTTCGTCGCCCGGATCCAAGACGCCCCCCTCGCTCATGCCGGCATCCAGGGGCGTGACGACGTTCAATACGGTTATTTGGCACTCGAATACCGACAGGGCGTACGTGAGCGCGTCCTCGGAGAGCGGCGATCCGTCCAGCGGGACGAGGACGTGTACGGGCTCCATACGGGACGCTTGGCCGAGTGGACGTATAAGTACCCCGCGGCGTCATACGGACCGTCGTCGTCCGGGAGCGGCCGCCGTCGGCGCCGTACCGGCGGTGACCGGTACATCGGTCCAGCGGTCCGTGTCAGCAGTTTCGGGGTAAAGCCCCGGCTCCAGGGAGCGACCGCAACGGGTGAGCCGGCTGGAGTTCACAGGACGCCCTCCTCGTCGAGCAGTTCGTGTAGCTCGACCATCGAGGAGACGACCACGTCGCAGTGGGGTTCGACGGCCGGCTTCGGGTCGTACCCGACCGCGAGTCCCGCGACCTCGAGCATGGGGAGGTCGTTCGCGCCGTCACCGATCGCGACGGTATCGGCCATGTCGACTTCGACGTCGGCGGCGAGGGCCGCGAGGGCGTCGTCTTTCGTCCCCTCGATGAGCGGGCCTTCGGCGGCACCGGTCAGTTTGCCGTTCCGGATCGGGAGTCGGTTGGCGACGATCGTATCGACGGTCGTTCGCGTGGACTCGAGGGCCGTTTCGACGCCGGATTCGAAGCCGCCGGTCAGGATGGCGACGTGGTGGCCCGCCGCCGACAGGGCGTCGATGACGTCGCCGCTACCGGGGCGCAACTCGACCCGGTCGAACGCCGACTCGACGTGGGATTCGGCGAGGCCGTCGAGCAGTTCCGCGCGGGCGTAGAGGCTCTCGGCGTAGGAGAGTTCGTCGTTCATGGCCCGTTGGGTGATCTCGTCGATCTCGTCGGCGACCCCAGCCTCCTCGCCGAGCAGGACCGTCATCTCCGAATCCGAGAGCGTCCCGTCGAAGTCGAACGCGATGAGCATACGCTCTCTGCGGGGCGGGGGATCACAAATCGTCCGGTTCGGCCGCTCGGCTCCCCGAAGCGTTCGCTCCGGACCGACGCCCGACACGGCCGATCCGAACACGCCGCACGGACGGGATGCTGTCGGATATTGAAAACACCATAGAACTGGGTATATAACAGTAGCATCTCCGTCGGATACCCGAGATCGTGTATAGAATTTGGCGCTCGCGACCGGCACACGGATCGATGAGGAAAGCGTTATCCCTTCCGGACGGAAGGATACGCGCATGAAGGTACTGGTCACGGACCCTATCGCGGATGCCGGACTCGACGTCCTTCGGGACACCGACCACGAGGTCGTCACGGCCTACGACGCCGAGGGTGAACAGCTGCTCGACGCGGTCGCCGACGCGAACGCCCTCATCGTCCGATCCGGGACGGAGGTGACGCGTGAGGTCCTCGAGGCAGCAACGGAGCTCGTGATCGTCGGCCGTGCGGGCATCGGCGTGGACAACATCGACATCGACGCGGCGACCGATCAGGGCGTCATCGTCGCGAACGCCCCCGAGGGCAACGTCCGGGCCGCCGCCGAACACACCGTCGCGATGGCGTTCGCCACCGCGCGTTCGGTACCGCAGGCCCACGCCCGACTCAAGGGCGGCGAGTGGGCGAAAGGGGAGTTTCTCGGGACCGAACTCAACGGTAAGACGCTCGGGGTCGTCGGCCTGGGTCGGGTCGGCCAGGAGGTCGCAAAGAAACTCGACTCGGTCGGCATGGACCTGGTCGCGTTCGACCCGTACATCTCCGAGGAACGCGCCGAGCAACTCGGGGCCGAACTCGCCGACCTGGACACGACGCTGGAGCGCGCCGACGTCCTGACGATCCACACGCCCCTGACGCCGGAGACGGCGGAGATGATCGCCGAGGACGAACTGGCGGAGCTAGAGGGCGGCTACGTCGTCAACTGCGCCCGCGGGGGTATCGTCGACGAGGCGGCCCTCGCCGAGGCGGTTGACGACGGGATCCTCGCCGGGGCCGCCCTGGACGTCTTCGCCGAGGAGCCGCTTCCGACGGACAGCCCGCTTCTCGACGTCGAGGACGTCATCGTGACGCCGCATCTCGGCGCGTCGACGGAGGCCGCCCAGGAGAACGTCGCCGTCTCGACGGCCGAGCAGGTGCTCGCCGCCTTCGAGGGCGAACCCGTGATGAACGCGTTGAACGCGCCCTCGATGGACGAGTCGGCGTTCCCGCGTGTCGAGCCCTACATCGAACTCGCGGAGACGGCCGGCAAGATCGCGGTCCAGCTTTTCGACAACCGCGTCGAGACCGTCGAGATCAGCTACGAGGGCGAGATCGCCGACGAGGACGTCGAAATCGTCACCGCCTCCGCGCTCAAGGGCGTCTTCCAGCCGCTCGAGTGGCAGGTCAACGCCGTCAACGCCCCCCGAATCGCCGAGGAGCGCGGGATCGAAGTCTCCGAGACCAAGCGCCGCCAGGCCGAGGACTTCCAGTCGCTCGTCACCGTCACCGTCGGCAACGGCGACCGCGAGATCGGCGTCTGCGGGACGCTTTTCGCCGACGACGACGCCCGAATCGTCCGGGTCGACGGCTACCGCGTCGACGCTATCCCGGGCGGGCAGATGATGGTCGCGCGAAACACCGACGAACCCGGCGTCATCGGCCACATCGGGACCGTGATGGGGAAATACGACGTCAACATCGCGGGGATGTTCAACGCCCGCGAGGCCCACGGCGGCGAGGCGTTGACGGTGTACAACGTCGATCAGGAGGTCCCCGAGGCAGCCCGCGAGGAACTCGAATCCGACGAGCGGATCACCGAGACGAAATACATCAGCCTCAACGGCTGAGACCTCCGCTCACGGCGTCCGGACACAAAGGACGGAGTTTTACCGCCCCAGCGTCAAGAACGTCCAATGAGCGAAGACGGCGAGCAGTCCGAGAAACAAAAATACGAGTTCCAGAAGGTGATCGAGGAGCTCGACGACTACTCGGGGTCGGGCACCCAACTCGTCTCGATCTATATCCCGGAGGACAGACTGATAAGCGACGTCGTCGCCCACGTCACCCAAGAACACAGCGAAGCGTCGAACATCAAGTCCAAACAGACCCGGACGGCGGTCCAAGACGCGCTCAAGAGCATCAAGGATCGGCTGAAATACTACGACGTCCACCCGCCGGAAAACGGGATGGTCGTCTTTTCGGGGGCGGTCGATTCGGGCGGCGGACGGACGGAGATGGTGACGGAGGTACTCGAGTCCCCGCCGGATCCGATCGAGTCGTTCCGGTATCACTGTGACTCACACTTCCTGACCGAACCGCTCCAGGAGATGCTCGGCGACAAGGGTCTCTACGGGCTCATCGTCCTCGACCGGCGGGAGGCGAACGTCGGCTGGCTAAAGGGCAAACGCGTCGAGCCGGTCAAATCCGCCTCCTCGCTCGTCCCCGGCAAACAGCGTAAGGGCGGTCAGTCCGCCCAGCGGTTCGCTCGGCTCCGGCTCGAGGCGATCGACAATTTCTATCAGGAGGTCGCGGGTATGGCCAACGACCTCTTCGTCCCGAAGCGCCACGAGATGGACGGCATATTGGTCGGCGGTCCGTCCCCGACCAAAGACGAGTTCCTCGACGGCGACTACCTCCACCACGAACTCGGGGACATCGTACTCGGAAAGTTCGACGTCTCCTACACCGACGAATCGGGGCTCTACGATCTCGTCGACGCCGCCGAGGACGTCCTCGCCGAGACGGAGGTGATGAAGGACAAATCCGAGATGGAGGAGTTCTTCGAGCAACTACACGACGGCGGAAAGGCGACGTACGGCTTCGATGCGACCCGACAGAACCTCGTCATGGGCTCGGTCGACCGGCTGTTGATAAGCGAGGACCTCAGAAAGGACGTCGTCGCGTACGACTGCGGCGGCCGCGAGGAGTTCGAACTCATCGACCGCCGCGCGGAGACGCCCACCCACACCTGCGAGGACGGGAGCGAGGGCGAGGTACTCGAACGCGAGGACGCCATCGACCACCTGATGGAGCTGGCCGAACAGCGGGGCTCCGAAGTGAAGTTCATTTCGACGGATTTCGAGAAAGGCGAGCAGTTGTTGACGGCGTTCGGCGGCGTCGCCGGGATCCTCCGGTACTCGACGGGTGTGTGAGACGGGTCGCGACGCCGGACTGCCGACGGGCGTCCCCGACCGAGTTCGGCGCTCGTCGGGGCACGACGGCAGCGGCCCGTGTGAATCTTTTTCATCACTGCCGCGAAAGGACCCCGCGTGAGCACGCTAGTCGTGTACGTCGATCGCAGCGGGGATGTCGGCCACGGCGGCCCGGTCGTCGGGTGGGAGGCCGTCCAGGCCCTCGTGACTGACGTCGGCCTCGAAGACCCCGAGGACAGCCGAGTCAACTGTCTGTTGGAGACCCTCCACGTCGCCCGCGACCTGCGTGACGGGGGCGAGGAGGCGGTCGTCGCGGTCGTCCCCGGCGGCGGAGACGGGGTCAAAAGCGACCGCGCCGTCGCCCGCGGCGTGGACGACCTCCTCGCGAAGCACGACCTCGACGCCGCCATCGTCGTCACCGACTCCGCGGGCGACGAACGGCTCGTCCCCGTCATCGAGAGTCGTATCCGCGTCGACGCCGTCGACCGGGTCGTCGTCCGCCAGTCGCACGATATCGAGTCGACGTACTACCTGTTGAAGCAGTTCCTCGGCGACGAGGAGTTGCGCGGCACGGTTCTCGTTCCGATCGGGGCCGCGCTGTTGGCGTTCCCGATGCTGTTGTTGCTCGCCGATATCGCGATCGCGACGTCCGCCATCGCCGGCGTCATCGGCCTGTTTCTGTTGTACAAGGGCCTCGGGATCGACGCGTTCGTCTCGCGGCTGCCGCTTCGGATACGGGAGGGGCTCTACTCCGGGCAGGTATCGCTCGTGACCTACGTCGTCGGAGCGGGCCTCGCACTCATCGGAGTCTTCGCCGGCGGGATCAGTGCGGCAGGACTGAGCGGACGCGGAAATCTGCTTCTCGTGTTGCGTTTTCTGTTCGACAGCGTTCCGTGGTTTGCTGCGGCCGCGATGGCGGCGGCGACGGGGCGACTCGTCGATGGGCTGCTCGGCGACAACGGAGTTTCGAGCGCGCTCATGAACCTGCCGTTCGGCGTCGTCGCCGTCGGTCTCGTCGTGCGCGGGTTCACCGGCTACTTCTTAGAGCGCGCCGGTGTACTCGAGCCGGTCGTCGTGCCGGCGCTGGAAGCCGGTGCCGTCTCCGTCGACGGATTCGTCGTCTCGATATGGGGACGCCTGGCGTTCTACGTCGCGGGAGGGATCCTGATCAGCCTCGTCGGTGTCGCCGTCACCTCGCGGATGACGAACGATCGATCCCCCGAGGAGCTGCCGAAATGAGCCGCCCAACGCGTCGGGCCGGTGGTCAACCGACGACGGTTTAGCCGTCGCTCGGGTACGGCCCGTATGCATCCGTGGGTGAGCCTGTTCTCCGGCGGGAAGGACTCCGCGTGGGCGCTGTATCGGGCGCTGGAACGCGACGAGCCCGTCGAGCGACTGATCACCGTCCATCCGGCGGGCGAATCGTTCATGTATCACGTTCCGGCGACCGAGCTGGCCGAGCTCGCGGCCGAGAGCATCGGGATCCCCTTGGTCGACGTCCGACCGGACGACTTCGACGCGAGCGCCGACGCCGACGAGGGATCCGGAGAACGGGGCGACCGCGAGCTCGAACCGCTCGAGGCGGCCCTCGATGCGTTGTCGGACGAGCTAGGCGGGATCGGCGGTGTCACGGCCGGGGCGGTCGAGAGCAGCTACCAGACGGATCGCATCCGGGGGATGTGTGACCGATTCGACGCGGAGCTGTTCGCGCCGCTTTGGCAGGAAGACCCGCGAGAGCTGGCCGAGGCAATGCTCGGGGCCGGCTTCGAGATCACGATCGTCCGAGTTGCGGCGGCGGGGCTCGACGAGTCGTGGATCGGCCGCCGTCTCGACGCCGACGCGCTCGCCGAGCTAGAGGCGCTCAACGACGAGTACGGCGTCCATATCCTGGGGGAAGGGGGCGAGTTCGAGACGCTCGTCACCGACGGTCCACACATGGATCGGCCCATCGAACTCGAATACGACACCGAGTTCGACGGGGTACGCGGAACGGTTCGGGTTACCGACGCGTGGCTCGGACCCTCGTCGTCCGTATGACCGCCGGAGTGAAGCCGGCTCCTGGGCCGATACCGGGTCCCGGAGGGGAGCTACCGGGAACGTACCGACGCTCGGGATGCGACCGAAGGGACGGGCGGGTGTCGGGCAGACGGGCGAACAGGCGGCACGGACGCACCGACGACCCGTGTGCCGCGCTCGCGGGGAGATCCCCGGTTGCATCGGGGGCAGCCCACGCCCCCGCAACCGCTTCGGCGGGTCGTCACCGTTGTCGTGTGGACTGTCGTCGCCGGTAGCGTGTCACAACAGCCCGTATCGGGTCATACCGTCGGTGGTCCCGTCTCGGTATATAAACTCTCGCGAAACGGACGAAAAAGCACTTACCCGCGGGGTTTGTCGATTTATGCCATGAAGGCAGTCGTCCTTGCTGGGGGGTATGCGACGCGTCTGTGGCCCGTCACGAAGCACCGCCCGAAGATGCTGCTTCCGATCGGCGAGACGACAGTCATCGATCGGATCTTCGACGCACTCGAGGCGGACGACCGGATCGAGGACGTGTACGTCTCGACGAACGAGCGCTTCGCCCCGGAGTTCGAGACGCATATAGCGGAAAGCGGCTTCGAGAAGCCGACACTGTCCGTCGAGGAGACGGCGAGCGAAGACGAGAAATTCGGCGTTGTCGGCGCGCTCCGACAGCTCGTCGACCGCGAGGGGATCGACGACGACCTGCTTGTCGTCGCGGGGGACAACCTCATCGGGTTCGACCTCTCGGAGTTCATCGATTTCTTCGAATCCGGCGATACCGCCACGCTCGCTGCCTACGACGTCGACGATCGGGAGAAGGCTAAATCGTACGGGCTCGTCGAACTGGACGGTGACCGCGTGATCGACTTCCAGGAGAAGCCCGACGAGCCCAACAGTACGCTCGTCTCGATCGCCTGCTATGCGTTTCCCCGGGAATCACTCCGGTTCGGGGAGTATCTCGCCGACGGAAACAACCCCGACGAGCCGGGGTGGTTCATACAGTGGCTCCAGACCCACGAACCGGTCCGGGCGTTCGTCTTCGAGGAGCCGTGGTTCGATATCGGGACGCCGGAGTCGTATCTCGACGCGATCGCCTGGGAACTTGATGGCGACAGCGTCATCGCCGAATCGGCGACCGTCGAGCGGTCGACGATCGGCGAGAACGTCCACGTGATGGCCGACGCGGAGATCGTCGATTCGACCCTCGACGGCTCGCTCGTCTTCGAGGGGGCGACCATCGAGGGCTGTGAGATCCACGATACGATCATCGATCGGGAGACCAGGATCGAAGACGTCGATCTCGCCGGTGCGCTGATCGGCGCACACACCCAGCTGACGAACGGTAACAGGTAACGATACGGCGGCTGTAGGACGGTCGTCGGTGGTGACGGCCGACGAACCGCGGGCGGTGGACTCATACTGGTGGACGAAATCAAATGAAACCGACTCACGAGTGATCCGCCGTTCGCTCCGTCGAACGGCGTGATCCTCGTGCGTCGTGTGTACATTCTTTTGTCCGTCAGTATCAGACCGCCGGTATCGTTTTTTACGCCGCCGCCGAAGGGGTCGTATGGAGGGAACGGAGCAAACGACCCGACAGCGGATCGCCGCGTTCCTCCGGGAGGAACCCGCGGAGGCCGGCCGGATCGCTACCGAGTTCGGAATCACGGCGGCCGCGGCACTCTCACACGTCGAGCACATCTCGAAATCGCTCGACGGGACCGGCGAGGAACTGCTCGCCGCGCCGCCGGAGTGTCGGGAGTGTGGATTCAGCGGGTTCGACGATCTCGTCAATCGGCCGTCGAGATGCCCCGAGTGCAAAGCCGAGGCCGTCTCGGAGCCGGCGTTTACCGTCCGGTGAGCCGAACCGAGCGGACCGGGTTCACCGAACCGAGCGGACGATCCCCTTTCGCGACGGGGCGTGCCCGCTCCGAGGCTGGGTTCTTGTAGTGAGCGCCCC
This sequence comes from Natronomonas salinimetallica, assembly GCF_013839515.1. Taxonomy (GTDB): domain Archaea; phylum Halobacteriota; class Halobacteria; order Halobacteriales; family Haloarculaceae; genus Natronomonas. The sequence goes on along the minus strand of NZ_JACDNQ010000017.1, from coordinate 25,935 downwards.
GCCCAATATATTCCCCGTAGTGCTTACGTCGCTGCGGTCCGTTCGGACGATAATGGGACATACCGACGTAGCGGTAGACGACCGCAAATCCGGGGGGAACTGCGGCTGAGCGCCCCATGACGGACGCGACCGAGCGACCGACGGGCGAGTCTCCGACCCCGACGGTCGGCACCGAGCGCGCCGCCGAGATCGCACACGCGGTCGTAGAGAACGTCCAAGCCGTCATCGTCGGCAACCGCGAGCCGATCGAGGGTCTCGTCACCGGGCTCCTCGGCGGTGGTCACGTCCTCCTGGAGGACGTCCCCGGGGTCGGAAAGACGATGCTCGCACGCGCGCTCGCCGCGTCGTTCGACTGTTCGTTCAAACGGATCCAGTTCACTCCGGATCTGCTCCCCGCCGACGTCACCGGGTCGAGCGTCTACGACCGGACCGCCGAGGCGTTCGAGTTCCGTCGCGGACCGATCTTCGCCAACGTCGTATTGGGCGACGAGATCAACCGTGCGCCGCCGAAGACGCAGGCGGCGATGCTCGAGGCGATGGCGGAATCGCAGGTGAGCGTCGACGGTCGGACACACTCGATGCCGGATCCCTTCGTCGTCATCGCGACACAGAACTCGATCGAACGCGAACGAACCTACGAGCTCCCCGCCGCGGAACTCGATCGGTTCATGGTGAAACTACAGTTGGGCTATCCCGACGCCGACGAGGAGTCGACGGTCATAGAGCGGGCCATCGGCGACCACGCCATCGAAACCGTCACGCCCGTCGCGTCGGTCGCGGACCTCCGGGCCGCCCGGACGGCCACCGACGACGTGGAGGTGCGTGAGCCGATCCGGGCGTACGTCACCCGGATCGCCCGATACACCCGAGAGCGCGCCGAACTGGGCGTGAGCCCACGCGGATCGATCGCGCTGGTTCGCGCCGCACAGGGACGGGCGATCCTCGACGCCCGCCCGTACGTCGTCCCCGACGACGTCCAGGCCGCGGCCCCGGATGTACTGCCCCACCGGATCCGGACGGACCCCGGCGACACCGACGCCGAGCGGCTCGTCTCGGCGGCCCTCGAATCGGTCCCCGTCGAGCCGGAGCCGTAGCCGATGGTTGGAATTCGGCGGATACGGCCGACCAAACGGGCGATCGGGACCGCTGTCGTCGTCGCGTCCGCGCTCGCGCTCGCCGGTGTCGCCGGGCCGCGGTCGCTCCCCGCGGTCGCCGTCCCGGGCGCGGTCGCCCTCCTCGCCGGCGGGGTCCAGGTGGCGCTCGCGGATCCCCCGACGGTGACGCGTGAGGCCCCCGATCCGGGGAGCCCCGGAGAACGGCGGACGGTGGCGGTGACCGTCGACGCCGAAACGCCCTGTACCGTGGTCGAATCGGTCGGCAGGGGCGTTTCCCTCCGGGATCCGTCGGCGGAGGTGGTGACGGCGGGCGTCGGTCACGGCGGGAGCTTCGAGTACGTCGTGGAACTCGAATACCGGGGGGAGCACCGACTCGGCCCGGCGACGTGTCTGCTCGCTGATTCGCTCGGGCTGTTTCGTGCGGCTGTCGACGCCGACGCCGGGGAGCCGACGACGGTCCTCGTCCACCCCGAGGTATACGGGATCGATCCCGAGGCGACCCCGAGACTCCGCGGGGGACGGGACGGAAACGATCGATCGGCGTTCGATCGGCTCCGGGCGTACACCCCCGAAGACGCCATCCGAAACATCCACTGGCGTGCGAGCGCGAAACGTCCCGACGGCGAGTTCGTCGTCGCGGAATACGGCGGCCCGTCCGCGACCGATCGCGTCACGGTCGTCGGCGAATCGACCCCCGACGGGGCCGACGCGATGGCGTCGGCGGTCGCGAGTCTCGCGGCGTACTTTTCGGCGTCGGGGATCACGACGGCGGTCGTCGTGCCCGATGGGGAGTGTCTCGTCCCGCCGGGCGGTGTGGACGCCGCGCTCCGGCTTCTGGCGCGGACCGACGGCGGGACGTGTCTCGATGCCGAACGGGCCCGAGCGGACGTCCGAGTCCACGGCGGGGCGGGACGGCGGCAGCCGAAAGCCGCTACCGCGACGCTCACCGTGGCCGACCGCACGTTCGGATTCGACACCCTCGTCGATCCGCCGGAGAGGCGAGCCGGGAGGGCGGTCCGATGAGCGCCGAGGGGGCGGTCCGATGAGCGCCGAGGGGGCGGTCCGATGAGCGCCGGTGGAGGGTGGCGGGCCGTCCCCGTGCCGGCGTCCGCCGTCGTCGATCGAACCTCACGTCTCCTCGGCCGCCGGCCGGCCCGAGCGGTCGCACTCGCCGGCGTGTGCGGGGTTCTCGGTGCCTTCCTGTCGGTGTTGTACACGGCCCTCGTCGTCACGGGCGATCCGACGACGCTGTCACCGATCGTCGCCGGTGCGCTCGTCACGGGGACGATCGCGGCACGGTTGGTGCGTCCCCGAACCGCGGCGTTCCTCTCGGTCGGGGGCGTCGCCTGTGGAGGGTATCTCTACGTCCTATCGCTTCCCGGCGGCGTCGAGTTCCTGACTCTTTTGGCCCCCATGCTCGACGACGCCTCAGTGTTGCTCTCCGGACTCTCCATTCTGCGGATCGTCAACGCCGACCTCTGGGTGCTCTCGGCCGCCCCGGTCCCCGTCTTTTTCGCGTGGTATCTCGCCCTTCGGCGGCGGTACGTCGCCGCGAGCGCGGTGGCCGGGGGCGCACTGGGGTTCGTGGTCCTGACCGGCGACGCGACGGTCGGCGAGACGCTTGCGGGTGTCGTGGGTGTGACGGTCGCCGTCGCCTTCGGTGACTGCGACCGCCGGCAGGAGCGGCTTCGGAACGCCGACGGTGCCGTCCTCGTGGTCGCGGCGATGCTCGTCTCGACGCTCGTCGTCGGCGCTGCTCCGGGCGCGGTCGGAACGCTCCTCTCCCCCGAGGGGGTCGGCGACGCCGGATCGACGGTGGAGTCGAGTCTGGTTCACGCCGGCGATAGCATCGCCGTCACCGGCTCCATCGACCTCTCCCCGGAGCGCCGATATACCGTCGAGGCCGACGAGAGAGCCTACTGGCGGGTCGGAACCTACGACCGGTTTACCGGCGACGGCTGGGTCCGAAGCGGGTCGACCCGCGAGTACGACGGATCCCTCCCGGGTCCCCCGGGCGAAAGCCGGACGCTGCGACAGACCTATACGGCCGAGTCGACGATCGCGACCCTCCCGGCCGCCAGGAAGCCGACGCGCATCGACGGCGTTCCGGTTCCGGTCCGGGTTACCGGGGGCGGCAGCTTCGAACCCGCTAGCCCGCTTCAGGCGGGCGAATCATACCGCGTCGAAAGCGAGGTTCCCACGGCAAGTCCCGACCGACTCCGGCGCGCGGGCACGTCCTATCCCGCGGGAATCGAGGACCGCTACACCCAACTGCCGACGGACACGCCCGACCGCGTCGCAGAACGGACCGACCGACTCACCGCCAACGCCGAAAACCCCTACGACACCGCCCGGACGCTCGAACACTGGCTCCGGACGGAGTACGAGTACAGCCTCGACGTCGATCGCCCCCGCGGAAACGTCGCCGATGCGTTCCTCTTCGAGATGGAGGCCGGCTACTGTACGTACTTCGCGACGACGATGGTGGCGATGCTCAGAACCCAGGGGATCCCGGCCCGCTTCGCCGTCGGCTACACCCCCGGCGAACAGGTCGACGACCGGGAGTGGACCGTTCGCGGATACAACTCCCACGCGTGGGTCGAGGTGTACCTCCCGGAACACGGCTGGATCAAGTTCGATCCGACGCCCGCGGAGCCGCGCGAGGCGGCCGAGCGGGCGACCCTCGACGACAGTATCGAGACCGACGACACCTCCGAGGACGGAGCCGGAGGGGCCGATACGCCCGGACCGGACACCTCGGAACCGTCGGCGGGGACGACGGAGACACCCGCTGCCGGAGCCGGTGCCGAGGACGTCGGGATCGATCCGGTCGCCGCCGCCGACCAGCGCGCCGACGATGGGGCTTCGGGGGTTCCGTCGGTGCCGGCTCCGGTGCAACTAGCCGGCGGTGTCGCCCTCTTGGCTGCCGCCGTCGTCGCCCGCCGTCGCGGCGTGGGGCGGCGGCTATACCGGGAGCTTTGGCTCCGACGTCCGCCGGGCGGCGACCCCGAGGCCGTCGTCGCCGGTGTCTACCGTCGCGCCGTCTACCTCGAGGAGCGGCGCGGTCGGACGAAAGCCGCCGACGAGACGCCCCGACAGTTCTTCGCCGGGAGCGACGAACGCTTCGAACGGATCCGCGAGCGATATGAACGGGCGCGATACGGTGACGGCGTCGACGCGGCGACGGCGGAGCGCGCCCGGAGCGACCTCGCCGGCCTGCTTGCGGAGCGTTCGTTGCTGCCGTGGCGGGCCGAAAAGCCCGACAGGGGGTCCCGATAGTGTTTAATAGAGCCGTCGTGTAACCCCGAACTGTAATGTCGGAAGTCTGCTCGACGTGTGGACTCCCTGAGGAACTCTGCGTCTGCGAGGACGTCGCCAAAGAGTCCCAGGAGATCAACATCCGCATCGACGAGCGCCGATACGGTAAGGAAGTAACGGTCATCGAAGGGTTCGATCCGCGGGACGTCGACATGGATTCGCTGTCGTCGGATCTCAAATCGAAATTCGCCTGCGGCGGTACCGTCGAGGACGGTTCGATCGAGCTCCAGGGCAACCACCTCGGACGCGTCGAGGATTTCCTTCGTGAAAAGGGATTCAATGTCGCCTAGCGTTCTCTAGCCACACGTCGGGTGCGCCGCTTTTGTTCTACCGTTGGACAGAGGCGTCGATGCTGTCGGTCGAAACGGCTCTTTGTCGCCTCGAAACGGCTCTTTGTCGCCTCGAAACGGCTCTTTGTCGCCCGAAACGGCTCTTTGTCGCCCGAAACGGCTCTCTACCGGTGGGAACAGCGTTCTGTCCGACGGTATCGGCCGATGCCGAGGACGACAATCGATGCTGGGGACCGACGGCCGAGGCCGACGGACCGACGTATCCGTTCGGTATCTACCTCCGACCGAGTGAGTCAAAAAGGCGTATCCGGCGTCTCGCCCGGCGTGGCCGTTGACGGCTCCCCGGTCTCGACCTCGTAGGGCCATCCCCGGAGTCCGGGATCGAGCGATTCGACGCGTCCTTCGAAGCCCTCGAAGGACGCGATGAGCCGCGCCGCCTGTACGCTCGATTTTCCGTGTGGACAGACCGTCACGACGCGATCAGCGTCGGACAGCTCCTCGATCCGGGCGGTCAGCTCCGCAAAGGGGATGTTCTCGCTGCCGGGGATGTGTTCCCGTCGGAACTGTCCCGGCGATCGGATGTCGACGATGCGGGGGGGCGTTCCGGAGTCGAGCAGCTCTTTGAGTTCATCGGCGGTGATCTCGCCGTCCATACGTGGTGATGCGCGAGAAGGTGCTTAAGCGACCGGGTCGGGGCCGTCCGCGGGGCCGTCCGTGGATGTGGACGTGGGCACCTGCGCATCGAAGCCGGGCCGAGGCTCCCCCGAGACCCGAACCGGGACGAGGGGCTCAGATATCGAGTATCGCGTCCATGAGCTTCGATTGGGCGGCCGAGAGGTGTTCGGAAAACGTCGACGTCGTGATACCGAGTTCGTCCGCGACCTCGCCGGCGTTGGCGTTCTTCGGGTGCTCGAAGTATCCCATCGTGTGTGCCGTTTCGAGCACCTCCCGCTGTCGTTCGGTGAGCCGCCCCCGGTCGACGAAGACGAGGTTGTCCTCGGGGGGGTCGTGTTCGCTGCGGAGCAGGCGGCGGACGTCGACCGACGGGTACCGATCCTGCAGCGTCAGGATCGTCTTTTGGAGGGCATCCATATCGACGGCGTGGAAGACGAGATACAGAGTTCCCTCGCGGGCGTGGAGGTCGACGATCGGACAGTCGAACTGTTCGACGGTCTCACAGGGACATCCCCATCCCCGATCCCGGATGAATCGGTACATCGTCTTCGAGCCGTAATCGAAGGTCTCGGTCAACTCGACGCTCGTCGCCGGCGTCTCGCCGCGTTCGAGCATGAACTCCTCGCTCACGCGTTCGGGGGCGTTGGCTATGACACTCCGCGCGATCGTATACGACGGGGATCCACGATCCGAGGCGGCCTCGACGACGGGGCAGGTCCCGTCGGCATCGACGCGTATCTCGGCACGGATACCGGGCATCGCGATGTGTTGTGTCCGTTCGTACCTAATACTGCCGGCTACCGGTATGCGGCGTGTCCCCCACCGACCGGGGATACGAACATATCGGAGGCCCCCTGTATATAAAACACCCTGTATACTGAGGGATGGATTACGACAACGTAGAGATTCTCCCATCAGATACGAAGATGTCCTCGAAACTCCGACCGAAAGACGGCTTGCAGGCATCGGGCGAGGAGAGCTCCCGCCGCACCGACTGCGAGACGGTGTTGACAGCGTTGGAGGATCCGGATTGCCGTGCGTTACTCGAGGCGACAGCGGAGGAGGCGTTGACGGCGGGCGAGCTCATCGAGCGGTGTGACGTCCCGCGATCGACGACGTACCGGAAGCTCGAACGGCTGACCGAGGCCGGGTTGCTCGAGGAACGTATCCGGCTCAGCCCCGATGGCAAGCACGCGAGCGAGTATCGACGGACGTTCGACGACGTCACTATCTCGCTGTGCGAGTCGGACGGCATGACGGTCGGACTCTCGAGTGCAGCCACCGCGGAGACGCCGGAAGCGGCCGATTAACAGTGCCCGATACGAAAGAGGTCACTGACGAACGCCGGCGGGATGCGGATCCGGGGGACTCTGTGGGGGTCACACCGAGGGACGAGCGGGCGTCCGGTGACGATCACGATCCGATCATGAGTACGTATATGTTCATCTGTCCGGAATGCAAGCAAGAAATCGAGGTCAACGGCTCGATGCGGGAGGCGATCCTCTCGAGCGGCTGTCCAGTGTGTACAGAGACTGCGGATCAAACCGACTTCGAATGACGTAGACGACGGGCCGTTCGCGACCTCGATCAGTTCCCGCCGGCGACGGTCCCAAGACGCCTCACCGGCGACGGCTTCAAGACGTGTCCGTCTGTGTTCTCTTCATGCGCATTGCGCTCATTGCACACGACGACGAGAAACCCGAGATGATAGCGTGGGCCAAAGAACACGAGGCGATCCTCGCGGCGAACGACCTCATCGGGACGGGGACGACCGGCGGACGCCTCACCGACGAGACGGGGCTCTCCGTCACACGGATGGCATCGGGACCGCTGGGCGGGGACTTGATGATCGGCTCGGCGATCGTTACCGGCGACTGCGACGCGGTAGTCTTCTTTCGGGACCCGATGACGGCCCAGCCCCACGAGCCGGACATCTCCGCGCTGCTTCGCATCTGTGACGTACACGGGATCCCGCTGGCGACGAACCGCGCGAGCGCGACGGCGCTGCTCACCGGACTCGTCGATTCGGGGACCGCAGAGGAGTAAACCCGAAGGTATCCGACGGGATCAGCGCTCCGCAACCGCGGCCTCATAGACGACACCGCGGTCGCCGTCGACCGTGACGACCGTCCCGTCCGAGAGGGCGAGCGTCGCGTCGCCGACCATCGGGACCCCCAACTCGCGGGCGACCATCGCGGGGTAGTTGGTCATGCCCGACTGGGAGGTGACGATCGCCCCGATAGCGGAGAGATCGCCGGTGAACTCCCCCTCGAAGGACGACGGAATGACGACGACGGCACCCTCCGGGCAGTCGGTGAGATCGCCGTCCTCGGAGACGAACGCCGGGCCGACAGCGCGGCCGGCACAGACGCCGCGGCCACTGGCGAGGACCTCCGCGGCGAGGTGGACCTTCATCGTGTTCGTCGTGTTCGCCCCCTCGAGTTCGGTCATCATCCCGGCGAGGACGACGACCGTGTCCCCGCTTTGGATGACGCCGGCGTCGATGGCCTCGGTGGCGGACCGTTCTATGAGTTCCGTGGCTCCGCCCTCCGGCGAGAGCTGATACCGCGGCATGACCCCCCAGAGCAACGCGAGGCGGCGTCGAACCCGCTCGTCGGGTGTCACCGCCACGATCGGAACCGCGGGACGGTACTTCGCGACCTTGTTGGCCGTGTAGCCGGACTCCGTGACCGTGATGATGGCCTCGGCGTCGACGTCGCGTGCGAGATAGCGCGCCGAGCGGGCGATCGCGTCAGTCCGGGGCTCGGCCGCCGGCGGGACGCGTTGCTCTCTGGATTCGGCGTACTCGTCGCTTTCCTCGACGTCCCGGACGATGCGGGCCATCGTCTCGACGACCCGGACCGGGTGGTCGCCGATCGCGGTCTCCCCGGAGAGCATGACCGCGTCCGTGCCGTCGAGGACGGCGTTGGCGACGTCGGAGGCCTCGGCGCGCGTCGGTCGGCGCGCCTCGACCATCGAATCGAGCATCTCGGTCGCGGTGATGACCGGAATGCCGGCGCGTTGGGCCTCGCGGATGGCGCGTTTTTGAATCAGGGGAACCTTCTCCAGTGGGCACTCGACGCCGAGGTCCCCACGGGCGACCATGACGCCGTCCGCGGCCGAGAGGATCTCCGAGAGGTGTTCGACGGCTTCGACGCGCTCGATCTTCGCGACGACGGGGACGTCGGCGTCGAAGGACTCCAAGACGGCGTTCACGGCGTAGACGTCGTCCGCGGAGCCGACGAAGCTCGCGGCGACGTAGTCGACGTCGGCCTCGGCCGCCAGCCGGAGCTCCTCGCGGTCGCCCTCGTTGACGAACTCCAGGCCGAGGTCGACGCCGGGGACGTTGACCCCCTTTCGGCCGCCCAGCGGGCCCCCGGAGTCGACGTGGACGACGGCCGCATCGCCCTCGACGCGCCGGACCGTCGTCTCGATCCGTCCGTCGTCCAACAGGACGCGGTCGCCGGGTTCGACGTTGGCGATCGACGTCGAGAGGCCGATTACGTCGTCGTCGACCGTCCCCCCCTCGACGAGGCGACGCTCCGTGCCGGTGGGGATTTCGATCGGTTCGGGGAGGGGCGCGGTCCGGATCTCCGGACCCGGTACGTCGAGCATCGTCGCGACGGGAACGCCGTTGCGCTCGCTTACCTCACGGACACGCTCGATGACCGTCTCGCGGTGCTCCGTCGTACCGTGGCTGGCGTTCAGTCGGGCGACCGACATCCCGGCGTCGGCGAGGCCCGCGATCGTCTCTCGGTCGTCGGAGGCGGGCCCCAGCGTACAGACGATCTTGGCTCGTCGCATCACAGGATGATGCTCTTGCGCTCGACGAAGGCCTCGATCGTGTAGCCGATTCCCTCACGGCCGATCCCGGAGTCCTTCTTCCCGCCGAAGGGGATGTCGCCGAGACCGTGGCTCGGCGCGCCGTTGATACGAACGCCGCCGACTTCGAGCCGGTCGGCCATGCGCATCGCGCGGTCGTAGTCGGCGGTGAAAACCGCTGCGTCGAGGCCGAGGTCGCCGCCGTTGGCGACCCCCAACGCGTCCCCCTCGTCGGCAAAGGTCGTCACGGCAACGACCGGGCCGAACTGCTCTTCGTGGACGATGCGGGCGTCCTGTGGGACGTCTGCCAGGAGCGTCGGCTCGACGAAGCGGCCGTCGCGCTCGCCGCCGCGGACCAGCGTCGCACCCCGATCGAGGGCGTCCTCGATGAGTTCGACGACCCAGTCGGCTTGCTCGTGTGAGATGAGCGGGCCGAGCGACGTCTCCTCCTCGAAGAGGTCGCCGGCTTCCCACCCGTCCATCTCGGCGTCGATGCGGTCGACCAGGTCGTCGTGAACGTCCTCGTGGGCGAGGACGCGGGAGACGGCCGAACACCGCTGTCCGGCGTACTTCAGCGATCCGGCGGTCGCCGCGGAGGAGGCCGAATCGAGGTCGGCGTCGGGGAACACGATCTCGGGGGCGTTGCCGCCGAGTTCCATGTGGAGTTCGACCATCCCGCTGACCCCCGCGACGTGTTTGCCCGCGCCCGAGGAGCCGGTCATCGCGATGGCGTCGATCCGGTCGTCGCCCGCGAGGACGTCACCGATTTCGCTCGCCCGCCCGGGAACGAACCCGAACGCGCCTTCGGGGAGGTCCGGGGCCGCCTCGACGATGATTTCGGCGAGGATCGCCCCGCTGATGGGGGTCTTCGTCGCCGGTTTGAGGATGACCGAGTTCCCCGCCGCGAGCGCCGGGGCGACCTGCAGCGCCGTCGTCGAGAGGGGGTAGTTGTACGGGGTGATACAGAGGGCGGTTCCGACGGGTTCGTTGCGGACGATCGCACGCCAGCCCTCGTGGCCCTCGGTCGTCCCCTCGACATACTTTCCCTCGAGGGACCGGGCTTCCTCCGCGGCGCGCCGGAACCGCTCGGCGGCGGCGTCGACCTCCCCCCGCGCGCTGCTGATCGGCTTGCCCGCCTCGCGGACGATCACGTCCGCGAGTTCGGGCTTTCGCGCCTCGATCCCGTCCGCGATGGCGGTGACCCACTCGGCGCGCTGGACGATGGTCGTTTCGCGCATGTCCGCCTGGGCGGCCTGCGCGGCTTCGAGGGCGTCCTCCGCGTCGGCCGGCGTCGCGGCCGAGATGCTCGCGAACGTGGTGTCGTTCGTGAGGTCAGTTACGTCGATCCGGTCGGTCGTCGGCGTCCATCGACCCTTGATATAGAGTTCGTCGTGGTTGAGGGTGGAATCGGTGGCCATACTGGCTAGTCGTCGTGCTGGTACAAAAAATTTACTCAAGATAGAATAAAGAATACGCAGCCGTATGTGGCCCCATCGGTGGGGATCACGGGCTGGCGAACCCCTCGACGCACAGAACGAGTGAAAAACGAATGCCACGGCCGACAGAACGGACGGAAGCGGGCGGCGAGCGGACTGCTGGGGACGGTAACGGGCGGACGGACGGGGTCGGACAGGAGGTGACGAACGGACGGGCGGGCGGTGACAACAGGCGAACCCGGCGTCAGCGGTCGAGCGACGGCGGGCCGTCACGGCCGATGACCAGTTCGTAGGCCTCGATGTCCTCGAGCGCGGCGGCCTGTCCCCCGATGTCGAGCGTCCCGTCGCCGGTATCGAGCGTAATGGCGGCGGTCCCGCGGTCGACGGTCGCACTGATGTCGACGACGGCCCCTTCGACGGTTCGGGACGTCCCGGTTTCGACGTCGCGGCCCCGCACCGAGGCGTAAAATCTGCCATCGCCGCTCTCGATATCCCGCACACAGCGGCGGATCGTAGCGTAGCGCCGCGGGAATGGGCGTTCGCGGCGGCTCTCGGCCAGCGTCGTCGCCGAGGGCCACACGACCGTGTTCAACAGCCCCAATACGAGAAAGCCGAGCTCCGATCTGTTGAAGATGACGCCGTAGTCGTCGCCACGGCTGCGAAGCGCCGCGCGCGTGGTATACACCGAGTACGTCCCGTCAGCGACGGCGACCAGCGGCGTCGTCACGCCGCGGCGCGCCCGCGTGACCGTCGCGACGCGCGTGTACTCGAATCGGTCCGGGTCGGGGACGTCGGTGCTCGGCGAGAGGAGCAGTTCGGTCGTGACGCCCTCGTCCTGTTTGGCCGCCAGCTCCGACTCGAAGCGACCCAGGAGGTCGGGCGTCAACGAGAGGACGAGTTCGTACTCCGCGCTCGCGATGACGTCCTCGACGTACCGGAGGATGGTCCGTCGCGAGGTAACGAGCGAGACGGCCTCGGCGTCCCGGGAGGGGGCCGTATACCGGTATTCGAGCCCCTCGATCAGGTCGTCGAGCGTCGTGCGTACGTTCCCGAACGCCTCCGTGGGATCGATCGCCAGCACTTCGAGCGGGCGCGAATCGCGGAGTTCGACGAAGCCGCTGTCGGCGAGGCTCCGGACGGTGTCGTACACGCGGGGCTGGGGGATGTCCGTCAGATCGGCGATCTCCGAGGCGGTGAGCGTCCCGTGTTCGAGAACGGCGAGATACGCGTCGGTCTCGTACTCCCCGAAGTCGAAGCGTTCGCCCAGACGTTCGAGATCCCCGGAGAGCTCCTCGTCGGCCATACGGGACGCTCGAACCGGGCACTAATATGGGTTGTCGTGAGCGGCCGACCGGATCGAAATGACGCCGAGGCCGGCCTCGGAGCGAGTCGACCGCGACGGCCTCGGAGCGAGTCGACCGCGACAGCCTCGAAACGAGTCGACCGCGACAGCCTCGAAACGAGTCGACCGCGACGGCCTCAGAGCGAGTCGAACGCGACGGCGGTCTTGATCGTCCCGTCAGTGCGCTCGAAGGCCGACTCGAACGATTCGAGGGGTGCGACCGTGGTGACGAACGCGTCGAGAAACCACGACGGGAACCCGTCGAGGCGCTCGATCGCCGCTCGAAAGTGCGTCGGGCCGGAGTTGACGCTGCCGACGATCGCTTTGTTCCCCATGACGAGGTCCTTGTGGAGTCGGCCGCCGTCGATCTCGAACGTCCACGGTTCGGGGACGCCGAGCAGCGCCACGACGCCGGCTGGGGCGAGCGCGTCGACGCTCTCGAAGGCGTGTTTCGCGTATCCGGTCGCCTCGTAGACGAGGTCGGCCGGTTCGTGGGCCTCGGGGACGTCGGAGACCGGCGTCTCCCGGGAGTCGACGTACGTCGCCCCCAGCCGTTCGAGGATTCCCACCGTCGGGTCCGAGCGGTCGCGGCGGCCGAGACAGTATACCTCGAAGTCGTCGACGAGCATCGCGACCGTGACCAGCCCGAGCGAGCCGTTCCCGAGTACGAGCGCGGTCTCCGGATCCCACTCGAACGACGAGCGCGAGGCGGCCGCCAGCTCGAGGGCCTTCTCGGAGATGCTGATCGGCTCGACGAGAAAGCCCCACTCGGCGAGGTCGGACGGGAGCGAAAGGAGGTACTCGGCGGGGCTGCTAAAGTATTCGCTCATGAAGCCGTGGGCCCCGTCGATGCCCCGTTCGACAGTCGCCTCGGGGGGTGCCATGTCGGCCGCCCCGCGCTCGAAGTAGTCGTTCGGGCCGGACGGCGGCGGCCGACGGACGGTGGGTACGACGACGTCCCCCCGTGCGAACCCGGTCCCGTTCGGGTCCTCGACGACGCCGACCGCTTCGTGGCCCAGTACGAGGCGGTCCTCGCCCGCGGGGGGGCTGCCGTGGTTGCCGGCGATGACCTCGTGGTCCGTCCCGTCGACGCCGACCCGAAGGGTCCGCACCAGAACCTCCCCCTCATCCGGTTCCGGCCGCGGGACGTCCAGCAGCCGTGGCCGGCCCGCCCCCGGCTCGACTCCGATGGCTTTCATACGCTCCCCTCCTCCCGTAGAGGGAAAATGTTTATCGGTATCCGAGTAAACCGTGTATCCGAACGCGACCGGACGCTTTGTACGGATACCCACGGACACACACACATGGAACGATACGACCTGCTGTACCGACTCTACGACGAGTTCGACACCGAGACGCTGCGGGCCTACCAGGAGTTCGTCGACCTGTTTCCGCCCGTCGACTCCCGCGTGACGCTGAACCAATGGCAGGAGATCAACGCGGAACTCGACGACAGGAAAGACGAAATCGAGGACAGTTTCCCCCTCGTCGGCGACACCTACGCGGAACTGGCCGCGTCGGCGACGCGAGAGCAGGCCTTCGGGGCTTTGGACCTCTACAGCAAGTACGACCGGGGCGTCAACGTCTTGGTCCTCGACGTCGACGAGACGCTCCGGTCGGCCGGCAACACCGACAACGAGATCCCCCGCGAGACGCTGCACCTGTTGACCCGGTTCCACCGGGATGGGGTCCCGATTGTCATCTGTACCGGCCAGACCCTCGAGAACGTCAAGGGCTTTCTCATCCAGGGACTGGGCAGCAAGATGGTCCACTCCGGAAACGTGAGCATCGTCTACGAGGCCGGCACGGGGGTATTCACGCCCGGACACGGCCCCGACACCAAACAGCTCCTCTATGAGACGCTCGAAGAGGACGTACAGCGGATCTTCAGCAACGTTCGCACGCGCGTGCTCTCGGAGGCCCCGCCGGACCTGCGCCGGGGGTGTCACCTCCAGGGCAACGAGTTCAACGTCACGCTCAAGCCCAACTTCGAGACCGCGAGCGAGGACGCGGGTCGCGTCATCGAGCAGGCGCTCGTCTACCTCCTCGATCTCTTAGAGGACAGCGTCGCCGACGTCGTCGACGCCGATGCGGGGACGGAGACGGAGGGAGGGACGGAGACGGAGGGAGGGACGGAGACGGAGGGAGGGACGGAGACGGAGGGAGGGACGGAGACGGAGGGAGAGACGGAGGGAGAGACGGAGCGGGCCGGGTTCGCGCGGGCCTACTACGCGGCGAACGATCCCGAGATCGAGGCCGTTCTGGCCGCGACCGACGGACGGCCGGAACCGACGCCCGCGGACGTTCCCGAGGCGTTCGAGGCGGCCTTCGACCGGATCGACGTCGCCTACTACGAGGCCGACGCGGCCGAGATCGGCTCGCTCGAACTCAACAAGGCCGTCGGCGTGGAGTCCGCGTTCGACGTGCTCGGGCTCGATGACCCCTTCGCGCTGGTCATGGGCGACTCGAAGAGCGACCTCCGCGTGATGGAGTGGGTCGAATCGAACGACGCCGGGATCGCCGCCGCTCCCGAACACTCCTCGCCGGACGTTCTCAAACACGTCGCCGGGACCGACGACCTCCGGTTCGCCCGCGGCGACGCCCCCGAGGTGCTCAGGACCGTCTACGCGCTCAACCAACTGGCCGCCCTCGACGAGTGACACCATATGTCAGAGCACACCACGCCGACTGACGCCCCCGACCTCTCGGGGGTCGTCCCACCGACCGTGACCGCCTTCGACGGGGAGGGGACCCTCGACACCGACGCGACCGCGGCCCACGCACAGTTCGTCGTCGACGGCGGCGCGGACGCCGTGTTCCCGCTGGGGACGAACGGCGAGTTCGCGCTGTTGAAGCCGGCTGAGCGCCGCCGGGTCGTCGAGGCCGTCGCCGGAGGCGTCGACGCGCCGGTCATCGCGGGCGTGGGCGCTCCGAGCACCCGCGAGACGGTCGAACACGCGGAACACGCCGTTTCGGCCGGCGTCGACGGCGTCGTCGTCGTCACGCCGTATTATTACCCCCTCGACGGGGACGGCGCGGTCGCCCACTACCGGGCGGTCGCGGCCGCCGCCGACGTGCCCGTCTACGTCTATCACATCCCAAGCAAGACCGGCAACGAACTGTCGCTTGCGACGCTCTCGCGGATCGCCGAGATCGACGGCGTCGCCGGCCTGAAAGACTCCTCGAAGGACGTCCCGTGGCTGGCACAGGCGGTCGATGCCAATCCGGAACTACAGTTTTTGATCGGCTCGGACTCGCTTCTTCTCTCCGGGCTCCAAATGGGGTGTCGCGGGCTCGTCAGCGCCGTCGCCAACGTCTTTCCGGAGCTCGTCGCCGAGTTGTACGCGGCCTACGTCGACGGGGACGAGGCCGAGGCGCGGCGGCTCCAATCGACCGTCTTCGACGTCCGGACGGCGCTCAAACGCGGGCCGTACATGGCCGGCGTCAAGACGGCGCTCTCGTTGCGGGAGCCGGGGTTCGACGTCGGCGGCCTTCGGTCGCCCCTCCGGACGATGGACGACGACGACCGCCGCCGGCTCCGGGAGGACTTAGAGGGGCTCGGGCTACTGGACCCCGGTGGAACGCGCGGACGACCGATCTGAAGCCGCCCACGGACGGGCGAGGGACAAACCGATGTACGACACGCCAAACACGGACGAGACGGGCGGAATCGAGACGACGAACACGGGACGGACGCACACGCGTACGGATCCGGTCGGAAACGGGGGAGCGGGCCGATGAGTCCCGAGTACGGCTCCCTACACGATCCGAACGCGGCGTACACGATGCGGAACCTCTCCTCGGAAACGATGGGGCTCACGGGTTCGCGGGGGGCACGCGACGTCGAGATCACGGACGTCCAGACGACGATGGTCGAGGGGAACTTCCCGTGGACGCTGGTCCGGGTCTACACCGACGCGGGCGTGACGGGGACCGGCGAAGCCTACTGGGGGGCCGGCGTCCCCGAACTGATAGAGCGGATGCGGCCGTTTCTCCTCGGCGAGAACCCCCTCGACATCGACCGCCTCTACGAGCACCTCGTCCAGAAGATGTCCGGGGAGGGCTCGGTCGAGGGCGTCACGGTCACCGCGATCTCGGGGATCGAGGTGGCGCTACACGACCTCGCCGGGAAGATACTCGGCGTGCCGGCCTACCAGCTGTTGGGCGGGAAATACCGCGACGAGGTCCGCGTCTACTGTGACTGTCACACCGAGGCGGAGGCCGACCCGGAGGCGTGCGCCGACGAGGCCGAACGGGTCGTCGAGGAGCTGGGCTACGACGCGTTGAAGTTCGACCTCGATGTGCCCTCGGGCCACGAGAAGGATCGGGCGAACCGACACCTCCGGCCCGGTGAGATCCGACACAAAGCCGAGATCGTTGAGCGGGTCACAGAGCGGGTTCGGGACCGCGCCGACGTGGCCTTCGACTGTCACTGGACGTTCTCCGGCGGGTCCGCGAACCGGCTCGCTGCGGCCATCGAGGAGCACGACGTCTGGTGGCTCGAAGACCCCGTCCCGCCGGAGAACCTCGACGTCCAGACGCGGGTGACCCAGTCGACGGTCACGCCGATCGCAGCCGGCGAGAACCGATACCGCGTGACCGAACACCGCCGGCTCCTCGAGGACGGGGGCGTCGACATCGTCGCGCCGGACCTCCCGAAGGTCGGCGGGATGCGCGAGACCCGCAAGATCGCCGACGTCGCCAATCAGTACTACGTTCCCGTCGCCATGCACAACGTCGCCTCGCCGATCGCGACGATGGCGAGTGCACACGTCGGGGCGGCCATCCCGAACGCGCTCGCGGTGGAGTACCACTCCTACGAACTCGGGTGGTGGGCGGAGTTGGTCGAGGAGGACGTCATCGAGGACGGTCGGATCGAGGTCCCGGAGCGTCCGGGACTCGGGGTGACGCTCGATATGGACGCCGTCGGTGAGCACCTCGTCGACGGGGAGACGCTCTTCGACGGGCCATGACCGCTCTCACCACCTTCGGTGAGGCGATGGTTCGGCTCTCCCCGCCCCGCGGTCGCCGGCTCTCGCGGGCGGACCGTTTCGACGTCGCAGTCGGGGGAGCCGAGAGCAACGTCGCGGCCGCGGCGGCGGCGCTCGGGGTGGACGCGACGTGGGTTTCGGCGCTACCTCGGTCGCCCCTCGGCGAGCGGATCGAACACGCCCTGCGCGGTGAGGGTGTCGACCCGCGGGTCGTCCGGACCGACGAGGGCCGCGTGGGTACGTACTATCTCGAACGCGGCGGCCCCCCGCGCGGTCAGACGGTGGTCTACGACCGGGAGCGGACGCCGATCCGGCGGCTCACCCCGGACGACGCCCCGCAAGCGCCCGTACGGGGGGCGGACGTGTTCGCCACGTCCGGTATCACCCCGGCGCTGTCGGATCGGGCGGCGGCCACGACCGAGGCGCTGCTCGCGGCGGCCGCCGAGGCCGGCACGACCACGGCTTTCGACGTCAACTACCGGTCGAAACTCTGGTCGCCGGGCGAGGCCGAGGGGACGCTGGCCGACCTCTTCGGGAACGTCGACGTACTGTTCGTCGCCGAACGGGACGGCCGAACGGTGTTCGAGATCGAGGGTGATGCCGAAGCCATCGCGCGTCACTTCGCGAGGGAATACGGCTTCGAACAGGTCGTCCTCACCCGCGGCGATGCGGGCGCGCTCGCCGTCGCAGACGGCGAGACGCACCGGGTGTCCGCCTTCGACGCCGACACGATCGATCCCGTCGGCTCCGGGGACGCCTTCGTCGGTGGGTACCTCACGCGCTATCTGGCCGGGGCGGACGTCCCCGAGGCGCTGCGATGGGGGGCCGCGACGGCCGCGTTGAAACGGACCACCTCGGGCGACATGGCGACCGTCTCGGCGGCGGAGGTCCGATCGCTCGTCTCGGGCGAGGACGGCGGCGGAATCGACCGATGAACTGCAGTAGCGCCGTCGTTCCCGACCGGGACGGACCATCCCGACGGCCTACGTCCGGTCCCAATCGAGGGACCGCTCGACGGCGTCGTCCCATCGACCGTACATTTCGTCGGCTTGCTCGGACGCCATCTCGGCATCGAACTCGCGGTCGACCTGCCAGTTCGAGCGGAGTTCGTCGAGGTCATCCCAGTAGCCGACGGCCAGGCCGGCGGCGTAGGCCGATCCGAGGGCGGTGGTCTCGTCGACCACGGGGCGGGCGATCTCCGTCTGGATGATGTCGGCCTGCAGTTGACACAGGAAGTTGTTTTTGACGGCCCCGCCGTCGACCCGCAGCGTCGTGGTTTCGACGCCCGAGTCGGCCTCCATCGCCTCGGCGATGTCCCGCGTCTGGTAGGCGATCGACTCCAGCGTCGCCCGCACGATGTGCTCTTTTCGTGTCCCGCGGGTCATTCCCACGATCGTCCCGCGGGCGCGGCCGTCCCAGTGGGGGGCTCCGAGCCCCGTGAACGCCGGCACCATGTACACCCCGTCCGTCGAATCAACCGATCGGGCCAGCGACGCCGTCTCGGTCGGATCGCCCACGAGGCCGACGCTGTCGAGCCATTCGATGGCCGCGCCGGTGATGAAGAC
>NZ_JACDNQ010000017.1:0-7371 GCF_013839515.1 Natronomonas salinimetallica | reverse complement strand
GGAGAGCTGGAAGCCGACCGTCGTCAACAGTCCGTGGTCGGAGGAGACGGCCTCGTTGCCGGTGTTCATCAGGTAGAACGACCCGGTCCCGTAGGTACTTTTCGCGTCGCCCACATCGAAGCAGGTCTGGCCGAACAGCGCCGCCTGCTGGTCGCCGAGCGCCCCCGCAACCGGGACCTCCGCGCCCAAGAACCCGTCCGGGTCCGTGTGACCGTAGAGATTCTCGTCGGAGGAGGGCCGGACCTCCGGCAGCATCTCCGCCGGCACGTCGAACTCCGCCAGCAGCTCCTCGTCCCACGCGAGGTCGTAGATATTATACAGCATGGTTCGGGAGGCGTTGGAGACGTCCGTGATGTGGTTGCCGGTCAGATTGTAGATGAGCCACGAGTCGATCGTCCCCATCAACAACTCGCCGGATTCGGCACGGTCGCGGACGTCCTCGGGCCGGGTACGTCGGAGCTTGATCGGGTCGGCGTTGTCGAGGATCCACTCGAGTTTCGTCGCCGAAAAGTACGCATCACACTCCAGGC
Organism: Natronomonas salinimetallica; assembly: GCF_013839515.1. Taxonomy (GTDB): domain Archaea; phylum Halobacteriota; class Halobacteria; order Halobacteriales; family Haloarculaceae; genus Natronomonas. The sequence continues at coordinate 6,841 of NZ_JACDNQ010000017.1, read as the reverse complement.
CGGTCTTCTCGCGGATCTCCTCGACCGTGCCGGCCGCCCGGAGTTCCTCGACGCGGTCGGTCGTCCGACGGTCCTGCCAGACCAAGGCGTTGTACACCGGCTTGCCACTGGCGGCGTCCCAGACGACCGTCGTCTCGCGTTGGTTTGCGATCCCGATCGCCGCCAACTGTTCGGCGTCGAGGTCAGCCACCGAGAGCGCGCGGGAGACGACGCGTTCGACGCTCCGCCAGATTTCGATCGGGTCGTGTTCGACCCAGCCGGGCTCCGGATGGAGCTGCTCGTGGCCGTCGTAGGCGCTTGCGATCACCTGTCCGCCGTGGTCGAAGACCATGAACCGTGTTCCGGTGGTGCCCTGATCGATCGCACCGACGTACCTCTGCGACATTACCGGTGTGTGGCGGCGTTCGTTCCTGTCATCTGGCGACCCTGCGTTGGCCTACGTACCCCGCCCGCAAGTATAATGATTCCCCCGATGTGGCGAAGGCGGCTCGTGGTCGGAGAATGATCGGGGAGCGGAAGCCGAAGCGAACCCCGAAGGCCGCATCGAAGTTTGAAAACTGAGTCGAAGTGACATATTATAACCGAGATTCGTGCATCTGTAGGTATGCGTGTTTCAAGCGGTGTTTCGGGACTGGACGAACTCGTCGGTGGGGGGCTGCCGGCCGGTCGGCTGTACGTACTGTCGGGGCCGCCCGGAAGCGGGAAGACGACGCTTTCGACACAGTTTCTGGTCGAAGGGGTGAGAGAGGGCGAAAACGGGCTGTTCGTGAGCATGCACGAATCCAGGGCGGACATCGTCGAGGACATGTCCGGGTACGGGTTCGGGTTCGAGCGGGCCGTCGAAACCGACCGGATGACCTTCGTCGACGTGTTCTCCTCGGAGGGAAAGCGGCTGTTTCGTCCGCCGGGGAAACACCGCGACGCCTCGAGCCTCGTCAACCGTCTCACCGGATTCATCGACTCCAACGGGGTCGAGCGTGTCGTCGTCGATTCGACGATGCTCTTAGAGCACTTTCTCTCGGACACCGATCACAACACCATACAGTTTCTGACCTCGCTGAAGCGAACCGACGCGACCGTCGTGTTGATCTCGGAGATGACGGATCCGAGCGCGTACACCGACGAACACTATCTCGCCCACGGTGTCGTCTTCATGCACAACTTCCTCGAGGACGGCGGGATGCAGCGAGGGATCCAGGTCCTGAAGATGCGGGGGACACAAATTGACACCGATATTCACGACCTCTCGTTCGGCGGCGGGGGCCTCAGCGTCGGGTCGAGCCGGGGGCCGTAGATGTACGACCGACACTTCGACGAGAAGGGGACCTACACCACCGAGGACGTCCTCGAACGGGCGTACGCGCTCGGCGTCGCGTCGGTGTGTGGTGCTCCCGACGAGGAGGCTTACGACCGTCTCAGACGGAACTGCCCCGACGCGTACGACGAGACGATCATCGAACTCGCCCACGACGAGGGACGGGCGAACGCACTCGACCTCGAAGCGGAGGAGGACCACGAGGACATCTGGGAGCATCTCGTCGGGTCCGACGGCGCGGAGCCGGAGCGGGGGGCCGGATCGGACGGGGCGGTCTCCGATCGGGCGCTCCCGGACGTACTTCGACCGCCGACGGAGGGGGACTCCGACGAGGGGCCGCCGGAGCGTCTCGACCTCCCGTCGTTTCTGCGCCGATAGGTCGTCTACTACCTCGGAGACCGGTACGTCGGGGAAGAGGACCGCGCTGACACAGACCTCGAGGCCGATCATTCGATGCCCGGTCAGTGAACTCCCCACCTACTTCGCTTGGGGGCGATGGCCCCGCTCGCTCGTTGAGGGTGGTGTCTCCGCCTCGAATTGGGTGAACGTATTCGAACCGATCACCGGTCACGGGTATCGTTCCACCTGAGCCAGATAAATGATACATAACCGTCGCTCCGTATCGCCGTACCCTCCGAACTTGTGACGTCACCGCGTTGGCGGTTTTGATATCGCGGAATAGACTTTATCGAGGCCCCCCCGTCCCGCACACGGGGTGCTTTTGAGTATCGGACGACTAGTCGGGGTGAGATGGTACAGAACGTCGCCACGGTGATGGCGGAGTTGGAGCCCGAGGACTTCCATCTGCTGTCGGGCATCGAGCACGGGATGCGGTTTTCGCGTTGGGTCGCCGAGGAAAAGCTCCCGGAGTTCTCGCGGCTCGACGGCGAGGACGTCGACTACCGGATCGATCGGTGTATGGACCGAGAGCTCCTCGAGCGGAAGACGATCCAATACACGGGCTATCGGCTCACATTCGAGGGGTACGACGCGCTCGCGTTGCGGACGTTCTCCGAGCGCGACTCGATCGACGGCGTCGGCGCGCCGCTGGGTGTTGGAAAAGAAAGCGACGTCTACGAGGCACGCTCGTTCCAACCGTTCGCGTTGAAGTACCACCGCGAGGGATACACGAACTTTCGAGAGGTACAAAAAGAGCGGGAGTACACCGCCGACAAGGAGCACCGCTCGTGGCTCTATACCGCCCGGAAGGCCGCCGAACGGGAGTACGACGCGCTCGAGACGCTGTATCCGGAGGTTTCGGTGCCGCGACCGGTCGATCAGAACCGCCACGCCATCGTGATGGAGCGGATCGACGGCGTGGAGCTCTCCCGGGTAAAACTCGAGCCCGAGCAGGTCATCGGGGTGTGTGATCTCGTCCTCGAGGAGATGGCGACGGCATACGACGCCGGCTACGTCCACGCCGACATGAGCGAGTACAACGTTTTCGTCGCGAGCGACGGCGTAACTGTCTTCGATTGGCCGCAGGCGGTCCCGGCCGAACACGAAAACAGCCGCGAACTGCTGGGCCGTGACGTCGGGAACGTCCTGGGGCACTTCGAGCGGAAATATCCCCGCGAGACACCCGAAATCGACCGCGAAGCGCTTACGGACGCGCTCGTCGGGGGATCCTTCGAGAGCGTCCGGGCGTTCAGCGAATAAACCGTTTGTTGCGATATCAAACCCGAACCGGTGGAAGTTGAGGCTACAGTGGGTATAGCGGGCCTGTGATGCATGGTTTTGGCCGAATCGGAGATCAGAAACTGACTCGGATTCCTCTCCAAACGGCCCATATTGTTGAAATATCAACCATATACGCGAATTTCGGCCACTTTCGACAGCGTAGCCACTCAGAGTCGGGCTACCACGGGGTGAGTACCGCTACTATCCGATTCCCGTTTCCCTCTTCACCAGCGTCAGCGTATTATTCTAGCTGTTTGCTTGTTCGCATAATGGTCTCTCTTCGAGAGGCGTCTCCTGAAGACGCAGCAGCAATGGCGCGTATCCAATCGGAGTCGTTCCGAGAGAACGGAGAAGAGTACTACACGGACGAACAGCTTGCGCTTCTGGCACCCGCTGAGCCAGATGCTGAGGAAATTCCTGAGGATGAGTTTACCGACGATTCGTGCCGTCCAATTATTGCTGAATTGGATGGATTGATCGTTGGCTGGGGGAGCATCCACCTCGACGAGAACGTGCTGGCTGCAACATTTGTTGATCCCGACTACACAGGACAAGGAATCGGGCGCACAATTGTTGAGGAACTCGAAACAATCGCACGACAGGAAGGCGTAGAGGAGCTAATCGTTCCCGCGTCGCTAAACGCTGTTGGCTTCTACGAAACACTCGGATTCGAAAAACAGCGCGAAATCGATGCAAGTGGCCCCGACACACCGGAGATTCCGAGCGTAGAACTGACGAAACAACTGTCCTAATCGCTCGAGTTGCAGACACACCGAGCAGGTGTTCCCCCCCAAAACCAGCGAAAAGATATGTGCCTCCAAACCCTGTCCCCAAAGATCCCGAGTAGTTGTAACAGCGCAATCAGCCGGACCAGTATTTTGATTTAGCTCGTACCCTACGACGTGCTCCCTATCGTTCACTCGCGTTCGGGGATCCCCACCCGGTAATGGTAGATTCAATAATCTCTAAGGCTGCGGTACTCCCGTTCGCATCGCCTTTCTCGAAGTCACCATCTCCCTGTCCCATCTCGTTAGTCACGTAGGCAAAACACACGACGGGCAGGCCCCGTTCGTCGGCGAACGTGTAGAGCGCGGCAGCTTCCATCTCGACTGCGAGGATATCCTCCGAGCGAGCTCGCTCGATGGCCGTTTCCGCCTCTCGAAACGGTGCGTCCGTCGTCCAGGTCGCGCCTGTATAGACCGGACGGGTGGCGGACTGACACGCTGACGCGACCCGATCACGGAGGTCGGCATCCAGGGTCGCATACCGGGTTGGGGAGCGGTAGTGGTGACTAGTCCCCTCGTCGCGTAGTGCCATTTCGATGAGCACGAAATACGGTGGATTGTCCTTCGGGACGATCTGGCCGGAAGAAGTCACGCTCACGAGGAACTGACAGCCGGCGGCGAACAGCTGTTCGGCGACCAGGACCGCGAACGACGCGCCGACCGCACACCCGATTATTCCGATCTCCTCGTCGTTCAACTCGAACCTGTAGAGTTCCGTGTGATAGCCGGGCCACGTCGCGTCCGCCTCGGCACGGCCGGTCGAAACCAGATGTCGGACGATGTCCCCATCGGGGTCGAGGACGCAGATGTCGGGAACGGACCGCTCGGGGAGGCCTTTCTGGCGACGCGCTTCTCGGACGAGGGACTCCGGGGTAAAGACCGAGGGTTCATCGTACCGTTTCGCCTCGAAAAGCGGCGAGTCGAGGTTCTCGTCAGAATCAGCCATTAGATTCCCCGTGGAACGCTGTCGCCAAGGTCATTTGGAATTACTATTAGGAGTCCCCACAACCGCAGTAACCGCAGCGGTGGTCGGATCACTGCTCTCGACGACGGTTTCGTCAGCAATGCCGAGGAAGTACTCCCGTGTTCCGTCGATAGCGTTCAGTACTCGGTCGGCCAGCGCCTCGGAGTCCCGATGAACCATCCGCTGGAAGTACGACCCTTCTCGCTGGAGATTCGACTGGACGTACTCGGATCGCGTATTCAGTATCACCGCGACGAGCACACCATCCGGTCGGAGCACGCGAGTTGCTTCCTCAAGGACAGCATCAATCTCCGAAATGAACTCTAATGTCGCCACGAAGACGACGGCGTCCACCGCGTCAGTTCGCGCTGGGAGTGTCCGCACGTCGCCGACCAGAAACGGTGCAGGAGTACGCTGTCGTGCTGTCTTGACCATCGCCTCTGAGATATCGATACCGACGATATCGTAGTCGGTGAATCGCTCTTCGAGCGAACCGATACCACAGCCGACGTCGAGGATCCGATCATCGGCAGCTACGTATTGCTTGATATATGCGGCCTCCCGGTCCATCACCGCCGAGCCGAACTCGCTCTCGCAGAACCGCACGAAGCTCTCGACGTCGCTCATGCAGGAACTTCGTGAAGCACTTCTTGTAACTTTTCGGTGACGTACGCAACGTCTTCGTCGGTCGTCTCTCGGCCCATCGAGAAGCGGACGGCCCCCATTGCCAGATCTGGGTCGACGTCCATCTCGATGAGGACCCGTGATGGCGACGGGTCTCCCGAGTGACAGGCCGAGCCACCGGAGACGGCGATGTCCTGGTCTGCGAGGGCATCGATTAGCTGCGCCCCGGATCGTCCCGGGAAGCAAAGCATCGCGTAACCTGGGAGTCGGTGCTCAGGATGGCCAATCAGCTCAGCATCCGTCGTCTCGCGGACGGTAGCGACGAACTCGTCGCGTAGTTGCGACAGTCGGCTGTGACGCTCGTCCATGTCGGCTCTCGCGAGGTCAGCGGCTTTCCCCATCCCGACCAGCCCGGCGACGTTCTCGGTGCCGCTCCGGAGCCCGTGTTCCTGTCCCCCGCCGTGAATGAGGGGTTCGATATCGACGCCGTCTCGAACGTACAGCGCGCCGACGCCGTTCGGCCCGTAGAACTTGTGAGCACTCAGACTTGTCAGGTCCAGCCCGAGGTCGTCAACGTCGACCGGAATCTTCCCGGCCGACTGGACGGTATCTGAATGGAAGTACACGTCGTACCCGTCCGTGATTTGGCCGATAGCCTCGAGAGGCTGGATGACACCGGTCTCGTTGTTGGCGTGCATAACGGACACGATCACTGTGTCCGGCTGAATGGCGTCCTCGATGTCCGCAGGGTCGACACGGCCGTCTGGTCCCGGTGGCACTCTCGTGACGCTGACGCCGTGATTTTCGAGCCAGTCAGCGGTCTCGATGACCGCCGAGTGTTCGGTTGTCGTCGTGACGACGTGGTCGCCATCCACCGCGTCGACGACACCTTTGATCGCGAGGTTGTCCGCTTCGCTACCGCCGCCGGTGAATACGATGGTCTCTGGGGTGGCTCCAAGTAGACTCGCGACCGATTCTCTCGCGTCAGCGATGGCTTCTGCTTCTTTCGATGCGTAGGCTGCCGACGGGTTTCGGTAGTGCGTTTCGAGGTACGGTTGCATCGCCTCGACAACGTCCTCGTGGGGGTACGTCGTGGCAGCGTGGTCCATGTAGATCATGATTGTGAGGTTCTGGTTCTAATCCTCTGTTCGTATGACGCTTCGTTTCCGGCGACTGCCGGTTGGGACTACCGATCGGCCGATATCAGTGTTAGCCCAACCAACAGTCTCTACGATATGGTACAGTAGACCAACGGTAGTATTAAGAGTTTATAATATTCGAAAATGCGAATGTGAATGTTTGGTGGTCTCGAATAGCCTGCTCTGTAACCGACCCCACCCTACTTCGCTCGGCCTTGCGGCCTCGCTCGTTGAGGGTGGGGCCACTGGCAGAGCGTAATGGTCAAGATAATTTTTGCAAATAGGGACCCAGGAATTTGTCGATCCAAGATTTAGCAAATCCAAGTCTCTTCGT
>NZ_JACDNQ010000016.1 GCF_013839515.1 Natronomonas salinimetallica | reverse complement strand
GATTGTCCGGTCCAATTTCACTTAAATCGTCTGTTTCAACAGCCTATCGACGCGATTCACGCCCGGCGTAAACGCCGGGACTCTCTCGCTGTCTTAGGTAGCACGAGCGCACCGTACCGCCGTCGTCGCGTTCGACGACGGTATCGAAGAGCGGCAACAGCGTATAGAGCGTCCGTTCCTCGACGGCACGGGGGTCCAAATGGAAATGCGACACCGCGTCGGCCGCGGTCAGACGGCGGCCCAGAACGTGTACGAACCGAAACAGCCGCCGGAGTCCCACGTGTTCGGAAAGCGCCGTCAGCGACTGAATACAGACGACGGTCCGGGGGGCGCTGTCCGCCCACCGGGAGAGCTGTCGGCTGATCGCCGCCGCCAGCGAGGTGAGGTCCCGAGGGTCGGAGATCCGGTAGGTGGTCGGCGAGACATCCGATTCCCGGACGTCGGCGGGCGTCGCGGCAGCGGCACCGCCGGGCGCTGGGCCGGGACGATGCTCGCCGGACGAGCCGTGGCCGACGTCGATGACGGCGAATTCGGACGGCCGCGTCCCGATGCCGTCCGTCCAGCGGCGGGACTTGTCCGCCGCCGTCTCCTCGAACGAGACGAGTAACACGTTCTCGTCGCTCGGGGGTGCGACCGTCAGCAGATCGAGGCAGGTGTTCACGTCGTCATCGTGGAGATGCGGCAACAAGACCAGGGCGTTAGCGGGTATCGGGACGCTCCGAGAGGCGTCTTCCCCGACCGGTCCCGAATGCGGTTCGAGGTGCATACCACCGCTTGTGAACCGGGTATAAAAAAGTTGCTGATATATCGAGAGCGAACCCGGTTTCGGTGATCGTGGGAACTCGACGGCATCGTCACGTTCGGACGGTCCGAAACGGCTCAGGGGCGATTCTCCCGCTCCGAAACGGCCCGGGACGACTATTTCGCTCCGGGACGATACGGGAGTCATGACCGTCGTTGCACTCCTGAGCGTGGCACCGGTGATCGAGGATAGCATGGCGAGCGACGTCGCGGCCGCCGTCGAGGCGCTCGACGAGTTCGACGTCTCCTACGAAACGAACCCCATGGGGACGGTGATCGAGGCCGACGACGTCGCGACGCTGTTCGCGGCGGCCGAGGCGGCACACGAGGCCGTCGACGCCGACCGCGTGAGTACGGTCTTGAAAATCGACGACAAGCGGGACCGAGAACAGCGCGCCCGCGAAAAAGTCGACGCCGTCGAACGCGAACTGGGTCGAGACGCAACAAAGCAACGATAGCGCGACCGAGGACAAAGAAAAGGCATATCCCCGACCCCCCGTATCTTCGGGCATGAGCAACCCCCCGGACGAGTACTACACCGACGAGCGGTGGAACAACTGGTTGGACAGGCTCCGTGAGGAGGACATCGATCCCGAAAGCGACGACTCCGCACGGCTGTTCTTTAATCTGTTGGACGACGCCACGATCGCTATCGCGAAGGTCATCGCCGACTACGAGGACGGCGAGATCGACGGCGACACCGCCACCGAGGAACTCGGCCGGATCCGGAAGATCGTCCTCTCGGAAGTCGAGATCGACGACGAGGAGAAGCTGACGCTCGTCGACGGGATCCAGACGTCGCTCGTCTGTGCGTTCTACACCGCCGAGGAGTACATCGTCGGCGGCCCCGCCGCCGAGGGAACCGTCGAGGAACACCTCCGTGCTGCCACCGCGGCCGAAACCGAAGAGGAGGACCTCGATACCGCGCTCGCCCACTGTGTCCAGGCGGGGACGCTCATCGTCGACGGCGAGAAACTCGGCATGGACATCGCCGAGGAGATCGAGTACGGCCTCGTCGCCGACTGGGTCAACGGCCTCGAATCGCTGGGGCGGGCGCTCGCGGACCCCGAAGTCGTCGAAGAAGACGAGTAACCGAAACGCCCGCGGGTATTCGCTTACGACAGCGTTCCGAGTGAACCCAGTTTCCGAACCACTTTTGCGTACACATCGGGCGCACAGTACCACCCCGATTCGAGCATTGCATCCACCGCTTCACGCCCTTCTTCAGCGTCGAAAATGTTCTGCTGGACGTACACTCCAGTTATTTCGACAATCAACGAACTTGCCACCGACAATCATTTATATTACGCCACCGACCACTCGGGCATGACAGGTGTAGGCATCGACGCCGTCGAGATCCGCACGGGAAAACTCAAACTCGATCTCGCGGAGACGTTCGCCGACGAGATGGGCGATGCGCCCGAAAAGTACACGAAAGGGCTGGGGCTGTATGCCAGTTCCTTCCCGGACACCTACGAGGACATCGTCACGATGGGCGCGAACGCCGCCCACCGGCTGATGGAGCGAAAAGGCCTCGACTTGGACGACATCGGTCGGATCGACGTCGCCACGGAGTCGGCGTTCGACCACTCCAAGCCCGTCTCGACGTACATCGGTGGCTGTCTCGAGTCGGTCTTCGAGGGCGACCTCCACCACGCCAACAAGGGCGAGCGGAAGTTCGCCTGCGTGTCGGGAACCCAAAGCGTCGACGACGCGTACAACTGGATCAAGGCGGGGCGAAATCGCGGGCGTGCGGCGCTCGTCATCGCGACCGACACGGCGCTGTACGCCCGCGACGACCCCGGTGAGGCGACCCAGGGCGCGGGGGCGGTCGCGATGTTGATCGACGAGGACCCGGACCTCGTCGAGCTGTCGACGGATCAAGGATACGGCTCCGCGGACGAGACGGACTTCCTGAAGCCCCAACAGCAGTTCCCGAGCGTCGACGGCAAGCGCTCGGTGAAAGTCTATCTGGCCCGAATGCGCGAGGCGCTCATCGATTACGAACGCGTCGGCGGCGACATCCACCCCGATGACTTCCGGCTCGGGCCGTTCCATACCCCCTTCCCCGGAATGGTCCGGAAGGCAGCTGTCCTCGCGTACCGACACATCACGCGCGATACCGAGATCGAGGACGAACTCGCCACCGAGATCGGCCGTCAGCCACGACCCGAGGGCTTCGAGGACGACGAGGCGTACATGGAGGCGCTCTCGGAGTACACCGACGCGCTCAAAGAGACCGAGCGATACCAGTCGTGGTACGACCGGACGATCGATCCCACCCTCGATATCTCCAGACACGTCGGCAACTGGTACACCGGATCGGTCCACGTCGCCCGCATCGCGGGCATCAAAGCGCTCGCCGAAGCCGGCGAGGACGCCGTCGGCGACCGGCTGTTGGTCGGCTCGTATGGCTCCGGTGCACAGGCGGAGATCCACGTCGAGACGATCAAAGACGGATGGCGCGAGGAGATCGATGCGCTCGACATCGACGAGCAACTCGAGGCGCGCTACGATCTCAGCTTCGACGAGTACGAGGACGTCCACGACGCCCACAACTTCGATGAGGAGTCGGCCGTCGAGGAGCTCACCGTACCGGAGTCGGAGTTCGCCTTCGACGGGTGGGGTCGGATGGGCGAGCGGAAGTACCGGTACGTCGAGTAGCGACGCTGTTATAATTCGCCGGCCGCAGCCAACCGCCGGACCGTCCCGGCGCGCTCGTGGATCGTCTCGCGTTCGTCGTCGTCCTTGTCGTCCCAGTGGGAGTAGACGAGTCCCATCCGGTGGTTCGACCGGAGGCGCTCCTCGTTGCGGCCGAGGAAGTCCCAGTACAGCGCGTTGAACGGGCAGGCCCCCTCGCCGGTCGTTTTCGTCTTGTAGTAGGGACATCCCGAGCAGTGGTCGCTCATGCGGTCGATGTAGTTCGCCGAGGCGGCGTAGGGCTTCGTCGAGAGCGAGTCGGTGCCGAACGTCCCCATCCCAACGACGTTCGGCGTCGTCACCCAGTGGTAGGCGTCGACGTAGCCGGCGTGGAACCATTCGTTGAGCCGCCGCGGCTCGACGCCGTACGTCGTCGCGAAGTTCGAAAGTATCATGAGCCGCTGAATGTGGTGGGAGTACCCGCGCGCCCTGACACCCTCGATAGCGTCCTCGAGACACGCCATGTCGGTCTCGCCCGTCCAGAAGAACTCCGGGAGGGGTTCGGTCGCGTCGAGGGCGTTCGCGTCGGCCATTCCCGGTTCGCGACGGTATGCGTGGCGGACGAACTCCCGCCAGCCGAGGACCTGCCGGACGAATCCCTCGACGCTCTCGATGGGCGCGTCGCCGGCCTCGTAGGTGTCGATCGCCGACTCGATCACCTCGGCGGGCCGGAGCAGGCCGAGGTTGAGACTCGACGACAACAGCGCGTGGTTCATCGCCCACTCGTCCTCGAGCATTGCGTCCTGATAGGGCCCGAACGCCCGGAGACGCTCGCCGGTAAACGACGACAGCGCCGACAGCGCCTCCTCACGTGTCACGGGCCAGAAGAACGGATCGGGATCGGCCCAGCCGGTTCCGTAGGGCGGGCCGTCGTCGCCGTCGTCGCCGTACTCCTCCGTGACCCACTCGGCGACTGCCGCGGTCGTTTCGTCGGGGACGAACCGCGGCGGTTCCGGCGGGTCGTAGTCCTCACCGGGGAACCCGCGGTTCTCCTCGTCGAAGTTCCACTCGCCGCCGACCGGGTCCCCGTCGGTTATGAGATATCCGGTCTCGCGGCGCATGTGCCGGTAGAAATCCTCGTGGCGGTACGGCGGGTCGCCGTCGGCCCACTCGTCGAAGTCCGACGGCGAGCAGAGAAACCGGGGATCCCCCCGAAACTCGACGGCACCGCCCCGCGTCTCGACGAGCTCCCGAAGCCGCTCGGTCGCGCCGCGGGCCGACCGTCGAGTTGTGACGACGCGATCCCCCGGGTACGTCCGGAAATGCGCGTCGAACCCCTCGGCGAACGTCCCGACGTTGCGGTACTCGACGGTGTAGCCGTCGGCACGCAACGCATCCCGGAAGTGTCGCATCGCGCTGAAGACGAGCGTCAGTTTGTGCGGATGATACGGCTTTCGCCGAGCGAACTCTCGGGCCTCGATCATGAGAACCCGCGGGTCGGAATCGGGGTCGGCAAGCGGCCCGAACCGGACGAGACAGTCGCCGGAAACGAGTACCGTCATGGTAGTGGGGACGAGCGTGGTGATGGCCCGGTGGTCGCACGTGGGTCGGCCTCCCTCAAAAACCCATACGTCGGACCGGGGAGGATCACAGTAGCGCTCCGCGGAGCGTACGACGGCACGTCTTTGATATGTGACCTGATTCGGTCGGCGAAACGAGCGGTTCGATCGGTGTACCAGACGAACCGATCGGCGAAACGAGCGGTTCGATCGGTGTACCAGACGAACCGATCGGCGAAACGAGCGGTTCGATCGGTGTACCAGACGATTCGACGGACGGACCACCGTGGCTCGACGGCCGTACCACGGTACTCGTGTACGTGCGTCGTGCGCGCCGACCGTGCTGAGGGATTCGGCGTGAGTCGTTGACATGACTCAACGGGTATTTATATATCCGTAACCCGTAGAGAGAGGCTGTATATGAAGGATTTCAGCAGACGTCGATTCGTACTTGGGACGGCCGCTGCCGCTGCGACTGGCGCGCTCGCGGGATGTTCCGGAAACGGTGGCGGAAACGGCAACGGCAACGGCAACGGTAACGGCGAGGGCAACGGTAACGGCGCGGCGGAGGGCCCCGAGGCCCGCGCCAGTAGCTTCTTGGGCGACAACGACGCGAACCTCTATGAGGGCTCCCTCGAGGACATGACCGGCGAGGACGAGGTAACCATCTCCGTCGGTGCCGGCGACAACGGCTTCTCGTTCGACCCGTCGGGCATCACAGTCAGTACCGGGACGAACGTCGTCTGGGAGTGGACCGGCAACGGCGGCGCCCACAACGTCGTCTCCGAGGACGGCAGCGACTACGAGGTCGAAAGCGAGCTGACCGACGAGGAAGGCTACACGATGGAACAGACCATCGACGAAGCCGGTGCCCTCCTGTACGTCTGCGTCCCCCACCGCGCTCAGGGTATGTACGGCGCTGTCGCCGTCGTTGACGAGTAACGAGCCGATCCGGTATCCTCGTATTTTTATTCACTACCCCCTAGCCCCCGCTGTGGAGCGAATCACGGATCGCGTCTCGAACCCGTTCGGCATGCAAGCCCCCGAGGAACCGGCGGTGTACGGCTACGGCGACGCCAACGCGGACTTTCAGGTGATCGGCGCGGACGCCGAAGCCCACGGCGGGGCCGAAACGGGCGTCCCGTTCACCGATTCGGTCGCCGGCGAACGGATCCAGTCCGTTTTGTGCACGGTCGGCTTCGCGGCCGAACCGTACAGTGACGAGCCGGATCTGGAGAACTGTTATCTCTCGTATCTCCGGATTTCGCCCGGCGACCCGGTCGACCTGGAACGGTACGTCGACGCCGAAATTCGGGCGTTGAACGCACACATCCTGCTTCCGGTGGGTGACGACGCGTTGTGGTACGTACTGAGAGAGTTTACGACGCAGGCGCGCTCGCTTCCGGCCGACTCGGCACGCCTGCACGCCTCCGAGGTCCGGGGACGGGGGTTTCTCGTCGTCCCCGTTCGGGAGCCGGCCGACTGGGAACCGGGCGACGAGTCGGCGCTCGTCGAGCGCCTCGAGGCGCTGTTGGACAGCGACTACCGGCAGACGAAAGGCGTCGCGACGCGGATCGGCTGAGACGGATCGTCCTAACGGACGGCACGGGTCGGTATACGACCGTTTTTATCGTTCGGGGTCGGACCGGCGCGCCCAAAACTGGAGCCAGTCCGCCAACGGATTGCCCTCGCCCTCGATACGAACCGTGAGCTCGCCGTTGAAGCGCCACGTCGCCCGCTGTGCCTCCGGCCCGAACGCGAGGGGTACGTCGACTTCGAGCTCGTCGGCGGTCAGCGCGATCGCGTCCTCGCGGTCGATCTCCTCGTTCAACACGTCGGCTATCGCGTCGTTCCAGTTCCGTCGGTTGGGTTCGGATCGTTGTTGTTGCATCTGCGTCTGTGTGCCGTCAGTCGGTGAGGTATTCGTAGGCGGCGTGTGCGTACGGTTCGATCGCCCCGCCGACCGCTCCGGCGATTCCCCCGAGGCGGATCTCGTCGGGAGCGATACCGAGAAGTTCCGAGACCACGCCCGGGGCCGCCTCGGAGCCGGAGACGGCCACGGTTCGCCCCCGGACCCTGGCTTCGACGGTGAGTTCGGCCGCCCCGAGCGCCGTCGGAAGCCGATCGACGAGATCGGTCGGCCGAGCGTCGGCCATCAGGCGGGCGTCGGACAGCGAATCGAACTCGACGAAAAGCCGATCGCCGGTCGACCGTACGTCCGCCGTCGCACCGTCGACCGAAACCGTCAGATCGGTGTCGATACGCAGCGGGGCGGCGGCCTCACTCACGCTCTTCGGTCGTGATCCGGAGTTCGCCGTCGAGACGCCACCGGGCGTGTTCTGCGTCTTCGCCGGTCCCGCTCGGAACCTCGACCTCCATGTCGTCGAAGTCGTAGATGATCTCCGCGCCCCGTCCGGTGAGTCGGTCATAGAGGCTGATAGCGAGATCCGGCCACGTGGTCGTCTCGTCGATCTGTCCTTCGGCTGTCTCGGAGTCTGCCATACCCGGTATATGGCGTCGACCTTGATAGTTGTTTGTCCGATCACACGTTCACTTCGTCGATCCGCTGGTTCACGACGACCTGGCCGTGGGTCGTAAGCGAAATGCCCGAGGGTCCCTCCTCGATCAATCCCTTCTCGCGGAGCGCGTTCATGACGTTGCTCGCGCGGGCAGCGTCCCCGTCGAGGACGTTCGCGAAGTCGACGTCGCCGTCGGTGGCGTAGACGGCGACGAGCAGTTGTTTTTCGGGCTCGTTGAGGTCGATCTCGGCGACCGCCGAGAGCAGCCGTCCGTACTCGATCCGGAGGAACCGCCCGAGGAGGTTCAACAGTCGGGGCGAACTCGGCGCGAGCGACGACATCGTGACCTGGCCGTCGTCGGTGTGTCGGACCAAGAGCGTCGGCCTGCTCGTTCCGTCGGGGGCGCGCTCGGTGCGCTCGAAGTCCACGACGTCCGTCACGTCGATACCGACTGTCCCGGCCTTCGTGGTGAACGCTACGCGTTCGGTCGAAATCGAGAGCTTCGCGGTCCGGACCGGGCGATCCGTTACCCGACCGCCGATCCGGGCCGGGTGTTTGAGCCGTGCTTTTGTCCCGTTGAGCAGACACTTAAACAACACCGTCCGGAACTTCGACATCGTGTCGTCACCCCCTTCGATGAGAACGGTCTCGACGGTATCGTCGTCGGTTCTGTAGCCGACCGTGACGGTCGAATCGAACAGGTCCCGGAGGTCCGCGGGGACGTTCCCGACGACGACGTCGACGACCGTCGAAAGCGGGATCGTGATGTGATCCTCCGCGGCGACGACGAGCCGCTTTCGGCTCATGACGACCCGGGCCGTTTCCGGCTCCTCGCCGATGCCCGCCTTGGGATTTCGGGCGAAGCGGCCGACGAAATCGGCGACAGCGGTTTCCTCCCCGCTCATAGCTCTACGTCGAGGAGGACGCTAATCAGCGATTCGGTCGCGACAGCGGTCAAACACCCGATCCAAATCAGGGCGACGAAATGGAGGAAGGCGTTGCCGTAGTGGCCGCCATCGGCGGTCCGGATCGTCAGCGAGGAGACGACCGCGTTGAACAACAACACGAGAAACAACAGGTACCGAAGCAGCGGGACGTTGTACTGTTCGGTATGGAGGAGTTGCCCGAAATCGACCGCTCCGCTGCCGACGTTGATATCGAAGCCGGCCATGATGACCGCGATCTCGAGACCGGTAAAGAAGGCGAACGCCGAGGCGGCGCTGATACCGTACAACAGCCCGATGAGCGTCACGGTGACCTGCCTGCGCCGCTCTCTAAGCTGGGCGAGTCGGTTCATGTTCCCGCTTATCAACTCCCCGAGTTGCTTCGGGTCCCCGCCCATCTCCCGGCCGATGAGGTACATTTCGCTGAACTTCTGGATCACGTAGGAGTTGGTGTCCTCCGCGAAGTACCGCCAGGCACGCTCGGTGTCGATGCGCATGTTCAGCCGACGGTAGAGATCGTCGAGGTTCGCCGTCAGCGCGCCGAAGTCCTTCTTTCGGAGCGTCCGAAGCACCATCGACGTAGTCGATTGCTTCGCGCTCTCGCTCGACCCGAGCGCCCGTATGAAACTCGGGAACTCCTCGTCGCGTTCGATGATCGCCGTTTCCTGCCGCCGGAAGACCGCCGCGGGAATCAAAAACGGCAGCGTCGGGATCGCCAGATACAGCGGCTGCGGGATCGATCCCATCGGAACGAGCGTCCGAAACGGCTCGACGGCGAACGTACTCGCCAGCATCGAGAGGACGATAAGCAAAAAGAGCGCCACGGCGAGCGCCGAACTCCCGATCAGGCGCTGTTTCGAGCGCGTCCGATATCCCTCCTCCGTGTACCACAGCGGGTCGTAGGGAACGATCGCCCGGATGACGAGAAAGAAGCCGATCTGTACGAAGACGAACATCGCGATGACGGCCGCGACCGTCCACGTCGGGTCCGTCCCCGTCAAAATCGGGAGGACGACGGCAAAAACCAACGCGAACGTCATCGACAGCACCATCGACAGGTAGAGGTCTTTCATCACGTCGAGGTTCTCGAGGGACTGTTCGTAGATCGTACTGTAGTTTTCGATCATGACGCCCTGCTCTTCGAAGAGGAAATCGGACATCTCCTGGCCGGCACCGAGCGTGTAGGCGAGCCGATCGAACAGATCCGTCACGGAGTCACTCGGGACCTGCTTTGCGCGCCGTCGCAGGGCGTCGTCGAGGCTCTGATTCCACGTATCGACGAGCTGGACGACGCGTCTGTTCTCGACCGTGAGTTCGCCGTACTCCTCCTCCATTGCGAGTTTGCGGAACACCTCCATCCGGTCGATGTTCGTCGTCGAGAGGACAGTCATGTGCGTGACCATCAGATGAAACCGGTTTTCCATCCCGATGCGGCGACGGTCGACCGCGAGTTTCGGGTAGGCAACGCCGGTCACGAGGAACACCAACCCGAGTACCGGCAACAACAGCCGAACGAGAAACAGCGTCGGCCAGACGGCCGCGAGAACGACCGTGCCGAAAAACAGGATCGTCGCCGGGAGGAGGACCACGAGGACGTACCGCTTCGAATCCATCTCCATCCGGTCGTAGGCGTCGAGAACCGAGCCGACGAGTTGTGTGGCCTGGGCGGTTCGTTCGGCGGTCCCCATCGCTCAACCACTCCGTGTGACGGTGAACGGCAGGCCCTCGATGCCGTCGCGCTGGAAGTTCGCGATCGCATCGTTGACCTCGTGGTAGCCGAGGATGTCCTCTTGGATCATCCGTTCGATGATGTCCGCTCGGTACTGGAGATCGTCGTAGATCTTTCGGGTGTCCGGGTAGCCGAGCAGCTCGGCAATCTGATCCTCCAGGACGTAGGAGTTGTTCATCCCCTGGAAGACGATCTCGTCCTCGACGGGGTCCCAGTAGAACACCTGTCGGGTGACGACGCCCTCCATCTCCTTTGAGTACCCCTCGATCTCCTGGACGCTCGTCACCCGCCGGAGCACGTCGTCGCCCTGTTTGACGCGGTTTTGGAACAGCGCGACGTCGGCGTTGTCCATGAACGTCTCGGGGACGTTGATCGGTTCGCCGGTGAACCGCTGGATCATCGAGACGATGTCGGATGCGTGAAACGTCAACATGACCGGGTGGCCGGTCTGCGCCGCCTGAAACGCCATCCGGCCCTCCTCGCCGCGGACCTCGCCGACGATGATGTACTCGGGGCGCGAGCGAAGCGCCGCCTCGACGAGGTTGAACATGTCGACGTCCTCGGAGTCCTCGCCGCCGCCCTCGCGGGTGAGCAACTGCTGCCAGGTATCGTGAGGGGGCATCACCTCGGCGGTGTCCTCCGCGGAGTAAATCTTCGAATCACGGGGAATGAACGACATGATGCTGTTCAGCGTCGTCGTCTTCCCCGAGGCCGTCTCGCCGACGACGAAGACGGTCTGTTCGTTCTCCAGACAGAGCCACAAGTACGCCGCGAGTTCGGGCGAGAGCGTCCCCCACTTCGTAATCTGGTTGATCGACAGCGGTACGTCGTCCCCCTGTCGGATGGTGAGACTCGGGCCTTTCAGGCTCACGTCGTCGCTGTAGATGACGTTCAGCCGGGACCCGTCGGGGAGCGTCGAGTCGACGATCGGGTCCGAGTCGCTCAGTGGATCGCCGATCCGTTCGCCGATGTTCCGGAGCCAGTTGTCGAACTCCGCGTCCGTGCCGAAGTCGACCGTCGTCTTCAACATCCCGTAGACGCCGTGGTCGACGTAACACTCACTCGGGCCGATCACGTGGATGTCCTCGTTGGCCGGATCACGCATCACCGGTTCGAGCGGCCCGAGCCCGACGATATCGCGGTTTAGCCGGTAGCGGATGTTCTCGAAGGTGCCGCGGGAGACCTCGTTCGTGTTCGGATCGATCCGGAACCGGATCCGCTCGAGGAGGTCGTCGGGCTCGTCGCCCTCGATCCGCGTCGCCTCCGAGAGGAGTTCCTCGATCCGGTCGCCGTACTCCGACTCGCTTTCGGGTGCCGCCTTCGTGACGCTGCGTCGGAGCAGTTCGTCTTTGATCCCGTCGAAGACGTCCGCCTCCTCGCCCGACAGCGTCGGCTCGATCGCGTAGTACTTCGTGTCCCGACCGACGTCGCCGTAGATGTGACAGTAGATCGGTCCGCCGACGGGGTAGATGACGTTCGGGCGGTTCGTCTCGTACTCCCCGTCGGCCTCGTCGATGAGCAGGGGGAACTCGCCGGTGATCTGTTTGAACTTCCGGAGGTGCTCTTGGAGATGGGGACGGTTCGCGGCGGCCTGTCTGAGTTCGTCGGACGGCTTTGCGGTTCCCAGCTCCGTCATTGTCAGGCGACGCTTCGGCTCTCGATGACGATCCCGGTTCCCGATCGGACGGAGTAGCCGATCGTGTCCCCGACCTGTTCGCCCATACCCGCAAAGCGTTTGACCGAGACCTGTCGCCGTACGTCGTTGCCGACCTCGATCATCTCGAGTTCGATGAAGACGTCGGCGATGGCTCGGAACGGGCCGATCGCGTCGCCGTCGACCGTCGAGGGGTCGACCGTCAGGACGATGATCTTGCCCTCGGAGATCATGTCCCGGAAAAACGAGATGATCTCGAGGGCGGCCTGCCGCTCCTCGTTCTTCCGGATCAACGCCTCGAACGTCGGATCGTTCCGGAGGATGGCGTCGAACGTGTCGACGACGACGACGTCCGCCGTCCACATCGTCTCGGCGTCCATCAGGCGGGTGAGCAGGTCCATCCGGCTGTCCTCGTCGCTTTTGCCGGAGAGGACGCCGCCCGTATCGAGGTCGGCGTGTAAGAACAACAGCCGCTCGTCGAGCAGGTGGTCGACGACGTCGTAAGAAAGCGAGTTCATCTGATCCAGGAAGCCGCTGATCGTCAGTTCCGTCGAGAGGAAGCTGACGGTCGTCTCCTCCTCGCAGAACCCGTAGGCGATCCGCTGGGAGATGGCGCTCTTGCCGGCACCGTAGTCCCCCTCCATCAACACGATGCTTCCCCGGGGGATCCCGCCGCCGAGTTCCTTGTTCAGTCGGTCGTGGTCCTCGAGCCCCAGCGAGCGTATGTGTCGTGTGTTTTGCATGATAAGACGTTATGCCGCGTCGTCGCCCCAGTCGAACTCCTCGGCCGCCCCGTCGGTCCCCGAACCTTCATCCGTCGAGGAGGGGCGTTCGTCCGTCGGAGCCCGGTCTCCGGCGGGGTCATAGCCCCCGTCCGGCTCGACGCTTCCCACGTCGGGCCGCCTCGAACGGACGAACGGACGGTCGGACGCTCGCGTCGTTCCGTCCGGTCCCCGCGCCGTTCCGTCCGGTCCCCGCGCCGTTCCGTCCGGTCCCCGCGCCGTTCCGTCCGGTCCCCGCGCCGTTCCGCCCGGTCCCCGCGCCGTTCCGTCCGGTCCCCGCGCCGTTCCGTCCGGCGTCGGTTCGGTACCGTCTACCGCCCGTAGGCCCGTGGGTCGGCCCGCCGGCTGACGTCCCGCCCGCCCGTCGAAGGCCACCATCTCGGCGTCGGAGTTGGCGATCCGGTTGACGAACCGGAGGCTTCGGTTGTGGTGTTCGACGGTCAGTGAGGACCGGGGCTCGGGATCGGACTCGACGCCCTCGCCGAAGCCGTTCAGGAAGGTCAATAGCGTCTCCGCGGCCGTCTCGCCGATCCACTCGATCGCCTCGTAATAGGCGATCGTCCGTCCCGCCCCGTCGACGCCGGCCTCCTCGACGAGGAACTCGAGCCAGTCCATGACGACGACGTCGGCGACGTACCCCGACGGCAGCCGCCCGAGGTACGGCTTGTCGCCGTCGGCCGTGGATCCGTCGGCGGTCCGGCCTCCGGGCCGTTCGTCATCCCCATCGGCGGTCCGGCCTCCGAACCGCTCGTCGTCCCCGCCGGCGGCCCCGGGAACGCCGCCCTCGGTGGGTCCGTCCGTCCCAACGACTGTCTCCGCGTCGTCGACCGTCCCCACCTCACCGGTGCCGTCGTCGTCGCCGATCTGGGCCTCGTCATCGCCGATCTGGGCCTCGTCGTCGCCGATCTGGGCCTCGTCGTCGCCGATCTGGGCCTCGTCGTCGCCGCCCGATCCGGCCGCCCCGTTCCCATCCGGATCGCCCCCGGCGTCGTCCCAATCCGCCTCGCCGGCGTCGTACTCGGCTTTGAGCTCCTCGAAGGATTTCCCGCCGCCACCGCCGTCGCCGAGGTCCTCGTCCCCGGCGTCGTCAAGCCCGTCCTCGAAGTCGTCGACCGGATCCGTCCCGCCCTCGAGGTCGTCCTCGAAGTCGTCGAACCCACCGCCGCTGTCGTGATCGTCTTCGGGATCATCGAACGCTTCCGCGGCGTCCTCGTCGCCCCCGTCCTCGAAGTCGTCGAACCCATCGTCGAAGTCATCGACCCCGTCCTCGAAGTTATCGACCCCATCCTCGAAGTCATCGTCGAAGAACTCGTCCGCATCCGCGTCGGCCACGGACGCGTCGACGTCCGCCGTCTCCTCCTCGTCGTCGCCACCGAAGAGCCCCATCGAGCCACCCTCTCCCGCGCCGCCGCCACCGCCGAAGGCGTCCCCCATCTCGCTTTCGTCCACGAACGGGTTCACGCCGCGGGTCACCATCTCGTAGACTTCGAGCAGCTTTCGGACGTTCTCCTCGACGTCGCCGACGGACTCGCTTATTTGTTCGTTTTCGCTTTTGACCGTGTTGACCGTCGACGACAGCGAGGCGACCTCGTTTTCGAGTTCGTCGATGCGGTTGTCGACCTCCGCGGAGGTCGACCCCCCGCCGTCGTCCATACCGTCGAATCCCATTTCACCGTCGCCCATCACGTCGTCGCCGTCGCCCATCAGATCGCCGCCGCCGTCCATCGCACCGCCGCCCATCATATCGCCGTCGTCCATCCCGTCGCCGTCGTCCATCATGCCGCCGCCACCCCCATCACCGTCGAACAACCCACCGTCCATGTCGTCCGTGCCGCTCTCGTCGGAATCGTCGTCGCCACCGCCAAGCAGATTGTCGATCATTGTGAGTGTCTCGTGTCGGTCGGGTCGGTGTCGGTTCCAGGTCGTCGGCTCCGGGGACGGTCTCCCCGCAGTGTCTCCGGCGGATCCCTTCCGCAGCGTCTCCGGGGAAGCGATCCCGCAGCGTCTCCGCCGGACGTCGGGCATCGAAACCGCGTTGCTTCCCGGTAGGTCCATATCCACTAATTAGGTTTGGGGCGTTTCACCGCGCGTGTTACGGGGAGAGTCGAAGCGAAATACGGGTGCAGTCAGCCGGTTTTCCCGGCGGGGATAGGGTCGGTGACCGGAGACGGTACCGGGAGGGCCGATATAAACGTCCCTGACCGTCCACCGGTCAGTGTCGAAACAGGTGAACGGTGTCGTCCCCGTGGACGAGACAGAACCGCGACCCGTCGTTCTCCGGGAACGAAACCGTCTCGCGCCCGATAACGAACAGCCGACCGAACGGCTCCCCGCAGGCCGGACACGCGACGCCGTCCCTGTTTTCGAAGAGCTTCGTGTCGCCGTCGTCGGTGAGCTGTTTGAGTCGGTGGCGTTCGCCGTGGAGATCGAACCCCGTCACCGGCGGTCTCTCTCCTCTTTGTTCCGCCCGTCACCCCGCGCCCACCCGGCGTGCTCGAGAACGACGTGGTCGTTCGGCGGCGGCCGACGGTAGACGAGAACCCAGCCGAGCGCGCCGATCGTCCACACGAAAAGCGACAGCGCCGCGAATATCCCCCTCGCGATGGCGCTTGCGATCACGTGGATGCGGCCGAGGCCGCCGAGAAGCGTCCCGAGGAAGACCCCGCCGACCAGCGACCACACCAGCGAGTCCGGGCCGGGCCGGAGCCCCACCACGAGCGCGGTCACGACGACCGGGAAGGTGACGAGCGCCGTCCGGAACTCGTTTTTGAACGGCCGACGGTCCTCGCGGGGGAACAGAACGATTCCCGCCGCGACGACCGCGACGACCGCCACCGTCCCGGCCTGAAGCAGTGCCCCCTGATCACCCGCAAGGACCGGTGCGTACAGTTCCGAGACCGTCGTCGACGTCGAGACCGGCTCCCGTGCGAGCATCCAAACGAAATAAAACGCCGTCAGCCAGGTCAACGCGACGACGTCGAGGAGGTACTCCACGGTCAACGACGTCAGCCCCACCCGGAGGATCCGGTGGGCGAGCGCGAGCGCGGACAACAGCGCGTAGGTGGTAAACACGAGGGTCAGCCAGTCGCCGCCGATGATGACGTCGCCGAGTCGGCCGCTCGCGGTCCCGACGATGTAGTATCCGACCCACACGTAGGGGCCGACGACGAGGAGCGTCGCCGTGCTTCGCCCCGGCGTCGAGACGAGCGCCGACAGCAGCGCCCGCCCGCCCGCCCGAACCGACGGAAGGCGCTCTCGTCCCGTCGGCCCGTCGTCGTTTGCCGATCCCGTCGCCATACGGGGTGTTCCCCCTACCATTAAAAAGTGATTCGGGTCGTTTCGACCACAAAAACAGCGGCTCGGGGGCGGCTCGACCGGCAAAACAGGGGTTCGAGCGCGGCTCGACCGCGAAGCCGCGTCAGTCCTTGCGTTTGACGACGTCGCCGAGCGTCGTCCCGCCCGTCGACGAGCCACCGGACCACTCGGCGTCGTCCCCCGAGCCACCCATCGAGAGGTTGATTTCGAGGCTACGCTCCAGTTTTCGCTGGATACTGTCGCTCGGGAGCACGTCGCCGCGCTCCAGTTTGCGGATGAGACTCGCCTTCTCGTTGAGCCGGTCGGCGAGTTCCTCCTGGGTTATCCCCTCGGACTCGCGGGCGGTGCGGATCCGGTCGTCGTAATCCTGGACGACCTCGTCCATCTCGTCGAACATGTCTCGACGGCTACCGCCACCGGAGTTCTCCGAGGACCCGCGTGAGGATGACGACGAACCCGAGCCCGACGAGGACGACGTCGAGTACTTCGTCGACGTCGAGGAGGTCTCTTCGGTCCGCACCTCCGTCCCGAAGTCGGCGCACTCGTCGCACACGTCGAGTTCTGCCCCCTCGATCTTGACTGTCTTCGGCGACCCCGTCTCGGTGCCGCACATCTCACACTGGACCATACCGGACGTTACTGCGTCGGCACAAAAGGGTTTTCCGGGTTTCAGGGGGCATCTCTCGCTTCGTCCCCGTGACGTTCACCGGAGTGCGCCCATCGAGCCGTAAAACCGCTGGATCGCGGTCAGGTGCCCGACGACGGCGAGAAAGCCCAATAGCCATTCGACGAGCGAGAGCCCCGCGATCGGTCCGGGAACGGCGGCAGCGACCGCCGTGACGACCCCGATCAGCGCGAGTCGATCGGCGCGTCCGACGACCCCGCCGTAGACACGATCGAGCCCCACCGCCTGTGCCTGCGTACCGAGATAGGAGGTCATCAACACGCCCGTGACGGCGAACATACCGAGACCGTACGACTCCGTACCCGCGGCGAGGCCGGCGATGATGACGATGTCGGCGTAGCGATCGAGGACGTGATCCAGCAGATCTCCCGACACCGAGTTCGTTCCCTGCCGGCGGGCCAAGGCCCCGTCTACGAGATCCATCCAGCCGTTCGAGAGGACGAAGAACGCTCCCGCGAGGTACAGCATCGGCCTGCCCCCGACGCCGAACAGTTCCGTGCCGGCGAGGGCGTAGACGCCTCCAGCCAGGACGGCGAACCCGAACGCGATGACGCTCACGCCGTCGGGCGTCAGGCCGACCCGGTCGGCCGCCCCCACGAAGGGATCGAGCATGCGCTCGGCCAGCGGCCGGAGTCGATCCAGCGTCACAGATACCCCGTAAAGTCGACCGTCCCGGCGGACGGTCGGCGTTCCCCGGCGAGCACCGCCTCGATGTCCGCCGCGACCGCCTCGACGGTCCGTTCCGTGGTATCGATCTCGTAGACAGAGTCGATCCCGTGTCGATCGACGGCCTCCGAGAGGATCACGTCGAGCGCCTCCGCTTCAGCGTTCTCGGCCGCTTTCGCGTCCGTTTCGCCGCGATCGGACAGCCGCGTCTCGAGCAGGGCGGGACGGCAGCGCAACACGATCACGCGATCGACATCGAGGTGGTGGGCGACGTGCGATTCGACGAGTACGTCCGTACGGCCCCCGAGCCGCTCCGAGACCGCCTCGAGGTCGACCACGAGGCTGTCGCGCTCCTCGTCGGTCCCCTCGGTGAGGTCCTCCTCGCGAACGAGGTCGTTCAAGTGGAGCACGTCCAGATCCGTTCCGACGAGCTCCGTCGCCGTCGTCTTGCCGACGCCGGGCGTTCCGGTCACTGCGACCCTCATAGGAGTCCGTTGAGCACCTCCACTGCACGCTTCGTTTCCGGGCGCGTCCCGCAGGTGATTCGGACACACTCCGGCAGACCGAACGAGGTCGTATCGCGGACGATGATCCCCTCGCGTTGGGCCGCGTCGGCGATCTCGCTCCCGTCGCCCACCTCACAGAGGACGAAGTTCCCCGCGCTCTCCCACGTGGGACACTCGATCGTCCCGGAGACGTACTCTCTGGCCCACGCCGCGGTCTCGACCGTCTCCTCGACGTGCGCGTCGTCCTCGAGGGCCGCGAGGCCGGCCCGGCAGGCGATCTCGGAGGCCGCAAACGGGGTGTTGACGCGGGCGTAGGCGTCGGCCCACGCCGGGGGGACGACCGCGTACCCGAGCCGGAGCCCGGCGAGGCCGTACGCCTTCGAGAACGTCCGAAGGACCGCCACGTCCTCTCGCTTCCCGACGAGACCGGCCGCGGAGGGCGATTCCGAGAACTCGATGTACGCCTCGTCGACGAGCGTGAGCGTCTCCTCGCCGGTCCCCTCGGCGATCGCCTCGACGGCCGAGCGCGCGATCTCGCTGCCGGTCGGGTTGTGGGGGCTCGTGAGATAGACGATTCGCTCGCCATCGTAGTGTTCGAGCACCGTCTCGGCCGACTGCTCGAAGTCCGCGGACTTCCGGATCGGGTA
Organism: Natronomonas salinimetallica; assembly: GCF_013839515.1. Classification (GTDB taxonomy): domain Archaea; phylum Halobacteriota; class Halobacteria; order Halobacteriales; family Haloarculaceae; genus Natronomonas. Next base: position 59,496 of record NZ_JACDNQ010000016.1, on the reverse strand, counting down.
CTCGGTGACCGATCCGTGGTGATACCGGGCGCTCATGGCGTAGTACGCGAACCCCGGACGAGGGACGAGGACGTCGTCTCCGGGGGTCAAAAACGCCCGAGCGAGATAGTCGAGAGCCCCATCGCCGCCGTTTGCGAGCCATATCTGTCCGGGGTCGACGCCGTTGATTTCGGCCAGTCGCTCCCTGAGATCGGCCGCGGAGGACTTCGGATAGCTGTGGACCGACGGTGCGTACTCCTGGATCGCCTCGACCGCCTTCGGGGCGGGACCGAACGCGTTCTCGTTCGATGAGAGCTTTATGAGGTCGTCGGGATCGAGGCCCAACTCGCGGGCCACCTCCTCTATCCCCCGACCAGCCTCGTAGGCGACGTGATCCGAGAGGTCCCGTGGATGCATGCCTGGATCAAGCGGTCCGTCGGTCTTAAGAAGTGCGCAACGGACCGAGGACGACGGCGGCCCGCGTCGCCGTCCGACCGCGGGCTCCGCTGTCGTCTCGGATCCGACCGCCGCTCGCCCGCCCGCAATATATCGCGAGGACCGTTCAGTTCAAAAGGGCGGACGCGGTAGCGGCCAGTAGATGACACACAGGAGCGGTGTGATCGTCGCCGGCGGTCGGTCGGTTCGGATGGGCGGAACCGAAAAAACCGTCGCCGACGTGGCCGGGACACCACTGATACGGCGGGTCGCAAACCGGCTGTGTGTGGTGACCGACGAACTAATCGTCAACTGCCGCGAGGAGCAACGCGGCCCGATTGCCGGGGCGCTCGGGGAGCTCGAATATCGATTTGCCACCGACGCAGTCCCAGACCGCGGGCCGGTCGCCGGGATCGAGACCGGTCTCGAAGCGGCAGGGGCGGAGTACTCCGCCGTCGTCGCCGCCGACATGCCGTTTTTAGACGCCGACCTGATCCGGTATCTGTTCGAGCGCGCGGCGGACCGCGAGGCCGCCGTCCCACGGCCGGGGGAGTGGTTCGAGCCGCTCCACGCCGTTTATAAAACGTCCCCGTCGATCGCGGCGTGTGAGCGGGCCCTCGAAGGGGGGAATCCACGGATCATCGAGCCGCTCTCGACGCTCGATCGGGTGGTCGTCGACCGCGAGGAACTGCTGGAGCACGGCTCGCTCGATAGCTTCGAAAGCATCGACACGCCCGAGGACGTCGAGTGGGCCGAATCCCGGCTCATATAGGCCGACGAGCCGACCCCGAAGCGGCCCGCAGGCAGGCGATTCCGGGACGATGAGGTATATACCTCTCGCGCTCGGCGATCCCGTATGGCTCTAGACACCGCGATGTATACGATACACACCGGATTTTCGGCGCTTTGGGCCGGCTCAGTGCTTTTCGTCGCCGCGGCGGTACTCCCGCTCGCGATGGACGGAGAGCTCTCACCGGCGGCGTTCGGCAGCGTCGTCTCCACGCTTCGGTGGGTGACCCGAGGCAGCGCGCTGTTGGTGTTTTTGACGGGCGGACACCTCGCCGGAACCCAGTATACGGTGGGGACGCTGACGGGGACGACGAGCGGCTCTCTCGTCTTGGTTATGTTGACGCTTTGGTTCGGCCTCGCCGCCCTCGTCGAAGTCGGGAGCGCGAAGGCGATGCGTGGGGTGGAAAAAGACAAGATCCGTCAGCCGGCCCGGGACGCCCGGCCGTTCTATCTCCTCGCCGCGGCCGCTGCGGTCGGCCTGCTCGTCGTCGCCGGGCTGCTCGGGACGCCGGCTTCGATCCTCTAGGCGGATCGCGCCCGACGTGTCGGCGAGTGTCCGGCCGAGTTCGGCACACACCGGGAGACGACGACACCAGTCCGTCTCAGGGGATCCGAACCTGATTTTCGAGCGTTCCAACGCCTTCGATCTCTATTTCGACGGTGTCACCGTCTTCGAGCGGACCCACGCCCTCCGGCGTCCCCGTCGAAATCACGTCTCCCTCCTCCAGCGTCATATACGCCGTTATCTCCTCGATCAGCTCCGGGATGTCGAAGATGAACTGGTCGCGAGAGGAGTCCTGTTTGCATTCGCCGTTGAGGTGACATCGGACCGCGGCGTCCTCCGGGACCGCCTCGGAGGAGGCGATGACCGGGCCGATCGGGGCCGCATCGTCGAATGATTTCCCTCGGACCCAGTTCGTCTCGACGCGCTGGTCGTCGCGGTTGGAGACGTCGTTGACGCAGGTGAACCCGGCGATGACGTCCCCGGCGTCGGCCGCATCGACGTTTCGACACCGCCGGCCGATGACGACGCCGAGCTCGGCCTCGTATTCGAGTCGATCCGTTCCGGGGAGGAGTTCGAGCGTCGATCCGTGGCTCGCGACCGCGTTCGGCGTTTTCAAAAACAGCAGGGGCCGGTCCGGCACGTCCATCCCCTGCTCTTCGGCGTGATCGGCGTAGTTCAGTCCGATGCAGACGATCTTCGAGGGCTCACACGGGGGGAGGACGTCCACGGCGTCGACGTCGAACGCCTCGACCACGTCCGTGACCCGCCCTTCGCGTTTCGGATCGGCGCGGATCGTTCCGTCGTCGGTCAACTCGCCGTAGCGGACGTCGCCATCGGAGTCGCGGAACCGTATCTGTCGCATTGCCTGCATCACGCCCGCCGCGATTATAAGCGTTCCCGGACCCCAATCCCCGATCCAATCCGATCCCAATCCCCACTCCAATCCCCGATCCAATCCGATCCCAATCCCCACTCCAATCCCCGATCCAATTCCGATTCGGTCTTTTCCGCCCACCGGTCTCGCATCTTTCGATCACAGCACCTTCGTCATCCTCTGGTGTGGAATTTCGGCCTCCTCGAAGCGGTCACCGACGGTATCGTAGCCGAGGGATTCATAAAAATCGATCACCGGGACCTGTGCGTGGAGGACGATCCGGTCGTAGCCCGCCGCCGCGACGGCGCGTTCGATCGCGAGCATCAGTTCGCGACCGATCCCCTCGCCCCGACGATCGGCGACGACCGCGACGCGTTCGATTTTTACGGTCCCGCCGCTGTCGGACGTCCCGCCGCTGTCGGATGTCCCCTCGCCGTCCGTTCCCCCCGTTCGTTCCGCCTCCCCGACGTACTCGTACTCCCGAAAGCGAGCGGTCCCGATCGGCTCCCCGTCGTCGTAGGCCACGAAGTGGGTCGACTCCCTGTCTTTTCCGTCGAGTTCGCGCGCCTCGGGGACACCCTGTTCGTCGATGAACACCGCCCGCCGCACCGCGATGGCATCGGTCGGGACCCCACCATCGATCCGTCGGATCTCCATACGCTACCGTACGTATCGCTCCCCCTAACGCCGTCGGTCGGGCTGGAGAGACACCCCATTTTTAAGACGATGAGCCGAATACGTCCGCCTGCAATGGAACTCACTTGGCATGGCCACTCCACTTGGTACGTTACCGTTGCCGGTACCGACCTGCTCGTCGATCCGTTCTTCGGGAACCCCCAGACGGCCCTCGATCCCGAGGACGTCGACGACCCCGACTACGTTCTGTTGACCCACGGCCACGAGGACCACGTCGCCCACGCGGGCGCGTTCAGCGATGCCACCCTCGTTGCGACGCCCGAGCTCGTCGCCTATGCCGAGGACAACTACGGCTTCGAGGACGCCGTTGGCGGCATGGGGATGAACCTCGGCGGGACCGTCGAGTGCGGCGACGCGTGGGTGACGATGGTCCGGGCCGATCACTCGAACGGCATCGAGACGGGATACGAGACGTCGGCGGGAATGCCGGCCGGGTTCGTGATCTCGGATGCGAAGCCGACCCAACAGTCCGACACCGACAGCACGGCATTTTATCACGCGGGTGATACAAGTCTCATGGTCGAGATGCGAGAGGTCATCGGCCCGTTCCTCAAACCCGACTTCGCCGCGCTGCCGGCGGGCGATCACTTCACGATGGGGCCGGCCCAAGCCGCCGTTGCGGCCGACTGGGTCGGGGCCGACTACGCCGCACCGATGCACTACGATACGTTCGCACCCATCGAGCTCGACACCGACGAGTTCGAACGCGAACTGAAAGCCACCGGTGCCGTAGCCGAACCGGTGATCCTCGAGGGCGACGAGTCGTTCGTCCTCGAGTAGCCGGGTCGCCGATCCGCCCGTCCGTTCGTCGGACTCCAGGATTTTTGTACTCGGCCCGAGACAGTATGGGTAGTATGGCTGACATCGAGACGACGACCGTCAACGAGGACGCGTATCACTCCCTGAGCCGTGCGGGCGATTTCGAACTCAGCATCGACGCGACTGGCTCGGAGGGGCCGACGCCGAACGAAGTGCTCGTCGCCGACTACGCGTCCTGTTTCAGCTTCGCCTGCCGGGCCGGCGCGAACCGGCAACTCGGTATCGACCTCGGGAAGGTCGAAACGGAGGCCGAAGCCGACCTCGACGACAGCGACGACCTCACCGGAGTTCGGTTTCATCTCTACGTCGAGGCGGAGCTCACCGACGAAGAGATCGACGACGTCGTCGAGCTCGGCGAGGGCATCTGTCACGTTCACGCGGCGATGAAAGAGTCGCTACATGCTGAAATCGACGTCACACCGAACGCGTTCTGATCTTTCTGTTATAGTGACGAACTGTTCCCCTGGGGGCGCAGATATCTTGAGATCGGTATCGCCGACAGTATGAGTCGTCTTTCTCGTCGACATTCCCGAACGATCCCCTTCGCCAGCGCTTTTTTTGCGGTACCCCTCCGACCGTACGTCCCGACCGGTCTCATCCGGCTGTTTATATACCAAGACGCGGCCAGAGCCCGTATGCCCGAATCGACCGCTGTTCGGCGTCGGATATAGCGCGGCCGCCGGACAGTATCGTTGCCGCCTGTTCGCCACGCGATCCGGATCCTTCGATCACACGCACCCGTATATAAGACGGTGGAGTCCCTACACGGACGCATGACCGATTGGCAGGACATGATCGTCGGCGACCGGATGACCGTCGACGGCGAGTTCTCCGCCCGCGTCGAGGACTCCCGCTTCACCCGACAGGAGTGGGGACTCATCATGACCGCGACGACGTTCGAGATCAAAAACCCCGACGACGGGGCGACCGCCGAACTCGTCGCGAACACCGACGAGCTCCGCGGGATGATGCCCGAGATCGAAAAGATCGCCGAGATGGATCCGATGGGGGGAGCTCCGCAAGACGACGCCGACGCCGGCGGCGGAATATTCGAGACCGTCCTCGACGCGATCGGGATGGGGAGCGAAAGCGGCGGCCCAGGTGGCGTTGACGAGGGGAAACTGGAGGCCGCCGAGGCGCTTGTCGCCGAGTATGCCGTCGAGCTGCAGGCTCATCTCGAATCCGAGGGTCGGTGGGAAAAAATCAGGGGCGAGGCGGCCGACGAGTAGCTACACCCGGTCGACGATCGCTGCGGTCACGTCGGCCGTCGACGCGTGGCCGCCGAGGTCCGGCGTCCGGGGTCCCTCCTTGAGGACGGCTTCGACCGCGGTCCTGACCCGCTCGGCCTCACCATCGTAGCCGAGGTGATCGAGCAACATCGCCGCAGACAGCACCGTCGCGGCGGGGTTTGCGATCCCCTGTCCGGCGATGTCCGGTGCCGATCCGTGAACCGGCTCGAAGAGGGCGTTCCCCTCGCCGACGTTGGCGCTCGGCAACAGCCCGAGTCCGCCAACCAACCCGGCGGCGAGATCCGAGAGCACATCGCCGGCGAGGTTCGGACAGATCACGACGCCGTACTCCTCCGGCCGGAGAAGTAGATGCATCGCCAGCGCATCCATGAGCGCCTCGTCGTGCTCGTAGCCGCCCTCCTCGGCGACGCGTTCGACGCTTTCGAGGAACCGTCCATCGGTCGTCCGCATCACGTTGGCCTTGTGAGCGACGGTCACGTCACCGTAGCCGTTCGCCTCCGCGTACTCGAAACCGTACTGGGCGATCTTTCGGGACGCCTCGTCGGTGACCACGCGGGTCAGCGTCGTCACGCCGTCGGCGATCTCGTTTTCGATGCCGCTGTAGACGCCTTCGGTGTTCTCGCGGACGAAGACGAGATCCGTCTCCGGGCGAAGCGAGTCGACGCCCGGATACGCTCGTGCGGGCCGGACGTTCGCGAAGGAGCCGACGGCCTCGCGGAGCGGGAGGATGACGTCCGCCGCAGTCTCACCCGCCGCACCGAAAAGCGTCGCATCGGCGTCGGCCGCCAACTCGTAGGTCTCATCGGGGAGCGCCTCACCACGCGATTCGAGGACGTGGTCGCCGGCTTCGCCCTCGACGAACTCGAAGTCGGGATCGAGCGCTTCGAGGACCTCGATGGCTGCCGGTACGACCTCGCCTCCGATTCCGTCGCCGGGGATGACCGCGATCTCCTCAGTCATCCGACCGTCCCGTCTGGACTTTCGGGTTCTCGACGTAGGGCAGCGCCGCCGCCGTCCGTTCGATCGACTCCGTGTTGGAGTTCATCAACGCGGTCGTATCCCAGATCCCGTCGACGAGCGCCTTCCGCTGGGCTTCGTCGACGTCCACGTCGATCGTCCTTCCGTCGTAGGTCACGGTTTCGGCTGCGACGTCGATCTCGATATCGCCGTCGGGGTTGTCCTCGATCCACGACTGTAGCGTCTCGATCGTCTCGCTGTCGGCGGTCGCCGTGGGAACGCCGAGTGCGAGGCAGTTCCCGGCGAAGATCTCGGCGAACGATTCGCCGATAATAGCGTCGATGCCCCAGCGGACGAGCGCCTGCGGGGCGTGCTCGCGCGAGGAGCCGCAGCCGAAGTTGGCGTTGACGACGAGGACGTTCGCATCCTGATACTGCTCCTCGTTGAACGGGTGTTCTTTCTCGTTGTCCTCGTCGTCGAAGCGCTGATCGAAGAAGGCAAACTCGCCCAGCCCGTCGAACGTAACGACCTTCATGAAGCGTGCCGGGATGATCTGGTCCGTATCGATGTCGTTCCCGTGGACCGGTATCCCACTGCCTTCGACGTGCGCTACGCTCGGGATTTCCTTGGGGTCGCTCATGCTTTCACCTCCACTTTCGGCAGTTCGCGGACGTCCGTCACCTCGCCGGTGACCGCCGCGGCGGCGACCATCTGGGGGCTCATCAGAACGGTCCGGCCGTCCTTGGAACCCTGTCGGCCGACGAAGTTCCGGTTCGACGAGGACGCCGATGCTTCGTCGCCGACGAGTTGGTCGTCGTTCATGCCGAGACACATCGAACAGCCGGCATCACGCCAATCGAAGCCGGCCTCGGTGAAGATTTCGTCGAGTCCTTCACGCTCGGCGGCCGCCTTGACGCGTTGGCTGCCCGGGACGACCATCGCACGTACCGAGTCGTCGACCGCTCGTCCCCGTATGATCTCCGCGGCCGCCCGGAGATCGGGCAGCCTGGCATTCGTACAGGAACCGAGGAACGCGACGTCGATGTCGTATCCCTCCATCGTATCGCCGGGGGCGACGCGCATGTGCTCTTGTGCTCGCCGGGCGGTGTCCTGTTTGTCATCCGGGAGCGACTCGGGGTCGGGGATCTCCTCGGTGATGCCGATCCCCTGGCCGGGGGTCGTCCCCCACGTGACGACCGGCTCGATCTCCGATCCGTCGATCGTAACCACGTCGTCGTACTCGGCGTCCTCGTCGGAGCCGATGGACTCCCAGTAGGATTTCAGCTCCTCGAAGCGCTCGGGATCGTCCTCGAACTCGTCGGTCCCTTCGAGCCACTCGTAGGTCGTCTCGTCGGGATTGACGTACCCCGCGCGGGCGCCGCCCTCGATTGACATGTTACAGATCGACATCCGACCCTCCATGCCGAGGCTCTCGATCGCTTCGCCGGCGTACTCGTAGACGTATCCGACGCCGCCGTCGGTTCCCAGACGGCGAATGATCGTCAAAATGACGTCCTTTGCCGTGACGTCGTCGCCGAGTTCGCCCGTGACCTCGATCTTCCGAACCTTCTTTTTTTCCATGGCGACGGTCTGTGTCGCCAACACATCACGGATCTGAGAGGTGCCGATGCCGAAGGCCAACGCACCGAACGCACCGTGCGTCGAGGTGTGGCTATCGCCACAGACGATCGTCATGCCGGGTTGGGTGATCCCCTGCTCCGGCCCGATGACGTGGACGATTCCCTGTTTGCCCGTCGTCGGATCGTCGAACTCGATGCCCACCGAACGGACGTTCTCCTCCAGTTCGGCCATCATCTCCTCGGCCGCCTCGTTCTCGAAGGGGCGATCACGGTCGCTCGTCGGCACGATGTGATCGACCGTCGCGTGCGTCAGATCCGGGCGTGCGACCTCGAGGTCGCGTTCCTGGAGCATCCCGAACGCCTGTGGGCTCGTCACTTCGTGGATGAGATGTAGCCCGACGAACAGCTGATCCTGTCCGTTCGGCAACGTGGTTACCTTGTGGTTCTCCCAGACCTTGTCGTACAGCGTTCTCTCGCTCACTCGCTCTCACCCCTCCCGCGATCGAAGGTCCGCTGTGTGGCGTCCGGATCGTCCCCCACGGCGTGGGAGACATCCGAGAGCGTTCGGGAGTCGCCGTCCGCCTCCGTATCTGTTCCGTCGTCAGTGTCGGCTCCGCCGCCGTCCGCCGCGATCGTCTTTCCTCGGCTATACGTCTGTGTCTCGCCGAACACCCGCCCCGTGTAGGGGTTGGTGTGGCTGATCCCTCCCAGTGTCTCGGATTCGTCTGTCATTGTCGGTCGGTTTTACTCCTCCCCCCACGAGAACAGCGCGCGCAGGTCCTCGCCGACGTCCTCGATGTCGTGGTTCTTTTCGGCCGCCCGGAGCTGTTTGTAGCTCGGCCGACCAGCCTGGTTCTCGGAGATCCACTCGCGGGCGAAGGTCCCGTCTTGGACCTCCTCTAAGACCTCCTCCATCCGCTCGCGAGCGTGGTCGTCGACGACCCGGTCACCCCGGGTCAGCCCGCCGTACTCCGCGGTGTCGGAGACGGAATCCCACATCTCGCTGTTCCCGCCTTCGTACATCAGATCGACGATTAGCTTCAGCTCGTTCAGACACTCGAAGTACGCCATCTCGCGGCTGTACCCGTTGTCGACGAGCGTTTCGTAGCCCGTCTTGACGAGCGACGTGACGCCGCCACAGAGCACCGCCTGCTCGCCGAAGAGGTCGGATTCAGTCTCCTCTTGGAAGCTGGTCTCGATGACGCCGGCCCGCGTACAGCCGATGGCTTTCGCGTACGCAAGCCCGATATCGTGTGCGTCACCGGTCGCGTCCCGGTAGACGGCAAGCAGTCCGGGTGTCCCCTCGTTGTGTTCGTAGTTGCGGCGGACGAGGTGGCCGGGTGATTTCGGCGCGACCATCGTGACGTTGATTCCGTCCTCGGGGTCGATCTGGCCGTAGTGGATGTTGAAGCCGTGAGCGAACTGCAGGGTGTCGCCCTCGGTGACGACGTCGCGGATCTCGTCGTAGACGTCCGGTTGGACGGTATCAGGGACTAACACGCTCACCACGTCGGCCTGTTCGGCCGCGTTCCGCGGCGTCGCTACGTCGAGGCCATCCGATTCCGCCGCCTCGCGCGAGGAGGACGTCTCCCGAAGGCCGACGACCACGTCGACGCCGGAGTCGTCGAGGTTCTGTGCGTGGGCGTGGCCCTGGCTTCCGTAGCCGAGGACGGCTACGGTCCTGTCGTCTAATACGGTGCTGTCCGCGTCGTCGTCGTAGTAAATATCGGTATTGTCTGTCATCGTGATCAGGTGTGTTTCTCCTCGACCATCGCCGTCTCCTCCTCACCGCGGGCCAGCGCTGCCTGCCCCGTCCGTGCGATTTCGCGAATGCCGAACTGCTTGTAGGCGTCGATCGCGTCGTCGATTTTGCCCTCCGAGCCGGTGATCTGGACGGTAACGGTCCGGGGGCCGGCGTCGAGCGTCTCGCCGCCGTACATCTCCGTGATCGCCTGCACTTTGTCCGGTTCGTCGCCGTCGACTTTGAGGATGACGAGCTCGACGGCCACCGGATCCGAATCCAGTTCCCGGACGTGGACGACCGGGATCACCTTGTTCAGCTGCTTTTTGATCTGGTCGATCCCCGGATCGGGTTCCTCGACGACGAGGGTGATCCGTGAGTACCCTTCGTTTTGGGTCGGACCGACGGTGAGCGATTCGATGTTAAACTGGCGTCTGTGGAACAGCCCCGAGACACGCGCTAGGACGCCGGGTTCGTCTTTCACGTACGCCGAAATCGTCGTCCGTCGGGATTCGTGTTCGGCTTCGATTTCGGGATCGATGCGGATGCCCTGTGAGTTTCGCCGGCCGACCGGTCGGGTCCGTTCCTCCGGCGGCGGCCCTTCGAGGCCGGTCCGGCGAACGTCCTGTCGGCGGCTCATAGCTGGTCCTCCGTCAGGGCAAACAGTCCGTTGTCCCCGCCGCTTGGGACCATCGGATAGACGTTCTCCTCGGGGTCGATGTGGACGTCGACCACGCTCGGACCATCGTATTCGAGGGCCTCCTCGACGACGTTTTCGACCTCGCCATAGGTGTCGATCCGGAAGCCGCGCGCGCCGAACGCCTCGGCCAGCGTATCGAACTCGGGGATCCACGGGTACTCCGAGGCCATGTGGCGCTCGCCGAAGAAGGCGTCCTGCCACTGGCGGACCATCCCGATCGCGTCGTTGTTGAGAATCACGACCACGATGTCGAGGTTCTCCCGGACGGCGACCGACAGCTCCTGACACGTCATGAGGAACGAGCCGTCGCCGTCGAAACAGACGACGTCCCGATCGGGGGCCGCGAACTTCGCACCGATCGCCGAGGGCAGTCCATAGCCCATCGTTCCGAGGCCGTGAGAGGTCACCCACGTCCGGGGCTCGGTCCACGTCCAGTACTGCCAGGCCCACATCTGGTGTTGGCCGACACCCGTCGTGACGACCGTGTCGTCGTCGGTCTTTTCATCGAAGATTTCGACGACGTACTGGGGCTTGACGGGGTCGTCCTCGGGAGCCGCATAGTCCATCGGGTACTCGTCCTTCCACGTGTCGCACTGCTCGAGCCACGCCTCCGTCGACGGCGATCGGACCATCGCGTCAGCGAGCTGATCGAGCACCGCCTTGGCGTCACCGATGAGCGGGTGGTCCGCCTCGATGTTCTTCGATATCTCGGCGGGATCGATATCGACGTGGATGACCTCCGCATCGGGTGCGAACGTCTCGACGTCGCCCGTGAGCCGGTCGTCGAAGCGGGTCCCGACAGCCAGCATGCAGTCGGTCACGGTGATCGCCATGTTGGCATAGCCGGTACCGTGCATGCCCGCGATTTCGAGGGAGAGTTCGTGGTCCTCGGGGAAGGAGCCGGTCCCCGGCATCGTCGTGATGACCGGGATCTCGTGTTCCATCGCGAACCGCCGGAGCTCGTCGCTCGCGTCGGCCTTGATGACGCCGCCGCCGGCGAGGATCACCGGTTTCTCCGCCTGTGACAGCGTGTCTGCCGCCTCCGAAACCGCGTCCGGTTCCGCCGTCTCCGGCGGGTCGTACGTCTCGGGGAGCATCGGCGATCCGGGGTCGTCCCTCGCAGAGGCGTTGGTCACGTCCTTCGGGAGGTCGACGAGCGTCGGTCCCTGGCGGCCGCTCTCGGCGAGCGCGAACGCCGTGCCGACGTCGGTGCCGACCGACTCGGCGTCGTCGGCGAAGGTATTGGCCTTCGTGATCGGGGCAGTGACGCCGATCGTATCCGTCTCCTGGAACGCGTCGTTGCCGACGAAATCCGTCGGCACCTGTCCGGTCAGCGCGATCAGCGGGTCCGAATCCATGCTGGCGTCGGCGATGCCGGTCACCAGGTTCGTCGCACCCGGTCCCGACGTCGCCATACAGACGCCCGGGTCCCCGGTGACGATGCCGTAGGCATCGGCCGCGTGGGCTGCGCCCTGTTCGTGTGCCATCGTGACGTGCGTCATATCGGAGTAGTAGAGGGCGTCGTACACCGGCATGATCGCGCCGCCCTGAACGCCGAAGAGGTGTTCGACCCCCGCGTTCTCGAGGGCGCGAACGACCGCGTCGGCCCCCGTTTCGATTTCCTCCGTGATCGATTCCTCCTCCGTATCCGGGGCAGGTCGCGGTTGTTCTTTGCTCATCGTGTGTCCTCCGCTCGCTCCGCGTCGATATTAGTCGTCCGATACCGCCGATTGGTGTCTCGTGTATGCATTGTTCCGGCTGTGGAGTGGTCTGTGTCCGATACGAACCGCGATCGTAAGAAGTGTGAGTGAGGGGCTAGCAAGCCCCTACAATACCGGACACGAGGCTGACGGTGCCCGCTTGAGCAGCCGTACCGGCCATCGTACCCGTCATCACTACGTGTGTTGTATCGCGGATATTTATAAGCGTTCCGCGTCGCGGTTCCGCCGACCGCCGCACCGCTCGCGGGTACCGGTCGCTCCGGACGGGAGCGAACGGCCGGCGGGCTCATTCTTAGATTCGAACCTCCTCGCGTCGGACGCCGATCTCCTTGGCGAACTCCTTGAGCCGCTCGAAGGTGATCTCTTCTTGTTCCGCGCCGCGGTCTTTGACCATCCGGGTCACTTCGCGGACCTCCGCTTCGGTCGGCTCGAATCCGGCGTCCTCGAGCCGTTCGCGGACCGAGTGGGTGCCGGTGTGTTTGCCCAACACCAACTGTCGGGTCGCGCCGACCATCTCCGGCGTCATCACGCCCGGTTCGAAGGTGTCGGAGTTCTCGATGACCCCGGCGGCGTGGATACCGGACTCGTGAGAGAAGGCGTTGCTCCCCACGACCGGCTTGTTCGCCGGGATCGGCATGTCGCTTTTCGCCTCGACGACCTGTGCCAGTTCGGTGATCCGGCGGGTACCGATGCCGGTATCGACGTCGTACAGCGATTCAAGCGCCATGACGACCTCCTCGTAGGCCGCGTTGCCGGCGCGCTCGCCGATCCCGTTGACCGACACCTGCGCCTGCGAGGCGCCGGCCTCGTAGCCCGAGAGGGCGTTCGCCGAGGCCAACCCGAAGTCGTCGTGGGTGTGGACGTCGACGCGCGCATCGGTGTGTGAGACGACGGTCTCGACCATGTCGTAGAACCGTCGCGGCGTTGCGACCCCGCAGGTATCGGGGAGGTTGATCCAGTCCGTCCCGGCGTCGGAGACGGCCTCGACGACGTCAATTACGAACGATTCCTCGGTGCGCGTGACGTCCATCGGAGAGAACATACAGGTGGCGCCGGCGTCAGTGACACGCTCGACGGCCTCGACGGACCGTTCGAGCGCTTCCTGGCGGGTAGCGTGCATCGAATCCTGTAGCTGTACGTCGCTCGTCGATGCGAACACGTGCACCATCTCGACGCCTGAATCGAGGGCGGCGTCGATGTCCTTGTCCACGACGCGGGCGAGCCCACAGACCGTGGCGGACGTCGCCTCGGCGATGTCCCTGACGGCTTCGAACTCCGCCTCGGAGTTCACCGGGAAGCCGGCTTCGATGACGTGGGTCCCCATGTCATCGAGGATGGAGGCGATCTCCCGTTTGTCCTCGTAGGAGAACGATGTTCGAGGGGATTGTTCGCCGTCGCGCAGCGTCGTATCGAAAATTCGGGCCTCACTTATCTCTGAGGTACTATCTAGTGTGCCCTGGAAGAACTCGATCCGCCGGCGAAGCCGACGTATCCTCGTGCTGTGTCATTGCAGTTTGACTAACCGTCTTCGTCCTATTTAAACTTGCCCGTACTGGATACCCGTCACGGCCCCGTGGTATCCGTCGGGAAACCATCCGCACCGTCGGCTTCGAGGGCCTCGACGAGCAACTCGGCGACGTCGACGATCTCGATGTCGTCCTCGAACCCGCCCGTCTTCCGCCCGTCCTCGTACATCGTCATACACATCGGACAGGCAACGACGAACTTCTCGACTGCCCCGCCGGCGTCGGTGTCCTCCAGGGCCTCACGCAGACGCTCCTCGCTCGGTTTCTCCTCCTCCTCTAACTCCATCCACAGCCCCCCGCCACCGCCGCCACAGCAGAAACTGTTCGCCCGGTTCCGCGGCATCTCCTCGAGGTCACACCCCGTCGCCCGGATCAGCTCCCGCGGTGCCTCGTACTCGTCGTTGTACCGCCCCAGATGACACGGGTCGTGGTACGTCACCGTGTGGTCCAACTCCGTCCCCTCCAGCCCGAGCGCGCCCGCCTCCACTAACTCCTCGATCGCCTGCGTCCAGTGATATACCCCGATCTCACCGTCGGCGTTCCACGACCCCTCGACGTCGAACTCCATCATGGGATCGTCGGCGAACTCCTCGAAGTCGACCTCCGGGTACTCGTTTGCGAACGTGTTGTACGAGTGCGGGTCCGTACAGACGATCGTCTCGAACGCACACGCCTCGAAGGAGTCGATCAGCGTCCCCGCCTGCTCGATGTAGAGAAACTCCTCGCCCACGCGGCGGATGTCGTTGCCGTCGTATACCTCCTCGTCGTACAGAATCCCGACCTCGACGTCCGCCGCCTCGAAGATCTTCGCCAGCGACCGGGCGACCTTCTTGTTGCGGTCGTCGTAGGACGGATAGTCGCCGACGTACCACAGATACTCCACCTCCGTCTCGCGGGCGTCCGCCACCTCGAATTCGAGGGCGTCGGTCCACTCGCCCCGGGCGGTCGGCGACTCACCGAAGGTGTTGCCCTTCGTCATCACGTTCTGGAAGACCTCCTGGAGGCTCGGCTGGATGTCGCCCTGGTCGGTCAGTTGGCGGTTCAGCCGGGTGAAGCTCGTGAGGTGTTCGATCTCGACCGGACAGGCGTCCATACAGGCCATACAGGACATACACGACTCCATCGTCGAGCGGTCGATGACGCCGCCGTCGGCGACGATCTCCTCGGTGTCGCCGCCGTCGCGTTCGAGCGATTCGCGATACGCCTTCAGATCGAGAATGACGTCGCGGGGATCGAGCGGCCGGCCCGAGGCCTTCGCGGGGCAGACGGACGAACAGCGGCCACACTTCGTGCAGGCGTCCTGATCGAGCAGTTCTTTCCAGGAGAAATCGTCGATGGATTCGGCGTTGGTGGCGTCGAGGTCGGCAGGGATACCGGGGAGACGGGCACCGGCGGTGTCGTCTCTGGCGACGACGTTGGCGAACGACGAGAGCATGTGGAACGGCTTCGCGTAGGGGATGATGGCGATAAAGAGGAACGCGATCAGCGCGTGGGACCACCAGGCGAGGGGGTAGACGGCGGCCGCCATGGAGGCGTCCATACCGAGGCCGGCGAGTCCAAGCGCGGTCGCGGTCCCGACGAAACTGACGGGTTCGACGGTGGGAATCGCCGCGCCGGACCCGAGGATGCGCAGCCCTTCCAACAGGAAGCCACCCACCCCGAGGGCGAACAGCGACCACACGAGGAAGTCGTCCTCCCAGTCGGTGTGTTTGCCGTGAAGGCGGTCGGTGCGGACGACATAGCGCCGCCAGATGGCGACGCCGAGGCCGACGACGAAGAGCAGCCCGAGGGCGTCGACGACGAGCTGGTAGGAGAGATAGAAGTCGCCGACCCAGAAGGACTGTCGGTCGCCGAGTGCGATGGTGAGCACGCGGTACCACTCGTCGATAAAGAGGATGGTGGTGGCGATCAACAGCGCGAGAAAGCCCCAGAGGATAAAGGCGTGCATGAGGCCGCCGACCAGATCGCGGTTGAACTGTTTTTCGTTGGAGGCGACGGTTTTGGCTGCGGCGGCAATGCGGGCGGGGAGGTTGTCGAGGCGGTCGAAGGGATCGTCGGAGCCGCGGGCATAGCGGGCAAAGCGGCCGTAAGTACCGTAGGCGAAGACGACCACAGTGACGGTCGCGAGGAAATAAAACAGGGCCTTTTCGTGCGTGGAGATGAGCCAGAAGGTCTTGCGGGTAACCTCGTCGGCCTGCAATGGAGCCACGGGGAGCATACAATTGAGGGAGGATCGGACCCGCTTAAGTTTTGTTACACGGACGTTCGTGACGGTGTGCGTCAGCGGGTGCCGACCGGGACGAAACCGACGGACATCGAGAGAACGGTCCGAGGGGGAACCACGGTCACGAGCGAGAGTACGACGAACGTCGCCGCAACGGCGAGCGCGGCGGCGTCGAGCCGTGAGAAGCGCAGTTCCGGCAGCGTCGGGTTCCACGAGAAACACCGTGCCCGCAGCGCCACGGCGAAGCGATCGGCCCGTTCGAAGGCCCGATTGAACGCCGCGGTCACGAGCATCCCCATCCGATCCGGGACCGACCGTTCGGTCCCGAGCCGCGCCCGGTGGGCGTCCCGGATCCGGCCGACGTCGGCCCGTAAGACCGGCAGAAACCGGAAGACGAACGCGACACCCATCCCGAGGAACTGTCCGACCCGACCGGGGACCGCCCACTGAATGGCCGCCCGGGAGTCCCGGACGGGCGTGGTCCGGACGTACGCGGCGGCGACGCCCAACACGAGCAGAACGCGGTAGCCGGCGAGGGCGGGCCCGACCGCTTCGGCGGGGACGAACCACACGCCCCAGGCGAACCCGTCGAGAAGCGGAGCGGCGATGAGAAACGGCACGACGAACCGAAACGCCCACACCACCCGCCGGGGATCGGTCCGAGCGAGATACAACACGGCGAGCGTCACGACGGTCAGAGCCGCCAGCCCGCGGGGCGTCGTGTGGGCGAACGCCGCCGCCGCGAACCCGATCTGGACGGCGAGTTTCGATCGCGGGTCGAGCCGGTGGGCGAGCGAATCGCCCGGTTCGTAGCTCAGCACGGTCGGATGCCGAACGCTTCGAGCCGTTCGTCCCTCGGGGAGTCGGGTTCGAGTGCGACCGTCCCCTCCGAGACGACGACGATCCGGTCGGCGATGTCGCCGAACGCCTGGAGGTCGTGTGTGACGACGATCACGCTCGTCCGGTCGGCCGAGAGGGCCTCGAGCCGTCGGCGGATCGACCGCCGTGCCGGGTGGTCGAGGCCCGCGAACGGCTCGTCGAGGACGAGGTGGTTCGGCTCCATCGCGAGCGCTCCCGCGATGGCGACCCGCGCCTGTTGGCCCCCCGAAAGCCGATCGATACGGGCCCCACGGTGGTCGGTCATGTCCACCGCGTCGAGGGCGTCCGTTACCCGCCGGTCGATCTCCCCGCGGGCGAGCCCGAGGTTTTCGGGGCCGAATGCGACGTCCGCGCCGACGGTCGCGGCGACGAAGCAGTCACGGGGGTTCTGAAACACCATTCCGACGGCCGTACGGGCGGCGAGTGGATCCTCCGAGGCGTCGGTTCCGTCGACGGAGACGGAGCCCGATTCCGGTTCGAGAAGGCCGTTGAAATGCCGAACGAGCGTCGTCTTTCCGGAACCGTTCGCCCCGGCGACGACGAGGAATTCGCCGTCCTCGATCCGCAGCGAGAGCCCGTCGAGAACCACCGTTCCGCCGCGCCGAGCGCGGAGGTCCCGGACGGCGATCATCCGGCGCGGATCGCATCGCTTCTGACGATCCCGACCGCCGCGGCCATCTTCACCGCTTCGGCCGGGACGAAGACGGCCGCCCCGGTGATCACGGCGGTACGCAGCGTCATATCGAGGTTCCACCACAGGAACGGGACGCCGATCCCGTAGATGACGATGGTGGCGGCGGCCATACCCACGAGCAGACGGGCGGTCGAGGTCTCGGCGAGCGGCCGAAGCCCGCCGTTGCCGTGGGCGATCGCGCCGACGACGACCGCCGCGACCGCATACGAAAAGAGATACCCGCCCGTCGGGCCGAGCAACACGCCGATCCCGGCACCGCCGCCCGCGAAGACGGGGGCACCGAGCGCGCCGGCGAGCAGGTACAGTACCATCGATGCGCCCCCCCACAGTGGGCCGAGAAACAGCCCGGCGAGGAAGACGCCGAGCACCTGTAAGGTGACCGGAGCGGGGGAGAGCGGATACGGGAACGAGACGTACGAGAACGCGCCCATGAGAGCGGCAAAGAGCGCTGCACGCGCGACGTTTTGGGCGGTCTCATCGCCCACAAGGTCCACGTCGGTCGATGTCGAGTTGCTCATGTAATGGCATTTTCGTCAACTGTATTCATTATATCGGTTGACAGACGGGGACCGGTCCGCCCCCGCCCCGCCTCCGCCTCCGCCCCCGCACCGCACCGCCTCCGCACCCGCACCGCCTCCGCCCCCGCACCGCACCGCCTCCGCCCCCGCCCCGTACCGTACTGCCTCCGTACCCGCACCGCACCGCCTCCGCCCCCGCACCGCCTCCGCACCCGTACTGCCTCCGCCTCCGCCCCCGCACCGCACCGCCTCCGTCAAATGAGCAGTCCAGACCGCAACACGAACAACAGGACGGTCAACGTGCCGATGCTTCCGACGGTCGTCAACAGGATCGCCGTGCTCACGTATTCGGGGGCGGTTATCCCCTCGCCGCCGGTGTCGTACTCGATCGTCAAAAGCAGCGGCGTCACGGCGGCGGGCATCGCACACGCGAGAACGAACACCCGCCCGACGTCCCCGCCGAGTCCGAACGCGAGCGCGACCCCGATCGCGAGGGCGGGCGAGACGACGAGTTTGAGGACGAACGCGGGAACCGTCTGGCGGACGGCGCTGCCGTACGTCGTGTTCGCCAACTGGATCCCGAGCAGGAGCAACATGACCGGGATCGCGGCATCCCCCGTCAGCCGGAGGACGTCCATCGCCGGACTCCCGTCGGCGGGAACAGCACCCAACAGCCGGACGAGCGGCGCGGCAACGACCGCATAGACGAGCGGGAGCCGGAAGATTTCCAAGGCGGCCCCCTTCGTCGACGTCGAGGATCCGCGTGAGGCGATCGATACCCCGACGGTGTACATCAACACGCTCTGAAACACGATATAAAGGACCGCGGTCGACCGGCCGACCGCCCCGAAGGCGAACGCCGCCAGTGGAATCCCGTAGTTCCCGGCGTTGGGAAACGAGCTCGAAAGCAACAGGCCGCCGTACGTCGCCCCGGACTCGCCGAGTGCGGATCCGACGCCGGCGGCGAGCGCGAGCATTCCGAACGTATAGGCGGTTACGCCGGCACCGAGGACGAACGCGGTCCGCTCTCCGATCGGGGTCGTCACCAGGCTATGAAACACCAGCGCCGGCGTCAGCACGTAAATCGTCACCGTCGCGATCGCGTCGACGTTTATTTCGCGACCCCGTCCGAGGACGTAGCCGACCCCGGCGATCGAGAGCACGGGGAGGATCGACTCGGTGAGTGCGGCGACGAGCGACACGGTCGGAGTTCGCCCGTCGCCCTACTAGAACGTACCGGTCGGGTCGAGAGACCGCTCTCGGTCAGATGGAAGAAGCCGCGGGAAAACGGATCAGCTGCTGATGAACTTGTTGTCGCGCCAGTCGACCGTGTTCTCGGATTCGTGGTCTCTGGGATCGTCGACGACCTCGACGCTCGCCGATCGCTCCTCGCCGTCGACGATCCGGATCGCCTCCAGTTCGTCGTCGACGGCCGCGATGGCGGTCAACGTCCCCTTTTCGGCGTACTCCGCGAGCGAACACAGTACCTCGAACATCGGGTACTGCAAAGCGGTGTTCTGGAGGACGGTCTCGCGGTCGCCTTTGAAACACGCGTATTCGACGAGCTTCGAGTTGATTTCGGGCTCCTCCTGTGTCTGATCGCCGTCGCCGAAGCTCCCCCACTGCGGGCCGTCGTCATCGCCGACCGACGCGCCGTTGTCCGGTTCGGGCGGCGTCTCCTGCCACCCGTCCTCGGTCTCGTAAAGCCGGTTTTCGGTGATGCTCGCCTTCAGCTGCGCCGTCGGGGTGTATTTCGAGATGTTGTCCTCGGCGGCGATCGCGCTGACGATGAGCGTGTTGTTCCGTCTCGTTACGTCGACGTCCTCGATTTCGACCGGCAGGTCGTACTCGTCGAAGAACTCGTGGACGTCTTCGAGTTGCAGTTCCAGCGTCGAATGAAGTCTGTATACGCGACTGGTCATAGTATCCCTGTCCCACAGCGGGGGTCTCTCCCCTGACGCGAGTGGTCCGTCCGAATATAGGAGTTCATTACTTATATCACCTGTCCTTCGCCATGTTTGGCTGTCCCATACCGCAGCCGGGCGGTCGGATCGGCGCTTCGGCGGCCCGCTGTGGTCCGTCCTCCGATCGTTCACCGCCGGGACACACCGGCCGGAAAGTTAACCCGTTGGGCTCTGTAGAGAAGTTCGATGATGGACCACTACCAGGTGACGGTTGTCGGCGGCGGTCCGGCCGGGCTGACGGCGGCGTTGTATGCGACCCGACTCGGACACGACACGGCGGTCATCAACCGCGGTGGCGGCCGGGCGGCGATGATGCTCGATACGCACAACGTCATCGGCGTCACGGAGGACGTCTCCGGCAACGAGTTCCTCTCGACGGCGATCGAGCAGGTCGAGGAGTACGGTGCCGATTACGTACAGGACCGCGTCACCGACGTCGACCCGCTCGGCGCCGGGGAGGGTGACGGAAACGCGGACGGGACCGGATTCCGTGTGACGGCCGGCAGCGTCGAGATAACGACCGACCACGTCGTCCTCGCGACCGGGTTCTCTGACGAGCGCCCCGAACCCCCTCTGCCACGAACCGGCAAGGGGCTCCACTGGTGTCTACACTGCGATGCGTACATGTTCGTCGACGAACCGGTGTACGTGATGGGGACCAACGACGCCGCCGCCCACGTCGCGATGATCATGTTGAATTTCACGCCCGACGTGGACCTCCTCACCCGCGGCGACGACGTCGAGTGGTCCGAGGAGTCCGCGACGATGCTCGAAAACCACCCGGTCGACGTCGTCCACGACGAGGTCGTCGGTATGGAAAAAGACGACGACGGCTGGCTCTCGGCATTCGAGTTCGAGGACGGGACCGTTCGGGCGTACCGCGGCGGATTCCCGATGTACGGCTCCGATTACAACACCGGCCTCGCCGGGTCGCTCGGCGTCGAATTGAACGACGACGGCACGATCGCGGTCGACGACCACGGCCGTACGAGCGTCGACGGCGTCTACGCCGTCGGCGACGTCACGCCCGGGCACAACCAGATCCCGACCGCGATGGGCGAGGGAGCCCGCTGTGGGATCGGCAACCACTACGACCTCCGGTCGTTCCCCCGCACCCCCGAAGAGATCGAGGAGCGCGGACCCGTTAGCGAATCGGACGTCCCCGCGATCTCGGAGCGGCTGTTGTCCCACGCCGTCACCCACGAGGGCCATCCCGGCGGACCGCGCGAGGAACAGTCGGCTCCGGGCGACGACTGATACTGCCGGACGTACCGACTCGAATCGCGGGGCAGTCGACACGCACGTTCGACCGGCGGTTCGGACATGCAACGGTTCAGATGTTCACGAACGGACGTCCGGCAGTATGGGACGGATCGCCGTGCCGGCGTGCCGGCCATCGCCGAACCGTACGGATGATGGTCAACAAGGGAGGGCGACCGTCGCGTTTCGGCACCCTTCCACGTCCGTGGCCGTCCGCCCCCGGTTTCATCCCCCGAGGAGGGAAATCGCAACACAACCCGTGGCGGAAGTCACATCACAACGTTTACCAAAGGATGCGGTAAACGTCCGGCGTGAACCTGTGTAGGGACCCGACCAGGCGACGCTGGCTCGCGTGGGGGGCGTTGGCCCTGGTCTTTCTGTTGGTCAACGTCCACCGACTGTCGACAGCCGTACTCTCCGAGCAACTGAGCGCCGATTTCGGGATCACGGCGGCCCAACTCGGGACGCTTCACGCCTCGTTTTTCGTGATCTACGCGTTCATCCAGGTCCCGACCGGGGTGCTTGCGGACCGATACGGCCCGCGATACGTCGGTTCGATCGGCGCGTTCGTCCTCAGCCTCGGTGCGATCGGTTTCACCGCCAGCGGGGGCTACCTCTCGGCGGCCCTCTCGCGGGCAGTGATCGGCCTCGGCAGCGGCGTCATTTTCGTCTCCATCCTCCGGTTTTGTGCCAACTGGTATCGGGTCGACGAGTTCGCGACGATGGCCGGACTGACCTCGGGGATCGCGGGCGTCGGGGCGATCTTCGCGACGACGCCACTCGCGGTCGCCGTGGGGCGGTTCGGCTGGCGGCCGACGGTGTTTGCGCTCGCCGTTATCGGGTTCGTATCGGCCGCCGCGGTCTTCGTACTGGCGCGTCAGTCACCCGCGGCAGCGGGCCTCGATCCGATCGAAAACGTCCCCGAGCAGTCCACCGTGTCGCTCTCCGAGACCGGCGGCTACCTCCGGGAGTTGCTGGGTGACCCCGACCAGTGGCTGCTCTCGCTCGCGTTCTTTTCGGGGATGGGGACGATTCTGACGGTGATCGGCCTCTGGGGCGTCCCGTATCTGGTCGCGGTGTACGGTCTCGACGTCACGACGGCGTCGTATTTCACCCTGTTAGGCTCGGTCGGAATCCTCGTCGGCGGTCCCGGCGTCGGATGGATATCCGATCGGATCGGACGGCGGCTCCTGCCGATGGTCGTCGGCTTCGGGCTCTTTGCGCTCGTCTTGGCGGTGATTCCCGTTTTCGGATCACCGCCGCTATTCGTCGTCGCCGCCGCCTACTTCTGTATCGGGAGCGGTATCGGCGTGTCCATCCTCGCGTTGCCGGTGATCAAGGAGCGATATCCCGCCGAGGCCAGCGGCGTTGCGACCGGGACCGTCAACGGCGCGGGCTTTTTCGGCGCGACCGTTCTGCCGACGCTTATGGGGATCGCCGTCGACCGGTACCGGACCGGTGACGTGGTCGCCGGGACGGTCACCTACACCGAGTTCGGCTACCGGGTCGCGTTCGCGATCACGACCGGGGCGGTCCTCCTCGCGTTCGGCAGCACGCTTCTGTTGTACGTCCGCGAACGCCGCCGATCCGCCCGAGATAGTTTATAAACGCGGGTCCGGATCGAGCCATCGACCTGTCGCAGCCGCGCAGGTCGTCTACGTCGACATCGTAGGGTCCATGCTCGCTCACGGCCGTACTGCGACGTTCGTCAAAGATCCGCCCGTCGAAACCGGGACGCTTGTAGGGGGCCCCGCCGATCCCCCGGTATGAGCGATCCGGATCCGAAGTGCAACGCCCCGCGAGTCGTCGTCATCGGCGGCGGCGTCGCCGGCCTGACCGCTGGCACCTTCCTCGCCCGCGCGGGGTTCGATGCCGCCGTTCTCGGTGGCGGCGAGTCGATCCTCCGGCGGAACGCACACCTCGAAAACGTACCGGGATTTCCCGCCGGCGTCAACCCTCGGCTGTTCGCCGACCTGCTCGAACGCGGTGCGGAGCGCAACGGCTGTCTCCTCGAGGAGGGACGCGCGAGGGACGTCGTCCCGGAGGATGGCCGGTTCCGAGTCCGGATCGAGGCCGACGACGACGCGATGGACGGCCCGTCCGCGCTCACAGCCGACTACGTCCTCGCGGCATCCTGGAGCGACCCCGAGTACCTCCGGGATCTCGAATCGGTCGACCTCGTCGATCGGGGCTCGAAGACCTACGTTGACGTCGACGATGGGGGCCGAACCGGCCTCGAGGGGCTCTACGCCGCCGGCCGGATCGCCGGTGAGGCCCACCAGACAGTCGTCTGTGCGGGCCATGGGGCCGACGTCGCGTTGACGCTGATCGGGGACTCCGACGTACCCTTCTATCACGACTGGGTCGCCCCGGAGGGGTACTTCACCGATCGGGGTCGGGACGTGCCGCCCGGATGCGAGGAGATCGATACCGAGGAACGCCGACGGCGCGAGCGGGAGTCGATGGCGCTGATGGCCGAGGCGTTCGAGACGCCGCATTCGGACGAGCCGACGACGCATCCGAGCCACCGTGAGGACGGAGGCGACTGATCGAGACGACGCTCGGCCGGCCGTGATACTGCCGGTGATTTATAACCGAGAGCGAGCCAGCTGGCTCTATGTCCCCGACCGAGGCCGACCGCACCCACGATCGTACCCACGACCGCACCCACGATCGTACCCACGACCGTACCCACGATCGTACCCACGACCGCACCCACGATCGTAACCACGACCGTACCCACGATCGTGAGACCATCGACCGGCGGCTCGAAGCCGTCGAACGGGCGCTTTCGGAGGAAGAACCGCTCGAACGGGCTGACCGACTCGACGAGCTGGAGACCCGCATCGCCGAACTCGAAGCCGCGGTGCAGGCGCTTCGTGGCTACGTCGGCTCGGTTCGGGCGGTCAACGAGGAGGTCGAACTACGGGCCGACCGCGCGCTCCGGAAGGCGGAGGCCGTCGAGAGAAACGTCGCTCCGCCCCGACGCGATCCGACGGCCGATCCCCCCTCCGAATCCGAGCCGGGCCGCGGATCCGGTTCCGCCTTCGGTCCTGACGCCGGCCGCGACGCCGACCTCGTCTCGGATCCCCATCACGACCCGGCATCGGGGGCGGAGCCACCGGCGGACGGACGATCCGGGGGGCGATCGACGCCGCTGGCCCGGCTTCGAGAGCGGCTGTGATCCGCGTCGTCCTCGCCGTCGCGTTGGCCGCCGCGATATTCGGCCTCGTGATGCCGAGCGCGGAACGCGCCGACAGCGATCGGAGTACTACGCTCGCACTCGAGGAACTCCAACGCCTGTCCGACGCCGCAGAACGGCTCGCCGCGGAAAACGACCCCGTCGATCCGGTGCGGAAGCCGGCCGCGACGACCGTCACGTTACGCCCGCCGGAGCCGACGTTCGTAGACTCCGGGAGGTTCCGGATTACGGACGGTGCCCTGCGGTGGGAGTCGCCGACCGGGCGGAACGAAACCGTGACGCCCGCGGTTCCGGTCCGTATCGACTCGCCGGCGACCGTCAGCGAGCGGACGCATATCCGACTGTCGCTCGTTCGGACCGGCGACGGGGCCGTCGTTCGGCTGCGGATCAGTCCGGGAAGGGTTTAAATACGAACCCGCAGCCAGGCACCCCGTGTTCGCCCGACTGCTGTCATCGGAGGCCGAGTGTCGCTGTGAGCCGACGTTCGAGGCCGACTGCCTCTCCGTCGAAAGCGACGAGTGCCCCGGCGGCGGGCGTCTCAGTGAGGAACCGGCCTGCCGGCGAACCGTCATCGAGGCGCTCGAACGCCGAGACATAGCGTCCGTTCGGACGCGGTCGGCCGGGTTCGAACGGGCCTATGAGGACGGGGCTGCCGGATTCCTCGTCGCTGCCGGCCGGTTCGCCGACGCCGCGACGTTTCACGACGGGGCGCTCGCCGAGCGGGCGCGGGAGGATCCTCTCGGGGCGGCGACCGCGGCGGCCGGGCGAACCGGCCCCGTCGCTGGGCTGGTCGCGGAGACCGGGCTGGCTGCGTTCCTCGGGAGCGACTACCCGACGGCGTTGCGGCCACAGATCGGCCCCACGGTCGCCAGATCCCGAGTCGCCACCCGCCCTCCGGCGGACGCGACGCTCCGGGATCGATACGAGCTCGATACGGGCGCGATCGTCCGCCGGTACGACGGCGGCGAGATGGCAACGTACCATCTCACACCCGCCGAACACCGCCTCGACCCCGAGGACACCGCGACGCTCGCCGAGGCACACGGCCGACTGGCCCGCGGCGCGATCGGAGGCGGCCAGCGGGCACCTACTCGTGCAGTCCGATCCGTCGCCGGCCCGGATCAACCGGTCGGAACGCTGTCCGCCGCACTCACCAAGCACACGCGCGGACTCGGGGTCCTCGAGGACTGTTTTGCCGATCCGGGCGTGACTGACGCGTTCGTTACGGCCCCCGTCGCCGACAACCGCATCCGGGTCCGCTGTGACGGCGAGACGTTTCGGACGAACGTCAGGCTCACCGAGGACGGCGTCGCGGCGCTGGCGTCGCGGTTCCGACGATCGAGCGGGCGGGCGTTTTCACAGGCCAGCCCGACACTCGATGCGACCGCCGACGCCGGCGGCCGGCGGGTACGGATTGCCGGGGTGACGGACCCCGTGAGCGACGGCACCGGGTTTACCTTCCGGGCACACGACGAGGAGGCGTTCCGGATCGCTGATCTCGTCGACAACGGGACGCTCTCTGCGGAGGTCGCGGCGTTCCTCTCCGTGGCGACGAAACGCGGCGCGGCGACGCTTCTGGCCGGGTCGCGGGGAGCCGGCAAGACGACGCTTCTCGGGGCGTTGCTGTGGGAGATCCCACCCGACGTCCGGACGGTCGCCATCGAGGACACGCCCGAGCTCCCGGTCTCGGAGCTTCAACGTGACGGCCGAGACGTCCAGCCGCTCCGGGTGACGACGGGGGACGGCGCGTCTATCACCGCCACCGAGGCGCTCAGGACGGCGCTTCGGCTCGGTGACGGGGCGCTGGTCGTCGGCGAAGTCCGCGGCGAGGAGGCCCAGGTGTTATACGAGGCCATGCGGGTCGGTGCGGCCGACGGGACGGTCCTCGGAACGATCCACGGCGGCGACGGCGAGTCCGTCAGAGAGCGCGTCGTCACCGACCTCGGCGTCGCGGAGTCGGCGTTCGCCGACACGGATCTGGTCGTCGCGGTCGAAGCCTACGAGGACAGCGGCTCACGGCGGCGGCGGGTTCGGTCGATCGAGGCGGTCCGACGGGCCCGCGATGGCATCGACTTCGAGTCGCTGTACGACGCCGACTCGGAGACCGTTCAACTGGCTGATGCCCGCCTCGTCGAAGACCTGTCGACGCCGACAGAGACCGCCGCCGACGTCGAGGCGGCGATCCGGAAACGGACCGCTCAACTGGGGGGATGAGTACGGTGTCATCCGGCCGCTCCCGGCTGCTCCGGACGTTCGCGGCGCTGTCACCGCGATCCTCGACGCCGGCGTCGATCCGGGCGCTCGCCCCCTTCCTCGATGGCGATCCCGAGGCGCTCGCCGCCGCGGCCGACGGGACCGGTATCGCCGTCGGCCTGTGTCTCGGGGCGATCGCGATCGGCCTCGGTCGGCCGTCGCTGCTCGTCGCCGCCGCGGGTCTCGGCTCCGGAGCGGCGGTCCTCGCACGCGGCGGTATCCTCGCGGTCGCCAGCGCCCGCCGAAGCCGGACGCTCGGCACCGCGCCGACGGTGGTTAGCCGTGCCGTCCTGCGGATGCGGATCGCGCCGGCGGCCGAGGAGGCCGCCGCTTTCGCCGCCGAAACGGAGGGGCGCCTCGGTGGCCGCCTCGCCGATCACGTCGGGCGTGCCCGCGGAACGCCGCTGTCCGGACTCGGCGCGTTCGCCGAGGCCTGGCGGGGGCGGTTTCCGGCGCTGTATCGCTCGCTGACGCTCGTCGAAGCCGCCGCAGATGCCCCCGCCGCCGAACGCGACAGGACGCTCGACCGTGCAATGAGGACAATCCTGGACGGCACACGGGACCGGGCGACGGAGGCCGCAGACTCGCTTCGGGGACCGTCGACGGCGATGTATGCCTTCGGCGTCCTGCTTCCCCTCGCGCTGGTCAGCGTGTTGCCGGCGGCAGGTGCGGCCGGTGTCGAGGCGACGCTGCCCGCGATCGTTGCGATATACGACCTCGCCCTCCCCGCCGGATTGCTCTGTGGGAGCGGCTGGCTGCTCGCGAACCGTCCAGTCGCGTTCCCACCGGCCCCCATCGACGCCGAGGTGGCGACCCACCCCGCCATCTACCTCGGGGCGGGTGCTGGTGCGGGACTCGCCGGTGGGCTCACAGCCCGGACGTTTCTCCCCCGGTGGACCGTGCCGCTTACCGTCGTTGGGTTCGCCGTCGGCGTCGCCCTGTTCGTCCGATATCACCCAGTCGTCGCCGTCAGGAAGCGAGCGGATACGCTCGAATCGGCGCTTTCCGACGCGCTCTATCTCGTCGGTCGCCGTGTCTCCGATGGGATCGCCGTCGAGCAGGCGGTCGCCGATGCGGCCGGAGAACTCGACGGGATCGCGGGTGATACCTTCCGGGCCGCGGCCAGGCGCCAACGCCAACTCCGCGTCGGTGTCGAAGTCGCGTTCGTCGGCGAACACGGCGCGCTCGACGGACTTCCGAGCCAGCGGGCCGAGAGCATGGCCCGGCTGCTCGGGATGGCAGCGGGAACCGGGGCTCCAGCCGGCAGGGCGCTCGTCGAGACGGCGGATCACCTCGACGAACTCGGTCGCGTCGAGCGGGACGCCAGACAGGATCTCGCCCGCGTGACGTCGACGCTTTCGAACACCGCTGCGTTCTTCGGGCCGCTCGTTGGCGGTGCCACCGTCGCGCTCGCGGACAGTGTCGGAACGACGGATGCGCTGAACGGGAGCGCTCCCGAGACAGCCGGCCTCGGAATCGCCGTCGGCGTCTATGTGCTCCTCATGGCCGCGGTCCTGACGGGACTTTCGACGGGGCTACAGCGCGGGCTCGACCGGGCGACCGTCGGCTACCGGGTCGGGATCGCGCTCTGTACCGCGACGGCGACGTACCTGCTGGCGGTTTTTGTCACGTCGGGCGTCTCCGGAGGTTTATAACCCAAGACGGGGCCAGACCGCCCATGTTCGAGATGCCCTTGGACGCGTGGTACGTCTGGATCGGGCTGACGATAGTCAGCGGGACCGCGGTCGGGATGGTGAGTGCTCTTCCATCGGCGGTCCCGCCGGACGCATCCGGGGCGGCACGGACGGTCGACAGCGTCGCCGCGAGCGAGCACGCCGCGGTGGGAAAACACCCGCTCTCGAACGCCGAAACCGCGCGTGTCGGGGCCGACTCGATCTCCCTCCGCGGCCCGGGTGGCACCGAACACGCCCGGTTCGGCTACGGTCCGGTCGTCCCGGTCGTTAGGGACAATGCACTCCGAGCGGCGCTTCTCGGCGAGCCTCCCGAGCGGGCCTTCCGGACGCCCGACGAGTTCGAACGAGCCGTACAACGGGCGAGAGAGACCGAACCGCAGTGGCAGGGAACCGACCGACTCCTGGCCCGCCGGGTTCGATGGGAGGGAACCGACGTTGTCCTCGTCGGGTAGGGGTCAGACCGAACCGCTCGCCGCGCTCGTAGCGGTGTTTGCGCTCGGTGTCGGCCTCTCGCTGTACGTCGGGGCACTGGATTCGACGCTCCCCTCGCTGACGATCGAATCCGAGATGGCACCGGTCGCCGCAGACCGGTTCGTCGACGAGGCGTCCTCGCTGGGAGTCCTCCAGCCGCCGATCGAGGGGTCGGCCGACGCCGCCAGCCCCAACGGGTACGGGATGAACGCTACCCTTCGGAGTGGATCCGACGTGTGGCACGGCGGCCCGAGGCGGTCGTCGACCGGCGGCTGTGTTCGGCGAACGGTACGTGTTCGCACCGCTCCGGGGATAGTTCGGCCGGGGACGCTGGAGGTGTGTACGTGGCCCGAGGTGTGAGTACCGTACTCGACGTCACGATCTGTCTCGTGTTGGTCGGCGTTGCCATCGGTACGCTCGCTGTTGCTGTCCCCGAGGAGGGCTGGCGATCGACGGTCGACAGCGATCCGAGCGCGGTGTCGGTCGGGACCGTGACGGCGACCGTTCCGGTCGAAGACGGCCACGAATCCCACGGGACGCTCGCACAGCACCTCACGCGTGCAACGGTGCTCGCTGCTGTGCTCGATGGCGATCGACTCGTCCCGTCGTCGTATCCCGCCGCGACCCGCCGCGTGGTCGGGTACCGGACGGCCGACCGGGTTCGGATCACCACCCGGTGGGTACCGTACCCCGAGGCACCACTCGAAGGGGAGATCACGGTCGGCCCGATACCACCCTCGACGGCCGACGTGGCCGCGACGCGATTGACGGTCGACAGCGGTCTGTCGACCCCCGAGTCCCCTGAATCGACCGAATCGTTCGCCACGGCAGTCGCCGAGGCGTACATACGTCGGCTCTTCCCGCCGGAACGGACCAGACTCCGGCTCGTCGATCCCCGGACTGCGGCCCAGGGCGCGGACCGGTACCGTTCGATCGCCGAACTCCTGGCCGTCGACGTCGACGACGCGATCGTCGACGCATCGCCGAGGCTGGCGAACGAGCGGCTCGCCGCCGGACTCGCCGGCCGCCTCGAAGCCGACCTGCGTTCGGACAGCAGCGCGTCCGAGACCGTGCCGGACGGCACGGCGTCCGGGCGCGTCGAGATCGTCGTTCGGCGGTGGGAGCCGTGAACGACCGCGGTCGCGTCCCGTTCGCGCTCGTCGGGGTTCTGTTGCTCCTCACGAGCACGACGCTGGCAGCGACGACCGTGGTACAGCCCTCGGACGGGACCCCCGCCATCGAGGACGCGATGGACGGTGCGGCCGCCGCCGCCCTGACGGAGCTACGCGGTGCGGCAGATACCGCCGCAACGAACGCCGCGATCGATCCCGTCACGGAGCCGGCCGACACGCCCGCCGGACGGGCGCTAAACGGGAGCAAGCCGTTCCGGGACGCGCTCCGACTGCGGCTCTATTTGCGCGCCGCCGACCGACTCGACGGCGTCGAAGCGACACGGGGGGCGGTCACGGTCTCGGCCTCACTGCCGGCCGTCGAACCGACGACAAAGGGGTATCGGGCCGCGATCGAACGGGTCGATATCGGACGGGCGGGCGAGGACGAGGCCGCGATGGCCGTCGAGATCGACGGCGTAAACTTCGCCGCGACGAGGGACGGCCGGGCGCTGAGGAGCGTCGAGCGATCCCCGACGTTCGTCGTCTCCAATCCCGCCTTGCTGTTACACGATCGAACCGAGCGCTTCGAGACGCGAGCGAACGCACCGGTGCTCCAGCGCGGACTCGGGCGGCGAGTCACCGCTCGGCTCTACCCGATCGCGTGGGTCCGCGGATACGCCCAATACGGTGGCGCACCGATATCGACGGTGCTCGGCACGCGACACGTCGAGTTGGCGACGAACGACGCGTTGCTCGCCGAACAGCGGGCGACGTTCGGTGAGGCGGACCCGAACGGCCACCGCGGCGTTGCGGCCGCAGGCCGGCGAATCGCGACGACGGACGCCCTCGTCG
This sequence comes from Natronomonas salinimetallica, assembly GCF_013839515.1. Lineage (GTDB taxonomy): Archaea > Halobacteriota > Halobacteria > Halobacteriales > Haloarculaceae > Natronomonas. Next base: position 28,801 of record NZ_JACDNQ010000016.1, on the reverse strand, counting down.
GGGTCGGTGGGGACAAAGAGTGGACCGACACAGTACTCAAAGGTGCCGACGCGCTGGGTCCGGCTCCGCCGCCCGAACAGCCGGTCGGGACCTGGCGCGAGGAGCCCGATACCCCCGTGGTGACCGCCGACATCGATACTTCGGCCGACCGCGCATTCGCCGATACGATCGGCGTGACCGGTCCCGATCGGCTCGAAGAACGCATCGATCGAGTCCACACGGTCGAAGCGCGCATCGCGACGACGACGGCGTTCCGGGATCGATCACGCCGAGGGGACAGATCGCCCGGATACGGCTGGACGCTCACGTCCGTCGATACCGACGAATCCGTCGACGCCGACCGGGCCGGTAGCGGCGGGCCGAGCGCGACCGGATGGACGACCGTCGATACCGGCCGGTACGACGTAACGGTGACGAGAACGACGATCCGGGACTGGGAGAAGGACAACGAGACGGAGTCCACGACGTCGGTTACCGAGCGGAGCTACCGCGTCCGGATCGCGGCGCAGGCGCGAACGGTGCCGATGAAAGGGGTGCCCGACGGCCGGGTCGACGGGCATCTCAGCCGTGCCGCCGACCGAGCCGGCCGGCGTGCGATCAGGGATGTAGGCGGGTTCGAGGACGCAGCGAAAGCGGCAGCGACAGGGGAGTCGGTTCGGGCGACGGCGACCGCAACGGCGGGGTGGTCGATCGACCGCTCGACCGTCGAAGCCGACATCGGCACCGTCCGGGACCGTGTTAGCGACGTTTCGCTCACGCTTCCGGCCCCGTCAGTCGGAACCGGTCGGGCGGATCCCGCAGAACGGCTCCGCGACGAGTTCGACGGAATGCGCGGTGAGTTGCTGATCGAAGCCGACCGGTCGGCACACGAGCGGACGATCCAGGCGGGTCGACTCACGTATATGGGGGCTCTCGACTCGGAACTCGACCGGAGAGTCTCGGCTTCGGACGGTACCAACGCCGGCATCGAGGACGCCCTGGGCGAGTATCTCGGTACCGACCGCCTCGACGGCGCGCTGGCCGCCCACCGAGGGGCATCGAGGCCGGATGCGGAACCGATAGCCGATCCTGCCGGAAACCTCTCGCTCGCGGTCGAGACCGCGCCCTCGTATCTCACGACGAGTGGCGTGACCCGCGATCGGATCGACGCCCGCGGCGGCGGCAGCGTCTACCCGCTCTCGACGAAGACCGTCAGCGTCTTTTCGTCGCCGCACAGCCAGGTGGCGAGCGGGATCTTCGATCGGATCCCGTTTCTCAGCACTGGCCGCGTTTCGCTGTCGACGGCGGCGCGGACGCTCGATGCGATGCGTCCTGGCATGTCGAAATACGACGAACTGGAGACGGAGGTCGAAGACGCGACCGATCACGTTCGCGGAGAGCTGGTCGCCGACCTCGTCGATTCGGGCGTTCCCGAACACGAGGCCGAGGCGGCGCTCCGTGTCCACGCTCCGGCCGCCGAGGAGGCGCTCATGCTCACGAACGGCACGACGATCGAACGGGCCGCGGCCTCGATCGACGGGCCACCGACCCGCGAGCGGATCGAGCTCCGATTGGAGACGACGCTCGATTCTACGCTGGAGGACGACGCCGCCCGTCCACCGGAACCGACGACGACCGCGGCACAGCGAGGGGCAAAGAACGAATACGGCGAGGAACTCGAGGACGTCCTCGCGGACGGAATCGAGAGCGGGGCCGAGCGTGCCCGGGTTCGCCTGCTCGGCGACCGACTCGGGGCGGTTCCGGCCGGATTACCGATCCTACCGGTCCCGGGCTATTGGTTCGCTACCGCGAACGTGTGGTATGTCAGCCTCTCGGGGCAGTACGAACGGTTCGCGGTCAGGACGAACCGGGGCGACGGGGCCGCGACGATGGCGTATCTCCGGGATGGCCGGACCGCCTGGGTGACACACGACGGCGACATCGAGCGCCTCGGAACGGCCGAACGGGTCACCGTTCGGACCCGGACCGCGGTCGTCGTCGTCGTCCCACCGGGACCCCGAGGCGTCGGCGATACCGACGGCAAACCGATCAAACGGTCGCCGGGGTGGGGTTCGTAGGCGGCCCGAACGCTACTTGAACGGGGAGGCCGAACGGGCGATATGCTCCACGAAATCGCGGACACGCCCGGTGATCTGGCTCCCTCGGAAATCCACGATCGATATCTCGACGCGCTCGCAACGCAGGTCGACGAGTACGGTGTCGACTCGGTCGCCGAAGCGTCCAGGGTCGATCCAGCCGTACTGCGATCTCTGCTCGACGGGGAGGCTCCCGAACTGACGCTCGAGGAGGTCGCCTCGATACTCGCGGTTTCGGACGATACACCGGACAGCGAGACGATCGCCGCCATCGCCAGGGACGAACTCCTCATGGGGATGACGACCGCGGTTTTAGACGTCGAGGCCGTCGAATCGGGGATCGAGGGCGAACTCGAGGCCCGCGAGATACAATCGAAGGTCGAGGGGAGATTCCCCATGACCCTCGAGGAGTTCGTGTTGCTGTATCAGTACATCGAAGGGGCCCGATAGCGATGCGAGTCGGTATCCTCGGATGTGGATACGTCGGACTCGAGCTCGCTCGCCAGCTCCTCGAGGACCACGAGGTCGTCGGGGTTCGGCGATCCGACGCCGGCATCGAGGCCGTCGAGGCGACCGGCGCCGACGCCGTCCGAGCCGACGCGACGGATCCGGACGCCCTCGAGGCGGTTCCGGACGTCGACGCGCTCGTCTTCGCGGCGTCCTCCGGTGGCCGGGGGGCGGAGGCGGCCGAGCGCGTCTACGTCGACGGCCTCCGGACGGCGATCGAGACGTTCGGATCGCGCGCGTCGCCGCCGAACCGGCTGGTGTATACCTCGAGTACGGGCGTCTACGGTGATCACGGCGGCGAGTTCGTCGACGAGGACACGCCGCTCACCCCGACGACCGAAAAGACGCGGGTACTCACGGAAGCCGAACGGATCGCCCGCGAGATCGCCCCGGAATACGGTATCGACGGGAGTGTCGCCCGGTTTGCCGGTCTCTACGGCCCGGATCGCTACCGCCTCGAACGGTACCTCGATGGCCCCGTAACGGAGGGCTATCTGAACATGATTCACCGCGACGATGCGGCCGGGATCGTCCGGTTCATGCTCGAATCGACCCCCGAGGAGGTACTCGTTGCGGTCGACGACGAACCGGTCGACAAGTGGGCGTTTGCCGACTGGCTCGCCGACGAATGCGGCGTCGGACGCCCGCCGAAACGGACCAAAGCTGACCGCCTAGACGACGATGGGCTCCCGGAGGCGGCCCGGCGGCGAATCCTGACGAGCAAGCGGTGCTCGAACGATCGTGTCCGTGAACTCGGCTACGAGTTCCGGTATCCGACCTACCGGGAGGGCTACCGGCCAGCGATCGACGCCCACAGTAACGCGAACTGACGCTTACGTCCGACAGCGTCGCGGCTGGAGCCGTACCAGCCGACAGACGATGCCGCAAGCAGACCCTTTTTCGACGTCGGAACCCTGTGTACGGGCGATGGAATACGTACAGGAGCCGGTTACGACGCTTCACGACTTCGGGGACGCTCGCCCGAACGCGCCGACCGACAGCGCGACCGTCGTCGTCCCGATGACGGAGCGAGAACACACGGGCTTGGCCACGGAGCGCGTCTTCTCCGCGCTCGAGGCGGTCTCCCCGGAGCGCGTCGTCGTCTCACTCCGGGCCTCCGAGGAGCACGTCGGCTCGGTCGTCCAGTGGCTCTCGGGGTTCGACCTCCCGTTATCGGTTCTTTGGTGTGACGGCCCGCGCCTTTCGGAGCGCCTCTCGGAGGCAGGGCTCGACGGGCCGCGGGGTAAAGGCCGAGACGTGTGGCTCGCGCTCGGACTCGCAAGCGACAGCGAATACGTCGTCGTCCACGACGCGGACACGAAGAGCTACGACGAGCGTCACGTCGCCAAACTGCTCTTTCCGCTCGCACACGGGGCGGCGTTCTCGAAGGGCTACTACGCCCGCGTCGAGAACGACCGGCTGTACGGCCGGCTCTTCCGACTGTTCTATCGGCCGATGATCGAGGCGCTCGCGGCCGACCGCGACGATTCGATCCTCCGGTATCTCGGCTCGTTTCGGTACGCCCTGGCCGGTGAGTTCGCGACGACCGGATGGCTTGCGCGCCGGCTCCGAATCCAGCGTGGGTGGGGCCTGGAGGTCGGGACGCTCGGTGAGGCGTTCCGGCTGGTCGGCGCGGCGGGGTCCGCACAGGTCGATCTGGGGATCCACGAGCACGATCACCGGTCCGTCTCCGGGCCGAGCGGGCTCTCGGACATGTCCGAGCAGGTCGGGGAGGCGTTGCTTCGGGCCGTCGAGGACAACGGCTGCGAACCGGTGTATGACACGCTCGACGCACGGTATCGGGAGGCGGCCGAACGGCTCGCGGACGCCTACGCGCTCGATGCCGGCTTCAACGACCTCGAGTACGACCACGAGGCCGAGTTGACGCAGATCGACGCCTACGCCGATACCGTCGGGCGACCGGGAGCGGACACCCGCCTTCCGGCGTGGAAGGATGCGGATATTTCGCCGGGCTCGGTCACCGCGGCTGCGCTCGATGACCTCGCTGACGAGACGGGGATGGAACCGGACGAACTGACGCTTCGGCCGACGTAGCGTCCGGAACGTTCAGGGCCGGGACACCCGAGAGGGCTCGTATGAAACAGGCGATCGTGGCTCGGACGGACGTCGGAATGGGAACCGGAAAGCTCGCCGCGCAGGTCGCACACGCCTCGCTGAAGGCGTACGAGGACGCCGATCCGGATGCCCGGAAGGCGTGGAAATCCGGCGGTCAAAAGAAGATCGTCCTGAAGGGTTCCGGCGAGAAGCAGTTGCGTCGCCTCGCCGATCGGGCGCGCCAAGAACGGCTCCCGCACGCGATCGTCAGCGACGCCGGCCACACACAACTGGAGCCGGGGACGGTGACGGCCCTCGCCGTCGGTCCCGGTCCGGAACACGTCGTCGATAACGTGACCGGGGACCTGAGCCTCTATTGACGGTCCGTGGCGCACTCGTTACTCGAACCCTCTCTCGTATTGTCTCGGGACCGGCGCGTCGTAGCCTAACGCCTCCGCGGCCCGGATCGCGAAGTACGGGTCACGGAGATGTTCGCGGCCGACGACCGCGAGGTCGGCACGGTCGTTTCTGATCACCTCGTCAGCTCCCTCCGGGGTCGTGATTCCGCCGACCGCGCCGACCGGCGTTCCGCTCTCTCCGATCCGCTCGGCGTAGGGCACTTGATAGTGCGGGCCGGTATCGGGGACTTGCTGATCGGGGTGGATCCCACCCGCGCTCACGTCGACGAGATCGACGCCGAGCGGCTGTAGTTCCCCGGCGAGGCGGCTCGAGGCCTCCACAGTCCAGGACCGGCGGTCCGAGAGCCAGTCCGTCGCCGAGAGGCGGACGAAGACGGGCGTTCCGTCGGGAACTGCCTCCCGGACGTCCGTGACGACGTCCTTGAGGAGTCGGGTCCGACCCTCGAAATCGCCGCCGTACTCGTCCTCGCGGGTGTTCGTCACCGGTGAGAGGAACTCGTGAAGCAGGTAGCCGTGTGCCGCATGGATCTCGAGGATGTCGAACCCGGCGTCGAGAGCCCGGACGGCGGCGTCGACGAACGCCCGCTTTACGCGTTCGATCCCCGCCGAATCGAGCCGTTCGGTCGCGATCGAGTCCCCGTGGGGCCACGGCTCGTCGGTCGGCCCGACCGGCGTCCATCCCGAATCCCCGTGGACCGGGTCGCCGCCCTCGGAGGGCCGGGACGTCGACGCCTTCCGACCGGCGTGGGCGAGTTGGATGGCCGAGAGCGCACCCTGGGAGGCGATATATTCGGTGACCGACTCGAGTGCCGCCGCGTGTTCGTCGCTCCAGATGCCGAGGTCCTGCGGGGAGATGCGTCCTCGAGGGGTGACCGCGGTCGCTTCCGTCATCACGATCCCGGCACCGCCGGTCGCTCGACTGCCGAGATGGACGAGATGCCAATCGTCCGCGAGTCCGTCCTCGTCTTCACAGGCGTACTGACACATCGGCGAGACCGTCACGCGATTTCTCGCCGTTACGTCCCGGCACTCGAACGGGGTAAAGAGATGCACGATCGCAGTTCGGATGGTATTATGAAGAAGCTTGGCTTCTCTGGCCCGAATCGGTATCGTAAAACGCCCACCTCCCGGAGACGCAGTATCACATGCGCGACTCCTCCCCGATCGAGGCGGCTGTCGGGATCGAGTATTACGTCTCCGAAACCGACGGGACCGGCGGTCGTCTCCGTGATCGTCCCGAGGACTTCCGGGTCGACGAACGGGAGTCGTTCGGCGCGGACCTCCGTGATCTCGACGCCGACGTCGGTTCGTACCCGCATCTCGTCTTCCGGGCGACGCTGCGACGGTGGGATACGAACGACTTCGCGTCGGCGCTCTCGAAACGGCTAGGGGTCAGTCGCGAACGCGTCTCGTGGGCCGGAACGAAGGACAAACACGCCATTACGACGCAGCTGTTTTCGATCAAATACGGGGACAACGAGTTACCGTCAGTCGACGGAGCGGAGATCGAACCCCTGGGGCGGGCCGGCCGGCCGGTGTTGTTCGGGGACCTCGCGGGCAACGAATTCGAGGTGATAGTCCGCGACGCCGAACGCCCCGAAAACGCCGAGCGAATCGCGGACGAACTCCGCCGGTTTGGGGCGGACGACGGGGATGCGTCCGACGGGGCCGCCGTCCCGAACTACTTCGGCCAACAGCGCTTCGGATCGATGCGGTCGATCACCCACCGCGTCGGACTCGACGTCGTCCGCGGCGACTGGGAGTCCGCCGCGGTCCGATACGTCTGTGAGTCCAGCGAACGCGAACCCGAGCGGACACAGGCCGCACGGACCAGACTCGCCGAGGAACGCGAGTGGGCGGACGCGAACGAACTCCTCCCCGGCGGACTCCGGTTCGAGCGAGCGATCGCCGGACGGTTAGCCGAGGGGGCGACTGGACCGGAGGACTACCGCGCCGCCCTCGAAACCCTGCCGACGAACCTCCAGCGGATGTTCACGAACGCCGCCCAGTCGTACGCGTTCAACCGAATGCTTTCGGAGCGGCTCCGCAGGGGACTCCCGTTCGGACAGCCGGTTGTGGGTGACGTCGTCTGCTTCGCCGATGACGACGGGCTTCCCGACCCGGGGCGATCACAAACCGTCGAGACATCCCAACTGGAAACGATCCGCCGTCACTGTAAGCGGGGGCGGGCGTTCGTCACCGCCCCGCTCGTCGGTACCGGGACCGAGTTCGGGACGGGGGAGCCGGCGGAGATCGCCTGGAGCGTATTGGCGGATCTCGGCCTCGAACGCGGGGATTTCGACCGACCGGGTGAGTTCGGCTCCGAGGGGACACGGCGGGCGATCCGGGTGGAAACGGATCTCGTCGTCGAACTCGATCCGCTTACGCTTCGGTTTTCGCTACCGAACGGAAGCTACGCGACGGTTCTCGCCCGTGAGTTCCTGAAGGGCGATCCGGGCAATCTCGCCTGAGCGGGACGATGCCGCGCGTGGACGGGATCGATCATTGCGAGCGTGGACCGGGGGTAGGAGCTACGGCTCGGCTACACACGCACTCGCGGCGCACACCGAGCGTGAACACTGGAACCGCCCTGCTTATCGGGCTCGACCGCGTTCCGTCGGACATGGAGTGTCGGTGCTGTGCGTCGCCGCTCGACCGACCAGGCGATTACTGTCTGGTCTGTCGGAGCCGAAACACCGACGTCGTCGTACTCGAGTGCGACCGCGAACGGGCGACGGTCACGTCGCTTTTCGACGACGAGATCGTTGGCCAGCGGACGGTGACGACGAAACGCGAGGCCGATCAGCGGTGGGCACCGACCGAACTCCGGAACTTCGCGGGGCGGATCGCCGACGAAGCCCGACGAAAGCGCCCGGAAGAGGTGTACGCGACCGGGGACAGAGAGGTAATCGCCGCGGTCCGCGGGGAGCTTCATCACCCCTTTTATCGGGTCGAGGACGACGACCCGGTCGACGCGGTCAGACGAAAGCGCGGTGACCCCGCATTGGAGGTCGTCGAGGCCACCGTCGCCGAAAAACTCGGCGGCAGCCACAGCACGCTCATCGGTGGCCGGGACGGCCGTCGCGCGCTCGAAACCGTCGCGGAACACCCGCACGTCAAAAAGATCATCCCGGGACCGATCGACGCGGGCGGGTCGAGTTCCCGGACGGGCGTCCGGGCGAAAGCCACCCGCGCCGACCAACACGGCAACGTCCGGTTACTGATCCGAGACGGATCGAGCGTCCAGGAGAATCGGATCGTCACGACGGCCGGCGACCGGGAGCTCGGCGAGCACGTCCGTGCGGACCTCAACGACGCGCTCTCGGAGTCGGAACTGAAAGGCTAATCCATCCGTGCCGGACGTCGTGGCCGTACTGGCCGCCGCGAAACGTGGGGTTTATCACTTCGCTGTGGTGATGTAACGATACTATGGCTACCGACGATACGACAGGAAGCGCCGGCCGGTTCGGCGCACGCTATGGACGGGTCGCACGCCGCCGCGTCGCGGAGATCGAAGGCGATGCGGAGAGCGCGACCGTCGATGGTGACGACGTCACGCGCGTCGGCACCGGAATCTGGGTCAACGAGGAGACCGGCGAGACGTTCACGGGCGGTGCCTACCGTCCCCAGACGCCGGCCGGAAAGACCGTCAAGCGATCCATCCGGGCTGCGATCGGCGACGACGAATAGATAGATGAGCTACAAGTGTTCCCGCTGTAAGCGAGACGTCGAACTCGACGAGTACGGCGGCGTCCGTTGTCCGTACTGCGGTCATCGCGTTCTGTTGAAAGAGCGGAGTCGCGATATCAAGGAAGTCAACGTCAACTAACGTGCACACCGCCGACTTGCGTTTTCAGTACCGTTCCCCTGAAGCCGCCGCGCTCGTCGCCGACGCGGTGGGCGGGGAGCTGGGCGAGATCGACGGCGACCGAGCGACGGCGACGCTGGCCGTCGACGGCTCTGTGGTTCGGGTCGGGATCGACGCGGCCGACCTCGTCTCCCTCCGGGCCGGAGTGAATACCTGGGAGACGCTCATCGAGGTCGCCGAGCGATCGGCCGAAGCCGGCCAACCGGGCGATATTTTATAAGTGATGACGGGGCCAACCGGCGTATGCGCTGACCGGGTACCGACGATCCGCGAGCGGGAGCGCGGTGGACGGATCGTCGTCGGGAGCCCCCACCGCCTGTTCGATACAAACACGGCCGTCCCTCATCGGACCTCGTAGATGACGACGTCACCGCCCTCGAACGACGGGGTGAGCCGCCGATGTCCCTGGATCGTGAGGTCGTATCTCGCCCGTTCGGCCGGCCCGACGTAGACGTACTCGACGTCGTAGCGATCGAGCAGTTCCGACTGTCGGTCGGGATCACCTTCGTAGATCGTGTTCACGTCCCGGAGTCGCGTCTCATAGGGGTCATTGCCCCGGTATTGCTTCTCGTGCATCCAGCCGAGTACGGTCGGGATTCCAGTCAAACTCGCCGGCGCGGCCGCGCCTTCGCCCTCGTCCGGCGCCCATCGATAGCCGCCGGGCGCGGCGGTCACGATCGTCGGCTGTCCCTCACGGTCGTCGAGCCACGCGATCGCCGCAGCCTCTTCGGGATACGTCGCAGCGACGTAGGCTTCCCCGTCGAGTGTCGCCCCGTCGCTCCCAACCGGATCGCCGCCGAGGTGTGCCGGCACGGCGAAACCCGCGTAGAGTCCGCTCGCTGCGATCGTGACACAGACGATGGCGATCCCGATCCGTCGCCATCGCACGGTGTCGACCACACCGGGCCAACTGGAGGGATCAAGTAGCCGTGCGGCAACGACGCCAGCCGCCGGTGCCCAGAGGACCCACACCTGTGAATAGACCTTGAATACGGTGTTCAGCCGATCCAGTCCCGTGCCCTGCTGATGCGGTTCGACCACGTAGGCGACCTCGACGACGAGAGCGAGTCCGAGCCCGCCGATCACCAACAGGGTCTCGAAGCCGATGTCGGTCCGGGTCCGGAGCAACAGCCACGCGGCGAGCAACAGGGGGCCGAACAACGCGAAAGCGGCGAAGCCGGCGAACCACGCGAGGGCTGCCCCGATCGTGCCCGCAGCGCCGACAGCGATCGGCCGGCCCTCGAGGGAGCCGGCGATCCCCCCCCCAAGATACGGAACAAAGAGCAACAGGAAGCCACCGTGTACGATCAACAGCGGCCACATATCGCTTCTCGGTGGGAACACGCCGAGGCTCCGGGTGCTCGCACTCGAGAGCCAAAACGGGGCGACGAGCAGCCCCCCGACGACGAGCACCGTGACCGCACCGAGGAGTGCCAGCCCGTCCCGGCGGAGTTCCTCGGCGAGCCGGTTTTCTGTCGGTCCCGGACGACCGGTAGATCCCGGCAGCAACGTCGCCGGGTCGGCCGGCCCAAAGGCGATCGTCAAAAAGACCAGTCCGCCGGCGACGGGGAAATCCCACGTGTTCGTGATCGCGAGTACGCCCGCGACCGGCGCTGTCGCGAGCAGTAGTCGCCGCCGTCGCGTTCGGTCGTCGTCGGGGGTCCGCCAGTAACTGTAACACAGCCCGGCAACGAGCAGCGTAAACGGCGTCGTGATCATGTGGGCGTGAAGATCACCGTTGAGCCACGCAAACAGCGGGAACTCGTTGATCGCCCCGTCGACGACCCGGCTCGCATCCCAGTATGAAAACGCCGACGGCGTCCACGAGAGGAGTCCGTGATCCGAACGGAGACCGGGAAGTGCGGTGATGGCCCCCGAGGGGAGTACCCAGGCCACGACCCGGACCGCAGTGTGGAGGTTTCCGGCGAGCCCGACGAAGAACGCTCCGAGGCCCGCGGCGGTACGCCGCGGTACGCCGTGGTCGAACGCGATCGCACCAGCCAGCCCGTATGCGGTGGTGAGGAGGGTCGCGTAGACGCCGGCCAACGAGAGGTTGTACGCGAACCGCGGAGCCGTCCCGGTGAGTGTCGCCAAAAGCGCGGTCAACATCTGTCCGCCGTAGTAATACTGGACCGATTCGCCCGCGAACCACATGTCCTCGGGCGGAAGCGTTGGACTGCGGAGCAGCGACCGGAGCAGCCCGTAATCGAGGAACTTCTCGCCGGCCGAGAGCGGCAGCGGCGCGATTGCCGGCGAAGCGGCCCGAATCGAAAGCATGAACAGGAACGCGACGGCGAAGACCGCCGCGACTTCGGCGTATGCGCGCCAGACACGCCGACCGACTCCCCCGGATCGAAAGCTCAAAACGGCGAGGACGGCGACGCCGGCGGACAGCGCCGGAAGCCCGAAGGCGACGTGGCCGACGAGGTAGCCGACGAGAGTGATCGTGGCGAGTCCGCTCGGAACCGCGAAGGCGACGCCGCGGTCGTGAATTCCCGAAAAGACCGTAGCGACGAACGGGAGCGCGAGCGCTCCGATCGCGAGATAGGCGGCGAGCCAGACGACGACCAGCCCGTACTCCATCACGCGTATCGCCGACGTGTGGCCGTATATTGCTTGTGGGTCCACGCGGACCGCTGGTGTGGGTCTACGCGGACCGCTGGTGGCCGGTATGGGCCGTCGGGAAGCGACGCGAGTCGAATCGTTTTTGCGCACGGCGGCGTCAGGACGTCCTATGAGCAGCCTCGGGATCGTGATTCCGGCGTTCCGGCCGGACGTCGAGCGGCTAACGACGTATCTCCGGGATCTGGATGCCGAACTCGATCCCGAGGTGATCCGCGTCGAGATCGACGACCCGAGCGCAGGGGTCACACGGGCGGTTTCGGCCGCCGACCTTCCGTCCGTGGCAGTGAACGCGGTCCCGTACCGGCGGGGAAAAGGCGCGGCCATCACGGCCGGATTCGAGACGCTCTCGACCGACCGCCTCGCCTTTGCCGACGCCGACGGCAGTACGCCAGCTTCGGAGTTCGTACGTGTTGTCGAGGGGCTCCGTGACGCCGACGTCGCGGCCGGATCGAGACGGCACCCCGACTCGACTGTCGTCGGGAACCGGACGCTCGTCCGTCGGCTGCTCGGCGATGGGTTCGCGTGGTTCGCGCGTCAGTCGCTCGATTCGGCGTTATACGACTACCAATGCGGGGCGAAGGCGCTCACCGCCGACGCCTGGGGAACCGTCCGACATCACCTATACGAGCCCGGGTTCGCCTGGGATCTCGAACTCATCGCGGTGGCCGGAGCCCTCGGACTGTCGGTCCGTGAGGTTCCGATCGTCTGGGAGGACCGCCCCGGTTCGACGGTCGACCCGATCAAGACGACGCTGTCGATGGCGAAAGCCCTCGTGGTGACCCGGCGTCGGGCGAAGCACCTCACGGGGGATCCGTTCTATCGTACTCCTGGGCGCGAGGACGGCCCAACCGCGCTGATAGAACGACACCGACAATGAACGCCAAGGAGCTCGGCGAGACGCTGTATGCCCCGTTTCGGTTCGGTCGGTTCGCCGGCGTCGGGGCCGTCGGCGCGCTCTGTGACAACGCCATCTTACTCACGCTCGCGACGGCTGGGCTCACGCCGGAGACGGCCAAGTTCGTGGGTATCGAGTCGGCGATCGTCGTGATGTTCTTGCTCAACGAGCGCTGGACGTTCGCCGGGGCGGGGCGGCCCGGAGTGCTCCCCACGATGCGGCGGCTGGCGACCTCGAACGTCGTCCGGATCGGCGGCATCGCCGTCCAGCTCGTCGTCTTTTCGGCCGTCTACCGGTGGCTTCACGTCGACCTGTCCGTGCTCGGCCTCGATTTGTGGCTTCTCGTCGCGAGCGGTGCGGGGATCTGCTGTGGGATGGTCGTCAACTACGTCACGGAGAGCCTGTTTACTTGGCGGGTCCACGAGTGATAGCGAGTGGAGTTGCCACGGGTGGATTCCACAGACGGCAGGTCAATCACAACCCTTAATGGTTGGAGTGGACTACAGGATGATAGCGGGATGGGATAGCCAGGAGATTCCGCCGGGCTCATAACCCGGAGATCGGACGTTCAAATCGTCCTCCCGCTATGTTCTTCGAGGGCTCTGTGACGTGAGCCGAGGCGATCCGTCTGACGGCAGCGAAAACGACGCATCGAACGCCGCGGGGGCTTCCGGCAGTTCGGGCCCGTACGGCTCCGTCAGGTCTCTGTCTCCCGCCAGTATATAAACGGCGCGAGGACGAGATACCCGACTGCAAAGAGCAAAAGCGAGCGCGGAAACGTCCTGTTGAGTGCCGTCGGGAAGGCCACCGTAAGCGCCTGTAAGCCGCCGAGGATCACCGCGTCGCGGGCGTACAGGTCAGGGTACGTTATCGGCGCGACCATCAGATACGTAAACAACGCGAGCAGACCGATCAGCGCCGCCGGCCCCGCGATCCCGGCCAGATACGCCACGGCGAGTACCGTCGCAGCCAGCGTCGTCTGGACGCCTTCCGTCTCGGCGCGGTCGCCGTCGTGGAGCATATAGAACGCGAGCCGGATGACCGCCATAGAGACGTATATCGCCGGGACGGCGATAGCCACGCCGGCGGCGAGGACGTCGCCCCCACCAGTGCCGACGGCGAGCGCGCTGTCGCCCGTGACGACTACGTACACCAGGGTCGCGGGGGCGACACCGAAGGAGGCGACGTCGGCGAGTGAATCGAGAATCGGGCCGACGGCGGTTCCGCCACGGCGGCGGGCGATGATGCCGTCGAGTCCGTCGGCGATGGCCGCGAGTAAGATCAGTCTCGCCGCGAGGCCCGGGTCGGCGATGGCGATCACAACGGCGGCGAAGCCGATCGCGGCGTTCGTGGCCGTCACCAGGTCGGCGACTCCCAATCGCCCGAGGAACCGCGGCTGCATAACTCTACCTCGGCGGTAGGCGACTGCCGACTTAGTAGGTTCGTTTCCGTCCGCAATCGGCCGGTCGGTACCGTCGACCGCGGACGGCCCGCTGTCGGGAGTACGAGGGACACGTCCGTCCGGAATCGGGGTACATATCACTGTCCGATCGCAAATGGGGATATGGACAGACGGGCGTTCATCGCAGCCGCCGGAACCGCGACGGCACTCTCGCTTTCGGGCTGTCTCGACGGCGGACTCAGTGACGACGATTTCGATATCGGGATGTCTCAAAACGCCTTCCTCCCCGAGACCTACGAGGTCTCAGTGGGCGAAACCGTCGTCTGGGGAAACAACGGTTCGCGCGGTCACACCGTCACCGCCTACGAAGAAACGATCCCGGACGAGGCCGAATACTTCGCTTCCGGCGGCTACGATGACCTCGAAACCGCCCGTCAAGAGTGGCACGCAACCGGCGGCGGCAACATCCCCCCCGGCGAGATGTACGAATACACCTTCGAGGTTCCCGGTCGACACAACTACCTCTGTATTCCCCACGAGCCGAGCGGCATGATCGGTGCGATAGTCGTCACCGACTAGGTCCCGTCCGGCGACGCCTTGTGAGGATATCCCTCCCGGATCACGGCTCCCCGAGAGGCGAACGACAACCCTTATTCGCAGGGGATTCACATCGGGAGGCATGGATGCGTCGGTACCGGACGTCGATTACACGGAGTACACCAACCGCCAACTGGTGGCGATCCCGATCGCGCTGTTGGCCGTCGCGATCGTCGTTCTCACGGTCGCGACAGCGCTTACGGGCCTCCCGGTGGCGCTTGGCATCGAGTTCACCGGTGGCACCGAGATGCAGGTCGTCACCGACGATTCCCCAGCGGAGATCACGTCGACCTTCGATGAGGACGTCGATTCGATCACGCCGATCGCCGGCCAGACGGACACCTACCAGTTGACCTTCCAGGCGGACGACGCTGACCCGCTGCTCGAGCAGGCCGAGGCCGCCGGCTACGAGATCGAATCGGTCGGCGAGCGCTCTGCGAGTTTCGCCTCCGACTCACAGCGGCAGGCGATCTTCGGGCTGATGGTCGCCTTCGGCGGGATGGCAGCCCTCGTCGCGTTGATGTTTCGGACGTTCATCCCATCGATCGCCGTCATCGCTTCGGCGTTCTCCGATATCGTGATCCCGCTGGCGTTGATGCGGCTATTCGACATCGAGTTGACGCTCGGGACGGTCGCTGCGCTCTTGATGCTTGTCGGGTACTCCGTCGACTCGGATCTGCTGTTGAACAACCACGTTCTCAGACGCCGCGGTGATTTCTACACCTCGACGTTCCGCGCGATGCGGACCGGCATAACGATGACGACGACCTCGATCGCCGCGATGATCGTGATGACGGTCGTCTCCTATCTGCTCGGGATTCCGCTCTTGCCCGACGTCGGACTGATACTCGTTTTCGGCCTGCTGACCGATCTGATGAACACGTACCTGCTCAACGTGAGCCTGCTTCGTTATTATAAATACGAGGGGATTGCCAAATGAAACTCCATATCAAGAAACACTGGCGCGTCTGGCTGCTCACCGTCTTCTTGCTCGTGAGTACGGTCGCCGTCTTCGCGCCCTTCGGCGGCAGCGGCGGCATCTTGGGTCCGGGCGACGACGTCGATACGGCGTCGGGCTCACAGTACACCAACCTGCAGTTCGGGCTGGAACTCTCCGGCGGCACACAGGTGCGAGCGCCGTTCGTCGGGATGACCGTCTCGGGGCTCGAGATCGGGCCGGACGACGAGCGGGCGATCGAATCGACGTTGCAGGACGAACTCGAACTGGGCGCGAGCGATGTCCGGGCCGACGCCGAGGCGGGGGCGGTCGAGGTGTTCGACGACGACGTCGTCGGGAACACGACCCAAGCCGAGTTCGCCGACGCGCTCTCGGCGGCCGGCTACCCGACCGAGGAAGGTGACGTCCGGATGGGCGTCACCTCCGATACCCGTGACAACTCCGAGGACGTCTTGAACGAACGGCTCCGCGAGCGGGGCCTCGGTGGGGGGTCGGCCACGCAGGTCTCCGCCCCCGGCCAGCAGTTCATGGTCGTCGAGGTTCCCGGCGCGAATCGGACGGAGGTCATAGATCTCATCGGGGACCGCGGACAGGTCGAGATCGTGGCGCTGTACCCGGACGAGAACGGGACCTACGAGACCGATTCGCTGCTCGACCAGGAGGACCTCGCCGACATCGGCGGGGCCCAACAAGAGCAAGGCGAGACGTACGTTCCCATCCGGCTGAGCGACGAGGCTGGCGAGCGCTTCGGCGAATCGATGCGGGCCAACGGCTTCGACCAGCAGGGCGGTACGCGGTGTACCTACGATTTGAACGCCTCCCTCGAGGCGAACACCGCCGACGACCCCGGCCGGTGTCTGTTGACCGTCCTCGACGGTGAGGTGGTCTTTGCGGCCGGCATCGCGCCGAGTCTCTCCTCGTCGTTCGCAAGCGGTGCCTTCGACGAGGACCCCTCCTATCGGACGACGACGACGTCGTTCGACGACGCCCGCGAACTCGAAATCAACATGCGTGCCGGCGCGCTCCGAACCAATCTCGACATCGAGAACCGCGGGACGACGTTCTTTTTGCTGCCGAGTCTCGCCGAGCAGTTCAAGCCGCTGTCGCTCGTGACCGGTGTCACTGCGGTGCTCGCCGTCTCGCTCATGATCTTCCTGCGGTATCGGCGCGCCGAGGTCGCCGCGCCGATGTTGCTCACGGCGGCGGCGGAGGTGTATATCCTTCTCGGCTTCGCGGCCGCGGTGAGTTTGCCGTTGGACCTCTCGCACATCGCCGGCTTCATCGCGGTGATCGGGACCGGGGTCGACGACCTCGTGATAATCGCCGACGAGATCATGCAACAGGGCGACGTCAACACGTCGAGGGTGTTCGAATCGCGGTTCCGGAAGGCCTTCTGGGTCATCGGGGCCGCGGCGGCGACGACGATCGTCGCGATGTCGCCGCTTGCCGTCCTCTCGCTCGGCGATCTGCAGGGCTTTGCGATCGTGACGATCGTCGGCGTGTTGATCGGCGTGTTGATCACACGGCCCGCCTACGGCGACATCCTCCGGATCCTCGTGTTGGGTGATCGGGGATAGTCCAGGGCGTTCGCGTGTCGATCGGGCGGAACCGACAGCGGACCCGCCGGCTCGCGGCGTCGGTTCGAAGCCCTTTCGTCGTTGCCCCCGAAATCCGACGTATGACTTTCCGTGACGGGACGCTCGTCGACTGGCACGAGTGGGGGTCCGAGGCCTTCGAGACCGCCGAACGTACCGGCAAGCCCGTACTGTGTTCGTTGACCGCGCCGTGGTGTGAGTGGTGTCACCGGATGGACGAGGAGTCCTACAGCGATCCGAAACTCGCCGCCAACATCGGCGAGCGCTTCGTCCCGGTCCGGGTCGACGTCGACAGACGCCCCCGTATTCGGGAGCGGTACAACATGGGTGGGTTCCCGACGACCGTCTTTCTCACCCCCGACGGGGAGGTGCTCTCGGGGGCGACGTATCTGGGCTCCGACGGCCTTCGGCAGGTCCTCGACAGCGTCCGGGCCTCCTGGGACGCGAAAGGCCGCTCCGCCGGCCGCGTCCCCCGGTCGGTCTCGAGTACCGACCGCCCCGCCGGCGAGGTGACCGCCGACGTCGAGGCCCACATGGTCGAACAGATCGCGGCGGCGTTCGACGAGGAGTACGGCGGGTGGGGCACTGACGCGAAGTTCCCGCTTCCCCGTACGATCGAGTTCGCGCTCAAGCGGGATCGCAACCGCGGCACCCGGACGCTCGAGGCCGTTCGGGCGCATCTGTTCGACACCTACGACGGCGGGTTCTACCGCTTCGCCGAGACGCGACGCTGGGGAGAGCCCCACCGCGAAAAGCTGGTCGACGAGAACGCGGCGCTGGTCCGGGCGTTCACCGCCGGCTATCTCTACACGGGCGAGGAGTCGTACCGACAAACCGCCGAACAGGCGGTCGAATATCTGACGACGACCGCCTGGACCGGCGACGCGTTCGCCGCCAGCCAGGCGGCGAGCGAATATTATACGCTCGAACCGACCGAACGCGAGGACGCCGACCCCCCACAGGTCGATCGGACGGTCTTCGCCGACAGGAACGGGATCGCCGCCGACGCGCTGTTTCGGTTCGCCGCCCTCACCGACCACGAGGGTGCGACCCGACGTGCCGAGCGCGCACTCGAAGCCGTCCTCGATACGCTCGTCACGGAGGGCCGGGTCAAACACTTCGACGACGAGCGAAGCGAATCCGGCCTCCTCGCCGATCACGCGCGGCTCCTCGCCGGGATGACCGCCGCGGCGCAGGTGACCGGTCCAGACGGGTGGCTCACTCCGGCGCGGGCGGTCGCCGACGACGCGATCGATCGTCTCGTCGCCGCCGACGGCTCGTTCCGCGACGGCGATCCGGTGGGTCCGGGGCTACTCGATCGGCCCCTCTATCCCCTCGGGACGAACGCGGAGATGGCCGATGCGCTCCTCGACCTCGGGGCGCTCACGGGCGAGACACGCTACGACGAGGTCGCCGAGGCCGCGCTCGCCTCCTTCGCCGGTGCCTACGACCGGATGGGCGTGGAGGCGGCGGACTACGCCGCGGCTTGTACGCGTGCCCACTACGACCCCCTCGTCGTTCGAACCCCGACCGCGGGGACGGACCTCCACCGTGCGGCCCTCCGTATCGCCGACCACGAAAAGGTCGTCGTTCCCGAGGATCGTACGGACGCCGTCGTCGTTCGGGGCGGTGAGGAGACGGTACCGGCCGAGACGCCCGACGAACTGCTCGAACGCGCCGCCGAGGGGCCGACACCGTAACCCCGGCGTTCGATCGGCCGTCGGGCCGTCGGGGTCCGTTCTCACGCCCCCGTCGAACGCGGTAGAATGTCACTCAGGAATCGGTATCCCTGTCGAGTTCGGATTTGAGCCGTCCGAACTCGGCGACGCGCTCGGCGTGGGCGTTGTGTTGGTGGATCGACTCGTCGTTCGACTGTTCCATGCGGACGACCGTATCGTCGGGCAGGTCGGGGTACGCCTCGACGAGTCCTTCGGCCATCGCCCGAACGCAGTCCTCGACGAATTTCGCGTCGCTGTGGCTTTCGAAGGTCATGTGGTCCTCGTCGGGCCGCTTCGCGAGGTTGTAGATCCGCGCACTCATCGAGTCCCGGGCGACATCGATGAGTTCGTTGAGGTCGACCTGGGGCTGCCCGGCCGTTTCGACGGTCAGCGTCGCGTGCCCGCGCTGGGAGTGTCCGGGCTGGGGCACCTCGGAGAGGAACTCGTCGATCGTCCCGCGGTCGACGTCGAGATCCTCGAGGACGTCCCGTGCCCGGGACTCGCTCATCCCCTGCGAGCAGGGACAGACCGTCATACCCACGACGTGACAGCCGATCTCCTCGCGCGTGGTACCGTCCTCGCTGGCGGTCGCGGAGGCGATGATGTCGGCCGTCGCCTGCGTCGGCCGGTCGGTCGCCGGCGTCGCCTCGCGGATCATGTACTCCGCTTCCATGCGGACCTCGGCTTGCGTCGTGTACTCGTGTTTGTCGATCAGGCGTTCGGCGACGTCACCGCAGACGTCCTCGACACGGAGGGCGGGCTCGGAGACGGCTTCCTCGAGCATCTCGTCGACGACCTCCATGTTTCGGCTCATGTCCGCGCCCTTCCGCCAGCCCGGAAGGTCGACGAAGACCTCGAACTCCGCCATCAGGACGATGGGCCGATCTCCGGGCCGGTGGAGTTTGACGAGCTTTTCGACACCGGTGACACCGACGCGGTTGAGCCCGACGCTGACTTCGGGACTGGACGCCTGGACGTCCGGCAGCTGCTGACTCATTGGCTATTTAAAAGGCCTTGTACCCATTATCGCTTTCGGAAGGGGCAGGGGGCGGCTCGCTCGGGCGGGAGACCTCACTCTAGTTTCCCGAGCGCGGTAAAGAACTCCAGGGGCGGTCCGGCGATCCGGACGGGAGTCTCGGCGAGCCGAAGGGCCACGGAGGTCGGCGGATCGACGCGCTCGCGGCTTCGGCCGTCGGCGACGACGAACGCGTATCCGGCATCCTCGATCGACACCGTCAACTCCGCCGCGGTCGGGACGGCGAGCGACGGCATCGGCTCGCTCGGACACATCTCGGTGACGACGAACGCGTGGAGGTCCGGGTGTACGAGCGGTCCACCCTCGCTGAGGTTGTACGCCGTCGACCCCGTTGGCGTCGAGATCAAAACGCCGTCGCCGTTTCCGGCGGAGTAACGCTCTCCGTCGACGCGGATCTCGAAGCCGATCCCGTTGTCCCGACCGCGCTGGGGGCTGAGAACGACGATCTCGTTGACCGCGGCCGGAAGCTCCCAGCCGTCGCCCTCGACGCGGATCTGCGGCAGTTCCTGGAACGTCGCCTCGCCGGCCTCGATCCGACCGACGGCCGAGCGGACGGCCTCGACGCAGTCCGTCGGCGAGACGGCGTTCAAAAATCCGACCTCTCCGAGGTTGACGCCCACGATCGGCGTCGGCGAGACCTCCCGAGCGGCGAACAAAAACGTGCCGTCGCCGCCGATCGAGACGACGAGATCACACGCCGACAGCTCCCCGACGGAGCGTCCCTCCGTTCCCAGCGCGTCGGCGGTCAACGCGTCGAGCGTCACGTCCGCGTCGATGTGCCGGCTGATCCGGTCGGCGAGCTCGACGGCGCGAGGGGTGTCCCGCTTCGCGATAACGCCGATGTGCATCGGATCGACGTTCGACAGCCGACGACAAAAGCCCCCCGACTACCCGGCAGCGATCGAGGGCCGTAGCCGGGATCCGCCTCGGGATCGGTGGCATAATACTGACGGCTATGCCGACGTGAGGAGAGCCGGCCGCGGGGCGTCGACAGCGCACACGGGCACAGAGCCGTCAGTATAAGTCCCCGGACCCCGAACGCTGGCCATGGACGAGTCCATCGGGGGTGCGGGATGAGCGACGACGACTGGTTCGAGCGCGATCGCGCCCCCGTCGATGACGACTCCGATGACGACTCCGAAGGCGACGAGCCGACCACCGACGACTTCGAGGCCGCCTTCGGTTCGGAATCCGAGGACGACGAGCCGACCGCCGACGACTTCGAGGCCGCCTTCGGTTCGGAATCCGAGGACGACGAGCCGACCGCCGACGACTTCGAGGCCGCCTTCGGTTCGGGACCCGAGGGTGGCGACGACGAGTTCGAGGAGGAGCTCGACTCGCAGATTCCGCGCATCGAACTCGGGGTTCAGGGCCTCGATCAGATGATCCAAGGTGGGGTCCCCGAGCGGTCGCTCATGGTCGCGATGGGGTCGGCCGGGACCGGGAAGACGACGTTCGGACTGCAGTTTCTCGACCACGGGCTCGCCGAGGGGGAAAAAGGGGTTTATATCACCCTCGAGGAGAGCGCCCAGGCCGTCGAACGGGCGGCCGAGGAGAAAGACTGGAGCTTCCGGGAGTATCTCGACGAGGACCGGCTGGCAATCGTCGACCTCGACCCGATCGAGATGGCTAACAGCCTCACCTCGATCCGTGGAGATCTCCCGCGGCTCATCTCGGAGTTCGGGGCCGACCGCCTCGTGCTCGACTCCGTCTCCCTGCTCGAGATGATGTACGACAGCCAGGCCAAACGACGGACCGAGATATTCGACTTCACGAAGTCGCTCAAGCGGGCCGGCGTCACGACCATGCTGACGAGCGAGGCGAGCGACCAAGACCCCTACACGTCGAAACACGGCATCATCGAGTACCTCACGGACGCCGTGTTCGTCCTGCAGTACGTCCGCTCGGAGTTCGGCGAGACGCGGCTGGCCGTCGAGATTCAGAAGATCCGAAACGCCAACCACTCCCGGGAGACGAAGCCCTACGAGATCACGGACGAGGGGATCTCCGTGTACCGGCAAGCCGACATCTTCTGAGCGACGCGGCCGGGCAGCTGTGTGTCTGTGTACCCCTGTTTCACCCGCCTCAGCGCGGGCTCGCCCGACTCCGCGACCGCGTCCGTGCCACACCGCAGCGACCACCGTGGCTACCGTCGGACGGGACGGCGGCTACGCTCGGCGGGGCCCCGTGCCGTTTCAAGCCGACAGTCTCGACGCCTCCCGCCGACGGTATGACACCCGTCACCGGCCGTGCTTCGTCAGACATCGCGGGAGGCCGATCAACTCGACGGGCTCTGAGTTGTCCGGCGAGTAGACGACCATCTGCCCCTTCTCCATGTAGGGGACTTTCCCCTCCAGATTCGAGGGGATGTTGACCGCCTTGATCGCGTCCTCGTCGCCGAGATTCAACACGACGGTGGTGTTGATCTGTTTGAAGATCGGGTCGGCGATGTCCTGTGGGTCCTGTGTGATGAGAAAGAGGCCGAGCCGTTCCTTGCGGCCCTGTTTCGCCGCTTCCGCGAACTTGCCGATCACCCGGTCGGCCTGGACGCTGTCGGCGTCGGTCAAGAAGGTGTGGGCCTCGTCCATCCCCAACACGAGCGGCGTCTCCTTGATCCGGTCGTAGGTCGGGTCGTTCGAGAGCTTCTCGTCGACCAGAAGCGAGGCGAGCGCGAGTACGACCGTCGTCGTCGCCCGCGAATCGTTGATGTGGTACGTCGGAACCGTCGTCACGCCGCCGGGGCGGACGAACGCGTCGACGAGGTCGGTGATCGGGCGTGCGTCCCCGTCGAACACCGACCCGAACCCCCGGATCCGCCGTCGGATCGCATCGAAGGTCGCCTCGTGGACGCGTCCGGATTCGTCGAGTTCCTCTCTGAGCGCGGGGTCGTCCAGAAACGTCCGGAACTGCTCGTAGGTGGCTCCGGAGCCGTACTGGCGTTTGAACGTCGGGAGCAACACGCCGACCAGCGCACCGTATTGGTTGTCGTTGAGGCCGCTCCCGGCGACGAGCCAGGGGTTCTCGAAGACCATAGAGAAGGGGATCGTGAACTCGACTTGCTCCGCGCCGTGGTGGGCCGCCGCGTAGGTCGCCTCGCCGACGTTCGGGACGAACGCTTTCGTGTCCTCGATCCCGCCGTGGGCGATCCCCTCCCGCTCCAGTCGGCGCTCGTAATCGGCGTCGATCTCGGGGTTGTCGTCGTGTAGCTGGGCGTACTCGTCCTGTGGGTCGAACTGGACGAGCGCCGGGGCGACCGTCCGTCCGTCCTCGGTCGGGTACCGACGTCCGTCGGCGAGATACTGCCGGAGGACGTTCTTCGCGCCGTGGGTCTTGCCCGATCCCGTCCCGCCGGCGACGAGGGTGTGTCTGAACACGAGGGGATCGCCCGCCTCGTAGTCGTCTTTCAGCCGATAGTCGATGGTCGGCGGGGTGGCAGCGGTCCGGACCTTCTCGCCGCCGACGGCGAGGTGGCCGAGAAAGACGCCCGTCTCGGGGATCTTTAGCCCCGTCTTGATCTCCGTGCTGTCCTTTGCCTGCCGGACGACGGTCTCGGGTTTCGGCACCCGGTCGGTCATGCGGCGTTTGAGCTCGCCGCCCTCCGAATACAGCACGGCGACCGGTTCGAGCGTCGCCATGAACTTGTAGTCCTGTTCGTCGATCCCGTCGCGGCGCATCGCCCGTCTGGCGTGGATCTCCGTCGCGTCGTCCGAGCGGAACTCCTGGGCGTACTCCAGGGCGACGATACGACAAAAGAGGCGTTCGCCGTCCGGGTAGGCGGCGACGACGTAGCTTCCGATGCGGACCGCCGACCGGTTCGCGACGGTGACGTACGCCCGGAGGCGGGTGTCGTCGTCGGTCTCGCTGACGACGAGCCCGTCCGAGGCCGACAGCGTCCCGATGCCGCGGTCGCTTCCGACGGGCGAGACCGACATCGGCTCGAAGTCGTCGTCGACCTCGGTCCCACCGTCGTGTTCGTCCGCTCCGCTGTCCTCATCCACCCTGCCGCCGCCTCCCGCCGTCGCCCCCGAACCGGGGTCGGCATCGGCCCCCTGGTTCCCCCTGCCCCCGTCGTCGGGGTCGTAGTTCGTGAAATCGCCCAGATCGGACATACGATGACTCTCGTCGCGGTCGGATAAAAACCCACGCGTGCCGCCGGGGGGCGGTCATCCCGGTCGCCCTCCGGATCCACCGGCAGGGTCGACGGAACGCTCCGTGCTGTGGACGTCTTTATTCCACTGCGGACCGATCCGAACCGGCTCGGGGAACGGACCGGGCTGGTGTCGTCCGGTACCGACCGTCGTTGACCCGTGTGGGCGATGACGCGCCGGTCGCTGTTATCTGGCGGACTCGGAGAGCGACTCCGCGATGGCCGTCTTGATCGACGTCCGATCGATCGGGAGCACGTCCTGGAGATCGTGGGTCTCGCGTACGGTTACCGGATGTCGCATGCTCTCGGCCAGCGGACGCGCGATCGCGTACTGGACGTCCGTCGTGAACCGCAGCCAGTGTGAGGAGAGCTTCGGCGTCATCACCGGGACCGGGATGATGCGTATCCGCCGCCCCTTCTCCTCGGCCGTCAGTCGAAGCAGCGTCTCGTAGGAACACACCGATGGACCGCCGATATCGTACGTTTCGCCCCGGGTTTCTCCGACGTCCAACAGCCCGGTGAGATACGCGATCGCGTCCCTGATACCGATCGGCTGACACGGCGTCCGAACCCACTGCGGGACCACCAGTATCGGCAGCCGGTCGGTCAGATCGTCGACGATGCGGAAACTCGCACTCTCCGGACCGATGATCACCGCCGCCCGGAGGACAGTCAGATCGAAGGTCCCCTCGGAGAGGACGGTCTCGACTTCGCGACGGGAGGCGAGATGCGGCGAGAGGTCCGTCTCGTCGCCGCTTATCCCGCTCAGGTAGACGACCCGATCGACGCCAGCCGCCGAGGCGAGCTCCCGGAACCGGGCCGCGTACTCGCGATCCAGTTCCGCGAAGTTCTCCGAGGTGAGCGAGTGAATCAGGTAGTACGCGACGTCGACGTCCTCACACAGCCCCTCGAGGGACTCGGGAGCGCCGAGGTCGCCGCTAAACGGTTCGACGCCGTCCGGAAACGACTCGCCGTCGGCGCTTCGCGAGAACGCGACGACGTCGTGGCCCCGTTCGTCGAGCGATCGAACCAGCCGCTCGCCGACGAACCCCGTGGCTCCGACAACTAATGCCCGCATTTGTCGTGTCTACATCTCCCATGGATAAGATCGTTGGGTACGATCACCGGGGTCCGGCCGCGTCGTTCCTACCGCGTTTCCGTATCCGGCCGCGTCGTTCCTACCGCGTTTCCGTATCCGGCCGCGTCGTTCCTACCGCGTTTCCGTATCCGGCCGGGCGCGGGGAAACCGGATCCGAAACCGCGTCCCGCTCGGGGATCGGTCCGAGACCGAAATGTGGCCGCCGTACGCGTCGACGAGCCGCCCGACGAGATACAGCCCGATGCCGTCACCCGGGCTTCCGTGAGCGTGAACGCCCGGCTCGAAGAGCTCCTCGCGGATTTCGGGCGGGATCCCGCCGCCGTCGTCGGCGATCTCGATTTCGACCGCATCGCCGAGTTCGGTCGCGGTGACCGATACCGTGAGCTCCGCCGGCGCGTTGTGAACGACCGCGTTCTCGAGGATGTTCCCGAACAGCTCGCCGACGAAGCGATCGCACTCGACGTAGAGGTGATCTTCGAGGTCGACCTCGATCTCGACCGCCGGCGAGTCCGACCGGACGACGGCGAGTTGCTCGCGGAGCACAGCGCCGACGTCGATCGCGTCGAATCCCCCGTCGTCGGCTTCGGACTCGATTACGACGCTCGCCGTATCGAGCAGCCGTTCGATGCTCGCGGCCCGGTCGTCGATCGCTTCGGAGGGGGTCGGTGACGGGTCGAACGTCGAAGGGCGGATCGAATCGGCGTGGTTCGAGATCGCGATCACGTGGTTTCGGACGTCGTGTTCGAGCAATCGCAGGAGGAAGACGAGCGTCTCCTCGCGATCGTCCGTCCGGTCGGCGAACCGTCCGTTCCGTCCGGTCCGCCCGCGGTTCAGCCCGATCAGAATGCCCGCGGCCGCGCCGACGGTACCGACGATGGCGAACCCCTGGAGCGTGCCGAGGGTGATCGCTCCCGAACGGAACTCGGGGAGCGCACCCCAGATGACGAGCCCACCCAGAAACGTCGCCCCGCCGAGACACCACTTCGTGGCGAGGAACTCCCGTGTGGCGGCGGACTCCTCTCCGAGGAAGACGAGTCCGGACGTCACGACCACGTAGCCGAAGAGCACGTGGGCGACGATCCCCAACACGGCCCGGTTGAGTTCGGCCGTCCGGGGACGGACCGACACGAACCACAGTACCAACCCGAAGACGGCAAACGCGACCCCGAACGAGCCGAGCAACAGCCCGACACGTCGCCGGCGAGTCGCCTCAGACATCCCCGGATACCGCTCTTCGGGGGGCACCCGCCCGGTGCGCCGAGCAGTGACGGGACGACATCTGGACGGTTATAACCGGCATCCGGACTGTTATAACTGGCATCCGTCGTTGGACGCGCTCTCCGCGCCCCGTTGTCGGATCGATATCCGGCTGCCGCCCCGTTGTCGGATCGATATCCGGCTGCCGCCCCGTTGTCGGATCGATATCCGGCTGCCGCCCCGTTGTCGGATCGATGTCCAGTCGAGTCCGTGGACTCCCATACCCGACATACCACATCGAACTCCACCGTCGTTTGGTGAAACTCGGGCACCGTTTCGCTTCCCGATATCGGCCGAAGGCGTCCGAACGGGATCAAGCGACGTCGGTCTTGCTCGTGCGGACTGTCGTCGTCGGCCACCGGCGCGCGCCGATCCGGCCCGGCGCGCGCTGGCCCGTTCTGTACCAGTCCGTATCACCCCTCGGAGCGGAGCGGCTGGCGTCGTCCGTAGGTCAGCACGCGCCAGAGCCACTCCATGGGGCCGAACCGGAAGCGTCGCAGCCACGCCACCGACAGCGGGATCTGGAGCGCCCAGATCCCCACGACGACGGCGAGCGCCTCCGTCCGGCTTACCGATCCGAACAGGCCGAGGCCGTGGCCGTAAAACACCGACGTGGCGAGGACCGTCTGCAGGAGGTAGTTGCTGAACGCTGTCCGGCCCACCGCCGCCAGCGCCTTCGTCTCGGTGCCGTCGGGCCGCCACCGGCAGTAGCGAACGATCGCCCCGCTGTAGGCCGCGGCGAGCGGGAGCGCGCCCCAGTAGTTGAACTGCCGCCAAAACAGCGCCGCCCCGGCACTCCAGTCGTTGGCTCGGATGTACGCTACGCCCGCCAGAACCGTCCCGAGCCCGACGACAGCGCCGCCGACGATCAGCCGGGTATAGAACCCCGAGGATCGATCGTTTCCCAACACGCCCGATTTGAAAAGCGCCATGCCGAACAGCATCGCGCCGCTGACGCGCCAGCCCGTGTAGCCCAAAAGCCCCGCAGTCTGCCGACGGAAGGAGGACGGGACCCGATGCTCCATTTGGGCCAGCCAGCCGCCACGGTAGGCCTCGATCTCCGCTCGGATGACCGATTCGGCCGGCTGCCAGGAGTCAGAGATGGCGGCCGCCCCCGCCGTCAGCCCCGAGAGTACCTCGATGACCGAGGGAACGGCGTACAACAGCGTGCCGATCACGAGGAGCGATCGGACCGACCGATCCCGGAAGGCGACGACCACGAACGCACACACGCCGTACGCAAAGAGGACGTCGCCGTACCAGAGCAGGTAGGCGTGCCCGAGGCCGAAGGCGACGAGCAGGGCCGAGCGCCGGTAGTACAGCCGCCGGACGGACCGCCCGTTTCGCTCGGAACCGCCGGTGAACAACACGACGCCGGCCCCGAACAGAAAGGTGAAAAGCGTGATGAACTTCCCCTCGGCGAGGACGTGACCGAGGAGCCAGACCCAGTAGTTCGCCCCCGTCAAATCGCCGTACGCGTGCGGATTGAGAAGCGCCAACTCCGGCATCGAGAACAGTCGGATGTTGATGATCAGGATGCCGAGGAGCGCGAACCCCCGGAGAACGTCGAGGCTAACGATTCGTTCCGACGGCGGGGTCGGAGCGCTCTCCCGAGTCATCCGTGATGCCCCGCCTCGTTCGCCCGTGTTGTGGGGGCTCCGCGGCTCGTCCCCGTCGGTCCCCCGTGGTTCGTCCCCGTCGGTCCCCCGTGGTTCGTCCCCGTCGGTCCCCCGTGGTTCGTCCCCATCGGTTCGGGTTCACGTAGCGGGGCAATGAAAAAGGATGTATTGGCTCGCCCGTCCCGGTCCCGCCCTCGATCCGCTCATCCGGAACGGTACCCCGGTATCGGGGACTCGTATCCACTCATCCGTTCGATGTCCAGTTCGTACCATTCGGACTCTAGCTCCTCGAGCGGGCGGTTGAACACCTCCGTACCGACGACAGACCCGTGTTCGGCGAAGATTTCGCTCACCGCCTGTGCCTCCGGCATGCCGGGATCGGTGACACCTAGCTGTCCGTCAACGACGACGCTTCGCCAGTCATCGACGCCCGCCCACTCGTAGGCGACGAGGCTCACCGCATCGGTCGCCGCGAGTGACGAGCGCTTTTTGCTCTCGGACCCGGAGAACAACTGAAAGATACAGCGGTTCTGCGGGTCGTCGTAGCCGAACGAGAGCGGGATCCCGTACGGGGCCGCTCCACCGAACGAAAGGACGCCGTGCCCCCGTTCCGCCAGAAACGCCTCGATCTCCGCATTCGTCATTTCGATCCCGAATCGGTCGGTACTCATCGACGGCAATCCGGACGGGGCGTGCAAAAAGATACTGGCCCAGAACGAACGAAACGACACGCATGGCGCGTTGTGTGTGTGTTGAGGACAGCGATTGACAGAGTACTGAGTAACCGACCCCTCCCTACTTCGCTCGGTCTTGCGACCTCGCTCGTTGAGGGAGGGGCCACTGGCAGAGCGTAATGGTCAAGATAATTTTTGCAAATAGGGACCCAGGAATTTGTCGATCCAAGATTTAGCAAATCCAAGTCTCTTCGT
>NZ_JACDNQ010000015.1:63899-80974 GCF_013839515.1 Natronomonas salinimetallica | reverse complement strand
TGTGTGTCGTCTATAACATCAAGCGAGCTGTGAAACCGTGAATTCCACCGCAGTATGGCGATTCAACACAGCCAATGAAACCGACTCACGAGTGATTCGCCGTTCGCTCCGTCGAACGGCGTGATCCTCGTGCGTCGTGTGTACATTCTTTTGTCCGTCAGTATTAGTCGGTCTCGGGCCCGAACTCGACGAGCACCAGGTCCCGATCGAGCATGCAGTGATCGTGTGGCGGGTCGCCGACTACCTCGGTGATCTGGTATTCGGTATCGAAATCCGCCCCCGCGGGCTCACAGAACTCGTGGCTCGGACACTCGGTGTAGGGGCACGGGCCTTCGAGAGCCGCCTTGCTCCCGGCGTAGGCGGCGTTCGAGGTCACGTTCGCGAGCATCGGGGCCGGTTCGACCTCGACCGCGGTCACCCCCGAGGCGTGGACGGCACATTCGAGCGTCCCGGAATCGCGGGTGCCGGTTATCCGGTACCGACGACCCTCCGTCAGGTTTAGACACTGTTCGCGGTAGGGACAGCCCGCACACGCCTCGGATTCGCCCCCGTAGACGAACTCGGTCCCCACCTCCGCGAGGTGCGTCCCGATGAGCGTGACCTTCGACATACACCCCTTTTCGGTGGCGATGTGTTAAGACCGTCGCCCGGTCCGTCGCCGAACCCCTTTGCGATGCGCGTCCAGGGAGATCGCGTCGGCCGCTCGGGGAAGCAGACGGCTGTAGCGTCTCGGGCCGTGATATCGAGGGTCAGCGATACCGAGGGTCAGCGATACCGAGGGTCAGCGATACCGAGGGCCGGTGGTGGTTTCCCGTGTCGTGGGCCTCGCGTGGTTCCGACCGGAGAGACAGATCTGCACAAATTATTAGGACGGACTTCGAGATGGATCCTGTATGCGCAAACCGCTACTGACGACGCAGTTTCTCGACCGTGCCCGTCGCGATTACGGGTCGCACGAGGCCGTCGTCGCGACGACCGGCGAACGGTTCACGTACGAGGAACTCGGCGACCGCGCGGACCGGCTCTCGGCGGCACTCCAAGAGCGCGGAATCGAGAAGGGCGACTCCGTCGCCGTCCTCGATCCGAACACCCACTACCAACTCGAAGCGGCCTACGGGATCATGCAGTTGGGCGCGATTCACACGCCGCTGAACTACCGGCTGTTGC
Organism: Natronomonas salinimetallica; assembly: GCF_013839515.1. GTDB lineage: Archaea > Halobacteriota > Halobacteria > Halobacteriales > Haloarculaceae > Natronomonas. The sequence goes on along the minus strand of NZ_JACDNQ010000015.1, from coordinate 79,807 downwards.
CCGAAGACCTCGAGTACATCCTGAACGACGCCGACGTACGGGCCGTCGTCGTCGATTACGAACTGGCCGAGAAGATCGAGGCCGTCCGTGATTCGGTACCGACCGAGATCTTCATTACGAACGACAGCGACGAGACCGAAGGCGAGTGGGAGGACTTCGAGACCGTCATCGACGGGGTCGAACCGGAGTACGACGAACCGGAGATGGACGAGGACGACGTCATCACCATCAACTACACCTCGGGGACGACCGGCGACCCCAAGGGCGTGATGCGGACCCACCGCACCGAGAGCCTCCACGCGTATCTCATCTCGATCCACCAGGAGATCACGGACGACGACACCTACCTGTGGACGCTGCCGATGTTCCACGTCAACGGCTGGGGTCACATCTACGCGGTCACCGGGATGGGCGCGAGACAGGTCTGTACCCGCGGAATCGACGCGGAGTGGCTCTTCGAGACCATCAACGAGGAGAACGTCTCGTATCTCTGTGCCGCGCCGACCGTTCTGAACATGCTGCTCGATTACTACGAGGACCACGACGTCTCGACGAGTGGCGACGCCGACGTCCGCGTCGCGACCGCGGGCAGCGCCCCGCCGGAGGCGACGATCCGGACCGTCGAAGACGAGTTCGGCTGGTATCTCAAACACGTCTACGGCGCGACCGAGACCGGTCCGCTCATCACCACCTCCGACGCCCGGCGCTACTTCGATGACGACTCCGAGGAGCGCTTCGCGGTCAAAAAGACCCAGGGGATCGGCTATCTCGGCACCGACGTTCGCGTCGTCGACGAGGACGGCAACGACGTCGACGAGGACGGCCAGTCGATCGGCGAGATCGTCGTCCGTGGTAATCAGGTCATGGATCGGTACCTCGGCAAGCCAGACGCGACCGAGGAGGCGTTCAACGACCGGATCGAGGGCTACTACCATATGGGCGATCTCGCGACCGTCGACGAAAACGGGATGATCCAGATCCAAGACCGCAAGAAGGACATCATCATCTCCGGCGGCGAGAACATCTCCTCGATCGAACTCGAGGACACGCTGTTCGAACACCCCGAGGTCTCGGACGTGGCGATCATCCCCGCCCCAAGCGACGAGTGGGGCGAGACGCCGAAGGCGTTCGTCGTCCCGACGAGCGGCGACCCCGACGCTCCGGGCGTGAGCGAGGACGAACTGACCGAGTTCACCCGTGAGAACCTGGCGAGTTACAAGATGGTCCGCCGCGTCGAGTTCGTCGAGGAACTGCCGACGACGGCGACCGGCAAGATCCAAAAGTACGAGCTCCGCGAGCGCGAGTGGGAGGACGAGGACTCGATGGTCGGGCAGGGCTGATACCTCCGAAACGACGAAGCCACCTCTCAGGTGGATCGTCGACAGTACCACCCGGCGTCACGGATCGTCCGTTCTCGGGGACCGGGACGTGCCAACGTGTTTTTGATTACACGGCCGAAACTCGATCACGGGATTGACCATGATCGGGGGACTCGGCCAGTGTGTGAGTGGAAGCATCGATCGGTCGAAGCTGTGTGCGTACGTCAATATCCTGCTTTTGATCTCGTTTCTCGCCGTAGTGGCGTCGTCGGTCGTCATCTGGGTCGTGTTGCCTGCCGGGGGGCTTCGCGGCGCGACGTTTCTCGGTATCCGACGGGGTCCCTGGACCGACGTCCACCTCGTGTCCGGTGCGGTGATGGCCGTACTCGTCGTCGTCCATCTCACGCTCCACGTCGACTATCTCAAGACGCTCCCGGCGATCGCCCGTCGCTGAGGGGTGTCGCATCTCCCTTTCGCGGCCACGCGCTCCCGGTGAATCCGGATTCACGCCGCTGTATATTTAAAATGACACAATATTGTGGATACTGTGGTTCGATCTCCTAAATACTGAGAATCCGCGATCGATACTTGGTATTCACCGCGGAATCGCAAAACGCGGCGGTCAATCTCGTCTCGGCGGTCGAGACGGCTGCGATCAATCTGATACGAACTATGTCACACGAACAATCGAAATCGGAGACGGACGCCGAAACGGATTCGAACGAAGACCGGTTTTTCCTCCGGGATCTAGGGGTCGAGCGGCGGGATTTCATGAAAGCTGGGATGGCCGCCGGTGCGGCGACGTCTCTTACCGGCTGTACGGGACTTCTCGGCGGCGGCGGCGACGAGCAACGGGCGGCGAGCGCGGATTACGAAGTGCCGCCCGGCGAACACGACGACTACTACGCCTTCCTCTCGGGGGGCCACTCCGGTGAGATCCGCGTCTACGGCCTCCCGTCGATGCGGCAACTCATGCGTATCCCGGTGTTCGGCCGGGAGAGCGCTCGGGGACACGGTTACGACGACAAATCACGGGAAATGCTCGAGGAAGCCGGCGGGTATACGTGGGGTGACACGCACCACCCCCGTCTGAGCCAGACCGGCGGCGAGTTCGACGGTCGGTGGCTGTTCATCAATGACAAGGCTAACCCACGTATCGCACGAGTCAATCTGAAGTACTTCCAGACCGATGCGATCGCACACGTCCCAAATACACAAGGTATCCACGGCGTCACTGGCTGGTATCCGGACACTGAATTAGTCCTTGGCAACGGGGAGTTCCGAGTTCCGATACCGAACGATGGGCGGAATCTTGAGGACCCCGATAAGTACCGCTCCGTCTATACGGCGATTGACCCGGAAAGCATGAACGTCGAGTGGCAGGTACTCGTCGACGGAAACCTCGATAACTCCGATAGCGGAAAGAACGGTCGGTACACGTTCTCGACCTGCTATAACAGTGAAGAGGGCGTGGATGAACAGGGGATGACTGCCGACGACCGTGACTGGGTCGTCGCCTTCGACATCCCGCGCATTCAGGACGCGGTCGAAAACGGCGAATACGAGGTCGTCAACGACGTTCCGATCGTCGACGGCAGACAGGGGAGTTCGCTAAACGAGGCTGACCGTCCGGTCACGACCTATATTCCCGTTCCGAAAAACCCCCACGGCGTCAGCGTCACTCCCGACGGCAAATACGCCTGTGCGAGCGGCAAACTGAGTCCGACGGTCTCGGTGATCGACATCGAGGCGATCGACGAGGTCGACGACCCCGAGGAGGCGATTGCCGGCCGCCCGAACGTCGGAACCGGCCCGTTACACACCGCCTACGACGGGCGCGGTCAGGCGTACACGACACTGTTCATCGACTCGCAGGTCGCGAAATGGGATATCGAGCAGGCCGTCGAGGCCGAACTGGGATCGGAGGATCCGGTCATCGAGAAGATCGACGTCCACTACAGCCCCGGCCACTGTCAAGCCGCGCAGTCGTACTCCACGGATCCGACCGGCGATTGGCTGCTCGCGCTGAACAAGTTCTCACAGGACCGCTTCCTCCCGACCGGGCCGTACCACCCGGAGAACGACCAACTCATCTACATCGGCGACGACGAAGAGGGAATGCAACTGGTGAAGGATACACCCTCCTACGCGGAGCCACACGACGCCACGATCGCCCACCGGGACAGGCTCGATCCGGCCGACATCTGGGACCCCGACGATTACGAACTGGACTATATCGACTCGGGTGAGTCGAACATCGAACGCGACGACGGGCGGGTGTATATTGAAACCTACGCGATCCGGAACCAGTACGGACTCTCCGATATAACCGTCCAGGAGGGTGACGAGGTCACCCTGCATGTGACGAACATCGAAACGGCAAAGGACATCTCCCACTCGGTCGTGATTCCCGAGTACGATATCAACCTCTCGCTTGCACCCCAGGAGACCCGGAAGGTGACGTTCACCGCCGACAACCCGGGCGTCTTTTGGATGTACTGTGGGTACTTCTGCAGCGCTCTCCACCTGGAGATGCGCTCCAGGCTGCTCGTTGAACCCGAGGACGAACCGGAAGGTCCCGACCCGTTCTGACCGAGACACGGACAACACCCACCCCAAACCCATGAAACTTCCATCACTGCGCGATTTCACCCAAATACGACGAATCATGGCACTCCTCTCGGGGGTGTTGATGATCGTATCGCTCGCGTTCCCGGTCTGGCGGATCATCCTGACCGCACCACAGTACGCCGGCCGGAAACTGTACGTTCGGCTGTACGCGTACCCGCGGATCACCGGGGACGTCAGGGAGGTCTCGGGACTCAACAAATACGTCGGGTTCCACTTTCCGGACCCCGTCTACCTCGAGCCGAACTACGAGGTGGCCGAGACGGCGTACGCGCTCCCCGAATGGTCCATTGGCCCGATGTTTTTCGTCGTGTTGGCCATCGGCGCGTTCGCCATCTCCCTGTCGTCGGACGCGACGATCGCACGCCGCCTGAAGCTGTACTTCGCCGGGGTGATCGCGGCCTTCGTCGGCCTGCTCGCCTGGGCGCAGGTCCGGCTCTATCAGGTCGGTCACAACCTCGACGAGAGCGCACCCATGGCCGGCGTCGAGGGATTCACACCTCCGGTTCTCGGCGGCTACCAGATCGCGAACATCTCCGGGAACGCCTGGCTCGACGTCGGCGGGTACCTCCTGGCCGTCGCCGTGATCCTGCTCGGGACCGGCGTCGTCTTCCGGGACTCGGAGGCGACGATCCGAGAGCTGCCCGAGGAACTCCCCCGGGTGTTCAAAAAGGGACGCGACCGCATCGTGAATAGGATCGCCACCCGGAGTACGTGAGATCTGAGAGACCGATGGGCACACTCGAAACCGGATTCGTCGCGCTGTCCGTCCTCGTCCTCCTCGGCACGGCCGTCGGTGGGGTCGTCGTCGCCGACGACGGCGAGCCGACGGACCGCGTGACGTTCGATCCCGACGTCCGGGACGTCGACTCCTTCGAACCGACCGAGCGAGACGGCACCGCCGTCGTCGACGGCACCCAATACGAGTCGGTTCAGTCGGCGGTCGATGCCGCGTCTCCGGGCGATACGGTCACCCTCGAGGGGCGATTCGAGGACGAGCGCGTCGTCATCCGAACCCCGAACGTGACGCTCACGAGCACGGACGGGTTCGCGGTCATCGACGGCGGGGCGGGCGACAGCGCCGCCGCCCCGGACGACGACGACGGCTCCCCGGACGGCAAAGCGCCGGGCGATGACGGGGCGGTCGGCGAGGCAGTCGGAAGCGACAGCGAGTCGAGCAACGACACCGTGCTGTCCGTCGACGCCCCGGGTGTCACCCTCGATGGCGTCTGGGTCCGGAACTCCGGTCTCAGCGCGACCGAACAGGACGCCGGGATCTGGGTGACGGACAACGGCTCAGATTTCCGGCTGGTCGACTCCCGCATCACCGATATCACCTTCGGCGTCTGGCTCCACGAGACCGACGGCGCGCTGTTGCGAAACAACACCATCGTCGGCCACGAGGGGGTCTACCCGCTCGCCAAGCGCGGCAACGGTATTCACCTGTTTTACACCTCGGACGTACGGATGGAGGAAAACGCCATCACCGGCGTCCGCGACGGGATATACTTCTCGTGGGCGTCGGAGTCCCACGCCCACGGGAACTACATGTGGGACCTCCGATTCGGGGTGCATTACATGTACTCCGACAACTGCGTCCTCGAGGGGAACGTGGCGTTCGACAACGAGGTCGGCTTCGCTCTCATGGTGAGCCGGAATCTCGAAATCGTCAACAACACCGCGGTGAACAACACCGGCCCGAGCGGCCACGGTATTCAGGTGCTACAGATCGACGATACGGTCATAAACGGCAACAAGCTCGTCGGCAACGTCCACGGGGTCCACCTCGACAACTCACAGCGGATCACCCTCGAGGACAACCTACTGATGGAGAACAGACGCGGGGCACACATCACGAGCGGGACCCGGGACGCCGAGGTCCACGGAAACAGTTTCGTCCACAACGATCGGCAGGCGTTCACGCCGATGAGGGCTCAAAAGCACTGGGACGGAAACTACTGGTCCGACGCGCGCTCGGCGGATCTGACCGGCGACGGGACGAGCGAGATCCGACACCGACCCGAGGGGCTCGTCGAGGTTATCGCGTACAGAAACCCCGAAGCGGCGGTCTTTACGAACAGCCCCGCGTTCGACGCGGTCCGGATGGCCGAGAGTTCGTTCCCGATACTCGAATCACCCGGCGTTGTCGACAACAGACCGCTCGTCGAGGCCGAGCACGACTGGAGGCGATACTATGGAGATTAAGATAGACGACGTAACGAAGACGTACGGCGACGTGACCGCGCTAGACGACGTTTCCTTCGACGTCGAGCGGGGCTCGACGTTCGGCCTGCTCGGTACCAACGGGGCCGGCAAGACGACGCTCATCAAACTCCTCGTCGGGCTGGATCGGCCGGACGACGGCCGGATCCGGATCGGAGAGACGGACGTGGCAACGGCGGGTCGGACGGTGCGCGAACTCGTGGGGTATCTACCCCAGCGGATCGGCTTCCCGTCGAAACTCACCGGACGCGAGGTGCTCCGGTTTACCGCGCGGACCCGGCGGATCCCGAAAGCCAAATGGCAAGAGCGCGTCCCGGACGTGTTGGATACGGTCGGTCTGGCGGGGGCCGCAGATCGAAATATCGGCGGCTACTCCGGCGGCATGCGCCGCCGGCTGGGGCTCGCAACGGCGATCCTGAACCGTCCGCCGGTGTTGATACTCGACGAACCGACCGCGGGGCTCGATCCCGAGGGCGTCGCCGAGTACCACCACGTCATCGAGGAGATAACGGACCGGACGGATTCGACGGTGTTGTTCTCCTCGCACGTCCTCTCGGAGGTCGAGTCGCTGTGCGATTCGGTCGCCGTCCTCCACGGCGGGGAACTCCGTGCGTCCGGTACCGTCGAGGGGCTCACCGAGAGCGTCGGATCGGGAGTAACCGTCCGAATGCGGGTCGACGACGTCGGTACCGCCGCTACGATCGCCCGCCGGCATGGGGACGTCTCGACGAGCGACGACAGCGTGGTGGTCGAGCTGGCCGAGGCGTCCGTCTCCGATCTCATCGGGGACATCAACGAAACCGTCGACGTCGCCGGGGTAGACGTCGAACGTCCCGGTCTGGAGACGATCTTCCACGACGCGGTCGAGATCGGCGATATCGGGGAGGTACCGGCATGACGGCCGCTGAACTCCTAGAGGACGAGGACGGCGTCTCGGCGGGCGAGACGGTGTTCGAGGCGTCCGAGGGCAACGGGACGATCGTCGACAGCGGACGGCGCACGGCGGCCCTGGTCCTGAACGAATACCGCCTCGCGGTCCGGAGCCGATGGGCGGCCGCGCTCACCGCGATCTTCGCCCTGTTTTCGCTTTTGATTCTGACGTTCAGCGGTGCCTCGGTCGGGCCGGCCGGGTTCGAGCGGATCGTCGCCAGCCTCGTCAACCTGGCGGTTTATTTGCTCCCGCTTGCGGCGCTCGTGTTCGGCTACGACGCCGTCGTGGGCCACGAGGACAGCGGATGGCTCGACGTGTTGTTCGCGCTCCCGATCTCCAGATCGCAGGTCGTCATCGGGACCTTCATCGGGCGAGGGATCGTCCTCGTCGGCGCGACTGCCATCGGATTCGGGGTCTCACTTCCCTTCCTCGTGCGCGATTTCGGCGCGAGCGTGATCCCTACGTTCGGGTTCTTCGTGTTCGCGGCGATCGGGGTCGCGCTCGCCTTCTTCGCGATCGCGGTCCTCGTCTCGTCCGTCGTTTCCGAGAAGGTGTACGCACTCGGGGGCGTCCTCCTCGTATGGGTGTGGTTTACCCTGATCCACGACCTGCTCGCACTCGGGTTCGTCGCCGCGTTCGATCTCCCGAGCGGGGCCATCGTATCGATGATCGTCTCGAACCCGGCCGACGTGTTCCGGGTGCTCGCACTCAGCCGACTCGAGGTCGGCGGGGGGGCCGGATTCGCGGCCGTGATCGCCCAGACCGACCTCTCGATGAACACGCTTCTCGCGTCGCTCGGCGCGTGGATCGTCCTGCCGACAGCGCTCGCGGCCGTACTCATCAGACGTCGGAGGCTCTAAGCGTGATCGACGAAACGAATCCCCGGTCGAACGGTTCGCGCCGCTGGACCCGGCGGACCGTTCTCGCTGCCGCGGGGGCCGTCCCGCTTGCCGGGTGTCTGGGCGGAGACGATGCTCCCGAGGAGATCCCCGACCCCGAACCGATCGGCCGGAGTCAGACGTGTACCCAGTGCGGGATGATCATCGCCAACTATCCCGGCCCCACCGGACAGGTCCCCTATGGCGGGTCACTGCCGGAGGGCGAAGACGGGCGGACCCAGTTTTGCTCGCTGGACTGTCTGTTTGCCTTCGACGGCGAGCGGCGACGTCTCGGCTGGGAACCGCTCGCGTACTACGTCACCGACTATTCGAATGTGGAGTATGAGATCAACGCCGACCTCGAGATCTCGAGACACCTGGCGGTGGAGACGTTCGCCGACGCGGAGACGCTCCGGTACGTTTACCGGGCGGGTATCCAGGGTGCGATGGAGGGGACGGCCGTACCGTTCTCCGAGGAGGAGGATGCGGACGCGCTCGCGGAGGAGTACGACGGGAGCGTCACGGACTGGGACGGCGTCTCGGAGCTGTATAGGTGACGGTTTCCGGGAACGAGTATTCCCCGAGGGCGTTCACCGCCACCGCTAATATCGTCGAACCCCACTAGCCGGTATGCGGCGTCGAACGGTACTGACGGCGTTCGGTGTCGGATCGGTCGCCGGGGTATTGTCCCTCGGAGCACCGCGCTTCGGGCTCGAGCGCGTCTACGGTCGCATACTCCGTGGTCGTCATCCGCACGCTGACGGGCGAGTCACTGTTGCCGTCGACGTGCGGGGTCAGCCGACAGACGGTTTCTTCGAGTCGCTTCGGACCGTGCTGGGATACTGGGAGGACAACGCCGAGCAGTACGCCGGGTTCGACGTAACGTACGAACTCCGTCCGGATGCCGACGCCCCCGACGTGGTCGTCGCCGCGGTCGACTCGATACCCGATTGTGGCGCGGACCGTCCCCGCGGGACGCTCGGGTGTGCGACGTACGTTTCGTCCGATACGCTCCGTATTGCGCCCGCCCACGTTCAGGTCCGCGGCGATCTCACGGGCGAGGAACTGGAGACGACGCTCAAACACGAGTTCGGACACACCCTGGGGCTGGAACACGACGACGAACCCAGCGATGTCATGGCCGAGACACCGCTTTCTACCCCCGACAACTCGGATCGATCGAACGGGGTGATCGGCCTGTACGCACACGGTCTCAACCGTCACGAGTGGGCGATCGAGGCGTTCGAAGCGGGGGAGAAGCGCTATCGAAACGGGTCGTTCCGGGCGGCGGCCAACCGGTTTCAGATGGCCCACTGGGAGGCGCGGGGCGGGACGGTACACTTCGAGGACGCCCACGAGATCGCGATCGAGGTCGGAAACGACGCGGCCATCGAGATCTGTGCGACTGCTGCCGGGACGATGGACTCGTTGACACGATCGTGCGAGGCGTTCGGTGCCGCGGCGACCGCCGCCGCGCGTGACGACGACCCCGACGTCGAGCGGGAACTCGCCCGCCAACGGGAGTCTCACCGGCGGTATCTCGACGGCGACCTACCGGAGCGTCAAAGCCTCGAAACCGCGTTCGGCACCCGCAGTGGCGGTGCCGACCCGGTCGGTTCGACCTGATCGGACGTCTGCCGTCCCCGTCGTCGACGGGGGTCCGAGAGACGCCGTCCGGACGGGGAGACCGGCGTTCTCGACGCACGGTTCCCTTCGCGGGGTCGTTCGGCCCGGCGGCGACTACTGGAACTCGGGTTCGCGGTTCTCGACGAACGCTTCCATCCCTTCGCGCTGATCCGGCGTCCCGAACAGCGATCCGAAGGTCCGTTTCTCGTAGTCGAGACCGCTGACGTCGCTGTAGCCCTGTGCGATGGCGTCCTTGGCCGCCCGCAGCGCGAAGGGAGGCTTGGCCGCCAGTTCGGCCGCCAGTTCGGCCGCCCGGTCGTCGATCTCGTCGTCGGGGACGACCTCGCCGAACAGGCCCTCCTCCGCTGCGGTTTCGGCGTCGAGGCGCTGGCCGAGGAAGATCATCCGCTTTGCGGTCTCCTCGCCGACGAGCCGTGGGAGTCGTTGGGTGCCGCCCCACCCGGGGATAATGCCGAGATCGATCTCGGTGTTGCCGATGAGCGCCGACTCGCTCCCGATCCGGAGGTCACACGCCATCGCCATCTCACAGCCGCCGCCGAAGGCGTAGCCGTCGACGACGGCGACCGTCGGGGCCGGGAACCGCTCGATGGCGTCGGCGACGTCGTGGCCAAGTTCGCCCCACGCCTGGGCCTCGGTAGTCGAGAGATCCTTCATGTACGCGATGTCCGCCCCGGCGATGAAGGCGTCGTCGCCGGCGCCGCGGAGGACGAGCACGCGGGCGTCGTTTGCCCCGGCCTCCCCGACGGCCTCGCCGAGGGCTTCGAGCGTCTCGACGTTCAACGCGTTGAGGGCGTCCGGACGGTCGACGGTTACCGTTGCGATGTCGTCGCTCCACTCCAACTTGACTGTGTCCCACGTCATGAGTGCGGGTTCCCCCGGAGACCGAATAAAGCTACTGACGTGGGCCGGTCGGCGCTACCGTCGGCTCCCCGTCAGCTCGTCGAGTTCGTCTAAATACGGTTCGCGGGGGACCTGATACAGCGACCGGTAGTCGAGGTCGCCCGCGGAAAACCGCCCCGTCAGCCGTTCGGCCCCTTCGATCGCGTCGGCTCGCGATCCGTGCGTGTCCGATTCGTGTTCGACGTCCGGTTCCAAACGGAGCGTGACCACCCAGGGGGCGTTCGGCGGGAGGGTTCGGTTCCCCTCGGGGCGGCGGTTCGGTCGGCCACGCGTGACGTACACCGTCGGCAGACACGGGGCGGGAAACGTCGTCCCGTCGAACACGTCGGGTCGGTACGCCAACACGGCCCGGTCGTCGTCGTCGTTCCAGACCGTCCACCCGTCGCCGAGATCCGCCGAATCGAACATGGTCCCGATTGGCTTCGAGGGATCATTATCCCGATGGTTCGGAGTCTCGGGCGGGTCAGAGTGGTTCGGAGTCTCGGGCGGGTCAGAGTGGTTCGGAGTCTCGGGCCGGCCGAGTCCCGCACGGACGAACCGGGCCGTCATACGGCCGGCCGAGTCCCGCACGGACGGACAAAACCGTCGTACGGATGGACGACGGACGTTCACCCAATGCACCGGCCAAAACCAACCAAAGCAACAGTCTTTATACGCTTACGGACGGCGTCGTCCCTATGGGCGCTGACAAGCAAGAGCCGATGATCCGTCCGGCGGACCCGCCGGGCGATCCGTCGGCCTTCGAACGCGAACCGCGTGACACCGTCTCCGAGTACGTCGACCTGGCCGCCGACCTCGAGGCAGCCGTTTCCGGCTCCGTTCGGTTCGACGAGTACGCGCAGATATTATACGCGACCGACGGGAGCATCTATCAGGCCCGTCCCGCCGGCGTCGTCTATCCGGAGGATGTCGACGACGTTCGCGCTGCTGTCGAGATCTCGGTCGAACACGAGGTACCCGTACTCCCGCGGGGTGCCGGCTCGTCGCTCGCTGGCCAGACCGTCGGTCCGGGCTGTGTCGTCCTCGATATGTCCCGGCACATGGACGGGCTCCTCGAGATCGACACCGACGCCAAGCGCGCCCGGATTCAGCCGGGGATCGTTCAGGACGACCTCGACGACCGACTCGCCGAGGACGGTCTGAAGTTCGCGCCCGACCCGGCCTCCTCGAACCGATCGACGGTCGGCGGCGGTATCGGGAACAACTCGACCGGTGCACACTCCGTCCGATACGGGATCACGGACGCCTACACCGAGGAGATCAAGGCCATCCTCCCCGACGGCTCCCTCCTGCACGCCCGAGAGGTCGTCCTCGACAGCGAGGAGTACGACGAGATCGTCTCGAAGGACGACCGCGAGGCCGAAATCTACGAGACCGTCCGGGCGCTCGTCGAGGGCAACCAAGCGGAGATCGACTCGAAATATCCCGACCTCAAGCGTCGCGTCAGCGGATACAACGTCGACCGCGTCATCTACGAGAACGACGACGGCGAGGAGGTCATCAACCTCTCGAAGCTCTACGTCGGCAGCGAGGGAACTCTCGGCGTCATCGTCGAGGCCACGGTCGGCCTCGTGACGAGACCCGAGGAGACCGCCTTGGTGCTCTACTGTTTCGACACGCTCGTCGATGCCATGAAGGCCGTCCCGGAGGCCCTGGAGTTCGACGTCAGCGCCGTCGAGTTGATGGACGACGAGGTGTTCCGGCTGGCCGCCGAATCAGACGGCTACAGCGAGTACGTCGAGCCGATTCCCGAAGGGACGGCGGCGGCACTCATGCTCGAGTACGACTCGGAACTCCACGACGACTTCGAGGCCGCGATCGGGGCGACGAACGAGTACTTCGTCGACGAGGGCGACGCGTTCGATGCGATCGAGGCCTATACCGACGCGGATCAAAAGGACCTCTGGTCGCTCCGAAAGGCGGCGATCCCGCTCTTGATGGGCCTTCAGGGCGACCCAAAGCCGTACCCGTTCATCGAGGACGCAACGGTACCACCGGAGGAACTCGCCGAGTACGTCATCGAGTTCGAGGAGGTCCTAACGGATCACGACACCTCCGCTGCGTACTTCGCTCACGCCGGCAGCGGAACGCTGCACATCCGGCCGATCTTGAACCTCAAAGACGAGGTCGGGATCGAGAAAATGCACTCGATCACGGACGACGTGACCGACCTGGTGTTGAAACACCACGGCTCCTTCTCGGGGGAACACGGCGACGGGATGGCCCGAACCGAGTTCAACCCGAAGATGTACGGCGACGACCTCTGGACGGCGTTCAAAGAGATCAAGACCGCCTTCGATCCCGAGTGGTTCATGCACCCCGGAAACGTCGTCTACCGCGACGGTCCCGAGGACGTCGGTCCCGAGGGAAGCCGCGGTGTCGGCGCGGACATGCGCGAGAACCTCCGATACGGGTCGAGCTATCAGTCGCTCGAACCGCAGACGAAGCTCGATTTCTCCGAGGAGGGCGGCTTCTCACACCTCGTCGAGCTGTGTAACGGCTGTGGAACCTGCCGACAGACCGACGAGAACACGATGTGTCCGACGTTCCGGGCCTCCCGCGAGGAGGTCCAAGCCACCCGGGGACGTGCGAACTCGCTGCGGGCCGCGATCAGCGGCGAACTCCCCGAGGACGAGATCTACTCGGATCGCTTCCAGGAGGAAGTACTCGACCTCTGCGTCGGCTGTAAGGGCTGTAAGTCCGACTGCCCGACCGGCGTCGACTTCGCAAAGCTGAAAGCCGAGGTCAAATACGACTACCACCAAGAGAAGGGGACGAGCCTTCGTTCGAAGCTCTTCGGCAACGTCGACACCGTCAACGCCCTCGGGAGCGCCTTCGCGCCGATCTCGAACTGGGCCCAGAAGCTACCGGGGTCGGATCTCGTCGCCGAGAAGGTCCTCGGGATCGCCCCCGAACGCGACCTTCCGACGTTCTCGAAGGAGACGCTCGTCGACTGGTTCGACTCGCGCGGCCCGCAGGTGTCGGAGACGGAGGCCGACGACACCGTCCTCCTGTTTCCGGACACCTACACGAACTACAACTATCCCGAGCCCGGGAAGGCCGCCGTCGAACTGCTCGAGGCGGCGAACGTCCACGTCCGCGTTGCGGACAAAGACGAAATCGCTGCCAGCGGCCGGGCGGCCTTCTCGATGGGCCTGCTCGACGAGGCCGAGGAGCGCGCGCGGACGAATCTCGACGCGTTGATGCCCTACGTTGAGGACGGCTGGTCGGTACTGTTCGTCGAGCCCTCCGACGCCGTGATGTTCCAAGACGAGTACGTCGACCTACTCTCCGACGACCGCGTCGAGGACCTCGCCGTCGCCGCCTACGGCGTCTGTGAGTACCTCAACACGTTCCAGGTCACGGAGGGAATCGACTTCGACGCGCCCACGGAGTACGTGACCTACCACGGCCACTGCAACCAGAAGGCGCTCAACCGCGATCACCACGCCGCCGCCGCGCTCTCGTCGGCCGGCTACGACGTCGACGCGCTCGACTCCTCCTGTTGTGGGATGGCCGGCTCCTTCGGCTACGAGGAGGAACACTACGAGCTCTCGAAGGCGATCGGCGAGATACTCCACGAGAAGGTCGAAGAGAGCCCCGGCGGGACGGTCGTCGCCCCCGGTGCTTCCTGTCGTTCCCAGCTCGCGGACGACGACTTCGAGGGCGAACGGCCCGCCCACCCGGTCGAGAAGCTCCACGAGGCGCTGGCCTGATATCCTCCTCGCGCTGAGGCGCGAGGACTCCTCCGTTGGGGTTTTTTCCGATCCTCCGTTGGGGTTTCCCGGCCAGTCGCGGCCGTCCCACCCGACGTCTAACGCTTTCGGCTCGCTCCCGACCGAGACGCCACGCTTTTAGGCCGATCGACGCCTACCGACGGGTATGCCGAAACCACGCGACGACTTCGACGACCTCCGCGAGTTCGAGTTCCGGGAGCCGGAGGCGGTCCTCGAGCGGGACTCCCTCTACACCGTCTACGAGATTGCCCGCCTGCTGCAGGGCGTCGATCCCGGCGCGGAACTCGACGTCGAGACCGAGGAGGTCCTCCTCGATTGGGCGATCCCGTGGATGCTCGACCACAGCGGGGCGTTCGTCTTCGCCGAACCCGACGCCGACGACGAGCCGGGGTATTACGGCCTCAGATGAAACTGCTGGTCGCCGGGAGCGCCGAGGTCGACGCCGGGAAGACGACGTTCACGACGGGGCTGATCGAGCGAACGGGGATCCGGGGATACAAACCCCGCGCCGGGAACGGCTACTGGTACGACCAGGACGACTACCGCCGGGCCGTCGAGGAGGGGCGGCTCTACGGCAAGGACGCGAAACGGATCGCGGCGGCGAACGCGGACTCGAGACGACCCGAGGCGATCAACCCCGTCCACCGGCTGTGGCTGCCGACGCCCGGCCGTGGCAAGGGTATTTTGGGCCGTGACGGCAGGCGCTTTTTGTTCGACCGCGTCACGCTCGATTCGGACGTCTACGTCCGCAACGGCGAGGCGGACGTCCCGCCGGCCGCAACGCGCGCGTTCCCGCTCGATCGGGCCCACAGCGTCGACTCGCTGTCGGCGTTGAACGACCTGATGGCCGACTATCACGCGCGTGCACTGGGCGGCCTCACGGAGGAGATCGCCGGCCGCGAGGGAGCGATCGTCGAGTCCTACGCCGACATCGCCCGCCCGCTCTCGGCGTTCGTCCCCGACGCGGTCGCCGTCGTCGAGCCCCGGCGCTGTCGGGTCTACGACGGCGACCGGTACGCGAAGGCCTGCGACGTCGCGAGCGGCAGCGCCCACGAGGGCCGCCTCGAAGAGCGCGTCGGGAACGTCGTCGACCTCCTCGATCCGAACGATTCGATCACGCTGCCGGCGCTTTCGAGTTCCGAGCGCGACGATCTCGCGGTCGTCGCCGACGCCTACGGGGACGCCTACGACGCGCTGTTGAATACGGCGTGAACTACCCTACCCTACTCGCTCACGGCTGACGCCGTTCGCTCCTTGAGGGTAGGGCTTCCTGCTTCCACGACGCGCTTTGCAGACACAGGTGTATCCACAGGGAGTGCAGTCTCCACAGGCGTTAACGAATCGCCCTGCGATTCGTTCGCACACCAGAAATCGAAGATTTCTGGGGACGTTGATTCGGAGTGTCCCACTCCTACATCTTGCAGACCGCGAGAAAGGATGTTCCATGCCGTCGCAAAATCGCTATGCGATTTTGCTGCCCGTCAGACGTAGTCTGACGACCGCGTTCGCATCCCTGTCCACCTCAAACCCGCAGGCAGGACAGGAGTGTTCACGGACCCACAACGGCTTCTCCGTCGAGACACCGCAGGACGCGCACTCCTTAGTCGTCCCTCTCGGGCTAACCGCGACGAAGTGCGCCCCCTCG
>NZ_JACDNQ010000015.1:35798-63766 GCF_013839515.1 Natronomonas salinimetallica | reverse complement strand
CTCCATCATCCCCTTCACGTTCAGGTCTTCGACCGCCACGAGGTCGTACTCCCGAGCGTAGTACGCCGAGAGCTTGTGCAAGAAGTCGCGGCGCTTGCGTCGGAGGTCGGCGTGACATTCCGCGACTCGCCGCCGTTGCTTCTCGTAGTTGTTCGACCCGTGTTGCTTCCGCGAGAGCTTCCGTTGTTCGCGCTCCAAGCGGTCGCGTTCGTCCGAGAGGTCGAGTGACCCGACCGCCGTGCCGTCGGTGTCGTGGGCGTACTTCAGGATGCCCACGTCGATACCGACGCACTTCTCGGGGTTCTCAGGCGGTTCGGGTAGTTCCCGGTCCATTTCGACGCCGAAGGTGGCGAACCACTCGCCCGTCGGTTCCTTCTTGACCGTGACCTGCTTGAGTGTGGCGTCGTCGGGGATGGGTCGGTGGAGCCGAATCGGTATGTCCGCGAGTTTCGAGAGTGACAGGACAGTCTGACCGCCCTTCTTGTCGAGCTTGAAGCCAGACTGGCTGTAGGTGAAACTGCGGAACTCGCGTGGCGGCTTCCACTTGAGTTGACCGACGCCGTAGCCGTTCTCCTTGAGTTTGGAGAGGCTGTTGAGGTTATCGAACAGCCGTTCCACGACGGTTTGGAGAACCTTTGAGTACACGTCCGAGAGGCCGTCCCACCACTTCTTGAGGTCGGGTAACTCCGACCGCAGGGAGGTCATGGACGGCAGTTCGCCGTGTTCGTCTTGGTACTCGTTGAGCCGATAAAGCGTGTGGTTGTACAGTTGCCTACAAATGTCTCGGTGGCGGTCCAACTCCTTGCGGTGGGCGTCGGATGGATTGAGACGGTATTTGTAGGCGTAGTACATTCGTTACTCTCGTTCCTTGATTAGTTCGTCCAGTTGTTCGCGGACGAACGACGAGAGGTTGAGGTGTTGGTCCTCTATCCACTCGTCTTGGTCTTCCCGGATGGTGATTGTCTTCCGTTTCACCGTAATGCACGGTATGCACGTTACACGTATAGTAGTTTTGGTCGATCGTTGGCCTGTGGGCCGAGCGTCGAAGGTGTTTGAGAATTGTGCGGCGTTGACGAGACGCGGCGTCTCGTCCGCACACAAGAGCTTCGCTCTTGTGAACGCTGTATCCCCTCCCTGCTCGCTCCCGTTGGTCGCTCGCTGAGGAAGGGGGCTTAGCGCCTCAATCAGCTAAAACGGGGCCTTCGAACCGGACGCCCCCGACGCTATCGCCTGTTCCGCCGACAGATACTCTATCGCGTGTCCCGTAGCCGGACTCGTGAACGCCGAGACCGACGCCGCTCCGGCCGTGCTCTTCGACGGTGTCTGCAACCTCTGTGTCGGGTCGCTCCCGTGGCTGCTCCGGATGGACCGCCGCGACCGGCTCCGTTTCGGGACGCTCCAGTCCGAGGCCGGGATGGAACTGCTGGAACGCTGTGGCCTCCCTCGGGATTACGACCGAAGCATGGTCGTCGTCGAGGGCGAGACCGCGTACACGGATTCGGATGCCGTCGTCCGGCTGGCGTGGCTGTTGGGGTTTCCCTGGGCGCTCGGTTCGGTCGCCGCCCTCGTCCCCGAACCGATCCGCGACCGCACGTACCGGTGGCTGGCGCGGAACCGCTACGGCTGGTTCGGGACGCGGGAGACGTGTCTCGTCCCCGATAGCGACCTCGTGGACGGAGACCTCCGCGATCGGTTCGTCGGGTGATCCGACTCCCCGCGCCGTCTGTGGGGATCCCTGCGGCCCAGCCGTGATGTAAGATCCCTGCGGCCCAGCCGTGATGTGAGATCCCTGCGGCCCAGCCGTGATGTGACCGCCAGCCACACCCGGATTCGCTTCGACGGTCTTAAGTGCGTCATCCGCCTCGCTCAACGTGAGACAGGCGTCGCCTGTTTCACGCCGTAGTAGCCCACGAGGCTGAAACTACGGAGGTGAACGATGGCAGATTCGATACAGGACGCAGTATCCCGCGCACTCAGCGAATCACCCGAGCGGAACTTCCGCGAGACGGTGGACATCGCTGTCAATCTGCGCGATTTAGACCTAGCTGACCCCAACAACCGGGTGGACGAGAGCATCGTCCTACCTTCGGGTACGGGCCAGGACACGCGGATCGTCGTCTTCGCGGAGGGCGAGACAGCCCTCCGTGCGGAGGACGTCGCAGACGAAGTACTCGATAGCGACGACCTCGAAGACCTCGGAGACGACGACAACGCGGCGAAAGACCTAGCCGACGAGACGAACTTCTTCATCGCGGAGGCCAGCCTGATGCAGGACATCGGCCGGTATCTCGGGACCGTACTCGGTCCCCGGGGGAAGATGCCGACACCCCTGCAACCCGACGACGACGTCGTCGAGACGGTCAACCGGATGAAGAACACGATCCAGGTTCGCTCCGGCGAACGGCGTACGTTCCACACGCGCGTCGGTGCCGAGGACATGGATTCCGATCTGATCGCCGACAACATCGACGTCGTCCTGCGCCGACTGTTTACGGACCTCGAAAAGGGGCCCCAGAACATCGATTCGGTGTACGTGAAGACGACGATGGGACCGGCAGTGGAGGTGCCCGCATGAGCGCCGAGGCCGAACGCAAGACCGAGACGATCCCGCAGTGGAAACGCGAGGAGACCGACTCGATCGTCGAGTTCCTCGAGAGTTACAGTTCGATCGGTGTCGTCGATATCACCGGGATTCCGAGCAAACAGCTACAGGACATGCGCCGTGAACTCCACGGCACCGCGGCGCTTCGCGTCTCGCGGAACACCCTGATCGAGCGCGCGCTCACCGAGGTCGACGACGGCCTCGAGGACCTCGCCGAACACGTCGAGGGACAGATCGGCCTGATCGGCACGAACGACAACCCCTTCGGACTGTATCAACAGCTCGAAGCCTCGAAGACCCCAGCCCCGATCAACGCCGGGGAGGTCGCCCCGAACGACGTCGTTATCCCGGAAGGCGACACCGGCGTCGACCCGGGGCCGTTCGTCGGCGAGCTTCAGCAGGTCGGGGCGAACGCCCGGATCGACGGCGGGTCGATCAAGGTCGTCGAGGACTCGACCGTGCTCTCGGCCGGCGAGGAGGTGTCGGCCGACCTCGCGAACGTGCTCACGGAACTCGGTATCGAGCCCAAGGAAGTCGGACTCGACCTCCGTGGCGTGTTCTCCGAAGGCGTGTCCTTCTCGCCGGAGGAACTCGACATCGACGTCGAGGAGTACGTCGCGGACATCGAAGCGGCGTCCAGCGCCGCACGGAACCTCTCGCTCAACGCCGAGTATCCGACGGCTCGGACCGTGCCGTCGATGCTGGCGAACGCGGCCGGCGAGGCGAAGTCCGTCGGGCTGTCGGCAGCCGTCGAAAGCCCCGATCTGGCCGACGACCTCGTTTCGAAGGCCGACGCCCAGGTTCGAGCGCTCGCGGCGACGATCGACGACGAGGAGGCCCTGCCGGAGGAGCTTCGCGGCGTCGAGGCCGCCCCCGCGGCACCGGCAGCCGAGCCGGCGGACACCGATGGAGACGAGGACGACGGCGAGCCAGTGGAGGCCGACGCCGACGAACCGACCGACGAAGACGATGCCGAGGACGACGCCGACGACGGTGGCGATGCGCTCGGCGACATGTTCGGGTGACTATCAATGGAATACGTTTACGCAGCACTCATCCTGCACGAGACTGACGAAGAGATCAACGAAGACAACCTGACCGGCGTGCTCGAAGCCGCCGGTGTCGACGTCGAGGAATCCCGCGTCAAGGCGCTCGTCGCCGCGCTGGAGGACGTCGACGTCGAGGAAGCCATCGAGACGGCCGCCGCGGTCCCCGCGGCCGGCGGCAGTGGCGGTGCGGCCGGCGGCGCGGCCGCCGAGGAAGCCGAGGAAGCCGAAGAGGCAGCCGAAGAGGAGGCCGAGGAGGCTGAAGCCGACGACGAAGAAGACGATGATGACGACGAAGAGGGCGGCGAAGGCCTCGGCGAGCTGTTCGGATAAGCGGCCATCGGCATTCACATCTTCTCGTTTTATGGCGCCAATAGCGGTGCGGTCGTGGGTATCTGCGATGTTTGCAGAAGTGCAAGGGGAATGCCCCGAGGCTTGCCCCCGAGGTGCTTCACGTACCGCGTCCACGGCGAGGTTTATATACGAGAACGCGGCCAAGCCTGCTCGATGGAGGTGACACTCGCGCCGCGGGCGACGGTCCTCGCGCTCTGTTTCGTCGCCAGCGGCGTCGGCCTCGGTACGATAAGCGGGCTCGTACCGGGACTGCACGCAAACAACATGGCGCTGTTGCTCGCGGGGATCGCGCCGTCGATTCCGGGGCCGCCGCTGTACGTCGGAATGGCGATGCTCGCCGCGGGCGTCGTCCATACGTTCTTGGAGATCGTCCCGACGCTCGCGCTCGGGGTTCCGGATCCAGCGATGGCGGTCGCGGCACTCCCCGGACACCGGCTCGTCCTGGAGGGGCGCGGCCGGGAGGCACTCCGGCTCTCGGCGCTCGGAAGCGCTGCGGCGGTCGTCCTCGCCGCCCCGCTTGCGATCCCGATCACCCGCGTGATGGTCCGGCTGTGGCCGATCCTTCGGGCAAACCTCGCGCTCGTCCTCGGCTGTGTCGCGGCGGCGCTGTTTCTGACCGAACGCGGGACGTCATCGAAACTGGTGGGCGCAGCCTCGTTCGCGCTGAGCGCACTCCTCGGGCTCGGAACCCTCGATCTCTCCCCGGAGGCACCGCTGGCAGCGGGTGGCATGCTCGCGCCGCTTTTCGCCGGACTGTTCGGCGCGCCCGTACTGATCGACGCGATCGGCGGCGACGGCGTCCCGCCGCAGGACGATCCCGCGGTCGCGGCGTCGAAACGGAGCGTTCTCGGGCTGTCGGGGCTCGGCACGCTTGCCGGCGCCATCGTCGGGTACGTCCCGGCGGTATCGAGCGCCGTCGCGGCGACGCTCGCGCTGTTGGCCGTTCCGGGCCGCTATGGGGCCCGCGGGTTCATCGTCGCCACGTCGGGAGTGAATACGGCCAATACGATCTTTGCGCTGTTCGCGCTCGTCGCCCTCGGAGCGCCGCGGACGGGCGTGTTGGTCGCCGTCGAGTCGGCGTCGGTTCCGCTCTCGATGCCACATTTACTCGTCGCGGTCGTCGTCGGGGCGAGCGCCGGGGTGTTCGGGGTGCTCACGATCGGCGGCCGATATCTCGCCGTGGTGGGCCGGATGGATCCGACGCGGCTCTCCGTCGGGTTGCTCTGTGCACTCGGTGTGCTCTCGTATCTGTTCGCCGGCGTTCTCGGTGTCGGTGCGTATCTGGCGGCCACCGCGGTCGGGCTCGTCCCGGCCCGGTTTCACGCCCGCCGGGCGAACCTGATGGGGGTACTTATCGGGCCGATACTCATCGGGTGACACGTCCGACGGGCCGGTGCTCATCGCCCCCGGCGAGCACCGGTCCGGGTTCAAGCACCGACACGCTGGTGGGATAGTCCGTACCGACGTCCGGCGCGTTCACAGCCGATACTCGGGGCCCCTATCGGTGTCTTGGACCTCGACCCCGAGCGCTTCGAGGTCGTCACGGAGATCGTCCGCCCGGTCGTAGTTGCCGGCCTTGCGCTCGCTTTCACGCAGCCCAAGGACCAACTCGACGAGTTCGCCTGCGAGGGTCACATCGCCCTCCGCGCTCCCCTCGAAGTCGAAGCCGAGCACGCCTTCGGCGAACTCCTCGAAGGTCTCTATCGTCCGTCTGAGCCCGCGGTAGTCGTACTCGTCGCGCCCGTCGAGGTGGCGGTTTGCGGCCCCCGCGAGATCGAAGAGCGCGGCGAGACCCTCCCGCGTATTGAAATCGTCGTTCATCGCCCCGGTGAACGACCGGCGGGCGTCCTCGACGGCGTCCCGAAGCGGGGACTCGACTTTCGTCCGGGCATCCGGGCTGTCCGCGGCCGAGACGACCCGATCGTAGGCGGCCTCGAGTCGTTCCCACCGCTCGATCGCCTCCTCGATCGCGCTTTCGCTGTAGGTCTGCGTCGAGTTGTACGACGCCGAGGTGAAGAACATCCGGAGCGGATTAACGCCGAAGCGTTCGACCGCCTCGCCGACGGGAATGAAGTTATCGAGGCTGGAGGACATCTTCTCGTCGTCCATCTCGAAGAGGTCCGCGTGGAGCCAATAGCGCGCGAACTGTTCGCCGGTCGCCGCCTCGCTCTGGGCGATCTCGTTTTCGTGGTGTGGGAAGACGAGATCGCGCCCGCCCATGTGGATGTCGATCGACTCGTCGAGATGTGTCATCGACATCGCCGAACACTCGACGTGCCAGCCCGGCCGGCCTTCCCCCCACGGCGACTCCCAGGTCTCGCCGCTGGGGTGGCTTCCGTACTCGCGGTCGTCGTCGCGGTGCTCTGCGACCGCGGCCTCGGAGACGCCACCGGCCTTCCAGAGTGCGAAGTCAGCGGGGTGGCGCTTCTCGGAGCGTTCGGCCTCCGCCCCCTGGGATTCGACGTCCTCGATCGACTGGTTCGAGAGCTTCCCGTACTCGGGGAACTCGGTCACGTCGAAGTAGACGGAGCCGTTGGACTCGTAGGCGTACCCCTTCTCGAGCAGCGTCTCGATCAGGTCGATGATCTCGGGGACGTGCTCCGAGACGCGGGGATACACCTCGGCACGTTCGAGGTTGAGCGCGCGCATGTCGGCGAGTAGCTGTCGGATGAACTCCCGGGCGACGCCGGGCTCGTCGTCACCGAGCGCGCCGCCGTCGGTGTGTTCGCCGACGCGAGCGACGATCTTCTCGTTCACGTCGGTGATGTTCTCGACGTGGCGGACGCCGTAGCCGAGATGTTCGAGCCACCGGTGGATCACGTCGACGTGGACCCAGCTTCGGGCGTGACCGAGGTGGGCGTAATCCGACACCGTCAGCCCGCAGTAGTACAACAGGACGTCGTCGGGATCGGCCGGTTCGAACGGTTCGCGCTCACCCGAGAGCGTGTTCGACAGACGGAGCGTCATTGGCGGAGCCTCGCTCGCGGGCGGTTTCAATGCGTCGCTTGCCCGCGTTCCAGCGCGTCCTCGAGGGCGCGGACGGCGTCGGGTCCGTCCCGACGCTCGACGACGACGGCGACGTGACCGTCGGTTCCGGCCGCCGCCCTAGCATCGATGCCGGCCGTTCGGGTTCGTCCGAGGACCGCTTCGAGCGCCGACGCGTCGACGTCGCCGGCCGCCACGACGGCGGTCAGGTCGCCGCAATCGGCCGCGAAGGTGTCCCCGCCGACCGTCACGATGCCGTCGTCGTCCGCCCCGTCCCGCCGACCGACGCCCGATTCCATCGAGACGCTGACGCGGCGGTCAGCTCTCCCGTAATCGTCGAGCTCCTCGGCGTATCGGCGGAGCGCGGCCGCGACCGCGTCAGTGTCGCCGACGTCGAGGAACTCGGCGGCCGCGGCGTAGTTGAGGATCCCCGCCCGGAGTGCGGTGTGGACAAACGGGTGCGCCCGGACGGCGGCGCGAGCGTCGGCGGCAACGGTCATACCCGTGACGTAGCCCGGAGTCCTAAAGGTCGTATCGGTCGACGGAACCTCCCGAAGCCACTAAGGACGCCGTCGCCCAATACCGATGTATGCAAGCGCTCGTCATCGTCGCCCATGGGTCCCACCTGAACCCCGACGCGAGTACCCCGACGTACGACCACGCCGATACGATCCGCGAGGCCGGCGTCTTCGACGAGGTCAAGACCGGCTTTTGGAAGGAGGAACCGTCGTTCCGGGAAGTACTGCGGACGGTCGAAAGCGAGGAGGTCTACGTCGTCCCGCTTTTCATCTCCGAGGGCTACTTTACCGAAGAGGTAATCCCCCGCGAACTCCGGCTCGACGAGTGGGATCTCGACGAGTGGGACTCCGACGGAACGAGTGCGACACACACCACCCTCGAGGCGGCGGACGTCGAAAAGACGGTCCATTACTGCGGCCCCGTCGGTACTCACGACGCGATGAGCGACGTCATCGTTCGGCGGGCCGAAAGCGTTACCGGTGACCCCGACGTCGGTGAGGGGTTCGCCCTGGCGGTCGTCGGCCACGGGACGGAGCGAAACGAGAACTCCGCGAAGGCCGTCCGGCTCCATGCCGACCGGATCGAGGGGATGGACCGCTTCGAGGAGGTGAAAGCGCTGTTCATGGACGAGGACCCCGAGATCGACGACGTAGCCGACTTCTTCGAGACGACGGACGTCGTCGTCGTCCCGCTTTTCGTCTCCGACGGCTATCACACCCAAGAGGACATCCCGGAGGACATGGGGCTGACGGACGACTACCGAACCGGCTGGGAGACGCCGAGCGACGTCGACGGCCACCGGATCTGGTACGCCGGTGCCGTCGGCACCGAGGCGCTCACCGCCGACGTACTCATCGAACGCGCGGCCGACGCGGGCGCCAACGTGGGCGATGCGATCGAGGAGATCCGACGGAAGACCCGAAGCGCCGGTGCGGACGCGGAGGCGGGGGCGGGTGACTGACGTGAACGACACACAACTCGATGCGTTGCTGTCGGCGGCCGACGATGGGGTCGAATGTGACGGCCTCTCGGTCACCCGAACGGACGGCGGCTATCGCTTCGAGACACCCGAGGAGACCCACACGGGGCTTTCCCAGCCGGCGCTTCGTGAGCTCGCCGCCCAGAACCCGTGGTTCGTCTCGAACTGGTATCACTGGAACCGGACGGACCGTCCCGATACCGAGCGGGCCTACCTCCGGTGGCTCGAAGGCGCTGACGAGCGGACGGTCCCGGAGCGATACGAGTGGCTCGCCGACGGCGGGATCGTCGCCTCTTGGGGCGAGCTCCGGATCGATATCGCCCCCGGAGCCGACGGGGAGCGGGTCTATACGGTCCGAAACGGAGCCGACGGCGAAGTCGCCCCCGAGGAACTCGACGTCCGGACCGACCCGGCCGACGCGAGAGGGCTCCTCAAGCGTGACGATCGGGGCCGATACCGCCCCCTGAAGACCGCGCCGACGCTCCCGACCGGATGGGCGTTCGTCGATCTCGATGGCCCGGCGCTCGCCGAGACCGTCGAGTACGTCTACCCGGCGACGATCGCGAACTGGTATCTCGAACGCCGCGGGGACCTCGACGTAAACCACTGGCGGGAGACGATGGAGCGACAAAGCGGTATCTACGGCGTGATCAAGACGTGGGACCGCGGCGAGGGCCACGAGCACGTCGATTGGGTCGCGGAGGCCTGCTGTGACGACAGCCAGTGTCTGAAACGCCGCGAGTGGCAATACGACGACGAGACCGAGTTGGACGTCGATGGCGGGGACGGGGCCTTTCCCTGCCGGGAGCCTTGCTCTCTCGTCGTGACGGCCGCCCGCAAGTGGACGAAACTCGAGGGCGAACGCTCCCGGACCTACGAGTTCGAGTTGACCCCGAGCGAGAAAGAGCAAATCGAGGAGATCATCGGTACCGTCGCCGACGGCGACGTCGAGGACGTCCGTGAGGCGGACATCTACGACGGTGCGAACCGCTACCGGGCGCGGTTCCTACGGGCGAAACGGTTCGATGACGAGGACCGTCTCTGTGGCGTGCCGACCGATGAGGACGGCGTGTGATACGTACTCACCACGATCACCGCAGCAGGTAGTACGCGGCCACCGCAGCGGGTAGTACGCGATCACCGCAGCGGGTAGTACGCGATCACCGCAGCAGGTAGTACGCGGCCACCGCAGCAGGTAGTACGCGATCACCGCAGCAGGTAGTACGCGGCCACCGCACAGAGTCCGGCGGAGACGAGCCCGAGTCCACCGACGGCGACATCGACACCCTCGCCGGCGAAGACCGCGGCGGCGGCGAGCAACACGGCGACGCTTCCGAGGACGACCACCGGGAGAACCCGGAAGACGGGCGGCGTCCCCGGTTCCGGGTCGCTTTTCGGCGTCGTGAGGTCGGGATCGACCGGGACCTCCTTGCGGCCGATCGTCGGATCGAGCGTGACTCGTACCTGGCGGGTTTCTTGGCCGTGGCCGACGACGACTTCGAGGGTGCCGCGAACCGTCTCCTCGGGCCACACCGACGGATCACGGGTCTCGACGCGGACGCGGCGGCTTTCGTTGGATCCGACGTAGTGGTTCGTCGCCCTGATACGGGCGACCTCCGAGAGCCTGTCGTCCACGTTGAGATAGACGTGGGCCGCCTCACCGTGGTTGTACAGTTTGACGTCGAAGGGCCCGTTGGCCTCGAACTCCGTCGGGACAGCGAGCGTGTGTAACCCGTCACGGTTGACCGCGACGGCGAGCGAATCCGTCACGTCGTCACACACTCCCGGTACGGTTAAAAAATATACCGGTCGCGCTACGCCGCCGCCTCGTCGCGCATGTCCGGCGGCAGCAGGTTCGGGATGCCGTCCTCGATGGGGTACTCCTCGCCGCACTCCACGCAGACGAGCCGCCCCTCGAGGATCTCGTCGTCGTTCTCGCGGATCACTTCGAGTTCGAGTTCGCCTTTATCCAGCGGGCAGCACAGAATGTCCAGCAGCGACTCCTTCATACTACTGCCTGCGACGGCGGACGGCAAAAGTATGGTGGGTCGCCGCGGGTCGGGTGGTGGGTCGACGTGGGTCGGGTGGTGGGTCGACGTGGGTCGGGTGGTGGATCGCCGCGGGTCGGGTGGTGGGTCGACGTGGGTCGGGTGGTGGATCGCCGCGGGTCGGGTGGTGGGTCGACGTGGGCCACGTACGGGTGCGAGAACGCGGCGGCGAAGACCGCCGCCGTTTCGGTCTCCGCGGTACGACAAGCGTTATAACCGTATAGCCGGCAGTATGAGCCATCCGTGACCGGTGGCACGTACACCCTCTGTATCGAACTGCGACGCCCCGCGACGATCGAGGTCGGTGCGCTCGGAGGACATCGGTTTCCGGCCGGGGCATACGCCTACACCGGGAGCGCGTTCGGCTCCGGTGGGTTCAGCCGGGTCGACCGCCACTACGAACTCGCCGCCGGGGAGCGAGACACCCGCCACTGGCACGTCGATTACCTCCTGGGACACGGGGACGTCTCGATCCGGGGGGACGTTCGGACGCCGGGTGCCGACATCGAGTGTACGGTCGCCGCCGAGCTCCCGGCATCGCCCGTCCGGGGGTTCGGCGCATCCGACTGTGACTGTCCGTCGCACCTCGCCTACGACGAGGACGGCGGGCGACTGCGGGACCGTGTCAGTCGCGCCCACCGGGCCGCCGACGCCCCCGAGTGACGGCGCGGCCGGTCGGCCACTCCGGGCGATCGGACGATCGGTTCCGGAAACGATTTGCCGACCGGGACGGTGCCGCGGGTATGGACGATACGCGTCTCGGTGCCGCCCTCGTGTTGTGCTCCGCCGTCGGGTTCGGCACGCTGGGTATATTGGGAATCGTCGCCGGCGATGCCGGGCTCTCGATTCCGACGATTCTCTCGTTTCGATTCATCCTGGCGACGGTGCTCGTCTGGGTGGTCTTCGGTCTCAGGGGCGAGATACGGCTGCTCCGTGGCCGGAGGTTCGTCGCCGGCGTCGGACTCGGCTCCGTCGGGTACGCCGCGGTGAGCGGCCTCTATTTCCTCGGCCTCGGGGTCATGACCGCCGGGATGGCGGGGATCGTTCTGTATACGTATCCGGCGTTCGTGCTCGTTCTCTCGGCGGCGTTTCTCGACGAGCCGATCGGGCGTCGACGGCTCTCCGCGCTCGTGATTACCATCGGGGGGATCGCGCTTATCACCGGTGCCGATCCCGCGGCCGCCGATCCACGCGGTATCGCGGTCGTACTCCTCGCTGCGATCCTCTATGCGGCCTACATCACCGTGAGTCGGACGACACTCGAAGAGGTGACGCCCCCGACGCTCACTGCCCACGTCATGCCGGCGGCCGCCGGGACGTTTCTCCTCGTGGGGGCAGCGACCGATACGCTCGGGGTCCCGTCCGGGGCGGTCGCGTGGGGTTCCGTCCTCGGGATCGCGGTGCTCGCGACGGCGATCCCGATCTTCGCCTTCTTCGCCGGGCTCTCGCGGATCGGGGCGGGGCCGGCCTCGATACTCAGCACCGTCGAGCCGGTTGCGACGGTCGTCCTGGGGGCGGTGTTCCTCGCCGAGCCGGTCGGACCCGCCGTCGTCGCCGGCGGATCGCTCGTGCTCGTCGGCGTCGTACTCGTCGCACGGACGTGGTGACCCGGATCGCTCGGCCTGCGCCACCCGTGTGGTTTGATAGGATTGGTGTCCCGACGGAACGGTCACCGCCGGCACCGCTCCGGCGGTGACCGTTCCCGGACGACAACAGTCCGCATGAAACGATGTCCACACCAACGGGAGGACCGTCCTCCGGTCGAGTGGACGACGGCGGCCGAACTCCGTTATGATCTCACTCCTCGAGGAGTTTCTTCGTCGTCCGGTGTCGGCCGAAGAACATCGGGACGAGACCGACCCGTCCCAGCGGCGAGACTGCACGGCCGAGCGGTCCGCCCGGGAGGCGGTACTCGACGCGATCCGAGACGATCGTCCCATCGCCGTCGGCGAAGAACCGGTGGGTATGTTCCCACTCCGCGAACGGTCCCGATTCCATGACGTCGCGGAACATGCCCGTCCCGCCGTCGCGTTCCCGGTCGGTGATCACCGACACCATCCGCTGTCGGGGGCCGATACCGAGGGGGCGCATCGACAGTTCGATCCGCGATCCGGCCCCGAGTTCCGCGGGGTCCGCTTCGCCGTCCGGTCCGGTGACGCTTTCGACCTCTAGGTTCATGAACCCGGGCGTCAGCGCCTCGAGGCCGTCCGTCGTCGAGTGAAACCCCCAGACGTCCTCGAACGGGGCGTCGATGTACGTCTCGCGGCGGTAGGTGGTCATACGCCCGATACGCGGCCCGGAGGGAAAACCGCGCGGGTGTCGGAGACCGAAACCGCGCGGATGTGGGAGACTGTGCGGATGTGGGAGACTGTGCGGATGTCGGCAGGGACTGTGACGTTCTACAGGGACGGTAGGAGGATACTGGAGGTCGATTCCCGGCGATCGGAGATCAACTCCCGGCGATCGGAGATCAACTCCCGGCGATCGGAGATCAACTCCCGGCGATCGGGAATCGTGATCGAAACCGGAGGCGCGGCAGGGATCCGGACGGCGTCACTTCAGCCGTTCTTGAAGGAACGAGGGGTGGGCGGCTTCGACGCCGTCGATCGAGAGGACGTCGTCACGGATGATCTCTCCGACCTCGTCGCCATCGGCGGCCCGGACTTCGGCCATCAGCATGTGATCGCCACTGGACGTGTACAGCGACTCCACGGCGTCGAGTCGTTTCAGCTTCCGGGTGACCTCGACGTAGCGTTCGCTCGCGACGTCGACGCCGACCATCGCGATGGACTTCCCCGATAGCTTCTTCGGGTCGATGTCGGCCGAGTACCCGACGATGACGCCCTCGGATTCGAGTTTGTCGATGTATTTTCTGACGGTCGGTTTCGATACGTCTGCACGGTCTGCGATCTCTGTGTAGGAGGCCTGGGCGTCGTCCTCTAGGACGGCGAGAATCCTGTCCTCCGTCTCCGCGCTCATGGTGGTATCTTTTACGTCCGTGAAAAAATATCTTCCGAAGCTGAAAACAGGAATTCGAGGGACCAGTATTTATAAACCAATAGCCAAAATAGTTTACGTGGGGCTGGCTCTGGCGGGTATTCTCGTATACATGTAATGGAATGT
The DNA here is from genome assembly GCF_013839515.1 of Natronomonas salinimetallica. Taxonomy (GTDB): domain Archaea; phylum Halobacteriota; class Halobacteria; order Halobacteriales; family Haloarculaceae; genus Natronomonas. The sequence goes on along the minus strand of NZ_JACDNQ010000015.1, from coordinate 50,110 downwards.
GTCTTCGGACGGTGACCGAAGCGCCGATACGACGGTCCGCCTCAGTACTCCTCGTAGGCCAGCGTCATGACCCACTGTGAGAAAGCGTCGCCCTGGGGATCGATCTCCTCGTCGCCGACGAACGGCGAAAGCTGGTCACCGGCCATCAAAAGCGAGAAGTCGAGATCACGGGGATCGAGGATGGGCGTCACCAGATACGTGTTGTGGCCCTGGTAGACGGTTTCGGTCCGTTCGACGAGTTCCAACTCCTCGAGTTTGTCGATGATCCTGCTGCCCTTTCTCGAATCGACGTCGAGTTCCTTCCAGAAGTCGCTCTGGTGGATGCCTCCGGTGTCCCGTATCAGTTCCAGCCCTGCGCGCTCTACCTCCGAGAGGTCGGCTTCCGCGGCGGTACTCATCGTCTGCCATTCCGCCAGCGAACGGTTTAAATCATTGCTTTGATGCGCGCCCGGCCGAACACGGAACGGGCGGGGTCACGCCCAGACGGGTCGGTACGCGAGGGCGGACGTGGGCTATACGCCCGCGTCGACCCGACGGAACGGCGTTTCACACGGTGGTCCGTCGGCGTACTCGAAGACCCGCTCGTCGCCGAGGCGGACCAGCGAGGACGACCGCGTTCCGAACCCGTCGCCGTGGATACAGACCCCGTATTCGTGGTCGCCGAGAACGTCCCCGGCGCGGATCGTCCACGCCGAGGCGGTCTCGCCGGCGTCCGGTCGAAGCGTCTCGCGTACGCGTTCGGCGTTGTGGGCCTGTTCGCGTCCGGCCGCCGGCCGCCGCTCGGGGGCGAACCACTCGCCGTCGAAGCCGACGTTGACCACTGCGTGGACGCCCGGGGAGAGCCCGTGGACGTCGTCACCGTCGCCGTCGCCGTCATGGATCACGAGCAGACAGCCGTCCGCATCCACGACGAGCAGGTGAAAGGGGGCGTACTCGTGAGTTCGGAGCCTTTCACGGACCACCTCGATCGCCCCGTCGGCCGATCGGGCCCCGAGGGCATCCCGGACGAGGAGCCCCCGCGAGCGCTCCCCCTCGCCGGGCATCCAGCGGTTGGTGACCGCGGCGAGAAGGCCCTCGGCGTTGTATCCGAGCCAGGTGCCGCCCGCCCGTTCGTCCCGGGGGGCGACCACCGGGGGATCACCGGGCCATCGCCGTGGCGACGTCGACGGGCGATCCACAGCTTCGTCACGGTTTGCGGCGACACAGACGGGTGCTTCCTCGAATACTCGCCAGGCGACGATGAGCGTACACACGGCCGTCCGTGCGTGTGGGGAACACAAAAACACCCGCGATCCGGACGCTATTCGGACGCCCGCTCGAGGTGTTCGACGACGGCATCCCGATCGACGGTCCCCGACGCCGTCCGCGGGAGTTCGGCAGTGAACGCGATCGTCCGGGGGAGTTTGTACCCCGCCAGCCGTTCGCGACAGTGTGTCTCGAGCTCCCCGACGGAGGGGTCTGCGTCCCCGGCCGGGACGACGAGGGCCGCGACGCGCTCGCCCCACTCGTCGTCTTCGAGGCCGACGACGGCACACGTTGCGACGCCGGGGTGCTCCCGGAGCGCCGACACTACCTCGGTCGGGTCGACGTTCTCGCCACCCGTCACGACGGTTTCGTCGACGCGGCCGACCACGTAGACCCGCCCGTGTTCGTCCCGGTAGCCGCGGTCACCCGTCCGCAGCCCGCCATTTATAAATCGCTCGTCCGTCACGCCGCTGTCGAGGTAGCCGGGCGTGACCATGGGACCGGAGACGACGAGTTCGCCGATCGTCCCCGTCCCACACGGGGCTCCGACCTCGTCGAGGACGGAGACCTCCGCGAACATGAGCGGGTGACCGACGGATTCGGGCGCGTCCCCGACCGCTTCGGGGCGTGCGGTCGCGATCTGTGAGGCGGCCTCGGTCATCCCGTAGGTGGGCGCGACCGGAACGCCCCGCGCTCTCGCGCGCGTTATCAACGCCGGCGGACAGGGCGCGCCGCCGAGGAGGACGAACCGCAACGCCGGGACCGGGCCGGCGTCGAGCAGCCGCTCCAGCATCGTCGGCACGAGCGAGACCGCGGTCGCGCCGGACGTTCGGACGGCCGCACGGGTCGATTGGGGATCGAACCCCCGCTGGATCGACAGCGCCGCTCCGTACAGGACGGACCGGTAGACCGGTGCGAGCCCGCCCATGTGGTACATCGGCAGCGGTACGTGCCAGCAGTCGTCCCGGCGGATCCCGAGCCGGAACGCCGAGGCGGTCGCGCTCGCGAGGACGTTCCCGAGCGTCAGGAGGACGCCCTTCGGCTCGCCCGTCGTTCCCGAGGTAAAGAGGACGGCGAGTGGATCGTCGAGTTCCCACTCCGGGAGGTCGAACTGGCGGGGCGGCACCGCCGAGAGCGCTTTCGTCTCCCCCGCCGGCTCGTCGAGCGAGACCGTCGTCCCGTCGGTCGCCTCGGCGACGGCGGCCTCCGTCCCCCGCTCGCAGACGACGGCCGCCGGGGAGACGCGCTCGAGTCGTACCCGGACTTCCGTGGCGGTCAACCGGGCGTTGATCGGGACGAGAACCCCACCGAGGCGTTGAACGGCGTGGACGACGGTGACGAACGCCGGGCGGTTTCGGGCACAGACCGCGACGGCGTCGTCGACACAGACGCCGGCCCCGGCGAGGCGGCCGGCGACCGTCTCGACGCGGTCGTTCAACTCCGCGTAGCTTCGAGCGGCGTCGAGCGCGCCGCCAGCCGCTAACGCGGTCGCTTTCGGGGTCACGTCCGCCCGGACGGCAAGCCAATCCCGCATCGTTTCGTCCCCTCGTTTATTCCGGTGGGATATTGCCTTTTCCTTGTGGGACGGCGGCGCTCCCCTTCGCGACCGGGGCGACACCCGCCCGAAGATCGGAGCCGAGCAGGCCGCCGGTCCCGAGACCACACGGCCGCAGTTTCGGGAGTGATGCGGCGAGGTGGACGGCGCCCGCCCGCGCGACCGCGCCGTCGATCGTCGTCGTGATGACGGCGTCAATGCCGGCCGTACGGGCCGAGCGAACGACGTTCCGAACGGTATCGATGCCGCCGAGCGCCATCGGCTTACAGACGAGGAGGTCGGCGGCGTCGGCCCCGAGCGCGGTGCCGAAGCCGTGTTCGACGAGCCCCTCGTCGAGGGCGATGTCGACGCCGCGGCCGCGAAGCCGCGCGTGGGCGTCGAGCGAATCGGCCGACAGCGGCTGTTCGAGAACCGACACCCCGAGGTCGTCGAGTTTCGGGAGAGCGCGCTCGGCCGTCGTCTCGCTCCAGCCCCCGTTGGCGTCGAGGCGCAGTTCGATCGCCGGTGCGTCCGATCGGACCGCCTCGATCCGGGCGAGGTCCTCGGAGAGGTCCCGTACACCGACTTTTATTTTCACGGCTGGAAACCCCGCTCGGACGGCGCGCCCGACGGCGGCGGCCGTTTCGGCCGGCGATCCGTCGCCGACGGTCGCGTTGACGGGGACCGACTCGACGGGATCGCTGCCGCCGATAAACCGATACAGCGGCCGGCCGGCCGCCCTCGATTGCGCGTCCAATACCGCGAGCGAGACGCCGTGGCGGGCCGCCGGGACGTCGGACAACGTCCCGTCCACCAGCGCCGAGACCGGATCCTCGACGGAGCGGAGGGCGCTCTCACAGTCCCCGATCGATTCAGTCCACCCCGAAAGCGGGGTCGCCTCGCCGAGCCCCGCCGTCCCGTCGACCCCGACGCGGACGAGAAACCCCCGGCGGCGCTCGATCGTCCCGGAGGCGGTTTCGAACGGCCGGGCGAGCGGCAGCGAGAACGGTTCGACCTCCATGGTCACACGACCGCCGGCGCGGCGAGTCCGGCGGCGAACAGCGCCGAATGTACAAAGAGGAGTCGGCCGGTCCGTTCGAGGGCAGCGTTGAGCGCGTCGCCGTCGCTCCGCCCCCAGACCGTCGCCCCGATCCGGACGGCGAAGGGTGCGGTGAGAAGCGGCGACAGGACTGCCGTCCCGTAGCCGTCGAGCGAGAAGACGACCGGGATCGCGTACGCGAGTCCGACCATCGCCGTCCACTCGATCCGGCTGGCTCGATAGCCCAACACGACCGCGAGCGTCCGCTTGCCGGAGGCCGCGTCGGTCTCGCGGTCTCGGACGTTGTTGATCACGAGGATCGCAGTCGAGAGCCCGGCGGCGGGAAGCCCCGCGACGACCGCCGCCGCGGGAACCGTTCCCTCGGGGATCCAAAGCGGGAGCGGGCCGGAGCCACCGACCGCCTGGACGTAATAGGTGCCGGCGACCGCGACGATCCCGAAGAAGACGAAGACGAAGAGGTCGCCGAGGCCGCGATACCCGTACGGGAGCGGGCCACCGGTGTAGGTGATGCCGGCGACGACGCTCGCGAGCCCGATCACGAGGATCGGGATGCCGCCGACGTAGACGAGGTAGGTCCCGACGAGAATCGAGAGACCGAACGTGGCGTACATCGCGTGCTTGACCGCGTCGGGGGCGAGGAGACCGCCGGCGGTCACGCGCGTGAACCCCACCCGATCCTCGGTGTCAGCCCCCCGGACGGCGTCGTAGTAGTCGTTGGCGAAGTTCGTCCCGATCTGTAACAGGAGTGCGCCGACGAGCGCGACGACGGCCGGGAGGGGATCGAAGACGCCGGACCTGACCGCCAGCCCCGTCCCGACGAGCACCGGTGCCGCCGCCGCCGGAAGGGTCTGCGGACGGGCCGCCATGAGCCATGCTTTCCGTGTCGAGACCGCCGCTGTCATTACGGATGACTCGGAGCGCCGACGGTATAAACACGATGAGAGTGCGAATGGCTCACGACGGGGGTCGCCGTCAGTATCAGTAGTGCCATTCGAACTCGTCGAACCGCGGGTCTCGGCCCTCGACGAACGCGTCCCGGCCCTCCTCGGCCTCCTCGGTCATGTAGCCGAGTCGCGTCGCCTCGCCCGCGAACATCTGCTGACCGACGAGGCCGTCCGAGTCCATGTTGAAGGCGTATTTGAGCATCCGGATCGCCATCGGCGACTTCGAACAGACGGTCTCGGCCCACTCGTGGGCCGTCGCCTCGAGGTCGTCGTGGGGAACGACCTCGTTTACCATGCCCATCTCGGCAGCCTCCTCGGCGGAGTAGGTCTTCCCGAGAAAGAACACCTCCCGAGCCTTCTTGTGACCGATCTGTCGGGCGAGATACGCCGATCCGAAACCGGCGTCGAAGGAGGCCACGTCGGGATCGGTCTGGAGGAACGCCGCGTGCTCCTCGGAGGCGAGCGTCATATCACAGACGACGTGCAGCGAGTGGCCGCCGCCGACGGCCCACCCGGGGACGACGGCGACGACGGGCTTTGGAACGTGTCGGATGAGCCGCTGTACTTCGAGAATGTGGAGGCGCGGGGCGGAGCGCCGTTCCGAGTCGGGCGTCCCGCCGCCGTCGCGTTCGTCCCCGTTCGCTTCGTACTCGTAGCCGGCGTCCCCGCGGATGCGCTGGTCGCCGCCCGAGCAGAACGCCCAGCCGCCGTCTTTCGGCGAGGGGCCGTTGCCGGTCAACAGGATACAGCCGACGTCGGTCTGGCGTTTGGCGTGGTCGAGGGCGGTATAGAGTTCGTCGACCGTCTCGGGACGGAAGGCGTTTCGAACGTCGGGGCGGTCGAAGGCGATCCGGACCGCGCCCGTCTCCGTCGATCGGTGGTAGGTGATGTCCTCGAAGTCGTCGGTGATCGGCTCCCAGCGGTCATCCTCGAACAGTTCAGAAACCATTGTCGAGGGTCGGAGCGCCGCGAAGAAAAAGATATAGTAAACATCGCAACGATGTACACACCGATCGCACTGCCGCCGTGCGATCGAGTGTGTCTTGTCCTCCGATCTCTACTATAGGTATCCATCGTGAAACCTCCCACCCCTACGGATGCGGACGCGGTGGCCCGGGCGGGACCGCGGCCGGGCCGTCGAGTTCGCTCGAACGGTTCCGCGCCGGCCGTTTTTATGGGGGGCCGCCGGCGGACCGCGGGCACGTATCGAGGCCGAGAATCGAGTACAGCGCACACGTTCCCGTCAGCGCGGTACCGAGCATCATCACCGCCACCACGCCGAGAACCGGTGAGACGATCGTGGGCAGCGAGACGACGCCGGCGAGGATCGCGAGCGAGACGAGCCCGGATATCGCGCCGACGAGCGTTCGGATCAGTCTGTCCGTCGAACCGACATTTTTGTTCATAGCTCCTGTACTCGCCCCGCGGATATATAGGTTAGTATTGGGCTGAAAACACAATCGTGGGGCCAACGGCGGGCCGGATGTACGGTGGGCAGCCATGCCGAACGGTGAGATTCCGGACACCGTCCGAGCCACACTCGACATCCGCCCCGTGCTGAAGCGCGGGCGATTCACCCTCGTAACTTCGATAAAGACGGCCGGAGCGTCGGGATGTATCCACCCGAAACGGCCGTCGGCCGACCCACTCAGGGACCGAGGCGGTCGGTGACGCGGCGTTCGAGCTCGCGGCGTTCGTCGTGGTTCCGCCGACTGTCCGTGCGGTACTCGATCACCCGTGTTCCCCCGGTTCCGACCGAGTCGGCATACAGCTCCCGGAACCGATCGCGGTCGTCCGTCCGCGCGAAGCGCAGCTCATAGAGGTCCGCCGAGTGCTCGAAATCGAGGCCGTGCGGCGTCCGGAACCACCCCTCGAAGGTGTCGTGTGCTTCGATCGGCAGGAGATGGAAGATCCCGCCGCCGTCGTTGTTGAGACAGACGACGGTCGCATCGACGTCCGCGCGCGCGACCGCGAGCAGTCCGTTCATGTCGTGGTAGTACGCGAGATCCCCCGTCACGAGCACGAGTGGCTCTTCGGTGCCGTGGCCGGCCCCGAGCGCCGTCGAGGTGATGCCATCGATCCCGGAGGCACCGCGGTTGCCGAGGACGGTCAACGCCGCCTCGCGAGGGCGGCCGAAGCGGTCGAGATCCCGCACCGGCATCGAGTTCGAGACGAACACCGTCGCCGGATCGGGGGCGGACGCGACCGCATCCGCGAGGACCGCACCCTCGGGCGGTTCGCTCCCCGCGACGAACGACCAGTATTCGGCCTCGATCGCGGCGAGTTCCGCCGCGTACGCGCCGGGCTCTCGGTCGACGGCGGCCGCCACCTCGGAGGCGACCTGCGTCGGATCGGCGACGAGCAGATCCGTGGCGGTGAACGTCGCCTCCCGCCAGCCGCCGGCGGGATCGACGACGAACTGCCTCGCCGCCGAGTCCCGGAGATAGCGTCGCAGCGGCTTCGACGTCGGCGACGCGCCGAACCGGATGACGACGTCGGGCACCGAACCGATCGCCGAGACGTACCCGTCGTAGCCGCCACAGATCGTGACATCGCCGGTGTGGGAACCGAACCGGTGGCCCGAAAGCGGGTCGGCGGCCACCGGAAACCCGCTCGCACGGGCGAGCGCCGTCAGTGCCTCTCGGTCGGGTGCCGCCCCGTTTGCGGGACCGCAGACGATGAGGCCGCCCTCGGCGCGCTCGATCGCCTCCGCTACCCGCCCGCGCTCGGACGCGGAGAGCCCGGCCCGCCCCTGGGTCACGGCGACGAAGGGACCCTCGCGGCCCGCGGTCGCGGGACGATCCGGCCGCTCGAACCCCTCGGGTAGCGATCCGGTGGGGACGCCGTCGGGAGCCCGGCTATCGGCGGTCGGTTCCAGCGGTTTCCGGAGGGGCACGTTGAGATGAACCGGGCCGGGCGGAACGCCGACCGCCGTCCCGACCGCCCGAGCGAGCGCCGTCCGGAGCGATCGGAGCTTTCGGTCGGCGGCCTCGGGTTCGGGGAGCGTACGGTAGTCCCGGACCGAGTCCCCGTAGAAACGCCCTTGGTCGATCGTCTGGTTCGCGCCGCTGTCGGCCAACTCCGGCGGTCGGTCGGCGGTCAAAAGCACCATCGGAACCCGGGCCGTGTCGGCCTCGACGACCGCGGGATGGACGTTTGCGAGTGCGGTCCCCGAGGTACAGACGAGGGGAGCGGGCCGCCCGGTCCGTTTCGCGTAGCCGAGCGCGAAGAAGGCGGCCGAGCGCTCATCGAGGTGGGAGACGGCTTCGACGTCGGGATGCTCCGCGAACGCGACCGTCAGCGGCGTCGAGCGCGACCCCGGACAAAGGATGGCGGTCTCGACGCCCGCCGCCGCGAGTTCGTCCGCGATGATCCGTCCCCACAGCGCGTTGAGTTCACCGGGCATCCGGTCACTCCAGTTCGTCGAGGATCGGCCGGTATTTGAGCTGTACCTCCTCCCACTCGCGGTCGGGGTCGGAGTCCTCGACGATCCCGACACCGGCGAACAACGTCGCCGTCTCCCCCCTGGCGATCGCAGAGCGGATCGCGACCGCAAAGGAGCCGTAGCCGGCCGCATCGAACCACCCGACGGGGGCGGCATACCATCCCCGTTCGAAGGGCTCGGTGTCGCGGATCGTCCGCAGTGCCTCCCTCGGCGGGAGCCCACCGACCGCGGGGGTCGGATGCAGCGCCTCTACGAGCGTCAGGACGTGTTCGTCGTCGGCGAGTTCGGCGGTGATCGGCGTCTCGATGTGTTGGACGGTCGCTAGCCGCCGGATCGAGCGCTCCCCGGCGCGGATCGAGGCGGCGTAGGGTTCCAACTGCGAGCGGACCGCGTCTGCGACGAGTTCGTGCTCGTGGACGTTCTTTTCGTCGGCCAAAAGCTCCGCTGCGAGCCACTCGTCTTCCTCCGGCGTATCCCCGCGGCCGGTCGTCCCGGCGAGCGCCCCCGTTTCGACGGTCCGGCCGCGACGGCCGACCAGCCGTTCGGGTGTCGCCCCGAAGAACCCCCCGGAGCCGTCCTCGGGTTCGAACAGAAACCGATAGCAATCGGGGTAACGCCCCGCGAGCCGCGAGAGGGTCTCCGGCATCGAAAGCGCCCGCCCGAGCGTGGTCCGAAGCGCCTGTGCGAGAACGACCTTCCGGAGTTCGCCGGCCGCGATCCGGTCGGTGGCGGCGACGACGCTGTTGCGCCACTCGGTTTCGGAGGTCGTCCGGGCGCGATCCGTGACCCCCGGTGGAGTCCCGACCGGACCGGGATCAGAGAGCCCCCCGAGTCGCTCGATCTCGGCCTCGAGTCGGCGCTCGACGGCGGCCGGTTCGCCGCCGACGTCGTTGACCGTCAGCCACGCCTCACCGCCGGTGTAAGTCACCTGTGTTCGCGGCAGGACGAACTCCGCGCCGGGATAGCCCTCCCACGGACCCGAACCGGCGTGGTCGTCATGAAAGGCGAACCCGCCGAACAGCCGGGGGCGTGCCGCGAGCGCGCCGGCGTGTACGTCGCCGACGGAAAACAGTTCCGCCGCGGCCTCCTGGACGGCCCGAAACCGGTTCGGTCCGTCCGCCCGAATCGTCGTCGCCGTCCCGCTTCCGACGACCGTCGCCTCTCCGGGAGCCGACCAGAACGTCCGTGGTGAATCGGCCGCCGCAAGCGCCGAACGTCGGTCCGGGACAGTCGATAGCTGGACTGCCCGGCTTACGAGCCCCCCCGTCCGTGGGGCCGTCTCCTCGCTACCCAGCGGTTCCATTACCGTCGTTTGGGCCCCCACCGTCTTAGGTTACGTGTTCAGCGACGATCGGGGCGTCTGGGTCGTCGGCGGGATGGGTTTCGCCGACGGCATCGGGATGGGTTTCGCCGACGGCATCGGGATGGGTTTCGCCGACGGCATCGGGATGGGTTTCGCCGACGGCGTCGAGATGGGCTTTTTATGGTGAATGCGCAAGCGGCCCACGCATCGGCTGGGAACCGTCCACGGTCGACGCACTACGGTGTTCGAACGTCACTATAGCTTCGACTCGGCGTCGTCGGCGAGCTCCTCCATTCGCTTGCCGATTCGCCCCGCGTCGGAGAACTCGTCTTCGGCCATCACGTTCGCCAGGGCGTTGCCGAGGACGAATACCGCGTGTTTGTGCTCGCTTTTCGATTTGTGGACATCGTCGGGGGTCACGTCGAGTTCCCCGTAGGGATCGAACACCGAGTCGTCGATCTCGTCCATCCCGTCGAAGTGCTCCATGATGGAGACCATCTTGGCGTGTAGCTCCAGAAGTTCGTCTTTGTGCATGTTTATGCGTATTACAACGGACCGTTTAACACTTGCGCGGGATGGCGGCGCACACGTGTCCCCATACGGACCGGCGTCGTCGTGCCCTGGCTCAGAAAACGTACTCGTCGTCGTGGCCCATCATACCGTCCTCCTCGAATCCCGGTTCGTCGTCGTCCATCGGGCCGCTCGTCTTGTACGCCCGAAGTCCGGTCGATAACAGCTCCTCTATCGCCTCCTCGCGGTTGACGAACTCGCCCTCTTCGACGAGCTGTGCGATCTGCATCTCGAGATGCTCCGGGACGGTGAGTTGTACCTTCGGCATCGGATTGATTCCAGATTCGGGGATGGGGTATTTAATTCTGTCGAGTGATTTTCTACAGTGACAAAATCGTATCGGCAATTCTGGAAGGATATTTTTTCGTTTTGCCAGCTGTTTTGCATGATTCGGCGAACGGATCCTGAAACGATACGTCTACGTTCCCACGGGTACGCGATGACACATGAGAGACGTCACGGACGTTCACGAGGAGTTCGACGGCGAACGTCTTCCGCCGGGCCAACACGAAACGTCCTCGTTTCCGGTGCTCTCGAAGGGCGACGTGCCGTCGGTACCGGCCGACTCGACGCTCGACGTGTGGGGTGCCGTCGACGACGAACGATCGATCCCGCTGGAGACGCTCGAGGCGCTCGAAAGCGAGCGTCAACGCCAGGACTTTCACTGCGTGACCGGCTGGTCCCGTCTCGGCTGTATTTTCCGTGGGGCGCGGTTTCGGACAGTCGCGGACCTCGTCGGCACCAGCGAGGACGCCGTCCACGTTCTCTTTCACGCCCACGACGGATATACGACGGATCTCCCGCTCCGGGACTGTCTCCGCGACGGCGTGTTGTTGGCCTGGGAACTCGACGGCGAAGCGCTCTCCGGCGAGCACGGCGGCCCGCTCCGGGTCGTCACGCCACACAAGTACGCATACAAGGGCGCAAAGTGGCTCTCGGGGATCGAGTTCCTGACCGAACGAAAGCGCGGCTACTGGGAACGACGCGGCTACTCCGGGACGGCGAACCCCTGGAACGAGGAACGGTACGTCTCCGATACCGCCGACTAGCGTCCTCCGATACGGACCGTTGTCGTCCGCGAGCGGTCGCTGCCGGCACCGTGCCGGCGGTGACCGATCCGTCGTACACCGATCCGTATCAAGGGCACGGTATCCCAGGGGATGCGGATATCCCAAGGGGGGCCGGTATGGGCACCGTTCGGTACGGCGAGTCGGACGGAAGGGTTAATCCCTCGCAGGCCCGGAGTCGACGTATGGCCGGCCCTACGCGCGTGTTGCTCGTCGATGACGACCCCTCCCTCGCCGACCTCATGGCGAATCAACTCGACGACCTCCGGGAGAACTTCTCGATCCAGGTCGAGACGGACCCCAACGACGCGCTCGACGTCATCGAAGCCGGACCGGTCGATTGCGTGGTCAGCGACCACCACATGCCACGGATGACGGGGCTGGAACTGCTCCGATACGTCCGTGAGATGGATCCGGATCTCCCGTTCATTCTGTTTACGGCGCGCGGGAGCGAAGAGATCGCGAGCGACGCCGTCTCGGAAGGCGTGACCGATTACTTCCGGAAACGGCGCGGCTCCGAGCAGTGGCGCGTCCTCGCGAACCGGATCGAGAACGCCGCTGCCAGATACGCCGCCGAGAGGGCGGTCCAGCGGCGCGAGTCCGCGCTCCGGCGGCTCGCGCGGACCGTGATCGACAGCGTCTCCACGCCGGTCGAATCGCTCTGTGAACTCGGCCGTGAGACACTCGACGTCGAGTATGGCGCGTTGATCACCGAGTCCGGCGACGACAGCAGGGAAGTCCTCGTCGAGAGCATCGAGGCCGAGGTCCCCTTCGACACCGGGAGCGGGGTACCCCTGTCGGACGGCGTCGGCGATCTGATCGTCGACGGCAGCGGTATCGTGGCCATCGCCGGGGATGGACGCGATGGCGAGAGCGAAGGCGGTGACAGGGATGGACGCGATGGCGAGAGCGAAGGCGGTGACAGGGATGGACGCGATGGCGAGAGCGAAGGCGACACCGAGGGCCGAGGCTTTTCGTCCTATATCGGGACGCCGGTATACGTCGGCGAGCGCCGATACGGGACGCTCTGTTTCTGTGATCGTGGCGACCGAGCGGCGTTCACCGACTGGGAGCGGGCCTTCGTCGAGCTGCTCGGCGATTGGCTCGGCCACGAGCTGACAAGCGAGTGGGCACGCGATCAAAGCGACGCCCTCCGCTCCGCGCGGAACCGCGTCCAACGCACCCTCGGCGCGCTCGAAGACGGTGATGAGACCACGGTTCGAGAGGAGCTGACGGCGATACGCGAACTGCTCGACCGGGGGCCGCCGTCGACGACGGCCGTCTCCGTCGAACTCTCTTGATCCTGCGGTCGAACGATCTCCCCCGGTCGCCGTAGCTACGGCTCTCTCCGGGCCTCGCCCACGCAGTCCTCGATGGGGGCCATGAGTTCGTCGGCGATGGTGTATGGATCCGTCTCCTTTCGCAGGACCCGGTCGATGTGGCTCTCGAGCCCTCCGCGGGCCGAAAGCTCCTCCTCTAAGAGCGCTGCCGTGTCCTCCCGGAGTAAGGTCTTTATTTCGGCCTCGTAGCGCTGTCTGGCTTGGACCTCCAGTTCGCCGCTTTCGGACAGCCAGGCGACGTGCTCCGTGATCGCCCCGAGGAACTCCTCGACACCTTCGCCCGTCTTTGCGATCGTTTCGACGACGGTCGGCTGCCAGCCCTCCTCGTCGGTCCCGGTCTCGGTCTCGGTTCCCCCGTTGTCGGCGGTATCCACCAGGCTCTCGGCGCCGTGGTGGCCGGCCATCGGCGACGCATCGCGCATCTCGATCATCTCTTTGAGCTCCATTACGGTCCGGTTTGCGCCCTCCATGTCGGCTTTGTTGACGACGAAGATGTCGGCGATCTCGAGGATACCGGCCTTGAGCATCTGGATGTCGTCGCCCGACCCCGGCGGCACGAGTACCGAGACCGTATCGGCCGTTTTGACGATCTCGATCTCGTTTTGGCCCGCACCGACCGTCTCGACGATGATCTTGTCCTTGCCGAAGGCGTCGAGCGCCTTCACCGCGTCCGTCGTGGCCGTCGAGAGCCCGCCGAGCGAGCCGCGCGCCGACATCGATCGAAAGAAGACGTCCATGTCGCCGACGTTCGAGGCCATCCGGATCCGATCGCCCAACACCGCCCCGCCCGTAAACGGTGAGGACGGATCGATCGCGATGACCCCGACCGTTTCGCCGCGATCGCGGTACGTCGACGCCATCTTGTCGACGAGTGTCGACTTTCCCGCGCCGGGGGAGCCGGTGATCCCGATGACCTCCGCGTTGCCCGTGTGCTCGTGTAACTTCGAGACCAGATCGCGATACCCCGGCGAGCGGTTCTCGATCTTCGTGATCACCCGCGCGAGCGCCCGGTGTTTCCCCGCCAACAGCTCCTCGATAAGCGTGTCCTCGGACATCTATCGTTCCGGGGCGTTCTCGCGGACGAACTCGATCGTCTCTTCCATCGTCGCGCCGGGGCCGAAGATGTTCGAAACGCCGGCCTCGTAGAGTTCCTCGCGGTCGTCGTCGGGGATGATCCCCCCGACGATGACGAGCGTGTCCTCCAATGCGCCGTACTCCTCGAGGCCGTCCATGATCTTCGGGACGAGCGTGTCGTGGGCCCCCGAGAGGATCGAGATCCCGAGGACGTCGACGTCCTCTTGGACGGCGGCCTGGACGATGTCGTCCGGTGATTTGTGTAGTCCCGAGTAGATGACTTCGAATCCGGCGTCCCGAAACGCCCGTGCGATGACGTGCGCACCACGATCGTGGCCATCCAAGCCGACTTTCGCAACCAGACACCGAACGGTTCGTTGCTCGTGCTCCGTACTCATGGTTCGCTCTACCGAGGGGAGGTGTTTGACTTTAACGGAGATCCACGGCGGGTTCGATAGATTTGGGTTTTCGCAACTGGAGTTGGATTCCCGCACGCCGACCGGTCCCTGCAGTGTGATTATGCCGCACACTGCCCGCCGCTTCGATGGGTTTATGAATCGTCTCGGGATACTATGCGATGCGTTCGAGGGCTCGTAGATCAGTGGTAGATCATCCCCCTGGCACGGGGAAGGCCCCGGGTTCAAATCCCGGCGAGTCCATCTCCTTCGCTCGCTACGCTCGCTCAGTCGATGGACTCGCCGACCCTCGCGAAGCCTCCGGCTTCGCTCAG
>NZ_JACDNQ010000015.1:0-35788 GCF_013839515.1 Natronomonas salinimetallica | reverse complement strand
TCGGGATACTATGCGATGCGTTCGAGGGCTCGTAGATCAGTGGTAGATCATCCCCCTGGCACGGGGAAGGCCCCGGGTTCAAATCCCGGCGAGTCCGTTCCCCTGTCGGTCGGGGTTGCCCCGTCCGGGCCGAGGAACGTTCTCGCCCAGTAGACGTTAGTACGCATTTTTGGCCCTGTTGAAACCCTGATCAACTGATATAGTAGAGATCGGAAGACAAGACACACTCGATCGCACGGCGGCAGTGCGGTCGATGTGTACATCGTTGCGATGTTCACTATAGGAACAGCGCACTGCATACAGGGCGCGTGTCTTGTAGATGTTTTTTCTATGGATTTGCTGTTTGATAGTCGTCAATATACGTTGACGCCAGGTTCGGGTGGGGTAATCGGACGACGTGCTCAGGGTAGTTCACTGATAGGCAGCCTTACTGTTATTTGTCTGGGTTCCCTACCGTGGTATATGGCAGATGATAAACAGGGCCGCGACGAGCAAGCGGATCGTGAAGAGGAACGCCAGCGTGAGCGGGAGGTAGAGGAGACCCGGACCCGCGGCGATGAAAAAGAGCCAGTGCGCGTCAATCCCGGTGAGGAGCTTGGCGATCTTGATGAAGCGCTCAAATCGCACGACTATCCAGCCACGACAAATGAGTTGGTTGAGGCCTATGGCGATTATGAACTTGAAACGCAGGGCGGCAAGAAATCCCTGAAGGACGTACTCTCTGTAACTGATGACCAAATATATGACTCTGCCGAGGACGTTCGCAGACGGGTACTGGGACTCATAGGCCGATAGCACAACGGTCCAGCACGCTTCACGCACAAACTGGACCGCCTGTGCTGAAACAAACTCCGTCTGTAGTTACCTCTCTGCTGAATCCAGGTTCTGTATTCAGCACGGCTGATGAAATCTGTCACTGATTGAGGGCTTCAACGAGACCGTATCCCCGTACCTACAGCATAGATAGCATCACGTATTTTTCCTGAAATAATACTGACGGACAAAAGAATGTACACACGACGCACGAGGATCACGCCGTTCGACGGAGCGAACGGCGGATCACTCGTGAGTCGGTTTCATTTGACTTCGTCCACCAGTATAAACCGGGCTCAGGACGTCGGTTGTTCGCGTTCGTCACCCCTGATCGTGACGCGTTCGTCCCTTCCGGCGTTCTCGCCACACGTCGACGACGCTATGGTCGCCGGATCCACCCGGGCCGCCCCGTCGTTTCGAAAGCGTTGTACGCGGTGTGAGTGATGAACCCGACGACGTATCCCGCGGCGAGAAGCGTCGTCACCGCGTTCTTCCCGACGACGGCGACGAGAACGATCAAAAGCGGTCCCGAAAGGAGCCAGAGGTTGTATATCGGATCGTCCGGCCCCGAGCGTACGACCCACTGGAGGATGCGGTTCCGGGGACGGCGTCGGCTCACTCGTAGATCCCCCCTCGCCAGAGGAGCGCCCGGATCGTCACGACGATCGGAAGGATCTCGAGGCGGCCGATCCACATGTTCAAGATGAACGCGACCTTGCCGGCCGTCGGTAGCGACTCGGGGCCGGTGATCCCCGTCGAGAGGCCGATGTTCCCCTGTGCGCTCGCGATCTCGAAGAGAATCATCTCCAGGGGATAAGCCCCGTCCGGGAGCGTCAACAGGAGGACGAACACGCTCGCCACGAGGAACACGACCCAGAGGAGCGCAATGATCGCCGCCTCCCCGAACTCCCGGGAGCCCTCCTCTCGATCGAGCACGCGGTCGTCGATCCGAAGCCGGTGGACCGTGCTGTCGGGATAAAAGACGTAGGAGACGCGAAACCGAATCCCTTTCACCAGCATCGCCAGCCGAATGAGTTTGAGTCCCCCCGCGGTGGAACCGGCCGCAGCGCCGACGATCATCGCGAAGACCAACGCGAGATGCGCACTCGCCGGCCAGGCCTCGATCGGGAGCGGTGCCGGTTGGGTCGCAGTCTGAAACCCCGTGGCGGTCAGAGCCGAGACGAACTGGAAGACCCCGTACCGAAGCGCCCCCGCGACCGAGCCGTACGCCGGTGTGAGAAACAGCCAGAGCAACGCCGAACCGACCAGGAGAACCCCGGCGAGCCACCGCGTCTGAAGGTCGCCGTAGAGTCCCTCGAGGTCGCCCCGAAGCACGAGATAGTGGACCGGGAAGGCGATGCCGCCCGCGATCATGATCGGAAGCAAGACGATTTCGATGGCGACGCTGTCGTACGCGCCGATCGAGCCGTCGATGACCGAGAATCCGCCGGTGGAAATACCGGTCATCCCGTGGTTGATCGCGTGCCATATCGGCATCCCGGCCAGCCAAAGCAACAGGATGGAAACGGAGGTGAACAGGACGAAGATCCACCAGATGGTGCGGACAGTCGAAATAATACTGGGATGGATCTTCCGGGATCGTGCCTCGCTTTCGTACAGCGTCAGCGATCCGCTTCCGGGACGGGCGAGGATAGCCGTCGTGAGAACGATCACCCCGACGCCGCCGACCCACTCGGTCACGCTTCGCCACCACTGCAGCGTCCGCGGAAGCGCCCCCTCGTCGTCGACCATCGTCAGTCCCGTGCCGGTGAACCCGCTCATGCTCTCGAAGAGGGCGTTCAGCGGGTTCGTGAGCGCGTTGATGCTGTCCGTCGCGGGTGGGGTCGCAAGCCCCTCCGGCGTGAGTGTAACCGTCCAGGCGATCATGAGAAACGGCAGCGACCCGAACACCGCGATGGCAAACCATCCCACGGCGGCGACCACCATCCCGTGGAGTTTGTCCGGGCTGTCGGCGTCGGCGAACGCCGTCGAGAGTGCCAATCCGATCGTTATCGGCACCAGCCCCGAGACGACGAGTCCCGGAATGGCGTAGTACTCCCCCCAGACGAGCGGGACGAGAACGGAACCGACGATCAGCCCGCCGAGGACCCGAAGCATCCAGCCGAGGTCCCGGCCGACGGGGGCCACCGTGTCGGTGTTCATGGGTAGTCGTCGAAGAACCCGAAGACGTCCGTGACCGCCGGATCGGTCCCGCGCTCCGAGTACACTGTCAGACGGTCCCCCGGTTCGATCTCCGTCGACGACCGACAGATCCGCGGTTCGTCGTCGTCCGCGGGGACGATAGCGACGACGAGCACGTCGTCGGGGATTAATCCGCTCGATCTGGCTTCCTCGAGCGTCCTGTCCGCGACCGGAGCCTCCTCGGAGACGTCGATCACGAACACCTCCGAATCACCATGGATGGGCATGTAGTCGATGATCGCGGGCTGTCGTGCCGTCCGATAGAGCGATTCGGCGGCGAGTTGGTGGGGGCTCTTGACCGCGTTGACGCCCATCTTGCGGAACAACCCCCGGTGTTCGGGCCGGTGCAGAACGGAGACGACGGTCGGGATCTCGAGTTCGGTGGCGAGCAGGCAGACGAAGAGGTTCGTCGCGTCCAGTTCGAGCGTCGATACGAGCGCGTCGGCCCGATCGGCTCCCGCCTCCTCGAGGACCTCCTCGCTCGTCGCGTCGTCGTTGAGCACCAGGCAGTCGTACTCGTCCGCGATCTCGTTCGCCCTCGTTACGTCCTGTTCGACGACGACGACGTCGTTTCGTGACCGCGATGCGAGATCCACCAGCAGGGTTCCGACGCTCCCCGCTCCGACGACGATGAAGTGCATCGACATACTCTTCCGAACTCGATCACATAAATCACCACCCTCGAAGCGGCCGTCTGTCCGCCCCGGCGTCGGGGGCAGGACCGCGTCACGAACGTCCCGCCGGCGGTATCGACCTCTCGTACCCCTGGTTCGTCGCCTCGGCCGTTACCGGACTCGGACTGTTCGCGTTGCTCACGCTGGAGGAGCCAGAAACCTACGAGCAAGCGGACACGGACGAACTAAGCCTTCGAAAAACGACGTCGATCGTTCGGGACGCACTCTCCCAGCGGAACCTCCGGGCGTTCATCCTATATTATTATGTCCTCTACGCTGCGGTCTCGTATCTCGTCTTCATCTTTCTCCAGCCCGTATTCGAGGTGGTCGTCGTCGACCTGGGCGTCAGCCCGGATCGGGTCGAATCGCTCCTCGGTTGGTTCTACGGAGCATACAGCGTCGTCGGCGCGGTCCTTATACTGACGAACAAAAGAATGTACACACGACGCACGAGGATCACGCCGTTCGACGGAGCGAACGGCGGATCACTCGTGAGTCGGTTTCATTTGATTTCGTCCACCAGTATTAGTTACTATACCGGCTCGATACGGGAGCATCTGGGGATCCGGCTGTGGTTCCTCGTCTTGCCGTTCGCCGTCGGGAGCGCTCTCGTCGGGATGTACTACGTGCCCGTTCTCGCGCTGCCGACGTTCCTCCTCGCGCGCGGACTGTCCGACGTCACACGGTCGTTCGCCGGACAGTACGTCAACGACCGCGTGGAAACGCTCGGCCGTGCCACGGTATTGAGCGCGATGGCGATGGTCAGCGGACTCGCCGTAATCCCGTTCCAACTCGGGAGCGGACTCATCTCCGACGCCGTGTCACCACTGTTCGCGTTGGCGATCGCGGGGCTCGTCCTCGTCGTCGGTTCCGGGCTCATCCTCCTCTGGGAAGTCCCTGTCTCCGATCGGACCCCGACGTGAGCGGCGTCACGCGTCGTATTCGATGTCCCTCCGGGGGCGCGAGTCGTTTTCCGTCTGCCGTGTCGCCACGGCCTCGGGGACGCCCTCCGGAAACGGCATCGTGGCCCTCGTTGTCCGGGTAGATCCCACCCAACCGCCAGTTCGTGCTCGTTGTGCTTGGCCGCACATACGCCGTCGGGGGGAGTACACCACCGGCTGGGCCGCCCGACGACATACTGTTCGAGTTCTGTCATATACCACGAAACCGTTATCAGTCAGGGGAAGGACTGTTCAGCCGATGGCACTAACATCGAGCCTCTCCGTTCCGTTACAAGGCGGTGGTGGGTTTGGCCCTGAACTGCTCCTCCAGTTGGTGATCTTTCTCGTGGTTATTGCAGGGATGTGGAAGACGTTCGAGAAAGCCGGCGAACCGGGGTGGGCTTCGATCGTCCCGGTATACAACGTCTACGTGATTCTCAAAATAAGCGGAAACGCGTGGTGGTGGCTGCTCTTGCTTTTTATACCCGTACTCAACATCCTCGTCCTCGCGAAGGTCAGCATCGACCTCGCTAAGATGTTCGACCAAGGGGTGCTGTTCGGCCTCGGGCTCCTGTTCTTGTCGGTCATCTTTTATCCGATCCTCGGGTTCGGCGACTACCAGTACCAGGGTTCCGCTCAGGTGTCCGATACCGCTCTGTAGCGGACCGGACGAGACCACCCTCTACCGACATCACGGGCGAGGGCTCCGATAAGCGTCCGGCCGACGACGAGACGTGGGACGCCCGAACGCAGCCATATAACCGTTTCGTATACCAGTAGCATACACACACAGCGGACATAGCTTGAGGGGTCGACTTCCTGAACACAGCCGTGTATACGTATGAACGACTCACGACGCTCGAAACGGAGAACCGTTCTGAAAACGCTCGGAGCGGGTACGATGGTAGCGCTGGCCGGCTGTGGTCGCAACGAGAGTGGCTCCGAGAACGACTCCTCCGTGACGGAGGACGGCAGCGGAGACGAACCGGATGGTGCTTCCGGGGGAGCGAACGGTAACGAAGAGCAGATCCCAGGGGCGGACGTCCTCGGCGGCCCCGACGACCTCCACTCGTCCGCGACGGTCGAGGCCCTCTCGCTCGACGCGGACCGGGGCGTCGGACAGAACGTGTTCTCGCCGGCGGTTGTGTGGGCTGAAGAAGGCGCGACGATCACCTGGGAAAACAGGAGCGGAAGCCACTCGGCGACCGCGTATCACCCGAACAACGACAGACCGCTGCGCGTCCCGACGTCCGGTTCGTCGTTCAACTCCGGGACGATGTCGGAGGGCGATACCCACGAGCACGTCTTCGAGGAACCGGGGGTGTACAACTATTATTGTCGTCCACACGAGGGCCTGGGCATGGTTGGGCTCGTCGTCGTCTCGACGGCAACCCCTGGACCGGGGACCGACCCGATCGAGGATATCGAGCGCTCGGCGGCAGCTACCGGACTGGACCGGCTCCTGGATCTCGCGGGGATCGACGTCGAACGGACCGCAGGCGGGTACACCTGGGAGGACGCCACGTGGGACTCCTACTGGTACTCCCTGTACAACATGAGCACCAACATCGCGATGGCCGGTAACGGCGTCCCGTTCCCGCTCGACGACCAGATGGCCGAACTGCGGGATCAGCGGTTGCCCGCGATGCTCGAACACGCCGACGCCGAGCGACCGCCTATCAACGATCCGAACCTGACGTTTGCGCCGTTCACCGAAGGCAGCCCACAGTTCACTCGACGGCCGGTGTTGGAGGACGACACCGGTCGGCCCGACGCCGCCACGCTCGCGTGGGATCCCGAGGAGTCGTCGGGAGTCGTGAGCCCCTCCTCGCTCGCCTGGAGTCACCTCAAGGGGATCACCTGGGCGAAAAACTTCGAGAAGCACTTCGATATCTTGCCGACGGACATGGCGCCGAAGTTCCGCGCACAGCTACTCACGACGCTCGCACAGGTCGGCATCAACGCCGGGTTGCTGGCGGGAGGGTCCCGCGAAAACGGGGCGTTGACCCACGGCGATACGTGGGAGCTCCTCTCGCAGTACCGACCGGCAGCCGGCGAGATCGAGGACGATACTCGACGGCCACATCACCACTCGGCGATGTTGTGGTTCCTCTCGGATATCACCAGCCTGGCACAGAACGGCTGGTTCGGATACGTCAACCCCGTCCCGCTGATCCCGAAGGACGCCGACAGCGACGCTGTCTTCGATCCGCCCGTCGGGATCCAGGAGATCACGGACGGCGTGGCACGAACGACGATGGAACTGTTCGACCCCGAGGCGATCCTAAAGCAAGAATCAACCCGTTCCGTCGGGGAAATGCTCGGAGCCGTCGGCTACTACGGCCCCCAGGCGGGGACCGACGATCTCCGGGCTGCGGCCGCGGAGTACGCAAACGGGCTCGCGGCGGTCGTTGAATCGAATATCGACGACACCGGGCGGGTCGAAAACGGCGCGGCCAACCAAGCCGCTACCCAGGGGATCGTCGCACAGGGGCTTTCGTGGGCCTCCCAACTCGATGGAGTCGATCACACGGAGACCGCACGGT
Source organism: Natronomonas salinimetallica (assembly GCF_013839515.1). Lineage (GTDB taxonomy): Archaea > Halobacteriota > Halobacteria > Halobacteriales > Haloarculaceae > Natronomonas. The sequence continues at coordinate 28,612 of NZ_JACDNQ010000015.1, read as the reverse complement.
CCGTCGTCGACTACCTGATCGAAGAGCTGTGGGACGAGGAGGCCGGGACCTTCGCGAGCGGCCGAGGGGAGGCGGTCTACACGATCTCCGCGCGGGATGCCGGCGATATCACCGGCGGGCTCAACGCCGCTGACGCGGTTTTGGGAATGGACGTCAAAGCGCTCTACGCGGAGTATTTCGACCGGACGATCAACCGTGGTCGGCTCCAGCGTGCCGAACGGCCGCCATCACGCGACGAATCGGCCGAGAACACGCTTCCGTTACCGCCGATGGCCGGTGGCGAACACGGGCAAGCCGCCGTCTACAACGCCGAGGTCGAGTACGATACGGCGAGCGACGAGTGGAGCGTAACGGACGATCGATTCGATACCGAACAGGCGCTGTATCTCGCAAATCAGGAGATCTGGATCAGCCAGTGGGGCGGCGACTTCTACCAGGGACGGGGCGTTCCCGGACGGAGTGACACGCCCGAGTGACACATCGGAGGGCCGCCTGCTCTGCCCCGGCACTGCCGGCGATCCCGATGGCACGCAATCGCCGACGAACTCGGGACGGGTGCCGTCAGTATCGATACGACCCCGAACCGACCACAAGAAGAGCCATCGCTCACGCGAAGTTATAACAGCCCGTGAGAGACGGGACGTCGACGGCGTCCCCGGAATGCCCCGGTTTTGGACCGAGTATCTTTATATTGTAACGAACCACGATGTCGAGTAATGGCGTCGCCCGAATCGCTGGATGTCGACGACGTGTCGCCGCGCGCGTGGCGGCTCCTCCGGGTCGCCGCGGGCTACGGCCAGCGCGACGTCGAAGCGGAGGTCGACGACATCCAACAAGCCCACGTCTCCATGCTCGAGTCGGGGGCCCGGGCGCTCTCTCCGTCACGGCGGCGCGAGCTCCTCGGGCTCTACGTTGCAGAACTAAGCGACGACCAACTCCGGGTACTGGTCGAATACTTCTGATACTGTCGCGGGTGAACTGCCCTGTTTCGCTCGGGATCTACTTGTACATAGTTGCGATCTCTATTATAGGTGAGCCGACGATGACGATGATCCTTGCTAACGCACGACTACGGATATGCTATCCGAAGTATTAATTAGTACATTCCAATAAACGGCCGTGTATAGATGATACAACTCGGTAAATCGGAGGCTCAGAGCCGCCTAGTGGTATTCACTATAGCACTCCTCGGAACCGCAGTCATCGCGTTCTGGCCGACACCGGAGGGACTCTCGCTGCGGGGACAATATGCCTTCGCCACGATGTTTTTCGCTGGGTTTCTGTGGGTCACCGGGGTACTCCCGCTGGCCGTCACCGCACTCTCTATCCCCGTCTTACTCACCGGATTCGGTGTCTATAGCGATATGGACGCGGCACTCAGAGGGTTCGCAGACCACATCATATTCCTCTTTATCGCCGGGTTCATGCTGGCGAACGCGCTCCAAAAGTACGACATCGACCGCCGGATCGCCCTGAGGATGGTCGTGGCGATGGGGTCGTCACCGCGGCGGCTCGTACTCGCGGTGATGCTTGCAACCGCGTTCCTCTCGATGTGGGTTTCGAATACCGCGACCGCGGCGATGATGCTCCCCATCGCGCTCGGCGTCCTCGCACAGGTTGTCGGCCGCGATCGGATCTCCGCGCCGGATGCCGACCCCGAAGAGGACATCGGCGACGTCGGTGACGCCACGAGGGAGGACTCGATGGACGCCGACGACACGACGAACTTCCAGCGCTCGCTGTTGTTGGGGACGGCCTACGCGGCGAGCGTGGGCGGCGTCGGGACGCTCATCGGGACGCCGCCGAACGCGATCCTCGCCGGCCAGCTCAACTCGATTTTGGGCTACGAAATCAGCTTCGCCGAGTGGTTGCTCATCGGGCTTCCCGTCGTGTTCGTCACCCTCCCGCTGGTCTGGGCGCTGTTGACCAAGGTGTTGTATCCCCCGCGCATCAATGACGTGAGTGATGCCCGTGCGCAGGCCCGTCGGGAGATGCGTGAGGCGGGCGCACTCGGTCCGCGTGGAAAGCGCGTCGCGTATATCTTCACCGCGACGGCCATCCTCTGGGTCGGCGGCGGACTCGGCGAGGGCGTCCAATACCTCATCGACAGCGGTGTCTTAGCGCTGCCGCAGACGTGGTTCAACACGCTCTATGGCACCGGCGACGGAATGACGGTGTTCGGCATTCGCGGCCACCAGGGTCTGCTTTATTACGTAATGGTCGGGATGCTCTCCATCCCCGCACTCGTCCTCGCCGATACCGCAGACTGGGACGACCTCGTCGATATCGATTGGGGAACGATCCTCCTGTTCGGCGGCGGTATCTCGCTCGCAGACGCGCTCGCGGACACCGGCGCAACCGAGTGGATCGCCGACGTCGTCTTCACGTCGCTGACCGGCGCACCCATCGTCCTCGTCGTCGGTGTCGTCGTCCTGCTCGTTATCTTTTTGACCGAAATGACCTCTAACACCGCGACGTCGACGATCATCGTTCCCATTCTTATCGGTATCGGGAGCGTCTTCTCGAAGACGCTCGGTCTTCCAGCCGTTGCCGCGTCCGTCTTTCTCGCGGTTTCCGGCGCGATAGCGGCGAGTTTTGCGTTTGCACTCCCGGTTGCGACCCCACCGAACGCTATTGTCTTCGGGTCTGGGTATCTCGAACAGGAGGACATGATGAAAGCGGGCGTCATTCTCAACGTCATCATGACCGTCGTTCTGACAGCGCTTATCTGGCTCCTCTTCCAGTTCGTCTGGCCGCACATCCTCTGGTGACCCGCACGGCAGCCGGGTCCGCCCCCGAAAGCGTGCGGAACCGAAACCGGAGGTCGTCAAAGGACTAGAGAACGCCCTAGACGCCTTCGTGGGACCATTCAGCGGGGAAAGCGTCGGAAAACAGAGGACCATTCAGCGGGGAAAGCGTCGGAAAACAGAGGACCATTCAGCGGGGAAAACGGGTCGTGAAGGCTCCCGAATAGCCGAACCGGGTCCCGAGTCGAGGGAGTCGGTCTGGTGAACCGATACACGGAACTATCCTACGTGATGTGAATTTCAGGAGAGAACAAACCGCATATGAGCCCTAATACTAAGTAGGCTTAACATATACTATTACATATATAAAAGGGTGGAGAATCGAGTCGCATCGCTTCTCGATTGATAGAAGACGTCCATACAACCGCTGTGGCGTAAAAAAGCACATTCCACCGTCGAACGACGAGAAGTACACGCTGACATCTTTCTATCCGTCTCTATTCCGTATGCAGTATATAACAAAATTTATATCTTTTGTCTATTTTATTTGTTAGCTGTTACATTATACGATCGGTGATCGAGACACGCACACGGCAGTTCGTACAAGCGCAGAGGCGTTCGTCCACCGGTACGGCGGGGCCTGATACTGGTGGACGAAATCAAATGAAACCGACTCACGAGTGATCCGCCGTTCGCTCCGTCGAACGGCGTGATCCTCGTGCGTCGTGTGTACATTCTTTTGTCCGTCAGTATGAAAACCGGGGAAGACGGACGCCGAGCGCCCCCCCAATTCTATCGACGAAACAGGGCGAGAATACCCCCATCCTCGAGGGTCGATGTCAGCCGCCGAGTCGTAGGGATCGTTCACCTGGTCTCGGTAGTACGACGCGGGCTATCCGCCGCCAGCGCGTCATCGTAGATCTGTACGAACAGATCCTCTATATCCTCTTTCGTCGGCTTTCGGGGGTTGTTCGCGGGCGAGCCGGAGTCGACAGCATCCTGTGCCATCTTCGGGACGACCTCGAGATACGCCTCGCGGTCTGGAACCTCGCCGAACTCGTCGAGATACGACGCGAGGTTCACGTTCGTACACAACTCGAGGACCGCATCACTGGCTTTCTTCGCCGCCGCTCGATCGGATTCCGTGTCGTCGGCAACGTCGAACAGGCGAGCTATCTCGGCGTACTCCTCGGGGGCGGCCATCGCCGAGAAATCCACGACGTACGGGAGAATGAGGGCATTGGCGAGACCGTGTGGAATATGCAGCTGTGCACCGAGTGGACGGGCCATTCCGTGGACGAGCGCGACCGACGAGTTGGTAAACGCCTGTCCGGCCTGCAACTGACCGATCATCATCTCCGTTCGGGCCTCGATATCGTCGCCGTTCGCCCACGCTTTCGGGAACGAGTCCACGATTCGGCGGATAGCAGCGCGGGCATAATCGTCCGAAACGCTGTAGGATTTCACCGAAACGAACGCCTCGATCGCATGGGTGAGCGCGTCGATGCCCGTAAAGGCCGTGTGGCTCTGCGGTAAGGACACGGTCAGTTCGGGGTCCTCGACCGCGACATCCGGGACTACGTTCTGAGAGACGATGAGGAACTTCGTCGACGTTTCATCGTCGGTAACGACGATGGATCGCGTCGCTTCGCTACCGGTGCCGGCGGTCGTGTTGACCGCAACCAGCGGCGGGGTCGGGTTCGGAACGCCTTCGTATCCCGCCCTGTCGACGCCGAACTCACGGATGGAGCCGGAGTTGGTCGCCAAGACGCCGACGCCCTTTCCGGTATCGATCGACGAACCGCCACCCAGTGTTACGATCACGTCGCAGTCTTCGGTCCGCCACAGTTCGTGTGCCTCCTCGATATTGCTAACCGTCGGATCGGGCCTGACGTCGGTATAGACCGCGGTTTCGATACCGCTCTCGTGAAGCGTCTCGATGATTTGATCGCCGTGAATGTCGAATATTTGCTGTGTTGCGATGACGAGCGCTCTGCTCCCGTAGAGCGAAGCGTACTCGCCGACCTCCGTGGCTGCTCCACTGCCGAGGACGACGTTTGCGGGCGAGACGACGACGCGCGTTCCGTGGGTCGGTGTCGGGTAATCGTGTTGCATATCGTATCATCACCTTCGTGGTGATCGTGGTCGTTTCTGTCGGCTAACGGATGCGGCGGTATGTGCTTCCGTCGCCGACGCACTGTTGGGACCGTCTCCGGCTAGTCTATTAATACTTGCGTCGGCAAGCCACGGGACAGCCGCCCGCATCGACCCCGTCCGCCGGCAGACACCCGGCGGAACACGGAGCCGGACGGCGCTCGTATCCCCGCCGGTACCGTGTCACAGCAATCAGCGTATCAGGTGTCCGGCCAGCGCTCGATGTATACCGTCTTGTCCGTATAGAAGTGGATCATGTCCTCGCCCTGTGCGTGGAGGTCACCGAAGAAGGAGTCCTTCCGTCCGCCGAAATGGAAGAACGCCATCGGCGCGGCCGTCCCGGCATTGACACCGAGGTTACCGATGTCCGTCCGGTGTCGGAATTTGCGTGCGTCGGAACCGCTCCCGGTAAACAGGCTCGCCGCGTTCCCGAAGTCGCTCCGATCGAGGACGCCGATGGCTTCATCCACGTCCTCGACGGACATCAGCCCGAGCACCGGGCCGAACACCTCCTCCTGCGTGATGACCATATCCGTCGTCACGTCGCCGAACAGGGTCGGCCCGAGGAAGTTCCCCCCTTCGTATCCGTCGACGGAAACGTCACGTCCGTCGAGGAGGAGGTCGGCCCCTTCCTCGATTCCCGTCTCGATGTAGTTCCGGACGCGCTGTTCGTGTTCGGGGGTGATGAGCGCGCCGATATCGGTCTCTCCGTCGAGGCCGGATCCCACGACCTGTGAGTCCGCCACCGAAACGACCGTTTCAACGAATTCGTCGTAGACCGACTCCTCGACCACGACGACGTCGTTGGCGAGACAACGCTCGCCGGCGCAGGCAAACGCCGAACCCACGGTCTTTTCGGCCGCAAAGTCTAGATCCGCCGTCTCCGTGACGACGATGTGGTTCTTTGCCCCACCCTGGGCCTGGACGCGCTTTCCGTTTGCCGCCGCCGTCGCGTAGATTTCCCGTGCGACCGGTGTACTGCCGACGAAGGAGATCCCCTCGATGCCGTCGTGTTCCAACAGCGCGTTGACGGTATCGACCCCGCCGTTGACGAGCTGAAGGACCCCGTCGGGAAATCCCGCCCGGTCGATGAGTTCGAAGATACGCTGGGCGACCAACGGGTCCTGCTCGCTGGGTTTCAAAATGAAGCTGTTGCCGGTCGCGACGGCGTACGGGAGAAACCACAGGGGAATCATGGCGGGGAAATTAAACGGCGTGACCGCAGCGAAGACGCCGAGCGGTTTTCGGACGGCGCTTTCGTCGATGTCGGGTGCCGCGTTGAGCAGCGTCCCCCCCTGCATCATCGACGGGATACCACACGCGACCTCGACGTTCTCGATCCCACGCCGGATCTCGCCTTTCGCCTCGCTCCGGGTTTTTCCGTGTTCCCGAACGAGCAGTTCGGCGAGTTCGTCTTCGTGGCCCTCTAACAGCCGCTTCAGTTCGAAAAGCGGCTGGATTCGCTCCTCGACCGGACGTTCGGACCACTCCTCGAAGGCGTCGGTCGCCGTCCGGACCGCCCCGTCGACGTCGTCCGCCGAACTGAACGCGACGGATGCGAGTCGCTCGGACGTCGCTGGGTCGATGACGTCCTGTCCGTCGCTCCCGGTCGGCGTGTGCCACTCCCCACCAACGTAATTCTGTACTGTTCCGGTCTCCGGAAGTGATTCTAGGCGAACCATACCCTGTGTTACTTGTAGCCTGATTATAAAACCTGGGTATTTTTTTATTTTTCACTATCAACCGAGCGATCATCGACCGATTTTACAATGACCAAAGGGTTTCATCGGGGTCTCACCGGCGGTCTCGATGCCGTGTGATGGCTTCGTACTCCCGTTGGCTCCGTTGTAGAACACGCTCGAAGCTCCCGCTGGACTGACCGCTAGCCCGTCCACTGCTGACGGCACTCCCCCCGTGCGTACGGCACTCCTCCCGTGCGTACGGCCGACCCCCGTGCGTACGGCCGACCCCCGTGCGTACGGCACTCCTCCCGTGCGTACGGCCGACCCCCGTAGGATCGGCCCCCTTCACTCGGTATGGCCGCCAGTATGAGCCCCGAGCCGGAGATGGTGTAATACGGGTACGATCGGTTTCGGGATTATCAAAAACTACGCAGCGGCCAGGACGGAGCGAGCGTAGCCGATAGCCACCCGCGCCTACGTACTGACGTCCCCACCGGGACGTCACGTTGTTTGCAATGCCGAAACAGTACAGCCGGGACGTCGTACGGTTGTCGTCGGTCAGGTGCGACACCTACCGGTCACACGGGGAGGCGGGCCGTTGAGCGGTACTTATATAGACTCGACGCTGTTCGGCTATTCGTATGGGAGACAACGACGCGGGCCATCGAACGGTGAAAACCGCCGAAACGGTCGTCGAGATCCTCGAGACGGTGAGCGAACTCGAGCGGGCGTCGTTGACCGAACTGGCCGATGCCCTGGATATGCACCGGAGTACACTCCACGCCCACCTCTCGACGCTCGTCGAACAGGAGTGCTTACGAAAAGAGGACACCCAGTACACGCTGGGATTAAAACTGTTCACTCACGGGTCGCGGGCACAGCGGATGAACCCCCTCTACGAGGAATCGAAACAGTTCCTCCAACAGATCGCAGAGCAAACGAAAGAGATCGCATGGATCGTCGTCGAGGAGTACGGACGCGGAGTCTGTCTACGGAAGGCAAAGGGCGAACTGGCCGTCCAGCCGTACAAGCGAATCGGTGCACGGATCTCGCTGCACGACACCGCGGCGGGGAAGGCTATTCTCGCCCAACTCCCCGAGGAGCGAGCGCAAGCGATCATCGGAAGGTACGGTCTCCCCGAACGGACCGAGAACACGATCACGGATCCCGAGACACTGTTTTCGGAGCTCGAATCGGCCCGAAACGAAGGGGTCACGTTCAACGACGAGGAATCGATCACCGGGTTTCGAGCGGTCGCCAGCCCGGTCGCATCACCGGACGGACGGGCCGCTGCGATCGTCGTTTCCGGACCGAAGAACCGCCTACAGGAGGAGCGGTTTTCGGAAACGCTTCCGGAGATCGTCTCCGGGGCCGCGAACGCGCTCGAGCTGGAGCTGTCCTCGGCGGTCAACTGATACTGTCGGCGATACCGATGTCGCGGTAGTCACCCCCCGGTGGCGCGGGGTCATCACGAACGTATCGCCGACAGTACGAACAGTCCCCGCAACGTCCCCGTCGTCTCGTTGTCGGGCCTTCGGGACGTCCCCGGCACGGAGGAGTTCAATGATACCGTAGGCCCCGTGGAGGGGTAGATCTCCAGCCCCTCGGCGCGAGTTCCGCCGTTCCCTCGATGGGGTGTTCTCGGAGCGAGGACGACCCACCGATCCCGCGCTCTGTCGTTTTCGGTCAGGAGACGTTCCGTCCGAAACGGCCGCCATCGAAATAACAAACTTAGTGTTGTTAGAAATAGGTGGCGACCCCCACACTCAGCCGACGCTATCCCCCGTCGATCGGGGCCGGCTCCCAACGCGATCCGACGTAATATATAATATAAAGACAGTATTTATTTTCAATAAGTATGTCCCAATGGGGCAGACTCGCCGCTCGTTATCGGGGGCAAACACCCGACCGACCACCCGGATCACGTCGCGGTCGAGGAAGTCACAGCTATCGTAGAGATCGGAAGACAAGACACACTCGACCGCACGGCGGCAGTGCGATCGATGTGTACATCGTTCCGATGTTCACTATAGCTCCATTCTGAATCGCGTCTGTGGGGACGTTTCGAGAATAGACTCACTCCAGTGGGCTACTCGCGGTCGGGGGATACCGCGATAGACCTCTCGTCAGCATCGTCGGTTAGACGATCAACACGCGACCGAATAAACATATCTAAAAAATAAGATCCGATAAATAATCAATATAGATACTACTTTGGGACGGTAACTATAGTAGAGACCGGAAGACAAGACACACTCGATCGCACGGCGGCAGTGCGATCGATGTGTACGTAGTTGCGATGTTTACTATCCGGCGTGCTTCGGGAAGGGTCGCTGGGGAGAGAGTCGCCGGGGAGAAGACCACAGAGGAAAGGATCCCCTGGTCCACTCGCTTCGTGTTTCCGACCAGTCGGAAGCGCTCGCTCTCTCCTCACGGACCGCAGGTCCGTTCGGACGGTCAGAGGGATCTCCGATCCCTCACGACGCGAGGCCGGAAGGAAGCCGACACTCCACGAAATAAATGACGAGACAGTAGCCGCCCGACTCTCAAATCACAGAGTGCGTCGCCGTCGGTCCCTCGGAGTCCGTCGCCGATGGCCGATTCCGATACCTCCGTCGCCGCCGGCGTGTGGGCGTGACCCTACCCGCTATGTGACACCGAGATCACGAGTCCCCTGTAGTCGATATAGTAGCCGGGCGGGTTCCCCGCATGATACTGTTCGACACCGGCCGTTAGCTCCTCGAACGCCTCGGCGTTGCTCGGCGACAGCGAGGCGTACGTGACTTCGAGCGTGTTGGCGACCGTCTCGAGCAGGTCGACGAGCGGGTCGATCCCGGCGACTGCGTCGTCGTCGGCCGACAGGACCGGCTCGCGGTCAGGGATCCCGACGGGTGCCGCGCGAAGGTGGTACGACTCGTCGGCGGTATCGCCTTCGGCCGCATCGCTCCGGGTGTCGGTCGGTCCGTTCTCGCCGTTCTGATCGGCCTCTCGGCCTGGGTTACCCGGGCCGATGCAGCCGGCGGCGGCGGCGGCGATCCCGGTGAGAACCGTTCGTCTGGCGGCCATCTGGTGTTTTCAGTCCTTGGCAACCGACGGTCTTGACTGTTCCGGACGGCGACGGCCACACCCGCGATCCCCCCTCGATCCCACGCCGCGGTGGGCTGATGGCCGACAGTGTCAGCCGACCCCGCCCGCGAGTTTACTCGCATCCGGATGCCGTCGCAAGAGGGCCATCGAGACGGTGCCCAACAGGGGGCCGAAAAAGAGCGGCAGGAAGGCCCACCGCCATCCGACGATCCCGGCGAACTCGGGGATCAACTGTATCGATCCGATCGTGAGCAAAAACCCGATGGCCGTCTGGAGTGTGAGCGCGGAGCCGACGTAGCTTGGATCGGCCAACTCCGAGACCGCCGCCGAGAACTGCGCCGAGTCAGCGACGATGACGAATCCCCAAACCAGGACAAAGAGCGTGACGAGCCACACCCGCGCGCCGAAGAAGACGCCGGCCAGCACGGTTGCGGAGCCGCTGATGATCATGCTCGTGGCGGTGACGGTCGTCCGGCCCCAGCGATCAGCCGCCGAGCCGGCGAGCCATGCACCGACGCCCCCGATCGCGATCGTCCCGAAAGTCAAAAGCGAGGCTAGTTCCTCCGGGTTACTCACACCGCGGTGGGCGAAACTGGCCGCCAGATAGACCGGGATCCACGTCCAGACGGCGTATAGTTCCCACATGTGCCCAAAGTAGCCGCCGTTGGCGAGGGCGACACTCCGGTCGCGCAGGATACGCCCGATCGCTCGCGGGTCGAACGGCGACGGCTCGGGCTGATAGGGTCCCTCTCTGTACAACAAAGCGAGACCGGCCCCGACGAGCGAGAGGGCCATCGCGCCGTACAGCACGAGTCGGGGGTTTCCGACCCCGCCGGCGACGCGCAGGAGATGTGGCGTGGCCGACCCGACCGTCAACGCGCCGACGAGGACGCCGATCGCCAGGCCGCGTCCTCGCTTGAACCATCCGGCCATCATTTTCATTCCGGTCGGATACACGCCAGCCAGCGAGACGCCCGTGATGAACCGGAGGACGATGGCCGGCAGGGCACTGTGTACGAACGTCGCGATAACGCCCGTGGCGGCCGCGCCCAGAAGCGCCGATCCGGCGAAGACGTACCGGGGCGGGAAGGTATCCGAGATGGTGAGACTGGCCGACAGCACCGCGCCGACGACGAACCCAAGCTGGACGGCATTGGTCAGCCACGCCTGTTCGGATTCGGAAAGCCCCCACATCTGGGTCAGTTCCGGCGAGACGGCCGAGGCGCTGAACCAGAGCGTCATCACGAACAGTTCGGCGAACCCTACCAATGCGAGGATGCGCCAGCGGCCGGGGGCGTACCCGTCAGTCATTATCGGCCGTTCGTTGGGGACTGTTATAAACACCACATCGGCGTTGGTGAGGAACTGCACGCGCGCCGATGGGCGATCGAACATCTCCGGTAGGGACGGGTTGCGCCCGGTCGTCGGGCGACGTTCGAGTGCTCGTCGGAGGTGAGATCACGCGCTGCGATAGCGACCGTCTACACGACATCCACGAGCGGCTTTTCGACGTCTAATCGATCGATGTCGGCGGCCGTGATTGCCGGTATCGGCTTTTCCGTACCGGAGGCGCCTTCGGAACGCAAACGGCCGTTGTATTGCCCCCACAGCTCGATGATCTCCCCTTCTGGAAACGCCTCACCCACCCATCCGACGAACACTTCGTCATCCCAGGAGATCCCGTGCCGAGTGACACATACGCGGAGTTGGAACTCCGACCCTTTATTCCCCCTCGCCCGTACGATCTTCCCCTGCGGAACGTGAATCGCGTCCCCCACGTACTGTCGCCCGTTTCGTATCAGCGCCTCGTAGGGGATTTCCTCCGCGTTTCGTCTGACGTTTTCGGAGTCCAAACCGCTCTGTACGCCCCGTGATTCGTCGTTTCCGGAACAGCCGGCTCCCCCCGCGAGCGTAACGGCGGAAACCCCGGCAAGGAACGTCCGTCGGTTCATGTGAATACAGCAAGAAACCGAACGTAATCAATCATCGTACTCTCGCTCCGTTCCCGACCGGGGGCGGGCGATGGTTCTCGTCTCCCGTCAGCGGCCGGGGCACATTCGCTTCGGCTGAACGAGTCGACTCCGTGGTGGCCGATCGGGATACGGCTCGTCCTCCGACACCTCTTGATATATAAGAGATCGGAAGACGATACACACTCGATCGCACGGCGGCAGTGCGATCGATGTTCGCTATAGGACTCCCCGATCCGATGGATGGTTTTTTCGTCCCCGAGATAATTGACGTGGACAGATGGTTCACCGACGGGACCGGCTACCCGTTCTCGAACCGGAGGGGGTGGCTCTGTGAACCACGTGGTATGGGCGTTGCTGGCGATGGCTTGTTATTCGTTCGCATTTCTGTTTATGAAGATCGCGCTGCGGAGCCTACCTACGTTTACCGTCATGCCGATTGCGGTCGGCACCCTGGCCGTGGGAGCGACGGCCGTGGCGGCTCTATTCGGCGAGTGGTCGGTCCCATCGGCGGCGAGTCGGCCCGTTGGGTTCGCACTCGCAGCAGGGACCTGTCTCGCCGGTGCCGTCGTCGGGTATTTCCGCGCGCTCTCGACCGGCCCCGTCAGCGTCGTCGTTCCGATCTTCGGGATGTTTCTCGTCGGCGGAGCACTCCTCGGCATCGTCGTATTGGGGGAGGGAGTCACGGCGAGGAAGGCCCTCGGTATCGCGTTCGGCGCGGTTGCGGTTGTTCTCATTGCCACGTGATGGCCCGGATGAGGTCTGTCACGGTACCATTCCGCGATGAGTCATACTGCCGGACGTACGTCCGCGAACATCCGACTCGGTACGTGTCCGAACCGCCGATCGAACGCGCGTGTCGGCTGCCCCGCGATTCAAGTCGGTACGTCCGGCAGTGTCAGGTACTGCCGGACACAATTCCGTACCGCGTGTCCCGAAAACGATCGTTCGCCTTCGTGTGGAATCGAGGAGAGAGCGTCGTTCCTCAGCGTGAGGGGACCGTCAACACTGGACAAGCGGCGGACCGAACGACTGTTTCCGTGACGCTGCCGAGCAGATATCCGGCGATCCCCGTTCGCCCGTGAGTACCCATTACGATGAGGTCGGCCCCGTGGTCCTCACCGTAGGCTTGAATCGCCCCACTGACGGACGTCCCTACGTTGATCGCTTCCTCGATCGACTCGATCGCGTCCTCGTTGATACCGTCCGTTGCCTCCGCAACTATCGCTTCGGCCTCGTTTTCGAGTGTTGCCTGACGTTCGGGAGTGGCGGCTATACCGAGACCAGCCACGTCCACAACGGAGAGTACGTGGAGTGTCGCCCCTGTCGCTCGTGTGATATCTACCGCCAGCTCCAACGCCAGCTCCGCACAGTCACTGCCGTCAGTCGGGACGACGACGTCCTGATATGGATAGCGAACGACTCGGTCGTCCGGACGGAGCGTGAGCACCGGGACGGCTGCTCGTCGAATAACTCGCTCGGTCGTGCTCCCGAGAAGCGGCCGGTTGCCACCGACCGGCATGGCGATGAGATCGATATCGTACTCACCGGCATACGCCACAATGGTCTCCGGAACACCACCCTGGACGACGTCCGTCACGACCGAGACGCGTCGGTTTGTGGCGCGGGCCGCGAGTTCGTCGACGATGTCCTCACCCTCACGCTCGAGCACGTCGATCACCTCACCCTGGATCCGCGTGACACTATCGTGCGTCGTATCAGCAACGTTCAATACGTGAACCGAGGCGTCGTGCTGCTCCGCGATGTCCAGTACGTGCTCGAACACCGTGTTTGCTCCCTCTCTCCCGTCCGTCGCGAAGAGAATACGGTCGAACATGCTCACCCTACCGGGTCCACGTTCCTAATACTGCCGGCCATACGTATTTTCGGGGGCGGGTGTCCGGTTTGCCCTTTGAATAGGTCGCGTACGTCGGCGATAGGCTTCGATCAGGGTGTCATAGAAGAGTTGGCACGATATTTATTTCGTGATTTTACAGCCGAATCAGCCGATAGAATGCCCTTGCTTATTGTTCGCGTTGCTTCTCTTCCACTTCCCGTGCTTGTTCCTCTATCTTGGTTCGTTCTCGGTCGATCTCGTGGTCAGAACCTCCGTGTGAGTACCGTACCGACAAGTCAAGTGGTGATGGAACGAAGCCGTCGCTCTCTTCGTCCTCTTGTTCGACATTTCGTCTGAATATTGAGGAGAATACCTCCCAAAGCGACCAGACAGACGACGTCCACCGCTCTCGAATCGCCGCCGATGGCAACTCTAATCCAGCCTGGGGGGATAGCATCGATATGGATGTCGCCCGCAACGCCCTCCTCGCGATAGTCGTCGGTGTCGTTTTCATCGGCCTCGCCGCCGGTGTGACAGCGTATCAGGAGCCCCGTGAGTGTAGCACAAGTGTCAACCCCGCCGCCGAGGACGGGTCCCTTGATTACAGCATCGTACTCCAGTACTCAGAGCTGTCCTCGCAGGGAAAGGCGGTGTTCGATCGCGCCCGGACGGAGGACGGCAGCATCACAGTTACTGGAGATGCTTGCCCTGCGGACTTCGACTACACCGCCGGTCAAAACCGCTACGTGGTCGAGAAAGGTGGCGAGCAATACGCCGTGGGGACCTACAAGAACGACCTCGTCCCGCAGGTCGGGGTCGCCGTCGCCAGCCTCATCCTGCTCGCACTGACCGTCACCGGCGTCGGCATCGCTGGTCGTACCCGTTCCGATACCCGTTTGCCGCTCATCGCCGCCGGTACTGGAGTGGTGGTCGGCGGGGTGACGACAGCCAGCGTCACGGCCGGGTCTCTGGTGTGGCACGCTGCCGGTCTCTCGTTGGTTGCCGCCGCCGGGCTGCTCGTAGGCGCTGGCCTCACCTACCGTGCGCGGTACGCGCTCGGGGTCGCCGTCGCGGCGGTCCTCACGGGGCCCGTCGCCGCGGTAGTCGGTGTCAAAACAATCGCCGCTTTTGTGATCGGTGTGACCTCAGTGGCGGCACCGGTGTTGGTCGGTATCGGGGTTGCCATTCAGTATTTCCGGTGACCGGAGGGGGCAGAGCATCAGTTGAAACCAGGAGTTTTGAGCGATCGGTGTTGGGTATGGGAAGTCTTCTATGACACCCTCTTCGATTTCAAAACCGTAGCGTGTTTCGAAGCGGAGTCACGAAACGGGAACGGGAGAATACGTGTCGTCTATCCGGCTATCAGCGGAGGCCGGCCGACCGATCACACCCGTGTCGATCCGTCCCGAACGTCCTCGCTGAGTTCCTCGTAGCGGTCCTCGAACCGTCCCCGACAGGAATCACAACAGAACTCGTAGCGCTCGCCGTCGATAGTCGCACTGACGCCCTCGGCGGTGACGCGGTTGCCGCACTCGACGCACTCCAGTCCCAACGTCGCGTCGCCGAGTGCCGGATGCCAGTCGGACCCGGTGAGCGGCGAGACGGTGATACCCTCGACGACGTCCGTCTCGAAGGCCGGAGCCAGTGCCGATTCGACGTCGCCCCCGGCAAACGTCCCGACGACGAACAGCCGGCTGTCGGCGGTCACGAATACGTACTCGATGCCCGTTACGTCGGTCAGCGCCTCCCGGACGGTCGCCGTCTCGCCGGGTGTCACCCCGAGCGTCACCGCGATCCGGTCCCCGTTGTGGAGACGCGACCGGTCGACGTTGATCGTGAAGCGCTCGATCACGCCCAACTCGCGGAGTCGGTCGATCCGATCGCTCACTGCCGGCGGCGAGAGCCCGACGACGTCGGCGAGTTCGGTGTATGCGGCCCGGCCGTCCTCGAGCAACAACCGGAGGAGTTCCCGGTCGGTCTCATCGAGTTCGCGCATGAGAGGCGGTTACGCCGCCATAATAAAAGGGCTGACGTGTGTTCCGCCCCGGAACGGTCGGGTCATCGCCGCCCGGCGGATGCGGTCGGATCCATCACCCGACCGCCGACGCCTCGTCTTCTTTCCGTGTCATCCCCGTCTGTTTCCCCCTCCGACGTCGTTAGGTGCGAGCGGCCGATAGACGGCGTGTGGACGACCACACACGCGACGAGACGGTCGAACCGCCCGCCGCTGGTGAGCCGACCGGCTGGGACCCGAATCGTGCGGTGTGGGAACATGCGACTCTTCGGCGGGCGGTGGTTCACGGTATCCGTCTCTACAACGGCGGGGCGTATCACGAATCCCACGATTGTTTCGAGGCCGAGTGGTACAACTACGGGAGCGGGACCACCGAAAGCGCCTTCGCTCACGGGATGGTACAGGTCGCGGCGGGCGCGTACAAACACGTCGACTTCGGGAACGACGACGGTATGCGTTCGCTGTTTGGGACGGCGTTGCAGTATCTCTACGGCATCCCGCGGGATTTCTACGGCGTCGACTTGCTGGACGTGCGAACCCGGCTTACGAACGCCCGAAACGATCCCACGGTTCTCGACGACTGGACGATCAGGATGGACGGATCGCGGCCGACGGTCCGAGAGGTCGACCGCCAGTACGCCGCCCGGCTGGAGTAACCACAACGACCTTGCCGCCCGCCCCGGAGATGTCGATCGTGTCACCCTCGCTCACCGATCCCGTTCCGCTACCGACTGTCGCTCCGGGCGCGTGGCGGCTCGCCCGTGTCCCGCTTTTCGCCGCCGTACCGCTCGCGGTTTTGAGTCCGCCGCTCGCTGCCGTCTGTCTTTTCGCCACCGCAGTGACGCTTTGGTTTCACCGCGACCCGAGGCGGTCGCCACCGCCGTCGGGCGTCGTCGCCCCCGCCGACGGCCGGGTGTCCGTCGTCCGCCGGGAGGGCGAGCGCGTTCGCGTCGCGGTATTCATGAACGTCACCGACGTCCACGTCAACCGCGCACCCGCGGACGGTACTGTCGGGGCGGTCGAACACACCCCCGGTCGCCACCTCCCCGCCTTCAGCAAGGAGTCCGAGCGGAACGAGCGCGTCCGTATCGACGCCGGGGATCACGAGGTGACGCTCATCGCCGGCGCGGTCGCCCGACGGATTCACCCCTACGTCGAGGGCGGCGAGACGCTCGCACGTGGCGATCGGATCGGTCACATCTCGTTCGGCTCCCGTGCCGACGTGCTCCTTTCGCCCGCCTATGACCGCGAAGACGTCCGGGTAAGAGAGGGCCAACGCGTCCGGGCCGGCGAGACGGTGATCGCAGCACGGAACAGTACCTGACGGCCGCTCGCGGAGCGTTTGAACCGCCCTCCTTTTGTCGATGCCTCCCGAACGCAGACGCGATGACCGAGACCGAGCGAAGCGACATCGCGCCCGATACCCTTCACGTCTCCCTCGATCCCGACGGCGTCGAGGTGGAGTACCTCGACGGTCGATCCGTCTTCTATCACGGCATTCCTCGAAAAAAAGAAGCAAGCGTCGTCTGCCCTCCGGGCCGTGACGCCCACGTCCTCGTTACGTCGCCAGACGAGACCGAGGGCGTCATGGTGTACGTCAACGATCGGACCACCGACGACGGGATCCTCGAGTCGACCGGCGTCGGTCGGGTCGTCTTGGGGCGTGGCGAGGAGGCGTCGCTGTTTCCGGGCGTCGACGTCGAAAACCGAGGCTATCGGATCGCGGTGTCCGCCGATCCCGACGTCGCCCGCGGCCGGGTGTTCGTCTTCGCGGAGGACGAGACGGGGGAGGCCTCCTACGAACTCGTCGCCGAAGCCGACGACGGCGCGAGCGGGGCGGACAACGCGGGCGAACACGAACGTGCCACGGACGAAAACGATACCTGATGCCGCTCGAGAAGGGCTGGAAACCGCTGGAACGGGCGACGATCGATTCGGTACCGGACCGCTACGGGATCTACGAACTGGGCGTCGCCGACGGGTCCGTCGTCGCAGTCGAACACGGCCCGCTGCGGAGCGAACTCAAGGAGGCGCTCGCCTACGGCGACGGAGAGCAGGTCCGCTGGAAGACCACCCAGAACCGCACCGAGGCCGAACGGCTGGTCGAGGAGCATCGCGACCGCCTGGCTTCGCGATAACGCCCCGTGTGTCGGGAGGGTGGGGATACATTAGTGCTCGGGACGCAGCCTCCCGCTGACGGAGTCGACCCATGAGCGAGACACCAGTTCAAACCGCATACCCCCGAGATCACGTCGCACGAGTGACGCTCGACCGACCGGAGACGATGAACGCCTACGACGAGACGCTGCTCCGAACGCTCGTCGAACGCCTCGAAGCGCTCGATTCGGACGACGAGATCCGAGCGATCGTCCTGACCGGTGCCGGTGATCGGGCGTTCTGTAGCGGCATCGATCTTGAGGACATGCCCGTGACCCCGGAGATGGGGTTCGCCGAGTACGAGGCCGGCCTGGGGCTGTTTCAGGACGTCGTCCGGACGCTTCGGACCATCGAGACGCCGGTCATCGGCGCTATCGACGGATACGCCTTGGGTGCCGGGTGTGATACGGCCCTGGCGTGTGACGTCCGCATCGTAAGCGAGACCGCCGCGATCGGCGAGACGTTCATCGACGTCGGGTTCGTCCCCGGTGACGGCGGCGCGTACCTCCTTTCCAGACTCATCGGGGAGGCACGCGCAAAGGAGCTGATATTCACCGGCCGACACCTCGAAGGCGAGGAGATCGTCGAATGGGACCTCGCCCGCGAGTGCGTTCCGAGCGAGGAACTACTCGAGACCGCCGAATCCGTCGCCGCCGAACTCACCACGCAGCCACCGGTCGCACTCGGATTGAGCAAGACGCTGATCAACGAGAGCGCCGACGTCGACCTCGAGACCGCCTTCGAGCACGCGACACGGGCCCAGCGTATCTGTGCGCAGACGGACGACCACGAAGAGGCCGTGGCGGCGTTCAACTCGGACCGCGACCCCGAGTTCACCGGGGAGTAACGGCGGTCACTGTATATAATTCGGCTCCTCGGCGTCGCAGTTCTCCTCGTGTTGGACCGCGTCCTCCCGGCTGTCGAAGAGCAGGCCACACTTTTCGCACTCATACCACGTCGTCCCGTCCCGCTCTGTGGTCGCGACCATACGCGACAGTGGGGTATGCCGCGGTATAACCGTTACCCAAAAAACAGGGGGTAGCCACCCGCAGGCGGAACGATAAAACAGCGCCGGGCCCGAGTAGGGGTATGTCCCGGCAGGTCACGTTAACGGTGAAAGGTGCGGAAAAACGGGACGCGGGCCGCGGTGTGGCCCGGCTGCCGGAGTCCGCACGGCGCGCGCTCAGCGTGTTGAGCGGCGATACGGTCGTCATCGAGGGCGAACGCCCGACGGTGGCGAAAGTCTGGCCCGCGGGTGGGGGCGACGGGGTCGTCCGCATCGACGCCGAGACCCGCGCTAACGCGCGCGTCAACGTCGGCGACCCCGTCACCGTCGCCCCGGTATCGGTTGCGGAGGCCGATCGAGTCGTCGTCGAGATCCCAACTGACGCCGACGACGAACTGCTGGAGGCGATCGCGAACGACCTCCGGGACCGGCCGCTACAGGCCGGCGAAACGATCCGCTTAGAACGGCCGGGCGTTCGTGCGACGGTCATCCGAACGGAGCCCGACGGGACGGTCCGCGTCACCGGCAACACGACCGTTCGGGTGCGCGAGCGGCCCGCCGCCGACACCGACGACGGCGGGGCAAAACGACAGCATTCGGCCGAATCGGAACGCACCGCGCCGGAGCCGACCACCGACGCCACCTACGAGGACATCGGCGGCCTCGACGAGGAACTCGAACAGGTCCGGGAGATGATCGAACTCCCCCTCTCGGAGCCGGACCTGTTTCGGAGACTCGGCATCGACCCGCCCTCCGGCGTCCTTCTGTACGGGCCGCCCGGAACCGGCAAGACGCTCATCGCGAAGGCGGTCGCCAACGAGGTCGACGCCCACTTCGAGGTGATCGACGGCCCCGAGATCGTCTCGAAGTACAAAGGCGAGAGCGAAGAACGGCTCCGCGAAACGTTCGACCGGGCGATCGAGAACCAGCCGGCGGTCGTCTTCGTCGACGAAATCGACTCGATCGCGGGCACCAGAGACGAGGACGCCGACATGGAAAACCGGGTCGTCGCACAGCTTCTGACGCTCATGGACGGTCTCGAGGAGCGCGGGCAAGTCATCGTCGTCGGCGCGACGAACCGCGTCGACGCGATCGATCCCGCCCTCCGGCGCGGCGGGCGCTTCGATCGGGAGATCGAGATCGGTGCCCCCGACGAGTCCGGCCGTCGGGAGATCCTCGACGTCCACACCCGCGGGATGCCGCTCTCCGAGGACGTCGATCTCGACGAACTCGCCGCCAGAACTCACGGTTTCGTCGGCGCGGACGTCCATTCGCTGGCGACGGAGGCCGCCATGCGCGCGCTGCGCGATCGGGAGAACCGCGAGGACCTCACGGTCACGAGGACGGATCTGGAGGCGGCGCTCACCGCCGTCGATCCCTCGACGATGCGCGAGTACGTCGCCGAGACGCCACACGTCACCTTCGAGGACGTCGGCGGCCTCGAGGAACCAAAGCGGGTGCTCACCGAGGCCGTCGAGTGGCCGCTCGCCTATGGCGCACTCTTCGAGGCGACGAACACCGATCCGCCCTCCGGGATCCTCCTGTACGGGCCACCGGGGACCGGAAAGACCCTCCTCGCACGGGCGCTCGCTGGCGAAAGCGAGGTGAACTTCGTCTCCGTCGCCGGGCCGGAACTGCTCGACAAGTACGTCGGCGAGTCGGAGAAGGCCGTCCGGGAGGTGTTCGACCGCGCCCGGCAGGCCGCCCCCTCGATCGTCTTCTTCGACGAGATCGACGCGCTGGCGGGCGTCCGCGGGGACGCAAGCGAATCCACCGAACGCGTCGTCTCACAGCTGCTCGCCGAACTCGACGGGCTGGCCGCAAACCCCAACGTCGTCGTCCTCGCGGCGACGAACCGAATCGAGGCGCTCGACCCCGCGCTGCTCCGCCCCGGACGGCTCGAATCCCACGTCGAGATCCCGGCCCCCGACCGGGCGGCCAGACGCGAAATCTTGGCGGTCCACGCCGCCGGCAAGCCCCTCGGCGAGGACGTCGACCTCGACGCCGTCGCCGACCGGACCGAGGGCCTCTCCGGTGCGGAACTCGAGTCGATCGTCCGGGAGGCGTCGATGCGGGCGATCCGGGAGGTGGCCGACGAGATCGGTCCCGAGGCGGCGACCGAGCGTGCCGACGAGGTCGAGATCGGGGCGGCGCACGTCGAGGCGGCGCTGGCGGAGTTCGATGGGGAAGAAATATAAACGGGATTCACGAGTGGACGAGACGGGCGATCACGAATGAGTGTTCGGCATTTTATATGCGGTCAGCCTTTTCGTTAGTAGTTACTGTTCTTGTAACCGCTGCAACCTTTCCCATTAATTTTTGAACCGTTACCACAATTGATATCTTCGGCGCTGTCGACGAATACGTCGCCCTCCACGGTCGCGTTGTCGCCGAGGTCGACGTTCCCGTCGGAATCGATATCCCCGTTGACTTCTGCGTCTTTCTCGATTGTCACGTCACCTCCTGCATCAATAGCCTGAGCCGTCGTACTCCCTTTGAGCGTGACCAGACCACCGGCGTTGATATCGCCTGCTTCAGCGTTCTTTTTTAATTTGACCTGACCACCGGCGTTGATATCGTCTGCTTCGGCGTTCTCTTTTAATTCAACGTTACCGCCCGAGTCGATACCCTCGACTTCTGCGTCTTTCTCGATTGTCACGTCACCTCCTGCATCAATAGCCTGTGCCGTTGTACTCTCTTTGAGCGTGACCAGACCACCGGCGTTGATATCGCCTGCTTCAGCGTTCTCTTTTAATTTGACCAGACCATCGGCGTTGATATCGCCTGCTTTGGCGTTCTCTTTTAATTCAACGTTACCGCCCGAGTCGATACCCTCGACTTCTGCGTCTTTCTCGATTGTCACGTCACCTCCTGCATCAATAGCCTGAGCCGTCGTACTCCCTTTGAGCGTGACCAGACCATCAGCATAAATATCTCCATCAACATCCACATCCTGTTTTATTTCAACATCACCTCCCACGTCAATACAACCCTCAACATCATTTTTAGCGGTGTAATCTCCGGACTGCTCAATCGCACAGTCACTACTGCTCTCACCTCCGCCGACACCCTGCCTCGCAGCCCCCGCTTTGTCTTCCGGCGCTGAGTCGATCCCGACGGTGTTGACACTGACCTCGTCCACGTTTGCCTCCAATCGAAGCTCGTAGACGTCGTCACCGGTGTAATCGTTGTCCTCCGGTGGGACGACGAAGGGATCGCCTCGCAGACCCGCCGGAATCTCCGCCTCCCAGTATTCGGGGCCGTTGAGCCGGGTCGGAATCCCGACCGTGACGTCTCCGTCGTACTCGCTGAGATCGTCCGCGTCCTCGACGTCGACCGGGTACAACTCGACCGAGGCACGGCCGATCCCCGACTCCTGATAGTCGTTCTGGAGGGCGGTGATCCGGAGTTTGCCGTCCTCGACGAGGTTTTGCTCCTCGAGGATCACCACGTTCCCGTCGCCGTCGTCGTCCCGTTCGTCCAGGTAGACGACGGAGTTTTCGTACCAGATCGAGCCAGCTTCGAACTCGTTGTATCCGTTTCGGTACTCCAGAAAGCGCGTCGACGAGACGATATCGTCCTCAACGGTGATATAGTATGCATCGCTCGTCCGCAGACTTCCCGCCGCCGCCGGCGGGTTCAACGCGAGGATGCGCTCGCGGTACGTCGTCCCCAACTTCACGCTCTCGAACTGCGAGACGTCGGACTGTCCAGCGGTCGAGATCGCATTTCGGATCACGGTCATGTCGTCTTGGACGTCCTGGAAGTGCTGGAACTCGGTCTCGGCGTTCTGCTGTGGGACCGCGGTCGCTTGATACCCGGCGAACGCGGTGACGAACAGCCCGAACAGGAGGATGAACCCGATGAGCGGGGCGACCGCCCGGTCGTCGGCGAATAACGACGTATCGATAGCGAAATCCGGCATCTCAGCGGGCACCGCTGTAACGTGGCTGCGGTATCACCGGAACGGCACCGGGGTCGTGGTCGTAGGAACCGGCCTCGTACCCGTGGGATCCAGATTGATCCCGAGAGCGCTGAATCCCACCGTCCATACCGGTCGAACACGTCATATACAGTTAATCTTACCGCTCGTATTCGTCGATGTATGCCGATATAGCAGTATCTGCTACTGTCACGTCCCACCCGACAAGCAAGGATGACCGACGGACGGACTCTCGTCGAGACGCTGGACTCCAACTCCGAGTGATACCATCAGTCGTCGTCGTCATTATCGTCATTATCGTCGTCGTCATCGCCGTTGTCGTCATCGTCGCCATCGCTGTCATCCTGACCATTGCCTCCGTTACCCACCCCAACGTCCCGCCTAGCGGAGTTTTCGCCGTCGGGATCCGAACCGATTCCGACCGTATTGAATGTGATATCGTCGGTGGCGATGTCCGTAAAGTTCAGCTTGTGGACACCCTCTTCGTATCCGTTCTCGTTGACCTCGTATTCGTCGTCTCCCAGTCCCACCTCGCCTAACGCCTCGTCCCAGTATTCGGAGCCGTTGAGCCGGGTTGGAACGGAGACGGTGCCCTCGAACTCGCCGAGGTCGGTGGCGTTCTCGGCTGGGTGTAACTCGATCCTGGTTTGCTCCGTCCCGGACTGTTGATACTCGTTCTGGAGCGCAGTTATTCGGAGTTTTCCGTCGTCGGTTGAGCGACTCCGCGACCTGTGATTGGTTGCGGATTTTCGTTTGGTGAGTACGGTGGAGCTTCAGCATCGTGAACGCCTGTATAATAACTGTCCATGCTTGTATCCTGCTGATTCTGAAAGATACTCTACGGCGGATGACACAAATTGGTCCAGTTGCTGAATACAGAGAGTATATACAGTAAATCCAAAGATGATACTCAGATGGTAAACATGTTAGTCGGTTAGTTTATGTAATGGACCATTATTGTTCCGGTAACAAGATTGTTTCATGAGTTATCTCTACCTCGCACATCTGTTGGTGTTTGCGGTTTCGGCTCTGCTCTGCTTTGGCAGTATTTTCCGAGCGCGGTCGATCACGCATGACGAGACGCGCGAAGGATTTGTTGCGATATTGCTCACTTGCGGCTTCTGGGCCATCGGATACTTGGGGTACTTTCTGCTACCGACACCCGAGGTTAAGATCGCATCTTACATTTTCGGATTGATCGCCGCCCTCGCGTGTGTCGGGGCATGGTTGTATTTTAGTGCGGCCTATACCGGACGATCACCTCGCCAAGCACCGTATCGCCGCCTCATGGTCGGTGGCTTCCTTGGCATCGCTTTAGTGAAAGCCACGAACCCCATACATCAGCTGTATTTCACGACCGAATGGGTCACCGAACCCTTTCCTCATCTTGCTCTTCACCAGGGGGTCCTCCACTGGGTGATCCTTGCCATTTCGTACGTCGTCATTGGTATCTCCTTCTTCATGTTGTTGGAACGATTCTACCACGCCGGAACGAGCGCACGTCCGCTGGTTGCACTCGTTGGGATCACCGCCTTACCGATCATCTTCAATATCTATGGGGCACTGGGATCGTCCCTGCTCCCGATCTGGTACGAACCCTTGGGGGTCTCGATTTTCGCCGTTGGAACGCTGTTTGTGTATTTCGAGCGGTTTGAAGCCATACAATTCACTGGTAGTACTGAGACGCCTACAATCTTCCTCGATCAAGATTGGACGATTCGAGATGCTAACTCGGCGGCTACAACCAAAATCCCCGAACTTGACGGGGCAATCGGACGGTCCTTAGATACTATCCTACCAATGGCCGCGGAGGCGGCCGCTGAGGAAAATCAGAATCCGATACACATCGATCACGAAGGTTCGCCCCGGTATTATCATGTTTCCACGATACCGATTTCTACCGGTGAAGCCGTCACGGGTCGCGTGATCACGCTAACTGACGTGAGTGAACGGGAACAGTACCGCCGACGGTTGGAGCGTCAAAATGAGCGCTTGGAGCAGTTTGCCAGCATCGTCTCGCACGATCTCCGCAACCCGCTGAGTGTCGCTGAGGGATATCTGGAGTTGGCCCGGAAGACCGGTGAGAGAGAGCATTTAGACAAAGTGGCGAAGGCCCACGATCGCATGCTTGATCTCATCGAGGACTTGCTGGAGTTAGCGAGGTCCGGGATGGATATCGGAGAGACTGAAAAGGTAGAAATTGCCAATTTAGTCCACGATTGTTGGCAGCTGATCGCTTCAGAGGAGGCTACCTTAACCGTTCAGGAAGACCTGGTCACGAGCATAGAGGCCGACCGGGATCGCCTCAGAGAATTATTTGAAAATCTCTTTCGGAATGCTATTGAGCACGGCGGTTCCGACGTTGTTATCAAAGTCGGCATATTACCCAACCAGGGTGGGTTCTATGTGGAAGATACTGGTCCAGGTATTTCGGAAGAGAATCACGAAAAAGTATTAGAGCCAGGATATTCCACGGCGGAAGATGGAACTGGGTTTGGTTTGGCTATTGTCAAGGAAATCGTTGAAGCCCACGGTTGGGAAATTATCGTCACCGATGGATCCGATGGCGGTGCACGGTTTGAGATTACTGACGTGGAATTCATTGACTCTAGTGAATCGCCAGACAGTGTTTGATTTTACTGTTTTACAGCTCGCTTGATGTTGTAGACTATACACATCAGAACGATCTCACGAAATTCGCGGCGCCCCGCTCGAGTACGCAGTACGTGCCCGAGCGTGCGCTTAATCGTCGAGAAGACGGTCTCAGACAGTGCTCTTTGACCGTACGGAGACCCATCGATTGCGCGCACAACGCGCGCATCGATGGGGTCGGAACTCGCGGTGCTTGATCAGCGGTCTAACGCCTTCTTCGCGCAATTTCTCGCGTAATTGCATCCAATCATAGCCTTTGTCGGCGGCGAGGCTGGCGATCTCGCCTGCGTTGCGGCGGGCGAGTTGCCAGCCGAGCTGCGTGTCGTGACGCTTCTCGGTTGTACAGTGAACGTCGAGCACAGCTTGTGTCTTTGTATCGACGAGCGCGGTCGTTTTTAGCGTTTGAACGCGGTAGTTCGTCCGGCGGCAGTAGTGCTTGCTGGCGGTTTCGCGGTCGAAGAACGTCGCGTCCATCGCAGCGTGATCGGCGGTGTCATGCAGCCGCGTCCCAAAATCACTCCGTGATTTTGTGGGCTGCACAAAAGCTCGGGGGCGGCGGCTTCGCCTCGGCCACCAACAGCAGTTTTCGCTAACGACACCGCTTTGCTCGTGAAGCGGGAGATCTTCGACATATAGTAGAGATCGGAAGACAATACACACTCGATCGCACGGCGGCAGTGCGATCGATGTGCACATAGTTGCGATGTCTACTATAGATCCTCACCGATTTCCCGCTCCACTTGCTTTGATTTGATGACCTATCCTGCCGCCTTACAGTGATTCATCAGAGCCCAAGATACAATAATTACTTATTTGATAACGCATACAGGAGTATTTTGTATGCTACGTGGGGATATCTTGGTTGGAATACTGCTTGTCCTGTGGGCGATCACAGCGCCCGTACCTGTCGGTGATGCCACCGCCCTCACGGTTCACCCAGGGCCTTCTCTCGGCCCTACCGATGAGGTGCAGCACACGACGGAGACACCAGCCCGATCCAGGGGGAGTGAAACCGTTTTCCGAGAGGTTGAGACGGACAACAGTTCGTTTGTTATTGAAGTTAATCTGTCACTCTTCACGACACTGTTCGAGCCGGGATCTGCCCTCAGGATCGTCACGGGCGGAACAGCGTACGGAGAGCGCGTCGTATGGTTTGATATCGGTATCGCTCGCAGTCAGGATGGTTTTGAAACCCGAG
Organism: Natronomonas salinimetallica; assembly: GCF_013839515.1. Lineage (GTDB taxonomy): Archaea > Halobacteriota > Halobacteria > Halobacteriales > Haloarculaceae > Natronomonas. The sequence goes on along the minus strand of NZ_JACDNQ010000015.1, from coordinate 2,165 downwards.
CCGATATGACGGTGAATCTACCGTATCTGTAGATCGTCAAATCGTATATTGAGACACCCCATCCGGTTCAGCAAGATGCAACGGAGAATCAAGTGGTACACTCGCGCTCTGTATTCAGCAGCCCCATTCTATCAGATTTGTCGACATCGTTGCACAATATCGATGTCGACACGAAGTCAACTCCGATTCATCCAACGGAGCGAGACTACAGACGAACAGTCCAACCCGACCGCATCGCACAAATCTACCGACACTCGGATGGCTATCTCGATAGCGTCCTCCGTGACCTTGACCGGCTGAAGCGGTTGCTCGATGAGACGAGAGCAGAGCGCGGGTCTGCGTACGCAGCTGTCCAGTACCTGTCCCTCGATACGCTGTCGACGATGACCCCTACGTGGACGAAGGACGTGACCGGAGTATCCACCCCGACCAACCCTCCGATCTCCTCGACCCGGCTAACATGGATCACATCGACCAGCCGCTGTTCCAATTAGGACACGGCGTCGAGAATCCGACAGTCGGCCCCACGGCGGCGGGGGGTACCTCTACGTCGTCGAGCTCACGACACGGGACCCGTCAGAGGAGCCAACTGGCAGTTCCGCGGCCCGCTGAAGCCCGCGCCCGGAGAGCTGATCAGCCGACCGCTGATCCGGCGTGAACACCGAGTCCGCTCGGAGAGTGCCGCGGATGGCGAAATCACGCGCCCTCGACGAGTCGCTCCAACTGTTCCGGCGGAACCGCACCCCGAGCGCCGTGCCCGTCGTAGACGAACGTCGGAACGCCCGTCACACCGTTTTGCCGTGCTTCAGCAAATTGGTCCCGGAGGCGGCCGCGAAGCTGCTCGTCCGCGACCGCAGTTCGAATCTCGTCACCGGCCAGTCCGGATTCATCCGCGATATCGACTAAGACATCGACGTCGCCGATGTCCCGTCCATCGATCCATAGCGCCTCGAAGATCGCTTCGTCGAAGGCGAGCCACTGCTCGGGATACTCTTCGTTCACGTAGAACGAGGCGACTTGCGCCTCGAACGAATCCACGCGCTCTGGAAGGTCGCCGAGGTCGAGCATCTCGTTGGCGTCGTACTCCCCTTTCAATCGGGCGACGTTCTGTCGTACTTGATCGAAGTACGCTTCGTCTTTCCCATCGTCGACAGAATGATCGATCTCGCCGTCGGGGCCGCGTTTCTGACTCCGAAGATCGAACGGCTGCCAGTCGATCTCGAGGTCACGGTCGCGTGTTTCCTGATACGACTCCAATGACCGGTGACCAAGGTAGCAAAACGGACACACGTAATCCGAATACATCGTGATATGACCGCTGTTTTCGACCATTGTGCGTTAGTACGGCTGGCCACCGGATAAGAATCCTGGTGAGCATTGACCTCCTCCCACGACTGAAGTCGTGGGGGCTCTCCTGTATTCTCTGTAGGTTACCGCGTGCAGACACTCAAATCAACTACGCTCATCGATACGGACAGGCGTGCCATTCTGGACGTTCACTGTATCGTTGGCTCGTCGGCGGGGGTCGGGCTGGTGCGGTGACTGATCCGGCGCTGGAGGAACTCCGGATGGCGTACGCTCGTGGTGATCTCTCGGAAGAAGAGTTCGAGGAACGGCGGGAACGCCTCCGGCAAGAGGAGTGAGCAACGCGTTTCTGCTGGCCCATCTACGATAGTCTGAGTTGGCACGACGAAACGGTTTTGCGGCTTCTCCCCGCAGTAGCGGTATGTCGACGACCATTACGACTCCTGCTGCGGACGAAGCCTGTGTGTACTGTGGCTCCCGAATCTTCGACCACGATCCGATATGCGTCCGTGACTGTACCGACGGCTGCGGTTCACCCACCTACTTTTGCAACTACGCGTGTCTCTCTGCGTACATCGACGAGAACGACCTGACGGTAGGCGATGCCTGTGAGTGGTCGCCCGAGTAACGGGCCAGGGAAGCGGTTTTAACGGCTGTGTTGAATCGCCATACTGCGGTGGAATTCACGGTTTCACAGCTCGCTTGATGTTATAGACGACACACATCAACGCGATTTCTCGGAACTCACGGAACCACGAACGCGCTCGCACGGCGTAATGGTCAAGATAATTTTTGCAAATAGGGACCCAGGAATTTGTCGATCCAAGATTTAGCAAATCCAAGTCTCTTCGTGAACTTCT
>NZ_JACDNQ010000014.1 GCF_013839515.1 Natronomonas salinimetallica | reverse complement strand
AGAAGTTCACGAAGAGACTTGGATTTGCTAAATCTTGGATCGACAAATTCCTGGGTCCCTATTTGCAAAAATTATCTTGACCATTACGCCGTGCGATCGATGTGTACATAGTTGCGATGTTTACTATATTTCAAGCTATTCGCGCGACGGTGACGCGATAGCTTCACGGAATTATAGCCGACAGTATGAGTACGCCCACGGTGTCCCGCCGAGCGCCACCCCCGTAGAGGGCGCGTGGCGCTCCGAGACGGGCGTACTCGGTACGATGCGCGCGTCAGGGCCGTTTCCGTTCGAGCCCGCTCCCGCAGATCTCACAGCGGTCGTGGTTCTCATCGAAGACGCGTCCGCATCCCTGACATTGGAACGTCCAGTCCCTGCGCTCGTCGATGCCGTCCTGGGCGATGACTTCGACGCCGACGTCGAGTTTCTCGGCGACGTTTTGCATCGCGTAGTCGTCGGTCACGAGGGTCGCGTCCAACTCGAAAGCGGTCGCAAGCAGGCGGACGTCCGTCCGCGAAAGCGCCTCCGCGTCGCCCGTCTCGCGGGCGGCGCGTTCGATTTGATCGACGGTCTCGGGGTCCGGGATGTGGATCCGCATCCCCGATCCCTCGAGGGCGTCGAAGCGGTATCCCGCCTCGTCTTCGAGTTCCTCCCGAACCATCGGGATCGTCGCGATCTGCTCGTCCGTAGTGTACTCGTCGATGAACGCCGACGAATCGAGAACGTGCATGCGTGGCTCAGCGATCGACGACGATCGTATCCTTGACCGCCTGAACGCGGTTGACCGGGATGAGGTAGTTACCCGCCTCGTCGCGATCGAACTCGAGGTCGGCCGTCCGCTGGCCGGGGTCCAACACGAGATGCCGGAGCGTTCCGGTCTTTAACTCCATCGTGATGTTGTACAGGGTGCCGAGGTTGGCACCGTCCGATCCCATGACCTCCTTCTCGGAGAGGTTCTCCGCGAGTATATCGGGCATACGTTCCGCTTGACGTTTATTCGGTATCAACGTTCGGGTCATCGACTCCGGGGCGTTCGTCGGGGGGCTTTCCGCGGGACCGGCTCACGCAAACGAGACGGCGATGATACCAGAAACGAGACGATGATGATACCAGAAACGAGATGACAGTGATCACAGAAACGAGACGACAGTGAGCAGCCAGCCGACACTCACGACGACGGAGGCCACGGTCGTCGACCGGGTCGGCTGGGTCGGCGGATTCCGGATGACGGCCTCGTACAAAAGGGCCGTCGCGACCACGCTCCCACCCGCGAGCCCCTCGTGGAGCGTTATCGCCGGGTGAGCGCCCAATGACGCTCCGGCGACCATCGCCGCGGCGATCGCCATCAGGAGCCAGTCGTAGTAATCGAGCATCCGTCCGTCGACTGTTCGGTACTCATCCGTAAATGTCCTCCGTTGGTTTTCATGCGGTGGGTGTGAGCACACCCCGACTCCGGTAGCGTTGGGGTGTGCGACCCCGACACGATCCTGCGCAGGAGCCGAAATTATAAATACCGTCCAAGTAACCGGTGAATTATGGGTAAAAGCAAAGCATTTATATTAGGTGGTGATCGCGCTGACGTCGCGTGATTCCACCCCGACGTCCGGTTCGGGAGACCGTCCATATCGGACGACCGGGCCGTCTGCGACCGACTCCACGACTGCCGTCTCCACCCGAGTAGCACCAGCACGCCGTTCCACTGACCGCGGAACGGAAAACTGCACAGACACAGCAACGAGCGAATAGCAACCCCCCGTATGACACAAAACGATATCGCCGACCGACTCGACGCACTCGAAGCACAACTCGACGACCAACAGAAAACAATCGAGCGCCAACAAGAACGCATCGAAGCGCAGGAGGCGATCATCAACGCACAACAAAAACGGCTCGACGCGGACGGCGGCGATGCGGACGACAGCGAGGAGATCGATGCGAACGGCAGCGACGCGGACGGCGACGACTCCGAGAGGGCAGTGTTGAACCGCCGAACCGCACTGCAGGCGGGCGGCGTGTTGGGACTGCTCGGCCTCGGCGCGGGCACGGCGAGTGCGGATGCCTCGGGCCAGATCGGCACGAGTTCCGACCCGCTGCAGCAGCTGTACACCGAGGAGTTGAACGGCAATTCGGGAACCGTGGCGGTCAACGATAACCTCGACGTCCAGTCCGGCACCGTCGAGAACACGACCGGCGGCCTGACGGTCACGACCAACGACAACGGCAATCTGACGTTGGATCCCGGCGCGAACAACGAACTGACCTTCTCGAATCAGACGACGGGGTCCTCAGGCAATCTGCTGGCCATCGATGGCAGTGGCAACGTCGTCGAAGCCAGTGGCACCACTCTGGGCGATGTCGGTGGCGGTGGCAGTTCCAGTTCGCTGGTGACCAGCACCAACTCGGTCACAGCGGTGGAGGTGATTGATGGCGGTGACAGTGTCGGAGAAACTTCAGACGGGGCCACGCCACCGAACGTCATCGGGGGGCATCCGAGTAACAACACCGAGGACAACGATGGGGCTCAAAGCGTCAAAGGCGTCACCATCGCTGGCGGTGGTGGCGACTCCGGCAGTTCCTACGACAACACCGCGAGTGCCGACTGGGCGACTGTGGGTGGCGGCAGGGGTAACACCGCGAGTGCCGACCGGGCGACTGTGGGTGGCGGCAGGGATAACACAGCGAGCAATACCCAGACGACTATTGCCGGCGGTAACGGAAACACTGCGAGTACAAAAAACGCGACTGTCGCCGGGGGATTTGCTGGTACCGCCAGCGGACATGCCTCAACCGTTGGTGGCGGCACCCGTAACGAGGCGTCGGGATTCAACGCGACCATTCCTGGCGGCTCTGATAACGTAGCCGATGGAGAGTACTCGTTTGCTGCTGGCCGTAATAACGTAGCCGATGGAGAGTACTCGTTTGCTGCTGGCCGTGAGGCTGACACGGGTACCAACAACAGTGCGTTCGTCTGGGCTGACTCCTCAGACACGACATTTACAGCGAGCGCGACCGACGAGGTACGCTTCCAGGCCACCGGCGGGTTCGTCATCGCGCCAAGGCTCGACAAGACGACGATGCTTGACGTGCGGGACAAGGACGGCAATACGTTGCTTGCGGCCGACACCACCAACGACAAAGTGCAGGTGTTCGACGGCACCGAGAGCGATTCGGTCGATATCAGCCACGGCGGGAGTGCGGGCGAGATATCGACCAGTACAGGTCACCTGAAATTGAGCCCCTTCGGGAATGTCGAATTGGATGGTAGCGACATTATATCGAGTGATGGTTTTGATATCAGTACAAATGACGGGGACCTGAAACTGGATGCCTACTCCAGTATAATACTTGAAAACAGCGGCGCCCTAACCAAACCGATTAAGATTTCAGGGGGCCCGTTCACGCGTCCAACCACCAGTCAGTCATCAGAATACGATTTGGACGATAATCAAGAAAAATACTTTGTCGAAGTCGATACGTCCAGTTCTAGCGTCACCATCCACCTTCCCGATTCTCCGTCTATCGGTGAAGAACACGTCATCAAGAAATCGGCCAGTGCGAATAAACTCACAATTGATGCAGATAATGAGAAAATCGACGGCTCAACAACCATAGAATTAACCAACCAATACGCGTCCAGGAAGGTCATCTGGGGTGGCAGTAGTTGGCATGTAACCGGTGAGGTCGCAGGGGTATCAACCTGATCAGAACCAACAGTCGGGATTCAACAAATGACAGGACCCAACACCACGAACGACGAAGACGCACCGACCGACCCGATCACCCTCACCGTCGAAATCGACCCCGCGGCCTTCGACGAGCCACGACAACTGATGTGGGAGCGACTAATCGAAGAGTACGGCCACGAGACAGTCGCGGACCTCGTGAAGGCGAACCTGCAGCAAGACCTCACCGCACAGGGGATGCAGTTGGTCAACGCCCTGTGGGACAACCGGGACCAGATTCAGGTCAACCCCGGCGGTGTCGAGACACCACAAGTCCCAGATCAGCCAGGAGGGAACGATGACTGAAATCACCTATCGTCTCCGAACGGGTCGCAATCAGTGCCAGGTCGGTCCAAGGGTTCAAATACGAACACGGCCAATCCTCACACAGCAATGGCGAAAAGCGACGACACCACTGAGGAGCAGGACGACGACGAGATGCTCCCTGACGAGCGCGAAGCGGTTGCCGAGCGACTGGAGAGTCTCGACGACGAGGACCGTCGCTCGCTCTCGGAAGTCAGAGAGGCACTCGAAACGGACGAGTAACGATGCCGCGTGGGCCGTCGTCGCTCGAATTTCTTCCAGAGGCACAGCAGGACATCGCACAGATCGCCGACCACAACCCCGACCACGCCCAGCGGATTCTGGACAAGATTGCCGACTGGGAAGAGAAAATAGACTGGGGGCGAGTTCCACAGAAGCATCTGACATACCTGACCGACTCGCCATCTGCATACAACTTCTACCGCGAGCGAGTCGGGAACAGTGGTTACCGGGTCATCTACGAGATATCCGCCGACGTGATGACCGTCGTTGCTGTGCTACCGAAAAGCGACGATACCTACGACCTGTCGGCACTCGCACGGCGCAGTTCGGAGTGACGCGCGACCACCACCAGGCGGGTGGTCGTCGATGACTGAGGACGACGCGTTCGACCCCATCACACTTTCGGTCGAAATCGACCCCGCGGCCTTCGACGAGCCACGACAACTGATGTGGGAGCGACTAATCAACGAGTACGGTCAGGAGACCATCGCGGACCTCGTGAAAGCCAATCTCAGCCAGGACCTCACCGCCCAGGGGATGCACATCATCAACGCGCTGTGGGACAGCCGCGACCAGATTCAGGTCGACCCCGGCGGTGTCGAGACGCCACAGGTCCCCGACCAGCCCGGAGGAGAGCATGACTGAGGGCGCGACGGTGGAGCGTTCGTCTCAGGACGAGAACTCAACTGTGCCGGCCGATCCACGCACAAAAGGCGTCGAAGTCACGCGCCCCCGACTGCTCGGCAATCGACCGCAACGTCCCGGTGTCGATACGGCCGTGCATCGGCACGCTTACCACCCGAACGTCCTCGTCGTTGGTCGGATGCTCGTACCGGAGTTTGACGTGACTACCCGTCCGATCGACGATGAAAAACCGGTTTTTCGTGAGCGCTTTGACGACCTCACGACCGGAGAAGTCCCTGGGCGGCATCAGACTAACTACTGCATGAACTCCGGCAGTTCGCCTGCATCTTCTCGGGCCTGCTCGACCTCGTCGGGGTCGATATCCAACTTCCGAAGGACCTCGCGTTCTGCTTCTGGAGAGTCGACGGAGTCACCGATTTCGCCCCGGTGGAGGGCAAGGGCTTCGTCGAGGTTTTCGAGTGCGACCTCGCGGGACTCCCCCTGGCTGGCGACGCCCGTCTCCACGTCCGTGGCAACCCACAACTCCCCCGAACGGACGAGCCGAATCTCCTGCTCTCGCCCGTTATCCTCTCCGTCCACACTCGAACTTGCCATGCATGTCCGTAGGCCGGAATCGAATAAAAGAGTTCGGCCAGGAGAGCAAACGGTGCCAAGCGAGCAGCAACATTCCAGAGTGGAGGGGGTCGCCGATGACTGACTTCTCGACTAGCCCCCGCGTTCGGTTGCTCTCGATAACGCTCGTCACACTGCTCGTACTGTCACCACTCGTAGCACCGCTCGGAGTCGGACCTATCGGCACGGCGAGCGCCGCCGATGGCGTCCACTACGTTACCGACTCCGGGTTCGAGGTCGCGGACGCAAGCGACGGGGCCGACCCCCGATCGGGCAACCCCTTCTCGGATCCGGACACGCTCGAACTGCCGGACATCACTCTCTCGTCCTCCGGCGCTGCGTCCGTGACCCTCGACCAGCGCACCGGCACGTTCACCAACCTCACGAACGTCGACGACGATCCCTCGATCACCGTCACCCCCGACGACAAACAGGCGATCGCGCTGCTTGGGGGCTTCGACTCCCTGAACGTCAGCGACGTGGACTACGATTCGTCGAGTTCCGACGTCGACCTCGTCTACAGCACCGATAGTGAGACTACGGCCGCGGTTCGGATCGAGAGTACCGGTCTCGACACTGGCGACACTGTCGAAGCACTCGACGTGGATACCGGAACCGTACTCGATACCACGGCGGTCGACGGCGACGGCTCTGTCAGCTTCAGTGAACTTGCGGCGGGAGCACACAGCGTGAACCTCCGCGAGGAGGTCACTACTGGAAGCAGTAGCTCCGGCGGGGGCGGGGGAGGAAGCGGGAGTTCGACAGTCGCCGAGGACGGGGAGGCGTCCGTTACCGTGACGGAGACCACCGAAACCGGCGACAGCAGCGGCGAAGACGGCGGTGAGGACGGTGAAACCCCGGATACGACCGTCTCGGTGTCGAACCCCCAACCCGGTCAAACGCTCATCATCGAGAACGGACGGGCACGGATCGTCGACGCCGACGTCGACCCCGAGGATGACGCCGACGCCGGGGCGGACGGAGACGCCGACACTGGACAGGCCGACGGAGCCGACGGCGGGACCGACGCCGACGGAGCCGACGGGGATGGGGCCAGCAACGTCCGTGCTGACCGCCTCAGCGTCGACCTCAACACCGATCAAGACTTCACGCTCTCGGTCACCACCTACGAGAACGACCTCACCAGAAGTTCCGCCGCGGGCCAGCCCGCACAGTCGGCGCTTGCACCGCCGCCTTCGGGGGCTGTCGGTGCGGTCGACGCATCGATCGCACCTCGGGGCGAGCCGCCGGAACTGATCGCACAGACCGACGCCCCCGATACCGTCCGAACCGCCGCCGAGTCCTTCGAAGCCGAGACAGACACCGTCTCCGCCGGCTACGTCGATGTCGAACACACCCTCGGCGACGGCGCGATCGCCGGCGCGACGTTCGAGTTCAGCATCCGCCGCGCATATCTCGAGGAACTGGGCGTCGAGCCCGAGGGCGTCACGCTGTATCATCGACTCGACGGCGAGTGGGAGACACGAGAGACCGAATACGCCGACGGCGGGGAGACGTACCACCGTTTCGAAGGCACGATGCCCGAGTTCTCCGTGTTCGCGCTCGGAACCGGGGCGGCGACGATCGAGCCGACAGCCGCCACTATCGACGCGGGGACGATCGACGTGGGTGCAGAAGCGACCGTCACAGCCACCGTGACGAATCGCGGGCAGACTACCGGCGAGGATTCGATCGAACTCACACTCGACGGCGACGTCGTCGCCACCGAAACGGTCACGCTCGACGGCGGCGAATCACGAAACGTGTCGTTCACCGTCGCCCCGGACGCGCCCGGCGAGTACGACCTCGCCGTCGGAGCGCTCGACCTCGAGCCGCTGGCCGTCGAGGAGCCTGGGCAGGAACAGCCCGAAGAGGCAGACGGTAGCCCTCCGTGGGGGATCATCGCCATCGCGGTGGTGTTGGTGCTCGTCTTGGGTATCGTGGCTCTGCGGCAACGCTGAGGGACGAACCCCGTCGGTCCTGTCGGGCAGTTGTCGAGGCCGAACTCGAAACCGACGCGGGCCACGAGCGGAGGTAGCGTCGATCGAGCACTCGAACGGTGACACCGGACGAAACTCGGTCTCGGGCAGTCCGAAGGCGTCGCGGGGGCCGGACGAACCGGAACGACCCGGAGGCAAGGTTCTTATTCGGTGGCGCGCCAAGACGTGATACCCAAATGGCTCGCGCGGAGGACACGGAAGTCATCGACAAGTTCGAGGGGTTCTACCGCGACTACTACCGGAACGAGATCGGTCAACTCGCACAAAAATACCCCAACGAGAAGCGCTCGCTGTACGTCGACTGGGACGATATATACCGGTTCGATCCGGACCTCGCCGACGACTTCGTCGCCCAACCGGATCAGATGCGCGATTACGCCGAGGAGGCGCTCAGGCTGTACGATCTCCCGGTGGACGTAAAGCTGGGACAGGCACACGTCCGCGTCAAGAACCTCCAGCGGACGACCGGTATCCGCGACATCCGCGCGCGCCACCGCGGCCAGCTCGTCGAGGTGACGGGCATCGTCCGAAAGGCGACCGACGTCCGGCCGAAAGTCGTCGAGGCCGCCTTCGAGTGTCAACGCTGCGGTACGCTGACGAGGATTCCACAGACGGCCGGGGAGTTCTACGAACCCCACGAGTGTCAGGGCTGTGAGCGACAGGGCCCCTTCGATATCAACTTCGACCAATCGGAGTTCGTCGACGCACAGAAACTCCGGGTCCAAGAATCCCCCGAGGGGCTCCGGGGCGGCGAAACCCCCCAGAGCATCGACGTTCACATCGACGACGACATCACGGGTGAGGTCACTGCCGGCGATCACGTCCGGGTGACCGGCGTCCTCCATCTCGACCAGCAGGGCTCGAATCAGGAGAAATCGCCCATTTTCGACGTGTACATGGACGGGATGTCCGTCGAAATCGAGGACGAGCAGTTCGAGGACATGGACATCACCGACGAGGACAAAAAACGCATCATCGAACTCTCCAACGAGTCCGACATCTACGAGAAGATGATCGCCTCGATGGCCCCCTCGATCTACGGCTACGACGAGGAGAAACTCGCCATCATCATGCAGCTGTTTTCGGGGGTGACGAAGCATCTGCCCGACGGCTCCCGGACGCGTGGTGATCTGCACATGCTTCTAATTGGAGATCCGGGTACAGGCAAGTGCTGCGGCGGAGATACGCGTGTTACGCTATCTACTGGCAAAGAAGTCCCGATACGAGATCTCGTTGAAACGACTCTTACTAATCCCAAATCAGTCGACGATGGTGTATACGATGAGGCGGACTTCAACGTTCTGTCGACGAACCCTGATGGAACTATTGAGTCCCGACAAGCGACGAAGGTTTGGAAGCGTGAAGCGCCGGATCGGATGTATAAGATACGGACGGAGCAAGGAAAGGAAATTGAAGTGACTCCGACACATCCATTGTTTACAAACTCGGGGGGACTACATGCAACGACGGCAAATGACCTAACTGAATGCGATTTTATTGCAGTACCCAAGAAGCTGTCTCCAGAGCCTAACAACGACATAGATGTTACGTATTCGAGGGTAGATCAAACACGAGCAAACGAATTCGAAGCCCCCGAACAAATTGAACCGGAGCTCGCCCGGCTCCTTGGATACATTGTTGCCGAAGGAAGCATAACAGAAACTACACTAACGGTGACTAACGCCGACAAAGAAATCATCGAAGATGTCATATTTTGTCTAAGATCATTCGGCCTTAGATACCAGGTCCGACCGAGCTCAAGCAACCGGGCTACGCGTATTATTTGTTCTTCGTCGGAGTTTACTGCGTTTTTACAATCAATCAAACCAGCGGTCCTAGAGAAATCTGCCGATCAAAAAGTACCGGATATTATTTTTACTGCTTCAACTGATATCAAGCGTGGGTTTTTGAAAACATACGTCGACGGGGAATGTACGGTGTCCCCGAAGGAACGGGAGATAGTCGTCGCGTCGATGAGCGAGGAGCTGCTCGAAGACGTGCGGAGCCTGCTTCTCTCGTTCGGGATCCAGAGCCAACTCCATCCCCGTCATAACGACAGCTACCGGCTCAGAATCAGCGGGGCCGATTTCGAGCGTTACGTCGACCGGATCGGGTTCGTCACGGAACGGAAGGCCGTCTCGGCCGCCGAGTTCGACGACGTCGAGGCGAACACGAACACGGACGTCGTTCCAAACGTGGGGGGAACGCTCCGGGACGTCCGCGAAGCCCTCGCCCTCTCGCAGTTCGACTGCGGCGTCCCCCGAACGACGTATCAACACTACGAACGCGGGGACCGAAACCCGAGCCGATCCACCCTGCACACCATCCTCGATGCGTTTGAGGCGCGCACGGAGCGGCTGTCGGCGCTCCGCGAACGAGTCACCGACGGCGGGTGGGACGTGATCGTCACCGCCCGCGACGAACTCGGCATCTCGCAGGCAGCGTTGGCCGACGGCATGGACGTCTCCCAGACGGCTATCAGCTACTACGAGCGGAACGAGGTCGCCCCCGACGGCGGCCGCGTGATGGACGCAAGCGGGGTCGTCTTGGACCGACTCGACGCGGCGCTCTCGGTCGCGGACGACATCGACCGACTCAGAGCGCTCGCCGAAAGCGACATCGGGTGGGACCGGATCGACTCGATCGAGGCCGTCGACCCGGACTACGAGTGGGTCTACGACCTCGAGGTCGATGGGACACACACGTACATCTCCAACAACGTCGTCTCGCACAACTCCCAGCTGCTCCAGTATATTCGCAACCTTGCTCCACGGTCGGTGTATACATCCGGTAAAGGATCGTCAAGCGCCGGACTTACCGCTGCGGCTGTCAGAGACGACTTCGGCGACGGCCAACAGTGGACGCTCGAGGCCGGCGCGCTCGTGCTCGCCGACCAGGGGATCGCGGCCGTCGACGAGCTAGATAAGATGCGGTGTGTTACTGGAGATACGCTCGTTCATCTGGCTGATGGGCGTGTCTCTAGAATCGATGAGCTTGCCCGAAACGTAGAAGATACCGGATCCATAGAAACGCTCCCGAATGGCCGCACGATTCGCGATATCGATCTGACGGCATGGACGATGACCGATGACGGCCGACTCGTCAAACGGCCTGTGACTGCTATCCACGAATACGAAGCCCCGGATGAACTCATGGAAGTTACGCTCGAATCCGGTGAATCAGTTACCGCGACCCATGATCACCCGTTTTTCGTGTTTGAGGGCGGAAAACGTTACACACGGTCGGCTTCTGATCTTAAGCCAGGCGATTGGACATTCGTCCCCAAGCGTCTCTCGGGAACAGCGGCTGACGGTGGTACAGATATAGTTACAGGTTCTTTGTCGTCCTCAGATAGCACTACTGGGCCAGCTTTCAGTGCAGTCCTTGGTTATCTTTCGGGTGATGGTAACGTCTATTATAACCGAAACGAGGGTAGCTACGGAATTCGCTTTACGAATAAAGAAGAGGAGCTTCTCGAAGACTTCGAGCGTGCCTGTAGAACTGCCTTTGGTAAGGAGCCCGTTCGTCATCCGAGTGAGCAGCGGGATGATGGTGTCGAGACTGTTCGACTCCATGGTCGTGAGTACGCCGATAGCGTGCTTGATGCTGGGATGAATCTGGAAACATACGATAACAAATCGTTCCCCTCGCATGTTTCGACTGGATCCCGACAAACGAAAGCGGCATTTATTCGTGCGTTCGCTGATAGCGAAGGAAACGTCGATACGAGTACAGGGAATGTACGAATGTACTCCGCAAGCGAGGAACTCCTCGCAGGGATTAAGAGCCTCCTGTTAGAATTCGGTATTTCGTGTCAGATTCGAACTAAGCAACGGCAGAAAGAACGAGACCTGTATATCCTTACTATAACCTCCGCAGCATCACTTCAATCGTATCGTAGACAGATCGGATTCACCTTAGACCGAAAACAAGAGGCGCTTGATGAGGTCTGTGCTTCAGTTGATGGTGACCGCACAATCATAGATATACTTCCTGAATGTGGTGATTTACTCAAGAGTATCCGAACGTCTCTTCGTCTTTATCAGTCCGAATGCGGTCTCAAAGATGCTACGTACTGTAGCTTCGAGAACGGTGACGCGAACTGCTCGTTCCATCGCGCTCATCTAGTTCTTCGAGCGTTCGAAGATCGAATCGAAACGGCAAACATCGATAGATCGAACCTACCCGAGAACAGTGGCTGGAATCACCTCCAAGAATTAAAAGAGCGCTACCACGTTTCACAGACGGAGCTCGCGAAGGGAACTGATTTCAGCCAACAACAAATCTCTCGTGGATGGGGAAGTAACGACGCAGTTCATTCCACTGTTTTGAATCGCCTCCGAACGATTCTCAAAGATGTTGCTGAAACAGAGCTCTCACCACTTACTGAGATCGTTAACGGGGATGTAAAATGGAGAAGAGTCGATTCTATCGATACGGTTTCGTCTGAACACGGGAATGATCGAATTCCTATCCTCAAGCAGGAGTTGGCAGATTTAGTTGATTGTCCGTTATCTGCAGTTGAACACCGTGCGCGGAATCTGCTTAACCGAACATGCAAAATAGACTCCTGGGAAGCGCTCCGGAATGAACTCAGTCGATACGATATTTCCCTTCGTAAACTTAGCTCGGACCTCAGTGTCTCCGGTTCGACTCTCTCACGATGGTCAACTGGCGTTGTTGAGACTGATCGGTTCGATGAAGTTAGAACTGCCGCGAACTCTCAAATCTCGGATAAACAGTCCGAGATCCGAGAGCTATTAAATGAGATCGATTCCAGACGAGAGACAAACGTCTACGATCTGACCGTCGAGGGCACGCACAACTTCGTCGCCAACGGGATGGTCGTTCATAATTCTGAGGACCGCTCGGCGATGCACGAAGCGCTCGAGCAGCAGTCCTATCACCCGGACACCGAACTCCTGCTGGCGGACGGTCGTCGCGTCGACATCGGCGAGTTCGTCGACACCCGTATGCAGGAACATCCGGAGCAGGTAACCGAGGGCGTCGATTGTGAAATCCTTCCGATCGATGACGCTCGGATTCACTCGACTAATTTCGAGACGAACGAGACAACGAAACTCCCTGTCGATCGCGTGAGCAGACACAAGGCACCCGAAGAGTTCGTTCGGGTGACATTTTCTAACGGTCGGGAGGTGACAGTCACGCCCGAGCATCCGATCTTCGTCGATGACGGTGGCGAGATCGGTACTGTCGAAGCCAGCGCTATCGAGAGGGGAGCGTTCGTCCCCGCGCCGCGAAAGCTGCCCAATTCGAGCGCCGCAGTCGAACTCGATGGGGAACCCCAGCGCGGCAAAGAAAAGGACGTGACGCTGCCGGAGGAACTGTCCGATGATCTCGCGGAGGTGCTCGGGTTTTTGATCGCCGAGGGTCACTCCTACGCCGGTTCCGCTCACGAGATCGGATTCTCCAACCAGGACGAACGGTTGCTGGAGCGGATGGACCGACTCATGGCGTCGGTGTTCGGAATAGAAAGCACCGATACGACGAACGAAGCCGGAACGGTAACGAAACGGTGGGTGTCGACGAAACTGTACCGCTGGTTCGGTCGGAACTTCCCCGGATTCATGTACACGGCCCGGAGCAAACGCATCCCGGACCGGGTGCTCGGAGCGTCCGAGGAGGCGATCCGGCGGTTCCTCGTCGGGGCGTTCGCGGGCGATGGTGGCGTCGAAAGCGAGGCCATGTCGTTTTCGACGGCCTCCGACGGCCTCGCCCGGGATTACGCCGATGCCCTCTCGAAGATCGGTGTCGGCTCCCGGATTCACCACGACAAAACGGAGGATTCCTGGAAAGTATACGTGATGGGCGACTCGACAGAGCGGTTCGTTGAGGCTGTCGTGGATCCGGCCGACGGGCGCTACGATGCGGCCCAGGCGTTTGCCGAGCGGAGCAACGAAACGCGTCGCCATCACGACGTGCTCCCGACGAGCGCTGCCCGGGAAATCCGCGACCTCAATCGATTGCTCGGTGTTTCTCTTACGGGGGAATTTAGGCCACATCTCGATGCGGGATACGGCGTGCAAATCGAATCAGTGTGGGAAGAAATTGAGGGGCTTCGGGAGCGCGCTGATGAGATCGAACGGGAACTGCAACAGGCCGAGACGCTCGCCGATATTCGGAAGATCTCCGGCTGGTCCGGTCGCCAACTGGCTGATCAACTCGGTGACGAAACGACGAGCGCCATACACTACGCCGAAAACGGCGGATACGACGGCAATCGACGGTCGGATCTGGCTGACCGCGCGATGGATGCTGTGTACACTGCGCTTGAGGAGTTTGCTGATCGTGCAACAGCGCTCGAAGAGCGCTGTGATCTCCGATACTACCGCGTTCGCGATGTTGAGACCGTTCCCAACGACGGTGAGAACGCTTGTGAGTGGGTCTACGACGTGACCGTCGAGCCGACGAACACGTTCGTGAGCCAAGGGGTCGTGCTCCACAACTCGATCTCCATTTCCAAAGCCGGAATCAACGCCACCCTCAAATCCCGGTGTTCGCTCCTTGGCGCTGCGAACCCGAAATACGGCCGCTTCGACCAGTACGAACCGATCGGCGAGCAGATCGACCTCGAACCGGCGCTCATCTCACGGTTCGATCTCATCTTCACGGTCACCGACCAGCCGGACGCCGAGGAGGACGCAAACCTCGCCGAACACATCATCAACACGAACTACGCGGGCGAACTCCACACCCACCGCGAGAACACGACGACATCGGACGTCTCCGCGGAGGAAGTCGAAAGCGTCACCGAGAACGTCGAACCCGAAATCGACGCCGAGCTGCTCCGGAAGTATGTCGCCCACGCCAAGCGAAACTGCTATCCGATGATGACCGAGGAGGCGAAAGTCGAGATCCGGGATTTCTACGTCGACCTCCGCTCGAAGGGCCAAGACGAGGACGCTCCGGTCCCGGTGACGGCCCGGAAGCTGGAGGCGCTGGTACGGCTCGCGGAGGCCTCCGCGCGGATGCGGCTGTCGGATACCGTCGAACGCGAGGATGCCGAGCGGGTCATAGAGATCGTTCGATCGTGTCTCAAGGACATCGGCGTCGATCCCGAAACCGGCGAATTCGATGCCGACGTCGTCGAGACGGGCCAAAGCAAGACCCAGCGGGACCGCATCAAAAACGTCAAATCGCTCATCAGCGAGATCGAGGCGGAGTACGACGAGGGCGCGCCGATCGAGACGATCCTGGATCGGGCCGAGGAGGTGGGGATGGAGCGCTCGCAGGCCGAACACGAGATCGAGAAGCTCCGCCGGCAAGGCGACGTCTATGAGCCGACGACGGATCATCTCAGGACGGTGTGATGGATCGAATCGCAACCCTCCGTCGGATCGAGGCGTCGCTGTCGGCGTTCGAGTCGGGGAAGACCGACCTCGAGACGTGCGAGCGACGGGTCCGTGCTGCCGTTCGGACCTTCGCAACGGAGTTCGACGACGGACTCTCGGCATACCGTGCGGACGACGGGACGGTCGTCGTCGCTACCTCCGAACGGGAGGCCCGCGAGCGGGTTCGCGAGCTGACAGGTGCCGACGCGCCGACGGTTCGACCGATCGAATGAGGGCTCAGGTTTAAGATCCGAACGGGCGGAAAAATGAGCCGTGTTGCTCGTCGTAACGTACTCAAAGGCCGCACGGACGTCACTCCGGAACGTCTGTCGTACACACGATACAAGCGTGGTCCGTCGACTCGGACGGGCGGCGTTGTTGGAGGAGACCGAACACGGTGCGTTTCTCGCACTCCGGCTGCGAGAGAAGCATCCCGAGGACGTACAACTCGAACGGACCGAACCCTTCAACGAGTTCCGCGACGTGCCCGATACGGTTCGAGAAGCCGCCAAAGCCTACGAAAACCGAGCAAATGCCGCGACGTCGTATGCGAAGTTCGCCGTCGGATCCCCACATCCGGAGCCAACAGCGTTGAAACGCCGGAAGCTGTGAGTCTCTACGAACACGTTCGGGTCGTCATACCCGGAATGTCTCTTTCCCGCCAGGACGCCCTCGTCGCGGCGGCCCGTTCCGTCGGAATCGAGACGAGCGTCGACGCGGAACTGCGGACGCTACGGACCGAACTCGAGACGCTTCCGGAAACGGTCCCGTCGCGTATCGAGGCACGCCGACGGGTCGCAGAGACTGCCTCGGAACTCGAAGCCAAGCGAGAGCGCGTAGCGACCCTCCGCGGGTGGATGCAGGCGGCGGCGGACGACGCTATCGCTGCCGAGTATCGCTCGGCAATACGAACGCTCTCGGAGGCCGAAACCGAACACGCCGCCGCGAGGGAGGGACTTGCCGCCGTCCGACGGCGGGCACGAACCGCTCGCGATGCCCGCAATCGACGGCTCCGAATCGAAGACCGACTCGGTAACGCGGAACGGACGGCCCGCCGGGAGTTGCGTGAGGCGATCCTTCCACGGGTCGATGCCGCGGTTTCGGAGCTGCCGGGAAATACCGTCGGCGGCTACGACGATACCGATGCCGTTTCGGCCGCGCTCGCGCTCGTCAGGGCTGGTCGAACCGAGCGGCCGATCGTGCTAGCCTGCGGTCGGTTTCCGGATCGGGACACCGCCGAGCGGTGGCTCGGCGCACCGGCCTATCGTATCCCGATTCGTGGCTCGCCCGCGGATTTATAACTGAGTGGGCGGCCAGACCGGGTATGCCGACACTGACAGCCACGACGGTCGAGGGTGATCGAGCGACCTTCGTCGAGGTAGTCCTGTGGGCGGACCGACCCCATCGTGTCCGGCTCGGGCTACGTTTTGACGGCCCGGTCTGGCCGCCGCGGACGAACGGGACGGTCGAGAAGGGGTGGGGGAGGGACGGATTGATAACGGAGATCGGTGCTGGCCGGACGGCGATCGGGTTTGCCACGTCCGCGCGGCCGGACGGTGACCCGGTCGAACTCGTTCGGTCGAAGCCGATCCCCGATGGGCTCCCCGCCGGGATAGCGGCGTGGGTCGATCGGGTCGAAGGACGGCTCGAAACCGCCGAACGGCTCGGAAACGCCGACGACCTGCCGACCGCGACCGAGGCTATCGCATCCGTCGGTGGGCTGTCCGCCGTCGAACGCCTCGCCGCCGAGATCGCACGGGACCGTCGGCTCGCGGCCCGGCTTTCGGTCGTTCCGGATGACGTCCGAGAGCGGCTCGAAGCCGTCGAGATCCCGGCTTCGACGTTCGCCCGTATCGCCTCCGGGACGAGCGGGTGGGATTCGGACGCCGACACCGGACCCCCGAGCGGGAGTTCACCGCTGTAGATGTTTATATGTGTTCCGTACCGTCACCGTTGAAACGCCGGCGACGTCGCTTGCTTCTCGCTGTGTGAGTTCGTGTCCGACGTCCCTGGCAGCCGTATACAGACAAGCCGCGGCGACGCCGCTCGGGTTTCGCCCCGCGGCGTGGCCGGATTCGTGTGCCTCCCTCGCCAGACGTCGAGCGGTCCGCTCTACGTCCGTCGGGAGATCGAGGTTCGAGGCGAAGCGGGCGAGATATTCGCTGGGATCGATCGGCCCAGTCCGGAGGTCGAGCTCCCGGTTCAACGCCCCGTAGGCGACTTTGAGTTCGTCCTCGTCAGCACTCGCGACGGCGACGATCTCCCCGAGCGTCCGTGAGACGGACGCCGTTCGGCAGACCGCATACACGGCTGCGGCGGCGAACCCCTCGATACAACGTCCCTGGAGTAGATCCGAATCCTGTGCCGACTCGAAGAGGACACAGGACCGATCACGGACGTGTTCGGGCAACTCCAGCTGTCCGGTGAGGCGTCTGATCTCCGTGAACCCATACACCTGATTCCGCTCGCGTTTCGAGGAGATCCGTGCCCGGTTGTGCTGTCTGCGCATGCGGGCGATCTGTCGGCGTTTTCGACCTTTCAGACGGGTCGAGCGGCCGATCTCGGTCGAGAGCCCGCGGTCGTGCCGCGAGCGCGTCAACGGCGCGCCGCAGCGCTCGGGGTTCGTCTCGTCGTCCGCAAAGGAGCGCCACTCGGGGCCACGGTCCAGTTCGTCCTCGGAGACAACGAGCCCACACTCATCACAGACCGTCTCGGCCCCCATGCTCCGGAGCCGTCCGTCACATTCGGGGCACGCCTGTCGTGTCGTCGTGCTCATCACATGCGAACCTTCGTCTCGATGGGATTTAAAAAAGGAGCGCCAAACGACGATCCGACCCGAACACGGAGGCGAAAGCCTATCGGTAACCGGCATGGTCTTTCGGATGTATCGGCTCGTAAACAGCCTCGGGCGCGGTGGCCCGAGGCTTTTGTTGGTTCCCTCAGCCGTGCGCTAGCACTCCCTGCTCGGCAAGCGAGCGGGATGAGGTTGGGCGGCTTACGCGCCCCGACCCGGACAGACGCACCAACCGAACCTGTGGTTGGGTTTTGTGAGTCCGGTAATTCGATTCGTTGCCGTCGAGTTTCGCCTTTTCGCGCCACGCGATGTTCACCGACGCATTCCGGTCGGCGTGGTCTTGCACCACGTCACACTCGTCGTTCGTACACCGGAACCGCCGTCCCTGCCGATACCCACGCTCACCACAGCACGAACACGTCTGCGAATTGTAGTACGCATCCACTGTATCCGTGGGAATCTCTCGCCACGTCGCCTTGTACGAGACGAACTTCTCGAACTTGTGGAACGGCAGTTTGTGCAACCGACGGTTCATGTACGTCCCGTACTTGATTTCGTCGCGGATGCCGCTCATATCCTCGAACACGATAACCGGGTTCGGGAACTGTTCTGCGAACTCCACGACAGCACGGGAGAGCCGATGCAACACCCACTCGGTGAATCGCTCTTCCTTGTCACCGATTTTCTGGTGGATACTCGTCTTGCCGTGTTCCTGACAGCGTGTGGTGATGGTGTGGTAGCGTTGGCGTTCCTGCTTTACCCGTCCATAGTCAAGGACGAGCGTGCCCTTCGTCCGCATCGTCTCACGGTCGAGAGCGGTGAGAGCGATGTTGCGCTCGTTGATGTCCACACCGACTACCGTATCGGCAGTATCGGGTTTGGGTACATCGAACTCGCGTGTGACCGTGACGTGTAGGTAGTACACGCCATCGCGGTACAGGAGTTCGGCCTGCCCAACATTCACCTCATCCGACGTGAGGGCGTCTCGGAGTTCGTCCATCGCGTCCGGTTCGCCGCGCAGGTGTCCTTTCACCTTCTTGTAGGGTTTCGGGCTGATTCGGAACCGGACGCGGTTCGTGTCATCGTCTACGGTGAGGCGGTAGCCTTCCGTGTGCGCCATCACGAGCGGATACGCACCAGATTTGTCCGTACTCGGTGGCGTCGGCTTGCCGCCATCAGGGTCGTCTTGATTCTCCCACCACTCTTTGAGTGACTGGTAAGAGTCCCACGTTTGGAGGGCTTTGCCGACGACCGCGCACTTGTTGTTCCGTAAGAAGTCGTCGCGGTCAACCTCGTTCTGTATCTTGGTGCGAGTGTACCCTTGCTGTTTGAGGCGGATGGTTTGGTTGAATATCTCGCGTGAGGCGAGGCGGGCGTCGTGAAGCCACGACCGCTCACCAGACGCTATGTGAAGGCACGTCTGAATGGTTTTCGTGGCTTCTTCACCCATACTTTGACAATCGTTCCAGACTGTCATAAATGTAGAGATTAGGGGATGGAAGAGTACCGCAGTCATGCACATTCGGTTAGTTCCTGCAAGTATCACTTCGTCTGGTGCCCCAAGTACCGCCACCCGGTTCTCAACGTGGTTGAAGAAGATGTGTGGGAGTTGTTTAGTGAGACTGCTGACCACTTCGGGCACGAGATTCTGGCGTTGGAGATTGCAGACGACCACGTACACCTGTTCGTGCAAACAGACCCGAAACACAGTCCAGCGAACATCGCTCGGCAATTCAAGTCGTACTCTGGTAAGCACTTGCTGGAACAGTACCCCGAGATTCGGGAGTCGTATTTCTGGGGCGGAGGATTCTGGAAAGTCGGGTACTACGTGGGGACGACAGGGGCAGTATCGGAGGAAGTGGTTGAACGGTATATCGAGGAGACTGAACACTAGGCCGGGTGTCGGGCTTCACCTCCGACCCCAGTGGGTCGGGGAACTCGCCCTCGTAGGTTGTTCACACTCCGCAGCGGGTCGTGACGTCCTCCACGCGGTGAACGGCAAGGGGTCCCTGCTGGAGGAATATCCGTCATACGGACCGTCGTCGTCCGAGCGCGGTCACCGCTTGCCCGTGGCGGTGGCGACCGCTGCATCGGGACGTCGATCCGTATCAGTCGTCGCCTCCAGAGCCTTCGGTCCCGGCGGGCCGCATGGGGCTTCCGGTCTCATGAACGCCGACGGAGGGGTCCGACTCCCGAGATGTCGCAAGCGGCATCCGCGCTGTGGCGCTCCGTTCACAAACGGCAAGGGGAGTACCCGCGCCGTATCCCGTTGTCGAGCTGTCGGGCGCACTCGACGGTGATCTACAGCACCCAGTTTTGCCGAATCCTACGCTCCCCGGTTCACGGCCGATACCCGAGTTCGGCCGCGATCACTCCGGATTTCAACAGAACGAAGCCGCCGGCGATGAGCGCGAACCCGGCGATCATCCCGACCGAGAGCTCCTCGCCGAGCAACGCGATCCCGCCGACCGTCGCGAAGACCGGCACGGCATAGGAGACGAGATTTGTTTCGAGCGGGCCGAACTCCTCGAGGAGCGAAAAGTAAATCCCGTAGGCGATGGCGCTTGCGAACACGGCGAGATAGACGACCGAGACGGCACCGACGAGCGTCGGCGTTACGTCGGCGAGGCGCTCGCCGGTGAGGCGGCTGCCCACGTAGAGGAGACCACTCCCGGCAAGCATCGCCCACGCGGTCATCGCGCCGATCCCGAGCGTCGGTGACCGTCGCCTGAGAAGGACGCTCCCGAGCGCGACGCTCATCGCGGCGAGGAGGACGAACCCGATCCCGACGAGTTCGGCTGCAAGGAGGTTCGAGGGGTCCGGCCGCGCGATGACGCCGACGCCGACCAGGCCGGTACCGACGCCGAGCAGCCGGCGAGGCGTGATCGACTCGCCGGGGAGAAAGAGGGCAGCGAATCCGGTCGTCAGGATCGGAACGAGCCCATAGAGGATCGATGCGATGCCGCTCGGCACGGTCCGTTGGCCGACGAAAAGCAGACTCCCGCCGGCGATGAGGAGCCCTCCCGAAACCGCGATCGAGAGCAGATCGACGCGGGTCCTCGGTCGCCACTCGACCCCGCTTGCGACCAGGTACGCGAGCAGTATCGCCCCGCCGATACTGAAACGAAACGCCGCGAACAGAAGCGGCGGGATCGACTCGAGCCCGGCGCTGATGGCGGGAAACGAAAAGCCCCAAAGCGCCGAGAGGGCGACGAACAGGCCGACGTTTCGGAGCCGACTCATGAGCGTCCCCGAACGAGAGACGACGGTCGCTGCACGGTGAAAGACACACCGGTAGTTCCACACGCTCGGGCAAAAACCGTCCGGGTACGGCTCGGCGAGCGGGCCGGTCCGGATCGAAGGCGGCTCACGGCGGACAGCCAGTCCCGGCCCGAGGCGCTCGATGCCGACACGCCGGACGAAGCCGAACCGCTGCCGTTATCATCGCCCCGGACGGCGTCCCGATATGGTGATTTTGCACACCTGTCTGAACGTCTCGGACGTCGAACGATCCGTCGAGTGGTACGTCGAGAACCTCGACTTCGAGGAGTCGTGGGGCTTCGAAACCGAGGACGGCGAGACGGTCAACCGCTACGTCGCCGACGAAAACGGCGTCGAACTCCAGCTTTCGGACACCGACGGGGAGACGCCGGCCGAGGACGGCGACCGCTGGGACCACATCGCGTTAAAAGTCGATGACGTCGACGCGGCCTTCGAGGCGATCGACCACCACGGCGTCCGGAAGGAGCCCGCAGACCAGCCCGAGGCGGGTGCCCGAACCGCCTTCGTGCTCGATCCCGACGGCCACGCTGTCGAACTGATCGAGCCGCTCGAGGAGTGATCGCCGCTACGAGACGTCTTCGTTCGGGATGTGAACCCGGTTGCGGAGGGACGCCCCGGACTCGAGGCGATCGACGTTGTCGGCGACCACGTCGGCGAGCCGATCGTAATATTTCGGCGTCGCGCCCGCGGAGTGCGGCGTGAGGAGGACGTCGTCGAGGCCCCACAACGGGTGATCGTCCGGGAGGGGTTCCGGATCGGTCACGTCGAGGACGGCCCCGCCGATCCATCCCCGACGGAGATACTCGACGAGGACGTCCGTCTCGACTACCTCGCCACGGGCGACGTTGACGATGACGGCCTCCGGTGGAAGCGTCGCGAGCGCCTCCTCGTCGATGAGCCCTCGCGTCGAGTCGGTGAGCGGACAGCACAACACGACGAACTCGCTGCGCGCCAGGGCGTCGTGGAGCCGTTCGGGACCGATCACCTCGTCCGTCGCCCCGCCCGATTCGGGGGTGCGGCGTACGCCGACCGTGGTGACGCCGAAGGGCTCGAGGCGTTCGGCGATCGCCGTCCCGATGGCTCCCAGACCGACCACCGTGACCGTCGACCCGGCGAGTTCGCCCGGCGAGACCGGCTGCCACTCGTCGGTCCGGGCGGCCTCGTGGAGCCGCCGCGAGAACGCGAGCATCGAGCCGATCGCCTGTTCGGCGGCGTTCGGCGCGTGGACGCCGGCGGCGTTCGTCACGGCGATGCCGTGTTCGGCGAGCGCGTCCAGCGGGAGGTGGCCCGTCCCGGCGTACGCACACGCGAAGAGCCGAAGCCCTTCGGCGTGTTCCAAAAGCGACGGGCGGACGTTGAGCCCCGTCGCGACGTCGGCCGTGGGTATCGCGTCCCGTTCTTCGGTAGGCGTCCTCGCGTATCGGACGGTATGTGCCGGCAGTCGTTCGGAGAGTGCGTCGACGTACGACTCGGTCGGGAGGCCGTGGACGCCCTCGCGCAGGACGAGTAGTTCCATACGTCGGGGTTCGTCGAGGGAGTATTTCAAACCCGTCGGCGAGCGGAACGGATCAAAACGACAGCGGGACGACGACGACGGGGACGTCGGCCCCCTCGATTATCCGGCGGGCCGTGCCCCCGAGCGCCGGGCCGGCGCCGGCCACTCCGGCGTGTGGGCCGATGACGACGACGTCCGGCGACCGGTCGGCGACAGCCGCGAGGATCGCGCTCGCCGGATCGCCGTCGGTGTCGAGTCGGGCCGTCCCGACGTCTGCGTACCCGAGCAGCCGGGCGTTTGCGACGTTCAACGCGTCGTCGGCGTCCCGGGCCGCTGCGCTTGGGACGGTCACGACGTCTACGACGTCCTCCCCGTCGAGACGCGGCTCGAGGTAGTCACAGGCGGCGGCGGTCGTGTGTACGGAGTCGGTGGCGATCAGAAACCGCATACCGACGCTTCCGGGGCGAACGGCTCGAACGTTTCGGTCGTCACGCCGCCCGAACGCGGCTACTCGAAGCGCTTTTCGATGCTCTCGGCGTGGGCTTCGAGCCCCTCGGCCCGGGCGAGCGTCGTGATCGTCTCCCGGAGCCCGGAGAGCGCCCCGTCGTCGAGTTTCTGGACGGTCGTCGACCGGAGGAAGTGGTCCACGGAGAGCCCGCCGACGACCTTCGCCAACCCGCCCGTCGGGAGGACGTGGTTCGTCCCGGAGGCGTAATCACCGGCGGCGACCGGTGCGGTCTCGCCGAGAAAGACGCTGCCGGCGGAGTCGATCCGATCCAGGACCGCCTCGTCGTCTTCCGTGACGATCGAGAGGTGTTCGGCGGCGTACTCCTCGGCGAAGAGGACGGCTTCGGACATCGATCGGGCACGGAGCACGCCGGAGGCGTCGTTGTCGAGGGCCGCCTCGATGATCTCCCGGCGGTCGCGTTCGACGGCCTGCTCCTCGCAGGCGTCGGCGACCGCCTCGGCCGTCGCCTCGTCGTCGGTGACACAGACGACGGAGGCGTTCGGGTCGTGTTCGGCCTGGGCGAGCAGATCGGCCGCGACGAGGCCGGGGGGGGCCGTCTCATCGCAGACGACGAGCACCTCCGAGGGGCCCGCGAGGAAGTCGATCTCGACGTCACCTCGGACGTCCGCCTTCGCCGCCGTGACCCACTTGTTGCCCGGGCCGACGATCTTCGCGACGGGGGAGACCGTCTCCGTCCCGTAGGCCAACGCCGCGACCGCCTGTGCGCCGCCGACCTGATAGACCGCGTCGGCCCCGGCGACGTGGGCCGCCGCGAGCGTCGCCGGCGGGAGGTCCTCGGCCGGCGGCGTCGCGACCGCGACGTGGTCGACGCCCGCGACGGTCGCCGGGATGACGCCCATGAGCACGCTCGATGGGTAGCTTGCGGTCCCGCCGGGCGCGTAGACACCGACACTGGAGAGCGGGCGGTATCTGCGCCCCAGTTCCCGCCCACCGAAGGAATCCCGCCAGTCCTCCGGCACCTGGCGCTCGTGGAACGTCCGGATGTTCTCGGCGGCGGCCTCGATCGCCTCGCGTACGTCGGCGTCGACGACCTCGTAGGCGCGTTCGGCCTCGTCGGTGATATCGATGTTACCGATCTCGACGTCGTCGAACTCGCTGGCGTACGACCGGAGGGCGACGTCGCCCTCGGAGCGGACACGGGAGACGATCTCCCCGGCCGCCTCGCGGGCCCCCTCGACGCCCGCGTCGCGTTCGAAAAACGCCGCCCGCTCGTCCGGCGAGAGGTCGGCGACGGATCTCACGTTCATACGGAATCATCGGATGCGGGTCTGAAAGCGGTTTCCATCCGGGGACCGGCCCCACAGGGGCTCACGCGGGGACGTCCCGGTCCGCCCAGAGCGGGACACAAACACTATTCATCCCCGCCACCTACGGGCGGACGATGCTGAGCGCCGTCATGGAGGACTATATCAAGGCGATCTACGTGATCGAAAACGATACCGGCGAGCGCGTCGGCACCTCCGAACTCGCCGATTACCTCGATGTCACCTCCCCGACGGTCTCGAGTATGATCAAGAAGCTAGAAGAACAGGGCCTCCTCGACCGCGAGGAGTACCGCGGCGTGACGCTCACCGAGGACGGCGAGGTCGTCGCCCTCGAGATCCTCAGACACCACCGGCTCCTGGAGTCGTTTTTGAGCGAACACCTCGATTACGACTGGGCGGACGTCCACGAGGAGGCGGACCGGCTCGAACACCACGTTTCCGAGGAGCTGACCGACCGGATCGCCGAGATGCTCGACAATCCGGGGGTCGATCCCCACGGCGATCCGATTCCCGATGCGGACCTCGAACTGCCCGACGATACCGATCGATCGAGGCTCTCGGACGCCACGGAGGGTGACCGCGCCGTCGTCAAGCGGATCCGCCACCAGGGTGACGAGGAGCTGCGGTATCTCGCCGCCGCCGGCGTCGAACCGGACGTCGAGATCGAAGTGCTCGAAATCGCGCCGTTCGGGCTGGTCACGGTTCGGACTCCCGAGGGTGAACAGAGCCTCCCGGACGACATCGCCCGACTGATCGAGACCGCGCCGACGGCAGAGGCCGAGGCGTGAACTACCCCACCCTACTTCGCTCGGGGGCAACCGCCCCGCTCGCCCCACACGGGCCGCAGGCCCGTTCGGACGGTCGGCGTGACCGTCGGTCCCCCACGACGTGCGGCCGGAGGTGCCGCCTCGAAGCTGCCGAGCGAGCGACGGGGGGGATCAGATCACGTCTTCGGATTCGAGGCCGTCCATGAGGTCGTCGACGAGGCTGTCGACGGAGTCGTAGGGGAAATCACGGTCGTCGCCCGCCTTCGCGTTGAGTTCGATCGCGGTCATCGAGAACTCGCCCGATTCGAACTTCGTGGCCGGGCCTTCCGGCAGGGCGGGAACGAGGTCCATCGGACTGGTAACCGGAAAGTCGGCACCCTCGAACGCCTCGATAAACTGCCGTCGGAGCTCGGATTTATCTACCATCGTGAGAGCCGATACAGGGTACAGTCAGTTGAGTATTTTGCTCCGGCCGGTCGCCACGCCGGGGAGGGATGGGGGGACTCACCCCGGCCCCATCGGCCGGTGTCGACACGCTCATTGCGACGGCGGACGGTGTCTCGGTGTGGAGTCCGACGATCCGAGCGACATCCGCGTACTCGCGGTGACGACCGACGACGTCGTGACCGCGATCGAGGCCAACGAACGGCGCGAGGCCGGGGCTGTCCTCCGAGTGACGCCGCCGTTCAGCGGCCGGATGCGGGCGCGTCTGCACCTCGACGGGACCGAAAGCGAATACGGCGACCCGTCCCCGCTTCACGTCCCGCCGGAGCGGCTCGTCGAATCGGTCCCGGCGTTTCCGTCCCCCGACGACACCGAAGACGAGCTCCGGTCCGATCCGGGAACGTCGTACTCGCCCGAACGTCACCGGATCACCCACGAGGCCGCAGTCGAGGGGTGGCGAGAACGCGTCGGTGAGGCGGTTTCCGGGGAGGCCGTCGTTTCCGTACCGGGCGGGAGCCACCGAGTCCGAATCGCCACGCTCGGATAGGACGCTTCGTCGGCCGGCCGACGGTGTATTCGGCGACCCCGCCCGACGAACGCGCTTATCCGACGCCGAACCGAACCCTTCGGCAATGGTCGATATCTCCGTCGCCGTCGTCGGGGCCGAGACCCCCGGCAACGTCGGCACCATCGCACGCTCGATGAAGAATTTCGGGCTCTCGGAGCTGTATCTCGTCGACCCGCCCGAACTCGACCCCGACGGGGAAGCCTACGGGTTCGCCGGCCACGCCCGCGAGGACGTCCTCCCGAACGCTACGACCGTCGAGTTCGAGTACCTCAGAGACCACTTCTACACGGTCGCCTGTACCGCGACGACGAACCAGGACGCGAGAAACCACGTCCGGTATCCGTTTATGCGTCCGGCTGAGCTTCCCGAGGAACTCGGGGGCCTCGACGCGGACGTGTGTATCGTCTTCGGCCGTGAGCGCGTCGGGCTGACGAACGACGAACTCGCCGACCTGGACCGGATCTGTTCGATCGCCGCGAGCGAGGCGTACCCCGTGTTGAACCTCGCGCAGGCGGCGACGATCGTCCTCTATGAACTCCGCGAGCTGACCGTCGAGGAGACCCAACATCCGGCGGAGCCACACGAGCGCGCCGCCGAACACGAGATCGAGGGGGCCTATACAACGTTCTCCGAGTACCTCCACGACGTCGGCCATCCGAAGGAGAAGATCCCGAAGACGGAACGGCTGTTTCGCCGGCTGCTCTCGCGTGCACACCCGACCGGTCGGGAAGCGCGGACGATACGGGGTGTCCTCCGCCGCGGGGCGATGCACGCCAACGGCGCGCTCCCGCGCGGCGGCGACGACGGGGCCGAAAGCGACGGGGCCGAAAGCGACGGGGCCGAAAGCGACGGGGCCGAAAGCGACGGGGCCGAAAGCGACGGCATCGACGCCCGCTGAATGCCGACGCCGGTTGTACCGTCCGACGGGGGCGTCGGGGCTGTCGGCCTGGAACGGCCCGTCGCCGGGCGTAGTCGCCGTTCCGCCCGGTGGTATACGAACCGCCCCGGCGACCGGCAACCGTTTTGTCGCCGGCTCCCCCAAAGACGGTATGCACGTCTCGGTCAACGCCGCCACGAGCGCCGACGGCAAACTCTCCTCGCGGCGGCGCGAACAGCTCGAAATAAGCGGTGACGACGACTTCGCCCGCGTCGATCGGCTCCGTGCGGCGGCCGACGGCATCGTCGTCGGCGTCGGCACGGCGCTGGCGGACGACCCGTCGCTCGTCCGCCACGACGAAGCCCACCGCACGTCGGTCCGCGGACCGGACGCGTCGCCGCCGACCCGGGTCGTCGTCGACTCGACGTGTCGGACGCCTACGGACGCCGCGATACTGGCGGGCGAACCCGAGACGTACGTGCTCACGAGCAAGTCGGCTCCCGACCCCCGGCGGGCAGCGCTGGGAGACGCCGGCGCGACCGTCGTGGTCGCCGGCGAAGAACGGGTCGACCTCGTCGGGGCGTTCGACGCCTTAGAGTCCGTGGGGGTCGAGCGCCTGCTCGTCGAGGGGGGCGGCGAGTTGATCTTCTCGCTGTTCGAGGCAGGGCTCGTCGACGAGCTGACCGTTTATATAGCCAACACCGTCGTCGGCGGCCGGGACGCGCCGACGCTCGCCGACGGCGAGGGGTTCGTCTCGGAGTTCCCGGAGTTGGCGCTCGGGGGCGTCGAGCGTCTCGACTCCGGCGTCGTCCTCGAGTGGGACGTTTTATGAAAAGACCGACGGGCGGTATTCACAACGCAGCGGGGCAACTCACGGCCTGAGCGCTCCGATACGACGAGTCGGTTCAGTGATCGTGGCCGGTCAACTCGCCGTAGGTCGCGCCGAAGCGGTCCTCGAAGAGATCCATGGTCTGCGCCTCGATGGCCTCGTAGCGTCCGGTGTCGCCGCCCTGGGCGTGATGGACCGTCGCGTGGATGCGCTGGGCGCACGAAAAGAGCGCGAGGTCGCCGACGATCTCGGGGTCGGACTCCCCGTCCTCCCGCATGAGATCGAGCATCTCGCTCGGAAGCGTTACCTCGTCGGCCTCCTCGTCGCCCTCGATACGCAGCGTGACTGTATCGTCTGCCATACCCCCTGGTTTCGGACGGCGACTCAAGGCACTTCCGGTGTCGTGTGTCCACGGCTCAAACGAACGACTACTCGTTGGGCACCGTATGATGACACTCCGAGTTGGATAATAACAGTCCTTATAGTCCATCCGATGGAAGGTAGTATTGTGATGACTGCACAAAACAGTCCGGCGAGCCGGATCGGATCACTCACCCAGCTTCAGTGGCTGGCGGTTGCACTAATCGTCATCACCGGCGTCTTGCACGTGTATGCTGGTGTCATCGAGGGACGGATTCCCGTCGCGCTGGCAGGCGTTGGATACGCCGGTGCGCTTGTGCTGTTTTTCCTCGACTATCGGCGGCGGCTGCTCTACCTGCTCGGGATTCCGTATACGGCCGTGCAGTTCCCCCTCTGGATCGTGGCCAAATCGGAGTACGGGATGGTCGACTACGTCGACAAGGCGGTCCAGGTCGTCTTGATCCTCACGTTGGTGTACCTCTACGTGGACACGCGGTCCGAGCCGACCAAGAACACGGTGACGACAGCGGACTGAGCGGGCGAGTTCACTGCGCTCAGTCGTCTCGAATCACCATGATCTTCACTCGGTTTACCCCGTCGAAGTCGCGAAGTCGGTAGGTCAGTTCCCGGACCCGTTCGCCTGTTCCCTGGCAGAACAGGGACTCGAGACACCATTCTCCCTGGTGCGTGTGACTCGTGTTGAGGATCACGTCCTGGTACTCGTGTTGGACGGCGTGAAGTTCTCCGATCACTTCGTGGTGGCGGTAGTCGAAGGCGACGAGTGCGATGACGTCCTCGCAGAGGTCTTCGAGTCGGGAATGCGATTCGATGTACTCCTGCATCGCTTCACGGACGGCCCGGGATCGGTTGTCGAGTCCCTCGTCCTGCCAGACCTGATCGAACTCGTCGACCACCGTATCGGGGATATTGAAGCTCGTTCGCACACGGCCGTGTTCGGTGCCCGGACACAAGAGTCCCGAGTATGACGATTCCCCCGATCGGGTAGTAACAACCGTTATTCGGCGCTCGTACCGAGTTCGGCGTATGACGATGATACCAGGAGACGCTGTCGGCTTGCTGCTCGGTTCGGTCGCACTTGGGGCTATCCACGGGATCGAACCTGGTCATGGGTGGCCCGTCGCCGCCTCGTATGCGTTGGATCAGACGAACAAGTGGCTCTACGGCTTCGCGGCGAGTTTCATCATCGGTGTCGGACACCTCGTCAGTAGTATCGCGATGGTTGGCGTGTTCTTTTATGCGAAATCCTATTTCAGCCTCACCCAAATCAACGAGCCACTCACGGTCTTCAGCGGCATCCGGATCGGTGGTCCGGTCAGTCTAGTTGCGGGCGTATTACTGATCGGTCTGGGGATCCGAGAGTACCGCCACGACCACTCGCGTGACAGTCCCGGTGGCGGCCACGCCCGCTCACACGGGAGTCCCGACCACGAGTCGACAGACCACGCCTCACACGACCACAGCCACGGAGAGACCCACGCCCATCCGGGTTCACAGGGCGGCGAGGGATCCGTCTCGCGCCTGAAGCGCACCCTTCCGTTCTTCGGTGGGCACGCGCATACAGACGAGCGTTCCGATGCTGTCGCCGAGAGGGGATTGTTCGGAATCGCCTGGTTCGCCTTTCTGCTCGGGTTCGCCCACGAGGAGGAGTTCGAGATTATCGCCCTCTGTGCCGGGTCGAACTACTGTCTCGAACTGATGAGTGCATACGCTCTCACCGTTGTGTTTGCTATCGTCGGGCTGACGATGCTGTTGATCGCGGGCTATCAACACCACGAGGAGACGGTCAAACAGTACACGCCGTATTTGCCGGCCTTCTCCGCTGCCGTCCTCATCATCATGGGCGTTGGATTCATCGCCGGCGTGTTCTGATACCGCCGGCCGTCCGTCGCGAGCGAATGTCGCACCCAGGGTCACGACTCGCGTACACTGGGGACAGCCGGCGGCATGAGTATCGCCTCGTATTTTCGGGGATCCGGTACGCCGATCCGTATCAGTCGTCCGCAGCGGCGGGGTCGGCCGTCCCCTCGGCCTCCCGTTCGAGGTCCTCGAGGTAGGCGTCGGCGTCGATGGCGGCCTTCGATCCCATTCCGCCGGCCGTGATCGCCTGCTGGTAGTGGAAGTCGACCACGTCGCCGGCACCGAAGATCCCCTCGACGCCCGTCCGCGTTTGGCCGCCACCCGATCCGCCGACGGTCTCGAGGTAGCCGGCGTCGTCCAACTCGACGCCGGTGTCCTGTAGATAGTCAGTGTTCGGGGTGTGTCCGATCGCCATGAACACCGCGCCGACGTCCATCTCGAAGCGCTCGGTGTCGGAGTCGTCGAGTTTCTCCGTGGGGTGGCCCTCGGGGTTCCGTGCGAGCGTCACCGACTCGACGCCCTCCTCCGGGGAGCCGTCGATCTCGAGCAGTTCGGTGTTGGTCAACACCTCGACGTCGCCCTCGGACTCCAGTTCCCGGACCCGGTCGACCCAGTAGTCCTCCGCGCGGAACTCCTCGCGTCGGTGGACGATGGAGACGGTGTCGGCGAACTTCGTGAGGAACGCCGCTTCCTCGCAGGCCGCGTCGCCGCCGCCGACCACGATCATGTCCTCGTCCCGGAAGAACGCCCCATCGCAGGTCGCACACGTCGAGACGCCGTAGCCCATGAGTTCGTCCTCGCCGGGCACCCCGAGCGTTCGGGCGGAGGCCCCCGAGGCCGCGATGAGCGCGTCCGCGGTGTAGACGGTGCCGTCCCGGAGTTCGATCCGGTGGGGTGTCCCCGGGTCGACGTCGACGATGACGCCGGTGTCGATCTCGGTGCCGAACTGCTCCGCCTGGGCTTTCATGTCCTGTATCAGCTCCGGGCCGCCGATCCCCTCGGGAAAGCCCGGGTAGTTCGCGACGTCGGTCGTCAGCGTGAGCTGGCCGCCGGGCTCGGGGCCTTCGAGCACCAGCGGATCGTTGTTCGAGCGCGCGGCGTAGATCGCCGCCGACAGCCCCGCGATTCCGGAGCCGGCGATGACGAGTCGTCGGTGTTCGGCGTCGTCACTCATACACGGACATACCCGGCCATCGGGTATGTACCTTGTGCTGGTTCCCTCGATCGGGCCGAATACGGGGGGCGACGATCCCCCTGCCGTGGGTCGATCACGCCCGTTCGTAGGTGTCCGTCCAGCGCGCGAGTGTCAGGGCGGCGGCCGGGAGGAACAAGAACGAGGTCACGAGCGCGAACGTCATCGCGAGCGCGACCGCGATCCCGAAGTTCGCGAGGACGGGGAACTCGGAGATGCCGAGCACCCCGAAGCCGAACAGCGTCGTCGTCCCCGAGCCGATGACCGGGCGGGATTTCTTGACCATCGCCTCCCGCATCGCCGCCTCGGGGGTCGCCCCGCGGGCGAACATCTCCTCTTTGAACCGCTCGTGGACGTGTATCCCGTACGTGATCCCGGCCCCCAAAGCGATCGATCCGGTCGCGACGGTCAGGGGGTTCCACGGGATCTCGAAGAGATACATCATCATCGAGATGAGCATCACGGCGCTGACGGCGACGCTGACGATCAAAAGCGCCGACTCCCGGGCGGATCTGAGCGCGGCCGTCAAGAACAGAAACGCCATCCCGAAGCTCAGGATCGTCATCGGATCCCGCCCCGAGGTGACGTTTTCGATGACGTTTCGATTGACGACCGGCTTTCCGGTGACTGCGGCCCGCTCGGTTCCGAAGTGCCACTCCGCCTCGGCCTCGATATCGTCGGTGAGGTGTCTGACCTCCTCGCCTTCGACGTCGGCGACGAACAGCTGGATGAGGATCTTGTTCGGCGTCTGCGAGCGCGATCCGATCGGCAGGAGCTCGTTTTCGGCCTGTCGGTCGACGGTCTCGATCAGCCGCGCCCGGCTTTCGGGAATGTCCCCGACGGCCATCTCGGTCGCACTCACGGGGCTCATCGCGGCGTTGACGTCGTCGTGTTCTTCGATCGCGGTCTCGAACGCCGAGGCCCGCCGGAACGTCGCCGGCGAGTAGGTGTCCTGTCCCTCGACGGTGACGTACATCACGTTCGGGCTCTCGGCGGTGTCCTGGAGGTCCTCGAGGTCCTCGCGTTCCTCGATGTCCGGCCAGTAATCGAGCATCTCCTGGGTCGTCGGCACGTCGTGATAGACCGCCGCCCCGCCGCCGATGGCGGCGAACATAACGAGCAATACCAACAGGGGTGACGCGGCGATGACCGTCGACCCGCTGTCGACGGCCTGTTCCAGCCGACCGTCCGTAGGCCCCTCGGCCGTCTCGGCCCCTTCGCTGGAGTCGTCGGTCGGCTCGCCCCCGTAGGAGCCGTCGTCGAAGTGGACCAACAGCGCGACGAGGTACGTAAGCGAGAGTATGGTCGCAGCGACGACGCCGAAGGCCGCCGTCGCGCCGAGCTGTCTGGTCGGGGGCACTGCCGACACCAAGAGCGCCCCGAGGCCGATCGAGGTCGTCGCCATGGCCAACAACAGCGTGTTGCCGGTCGTCCGGGCCGCGGCCCCGGCGGCGTCGACCGGCTCGCGGCCGTTCTCCCGTTCTTCGATGTACCGCGTGTGGAGTTGGAGGCTGAAGTCGATCCCCAGCCCGAGCGCGATGGGCAACACCCCGAGCATGATCGCGTTGAACTGGAAGCCGACGATTCCCATCATCCCGAGCATGTAGATGAGCGCGACCATCGCCGCCGAGAGGGGGAGCGCGACCTCCCAGGTCCGTTCGACGCGTCCGCGCATGACGAAGAACACGATCGTGAAGATGATCGCGAAGGCGATCGCGAACAGCTGAACCATCTCGGGGAGCATGAGCCCGAACGCGGCGGTCTCGAACACGGGGGTGCCGGTGATCGTGACGTCGACGTGGGGCGGAAGCCACGTGGCGTCGGTCTCGTCGACGACGGTCTCGGAGACCACGCCGCCCTCGGTGCCGGGAAGGAACCCGAAGTACTGGTCCTCGGCGGGCGGGACGTCGACCTCCCCGTAGGTGGCGATGACGAACGCCGTCTGTGGGTCCGGATTCAGGTTCGTGACGAGCCGTTCGGCGCTCGGATCCATCGCCGCGGTTCGGTCGATCGCCGCCCGGACGCCGCGTTCAGTCTCCGGTATCTCGCCGCCGTTGCCGGCCCGGACGACGTCCGCGAGGCTCGTCACCGAGGTAAACTCCTCGGCCGAGGTGTATCGCCTATCGAGGCGATCGATGGCGCGGATCGTCTCGGGGTCGTAGAGTTGATCGGTCTCGATGGAGACGTACACCGCGTTACCGACGTCGAACTCGTCGTCGGCTTTGACCTCTTGCCAGTCTTGGTTGACCTGGGAGTCGTCGTCGATGTACAGCTCCATCCCCAGGCTCATGTACACGGAGGTGGCCGCGATGCCCATCGAAGCGACGAGCAGGACGGCCACGACGGCGAAGATCGTACGGCGGTTCTCCGCGGAGAACCGCCCGACTCGCTCCAGTTGGTCGCGAAGCGGTGTGCTCTCGTCGCTCATCGTGGCCTATCGGTCCTGCGGCAGTGGGCTCGGCCGGCCGTTGCCGTGGCCGGGAAGCGGTACACGAACACGTTACTGTCCGGGGGAGGCCCCCTGACGCCTCCGGTAGTATGCGATACCTCCGATGACGACGAGGACGAGCAGGCCCCCACCCACGAGCCACAGGGGCGTGCCGCCGTTCTCCTCGACGTCGACCGGGAGCCGATAGACGTTCGACATCTTCGTGTTACCTTTCTCGTCGTCGTATCTGAAGTCCATCGCGACCGAGTAGGTCTTGGGGTTCGCGTCGCTTGTCGCCGACAGTTCGAACGTCATCGTCGTCGTTTCCCCCGGATCGAGCGCGGCGACGTAGCCCTCGTCGTCGGCGCTATCGAGGGGGTCGCTGGTCCCGAGTTTTGCCTCGACGTCGGTGAGTCGCTGATCGCGGTTGTTCGTCACCTCGACCTCGACGAGCTGAGAGGAGTCCGCGGTGATGGTGGCGTTCGAGAACGTGAGCAAGAAGTCGTCGCGGCGCTCCTGGATGTCGATGACGAGCGAGTGGTCGGGGTCGACGCGGTGTTCGCCGTCGGCGGTCCGGTAGCCGAGGTTCATATCGAGCGTCTTCGAGACGGGATCGGCCTCGCGTCCCAGATCGAAGGGGACGTCGACGGTCGCCGACTCGCCGGAGTCGAGCGTCCCGGCCGAGACGGACCCCTCGAGCAGTCGAACGTTCGGGTACTCACCGGCGAGGTTGACCGAGACGTCGTGGGCGGTCACCGGTCCCTCGTTGGTGACCGTCACCGCGACGTCTCCCTCCTCGTCAGCGTGCAGCGCCGTCCCTTCGGCCGTCATCGAGAACGCCTGC
Organism: Natronomonas salinimetallica; assembly: GCF_013839515.1. Classification (GTDB taxonomy): domain Archaea; phylum Halobacteriota; class Halobacteria; order Halobacteriales; family Haloarculaceae; genus Natronomonas. The sequence continues at coordinate 54,630 of NZ_JACDNQ010000014.1, read as the reverse complement.
TCGGAGACCGTTCGGACGCCGACCGAGAGGCTGTCGTCGTGACCCCGGATCCCGTCCGGGTCGGTGTACTGGACAGTGCCGTCGAGTTCGTACTCCCGGTCGGGCGCGTCGGGCGCGACGCTGACCTCGTAGGTGACGGTCTTCGTCTCGCCGGCATCGAGGCCGTCGATCCGGGCGGTGTCGAGCTCGCCCCCACCGAAGCCCAACATCGGGCTCCGTGATTCGAGCGCGACCGCGACGTCACGGGCCGGTTTGGCGCCGACGTTCTCGACGTCGACGTCGATCGTCCCGGTTTCGCCGATCTGTACCGTGGTGTTCTCGACGCCGCTCAACTCGAAGCGCGGGTCGTCGTCGATCTCGATCTCGACGGTTCGGGTGACCGTCCGCGTGCGATCGTACTCGACCTCACCGCGGGGGAAGTACCCCGAGGTGTAGGAGTACTCCAGTTCGACGTCGATCTCGTACTCGCCCGGTTCGGCGTCCTCCGGGACGTCGACGTCGATCGGAGCGGTTCCCGGCTGTGATTCGTAGACGCTACCGATCGAGTAGCGGCCGGATTCGACGTCGATCGGCGCGTCGTCGGCGTCGACCTCGATCCGGACGTTCCGGGCAGCGGTCACCCGGTTGCGGCTCTCCATAGTGCCGAAGTCCGCCTCGGCGTCGTTCGCGACCTGCAGTTCGAGTTGGGCACTCGTTCCCGGCGTCAACGTGGGATCGGGCACGAACACTTCGAGTTCCGGATCGCCGCCGGCCGCCTGTGCGCCGACGCTTCCGGTGATCCCGGAGACGAGAAGCGCGGTGACGACGGCGAGGCCGAGCGCGGCCGTGAGCACCCGCCGGCCGAACGCCCCCGTTCCCCGGCCGTCCGCGTCCCGACTCATCGATTCCGCCCCGCCGTTCGGATACGTTCGCTCCGTCCGATCCTACGTGCTCGCGGTGTCGCCTCGGTTTGCCGTTCGGCCTGTCGATCAATCATTCGTAATCTACACAATACTATGGAATACAGTTACTTATACCACCCGGTTCGTCGGGAACTTACGACGACTCCTCCCCGTCTTCCGATGCCGTGACCGCCACCACGGGGACGTCGACCATTCGGATGATCCGCTCGGTGACCGATCCGAGCAGGTGCCGGCCGACTCCTTGCCGGCCGTGGGTTCCCATCACCACGGTGTCGATGTCGTTCTCCTCTATGTACTCCGCGATCGTCCGATGGACCGTCCCGCGGACGACCGACGTCGTCGTCTCGACGCCCCGCTCGTCGCCGACCGATTCGACCCGCCCGACCGCCTCCTCGCCGAGGCGCTCGATCTCCGTGACGGCTTCGGGATACCCGCCGCCGATACTCTCTAGGGGGCCGCTGTCCACGACGAACAGTCCGTGCACCCGACCGCCACACCGGTCGGCGAGATACACGGCGTGGTCGACAGCGATGTCGGACGCTTCGCCGCCGTCCGTCGGGACTAGTATTTCGTTATACATACACAACCATCTGCGCCGGGGACACAAAAATCCAGCGTCGAACGGGAGGGGTCTCGGCGCTCGGCGTGGCGGCCCCGTCCGACGTGTTGTGATGTCATGGCACAATACGGGATGCCGCTCGTGTTCATACTGGTGGACGAAATCAAATGAAACCGACTCACGAGTGATCCGCCGTTCGCTCCGTCGAACGGCGTGATCCTCGTGCGTCGTGTACACATTCTTTTGTCCGTCAGTATCAACGTCCGGTACCCGTTTCCGTCACCCGCCGAACAACATGAGCACGGCCAGGACGCCCGCGAGGACGAACGCGACTCCCAACAGGATTCCGAGCACTGCCGATTGGCTCATCGCGCGGTCTGCCGCACGGAACCGTTCGGCTCCGAGGTCCGGGATGGGTACGAACGACATCGATACCTCACCGTGAACGGGGTGACGTATTACGCTCGTGGTTGTTTCGGCCGGTCGGACGGCACGTCTCGTCTCTCCGAGGACGCGATACGTACCGAACCCATCCTCCCGAACACCGTGACGATAGGCGGATCCCCTAGTCGGGAAAGGCATCCCGCAGCGCCCGCAGCGCCCGCTGGCCGGTGTGTCGGTCGGTGGGACACTCGATCGGGTCGGCGGCTCCGCGTTCGAGGACGAGCGCGACCTCCCGGGAGGACAGCCAGTACCCGACGACGACGACGGCGGCCAGTCCGATCAGAATGCCGCTGAACACGAGGACGGTACCGAGCAGTCGGCTCGCCCACTCGAGCGTTTTGAGGATCGTCTCGATCCCGCCCGCGCCCGGGGCGTCGGGAACGACGAGGAGGCTCGTCGGCGAGACCGCCAACAGGAGTACGCCACCCGCCAGGGCGGCGAGGGTATACAGTATCGCACCGGGGACGTAACCGAGAAACGCCCGTCCACCCGTCCGGCGGACGGTGATGGATGTGACGTTCGATCGCGGCGTTCTGCGGACGGCGAGGTCCCTGTCGGGATGATAACTGAGCACGGCCCGGTCGGTGACGACGATCCATCCCGGTGAGAGCGCGACCGTCTCGACCGGGGTTTCGCCCGCCAATAGACGGTCCGACGGGTCGGGATCGGACGGTCGCACATCGATCCGATCGACGACGCCGGGATCCGAGAGCCGTTCGGACGCCATCTCGATTCGGTCGTTCGCGAGTCGCACATATATACGCTTACCCGGTTTCGGTCGGCGTGTTCGCTCCGAGGGGTCGCCGAAGGTCCGATACTCCCCGCGAGTTTATGAGGCGGGTCCTCCGAGGCGGTTCACGTCCGCCGGCTGATCTCCTCGCGAAGCAACTCGGAGACGACCTCGCCGTCAGCCTTCCCACGGAGTGCGCCCATACACTCGCCCATGAGCCCGGAGAAGGCGGCCATTCCCTCGGATTCGACCTGGGCCTCGTTGCGCTCGATCACCTCGACGACGGTGTCACGAACCGCCTCGCGGTCGACGCCGGACAGTCCCGCGGCCTCGATCGCCTCCTCGGCAGACAGCGTCGGGTCCCCGGCGAGTTCGCTCAGGACGGGATCGATCCCCTCGTTGGCCAACTCGCCGTCCTCGACGAGTTCGAGCACATCGAGGAGGTCCTCGTCGGTCAACGCGTCCACCGGGACGCCGTCGCGGCGCAGTTCGGTCAGCGTCGATTCGAGTGTGCTCGCCGCGGTCGTCGGGTCGACACCGCGCTCGACGGCGGCCTCGAACGTCGGCATGTGGCGGCCGTAGGCGACCTGTTCGGCGAGTCCCGAGCCGAGACCGAGGTCCGTCCGGTAGCGCTCGACCCGTTCCGTGAGCAACTCCGGCGGCTCGACCTCGGAGGGATCGGGGGCGACCGGCGGCACGTCGGTCTCGGGGTACATCCGTGCCGCGCCCGGCAGGGGCCGGAGATACCGCGAGGTGCCGTCGTCGTTCGCACCGCGGGTCTCCTCGGGGACGCCCTCGATCGCGGTCGCGGCGCGGTCGGCGACGGCCTCGATCGCCCGCTCGGCGACATCGGCATCGGTGGCGACGAGTGCGACCGCGTCCGCCGCGTCCGCCCCGACGGCGTCACGGAGCGCATCGACCTCGCGCTCGGTGACGCCGTAGGCCGGCAGTTCGTCGGTATGGAAGATCCCGCCCGCGCCCTGGCGTTTGGCGTGATCCGAAAGCTCCGTCCCGAGACGGCGGTCGGGCTGGATCTCGTGGCCGACGACCCCGTCGAATCCGACGAGTCTGACCGCGAAGACGGCCTCTGCCCCGGCGATGACACCGCTGTCGGTATCGGCGAACACGTCCGTCACGTCGGTCGGCTCCGCGACCTCCGCCCCCCGCGTTCGCAGCGTGTCGGCGATCTCGAGGAGTTCGACCTGCCTGCCGACCTCGCCCGCGACGAGGTCGTCGACGTCGTCGAGGCTCTGGACGCCCTTCATTTCGACGCGCGCGCCCTCGGCGATGGAGACGTTGACGTCCTGGCGGATGGTTCCCAGCCCCCGTTTTACTTTTCCGGTCGAACGGAGCAACATTCCGATCCGCTCTGCGGCCTCACGGGCCTGTTCGGGCGACCGGATGTCCGGTTTCGTCCCGATCTCGACGAGGGGGATCCCGAGGCGATCCAGCGCGTAGGTGACGCCGCCATCGCGCTCTTCGATTCGGGCTGCGGACTCCTCTTCGAGCAGCATGTCGGCGATCCGGACCGGGCCGTCGTCGGTTTCGATCTCGCCGTCGGTGGCGACGAGCGTCGAGCGCTGAAAGCCCGACGTGTTGGAGCCGTCGACGACGATCTTACGCATCACGTGGGCCCGGTCGACGACGACACAGTCCAGAAGCGTCGCGATCTCCAGGGCCGTGTTCAGCGCCTCCCCGTCGAGCCGTCCCGGCGGCTCGTCGTCCTCCTCGACGAGACACGTGGTGTCGAAGGCGAGGTACTCGAACTCCCGGTCGACGCGGGACTCCTCGAGGGCTGCCTCGTCGAGCTCGCCGAGTTCGGACTTCGTCGGGTGGAGATACCGGGAGAACGAGCGGACCGACTCCTCGGGATCGCGCCGCTCCGTCGGGCAGTTACAGAAGAGTTTGCTCGCCGTGTCGAGCTGTTGGTGGATCTCCAGCCCGGCGACGAGTCCCAGGGCCTCGTAATCGTGCGTCATTACCCGAGGGTGGGGTACGAACACTCAAAAAAGACACCATCCAACAGTTACGAACCCCACCGGCTCCCGACGTGTTCATACTGCCGGCTGCCCGTCGCAAACGCGGTTCGCCACCCGGAGTCGCAACTCGCGTGCCCCGGGGACAGCAAGCAGCATCACTCGAAGTCGCCGCGTTCGAGGGCCGCCCTGAGTACCATCCCGAGCGCGAGGTGTTGTCGGGCCGCCGCCGCGACGTTCGAGCGGGCCACGTCGGCGTCGTCGAGGGTGTACTCCTTTGTCTTGACGAGTTCGCGCTGTTCGAGAACGGCCTCGTCACAGAGGTCGTGAAGCCGTGGATAGACCGTCCCGGGGCTGAGGATCGTATCGAACTCCTGTGCGAGGTCGTCGAGGAGCTGTTTGCCGTGGGTGTCGGCCGTCCGAAGCGCGACGAGCGAAAGGAGCAACTCGTCGAGGGAGGATTTGACGTGTGTCTCCTCGAACACGAACGACTCGGAGCCGAAAAGCGAGGATTCGACCTCGGAGACGACCTCGGAGACAGCCGTACCGGGCTCGTTGCTCTGGCCGGTTCCGTTCAGCTCCGCGCGCAGTTGCGAGACGGTTATCGATTGGTCGCTGTCTTCGGCTCCGAGTTCGGTCGAAGGCTCCATCTCTGCCATAATCTCTCGTACGTGAGATGGGTATTAACCAGAGGTTAACGTTTTCAAGAACGGAGGAACGGCCACTACATTTTTATAGGAGCTCTGGTCGTGACGTGGTCGCCGTAGCGGGTGGGCCGTTCGAGCGCCTTCCGGACCCCGATCCGAGCGCCTTCCGGACCCCGATCCGAGCGCCTTCCGGACCCCGATTCGAACGGCGCGTGTGGGGCCGAGAAGCTGTCAGTCGTCGCCGAGGATGACCCGCTCCGTCATCGCGCGGGGGTCAAGCACCTCGTCGGCCTCGGCTTCGGTGAGATATCCCTCCTCCACGGCGACCTCCCGGACCGTCTTGTCGTCCGCGAGCGCCTGTTTTGCGACTTTCGAGGCCGCATCGTAGCCGATCGCCGGATTGAGCGCCGTCGCCAGCGCCATCGACTGGTCGACCTGCTTTTTGCAGTGATCGGCGTTGGCTTCGAGTTTACCGACGAAGCGCTCGCCGAACGTCGCCGCGCTGTTGGCGATGAGCGCGGCGCTCTCGAGGAAGTTGTGTGCGAGTACCGGCTTGTAGAGGTTCAGATCGATCTCCCCGCGGGCGGCCCCGGCGGAGACGGCCGCGTCGTTGCCGACGACCTGTTTGTGGACCTGGTTGACGGACTCGGCGACGACCGGGTTGATTTTGCCGGGCATGATCGAGGAGCCGGGCTGGTTTTCGGGCTGTTCGATCTCGCCGAGCCCGTTCCGGGGGCCGGAGGCGAGCAGCCGGAGGTCGTTCGCGATCTTGTTCATCGAGCCCGCGACCGTCCGGAGGGCACCGTGGGCCTCGTTCATCGCGTCGTGGGCGGCCTGGGCCTCGAAGTGGTTGTCGGCCTCCCGGAAGGCGAGACCGGTCTCCTCGGCGATGTTCTCGGCGGCGAGTTCGGGGAAGTCGGGGTGGGTATTGAGCCCCGTTCCGACCGCCGTCCCGCCCAAGGCGAGTTCGCCGAGCCGTTCGCGGGTCGCCTCGAGGCGGTCGATCCCCTTCTCGATTTGGGTCCGGTAGCCGCCGAACTCCTGGCCGAGACGGATCGGCGTCGCGTCCTGGAGGTGGGTTCGCCCCGTCTTGACCACGTCGGCGAAGGCCTCCTCCTTGTCGGCGAGCTCGGAAGCGAGGACGTCCAGCCCCGGAATCACGTCCTTTTCGACGGCCTCGAGCGACGCGACGTGCATCGCCGTCGGGATCACGTCGTTCGACGACTGGCCGTAGTTGACGTGGTCGTTGGGGTGGATCTCGCGGGATCCCACCTCGGCCCCGTAGATTTCGCTCGCTCGGTTGGCGATCACCTCGTTGGCGTTCATGTTCGAGGAGGTCCCCGATCCGGTCTGGAAGACGTCGACCGGGAACTGATCGTCGTGCTCGCCCGCGATGACCTCGTCGGCCGCCTCGACGATCGCGTCGGCCTTCTCGGCTTCGAGGAACCCGAGTTCGAGGTTCGCCTCGGCGGCCGCCTTCTTGACGATCCCGAGCGCCCGCACGAACCGGCGTCCGAAGGAGATCCCCGAGATCGGGAAGTTCTCCACGGCGCGTTGGGTCTGGGCACCCCAGTAGGCGTCCACCGGGACTTCCATCTCTCCGAGGCTGTCACGTTCGATCCGGTATCCGTCATCCTCGTCCGTCATAATCGGGGGCACTCACCGGGGTCCTTAAAGAGCATCGAAAGCCCGCCGCCGGACCCGCCCCTAGTTAAAACCGACAGCAGTCACGCCGGAGGTTCGGCGTCGTCGTTCCCGTCCCGCCACAGACGGAACACTCCTGTGTGGGTTCGTCGCTGCCCTCACCGCCTCCGCCGTCACCGTCGCCCGCCGCCTCGATCGTCGTCACCGCCCCCGTACCATCGCAGTTGCCACACTCCGAGGGCGTGTCCAGACACGCCGAACACAGGACGCTCGAGTCGCTGTATCTCACGCCGTCGTACGCCGAGAGGATGTCGTCCCGGCTGTTGCCGCCCGCCATCTCGGAGTACACGTTGCTCCCCTCGAGCAGGGACTCCTCGTTCAGCCGATCGCGGCACGTGCTACAGGTTGCCATGCACGTAAGACGTACGACAGCCAGATAAATCCCGATGTGCCGGCGACCCGACGCCGACATCCGTCACCCGACCCGACGCCGACATCCGTCACCCGACCCGACGCCGACATCCGTCACCCGACCCGACGCCGGTCCCGATCACGCCTCGGGCGTCTGGGTCGTCAACTCCAGGGCGTGGATCTCCGTCGTCATCGCATCGCCGAGGGCGTCGTAGACGAGTCGGTGTTGGTCGACGAGCGATTCGCCGTCGAAGGCCGGGGAGACGACGGTCGCGAGCAGGTGATCCTCGTCGTGATCGCCGCGGTCCGTTCGGACGGTCGCCTCGCAGTCCTCGAGCGCCTCCTCGATGCGCGCCTCGACTTCTTCGGGAGTCATACGTAGTGTGTGGGGCCGCGAGAACCAAAAGCCCGCGGGATCGGCGGCTGTCGTCTCGGGCGCGGCGGCTCGCCGATCGCGACGCTGTCAGCTCCAGCGGTCGAGCCCCGTCTGGACGACCGACTCCTCGATGCGTTCGAAACCGCGTTCGACCTCCTCGGCCGGGACCTCCCACGTGTCGGTGACGTATCGCCGCGCCGCCGCCATGTCGGGGGTGATCTCGGTGTCGTAGTCGTAGCCGTCGGTGACCGCCGGCTCCAAGAACAGCTGCCGGATACGGTCGGCGTTCGGGATCGACTCCCCGCGGGCGTCGAGGACAGCCCAGAGGTCACCGTGCTCTCGAAGCAGTTTCACCGCGGTCTTCGGGCCGATGCCGTCGATCCCCTCGTTGAAATCGGTCCCCATCAGGATGGCGGCGTCGACGAGTTGCTCCCAGGTCAGACCGAGTTCGTCGAGCGTCCGCTCGAAGTACATACACTCCGGGTCGCCCTTGCTTGTCAGCCCCCGGAGGGTGTAGGGCGCACCCAACAGGAGCGCGTCGTAGTCCTCCGAGCCGGCGTAGTCGACGTCGCCGTACCGCGCCATGTAGGCCGCCTGGGCCTCCCCCTCGGCAGGGGCCTCGACGACCGGTACGTCGAGCAGCCCGAGCAGCTCGCGGGTGGTCGTCTGGATCGTCTCGGTGAGCCGCTGGGTGCGCGATTCGAGCGTCGAGACCTCCGCGGCGTCGGCCTCGCCTGCCCGCGCGGCTTCGAGTTCGTCCTCGTATCGCTCCCGCTGTTCGCGCCGGCTCTCGACCTCGTCTTCTTTCAGGTCGGTCACGCCACCGTCGAAGACGAATATCGGTGTCACGTCCGCCTCGAAGAACTTCGGCAGCCCCTGGACGACCCCGATGAGGTTTGGGACCTCCCGGCCGGCGTCCGTCGTGTAAATCGACCCCGATGTAAACCGAACCGTCGTCGTCAGATACCGATACAGCCAGTTGTGGGCGTCGATGGCCACGACCGAGCCGGCGAGTTCCTCGAACGGTTTCGGCTCGATGACCGCCAACTGTCGGATATCCGCGTTTCCCATCGACCCGAATTCGGGCCTCGGGGGCTTGAAAGCGCCGGTGATACCCCCCTCCCCGCCACCGGAACGCCGTCCGCGACAACGACGGTCTGGCGGCGACCGGAGGTGGTTCGCGCCGGCCCGTGTCTCGCGCGCGTGCGGGAAGTTTATACCTGCCGGGTTATAAGATCGGGCAAGTATCACATGTCTCAGGATAGTGAATACAGCGCCGGGCAGATACAGGTGCTGGAAGGGTTAGAAGCCGTCCAGAAGCGTCCGGCGATGTACATCGGCTCGACGGACACGCGCGGCCTCCATCATCTCGTCTACGAGGTCGTCGACAACTCCATCGACGAGGCCCTGGCCGGGTACTGTGACACCATCGAGGTGCGTATCAACGACGACGGGTCGGTGACCGTCGCCGACGACGGGCGTGGGATCCCCGTCGACACGCACGCCGAGTACGAGCGCCCCGCCGTGGAGGTCATCATGACCGTCCTCCACGCCGGCGGAAAGTTCGACAGCAAATCGTATAAGGTCTCGGGGGGGCTCCACGGGGTCGGCGTCTCCGTCGTCAACGCGCTCTCGAAGTGGCTCGAAGTCGAGATCAAACGCGACGGCGCGGTCTGGCGACACCGCTTCGATCACGGCGAACCCGAAGACGGCATCGAACGGGTACGGGAGATGAGACCCGATGAGGAGACCGGTACCGAGATCCGCTTTTGGCCCGATGACGGGATCTTCGAAACCACCGAGTTCGAATGCTCAACGCTCGAATCGCGGCTCCGCGAACTCGCGTTTCTCAATCCCGGCGTCGAGATCGCGTTGCGGGACGGGAGAACGGACGAACGCTCGGAATCGGTCTTCGAGTACGAAGGCGGGATCAGGGAGTTCGTCGCCTATCTCAACGAGACGCGGGACGTCCTCCACGACGACGTCGTCTACTTCGATGACGAAGTCGACGACATCCACGTCGAGGTCGCGATGCAGGCGACGGCGGGCGTCCAGGGGTCGATCCACGCCTTCGCGAACAACATCAACACCCGCGAAGGCGGGACGCATCTGACGGGGTTTAAAACCGCGCTGACACGGGTGATCAACGATTACGCCACCTCCAACGGCATGCTGTCCGACCTCGACGGCACGCTGAAAGGTGACGACATCCGCGAGGGACTGACCGCGGTCATCTCGATCAAACACCCGGACCCGCAGTTCGAGGGCCAGACGAAGACGAAACTCGGCAACAGCGAGGTCCGCGGGATCGTCGAGGGGGCGGTTCACGAAGAGCTTGCGACGTACCTGGAAGAACACCCCGACACCGCCGAAGCGATCGTCTCGAAGGCCGTCGAAGCGGCGAAAGCCCGCAAAGCCGCAAAGAAGGCGGAGGAGTTGACACGGCGGAAGTCAGCGCTCGAATCGACCTCGCTGCCCGGAAAGCTCGCGGACTGTCGAGAGCGGGACCCGGAGGACTCGGAGCTCTTCATTACGGAAGGCGACAGCGCGGGCGGGAGCGCAAAGCAGGGCCGTAATCCCGAGTTCCAGGCGATCCTCCCGATCCGCGGAAAGATACTGAACGTCGAGAAACACCGCCTCGATCGCATCCTCGAAAACAACGAGATCCGCAACTTGATCACGGCGATCGGCACCGGCATCGGCGACGAGTTCGACATCGAGGACGCCCGGTATCACAAGGTGGTCCTCCTGTGTGATGCGGACGTCGACGGGGCCCACATCCGGACGCTCCTCTTGACGTTCTTTTATCGGCACATGACGCCGCTCCTCGAGGCCGGCTACGTCTACGCCGCCCAGCCACCGCTGTATCGGATCCGATATAAAGGTGAGACCTACGACGCGATGACCGAGGCCGAACGCGACCGGATCGTCGAGGAGGTCTGTGACGGCAACCCGACGCAGGTCCAGCGGTTCAAGGGACTTGGCGAGATGAACCCCGAGCAGCTCTGGGAGACGACGATGAACCCCGGAAACCGGATTCTGAAACGGATAACCATCGAGGACGCGGCGGCGGCCGACCGGATGTTCAGCGTCCTGATGGGCGACGCCGTCGGGCCGCGAAAGCAGTTTATCAAAGAACACGCCGAGGAAGCGGAGTGGATCGACATATGAGCTCGGACGTACCCGACGCGCCGGACGTGCCGGCGGACAACGTAGAGGCGGTTCGCATCGAGGACGAGATGGAGCAGTCCTACATCGACTACGCGATGAGCGTCATCGTGGGGCGGGCGCTGCCCGACGCTCGCGACGGTCTCAAACCCGTCCAGCGGCGCATTCTCTATGCGATGGACGAGATGGGCGTCAGTTCCCGCTCGGGTCACCGGAAGTCCTCCTCGATCGTCGGCGACACGATGGGGAACTACCACCCCCACGGCGACTCGGCGATCTACGACGCCCTCGCGCGGATGGCACAGGACTTCTCGCTTCGATATCCTCTCGTCGACGGGCAGGGGAACTTCGGCTCCGTCGACGGCGACCCGCCGGCGGCGATGCGCTACACCGAGGCACGGATGGCCCCGATCGCCGAGGAGCTCATGGCGGACATCGACAAGGATACCGTCGACTTCGAGGGCAACTACGACGATCGGCTGACGGAGCCGGCGGTGTTGCCGGCGGCGGTGCCGAACCTGCTCGTCAACGGTGCGTCCGGGATCGCGGTTGGGATGTCGACGAACATCCCGCCGCACAACCTCGGGGAGGTGATCGACGCCGCGATCCACGTCATCGACGACCCCGACTGTTCGGTCTCCGAGTTGATCGACACGCCCGATTCGGAAGGGCACATAAAGGGTCCCGACTTCCCGACCGGCGCGAACATCGTCAACCGCGAAGGGCTGTGGAACGCCTACACCGAGGGCCGCGGGCGGCTCCGGGTCCGCGCGGAGATGGACACCGAGTACGACGAGACGGGCAGCGACCGCATCGTGATCACCGAACTCCCCTACCAAGAGAACAAGGCGCGGCGCATCGAGCGCATCGCCGAGGACGTCCAGGAGGACAAAATCGAGGGGATCCGCGACATCCGTGACGAGTCCGACAGGAACGGCGTTCGGGTCGTCATCGAGTGCAAACGCGGCGCGAACGCCGACGTGGTCAAAAACCAACTGCTCGAACACCACCTCGAAAACACCTTTTCTGTCATCTCGCTCGCCTTGATCGACGACCAGCCGCGGGTGTTGAACCTGAAACAGCTGCTCGAAGCGTTCGTCGATCACCGCCGCGAGGTCGTCCGTCGGCGCTCGCAGTTCGAACTCGACGAGGCCGAGGACCGCGCACACATCCTCGAAGGACGGCTCACCGCGCTGGACAACGTCGAGAACGTCGTCGAGATCGTCCGCAACAGCGAGGATCGCGACGCGGCGATGGCGGGGCTTCGCGAGTCCTACGACCTCTCGGCCGACCAGGCCGAACACATCGTCCGGATGCAACTGGGTTCGCTCACGTCGATGGAGGCCGGCGAGATCGAATCCGAGTACCAAGACGTCCAAGCCGAGATCCAGTGGCTCGAGACGGTCCTGAGCGACGAGAGCAAACTCCTCGGCGTCATAAAGGACGAACTCCGGGAGATCCGGGAGGAGTACGCCGACGAACGCCGGACGAGGATCATCGAGGACGCCGGCTCCGTCACCAGGGAGGACCTGATCGCCGAAGAGGAGGTCGTCGTCGCGGTCTCCGAGGAGGATTACGTCAAACGGATGGCCCTCTCCGAGTTCGACCCCCAACACCGCGGCGGCAAGGGAATCATCGGCTCGCGGCCCAAGGAAGGCGACCGGGTCTCGACCGTCTTTACCGCCTCGACACACGATTATCTGCTCTGTTTCACCAACCAGGGGCAGGTCTACCGGCTGAAGGTGTTCGAGTTGCCGGAGATGGGCCGGACCGCCCGCGGGACGTCCGCCGTCAACGTCATCGACCTCGACGATGGCGAGGAGATCACGGCGGTCGTCAACACCGACGACGTCGACGAGGGATACCTCGCGATGGCGACCCGAAACGGCTACGTCAAGCGGACCGCCGTCTCGGCGTTCGAGAACGTCCATTCGGGCGGCATCCGCGCGCTCACGCTCGAACCAGCGGACTCGCTCGTCGACGTAGAGGTCACCACCGGGGACGGCGATCTCCTCCTCGGCACCCGTCGGGGGATGACGATCCGCTTTGCGGAGACGGACGCCCGCCCGATGGGGCGGTCAGCCCGAGGGGTCAACGGGATCGATCTCGAGGGCGACGATCGGGTGGCCGGCCTCGTCGCGGCCGAGGCCGACGACGACCGCCACCTGTTGACGGTGACAAAACACGGCTACGGAAAGCGGACGCCGCTCTCGGAGTACCGGCGTCAATCGAGATACGGCAAAGGGCTCATCGACATCAAAACCGACGAGCGAAACGGCCCCGTCTGTTCGATCGATGCCGTCTCGGCGGGTGAGGACCTCGCCATCATGAGCGAATCGGGACAGATCATGCGTACCCACGTCGACGAGGTCTCGACGGTCGGCCGGAACACGAAGGGCGTCGTCGTGATGCGACTCGCCGACGACGATCGGGTCGCGGGTGTCGATGTCGTCCCGGACGCGAACGAGAACGTAGACGCGAACGAGAACGTAGACGCGAACGAGAACGTAGACGCGAACGAGAACGTAGACGCGGACCGGGCGAACTCAGAGTGAACTACCCCACCTACCTCGCTCGGCGTTCACCGGTCATGTGTGACACCGATCCGTCTGATGGGTACGACGGTCGGGGGCCGTCCATACGCCCGCGAGATTGAAGGGGGAGGCCCCCGCCTAACGATGTATGGACATCGATACGGACGAACTGCTGGCGTCGTTGACGCCCCGTGAGGAGAACCCGGCGATCAAGACCTACCAGAACACGGTCTCGGTCGCCTGTCCCGCGTGTGAGGAACCGTTCGATGATCTCGTCGTCTGCAAGCAGAACCCAACGAGCCTCAACCTCTCGAAACAGCTCGATCTCTGTGTGGGCGTCGAGGACGGCCAGGCGTTTATTTTCACCCACAAGCCCTAGATCGGATCACCCGACCTCCTCGTCGGTCGTTCCGTCCTCAACCGCCCCGTCGTCGACCGCCTCGTCGGCAGCCACTCCATCGTCGGCAGCCACTCCATCGTCGACCGTCCCGTCCTCAGTCGCCCCGTCGTCGGCCCACGGCCCGACCCCGAAGAGTCGCCCGACGGTCCACCCGAACAAAAGCGGCGTCACGATGATCAATCCGCCGACGCCGACGTAGCGGACCGGCGGCGGTCGAAGCGCCAGATACGCCAGATACGCCGCGCCGACGAACGGCCAGGCATCGCTCAGGATCGATCGAACGCGGTCGAGCATGTCTCACCGTTCGGGGCACCGACCCTCAACGTTCCGGAACCCACCGCGGTCCCCCGCGGTTCCGTGACAGATCCAAAGCATTATACATAGAACCCGTCCATCTCCACCCGGTTTCCGGCGGACGGCACACATCCCTGTCCCGTCGTCGCGACGGAAACCGGGCAGGCGCGGCCCATTCGGTCGCGCGTTTTCGATCGGTCTCGGCAACGTTCCAGACAGGACGCCACCCGAAGGCGGCGAACGTCTCCGGTACGCACAGTCGAGAGATCGACCTCGAAAGATGCTGAGCCGCCCCGCCCTATCTTCCGGTCAACACCACTCCTCGTACTGGTGGACGCGGGCGGGGTTCAGCGATTCGGGGGCGCGATCGGTTCCGTCGTAGGCGTCGTGGTGTTCCGTGTAGGTGATCGAAAGCGGAGCATCGGCGTCGAGATCGCGGGGGATCGATGCCTCGGCCTGCCGGCGGTTCCAGTCGGCGAATCCCTCGAGCGCCGCGGTCTCGTCCAGCTCGTCGGGGTCGAGATCCGCGGTGGCCGCATCGATCGCGGCTTCGCCCGCCTCGGTACGGGCCAGAAGCGTCGTCTTCCCGTCCGGGCTGCCGACGTTTCCGGCCGAGATGTCGGCCGCCTCGCCGACCGCGTCCGAACACTCCGCACACCCACGGAGGGCGGCGGCGTCGAACGCCTCGACGTCCTCGGTGAGCAGCCGCGCGCCGCCGTCGTCTCTCGCGATCAGGTCGCCGCCGTCGATCTCGAGCGAATCGATCGAGTCGATCTCGACGCCGCGTCCGATGAGCAACGAACGGAGCCGTTCGTACGCGAAGCTCCGCGTACAGACCAACGAGATGGTAAGCGTCACCGAGGCCAACTCGTCGTCGTACTGCAGCCGATCCAGGGCGGCCGCCCCCTGGATGACACACGGGGTACCGACCAGCGCGATGTCCGGGTCGTCGAGGCCGCTGTCGGCGATCAGCTCGTCGACCCGTCCGAGCTGCATCGTCTGGGTATAGCTGCTGCCCGCGCTTTCGAGCAGCTCCGTCCGCGTGGTCGCGAGGACCGGCTCGCCGGTCAGCGCATCACCGCCGTCGCCGACGACGACCGCGCCGTCGATCTCGCCGGCCTCGAGTAGCCCGGCGAGCAACGCCGTGACCGCGCCCCCGTTTTGTCCCTCGTGGTCGCCGGCCGCGCTCACCGCGTACGCGGACCGTGCCTCGGAGCCTTCGAGGCCGTTTAGCCGCTCATAGCGCAGGCCGCTTCGGGGACAGAAGTCCCAACACCGCGAGCAGCCGGTACACATCCTGACGAGCGTCGGCCGGCCCGTCTCCTCGTCGATACCGATCGAATCCGAGGGGCACGCCGCCATACAACTGCCACACTGGACACATCGATCGGCCTCGATGACGGCCTCGTCGAGGTTCCGGAACCACGTCTTTTCGGTCGGTTCGCGGGCTTCGGCGATCCGATCTCTCGGATCGGTCTCGATCTCCGGCACGCCGGGGGAGCGTTCGATCGACATCAGTCCGCCCCCGCGACCGCTCGGTCGGTACGGACGATCCGGTCGAGTCGATCGGCGTCCGTCCGATCCGTCCAGGTGGCGAAGGATTCGTCCGCCCGTCGCTCCTCGAAGAACCGACGGAGCAGCCGCTTCGTCGCGTCGGGAACGTCCTCGACGGGGACGCGTCCGGAGACCCACTCGACGAACCGTGGTTGGCCGAGATCGCCGCCCAAACCGATATCGACCGCCTGGCTCGAGCGTGTTTCGTCCCGGTATGCCTCCCCTCGAAGCCCGATGTCGGCGATCTGTGGCTGGGCACAGGAGGCCGAACAGCCGCTCATGTGGATCCGGACCGCGTCGGGAACCGCGGCGTCTGGGACGTCGCTCGATTCGAGCCAGGAGTCGAGTTCGCGGGCCCACCGGTGGCCGCGGCTCTTCGTCTCGACGACGCCGTACTTGCAGAACTCCCGCCCGGTGCAGGTGACGATACCCCGCGAGAACGGCCCCGGGGTGGGGCTATACTCGTCTAAGACAGACTCGCCGAGGAACGACTCGAGCGTGTCGCCACGGACACCCGGGACGACGAGGTTCTGATTCGCCGTCGTTCGGAGTTCGCCGTCACCGTAACGATCGGCGAGGTCGGCGAACTCGATCAGGTCGCCGCCGCCGATCCGCCCGGTCGGCAGGGTACAGCCGGCGTAGTATCGATCGCCCGTCTCGTGGTGAATCCCGACGTGATCGCCGCGGTAGTCACTCGAAGGGGTTCGGTCGTAGGGCTCGAACTCGAACGGGGCGTAGCTCCGTAGCTCCTCGCGGAACCGTTCGGTACCCCACTCGTCGACGACGTACTTCAGGCGGTTGACCGCGGTATCGAGATAGCTGCCGTGGTCGATGAAGAGATCCGCCGCGGCCAAGGACAGGTCGACGACCTCGTCCGGCGCGACGAAGATCCCGAGGTCGGTCGCGGCTCGCGGCCCGTCCGAGAGACCGCCGCCGACCTTGACGGCGAACCCCTCCTCGCCGTCCCTCGTCGCCGGAACGAAGCCGAGATCCTGCAGTTCGGCGCGCGCGCAGTTCTCCTGACAGCCCGAGAGGCCGATCTTGAACTTCCGGGGGAGGTTGGCGTAGCGGCGGCTCCCCTCGAACGCGTCCGCGAGCTCCTCCGCGATCGCGTTGACGTCGGTCTCACCGGCGATACGTCCCGCGGTCGGGCACGTAACGACGTTTCGCAGGGTGTTCCCGCTCGCCTGGATCGTCGTCAGACCGACGGACTCGTAGCGATCCCAGATCTCGGGCATGTCCTCGATCCGGATCCAGTGTAGCTGGATCCCCTGTCTCGTCGTCACGTCGAGGAACCCGTCGCCGAAGACGGGGTTTTGTTCCGTGCCGCCGTGGCGTTCGGGGGCGGTCGCGAACTCCTCCGTGATCCGTCCGACGGTCTTGGCCTGTTCTGCGGTCAGTCGCCCGCCGGGGACCTTCGTCCGAAGCATGAAGTACCCGTCCTGTCGGACCGTATACAGCCCGATGAGGTGCAACCGCCCGAATACGTCCTCGCCGAGCTCCTCGGCGAGCGCGTCGTAGCCCTCGGAGGCGACCTCCCGGACGCCCTCGTACAGCTGCTTTGGATCCCAGTCTGGTGAGTGCTCGCGGATGAGTCCCGTGAGATCGCCCTCGTGAAACCGGACGTGGCCGTAGCCGTGCGCCGAGAGGACCGCGTAGGTGTGGCTGAGCCGTCGGGCGGTGTTACAGTACAGGACGATCGGATCGTCCGGATCGAGCCCTCGGTCCTCGAGTATCGCCCGCCGTTCGGCTTCGGGTTTGAGCCGTCCGGTCTCGGGGTCGACGAAGGCTTCCCACCCGAGGTGGACCGCCCCCGGAACGTGTGCGGATTCGTACTCGCTCGCGGTGCGCGTATCAACGAGTGTCGTCCCGTTCCCCATAGCCGCCTCGACGTCGGCGCGGTCGGCGAGCGCCGACGCACGGAGCGATACCGATCCGTACCTGGAGACCCCCGGATCCGGTACGGACTGTTCGGTTCGATACGCCCGTTGCCAGGCGTCGAAATCGCCGTCCAGTAGGTACAACGGTCCCTCGTGGCCGTAGACCGCCATCGTCACGAGGAGTCTCGCCGCCTCGACGCCGCGTCGGTTGTCGTAGGCGACGACGGGGTCGTCGTGCTCGATCCCGGCCGCGGAGAGCAGTTCCCGAACGGCTTCCGGGTCGGGCAGATGTCCCGCGGCGTCGGATCCGCTGTCCCGGATCGACTCGAAGGGGACGTTCACCGCCCCCGGGACGTGTCCGAGCGTTTCGTAGTCCCGCCGGTCGCGAGCGTCGACGACGGCCAACCCGTCCCGGCGGTCGTCGACCCACGACGGATCGGCAATCGAGATATCGAGCGTCACGCCGGATCACCGGGAGGGACGTCGCGTCTGTTCCGGCCGTATGCTCGTGGCCGGCGAACCGTTCGTCTGGGGGGAATCTCGTCGATCATCTCACTGATCCGGACGTTCGCTACGTATAATTCAATTCGCCTTGGGGAAACCGTTTCTGCCCCTTCGCGATGCCCGCAAATCCGGGACTCAAGTCGGGATCCCGACAAATACCACGGTACCGTGTGTATTTATCCGCCCCACGGCATGAAACCGGGTGACTGCGGATCGGTGGTCCGGACCCCGACGGTAGAGAATTTCGACACCGATAGCGGTGAAAAATTCCGGTACTACACGGGATATGTGTGCGCGACGGTCTCTCGATGCCGCCGGCGATGGTTATATCGGGCCATCCATCCCCGTGGGTGGCGGAGCGGCCCCCTCTTTCCGTTCGAGAAACGCCCGCTCCGCCGCCGAGAGGTCCCGGTCTCGATACTCGTCGAGCCCGTTTTGATACGTTCGTTCGGAGCGGCCGTCGGCCGGCTTCTCGGCCGGGCGCTCCAAGACGAGTTCGGCGAGTCCCGTCTCCTCGCCGGTATAGGAGAAGCCGGCCCGATACAGCGCCTCGTACGCGAAGGGGTTGTTCACCGCGATCCGGAGCCGATCGTAGCCGCGCTCGGTCGCCCGCCCGGCGACGAACCGACACAGCCGTGGGCCGAGTCCCGCTCCACGCAGATCCCGTCGGACGGTGACATAACGGAGCCAGAGCGTATCCGGTTCGGTTCGGTCCCCGTTGAACGCGACCGCAGCGAGGACGTCGTCGTACTCGCCCCCGTCCACGGAGTCCCCCGACCGGTCGCCTCCACTCCCCGATCCGGCCCGTTCGGGAGCCGACAGGACCGCCTTCCCGGTGTTCGACATCACGAACTTCCCGGCGTAGCTGAACCGTCGGTGATCGAGCCGGAGCGTCGGCCCGTCTGCGGGCCACCCGAGCAGGCGTGCTTCCATGCCGGCGGCTCGGAGGGCAACGGAGTTATGTTCGGCGTTCGATTCGCACCCATGCGCTGGGACGTTCGGGCCTTCGACCTGTTCGCGCCGCTATATGATCTGTTCGTGCCACCGACCGACGGGGTCGCGCTCCGGAAGGGGCTCTCCGTGGCCGAACGGACGACCGACCGGATCCTCGAGGTCGGTGGCGGCTCCGGCCGGGTCGCCGACGAGATCGATGCGACGGTCGTCGATCCGGCCGGCGGCATGGTGCGTCGGGCCCGACGCCGGGGGCTCGAAGCCGTCCGGGCGAGCGCGACCGACCTCCCACACCCCGACGGATCGGTCGACGCCGTCGTCGTCGTCGACGCCCTCCATCACTTCCCCGAAGGGCAGCGGTGTCTCTCGGAGATGGCCCGGGTCCTCGCCCCCGGCGGCGTTCTCGTGGTGACCGACTTCGACCGCGGGACGCGACTCGGGAGGGCGCTCGATCGGGCCGAACGGCTCGTCGGTTTCGATCCGAATTTCTATACCGCGCCCGAACTCGAATCGGCAATAGAGGCGGTCGGTCTCGACGTGAGGCCGATCGAGTACGGCTTCGAGATGACGGTCGCGGGGGTGAACACCCCCGCCGACGCTCGGGCGTGACGCCTACCGGAGTTTGAAATAGAGGAGCCGCCAGGCCGACAGGACCGCCGCCCCGCCGACGATCATGACCGCGGCGAAGGACGCCTCGGCACCGCGGCCGCGGAGTGCAACGACCCGGATCGCCATTCCGACTATCGCCGCCGGGATCCACGAGCGGATCGCGAGCGGGATCGAGGAGTTCGGCGCCGAGCCACCGCCCGGGGAGTACGCGCCGATGAGGGGCGCACACAGGAGCCATCCGAGAACGAACGGCCCGGCCGCGACGAGATAGAGACCCGGATCGGCCAACAGTTGATCGACGGTCGAATGCTGGAGCGTCCCGGCGAGGAGAAACGCCAACAGGACCGCGACGTCCCCGACCGCGATGGGCCAGGTGCTCGCGTCGAGGCGCTGTTCGAGGAACGACTTATCTGCCATACCGGCCGTTCGACGCCGGGGGTTCAAATCCTTGCGGATTCGACTACGGATCCGGACTCGGGCCGTCGAGGTCGGCCCCGGACGGTGGCCGGAGAACGAGCGCGGCGAGACTGGCCCCGAGCGCGAGCGCCCCGCCGAGGGTGAACGTCGGTATCCAGCCGAACGTCGCGACCAAGAATCCGGCCACCGTTCCGGCGAAGACGCCGCCGCCGACCTTCGCAGAATAGATAACGGCGTAATTGCTCGAGGAGTATTCGGCACCGTAGTAGTCGGCGACGACGGCCGGAAAGTAGACGTACAGCGGCGAGGAAAAGAACATCGCACCGAGTACCGCACCGACGAACGCGATCGGAGCGTCGGCCGTCCCCGCGCCGACGAGCCCGAACCGAAAGAGCCCCGCGAGCGCAAAGGAGACGGCCATCACGCGCACCCGATCGAAGCGATCGGAGACCTCGCCGAGGATCATCCGTGAGACGCCCGCGGCGACCGGCAGGAGGGTCGCGGCGGCGGTCGCGACGGCCGCGGCGAGCCCCAGGTGTTCGGCGAAGCGGACGACGTTCGCGATGACGATGAGGTCCGCACCGGCGGTCGCGACGAACATCGCATAGAGCAGCCAGAACTGCCACGTCGAGAGCATCTCACGGGTCGTGTAGGACCGTCCGCGGAGCGAAGCGGCGAGCCCGCCGCCACCGCCGTCGTCGTCATCACCGCCGCCGCCGTCGCGATCGAGCCAGTCCTCGGGCGGATCGCGCAACAGGACCGCCCCGACGAGCAGGACGACGAGGATGCCCACTCCGACGTTTCGGAGCACGTCGGTGTAGCCGGCGACCGTGGCGTTGGCCCGGACGTACGGCACGAGGAGTGCGCTGCCGCCCGCGAACGCCATCGTTCCGATACCCGTCGTGAGTCCCGTCCGGTCCGGGAACCACTTGACGGCGGTGTTGACGGCGATGGTGTAGATGATCCCGACGCCGATCGCCCCGAGCGAGTAGAGCAAATAGAGCTGCCAGACGCTCTCGGCGTACGCGAGGCCGACGTAGCCGCCGCCGGCGAGGACGGCCGCGAGATACGTCAGATTGCGGGGGCCGCGGCGGTCCCGCCACCAGCCGGCGGGCAGCTGTGAGAGCGACTGGAAGACGACGTAAAACGAGAAGACGGCCCCGAGGGCGGGCAACGCGATATCGAGGCTTTCCGCCAGCGGCCCCTCGATCGACGACCAGACGTACTGATACGGGCTGACCGCGGCCATCATTCCCGCGGCGGCGGCGATCTGCCACCACCGCGAGAAGCCGAGTATCTCCCTGGCCCGCCCGGCGTAATCGACGTCCGATCCGCCGCCCGTTCGGGACGATTCGTCCATCGATCTCGGGTTCTCGCCGGGGGTGGTTAAACGGACGGGCTTCGGTCTCGGGCGGCACGGTGGGGCGACGCCGTTTCGGGAGCCACAGCGGTTATGCCCTCCGCGGGTGAACGCCGGATATGACGGACGTCCTGTTCCTCCGAAGCGACGACCTCGCCGGGCTCGCGACGCCCGCCGACTACGTCTCGGCCGTCAGAGCCGGCTACGAGAGCCACGGCAACGACGGCAGCGCCGAGCCCCGGACCAAACTCGTCTCCTCGGAGCCGCCGGGGATGTGTACCGGGTACTTCGCGATCCTGCCCGAGGTCGGCGCGATGGGCGGATACACCTACGCCGCCGGCTTCGGCGACCGGGATGCCCACTTCGCGCTCCCGCTTTTTGATGCGGAATCCGGCGAACTGCTCGCGCTCTTGGACGGCTCGTCGATGAACCCGTTCAAGACTGGCGCGACGGGGGCGGTCGGCGTCGACGCGTTGGCCCGCGAGGACGCGACTACGTGTGCTGTGATCGGCTCGAGCGCACAGGCCCGGGGGCAACTCAAGGCGACGGCGACGGTCCGGGCGTTCGACTCGGTTCGCGTATTCTCACCGACGGCCGAGCACAGGCGCGCCTTCGCCGAGGAGTTCGACGAACGGCTCCCCGCAGACGTGCGTGCGGTCGACAGCGCGGCCTCGGCCGTCGAGGACGCCGACGTCGTCATCACCGCGACGACCGCGACCGACCCCGTGGTTCGAAACGACGACCTCGCCGAGGGCGTCCACGTCACCGCGATGGGCCAATACGACCGCGGCAAACGGGAGCTCGACGCCGCAACGATCGCCCGTTCGACGTACGTCCCGGATCTCCGCGAGCGGGCGTTCCAGGACGCCGGCGCGTTCCTCTCGGCCCGCGAGGCCGGGGCCGTCGACGACGATCACATCTACGCCGAACTCGGCGAGATCGTCGGAGGCCACTGCCGGGGGCGGACCTCGGCCGACGAGGTCACCGTCTTCGACAGCGGCGGGACCGGGATCGAGACCGTCGCCGCGGCGTGGATGCTCTATCGGCGCGCGAAGTCGGAGGGGCTCGGCGAGACGATCGAGTTCGCGCCCGCGAGCGAGGCGCTAACGGGGGAGTGACCGTTCCAATTTTCAGTAGCTTTCAGTAGTACACCGTAAGAAACGGGTACACTGTTGGACGACCGGGCCACGTCCATCGCTACTATCCGCATTCGACTCGGGCACGGCGACAGCAGGCGCTATGACAGCCGACCCACCACCAGTGATCGCCGTTGCCTGATCGGGTTCGTAGGTGACGATTCCAGACCCGAACGTGAGCCGCGTACCAGCGGAACGGCCAGCTAGCACGATTTCAGAATCCCCCGTATAGGAGGACGTGAAACCGTGGTCCAGCTCGTCCGTCTCACTGAAGAACACGCGAGCCACGTTCAGCGCCCCGATGTAGTCGCGGTCGCCTTCGAAGTCACACCGGGCGTTGTCACAGCGAAAGTGCCCGCCCCACCACAGTTCCTCGTGATGGTCGGGTGACTCGCAGGTGTGGCCGGTCGAACCACACCGGGGACACGACCGACTCGTTCCCTGTGGGAAGACTCGTTCAACAGTCAGACCGGCACACTCTGCCCGGTATTCGATGTTCTCGATGATGTCACGCCGCGCCCATGACGACAACTCCCACGACAACTCCCACTCACCTCGCGGCGGTGAGAGCGAGCGCAAATCCTCGTGAACGATGGCGTCTACGTCGTATAGGAGTGCGATTGCAAGAATCTGATTTGCTACGTCGTGTGTCAGTTGTTCGCGCTTGTGCTGGATTTTGGCGTTTACCCGTTCGTATTCGCTGTGGAGGTGCGCGAACTCGTCAGTATGCGAGCGACCATCACGGCGCAACGCGGCAAGTCGGTCGTTCAGTCGGGTGCGTTCGCGGTGGAGTCGCCGCATCTTCTTGCGGTCAGTAAACTGAATAAACTGTGGCGTAGACCGCTGTTCGCCATCGTCAGTAACCACCACGGCAGTCATGTCTTTTCGCATCCCGGCGTCGAGCGCCAACACGCAGTCGGTGCTGTCAGTCGTCTTTGCGTGTTCGACTTCGACGGGGAAGGAGAGTTCGTAGTAGGCGGCACCGGTTTTACGACGGGAGGGCTGGAACTCGGGAGCCGAGAGATCGCCGTGAGCGAGGAGGTCATGAAACGCCTCGTAGCCGCCACGTTCGTACTCTGTCCACGACCAGTCACCTCGTGTCTCCGGCGATAGTGTGTCCGGTGTTTTGAGTCGGATGGCCAGCGTCTCGCTATCGGTGTCGTACTGGTATTTAACAGCTTGACCCGATGTCGGGCCGTCGTCCGCAGAGTACGGGAGTACGCCGCTGTCATACTCAGGACAGTCCTGCATCTCAAGATACGTGTCTGGATACGTGCCGTGACGGTCGTAGTAGCTGTTGAGTTGGTCGATGAGGATGTCCACGTAGCCTGACGAGAGGTAGTCGCCGTCGTCCCAGAGCTGGTCTTTGATGTGTCGGCGGTGAATTCGTCGGATTTTGTGGTCGGGCAACACGCTCTGGATGGACTGAAAGGCGTCTCGGCGGTCGGCGTGACTCCGAAGCGTTTCACCGACTTTCTGCAAGATGCACCGTCGAAACCGCGAGGGGAGATACAGGTCGAGTTCTTCGAACGGTTCGTGCTCATCGAAGTATTTCCACGCCTGATGCGATGCGTCGGCAATGCCGTCTAGATGGACTGGCGTCCAGTGGTTTTTGAGGACATAATTGGCGACACGACGAGTGAGTATTGCCAGTCGCTCGAATCGCTCGGCATCCTCGTCTGGCAAACGGATTGGGAGCGAGAGGTGGTTACTCATCGGGTTTCACCTCGGATTCGACGGTGTTGACGACCTGTTGTTTTTTCGAGGAGCGCATACCGTAGAGTTTGCCACTGAAGCTGGCAACGAGTTTGATAAGGTCGTCAACGAGTTCTTCCTGTGCTGATTTGTCCGTTTCGTCTTCGATGACGGTGATGGTGATACCGTAGCAGTCGAAATACCGTTCAAGATACGAGAAGCCAAAGCGAGTGAGCCTATCTTCGTAGGTGACGAGAACCCGGCCGTAGTCGGCGTCTTGCACGTCATCGAGGAGGGAGTTGAGGCCGCGTCGGTCTTCGTTGAGGCCACTGCCAACGTCGGTGTAGGTGTTTTCGACGCTCCAACCGTGGTCGTGAGCGTAGTCCGTGAGTCGGTCGAGTTGCCGGTCGAGGTCACCGTTGTCTTTCTGGCCGTGGCTTGAGACGCGACCGTAGAGGGCAACACGGTCTGTTGGACGAGTATCGCCTGCAAGTCGGCGGAGTTCTCGGTGTGGAATCCGTCGTTCTCCGCCCGGTGTTCGGGTGTAGTCAAGGTCGCCGTTACGACACCATCGTTTCACAGTCTGGGAGTGAACACCGAGTTCATCCGCGAACTCGCCAACCGAGTACGACCGTGGCATTCCGATGTTACTATTTCCTACTGGTAGCTACTTATAAATACTGGATTTTGTAACAGTTACACAACCCTGCGTGTGCAACGGGGGAGTGACGTACGTCCCGTGATGCCGGACGGGATTACAAATACGGCGCGATGCCGACCGCCTCGACGATCGCGACGCCCGCGAGGATCGCCCCGAGGAGATAGCCCGCGATCGCGCCGCCGTTGAGAAGCGGCAACCCCGCGTGTGCACGTCCTTTCATCACCATCCACAACAACACGACCAATCCGGCGAGCGTTCCGACCATCGCGCCGAGCGCCGGGACGGTGACCGCGAGGCCGGGGACGTCCAACAGCGGTTCTCCACCCGGCCTGAAGAACGCGGCGGAGGCGACGAGGATCGTCGGGATGACGGCGTCGCCCAGGCCGATGAAGAAGGCGTCCCGGTCGAGGGGGTCCCCCGGTTCGTCCGGGCCGTCGGAGTGCTCGGAGCCATCGGGGGCCTCCGAGCGCTTGTCGTCGCGTTCCTCATCGTCGTCGCGTTCCTCATCGTCGTCGCGTTCCCCGTCGTCGAGCGTCTCGGGACCGCTGTCCTCGAGAAACGAATACGACAGCGTCAGCGGGATCACGAGCACGACCGGCAACCGGAGGTCCATCACGCCCGAGGCGAGCGTGAGCATGTGTTCGGTACCGTATACCGAGATCGCATCGTACACGGCGAGCACGACGAGCAGGACGAGCGCCGGCAGGAGGCCGAAACTGATCCCGAACAGCCCGGCGGCCCCGGCCCCCATGACGATCCCGGCGGCGTCGATGACGTACCACTCCGGATACACCAACAGCCCGGCCCCGAGTACGAGCGCGGCACCGACCGCGAGGACGTTGACCCCGGCGGTGGTGAGGACCGGGGGGATCACGACGGTGAAGACGTAAAACGAGAGGAACACCGCGGCGAAGACGATGAGCCCCTGTAGCAGCCGATCGACGCCGAATTTCATCGCCGCGAGCATCACGACCGTGGCGACGAGGATGGCACCGAGATACAACAGGCTGTTCGTCGGGTCGGAGGGATCCTCGACGGTCTGGTAGCCGGCGTCCATGAACGGCTGGACCAACGCGAGCGCGCCCAGTTGGACGAACACGAAGAGCCCGAGCGTGGCGACGACGGCGACAGCGGCCCGCTTCATACCGTACCGTTCCCGTCCGATCGTTTGGGTATTGCGGTTCCCGTCCGATCGTTTGGGTAGTGCGGTTCCCGTCCGATCGTTTGGGTAGTGCGGTTCCCGGACGGGACCGACGGGATATCTATCGGGCGTAGAGCTTCTCGCCGAGAAGCGCCGGCAACGTGACGCCCTCCGTGGGCGAGACGGCCATGTAGGGCCGTTCGACCGGGCCGAACACGTCGACGACCCGACCGACGGTTTCGAGTTCCGGGTCGACGACCGCGGTGCCGACATCGGGATGTGTGTCGTCCGGCGACCGGAGGATCGCAAGCCCCTGGGCGGTTCGGACGACCTCGCCGACGCGTTTCATTCGCGGATGGCGGCGACGTAGGCGGCGACCGCGCCCAGTAGATCGGACTTCGACGCGTCGTCCGCCCCCTTGACGATAACCCGGCCGCGCGGTTCGTACTCCCGGGGATACGTTCGATCCCGTTCGATGACGGCGTCGTAGCCGACCTGTTGGACCGCGCTTGCGATCTCGTCGACGGTCGGATCGGGGACGGCGAGATCCTCGGCGACCCGCCGGCCCTCGCTCCGGGAACGCGCCGAATCGAGGTAGGCGGGCCAAATGACGTTTTCGACCATGTTCGAGCCTGCGCGTTGGCGAAATAAAAAGCGGGCGGTCCGTGGTCGGTCGGAGGCCCCCGTCGGTCGTCGCCGACGCCTCCGTGCCGCTCTATCTTCGGCGCGCGAAGAACACGCCTGCCAAGACCGCGACGAGGGCGATGCCGATACCGAACCCTGACTGGCCATCGGCCGCCTCCGGGGGTGAGCCGTCCGTTTCGTCCGCATCGACGTCGGTTTCGACGTCGCCGTCGGCTCCCGCATCGGGGGCAGCGGCCGCCTCACGTTCGCGTTCCGCGTCGGCGACCGCCTCGGCGACGTCCTCGACGGCGAGTGCGACCCGCGGCGCGGGCTGGCTGACGTAGTTACCGTTGACGACGGCGATCTGATCGTTTCGGACGGCGAACGTCGACTCGAAGGCGGGCGTCTCGGGGAGTCCGGCCCGCTCGTCGGGGACCACGATCACCTCCGGGTTCCATTCGACGAGCGCCTCCTCGTTCACCTCGCCGTATCCCTCGACACCGTTGTCGGCGGCGACGTTCGCCGCGCCCGCCGTGGTGAGGATCTCGTCGATGAACGTGCCGGATCCGGCGGCGAAGCCGTCCGTGTAGTACAGCGCTCGGGGGGTGTGGTCCGGGTCGGTACCGCTCCGAACCGACTCGATTCGGCTCCGGTACGCTCGGTTCGTTTCCTCGGCCTCCGCGCAGGTGCCGATCAGCCTCCCGGTCAGTTCGGTTTTGTCGGCGACCGATTCGAGGGAGGTGCCGAACCCGAATTTGAAGACGGTCTGGTCGGCCTCCCGGAGGCTCAAAACGGTCTCCTCGGGGACGATGCTCGGCGCGAGGACGATGTCGGCGTCTAGTTGGACGACGGCCTCTTGATTGACGGCGAACTCGTCGAGGTTCAACACGTTCTCCTTGCGCTCGATCTCTTCGAGAAAGTCAGTGTAGGGGCCGACGGGTGCGCCGACGACCCGATCGGCCGCACCGAGTTCCCAGACGGTCTGTGCGGCGCTGGGCTGGAGGACGACGATCCGCTCGGGACGATCCGCGACTGTCACGGACGCCCCGGTCGCGTCCGTCTCCGAGACCGGGAACGAACACGCCGATGTGGCTCCCTGTGCGGTCGCGATCGGGATGCCGGCGAGGAGGGAGGACGTGAGGAGTACCGCGAGGAGGGGGACCGAGAGTCGATGACGCATTGCCCGAACCCAGAGACCAGGACAATAAGTATTTGACTACTGCAACCGCAGTTTCGTTCATGGTTCTCCGGCGGACGGTCGCGTGGTCCGGAGCCCTCTGTGGGCTGCTCTTCGCCGTCGTCGTCGTCAGCGCCGCGCTCGGGTACGCGGCTATCGGTCCCTTGGAGGTAGCGTACGTCCTGTTGAACGAGGTTCGGGTCCCGGCGATCGGGGCTGG
Source organism: Natronomonas salinimetallica (assembly GCF_013839515.1). GTDB lineage: Archaea > Halobacteriota > Halobacteria > Halobacteriales > Haloarculaceae > Natronomonas. The sequence goes on along the minus strand of NZ_JACDNQ010000014.1, from coordinate 26,616 downwards.
CTCGCTCGTATGGTTCCGGCCGTTCGGCTTCGACGTCGCGACCACGACGGAACTCATCGTCACCCGGATCCGACTGCCGCGCATCGTTTTAGGCGCGATCGTCGGGTTCGCGCTGGCGCTCGCGGGGGCCGTCATGCAGGGGTTCTTTCGGAACCCGATGGCTGACCCCTCGATCATCGGCGTCTCCTCGGGGGCCGCCGTCGGTGCCGTGGCGTTCATCGTCCTTCCGGTCTCCGTCCCGTTCGGCCGGGCCACCTTCGCCTTCGTCGGCGCGCTCGTCGCCGCGTTCGCCGTCTACGCCATCGCGACCGAGGGCGGCCAGACCCCCGTCGCGACGCTTCTTCTGGCCGGCGTCGCCCTCCAGACGTTTCTCGGGGCGGCGATCTCGTTTCTCCTGTTGAACGCCGGCGACAGCCTCGAAACGGCGGTCTACTGGCTGATGGGACATCTCCACAACAGCACCTGGGGTCGGGTCCGAGTGGCGTTGCCGGTCGTCCTCGCGTTGTTCGTGGTTCTGTTGGCGTATGCCCGCGATCTGAACGTACTATTGTTGGGCGAGGACGACGCCCACACGCTCGGCATCGACGTCGAGCGGACCAAGCGGATCCTCCTCGCGACGTCGAGTATCGTCACCGCGGCCGCCGTCTCGGTGGCGGGCGTGATCGGGTTCGTCGGGCTCATCGTCCCCCACATGATGCGGCTCGTCGTCGGTCCGGACCACCGGATCCTGCTGCCGACGAGCGCCCTGGCTGGGGCGGTGTTTCTCGTCGCGACCGACACGGTCGCGCGGTCGGGGCCGACCGAGGTGCCCGTCGGTATCGTCACCGCGGCACTCGGTGCGCCATTCTTTTTGTACTTGCTGCGGCAACGGGAGGTGCACTCGCTGTGATCGATTTCGAGGCGGTCAGCGTCGAACTGGGCGACACGTCAGTGCTCGAGGACGTCTCCCTGCGTATTCCCGAGGGAACCTTCGTCGCGTTGGTCGGCCCGAACGGGGCGGGCAAGACGACGCTACTTCGGACCTGCAACGGGCTCGTCTCGCCGGCGACAGGGGCCGTCCGCGTGGACGGCCGCCACGTGATGTCGGCGTCGCCCCGCGAGATCGGACGACTGGTCGCGACCGTTCCACAGGAGACGGCGGCCGTCTTTGATTTCGACGTCTCGGCGTTCGTCGCGATGGGACGGACGCCGCACCGTTCGCGGTTCGAGACGGCCGACGACGCCGATCGAACCGCCGTCGAATCGGCGCTCGAACGGACCGATACCGCCCGGTTCGCCGACCGATCCGTCACTGAACTGAGCGGGGGAGAACGACAGCGCGTCGTGTTCGCCCGTGCGCTCGCACAGGAGACGCCCGTTCTGTTGCTCGACGAGCCGACGGCGAGTCTCGACATCAACCACCAGCGGCGGACACTCGCGTTGGCGAGAGAGCTCGTTGCGGCCGGAAAAACGGTCGTCGCGGCGATCCACGACCTGGATCTCGCCGCACGCTTTTGTGATCGGATCGCGTTGCTGTCTGGGGGAACGGTCCTCGCTGACGGACCGCCGGACGCGGTCCTCACCGCCGACCGGATCGAGTCCGCCTTCGGGGTTCGGACGGCCGTGGGAACGAATCCGGCGACCGGATCCCTCTCCGTGACGCCGCTATCGGGCGAGCACGCCGGCGAGCATCGGGTACACGTCGTCGGACACGGGACGGGCGCGGCCCGAACGATCGGCCGTCTCGCCGAACTCGGCGTCCGCGTTAGCGCCGGAGTGGTTCCCGCGGGGGACGTCGCCGCCGTCACCGCCGAGGCGGTCGCACGGGAGGTCGTGACCGCCCCGCCGTTCGAGCCGGTCTCCGACGACCGGTTCGCGGCCGCGGCCGACCTGGTCAGGCGGGCGGACGCGGTCGTCGTCGCCGGGACCCTCGGGGCACCGAACAGACGCCTCGCGGACGTCCCGGAGCGGACGTTCGCCCTCCGTGACGCACCGGACGGTCACTCGAGCCGTCCGCTCGCCACCGAACGCGAACTGCTCGACGTTCTCGGGCGGTCGGCTCCGGCCGAACCGACGGCCCGATAACCGTGTCCTCGCGGTGCCGTCATGCCGGGACCGATCGGATCCCCCATCGGCGATAGTGTTATATGGTACCACGCACCTATGTACGAGACACCGACGATGTCCAGTGTAGATTCATCACCCACGCCACACCCCGCCGACAAACGGATTCTCTCGTACCTCGACGAGAACCCGCCCGACTATCTGCCGGTCGTTGCGACCCGGCTCGGCATGCATCTCCGATACGTCGAACGGCGGGTCGACACGCTGATCGACCACGGACTGGTCCAGGCGGTGACTGCGGAGGTCATCTATACGACCACCGAAAAAGGATCGCGGTATCTCGTCGACGGGGACCGCTCGTTCGCCGCCGAACGCGACGGATAACCGGGGGCCGTCGGCGGTTCGTTCCGGACGGATCAGTTCTGTCGGGTCGAGCGCGCTTCCCGGACTTCCGCGCCGTCGCGGAGTTTGTCCTCGCAGTTCGGACAGACACGGACGGTCGACATCCCCTGTGGAGCGAACACGCGCACGTAGTTGTCCGTCACGAACGCCTCACAGTTACGACAATGTGGCATACCGTAGACTCTCGAAGAGAGTCTCAAATATCTTTCCCCTACCGGCCGAGAAAGATATCCCGACGGGGGGATGTCAAGGCCTCCGCTCGTTTCCACACTCCAGGCAGGTGAACACGAAGTCCCCGTCGTCGGTCTCCGTCATCGTGTGTCCGGTCTCCTCACCGCACTCGGAGCAGGGGATCGCCGCTTCGATCTCGCCGATGTCGTGTTCCGACGTCGGGGCACCGAGGGCGAGCGCGACGACCCGTTCGTCGTTGTCCGCCTCGTTGTATCCGGTCTGGAACTCCCCCGGCGGGAAGCGGATCACCTCGCCCGCGCCGACGGAGACGGGATCAGCCGCGTCGCTGTCCGGGGCCTCGGCCACGTCGAAGGTCGCCTCGCCCGACTGGATATAGAATACCTCTTCCTGATCGTGGTGGGTGTGGAGTCCCCCGGAGAAGGATTCGCCCGGTTCGAGTTCGAAGTAGTTCATCGCGAGGTGTTCGGCATCCACCGCGTCCGAAACCGGGCGACGGATGCTGTAGATCTCTCCGGGGTGTGACTCGCTATCGATCTCGTCGATCGTGGCCTTGTGCATGGGGACGTCGAAGACCGCACGGGGGTAAAGCGTTTCTCTCGGACGCCGACCGGGCCGACTGGAACCGACCAGGACCGACTGGAACCGACCAGGACCGACTGGAACCGACCGAACCGACCAGGACCGACTGGAACCGACCAGGACCGACTGGAACCGACCGAACCGACCGGAGTCGAAAGCGTTTACAAAGGGCGGAAAACCAGTATCCCGCGTGGAGTACTTTCCAGTCGTTAGCTACCTCCTGCTGTTTGCGTGTTTCGGCGCGCTGGGGGCTCCGATCGCGGCGGTCGTCTTCCGGGAACTAAAATATAAGGGTGCCGCGTTCGCGATCCCGACGGCACTGATCCCCTTCGCCATCGTCGTGTTCTGGCTCGGACAGATCACGTTCGGCCGCCACACGGTCGTGATCGCCCTCGGAACCGTGGCCACCGCCACGTCGATCGCGTACCGCCGCGGCGGCGTCCCCGAGTGGGACGCAGTCGCGAGGGGCTACGGCGTGTTCGCGCTCGGGTTTCTGTGTCTCGTGTTGTTGCGTACGTCCTCGCCCGGAATCACGCCCGCCGGTGGCGAGCAGTTCCTCCATTTCGGCCTCGTGAACGCGCTGGAACGGTCCGGGAGCCTCCCGCCGCTGGATTTTTGCTACGCCGGCGAGCCGCTGCGGTATTATTATGGGACCCAACTACAGGTGACGAGCTTTGCGATGCTGACGGGGACGGAGCTGCGCTACGGTTTCAACCTCGGAATCGCCGCGTTCTACGGGGTATTGGTCGTGGTGGCCTACGGCCTCTCGGGTGCGATCGTCGCCCGTCGCGGCCATTCTTACCGCCTGGGTGGCGTCCTCGGCGCGTTCGTCGTCGCCCTCGGCGGGGCGACGACGACGCCCGTTCGTCTCCTGACGCCTGTCCTCCCCGAGGGGATCTCGGAGCCCGTCGCCCGTGCGGCCTTCGGGTTCGTCGCCCGGCGGTTCCACGGGGGCGATCTGGCCGCCGCGGTCGCCGAACTGTCGGCCCCCCGAACCTGGTCGTGGTGGGACACCCGCTATGTGGTCCCGGGCACGATCCAGGAGGTCCCGCTGTACTCCTTCGTGAAGGCCGACCTCCACGGCCACGCGCTCTCGACGGGATACGTGCTGTTCGCTGCCGCGGTGGCGTACGCCTACTACCGGATGCCGGCCGAGGATCGCCGACGCCGTGCTGCCACAGTGTTCGGTGGACTCGGCGCGATCGGGGGCGTCTTCGGCTTCATGAACACCTGGGCGCTCCCGACGGCCGGCGGGATCGCGGTCCTCGCGGTCGGCGCGGCCGATCCGGATCCCGCGACGCTGGTGCCGGGGCGCTTCGGAACGATGCTCGAAGGCGCGTCGGCGTCGGGTGGGGATCGGTCACGGGTATCGCGCCTCGGATCGGAACTCCGACGGCTGGCGCTCGCCGGGGGAGCGGGGGGCATCGTCGTCGTGATCGGCGTCGCCGTCGCGTCGCCGTTTCTCGTCTTCGGCCACGTCCCGACCAACGAGGGAATCGGCCTCCTCCCACCACGGAGCCCGATCGGACCGTTTTTGGTCGTGTACGGTGGCCTGCTTGCGATGTTCGCCCTCTATGTAGTGACGCTCGGGTGGTCCACAGTCGAGGGCCTCGACCGACGCCTCCTCGCAGCCACGGGGCTCTGTCTCCCGCCGGCCCTGGCGGCTACGGTGGTTCGTTTCGACGTCGACGTACTCGCCCTCATGGCGACGTCGTTGCTCGTGGGCTGGCTTCTGGTGTGTGCCGGCCGAAGCGTCGGGGGTGGGAGTCGGGGCGACAGAGGTGGGAGTCGAGGCGAGCACGGGGACGGACGCGATCCCACCGACGGCGGGGACTTCGCGGTCGTGTTGTTCGTCGCCGGCTTCGGACTGCTCCTCGCGTTGGAGGTGGTACACGCTCGGCTCCCGGAGATCGATCTGCCACGGTGGAACACGGCGCTGAAAGTCGCCGTCCAGGGGTGGACGCTGGCCGCCGCGGGCGCGGGTGCCGCCGCCGCGGTCGTCCTCTCGCGCGGGCGAACCCGCATCGCCGCCTACCGGGCAGCCGTCGAGTCGGCGAGCGATTCGACGCCCGGCGGGGGTGCCGACACGGCGACCGTACCCGATCGACTCGCCGTGCTCCGGTCGTCGGTCGCCGTCGCCCTCGTCTGTCTGTTCTTGGTATCGACGCTCGTGTTCCCGGTCATGGTGTTCAACCAGGAGGTCGCTAACGAGGTCGCCGCGGGGACGTACGACCCCACCCTCGACGGGTTCGAGGCGATCGAGACGTCCCGGCCGGAGCAGGCCGCAGCGATCCGCTGGCTCGGAGACCGTCCGGGGAGGCCGACCATCGTCGAAGCGCCCGGCCCGTCCTATCGGTTCACGAGCCCCGCCTCGACGTTCACCGGTCTCCCGACGGTCGTCGGGTGGGATCATCAAGCGGAATACCGGAGCCCCGAGGCCTACGAGCGCCGCGTCACCCACGTCGACGAGATCTACGCGGACGAGTGGACGGTCGCCGCCGAACACCTGCGGAGATACGACGTCGTGTACGTCTACGTCGGCCCCGGCGAGCGCGATCGCTACGGCGACGCGTTGCGGTCGTTCGACCGGCCGGAGATCACCGTCGCCTTCGAGAACGGTGCGGTGACGATCTACCGGGTGGGCGGGGGCGAACGGGGATGAGCCGGCCGTCTCAGGCCAGATCGAAGCGGTCGAGTTTCATCACGTTGCTCCAGGCGTCCACGAAGTCGTGGACGAACGTCTCCTCCGCATCGTCGCATCCATACGCCTCCGCGATGGCCCGGAGCCGGGAGTTCGATCCGAAGACGAGGTCCACGCGGGTCCCCCTCCACTTGCGCTCGCCCGTTTCACAGTCACGCCCCTCGAAGACGTCCTCGGACGCCGAGGCCGCCTCCCACTCCGTATCCATGTCGAGTAGGTTGACGAAGAAGTCGTTGCTCAGCGTCCCTGGCCGGTCGGTGAAGACGCCGAGGTCGGACTGCTCGTAGTTCGCACCCAGCGCTCGCATCCCGCCGACGAGAGCCGTCATCTCGGACGCCGTCAGGTTCAGGAGGTCAGCCCGATCCACCAACAGCTCCTCGGCCGGCTGGTCGGCATCGTCCCCGAGATAGTTGCGGAACCCGTCCGCTTTCGGCTCGAGCGCCTCGAAGGAGTCGATGTCGGTCTGTTCGCGTGAGGCGTCCGTACGCCCCGGTTCGAACGGCACCTCCACGTCGTAGCCGGCGTCGGCCGCCGCCTGCTCGACGGCCGCACAGCCGCCCAGAACGATTAGGTCGGCGAGTGAGACCCTCGTCCCATCGGACTGCGAACCGTTGAACTCCGCTTGGATCCCGTCGAGAACATCGAGCGCCGCCTCCAGTTGCTCCGGCTCGTTTACCTCCCAGCTCCGCTGTGGTTCGAGGCGAACGCGGCTCCCGTTTGCCCCCCCACGCTTGTCGCTGTCGCGGTACGTCGATGCCGATGCCCAGGCCGTTTTCACCAACTGGGGGACGGACAGTTCGGAGTCGAGGATCGTCCGCTTGAGTTCGGCGACCGCTTCGTCCCCGATCAGTTCGTGATCGACGTCGGGGAGGGGGTCTTGCCACAGCATCTCCTCGTCGGGAACCTCCGGACCCAGGAACCGGGAGGGCGGCCCCATATCGCGGTGGATCAGCTTGTACCACGCTTTCGCGAAGGCCTCTTGGAACTCGTTGGGGTTCTCGCGGAAGCGCTCCGCGATCTCCCGGTAGTCCGGATCCCGCTTGAGGGCGATGTCCGTCGTCATCATCATCGGGGCATGCGTCTCCGAGGGATCGTGTGCGTCCGGCACGGTGTCCTGTGCGGCCTCATCCGTCGGGGCCCACTGCACCGCGCCGCCGGGGCCTTCCTCGACCTCCCACTCGTAGTCGAGCAGGTTGTCGAGATAGGAGGTATCCCACATCGTCGGTGTGCCGTTCCAGGCACCCTCGATGCCGCTTGTGATCGTATCAGGGCCCTTGCCGGTGCCGTAGTCGTTCTCCCAGCCGAGGTCCTGTGCGTCGATCGGGGCCTCCTCGGGCACGGGCCCGAGGTCCTCGTCGGACGCGCCGTGGGATTTGCCGAACGTGTGTCCGCCGGCGATGAGCGCGAGCGTCTCCTCGTCGTTCATCGCCATCAGGCCGAACGACTCCCGGATGTTCTCCGCCGACGCGAGCGGATCCGGCTCGCCGTCCGGACCCTCCGGGTCCACGTAGATCAGCCCCATCACGCTTGCACCGACCGGTTCTACGAGTTCGCCGTCCTCGTCCCGGCGCTCGGATTGGGGGGCTTCCATCTCGTCTTCGGGCCCCCAGTTGACGCCCTCGTCGGGTTCGAAGGCGTCCTCGCGTCCGCCGGCAAAGCCGAACGTCTCGAACCCCATCGACTCCAGGGCGCAGTTCCCGGCCAGGACGATCAGGTCCGCCCACGAGAGTTTGCGGCCGTACTTCTGTTTGACCGGCCACAGCAGTCGGCGCGCCTTATCGAGGTTCGCGTTGTCGGGCCAGCTGTTGAGGGGCGCGAGGCGCTGTCGACCACCGGCCGCGCCGCCGCGGCCGTCGGTGGTTCGATACGTGCCGGCGCTGTGCCACGCCATCCGAATGAACAGCGGACCGTAGTGGCCGTAGTCGGCCGGCCACCACTCCTGGGACGTCGTCATCACCGATTCGATGTCCGCCTTTACCGCCTCGAAATCGAGCGTCTCAAACGCTTCGGCGTAGTCGAACGTGTCGCCCATTGGACCGACCTGTCGGGCGTTCTGGTCGAGCATCTTCAGATGTAGCTGATTCGACCATCCGTCTCGGTCTGGATCACTCATCATCGGAGGGTTGCCGCTTTGGCGTGTTAATCTTATCGAACCAATAAGGAAATATGTGCTGTCGCCTACGTAATCTATCAAATGGTAAAGTTTTTTCAGCAGCTGGGGAGCCGCCACGAGAACGCCGTCGGTCCCGTATATTTCGACCCCTCACAACCCACGGGGAAAGACGTGGTCAGCACGTCTACGGCCGGATCCCGATCTCCCCGGATCGGTCGTCCGAGGCCGGGTGGGCCGACGCTGATCGCGCCGAGGAGCCAACGCCCGCCCAGGACGACCGCGCCGATTACGACGGGTTTCCAGGCGAGCCCGATCACGATGGGTTTCCAGGCGAGCCCGATCACGACGGGGTTCCAGGCGAGCCCGATCACAACAGGGGCGATCACGAGAACCAACACGACTGCGAGCAGTGTCCCGACGAAGAACGCGCTCGGGCCAGAGAACAACGGTACGACCGCGGCGAGTCCGGGGATCATTCCCCGTCTTCGTCCGCCGCGTCAGTGCCGGTTGCTGGCCCCGCCGCTGCGGCGGCCTCGGTGTCGACTTCTTCGATCTCGACGTCCTCACCGGCGACGCCGCTTTCGCCGATGACTGGGAGCAAATTATAGCCCCCTGTCGGGCCCTTCCGGATGACGGTAATGTCGAAGACGAAGTCCAGTTCCTCGTCGGTTCCGATCTCGAAGGGTTTGACGATACGGAGTCGGTTACTTGGCACCATCACGTCGACAGCCTCGCCGTCGACGACCCCTTCAGCGCTGGCGACTCGGAGTTCGATCCCCGAGTACCGCCCCTCTTCCAGTTCGCCTTCGAGCACCGAAACGGCACGGTTTCCTTTGACCTGGGTGAGATCAACGGTCACACTATCGAGGTCGAATTTGACGAATCCCCCGCTTCCGTCGTCCTCGGAACCGTCAGTATCGTCGCCGGTCGTGGTGTCGGACGGCGGCGTGGCAGTTTCGTTCACCGTGCCGTTGGCGACTCCCGGAGTGATTTCTTCGTCCTCGTCGGCCCGAAAGACACGAGCCGCCGAGAGGGTGACGTCCAGGGAATCGAAGTCCTCGATGGCTACCGGCTGGTCGCTAATCAACAGCCGGAACGTCCCGCTTGCCACGCTGCCGTCGTCGGAACCGCTTTGGCTGTCGGAACAGCCGGCAAGGAACACGGTTCCGAGCCCTACGGTGGCCTTGATCAGGGATCGTCGTCTCATGCGCCCTCACCTTGCGGGGACGCCGTAATTAGATACGTTCGTAATGGACACCACTGAGAGACTGTTGTCATTCTCTAGCATACGAGAGGGAGACGGATAACCGTGTGGGCTGCTCCTCGCGTAGCGTTCGGATACGGATCGAACGATGAGGCACAGCGTCCCTCGAGTGCTCTATGACCGAAAGCGCTATAGTGAACATCGCAATTACGTACACAGCGATCGCACGGCGGCAGTGCGATCGAGTGTGTATTGTCTTCCGATCTCTACTATAGCCTCCGCGGTAGTATCGACCGATGTGACGTAGGCCAGCCCCGAGCTCGGGGACGAAGACACGTCCCTGCGGCACGAAGTATCCGTCCGGGTCCACCGGGAACCAACGTCGGGTGAGACGGCTTCGGACGCCGACCACGGGAGCGAACACCGCACAGGAGCGAACACCGCACAGGAGCGAACACCGCACAGGAAACCAATCTGCGTGTCCGTTTCGCCGTCGTACACCGTGCTGCGTCCACGCACGGGGGCGGCTGGGTCAAACGTCGGCTTTCAGTTCGTCGGCGTACCGGTCGGCGAGCCGCGTCGGCGGGGGGAGTTTGTACTCGCCGCCACAGGCGATAACGCACTCGAGGGCCGTCCGGGCCGAGAGCCGGTGTCCCGGTGAAATATACAGAGGATTGATCCGCGTCGAGTCCGGGTACTGTCGGCTCTGGTAGGCGTACCCGATGACAGTCCCCTCCGGGGCCGTCATCGAGTCGTCGGCCTCGATCGGAACGTACTCGCCCGCCTCGAGCGAGTCGGTCGGGGCCCGAGGGCGGCCACAGAGGAGGCCCTTTGCGACACCGATAGCCGGGACGTCGAAGCAGACGCCGACGTGGGTGGCGATCCCCGCCTCACGGTAGTGGATCCGGCCGCTCCCGTCGAAAACGAGCAGATCCGGCTCGACGTCGAGCGCCTCGAGTGCGGCGACGATCGGTTCGCCCTCGCGGAACGCGAGCAGCCCGGGTACGTACGGCATCGAAAGCGGCGTGACGGCGCTTTCGCGGGCGATCACCTCCCCGCCGCGCAGGACGACGACCGCCGAGACCGCCCGGTCGTCGAGAAACGCCTGATCGATCCCGGCGACGAGCGCCTCGCCCGATCGGACGTCGGAGGGAGTGTCTTCGACGGTGTCCTCGAAGACCGCCGCCGACGCGATCTCGGCCTGTAGCGCCTCCATCGCCTCGTGCGAGTCGGGGCGACCGGGCCGAAACCGCTCGACAGCGACCTCCATCTACCGGAACCGCCCCGGACCGCCCGGACCGCCGGGACCGCCCGGCCCGATGTTCAGTTGTCTCGGCCCGCGGCCGATGCGATCTTTGATCCGGTTGCCGTACCACAGCCCGACGAGGAGGCCGACGAGGTGTGCGAAGTGGGCGACACCATCGAGGATCCCGCCGTTGGCGACGAACGCGAAGATCGAAAAGGCCGCGAACAGTACGGTCAGCGTCCGGATCGACATCGGGATGAAAAAGAACAGCAAGACCTTCAGTTCGGGGGACGTGACCGCCAACACGCCCATGATCGCCATCAGCGCGCCGGAGGCTCCCAACACCGCGACCTCCTCGCCGGTTAGGAGGCCGACGCCGACCTGCCCGAGCCCGGCGAGGATACCGCTCACGAGAAAGAGGGCGGCGAACTTCTTCGAACCTACCTGCCGCTCGACGATCGGCCCGAAGAAATACAGCGCGATCGCGTTGAACAGCAGGTGTGTCGGACTGCCGTGTGAAAACACCGAGATGACCCACGTCCAGACGTACTCGGGGTGAGTCGTCGTGAGCGTGAAGATCTGCCCCCACGTCGTAGTTCCGGGGCTGACGCCCGCCGGCGGCAGTCGGACGCCGAAAAGCGGTGCGATGAGATACTGCATGCCGAAGACGGCGACGGTGAGCGCCAAGAAGAGATACGAGAGGTTGTTCCGAAAGTATCCCGACAGCCCGCCCGGTCCGGTATCGATACCGAAACGGTCGAGAACGCCGCTCGAACGCCCCACACCGCGCCGTCCACGCCGGGGGCTGGATCCGACCGAATCGTCGAAGCCGCTGTCGAAGACGCCGTCCGGATCGTTCCAGTTTTCGAGGCCGGGGCAGTCGTGGTTCTCCGGGAGTCTGTGCTCACTGCAGTAGGTCCCGCCGCAGTGCCGGCAGTTGTACGGCATGTTCTCGTCTCTGCCGCAGACGTCACACGTCGCCATTGTTACTCGGTCGCTCTCGGCGGGCAAAATCGTTTGGATGCGTTTTGGCGTCCGTCGAACCACCCGACAAAAAGCGGATCAAGGCGGTACCCGAGCGGCGTACGGTCTTTTCTGTCCGTTTCGAGCGGGGGGTCCCAGCGTTCATACCGGGGAGGGATTTCACGCGCCGTCTGCGGTCTCGCGGAGGCGTGGGATGACTTCCTCGACGCCCAGGGCGACGATTCCAGCGTACAACGCGACCGCGCCCATGACCGACAGCCAGAGCGCGAATTTGAGATTGCCGGCCGCGAGGTAATCGACGCTCGTCAGCTCGGCGAAGACACCGGCGACCGTGAACCCGGTCGCGGCGACCGCGTAGGCCAGGAGTTCGACGACCGATGCGAGGAGTTCTTTCATACCCTCGGGTAGGACGACTGACACATAAAAAGCTGCCGGGAGCGTTACGCGCCGAGTTCGACGACGACGTCCGACTGCACCCACATGTCCGGATCCTCACGGTCGTAGATGACGACCTCCCCGTTGTCGAGCGAGAGGTGAGCGTACCGCTCGGAGTCGAGCGGCGTCTCCGGTGGTTTGGTCGATGGGCGGAGCGATTCGTCCGTATCGGAGGGTGCGTTACTCATTGACATATGCCCCGAAGCGACGGGGAAATATAAGCGTTCGGTCGCAGTGTCGCTCGGGATGGGAGATGCCAGAGGGGAGAGTCCCGCAGGCGACACGGCTCCGGTCGGAAGGAGCCGCCTCGAAACGCCGGCTACCGCGCGTACTCCCAGGTGTCGGTGTAGCTGTCCACGATTCGACGTAGCATTCCGCTGTCGGCGACGAGCCGCCCGGCGACCGTCGGGTTCCGTACGATTCGGCGAAACACCCGCCGAGGACGTCTGGTAACGTCGTCGATCGAGAGCCCCTCGAGCGACTTGGCGACCGCCGCCAGCAGCTCCGGATCCTCGTGTTCGACCCACGCGCCGCGCATCAGGTGTGCGAGTCGGTACTCCGGTCTCATCGCCTCGAAGAGCCGCTCGGGGTACTCCGAGACCCGTCCCGCCTCGATCGATTCGGCGAGGAGATACGACGACCAGATCGCCTGACAGATGCCCTCGCCCTGGTACCGGTTCGCGATCCCGGCCGCGTCACCGACCAAGAAGACGCCGTCTGCGGGGCGATGCGTCCGTCGGGGATCGAGGCTCGGCCCGCGCGGGATCGTATACACGTTCACGTCGGACCGATCGGGGACGGGAAACCCGTTGCGCCTCGCGGCGGCTTCGAACGCGTTCATGTAGTCGTCCGGCCGTCGGTCACCGGCCCACCCGATCCCGACGTTCGCCGTGCGCTCGGATTTCGGGAACGACCACGAGTAGCCGACGTACCCCTCGAAGAAGATGCGCGGATACCGGAGGTACTCGCCGAACTCGCCGTCGACCGTGGCGTTCAACGCGACCATATCGCCCGTGTACTCGTCGACCGCGTCGGTAGCCTTGTGTGTCAAAGACGGCTGTCCGGTCGCATCGACGACGTAGTCGTACGCCTCGACGATCCGGCGGTACTCGTCGGGCGACACCGAGCGCCCGGTCTCGAAAGCCACGCCGTCCTCCGCGAGCGAGCGCGCCCACTGGCGCTCTACGGTGTTGCGATCACAGACGTATCCCGGATCGCATCGGAGGTCCGACGTCTCCAGGGGAGGGTCGTCGAACTCCCGGTCACGGCCCGAGTATACGCGGAGTTGAAATCCCTCGACGTCGTTCAAGAACCCGTTTTCGGCCGTCTTTTCCAGCGGGACGAGCGTCGCGTCGTTGATCGCCTCCCCGCAGTCGACGCGCTTCGTGTCGTACTCCTGTCGCTCGAACACGCGGATCTCGGTTATCCCCTCGGCGTCTACGAGTCCGTGTGCCGCCGCGAGTCCCGCCACGGCCCCGCCGAGGACGGCAACGCGCGCCTCGTTCGGCTTCATTCCGGTGAACCGTCGGACGGCGACGGCTTAGCACTACGGATCCGTCGGAGAACTGAAACGACGGCTCCGTCGGAGAACTGAAACGACGGCTCCGTCGGAGGAGGGGTTCGAGACACACCAGCCGACGTCAGACCACGAGTCCCTCGACGACGATCGCGACGAGCACCAATCCGAGGTAGGCGTTCGAGGCGTGGAACGCCCGGAACGCGGCTCCGTTGGAGCGCTCGTAGTGAAGCCGAACGACCATCCACAGGAAGACGGCTCCGAGCGCCACGGTCGTCGCGCCGTAGAGCCAGCCGAGGTCCGAGACCGCGGCCAACCCGCCAGCGCCGAGCAGCGTTGCGCCGAGATACAGGAGGATGTGCTTTCGCGTCTCGGTCTCGCCGCGGACGACCGGCATCATCGGGAAGCCGCCGCGCTCGTAGTCGTCACGGTAGGCCAACGCGAGGTTATAGAAGTGTGCGGGCGTCCACAGGAAGATGAGTCCGGCCAACGCGAGGCCACCGACGCCGACCGTTCCGGTTACGGCGGCGTAGCCGATGAGCGCCGGCAGCGACCCGGCCGCTCCACCGAGCACCGTATTCTGTACCGTGTTCGGCTTCAGAATGACGGTGTAGACGACGCTGTAGAAGACGATCGCGGCCAGTCCGAGCGCGGCGGTGAGCAGGTTTACCGACAGGAACGCCCCGAGCGATGCGACGGTCAACAGCCCGCCGAACGCGAAGGCGTTCCGGACCGGGACTTCGTGGGTCGCGACGGGGCGGTCGGACGTACGGTTCATCCGCTTGTCGACGTCCCGTTCGAGAACGTGATTGAACGTGCCGGACGCGCCGATAGCCAAGACGCCGCCGCCGAGCGTCGCGAGGACGGTCCGAACCGCCGGCGTCCCGGCGAGCACCATCCCGGCCCCGGCAACGAGACAGAGAAGCCACATCAGCCGGGGCTTCATCAGTCGGAAGTACGCGCCGAGAGTGGCTTTGAGTCGAGCGGGCCCGGAGCGCGCGCGTGTCGGCTCGACGCCGTCGTCCGCCGGTGGTTCCGGCTCCAGTTCCAGTTCCGGAACGGTCCCCGGGACGTCGTCGGTCCCGGTCTCCGCCTCCAGTTCCCACGCCAACGCGAGCACTAAGGTCCCGAAGATGGTCATCGCGGTCAATAGGTGTAGGTTCTCCACCGGCGTTCCGTTCGCGATGACGGCTCCGACCCCGGCCTGGAGGGGGTACAACACCAGGCCGACGGCGAGTGCGGCCCGGACCCGCCGCGTCGTGTCCCGCCAGCCCACGGCGGCGGTTACGACCAAGAGCAGCCCGACGGCGGCCGCCACGAGACGGTGGAAGATCGAGACGAGCACGGCGGGATCGGTGAGGTCCCCGGTACAGAGTGGCCATCCCCCACAGGCAGCCGCGGCGTCGGCGAGCGCGGCCGTCGCGCCGACGATTACGAGCACGTATACGCCGACGACTGCCACCCCAAGCAATGATACGAACCCTGTCGATCGCATTGTCGACACTCTTCGTGCGTACGCACTTAGATGCCCCGTTTCGTGTGGTACTAGTTGAAGTCGGCACATATTTGACCGAGTAGACCAACACGTTGAACAATGAGAGTTGCGCGCATACTACCGGTCGCTCTCGTCGGGTTTCTCGCGCTGCTTGTGGTCGAGCCAGTCGCCGCACAGGTGTCGCTCCGCGACGAACTGATCTCCGATCTCAACATGACGCTGCTCTATGCGGCGATCCCGATCACCATCATCGTTGAGGCGGTGCTCATTTACGCGGTCATCAAGTTCAGAAACAACGACGACCCGAAGCCGACCGAGGAGAACCGTCGACTCGAGATCACGTGGACGATTGCGACGGCGGTCGTGTTGCTCTTCGTCGGCGTGGCATCGTATCAGGTGCTCGCGGTCGAGGAGATCGGAAATCCGATCGCGGACGAAGAACGCCTCGAGCCGTCCGTCTCACAGGACCTCGAAGGGGCGGTCGGTCCCCACGCCGACGAGGAGGACGCCGTCGAAATCGAGATCGAAGCCTTCCGATACGGCTGGCGAGCCAGTTACGCCGGCGGCGACGTCAGCACGTTCAACGAGATACGGGTCCCGACCGACCGACCGGTGTATCTCCACATCCGGTCCTCGGATTGGTTACACATGCTCCACGTCCCGAGCGTGGGCATCAAACAGACGGCCATCGTCGGGGAGTACAACACCGTCAAGACGGAGACCTACGAGCCCGGCAGCCACCAGTTCTACTGTACCGAGTACTGCGGTGTCGGCCACTCCCAGATGAACGGCGAGTTCATCATTATGGAGGATGACGACTACGACGCCTGGATCGACGAGCAACTCGGGTAGCGACCGAGCGCTTTAGGTGAAAGAGAGGGCGCTAAGCCCCCTTCCTCAAGGAGCGACCGAAGGAAGCAAGTAGGGAGGGGATACAGCGCCCACACGAGGCACAACCACGCCGGTCAGTATGCTTAATATACTTCAATTCCTACAAGTAGACACGTCGCATGAACTACAGCCCACGCTTCCGGTTGTTCCCGACGACGGAGCAACGCGGAGCGATGGACTGGCAACGGAACACCGTGCGACAGCTATACAACCACGCGCTCAGCGAATTTGAACAAATACCCGAGGACACAGGTACGCTTCGCCAGCGCGTCTGGATGGTTCGAGACACGCTCCCTGCGCTCAAAGACTGGTGGCCCGGCCTCAAACAGGTCTACTCGACGGTCTTACAGAAGGCGGTCGAGCGCATCCGAGACAACATTCAGAACCTCGGGAAACTCAAAGCCAAAGGCTACGACGTTGGGTCGCTGAACTGGAAGCGTCCACGAGACTTCAGGAGTTTCACGTATCGACAGTCGGGCTTCGAACTCGACAAGAAGAGTGGCCCGAACGGTCGAGGCGTTCTCATCCTCAAGAAACTCAAAAGCAAAACCCGCGAAATCCCGATTCGCTTACATCGAGACCTTCCAGACCATGAGTCAATCAAAGAAGTCACACTCAAGAAAGACTCCACTGGCGCGTGGGACGCCAGCTTCTGCATCGAGACGGAGACGCCAGGTGAACTACCCCGCCCTACTTCGCTCGGTCTGACGACCTCGCTCGTTGAGGGCGGGGCTTCCCCGTTCGATGACGCGACTTGCAGACACCACACGGGTATCCGTAGCGGTCGCAGTCTCCGGGGGTCGTTCGAAAATCGGAGATTTTCGTGATGACGAGAGACTTCGTCTCTCGAACCACGCGGATTCGGCCTGTCCCATGCCTAATTCAGAAAAAGCACGCTGAAGGATGTTCTTCGCGGCGTTGGCGTCCCTGTCGTCCTCGTATCCACACGACGGACAAGAGTGCTCGCGCACCCACAGGGGCTTGTCAGTTTCGACGCCACAGTTGCTACACTCCTTGGTAGTGCCACGCGGGTTGACTTCAACGAGGTGCGTACCGGCGCTCTCAGCCTTGTATCGCAGTATCTCGATGAAGGTTCGCCACGCGGAATGTGCTGTGTTTCGACTGTTTCGGTCTTGCTCCATCATGCCGCGAACATTCAGGTCCTCGACGGCCACTACGTCGTAGGTCTCGACGTAGTAGCGGCCGAGTTTGTGGAGGAAGTCGCGGCGCTTTCGCTTGATACGGTCGTGACACCGGGCGACGATCGTCCGTTGCTTCTCGTAGTTGTTCGACCCCTTCACCTTGCGCGAGAGTGTCCGCTGTTCTCGTCGTAGGCGCTCACGTTCGTCCGAGAGGTCCAACGATTCGACGGCGGTCCCGTCGGTGTCGTGAGCGTACTTCAGGATACCCACGTCGATGCCAACCGTATCCTTCGGGTCGATGGTTTCGGGAGCGGGTTTCTCCGGCTGTTCGTCGGTTTCGATACCGAGGGTGGCGTACCAGTTGCCCGTTGAGTCCCGTTTGATGCAGACCTGCTTGATGGTCGCGTTCTCGGGAATCTCGCGGTGGTACGCGATTGGCACCTCACCGATCTTGCTCAGTCGAAGTCGGTCCCGTCGTGTGTCGGTCTCGATGAGTGTGAACCCGCTCTGGCTGTAGGTGAACGACTTGTACCATCCCGCGCCCTTCCAACGAAGCGCACCGACGTTGTACCCGTTCTCCTTTTGCCCTGAGAGTGTGCGAAGGTTGTTGTAGAGCCGTTCTACGACGACCTGAAGCACCTTCGAATGGATCTGCTTCAGGTCGGACCATTCGCGTTTCAGGTCGGGGAGTGTGTTCTTTTGGGCGTATTCCGAGGGGATGTCGTCGGCTTCGTTGAGCCGGTTCAGGAAGTGGTTGTAGACCTGTCTACAGGTATCGAGCGTCCACGCTAACGCCTCCCGTTGGTCATCGGTCGGATAGAGCCGATACCTGTAGTTGTAGTTCATCGGTCGTCCGGGGGTTCCTCGCGTTGGTTCTCGACATATTCGATGAGCGTATCAAGCGACACTTGCCCAGTGGAGATGAGACAGTACGAGTCTGTCCAAAACGAATCACCCCAGAGTTTGTCCGTGATCTCGTCGTGGTACTCGTTGCGAATCCGTCGGGCGGTACTCCCTTTGAGGGTGTTGATGAACTTGGTTAGGTCAGTACTCGGCTTGGCATTGAACAGAATGTGTACGTGGTCGCCGTCGGCTTCGAAGCGTTCGATTTCGACGCCGTAGTTTTCTGTGAAGCCTTCAACGGCACCTCGCATGAAGTTCTTCATCTCCTCCGTGAACACGTCTCTCCTGTATTTGACTACCAAAACGAGGTGGTAGTTCAAGGCGTACACGGAGTGGGAACTTTTGTCGAGGTCGTACACCATTGGCCTTTGTCTACACTCCAATCTCCGCACCCAAATGGCATTAGTGTTTCGTTTGGATACCCTGTTTTGCACGACACCCTATGACGGTCAGAGCTTACGGCGCGTATCCTCTCCCTACTCGCTCGCTTCGCTCGCTCCTTGAGGAAGGGGTATTGCGCCTGTTAGAAGATAAACCCGCCGTCGAAGACATCGACCCAGATGATACAGTAGGGCTTGACCTCGGCGTCCTCAGCTTCATCCACGACTCGGATGGACGTTCTGTCGGGAGACTTGACTTGTCCGACGAGCGAAAACGACTCGAACGCGAGCAACGCTCGCTTTCGCGGAAGGAATATGAGTCGAACAACTGGGAGAAACAACGACGATGTGTAGCGAAGGTTCACGCGCAGATGTCGAACAAGAAGCACGACTTCAAGCACAAACTCGCGCACTTCTACACCACGGAGTACGACGCCGTGTTCGTCGAAAACCTCAACGTGAAAGGGATGCTCGAATCCTCGGAGAACGCGCGGAACAAGGCCGAGGTTGGCTGGCGCGACTTCATCACGATTCTTGAACATCACGGTGAGAAGAACGGATGTCACGTCGTGCAGGTTGACCCGCGCGGGACGACCAAGGAATGCGCGTCGTGTGGCGTTGAAACGCGCAAGCCGTTGTGGGTGCGCGAGCATTCGTGCCCGACATGTGGGTTCGAACTTGATAGAGATTGGAACGCGGCTCTCAATGTCCTCAACAGGGGACTCGACAAACTAGGAGTGGTTCACTCCGAAGCAACGTCCCCAGAAATCGAAGATTTCTGGTGTGCGAACGAATCACAGAGCGATTCGTTAACGCCTGTGGAGGCTGCGACCGCTGTGTCTACTGACGGTGGCGATTCATCGTCCATCGTCGTGGATGCAAGTCGCGTTTGTCGAGGGAACCTCGACAGGCTGTCAGACTACGTCTGACAACGTCGTGGAAGCAGGAAGCCCCGCCCTCAAGGAAGCAACGCGAAGCGTTGCTGAGTAGGGCGGGGTAGTTCACGTGGGTTTTTGTTCCTGCACCCGTACCAACGGGTATGAGCGTAGAGACTGACGACGGCCACGGTCACGGCGACAGCCATCACCTACCGGCCGTCGAGGACTGGCCGAAAGGATTCGGGGAAGCATCGTGGTGGCCGTTCATCGCGGCCCTCGGTGGGGGGGGGTTCTACGTCGGTGCCGCGCTGTTCATTCTCGGCCGTGGGACGGAACCGATGCTCAACCCCATGATCGGCCCCCTGGTCTTCGTGTTGAGTACCGTCGCGTTCCTCACGGGACTGTACGGCTGGCTGTATCACGCGTTCATCGTCGATTTCTGGGAGGGAGAGGCCGACAGTTACGGCTTCCCGTTGAAACTGACGATGCTTTTGTTCCTCGGGACCGAGGTCGCGACGTTCGGCGGCGGCTTCGTTTATTATTTCTTCGTCCGCGCCGGCGCGTGGGAGAACCTTCCGGCGATCGTCACGGAGGGGGAGGTCCTGAGTACGCTCGTGATCGCGAACACGCTGGTCTTGATCGCGAGTTCGGTGACGATGCACTATGCCCACCACGCGCTGTTGAAGGGCGACCGGAAGCGGTTCGTCCGACTGCTCGGAACGACGTTCGGGCTCGGACTCGTCTTCTTGGCCGGGCAGGTCTACGAGTACTATGAGTTCATTTTCCACTACGGCTTCGGAATCACCGACGGGGCGTACGGGACGGCCTTCTACGGCCTGACCGGGCTCCACGGCCTCCACGTGGCGTTGGGTGCCGTGTTGCTCGCGATCGTCTTCGTCCGGGCGCTGTACGGCCACTACTCGCCCGAGAAGCACGTCTCGATCAGCACCGTCTCGATGTATTGGCACTTCGTCGACGTCGTCTGGGTGTTCTTGGTCGTCGTGTTGTACGCCGGCGCGATCGTCTGATACCGTCGACTCGCGTTCCCGGCCGGCATTCGTCTCGAATGGCCGATGCGTCTCCGGACGCATCGAGCAACCGACGCGTCTTTTACCCGTCATCACGACGTACGGATATGGGAACTGAGCCCCAACGGACGAACGACCGCTACGACAAGACGAGCCCGTGGCCGATCGTCGTCGTCCTCGGCTTGGTGCTCAGCGAACTCGGGATCCTGTTCAACGTCTATGCGGCCTCGATCGTGGGACTCGTCCTCTTCGTCGCCAGCGTTTCGGGCATCGTCAACGAGGCGGGCTACGTCGTCTCCCCGTGGCGGTTGCTCGTCAGTCTCGGGGCGGCCCTGGTCGTTCTCGGGCTGTTGGTCGTGTCGCTGCGTGTCGACGGCGGCTTCTCGGCGTCGGTCGGTGCTGCGGCCGCCGCCGACAGCGTCCTCCAGCGGGGCCTCACGATCGCCGCGGCCGGGGGTATCGTCTCGGTATCCGGGATCGTCGTTCCGCGGGTGGTGACTCGGTGATCCACGGCCGTACGTTCGACCAATAACGTCTTATTGGGGGCGTTCAAACACGGCAGGCATGAACGAGCGCTCATTCGACCGCGAAACGCTGTTGGACCTCTCGGTCAACGTCATCCCGCTCACGGTGCTTTTGTTCTTTATCGGGCTATACGCCCTGGTCGCGCCGTTTCCCGCCGATTCGGTGGTCTTTCTCGTCCAGATGAGTCTCATGGCCCTCATCGGCGTGGCGCTCGCGATTTTGACATACTACTCCGGCAAAGCGATCTCGGCTGCCGAGAGCGAGGCCGACGAACAGACCCCTCCGGGATACTCCCGAGCGGACGCCGAAGCCGCCGGTATCTCGGGGGGCGACGAGTAGCCGGAGCGGCCCTCGGAGGCGATCGAAGACACACTTGATACGACCCGCCGCCGCGGAAATCACCCGATAACACAAACCTTCTTTAGGAGTAAGCCCACACATTCGGTAGACACACATGCCACCAGAACAGCTCGCGCTGACGGCCCTCGTGGGTGGGCTTTTCGTCCTCGCGTTCGGCTTCGTTGCCAGCGTAAAGAACTGGCGTACACGGCTCCCGTTCGTCGGCGGCAAACGGCTCGCGACCGACGGCGGACACGCACACGGCGGCTCACACGCGCACAAACCCTCTGGCATCGTTCGTTGGTTAACGACGGTCGATCACAAGGACATCGGGATCCTGTATGGGACCTACGGTGTCATCGCGTTCCTGTGGGGTGGCGTCGCCGTCCTGATCATGCGGATCGAACTGTTCACCGCGGCGTCGACGTATATCAGCCCGAACATGTACAACGCGCTCTTGACGAGCCACGGGATCACGATGTTGTTCCTCTTCGGGACGCCGATCATCGCGGCCTTCGCGAACTATTTCGTCCCGCTTCTCATCGGCGCGGACGACATGGCCTTCCCGCGGATCAACGCCATCGCCTTTTGGCTTCTGCCGCCGGGCGCACTTCTCATCTGGGCCGGGTTCTTCACCATCCCGCTCGATCTCGCTATCGGCCCGGCCGAGACGTCCTGGACGATGTACACGCCGCTGTCGGTCGAGCAGGTCAACCCCGGCGTCGACCTCATGCTCCTCGGACTCCATCTGACGGGTGTCTCGGCGACGATGGGGGCGATCAACTTCATCGCGACCATCTTCACCGAGCGGGGCGACGACGTCTCCTGGGCGAATCTCGATATATTCAGTTGGACGATCCTCACCCAGTCGGGGATCATCCTGTTTGCGTTCCCGCTCCTCGGGAGCGCGTTGATCATGTTGCTCTTGGATCGCAACTTCGGGACGACCTTCTTCGCGGTCGAAGGTGGTGGCCCGATCCTGTGGCAACACCTCTTTTGGTTCTTCGGCCATCCGGAGGTGTACATCCTCGTGTTGCCGATGATGGGGCTGGTCTCGTGGATCCTACCGAAGTTCGCCGGCCGGAAGCTCTTCGGTTTCAAGTTCGTCGTCTACTCGACGCTCGCGATCGGCGTGCTCTCGTTCGGCGTGTGGGCACACCACATGTTCGGGAGCGGGATCGATCCCCGGATCCGAGCATCGTTCATGGCAACCTCGCTCGCTATCGCCATCCCTTCGGCGGTGAAGACGTTCAACTGGATCACGACGCTGTGGAACGGGAACGTCCGGCTGACCACGCCGATGCTGTTCTGTATCGGGTTCATCTCGAACTTCGTGCTTGGCGGGATCACCGGCGTCTTCTTGGCGTCGGTTCCGGTTAATTACCTGCTTCACGAGACGTACTACGTCGTCGGGCACTTCCATTACGTCGTGATGGGAATGATCGCCTTCGCCGGGTTCGGGGCGATCTACTACTGGTTCCCCATCGTCACCGGCCGGATGTACAACCGGACGCTCGCGAAAGCACACTTTTGGCTTTCGATGATCGGCGTCAACATCACCTTCTTTGCGATGTTGCTCGCGGGCTACTTCGAGATGCCGCGGCGGTATGCGACCTACGAATTCAATCCGAGCCTCGCACCGCTTGCGGAGATCACGCTCCTCCATCAGGCGATGACCGTCGGTGCGCTCATCATCACCGTCGGAACGGTGCTTTGGCTCGTCAACATCGTCTGGTCCTGGAAGAAAGGCGGTGAGGTCACCGACCCGGATCCCTGGGACACCAAGGAGTACGGCCTCCACGGTCGCGAGTTCGCGTGGTTCGAACAACAGCTCGCGGCGACGGACGGCGGCGAGACAGAAATCGACGGCGAGGTCGCAACGGACGGCGGCGAGACACTCGGCGACGAGTGACGCCGCGGCCGAACGGTTTATTTTTTTCCGATTGGCGTTTCGACCACGAGGCGTGGATCGTTCACGTAGAGCTGACGACCAACACGAGCGCCGTCAGGGCCATGAGCACGGAGACAGCGACGAGGACGAGAAGGAGATACTCCTTTTCCGTGAACTGGCGGCGTTTTTCGGACATACCAGTGTTTGGGCTGGGCGTCTCAAAAGCGTTTCACAGTGGCGTTCACGCGTCGACGCGGACCCGGCCGCGTGGCGTCTCCCGGCCGGCCGAACTCCGTCAGCATCGCCGTCACGAGTGCCCGGCCCTACCGCGGAAACAAAAGGCTCATTCGGACGGTAGCCGTATTCGCTCCCGTGAGCGAGGGTGAAACCGGCGTCAGCGGCGAGCGCATCATCGTCGTCCTGTACGTGATCGTCGTGGGAGTCACGGGCTTTATGGGCGCTGCCATCGGCAGTATCGGGCTCCGTGATCTCGAAGCGGTCTCGTTTCTCGGACTCGTGACGTTCCAACCGACGCCGGTCGGCCTCGCCGCCTACGGAATGACACTCGTCGGCGTCGTGCTCGGCGTCCTGTTGGCTTTGGTCGTGTTCGTCTCGCGGCGGTACGTCGACGCCTGAGACCGCCGGCTACCGCTTTGTATACCGGGGGTTCGTCCGTGTCGGCTCGGTGCCGTCGACACACGTCCGCGGGTGCGTTTAATACGTACGCGATTTATAAACGTTCACGATGGCAAAGGCAGCAATCGTAGTTCTTGCCGGTAACGAATCACATTCCGATTATGGCCGCGTGGCGAACGCGCTCGAGGCGGCAAAGGAGTTCGCCGAAACCGACGGTGACGAGTTCACGTTGATCTTCGATGGGGCGGGAACCCAGTGGATACCGGAGCTCGAAGACGAGGAGAGCGACTACCACGGGCTGTACCAGGCGGTCAGAGACGATGCCGTGGTGTGTGACTACTGCTCCGGCGCGTTCGGCGTTTCGGATGCCGTCGCGGAGTCGGGGCTCACCACGCTCGACGAGTACGACGGCCACCCCAGTATCCGTACGCTCGTCGACGACGACTACGAGATCATCACGTTCTGACGTTTCCGGTCGTATCTCCGCAGCGAGAAAGCGGGGCCGTCGGCTACTCTTGGAGCCGTTCGGTCGTCTCGACGAGCGGGTGGTGTCCGTAATCGACCTCCTCGATATCGTCGATTGATTCGAGATCGCTCTTGCGGGCAGTTTCGGCCATCCCCAACTCGACCCGCCGGTCGAGCGTGATGACGTAGGCGTCCATCTCCTCGATACCGAGTCGGGCGGCCGCCATGACGCGGTGATGGCCATCGGCCAGGAGGAGTTCCCCCGCGTTGTCGATGACGACGAGCGGTTCCGCGAGTCCGTTTTCGAGTTCGTAGCGTCTGCCCTCCAGTTCGTCGGTGTATACCTTCGTCTGCGTCGGCGTCAGCGCGGCCAACTCGACCGTTCGACGCTCCTCTCCGGCCTCGGCGCCGTGGATGCTTTCGAGGGTGCGTTTGAGCTTTCCGACCTTTTCGGGGGTCGCGCGCTCGATCTGCGACCGAATGACGTCGGCGTTGGAGATGATACCCACCAGGTTTCCGGCGTCGTCGACCACGGGAAGCCGCTCGATGCCCGAGCGGAGGATGACGCGTGCGGCGTCCGTGATCCGCATCTCGGGGTGGGCGACGATGATGTCGTCGGTCATCACCTTGAAGATGAGGTCGCGCTCGTCGGCGAGCAGCAGATCGCGGGCGCTGATAAATCCCTCGACCTGACGGCCGTCACACACCGGAAACCCGCTGTGGTCGTGGCTCACGGCGATCCGCTCTGCGACCGCTTCCACGGAGTCGTCCGGCGAGACCGTGTCCACGTCGCGCGTCATGTAATCTTTCACCCTTGGTTTGCCGTCGTAGGGCGTGTCGTCTGAACGATCGTCCATTGTCGAGATGACGGCGTCGAACGGCAAAAAGCCCACCACTCGATAGCGGTTCGAGGGGGCGACCGCCGGCACGTACTGTCGGACGCCGTTCCACGACGGATACCGCGGTCGCGTGGACACGTCTTCCCTTGTCTCGCCGACAGTATTAGCTGAATCCGTCATCGCCGTCGGTGTACATGAACGGCGCGTACTGGGGCGTGATCCCGAGCGCCTCGAAGAACCGATCGGTGATCACGTCCGTGATCACGTCACACCGGTCGTCGGTGTCGGTCCCCTCGGTGAGGATACCGACCGGGATCTGTGCGCCGGCCATGTCGGCGTGTCCGCCGGCCCCGCCGATCTGGTTGAACGCATCGCGGAGGGTCTCGCCCAGGTCGCGCTCGCTGCCGCGGGCCCGCGCGGAGATGAAGACGGTGTCATCGGTGTATCCGAAGACGAGCGTCGTCGTTACGCCCTCCATATCGAGCAGCCGGTCGGCGGCCTGCGAGAGCGTATCCCGATCCGAAATCGGGCCGACGCAGGTCGTGAGGACGTCCTCGTGTATCGTCCGGTTCGAGACCGCGTTACCGACCGTCTCGAGTGTGTCCGAGGAGATGCTCGGGGACTCGACCTGTCTGAGCCGGTCGCTGTCGACCGACCCGATTATTTCCGCGGCGGCCTCGAAGTCGGCGATCGAGACCCCCCGACAGAAGTTGTCGGTATCCGTCCGAATCCCGTACAGGAGGCCGCTCGCGAGCGCTTTGCTCGTGTCGATCCCGAAATGCCGGAGATATCCGACGATGAGCGTACAGGTCGCCCCGGCGCTGCTCCGAAGGTCGACGAAGCCCGCGTGGACCGGCTCCCTCGGCGGATGGTGGTCGATGACGATATCGATCGGCGTCTCCTCGGGTAGCCCGTCGTTGACACCCGGCCTGGAGTGATCGACGAGCGCGAAGGCGTCGAACTCGGAGAGGTCGGCCTCCGGGGAGAGCTCCCGGAGATCGAACTCGAAGAGGTTGACGAGCGCACGGTTTTCCTGGTGGCTGATGTCCCCGTAATAACACGCCTCGGCGTCGATGCCGAACTCCGATGCCAGACACCGGAGTCCGACGGCCGAGGCGATGGCGTCCGGATCCGGGTTGTCGTGAGCGAGAATGGCGAGTCTGCCGTCGATCCGCTCGAGCGCCTCCCGGAGTTTTCGGGGCCGGATGCCGGCCTCGCCGGCGCGGTCGAGAAACGCACGGCTCGCTTCGGCCGGTAGGTCGACGACCCGGTCGGCCGCCGTGGCGACGGCGCTTCGATCGCTCCCGGTCGCCCGGTCGCCGAGACAGACCATCAGAAACGCTGAGGGATACGCCGACCGGGCCGTCCGGACCGCCGTCCGGAGGTCCGCGGGGTCGTCCGGAGCGACGATGATCGAGTCGATATCGCCCGCGACGGTCCGGATGTCCTCGACGTTACCCACGTCGACCCGCCGGGCATCGATGCCGCCGTCACGGAGGGACTCGGCCCGGTCGTCGTCGTCGACGAGGACGACAAGGGACTCAGAGCGGTCGGCCAGCCGTTCGACGAACGACGTTCCGACCGCATCGTAACCCAACACCAGCCGATTCATGTCAACGGATCCGACCCCGACGGCCTAAAACGTGCTGGAGCGACGAAACGTGCTGGAGCGACGAAACAATCCACCCGGCGGTTGACATCCTCCCCGCGCTGAAGCGCGAGGATTCCAGCGCGGGACAGCGGGCCAGTCCCGTGTCCCCGCTGGCAACTTCTCGCCTGCCGAACGGGG
>NZ_JACDNQ010000013.1:34505-91686 GCF_013839515.1 Natronomonas salinimetallica | reverse complement strand
TGCCGGACAATCTCGATCCGACGATCTCCACTCATTACCTTCCAGTCTCATTCCATGCCCATAACTTCCGTCACTCATTACGCTCTGCCAAGGCCTTGAAAGGCTTCGCCTTTCAGTGGCTTTGATGTGGGACTCGCCCTCTGTTGTCGCCGGGGAGGAAGGTCGTTCCTCGCCCGTACCGAACGACCTTCGGGGTCGGCATCCCCACCATTCGGGGGCCGGGCTACTGCGGCCCGTGATACCGGCGACGTGTGCGGCGGTATCACTGATTATTGGTACGGCGGCCCCCGAAAAAAGTGTATGGGATAGCGAGTCAGATGGCAGAAGCCGCATTATTTTTGTCCCGTCATGTCGGCTTCCTCCCCGGCCTACTCGCTTCGTGCTTCCGACCAATCGGAAGCCCTCGCTCTCTCCTCACGGACCGCAGGTCCGTTCGGACGGTCAGAGGGATCACTGATCCCTCACGACTTGAGGCCGGGGGCTCCGCCTCGAAAGATGCTGAAAGAACAAATTTTATTTACGATCGGTGCGTGGTATTAAATGGCATGGTTTGGAGGGGGGAAATACATATGCATGAGGGCAACCGATCGTGCCGACGAACGCCTTTCGTCCGTGTAGGTGCTCGGTAGATGACGGAGGCCGTGTCATCCATCGAAGACGCCCGACAACGGCTCTATGAGGTCCTCCGGCAGAATACCCCGTTCGATCGAAAAGCGCGTACCGCATTGGAGCTCGGCACACAGTGTCTCGGAGTGGACGACGGATACCTCGCCCGAATCGACGGGGAGAGCGACTACTGGGAGGCTGCGATCACGACCGAGACGGCGGACGGATGGACCCCTCCGGAACGGGAACTAGAGCTCAGAGAAACGTACTGCCGTGAGGCGATCGAGGACGATACCCCCGTCGTACTCCACGATGCACCCGGCCAGGGGTGGGCCGACGATCCGGCCTTCGAAGTCCACGGGCTCCATACCTACCTCGGAGTCCCGCTCGTCGTCGACGACGGCACCTACGGGACGGTCTGTTTCGTCGCCAAGGAACCGCGGTCGGAACCGTTCAGCGATGCCGAGACGCGGTTCGCAGAACACCTTACGCGGCTGCTCGAACGTGAACTCGAACGGGCACACGTCGAGACCGAACTCTCGACTCAGACCACCCTCGCTACGGTCCTCAATCGGGTTCTTCGACACAACATCCGAAACGATATCTCCGTCATCCGCGGGTACACGGAGCTTATGGCCGAACAGCTGGACGATGAGCCCGCCGCCGAGGCTGTCCTCGGCCACATCGATGATCTCATTCAGTTGAGCCGGAAGGCCCGCGAGCTTGAAGCGGTTATCACCACGAACTCCGAGAGACAGTACACGGAGATCGGATCCCTCATCGAGGGGGTCGTGGATACGATCACGAAAGAATATCCGGAAGCATCGATTTCCGTCGAATACGACGCCGAAATATACGTAGGGATATTCGAGAACTTCGAGCAGGCTGTCGAGGAACTCATCGAGAACGCCGTCAAACACAGCGGTGAGAGCCCGACCGTCACCGTCGCTATCGAGGCCGTCCCGAACGCCGTCGAGGTTCAAATCAGCGACGATGGCCCCGGCCTCCCTGACCACGAGGCCGAGCTCCTCAACCGGGGGGAGGAGACGCCGCTCGCGCACGGCACCGGGTTAGGCCTGTGGCTGGCCTACTGGATCGTAACCAGCCACGACGGCTCCATCGACCCGATGGTCACGGAAGACGGGACGACGATGAGAGTGTCTATCCCCCGAAAGCCCGCTGTCGACGTACGGCAACGACTGACGGAGCTCACACGGTCGCGTGACAAGTACAGAGCGATCTTCGAAGAGGCGAGCGACGCGATGGTCATCACCGAGGACGGCGGACGATACGTCGAGGCCAACGAGAGCGCTGCCGACCTGTTCGGAGTGTCCCGGGAGGCACTCCTCGGACAGTCGATCGCCGACTTCTCGCCCGACGGGTTCGATACCGAATCGATGTGGCAACAGCTCCGATCCTCGGATGGCGAACGCGGGACCGTTCGACTCGTGCGTCCGGACGGATCCGAGCGAGTCGTAGAGTACGCCGCGACTCCGAACATCGTCCCCGGTGAACACCTCTCGATACTGCGGGACGTCACCGACCGCAAGGAGCGTGAAGAGAAACTGACCGCGTTGAAACGACGGTACGAGACGTTACTCGAGGCTGCACCGGACCCGGTATTCGTTGCGGATACCGAGACGGGAAACATAATCGAGGTGAATGAGGCCGCCGAAGCGCTAATGGGGGAGTCCCGAGACCGGATCGTTGGCCGCCATCAGACGACACTGCATCCGGCGGCGGACGAGGAGCTGTACCGGGATTTATTCAATAGAGTCACGGGGAAACAGACAACGGTTCAGACGCTACCGGATGGGTCACGTCCTGAACTGGTGACGGCCGAGAATAAAACCGTCCCGCTCGAAATCAGCGTCAACACGATCTCACTTCCCGATGGCCCCGTCACATACGGGGTCTTTCGGGATATCTCCGGGCGGGTCGAACGCGGCCAGAAATCCCGGCATAAAACGGAATCGGCGAAGAACCGCCGGTCTGGATCGTCGTAGCCATATCCACCCGAACGGCGACGCTCTCCGGCCGCGTTCCCGTCCGCCACGGCATCAAGACGGTGACGTGACCGCTTCTCGCGTGCTCCGTGCTTCCCCGGGTAATTCGATCCTGAATACCGTCCCATCGGGTCCGGTTTCCGCTAGTTCGATCGTCCCATCGAAGCTCTCGATGAGCGTCCCCGTCAGTAGGAGTCCCAGTCCGTGTCCGTGATCGTCGCCGACCTCCTGTTCGAACAGTTTCTCCCGTTTGGCCGCAGGGACGCCCGGGCCGTTGTCGGCGACCCGAACGACGACCGTCTCGTCGCCCCGTTCTACGGTCACGACAATCCGGGGCGTTTCGCTGGTGTTGTGTTCGACCGCGTTCCGAAGGATGTTTCTAAACGCCCGTCGGAGAGCCTGATTCGCCGGAACGATCGCTTCATCCGGCATCGACGTCTCGATCTCGACGGTCCCTTCGGCCTCCCGGACCGTCGCCACCTCCGAGGCCAACAGCCCGACGACGTCCACTCGGGCCGAATCGAGGTCCTCCCCGGACGCGTCGAGCAATATTCGGATATCGTCGATGACGGCCTCTAGTTCCCGTGCGTGGGTCGTGATGGTGTCCAATCGCTCCGAGACTATCGTATCACTGTCACAGTCCACGGCGGCGAGTTTCGCGTTCCCCTGGATCACGGTCGCCGTGTTGAGCACTTCGTGTCGAAGGATGGAATTGAGATACGTGAGCTGACTCGTTCTGGTCTCGGCCTCCTCTGCGCGAACACGTGCCCGTTCGGTCTTGACCGCCCGCTCGAGCCCGCGGGCTTCGAAAGCGCCGATGATCAGCCCGCCTCCCGCTCCGATCGTACTCGCCCACCGCACCCACGAGACCAGTTCCAGCGTGCTGGTCGGCCGGAGGGCGGTCATGATGACGACGTTCATCAGAAGAAACACGCATAGCCCAGCCAGAGACCAATAGTACACCCGGGTGTACCGATCGACGGACACGGAACTGTCCGGAAGCCAATATCCGATATAAAAGGGCACGAGTATGAAAGGCAGACTCGTCACGAACCCGGAGACCCACAGTATCCCGAGCGGATTTGCAACAAATAGTATATACAATACTTCGCCGCCCACGATCGAAACGAAGACCAGACCGAGTAGAAACAAAGACGTATCGATCCGTGATAGAGTAGAACCCATCTCATTTACGTGATCAGCCGTCGTACTTAATTGTTGAGCCGGGACTGTCGGTCGCTTAACTTAGAGGATGAGGCGGGCGAGTTCTGAGTGTCTATGACAGAATCCGACCGCCTCAGCAGCGATAGTGGTTGTATCGAGTTATAGTGAACATCGCAACTATAGTAGACATCGCAACTATGTACACATCGATCGCACTGCCGCCGTGCGGTCGAGTGTGTCTTGTCTTCCGATCTCTACTATAAAACGACGAACTCAAATACGTTTTGTCCTCGTCGGTTCGGATACGCATACGCTCGCTCGTGTGTACGGTCCCGTATAGGTGCCGCCGAGCGAGCGATGAAAATCGGCGGGCGCTCTCTCGACTCAATTGACGATATTTATGAAATAGTGCTCTAATAGATTTGTTCTGCTTCTGGGAGGGGGATTGCGTCATAGACAGATATCTGCTGAAAATCCGGGATATAGATTGTGTCGCCGTTTCTGTCTTTTTCTTTTTTGTATTGATCAATGTGTGCCGAAAAAACCGCCTGATACCTTCCTTTTTCAGATGGGATTTCCTGTTCCAGTTGTCTCAACAGACCTTCATCACCGAGTGCTTTCGTTGCGGCAAGTGTCCCTTCACCGTGACATCCAGCAACAATGAAGTGCATATTGTCTTGGTACTCGGTGAGCGAAGAGTAGTCTTCATACTCATCGTATCGCTCCCATCCCTCATTAACTCGCTTAGCCACAACCATGCCATAATCGATTCTGTATTTTGGCCGATTAGAGTTCCCGAGCGTAGACCCGTCGGACCTCTCTACAGGCTCAACCGGTGGTTCATCGGCGTATGATTTCACGATCGGCCAGTTTGTTTGGTTTTTTCGTACTTCGGCAAGAGACATTCCATGATAGTCCTCTGAGGGAGATAGATCGAATATATAAGGTAATCTCCCCTGGTAATCTCCGACAGAATCTGGGTTATATCCCATACTTAATGCCACAAACTCTGAGCCGAGTGGGCCAGCAGTGGTTCCGATATGCCCTGTCTCATCTATGTCAGGCTCAGTTACCATTTTGGGTTCAACATCCTCGGTTGAATTCAAAATAGCACTGGTAAGCTCGGCTTGAGCACGAAGGTCAATTTCACCTAAATTAGCGAGCTTCGAGGAGCCATGGCCGGGGGTAATAGATATATCATCTGCAAACCATAATAGCCTGGAATAGACAGACTTGGTTGACATCTCTGGAAGATGTGGATCAAGCGTTTCACTAACTTCCATAGCATCTGACACAGGCCCTGCTGCGATGGTTCCAATAGTTCCAATGGATCCAGCGAGTATTTTCAGCAGATCTTTTCTTGAAACTCTAATATCTTTTTTATTGACCACACTATGTCCCTCATCTTTGCATTTAATCGTCGCAGATTCCCTTTTTATTTTCCATTCAACCATGTCACCTGGTTCTATTCCCAGCTGTTCTCGGATGTTTGCAGGTATCACCACTGAATTATCTTGTCCGACTTTATTTTGCTTAGGCATTGTATAGCCAGTTATCGGTAGGTTCATATACCATAAACGCTCTTCGGAAGCAGATTGTTGCTCGGGTAGAGCTGGCGCTGTGAAAGCGTAGCGGGCAAGAGTGACGCGGCAGCATCACCCGAATGCAATGTCCCCATTTGAATTGCTGCGTTCGGAGGCGAGCGCCGCGAGGTCCTCTGTTGCCCGCGCTACCGGTCTGAAAGAGATCGTCCGAGCAGTCCTCTGACCTACCGCGGAAACCGTGGTATCGAACTCGACAAGAGCAATTTCGACAAACTCGCCGACATCCTTACTACGAGTGTGGCTGAGAGGCGTGGGAGATCGACAGTCGCCTGAAGCACTACGAAGGCCTTGACCATCACGACTGGGCGTGAGGGATTGCCCCTCCCCCGCATTCGGGTGGGGGTTATTCGGTCTCGCCGTCTCGCATCTCAGCTGCTCGATTCTGGAGTGAATACTACCGCAGCAGCTGGGGCAAGATTCAATTACGAAGGCTCTGTTTCGAGATACATGCCTGCAGAGTTTGAATTTCAAGCGCGTCTCTTTGGGGCCCTAGAGGACTATATTGAAGCGAATGACTCCGAATTTGGTTCGCCCCGGGGAGAGGAACAAACTAGTTCAGGGGCAGTAGATATATATCTTCCTTCGCTGGTTCGTGAGGGTGTTGCTATCGAGGTCAAAAAGGCAAGCATTGACCCGCACTCAATTGATGTTATTAAACAGGGTCACAGATACGCGAGGGACAAGGGTATATCTCTATTCGCTACTGCAAATCAGAATGACGTTTTCTTATTCCGGCGCACGGAGACCTCGACAAGCCTCACCGAACTTGAACGCCGGCACTACGATCTGCGGAAGATGTCGTTGCCCGATTTTATTGATGAATTTCTTGACGATGTAGTTAGCATACAACAAGGAGAGGGGGAAGTGTTCGACTTCGATGAGCTCATCATTAGTCGCCTGCGCAGTTTCCATACTAGTATCTACCCAATATACGAGAATATGATTAGTAAGACATTCGACGGGGATGATGATTTCCAATCGCTCCTTGTCAAATGGGCAAGGGAAAACGACTACCCACATGACTACCCTGACGTTGAGGACACCTTCCGAATCGCCGCTCAACAGTACGCCTACATTTTGATGAACCGGATAGTATTCTACGAACTAGTCCGGGGTCAAAATGTGGAAACAAAGAGCGGCCTCCCAATGGACCCAATATATAATGGTGTAACCGTTGAGAAATTGGATGAGCACTTGTCGAACTGTTTTGAGTCAATAATGGAGGAGATTGATTATGAGGCTATCTTCAAGGACGACAGCGGGTTCTTCAAAGAGATTCCGGAAGATGAACACACGAAGCGTCGTCTCCATACCTTCACAAAAAGTATTGAACAGGAGCCACTCCGAGACATCAATTCAGACGTTGTCGGGCAGATCTATCAAGAGCTCATTCCGACAGCCGAACGGAAGGAACTCGGGCAGTTCTACACGCCAAGAGAAATCGGGCAAATCCTCGCCCGATGGGCCATCGACTCGACAGATGACCGGTTTATTGACCCTTGTAGCGGCTCTGGATCTATTACAGTCGAGGCTTACAAGCAGTTCGATGATTTGAATGGGCTATCGCATCAGGAAACCATTCGCCGCATCACGGCTGTCGATATCAACAAGTTCCCACTTCATCTGACTGCATTAAACCTCGCGACTCGGAATATACATCAGCCCACCAATGAACTGTTTGCGTACTACGAGGATTTTTTTCACCTCGATCCAGATACGAAGCGGCGTAATAGTCACCGACTCGGAGTTGGAGGCACCAGCAATAATACGCCGGACAAAGGCCAAGCTATCGGTACATTTGACGCCACCGCGGCTAACCCGCCGTATGTCCGGCAAGAACACCTATATCCAAATCGTGAAATGTACCGCAAACATCTGAAACGGTTTGGCCCAAGCTCAAAATCACCGTACTACGATGGAAATAAGCAGGTTGACGGCAGAAGTGATCTTTATTGCTATTTCATAACACACGTTACACAATTTCTTGAGCTAGGGGGTAAACTCGCGTGGATTGTACCGACAAAGTGGATGGTGGCAGACTACGGCCCATCGCTCCAACAGTTCATGTATGGCCATTATAAATTGGAGGCAGTAGTCGGCTTCCGGAAGCGTGTGTTTCAGGATGCTCTTGTCGACACGGTGTTGTTGATGATGGAGCGGTGTGATGATATCGCCGAGCGGAAAAACACGGAGACTAATTTCATCCGAATAAATGAGAAGATGGATCCTGATGACATCATCCGTGTCATAGACCGTGGGTACAATATCCCCAAGGAATCTTATTTGAAGATTCACAGTCGACCAAACTACCGTACAATCTCTGTCCGGCAGTCCTATTTAATGGAGAATGTTGGCGACAAGCTACACCACTACATTAACGCACCCGCTCTCTATACCGCTGTCCTTGAAGACAGCCGCACGGTGGAGCTCTCCAACATTGCGAATATCACCCGAGGAAAGAAGACAGGCGCTAACCCCGTCTTTATCCTTGATGAAGACGATGTAAGATCTCGGAACATTGAACAGGAGTTCACCACTCCAGCGATAAAAAGTATCAAGGAAGTTGATGGCTACGAACACGCTCCCTCGGACGCAAAGAAATGGATGCTGGATATGCACGACTATGTCGAGGAGGTGACCTCAATGTCTGGTATCGGTGATACTAGCGACACAGCAGACCGAATAAAGTCCTCACTCCGCGCTGACGGCTACGATGGTGTCCTTTCATATATCAAGTGGGCCGAGAAGCAATCGTCAAGCAGTAACAAGTCCCTCAATACCTACGACCCGTGGTTCAATATGGGTAGCCTCGATTCAAAAAAATCTCCGATAGTCTGTCCACAGGCGATGGATACTCACAGGCTGTTCATAAGAACCGACAGCGATGTTGTGGCAAGCAACCGATTCCTACTCGTACAGCCGAACGCCGTCAATCCTGACCTGTTGCTCGGACTGCTGAACTCGAGTCTCACGAAGATCATTATCGAGAGCCACGGTCGAATTACCGGCGGTGGCGCAGTAAATCTATCCGGAAGTGACCTGCGCACGCTTCGTATTATCGACCCCGGTCAGCTTTCGGACGAACAAAAAGAGCTGGTGAAAAACGCCTTCAATCGACTAGTTGCTGGCGATGAGGATGCCAGAGACGACCTTGATGCGGTGGCCATTGATATTCTTGAGCTTGACACGACAGTTGACGAGCTCCAAGATATCGCAGAGACATTGAAGCGTACCAGACGTGAAAAGGGTCAACAGGTCGAGACTTTGGTTAAGGAACTGGATGATTTGGAAGGCCACATTGATATGTCGTTTGAGGATGATTCCGGTCGACAAGAGGGGCTCTCTAGTTTTAGCGGTTAATAGATCAGTTGGACGAGTGCTATTTTTCGTTTGAGTGCGAGGATCAGACGATACACATCGTACAAAATCCGGGGGATCGTAACGGGTCGTGCGATGACCCCACACCGTTTGCTGATCTGATAGGTTTTTTAAATGCCCTGGAGTTTTAGCTTACGCTAACCACGGGACGTGACGGGTGTCCGATCGTTGGACTACTGGGCTGATACGAAAGTTGAAATCCCAGTTAAAAAGAATGGTGTGCCGTACCACGGGAGAACTGTTAAGACTGTCAGCCCTATACGTCTATACAGACGATGCCCGCCGACAAACGCATCCCGGTGACCGAAGAGACGCGGAAGGAGCTTCACAAGCTGAAGGAGCCCGGCCAGACCTACGACGACCTCCTGAAGGAGCTGGCTCAACAGCGCCGGCGGCAGGACCTGGAACAGCGCTTCCAGGAGTTAGAGGAGACGGACCGCGACGAGTTGACGCTCATCTCGGATGTCTAAGCACGCCGTCCTGCTCGGTGACGACGCCTGCGAGTTCCTCGACGTCGCCGACGAGAAGACCGAGCGGGTCTGCAAGGAGAAACTCGGGTATCTGGCGGAGAGCCCGTATCCGGGCCGTGGTCGTGGGGACAAGGAGAAACGCCCCATCGACGGCCGCCGCGACCGCTACCGGATTCACACCTCTCGGACCTACACGGCTATCTACACGGTCCTGGAGGACGAGAACGAGGTGCGTGTGCTGGAGATCGTCCCCATCGACGACGCGCACAAGCGGTACGGCTTCTAATTGAACAGATATGCGCCTGGCCTACGTATGTGTACCGTCTACAGCAAGAGCTATCAAGTCGGTATCGTCCGAAATGAGACGCCTACGGGAGTTTGGCCACCGATTTCCGACGGCCAAGGACCGTGCGGAAACCGAGTGGGCCAACTCGGATTTGAACCGAGGACCTCCCGGTTATCAGCCGAGCGCTCATACCTAGCTGAGCTATTGGCCCGATGTAGGCGCGTTTCACCGTAGCGCCGTGGTTCGTTTAAACGTTTCTTTTCGGTCGCCCTTCGTCGGATCCTCCCACGGCTATCGGTCCCGCGAGTCGCCGCCGTTCTCCTCGCTCGCCGACGCCCCATCACCCGCGGTATCGCCGGACCGGTCGGCTCCGGAGACGTCCTCGAACTCGTATTCGTCCTCGCCCATCTCGACCGTCCCGCCGTCGCGTTCGGAGGTATCGGGACCCGGCCCCGCTCCGGGACCCGCCCCTCCGTCACCGGGGAATCCCCCCTCGAATCCGCCCGTCTCGTCCTCGCCGCCCGGGAAGCCCCCGACGTAGACGTTCCCGGTGGCGAAGCCGTCGGTCTTGCCGTCGAGATACGGCGTGACGACGTACCGTTTGACGACGACTCGGATCGGGTACCGCGTCGGCGGTAACACGAGCACGAGCCCGAGCAGGTCGGTGACGAGGCCGGGCGTGAGCATCAACGCGCCGGCGACGAGGAGGAACGCGCCGTCGAGCAGTTCGTTCGTCGGCGGTTCGCCCCGCGCGAGTTTGCGCTGGATCTTTCGGACGGTGTGTCTGCCCTCGGCGCGAACCACGAGCAATCCGAGCAGCGCGGTCAATACGACGAGGGCGACCGTCGCCGCCGGACCGATCGTGACCGGCCCCAGCCCGGTTGCGAGGACGACGAGCAACAGGACGTCCGCGAGGGGAACGAGCAACGCGAGCCCGATGAGCCGCAGGTACATACCCCCGGATACCGCCGGCCTCGGGAAAACGTTTCCGAGAGCCGAAGCCCGCCGGCGTGTCCTCGGACGCCGAAGCGACATCGCCTTAGGCCGCCCGCCGCTTTCGGGACGTATGCAAGCCGCACTTGTCATCCTCGACGGCTGGGGCCTCGGCGACGGTGGCGAGGGGGACGCCGTCTCCGCCGCCGGGACCCCGACGTTCGATCGCCTCCGCGACGACGGCGCGTTCGGGACGCTCGAAACCCACGGCAGACGCGTCGGCCTCCCCGAGGGCCAGATGGGAAACAGCGAGGTCGGTCACCTCAACATCGGCGCGGGCCGCGTCGTCAAACAGGACTCGACGCGGGTGACGGACGACATCGACGCCGGCGTCTTCGCCGACAACGAGGCGATCGGCGACGCGTTCTCCGACGCCGACGAGCACGGCGGCCGGGTACACTTTCTCGGCCTCGTCAGCGATGGTGGCGTCCACTCCTATCAGGCACATCTCCACGCGCTGATCGAACTCGCCGCCGACCGCGGTGTCGACGCCGTCACGCACGCCTTCACCGACGGCCGGGATACGGCCCCCGAGAGCGGCTCGGAGTTCCTCGCCGATCTGGAGGCGACGGCCGACGAGCACGACACGGGCCACGTCGCGACGGTCTGTGGGCGCTACTACGCGATGGACCGCGACGAGAACTGGGCGCGTACGAAACGCGCCTACGACGCGATCGTCGACCGCGACGCCCCCCACGTCGCCGACTCGGCCGTCGACGCCGTCGAATCGTCCTACGCGCGCGGCGAGACGGACGAGTACGTCGAGCCGACGCTCGTAGACGACCGCCCGCCGCTCTCCGACGACGACGCGGTCGTCTTCTTCAATTTCCGGGCGGATCGCGCACGCCAGCTCACCCGAATGCTCGCCGACATCGAGCCCGAGTGGGACGTCGAGACCGATCCGCCCGACGCCGAGTTCGTGACGATGACCGAGTACGACAAGACGTTCGGGCTCCCGGTCGCCTATCCGCCGCTGGAACCGGAGCGGACGCTCGGCGAGGCGCTCGCCGAGGCCGGACACACACAGCTTCGGGCCGCGGAGTCCGAAAAATACGCCCACGTGACCTACTTCTTGAACGGCGGCCGCGAAGCCGCCTTCGAGGGTGAGTACCGCGAGATCGTGCCGAGCCCCGAC
The DNA here is from genome assembly GCF_013839515.1 of Natronomonas salinimetallica. Lineage (GTDB taxonomy): Archaea > Halobacteriota > Halobacteria > Halobacteriales > Haloarculaceae > Natronomonas. Next base: position 80,044 of record NZ_JACDNQ010000013.1, on the reverse strand, counting down.
GTCCCGACCTACGACGAGCGTCCGGCGATGTCGGCCGCCGAACTGACCGACACCGCGATCGAGGCGATCGAGGACGGGGTCGGCGGGGAGGAGCCGTCGGCGGGGAGTCCCCCGCTCGACGCCCTCGTGTTGAACTACGCCAATCCCGACATGGTCGGCCACACGGGCGATTTCGACGCCGCGGTCGCGGCCGTCGAGTCTGTCGACGCACAGCTCGCCCGGCTCGAGGGATCGGTCCACGGGGCCGGAGGACACCTCTTCGTGACCGCAGACCACGGCAACGCCGACGACATGGGGACGCCGGAGGATCCCCACACCGCCCACACGACCAACCCGGTACCGTTCGTGTACACCGCACCGGACGGCACGGACGGCGGGTACGCGATCCGATCCGGCGGCACGCTCGCCGACATCGCGCCGACGCTTCTGTCCCGAATCGGCGTCGAGGTACCCGAGGCGATGACCGGCGAGCGCCTGCTGGAATGAGCGATTCGGTCGTCGTCCCGTCGGATCGGGAGGTACGCGGGACGCTCGATTCACCCGAGAGCGACCGCTGTGTGGTCGCGTGTCCCCCGCACCCACGGATGGGTGGCAGCCGGAGCGATCCCCGACTCGAAGCGGTGAGCGAGTCGCTTTCGTGTGCCTGTCTTCGCTTCGATTACGGTGCGTGGGACGGGGGCCGCGGCGAACTCGGGGACACCCGCGACGCCCTCGCGTGGGCGCGAGACAGCTACGATCGCGTCGGCCTCTTCGGCTACAGTTTCGGCGGCTGTCTCGCCGTGGTCGCCGCTGCCCGCGAGTCGGTGGCCGAGAGGCCGCCCGAGGGGGTCGTGGCGCTGTCGCCGGCCGCGGCCCTCTCCAAGGACATCGACGCCGTCGCCGCCGTCGCCGCCGTCGAGTGCCCGATCGCGGTGGTCTACGGCGAGCGGGACACGACCGTCGACGCCGAGGCGGTCGCCGATCGGATCCGAGAACGCGGCGGCGAGGTCCTCACTCTGCCCGCCGACCACCACTTCGTGGGCCAGACCGCGAAGGTCGGCGCTCGCGTCGCCGAGCTCTTGTAAACGGGGCACGGCTTCGTCGCCCAGAGTGTGTGATTGTGACAGCCTCCCCGCCAGTTCCAGTAGCTGCCGAACCTCGGGGTGAGTGTTGCTGACTACCAATAGCTCGTGTGAGCTCCGGTAGCTATAGTAGAGATCGGAAGACAAGACACACTCGATCGCACGGCGGCAGTGCGGTCGATGTGTACATAGTTGCGATGTCTACTATATCACGGAGGCTGGTGGCATCCATGTACACACGTATTCAGATGGGGGGGAGCCATCGACATTCATTTCGATCCATGTGTTCAGACGTAATCGCAGAGAGCATTGATTCGGCAACTACTGTGAACGGCGGAATGCTCTCGTCGAAGAAGGATAGGGGTGATATAACCCCGTCTCGGTGGTGCGATTGCGGGGTGCTGTGGTCGGGGACGGGAGGGCGAGGTGACCACGGAGGTCGGTAGAGCGCCACCACGGTTGGACACGCATTTGAGTCCCACCTGCGCGCAAGTAACTGAGATCAGTCATGTCACGGGCCTACAAACAACGGTCCCGGGACCGCCGGCGGCGGCCTCACAGTCTGTGTGATGCGGCAGCGACTGTCCGATGACAGTACCCCAATTTATATAAAAGGATAAATATATAATATAAATATGACGGACAGTCCCATTGACAAGACTATTGACCGGCGAAAACTACTGAAAGGGGCGGTAGCGGCCAGCCTCGTCGGCATCGCTGGATGTACGGGCAACGGCGACGCCGGAAACGGCAACGGCAATGGCAACGGTGGGGACGGCAACGGTAACGGCAATGGCGGCAGTGACGGCAACGGCGGAACCCGACTGACCTGGCACGCGGGCGGAACCGGAGGGACCTACTTTCCGCTCTCGAACGAATTCAAGACGGTTGTCGAGGCCAACACCGACTTCTCGTTGAACGTTCAGTCCACGGGTGCGAGCGTCGAAAACGTCGGTAGCCTCGCCGACGGCTCGGCCGACTTCGCGCTCATCCAGAACGATATCGCCTCGTTCGCGAAGAACGGAACTGGCATCGATGCCTTCCAAGACAACGCGATCGAAACGATCCGGGGCGTCGCAACGCTGTATCCGGAGACGATCACGCTCGTCACGCTCGCGGGGAACGACATCTCCACCGTCGAGGATCTCGGCGGCGCGACGATCAACACCGGCGACCTCGGCTCGGGGACGCAGGTCAACGCACAGCAGATCCTCGAATCGCTCGGGATCACCGACTACAGCGAACAAAACGCCGGCTTCTCGCAGGCGTCTGAGCAACTCGCCAACGGCGACATCGACGCCGCCTTCGTCGTCGGCGGCTGGCCGGTCGGCGCGATCGAGGACCTCGCGAACACGAACGACGTCGAACTCGTCCCGATCAGCGGCGAGAATCGCGAGGCCGTCAAGGCGGACGCCTCCTGGTTTGCGGACGACACGATTCCGGCCGGAACGTACAGCGGCGTCGAGGAGGACGTCGAAACCGTCGCGGTGCAGGCAATGATCGCCACGAATGCCGACGTGTCGGCCGACGCCGTCGAGACGGTCACGGCTGCTCTCTTCGACAATCTCGGTGAACTCAGCATAAAGACCGACTTCATCACGGTCGACAGCGCGCAGGACGGGATGTCCATCGAGTTGCACGAAGGGGCGGCGGCTTACTTCGACGCGTAACCCGATTACCGCGACCGGCCCGTCGGCGAACCGTTTCACAACCGTTTCAAATTCCATCCCACAACGATTACTCGGAACAATGGGTCACCATTCCCGTTCGAACGTGAGTGCCGCGATTCTCGCACTCGCGGTGCTCGTTCTCGTCGGCGCTGTGGCCGCAGCCCCGGTAGGGGCCGTCCTCGTAGTCGAGGACATCGAGACGGGCGAGCGCTACCTTGTGGAGCCGGTCGACGACGGGAGCACGGTGGCCCTCGAGTACACCCATAGCGTCGAGAAATCCCGCGTCTACGACGAGTATCGGGTCGACGGCGAGACGCTCGTGAACACCCGGATGGAGTTCGAGTCCTATGGTTGGGGGCTTCCGGCGCGCGTCAACGTCACGAACGAGAACGGGACGTTCGTGTACGACCCCGATGAGCCGATCACGGAACTGGAGCACCTCTCGGTCTCGCCGGGCCGGATCGCCGACCACACGCTTATTATCGACGGCCAACGGCACGACCTCGTCGCGGCGACCGACGGGAACGACGTACGACTACACATCGAACAACAGTCGCTTCGCAAGATGATCCCATGACCGCGCCCCACCGAACCGACGGCGGTATCGACGATCCGAACGACGACGCCTCGGGAGAGTCCCCGCCGGACGGCCCGCCGGATGAGGCGACGAGCGAGGAGATCCCCCCGGAGGAGGCCGAAGAGCTGATCGAGGAGATCGAGCGCCGTCGCTCGCTGCAGGGGATCGCCTCGATAGCGGTCGCGACGATCGGGATCCTGTTTTCGACCTTCCAGCTGTTTCTCGCCGCCCGGAGCTTTTCGTTTACTATCTGGCTCCCGACAGTCGAGTTTGCGGGCGTCTCGATCTCCCCGGTAGACGTTTCCCTCCAGCTTCTGCAGGCGAACGCGATCCACGTTGCCTTCGCACTCGTGCTCACCTTCTTGCTCTTTCCGGGGAGCATGGGAGATGGGATCGTCTCGCGAAATCTCGGCCGGGTCGTTCCGGCGCTGTCCCGACAGCTCGGCGATGGAAATCCGATCACCCGGGGGATCGTTGGCGTCCGATCGGCGTTCCGGTGGGCGTTTCTCGACCACGATCGAGAACGGGTGACTCCCTTCGATCTGTTGTGTATCGCCGCGGCGGCTCTCTCGGCGATATACTTTCTGACGGAGTTCTCGGAGATCCAGAACATGCGCGTCTTTGGGGTCGATTCCGGCCGTCCGGTCACCGAGGTGTACGCGTTCTTACAGCCACTGCTCGGCGGCGTCCCGTTCGTGAGCGAGTACTCCTACGCGATGGTCCTCGGTGTTGTCGGCGTCCTGCTCGTGTTGGAGGCTACGCGGCGGACGCTCGGCCTCCCGCTGATGCTCATCGTCGCCACCTTCATCGTCTACGCCCGCTGGGGGTACCTCATCAGCGGGAGCACCCCCTTCCTCGGGCTGCTCGCGATCCCGGAACTCACCTGGCCGGACATCATTCAGAACCTCTGGTACAACACCGAAAACGGCGTCTTCGGGATCCCGGTGACCGTCTCTGTGAGTTTCATCTACATCTTCATCCTCTTCGGCGCGTTCCTCGAAATGAGTGGGGCCGGCCAGTGGTTCATCGACCTCGCGTACGCGCTCACCGGGGGGCGCAAGGGCGGTCCGGCCAAGGCGAGCATCCTCGCCAGCGGCTTCATGGGAACGATCTCCGGATCGTCGATCGCCAACACGGTCACGACCGGCGCGTTCACCATCCCGCTTATGAAGCGGTCGGGCTACTCGCCCGAGTTTTCGGGAGCCGTCGAGTCGTCCGCCTCCTCCGGCGGACAGATCCTGCCGCCGGTCATGGGGGCGGCCGCCTTTTTGATGGTCCAATACACCGCAACGCCGTTCGCGGACATCATCATCCTCTCGACGATCCCGGCGATTGTCTTCTTCTTCGGCGTCTGGGTGATGGTCCATCTCAAGGCCGTAGAGGAGGGGATCGGCGGAGTCCCCGACGGGGAGGTTGTGAACCTCGTGAGCCATCTCAAACACGGCTGGTTCTACCTGGTCCCGATTGGGCTGTTGCTGTATTATCTCATCGTCCAGCGGCTCTCGGTTTCCCGGTCGGCGTGGTTCACGCTCGTGGCGCTCGTGGCGCTGATCGCCCTCGTCTCGGCCTACAGCGAGGAGACGCGGTTTCGCCTCCTCGGCGTGTTCGGGGCCATCGTCGGTGTCGAGTTCGCGAGCCATGCAGTCGCCGGCGTGTCCGTTATGGGCCTCGCCACCGGAGCCGGCGGCCCGGGGCTCCCGGCCGGCGAGGCGGTCGACGCCGTGCTCTCGAGAATCGAGTGGTACGCGATGCTGGCCGGCGTACTGACGCTGTTGTCGCGGCCGGATCTCGACGCGTCGCTGCTCGAACTCAACCCGGCGGTCCGGCACACCGCCAACGCGGTCGGTGACCGGGCCGACCGTGATCTGGGCGGCAGCCAGCCGTTCCGGCTCGGCACCTTTGTCGTCAAATCGATGGACGAGGGCGCGCGCACCGCTGTCCCGGTGGTGGTTGCGGTCGCCGCAGCCGGGATCATCCCGGGCGTCATCAGCGTTTCGGGGCTCGGGCCGAACCTCACCTCGTTGCTGCTCGCGCTCTCGGGGGGCTCCATCGTGATCATGCTGCTCGTGACGGCCGTGGCCAGCATCATTCTCGGGATGGGCATGCCAACCACCGTGACGTACATCATCCTCATCTCGATGTTGGCGACCCCGCTCGTGGAGTTCGGCATCCCGCTCTTGGCCGCCCACCTGTTCATCCTGTACTTCGGGGTGATCGCCGACATCACGCCGCCGGTGGCAGTCGCCGCGTACGCCGCCAGCGGAGTCGCCAAGTCCGACCCCTTCGAGACCGGGGTGAAGGCGTTCTCGCTGTCGTTGAACAAGGCGATCGTCCCCTTCGCGTTCGTGCTCGCACCGGGGATCGTCCTGTTGCGCGAGAAGACGAACGCCGCGGAGCTACCGATTCGGGAACGGTACCGTGTGGTCGGGTTCAAGGACCTCGCCGAACTGTCGTATTCGATTCCGGAGATTCTCGTCCCCGTTGTCGGGGTCTTCCTCGGCGTGATCGCGCTCGGTGCCACCGTCATCGGGACGCTGTACACCCGCGTCGGCCGGTTCAGTCGGGTCGGCTTCGCCGCCAGCTCGCTGCTGTTGATGGCCCCGGGGCTGCTTTCCGAGTCCGTCTTCGACACCCTCGGACTCGTCGGTGTGTCCGTCTCCGTCAACGCACTCGTGCTCGATTTGGCCCTCCGCGGCGTCGGGTTCGCCCTGTTCGCGCTGCTCGCCCTCCGGAACAGGCGAGGGGTCGACCGTGGCGTCGAGGCGGACGCGGAGCCCGCGCCCCAACGGGCGTGATCGTTCCGTCGGTGCGACCGGGCGCCAGTACCCACAATCACTCCGGACATTCAGCATAAAACCCCGACGGAGCGCCGCTGTACGCCGAGCGAAGCGAGGCGTTTCACCGACGACGAGGCCTGCGTGACGGCTTCGCCGTCACGAGGGAGGCGGTCGGCTTGCCGACCGCCCAGCCGAGTCGTCGGCCCTTTTTGATCGAGCTTTTTGCCGCGGAGGCGTGTCGCGCGCCGTTCGGCGCGCGGCCGCCGGAGCGTGCAAAAAGGTCGTTCGAAATCGTTTTGTCCGACGCTCGCGCACCGTCAGTATGCCGACGGAGCTTACTGACTACGATCCCACACTAGGGAACAAATTCATTTTCGTTACCGGCGGTGTGATGTCCGGACTCGGCAAGGGCATCACAGCGGCGAGTACCGGACGACTGCTCGCGAACGCCGGCTTCGACGTCACGGCGGTAAAGATCGATCCGTACCTCAACGTCGACGCGGGGACGATGAACCCCTACCAGCACGGCGAGGTGTACGTCCTCAAAGACGGCGGCGAGGTCGACCTCGACCTCGGAAACTACGAGCGGTTTCTCGACATCGACATGACGTTCGATCACAACGTCACGACGGGCAAGACCTACCGCCACGTGATCGAAAAGGAGCGCGCGGGCGATTATCTGGGCAACACCGTCCAGATCATCCCGCACATCACGGACGACATCAAGCGTCGGATCCGGGAGGCCGCCGAAGGCCACGACGTCTGTCTCATCGAGGTCGGCGGCACCGTCGGCGACATCGAGGGGATGCCGTATCTCGAGGCGCTGCGGCAGTTCGCCCACGAGGAGGACGACGAGGACATCCTCTTTACGCACGTCACGTTGGTGCCGTACTCGAAGAACGGCGAGCAAAAGACGAAGCCGACCCAACACTCCGTCAAGGAACTCCGCTCGATCGGCCTCCAGCCGGACATCCTCGTCGGGCGCTGTGACGACGAACTCGACCCCGAGACGAAAGAGAAGATCGCGCTCTTTTGTGACGTACCCGTCGAGGCGGTGTTTTCGAACCCCGACGTCGAGGACATTTATCACGTCCCGCTGATGGTCGAAGACGAGGGGCTCGACGAGTACGTGATGTCCGAACTCGGCCTCGAGACCGAGGCGATCCCCGAATCCGAACGCGAAAACGAGTGGCGCGAGATCGTCACCCAGGCGGCGACCGACGAGATCGACATCGCTCTCGTCGGCAAGTACGCCCTGGAAGACGCCTACCTCTCGATTCACGAGTCGCTCAAACACGCCGGCTTTCAGACCAACACCGATATCAACGTCCTGTGGGTCGACGCCGACGAGATGGACGACGCCCACGCCGACCGCCTCGGCGAGGCGGACGGAGTAATCGTTCCCGGCGGGTTCGGCGCCCGTGGGATGGGCGGGAAGATCGAAGCCGCCCGCTACGCCCGCGAGAACGACGTTCCATTCCTCGGGCTCTGTCTCGGCTTCCAGATGGCGGTCGTCGAGTTCGCCCGGAACGTCTGTGGGTTCGAGGACGCCCACTCGGCGGAGATGGACGAATCGACGCCGCACCCGGTCATCGACATCCTCCCCGAACAGTACGAGATCGAGGACATGGGCGGGACGATGCGGCTCGGAGCCCACGAGACCGAGATCGAACCCGGGACGCTCGCCCACGACGTCTACGGGGACACCTCCTGTACCGAGCGCCACCGACACCGATACGAGGTCAAACCCGAGTACATCGAGGCCTTAGAGGAGGCGGGGCTCGTCTTCTCCGGGCGGGCGGGCAACCGCATGGAGATCCTCGAACTCCCCGAACACCCGTTCTTTTTCGGGACGCAGTTCCACCCCGAGTTCCGTTCACGGCCGGGACGGGCCTCGCCGCCGTTCGTCCGGTTCGTCGAGACGATCCTCGGGGCCGACGAGACGGACCGCGAGGAGGTGACGGCCTGATGGTCGACTCCGAGTCGTTCATCGACGAGAAGGTCGCGGAGATCGAGGCGGCGATCGGCGATTCGAACGCGGTCATCGCGCTGTCGGGCGGCGTCGACTCCTCGACGGCCGCCGCGCTCGCCTACGAGGCCATCGGCGACCAACTCACGCCGGTGTACGTCGATACCGGGCTGATGCGGAAAGGCGAGACCGAGGAGATCGAAGAGACGTTCTCGTACATGGAGAGTCTCCGGGTCGTCGACGCCCGAGAGCGGTTTCTCGACGCGCTGTCGGGGATCACCGATCCCGAGGAGAAACGCCACGCCATCGGCGAGGGGTTCATCCGCGAGTTCGAGACGGTCGCCCGCGAGGTCGACGCCCAATTCCTCGTTCAGGGGACGATCTACCCCGACCGGATCGAGAGCGAGGGGACGATCAAATCCCACCACAACGTCGGCGGCCTCCCCGAGGTCGTCGACTTCGAAGGGATCGTCGAGCCGATGCGCGATCTCTACAAAGACGAGGTTCGGGAGGTCGCCCGCGCGCTCGACCTCGAGGAGGTCGTCTCCGAGCGGATGCCGTTCCCCGGGCCGGGCCTCGCCGTCCGCGTCCTCGGGGAAGTGACCGAGGAGAAACTCGAGGTGGCCCGCGAGGCCAACCACGTCGTCGAGGAGGAACTCGAAGAGCACGAGCCCTGGCAAGCGCTCGCGGCCGTACTCGGAAAGGCCACGGGCGTCAAGGGCGACAACCGGGTCCACGGCTGGGTCGTCGCCGTCCGGTCCGTCGAATCGCGCGACGGGATGACTGCCCGGGCCCAGAAGGTCGATTGGGCGACGCTCCAGCGCATCCAATCGCGGATCACGGGCGAAAACGACACTGTCTCGCGCGTCGTCTATGACGTGACGCACAAGCCACCGGCGACGATCGAATATGAGTGAGGTCGTCGTCGCGGGCGGCGACCCCGATGGGATCGCTGCGGCGCTCGAAACACGGGGTGCGACGGTTCGGTACGCCGAGGGAACCGCGAGCCGGTCGGCGCTGGAGGCGGCGGGCATCGAGGACGCGGACACGCTCGTGTTGACCGATGCCGGATTGGCGACGGCTGTGCCCGTCGCGATAGACCGCAACCCCGACGTCCGGGTCGTCATCTACACCCGCGATTCGGTCCCGGAGTTTATCAAGGGCCAGGCGGGCCACATCGTCGACCCCGATCTGCTCGACGCCGACACCGTCGCCGAGGAACTGCTCCGAGGGACGTAGGCGATCAGGGCCGCGGGGCCGCGTTCTGGAGGGCGGTCTCGGCGACGTTGCCGCCGTAGTCGGCGCTTCTCGACAGCGAATCGACGATCAACCCGAGCAACTGGGCCTGCTGGGACTCTAGTTCCCGGACCTCGTCGTCGACCGCCCGGGAGAGTTCGTCGATCCGGACGACGCGCTGTCGGGCGTCGTTAGCGAGGTCGGTCGCGCGGTCGGAGTCCTCCTCTAAGAGCGCGTCCATTCCCATCTCGATGACGTTTGTCGATTCCTCGAGGAGCGCATCGAGGGCCTCGGCGGCGTCCTCGGGCGGGGCGCCGAGCGACTGGGCGTGGGTCGCGATCTTCGCCGCGTGGTCGCCGACCCGTTCGAGCTGGCGGGCACTCGAGTGGTAGTCGAAACACGTCTCACGGTCGAGGCCGATCGCTGCGGCCGCAGAGGGGTCTCTAAGCACGGATCGAAATACCCGCGAGACCATAGACCAGAGCCGATCGACGTCGTCGTCGCGCTGGACGACGTCGGCTGCCAGATCGTCGTCGTCCGCCAGAAGCGCCGCGACGGCGTCGGCGAGCATCGTCGTCGAGACGAGCCGCATCCGGGTAATGGCGTTGTGCATCGACAGCTCCGAGGAGTCGAGTAGGTCCTGTAGCCTGACTCGCTCCGAGGTCTCGCCGATGACCTCGAGGCCGACGAGCCCCTGGGTTGCATCCCGTATCGTCCGGCGTTGTGCGGCGGTTACCTGTGTGGTCTCGAGCGTGACGATGTCGAAGCCGCTGACGTACATCGTCACGACCGCACGCATCAGCTCGTCGCCCTCCAGCCCGGTGATGTCGAGCGTCCCTTCGACTTTCCGTTCCTCGCGCTGTGGAGTCAAAAGCAGGGTATCGCCCTCCGGATGAAACTCGACGACGCTCCCGCCACTGACGTCGTTTTCGGTCGCCCATTCTTTCGGAAGCGAAACGGTATACGTCGAGCCGCCCGTCACCTGGACCTTGCGGGTCTCCATATCCCCGGATACAGGATATGGATATAAATCACTGTCGAGATATATAGTCGGGTACTGATGCGACGGTGCCCCCGCTTACGCCCGGATAGGCCCGAACGCGGCGCGGACGACGGAAGATTTAGTGAGAAATATAGTGTCAAATATATCCCTATATAAATAACATAGTTGGGTACTTACGTCTACGTGTGGCCACTACGATAATGACACGAGGTCGGGAGCCGACTCCCGCCGTGTCGGTCCCCCATCGAAGCGTCCTCGCAGCCACCGGGTGTGGCGTCTCCGGTCTCTCGGAGTATCCCGTTCGCGGTGAGGACAGCGGCCTCGGGAACGTCGCCCGGAGCGGCGGCGGCTGTGATCCACGGTAGATACGAGAGCAACTGACAATGAGCTTCGAAGACACGGCCGATCCGACGACGGACACCGAATCGCTCGCCGACTCGCCCGCGGCCGGGCTAGACGACACAACGACGCGCCGCGGCACGGGCCGGGCGGTCATCGCTGCCCGCGGTATCGACGTCCGGTACGGCGACACACAGGCGCTTTCGGACATCACGATGGACATCCCGGAGGGAATGGTGACGGCGCTCATCGGCCCCTCCGGCTGCGGCAAATCGACGTTCCTGCGGTGTATCAACCGGATGAACGACCTGATCGATACCTGCCACGTCGACGGCGAACTCCGGCTGTACGACAAGAACGTCTACGACGACGACGTCGACCCGGTGGCGCTGCGCCGGAAGGTCGGGATGGTGTTTCAAAAGCCGAACCCCTTCCCCAAGAGCATTCACGACAACGTCGCCTACGGGCTGAACATCCAGGGCTACGACGGCGACGTCGACGCGAGAGTCGAGGAGTCCCTGCGCGCGGCGGCGCTTTGGGACGAGGTCAAAGGCCAACTCGACGAGTCGGGACTCGCGCTCTCGGGCGGCCAACAACAGCGGCTCTGTATCGCCCGGGCGATCGCGCCCGACCCCGACGTGGTTCTGATGGACGAACCCGCCTCGGCGCTCGATCCCGTTGCGACCTCGAAGATCGAGGACCTCATCGACGACCTGGCCGAGGAGTACACCGTCGTCATCGTCACCCACAACATGCAACAGGCCGCCCGGATCTCCGATAAGACGGCCGTCTTCCTCACCGGCGGGGAACTCGTCGAGTTCGGCGACACCGACGCGATCTTCGAGAACCCCGACAGCGAACGCGTAGAGAACTATATCACGGGAAAGTTCGGGTAGTGATGACCGGCCGCCGGGGTGGATAAATGTGGATGCGGTGAACGCCACACGTCCGACGCCCCGGAAAAGACATACCGGCGAAGACACAAGCGGATCCAATGGCACGCAAGGGATTCCAACGGCAACTGGTCGAACTCCGTGAGAACGTCCTCTACATGAGCGAGATCGTTCTCGAACGGATGCGAACCGGGCTGAACGCTCTCGAAACCAAGGACGAATCGCTCGCCAACGAGGTCATCGAAGGCGACCACGAGATCAACGAACTGTACCTCGAACTGGAACAGAACTGCATCGACCTCTTTGCGCTCCAACAGCCCGTTGCGGGCGATCTCCGTTTCATCGCCGCCTCGTTCAAAATCATCACGGATCTGGAGCGCGTTGCCGACCTCGCGACGAATCTCGGCGACTACACGCTGGAAGCCACCCGGGATATGTACCCCAACGTCGACATCCAGGGGATCGGCAACGCGGTCATCGAGATGGTCGAGAGCGCCATGACGGCCTACGCCGAGGAGGACGTCGATGCCTGTTTCGAGATCGACGGCCGCGACGACGAGGTCGACGACCTCTGTGAGCGGGCTTCGAGCATCGTCGTCCGGGACCTGATCGAGACGGAGATCGACGATGGGTCCTCCGACGAGGAGATCGAGACGCTCATGACCGAGGTCTCACGGCTGCTTCTTACGATCCGGGATCTCGAACGCGTCGGCGATCACGCCGTCAACATCGCCGCCCGGACGTTGTACATGGTCGACAACAGCGACGAACTGATCTACTGATCGGCGGCCGACCGACAGCTTACCGGTCGGCGTCCGTATCCGGGTGCTCGCGGGCAAACGCCCGAACCGGCGAGCCGTCCCCGTCGGCGATCGAGAGCGGGACGACGAAGAGCCGACAGCGGCCCAGCCCCTCGAGGTTCGTCAGGTTCTCGACGATGAGACGATCGTTTCCGAGCAGGCGGCGGTGTGTCGGGACCCCGGTCGGTTCTTCCGGGGCGGTGGTTCCGCCCGGCGTCGGGTCGGGGTTCAGCGTATCGAGACCGACCGACCACCCGGCCTCGACGCAGCGGTCCGCCGCCTCGGGGGTCAAATACGGGTGATCGAGATACCGAGGGGTCCCCCAGTGGTCGTCCCACCCGGTCCGGACGAGGAGGATTTCGCCGCCGTCGTCGTCGGGCAGCGCCGACGGCCCGATCGGCGCTCGCGCGCCGAGGCCGGTACAGTCGACCGTCCGGGCGTCGAGGACGAACCGACCGACGTCGAAGCCGTCGATCGAGCCGTCGAGACCGACGTGGCTCGGCGCGTCGATGTGGGTTCCGGTGTGGGTCCCACAGGTGATCTCCGCAACGCGGTAGCCGTCTGAGTCGACGGTTGCGACCGGTTCGACCGATACCTCGGGGTCGCCGGGGAACCGCTGCATTCCGGTCTCGATCGGGTGTGAGAGGTCGTGGTACATCGGGGGGACAAAACGCCGTGTCAGCCCGTGGGACTTATACTGGTGGACGAAATCAAATGAAACCGACTCACGAGTGATCCGCCGTTCGCTCCGTCGAACGGCGTGATCCTCGTGCGTCGTGTGTACATTCTTTTGTCCGTCAGTATTAGAGGTAGCCTTCCTCGAGCAGCAACTCGCCGTTCAGGATGCTCGCGCCGGCGGCCCCGCGCATGGTGTTGTGAGCCAGACAGTTGAACTGGACCCCGTGGCTCGTCGTCTCGACCCCGCCCGCGGCGACGGCCATCCCGCCGCCGAGGTTCCGGTCGAGTCGGGGCTGTGGGCGATCCGGTTCCTCGAACACCTCGATGAGTTGGTCCGGTGAGGAGTACAGATCGATCCCCGGGTAGGATTCGAAGGCCTCGACGACGGCTTCGGGGTCGGGGTCGTCGGCGAGGTCGGCCCAGACGTTCTCGAGATGCCCGTCCAGCGTCGGGACGCGGTTACACGAGGCCGATACGTCGGCGCCGTGGAGGCTGACTTCGCTCCCGTCGAAGGAGCCGAGAAGCTTGCGGGATTCGGTCTCCATCTTGTCGGCTTCGCCGCCGATGTGGGGGATGACGTTGTCGATGATCTCCATCGAGGTCACGCCGGAGTAGCCGGCCCCGGAGACGGCCTGCAGCGTCGAGACGTGGACCCGATCGAGGCCGAACGTATCGAGGGCCGCGAGCGTCGGCACCATCGTGATCGTCGAGCAGTTGGGGTTTTTGATCAACGCGCCGTCCCAGCCGCGCTCATCGCGTTGGACCTCGATCAGCCCGAGGTGGTCGGCGTTGATTTCGGGGATCGTGAGCGGGATGTCCTCGTCCATCCGGCCGTTCGAGGAGTTCGAGGAGACGACGTAGCCCTCTTCGACGAACTCGGGTTCGACCGCCGCCCCGACGCCGGAGGGCAAAGACGAAAAGAGCAACTCGACGTCGTCAGGGACCTCCTCGGGATCCGTCTCGACGACGGTGATGTCGTCGACGCTCTCGGGGATCGGCGAGTCGACGCGCCACTTGGCGGCGTCGCGGTACGTTCGGCCGGCGCTCGCCCCCGAGGCGGTGAGCGTGGCGATCTCGAATTCGGGATGCGGTGCGAGCAGTTGGATGAGTCGTTGGCCGACGGCGCCGGTCGCGCCGAGGACACCTACGCGGGTGGACATTGACGGTGGTATGGCGAGCCACAGGAAAACGGTTGTGGAACTCGCCCGTCAGCTACCGGCCGAAAACGAACGATCGTTGGACTACGCGTTCTGGGGGACGCGCTGCTTGCGGGTGACGTATCCGGCGATCCGGTTGCGGACGCCCTTGGAATCGACGTTGGTCAGCTCCTCGACGACGTCCTTGTTGTGTTCGAAGTCGTCACCGAACGCCTTCGGGTACCGTTCCATGAGCAGCGTCGCGGTTTTTTTCACGTAGGCGGGTTTGATAGCCATTGATACCGGCATCTACCGCTGTGGTACCTAAAAAAGGTTCGAAAGGGTTCCCGAGCCGACCCGCGGGGGCCGCCGAGTCGCCCCCAGTCGGCGCGCGTAGTTGCCCCCAGTCGGCGCGCGTAGTTGCCCCCAGTCGGTGGTATCGTATCCGGCAGCGTTATCCACACCCCGTGTCGAAGGACGCCATATGCTGGAGATACCGTTGCACGCCGGAACAGCACACTCCGATCTCACGCTCGTCGTCCTCTCGGGTCTGCTCGCGTTCCTCGCGGGCATCGGGCTCGGGAGTCATGGAGAGCGACTCCGCGCGTTCGTTCGCACACTCACCGCTACCTCGGACTCGACGGAGTGACGGCCGAAAGCAATCGCCCGTCCGTCCGACGGCCGAAAACAATCGCCCGTCCGTCCGATAGCATCTATCGGTCGGCCGAACGCCCCTCGGAGGTCGATCCGGCCCCGGCGACGGCGTCGGGATCCGAGCCGAGTTTGCCGAGCAGGACCGCGCCGACATATATGCCGACGGCGACGAGAACGATGGTCCCGCCGGCGGTCGTCTCATAATAAAACGAGAGCGTGATGCCGACGAGGACCGCGAGTTCGGCCAGGACGACCGACGCGAGAAGCGCCTCCCGGAAGCTCCGGGCGACCTGGGCGGCCCCGGCGACGGGGACGACGAGCATCGCGGCGACGAGAATGACGCCCATGATCTGCATCGCGCCGACGACGACCATCGCCGTGAGCATGGCGACGATCCGGTTGTACCAGCGGACGTCGATCCCGGCGACGCGGGCGGCCGTCTCGTCGAAGGTGACGTAGAGGAGCTGTTTGTACGTCGCGCCGACGACGAGCGTGATGACCGAGAACAGCCCGACGAGAAGGACCGTGTTTTCGTTGGTGACCGTCGAGAGGTTCCCGAAGAGGTACTGGTTGACGCCGACGGCGAGGCCGCCGGAATCGAGACTGATAAGCACCGCCCCCAGTGCGAAGCCCGTCGAGAGCACGATCGCCATCGAGACGTCGTTGTAGGCGTCGGTCACCTCCGAGATCAACTCGATCGCGAGCGCGGCGATCATCGCGACGACGACCGCCGTGAGATACGGCGAGATCCCCGTCCCGAGGGTCGCGTTGACGAACAGCCCGACCGCCACGCCGGCGAACGCCGTGTGCGCGAGGGCGTCCCCGATCAGTGCGAGCTGTCGGTGGACGAGGAACGTCCCGATTAGCGGGGCCATCACCGCGATGAGGATCCCCACCAGAAACGCTCGGTGCATGAAACCGTACTCGAGCATCACGAGGCCCGATCCGTCGGCGACGGCCAACAGAAGGTCGCTCCAGCGATCGAGCAGCCACATCAAAGCATCGTCGGGAAGCCCGACGACGGCCGGCACGAGGCGGCCCCCGATCATGCGACGGTCACGTCCCCGTCACGGCGGACGGTGGTCCCGTAGGCCCGATCGAGGGCGTCACTGTCGGCGAACTCGGTGGGTGGGCCGTCGAAGTACACCTCGCGGTTCAGACAGACGACGCGCCCGGCGTGGTCGAGCACCGCCCCGATGTCGTGTTCGACGAGCAGGACCGTCATCCCCTCGCGGTTGAGCCCGTCGAGCAGCCCGAAGAAGGCATCGACCGACTCGGCATCGACACCGACGGTCGGCTCGTCGAGGACGAGCAGATCCGCCTCCCCGGCGAGCGCCCGCGCGATGTAGGCGCGCTGGCGTTGCCCGCCGGAGAGCTTCGTGATCCGTCTGTCGGCGAGACGGTCGATCCCGACCGTCTCGAGCGCGTCCCGGGCTTTCTCCCGATCCTCGGGGCCGATACGGCCGAACCCGGCGTGTGGGAACCGTCCCATGAGGACGACCTCGGCGACGGTGATCGGCATCTTCGTCGCGTTCCCGGTGACGTCCTGGGCGACGTAGCCGACGCGTTCGCGCTCGGCGAAGGCGCCCGCGGGGCTGTCGAAGAGCCGGGCCGATCCCGAATCCGGCTCGTGCAGCCCCAACACGATCCGAAGCAGCGTGCTCTTGCCGGAGCCGTTTGGCCCGACGATGCCGACGTACTCGCCGGACTCGACGGCCAGTGAGACGTCTCGGACGACGGGGGTCGCAGTGTATCCGAAGGAGACGCCCTCGAGTTCGACGAGGCTCACGGGGACCTCGCGACGATGGCTATGTGACTCATAATACGATCACTCGAAG
The DNA here is from genome assembly GCF_013839515.1 of Natronomonas salinimetallica. Taxonomy (GTDB): domain Archaea; phylum Halobacteriota; class Halobacteria; order Halobacteriales; family Haloarculaceae; genus Natronomonas. The sequence goes on along the minus strand of NZ_JACDNQ010000013.1, from coordinate 63,413 downwards.
TTCCGCCACTCCGCGTCGAAACCGGCGTCCGGTTCCCCGGCGTCGAGGACGGCCTCGAACGTCGGCATGTTGATGTTGCGCGCGATGTCGACGTATCCCCACCCGCGGTCGGCCCACTGTGGGGTGATCCCGGCGTACGGCGTCACGGGATAGTACGCCTCGACGCCGGTCTCCCCGCGGAGCTGTCTGGCCGGCCGGCGGGGCTCGAAGACCGCCGCGCCGATGTATCGGATGTCGTGCTCGGCGATGGTATCCTGGGCGCGCTGCATATCCGTCGGCCGGACGTCCCCCTCGGCGGCGAGGGTCCTCACGAGCGGCTGGACGGTCGCCCCGTACCGCCGGCCGACGTACTCGAAGGCGTTGTGCGCCGCGAGGAAGACGACGTCGCGCTCGGCGGCCTCGAAGATCGCTGCCCACTCGGCGTCGATGTCGTCGAGTTCCGACCGGACCGCGTCGGCGTTTCCCTCGAGCGCGTCCCGGTGGTCGGGGGCGATCTCGGCGAACCCCTCGGCGACGTTGTCGACCGACCGTTTCGCCAGCCCCGGGTCGAGCCAGAAGTGTGGGTCCTTACCGCCCTCGATCTCCTCTTCCTCGTCGACGGTATCGGCGAGGTCGAGCAGGTCGATCCCCTCGCGGACGTTGATCGAGGCCGTCCCCGCGCCGTCGTCGCGGGCGGTTCGGAGGGCGCGATCCGCCCACGGCTGGAAGTCCGGCCCGACGTTGACGAAGGCGTCCGCGTCGACGATCCGCCGGGTGATCGAGGGGTCCGGGTCCCAGCCGTGTCCGTGGAGGCCGGTCGGTACGAGGTTCTCGACTCGTATCGGCGTCCCCTCGGCGACCCGCCGCGCGAAGTCGTAGAACGTAAAGAACGAGGCGACTGCGACGGGACCGTCGTCGCTGGGGGCCGCGGCTCCGCCGGCGTCGCCGAGGCAGCCGGCGGAACCGACCGCCGCGCCCGCCGCGAGGAACCCCCGGCGGGAGACGCAGGGCGAGCGCTTGTTTCGGTGTCCCCGGCGGGAGACTCGGGACGAGCGCCCGTTTCGGTGTGTCATACCCGTGTTTAGCTACCATCTTACATTAAGTTTGTGTTACAAAATTAAAAGATTAGACTAATCTAATCCATTGGCGCGGAGACGGCTCACCCGGTCTCTGGGCCACAGTCGAAGGTGGGTCGAGTGGGGGCTGACGCCGGTCGAATCGGCGGCTACGGGCGATCCGTCCCGAGCCCCGTATGGTCGAGGAACCGCTCGAAGGCGTCCCGCTCGCGGGGACCGCCACAGCGCTCGACGACGCTCTCGAAGTATTCGATTCGGTCGCGGAGGACAGCCGAGTCGTAGCCGGGGACGTCGAGTCGCGAGGCGGCGACGGTCGCCTCGACGACAGCGTAGTAGCCGCGGTTCGTCGTCGGGACGGTCTCGCGTTCGACCGCCGACTCGACCGGTGTCAGCTCCCACTCGACCCACCGGGTGTCGCCCTCGGTCCCCCGGTCGACCGACTCGACCCCGACTCTCGCCCACGCGTCGGCGCTCGAAAGCACCGGCTCGTCCTCCTCGCGGATCGAACACGCCGCGTCGACGAAGTCGACGGGGTCGGCGGAGAACTGGACGTAGCCGCCGCCGCGCTCGGTGAAATTGCGCCACGTCCGCGTCCGACCCCACGTCCGGGCCGTCACGGGGTCGCCGGCGAACAGGCCGAGGGCGGCGACGTTCCAGCGGCCGTTCGGCCCGAGCGTCGTCACGACCGATTCGGTGACGCCGCGGAGTCCGACGGGCCACTCGGCCCCGGAAGCGCCGGCGGTTCCGGCACCGTTTTCGCCCATGTCACACCTCCAGGCCGCGTTCGAGGGCGACGAAGAGCCCCCCGGCCGTGACGTCGGCGGTCGTTCCGGGGTTTATGCCACGCGCGACGAACTCCTCGGCAAGCGCGTCGGCGTCGGCCTCGCCGTCGAGAACCGCCTGCGCCCGTCGCGTTACCTCCTCGGCGGTCGTCTCGCCGTTCCGCGTGGCGACGAAGGTGTCGGGCTCCCCCGCGAGCAGTCGAACGAACGCCCGCGACGTGCGGCGATAGATCGGTCCCTCGTCGTCGAGGAGCCACCCCGCGGCCTCGAAGCTCCGCTCGAACCCCGAGGTCCACTCCGCGGCGACGCCGTCGCGATCCGCCGAGAGCGCCATCACGTCGTACAGCGTGAGTCCCCGCTCCCGGAGCGCGTCGGCCGCCGCCGCGCCGCGCCGGACGTCCAGCGGATCGAGTCCCTCTGGGGGGTCGTCGACCGCGACGTCGACGTGCTCGAACGCCTCGTAGAAGGCGCAGGCGTCCTCGACGGTCGTCGCCTCGACGGTTTTCGTCACGCCGTCCGGCGTGAGCCGCCCGAAAGCGGCGGCCCGGACCAGCGGCACCGTCACGAGCAGCGCGCCGAACTGGGTGTTCCCGCCCGACTGGCCGCTCATCCCTTCGATCGCCGACTCGAAGGCCGCGCCGACCGGCGCGCCGTCGGCCGCCGCCCGCAGGCCGGGGAGCGCGCCGACCGCGCCGGCGAGAAAGTGCTCGAACCGGAGGTCCCCGTAGTCGCGCTCGCGGTCGACGTTGCCGGGTTTGGGCGTGCCGGCCACCTCTAACAGGAGCGCGAGTTGGCCGTTCTCGGCGGGGTCACGCATCCGGCGTCACCTCCCCGCCCCGCCCGGCCCCGCCGCGCGATCCGTCGAACCACCCGTCGACGGCGCGGCGAACGCGGCGGAGGACCGCCGGATCGTCCGACGGACGGCCCACCGAGACGGCGTCCGCGCCGTACTCGAGATACGCCGCCGCCGTCGCCCGGTCGCGGACGCCGTTGTTGGCGATCACGAACGATTCCGGCGCGGCCGAGACCACCTCGGCGATCACCGACTCGCTATCCATCGCGTCGACGTGGAGGACGTCCGCCCCGGCGTCGACGAGCCGCGAGGCGAGCCCCGGCAGGTCGACGCCGTCGACCTCGGTCCGGAGTTTGGCGCTCACCGTCGCGCCCGCCGCCGAGGCGGCCGCTACCTGCTCGCGGAGGCGCTCGGCGTCCCGGAGCAGCGACTCGCCCGCCCCGGCCGCGCACATCTCGGCCTGTCGGCAGTGGGCGTTCACTTCGAGGATCGCGCCGTGGTCCGCACAGACGGCGGCGGCCGAGCCGACCGTTTCGGGATCGGCGCTCCGGACGTTGAACGCGGGGCGGAGGTCCACGTTCGTCAGCGCGGAGAGCTGACGGTCGAGGAACGCCATCGGCGAGTCGGGCAGGAACTCGTTGCGGTCGCGGTCACAGAGCAGGCGGGCGGCCGCCCGCGTCGGCCCGTCGAGCGCCACCCCGCCGAGGAACGCACAGCCGACGAACGGGTCGGCGGCCCGCGCCCAGCCGGCGTCCGCCTCCCCCGACAGCGAGGCAGCGGCGACGCGTGGCTCGAACATCACGGCCCCTCCGCGCCGACCCGTTCGAGCGCCTCCCGCACGGCTCGACAGACGCGCTCGCCGGCTTCCGGCGTCCCGAGTTCGGTGTCAGTTCGGACGACCGGGCGCTCGAGATCCGTCCCGTCGTCGGTATCGAGGACGAACGCGTCCGCGAACGGATAGGCGTCGGCGACGCCCTCGGTCGAGGGGGCATAGCCCGAGGCGGCCAACAGCTTCGCCGCCGGCCCGGAGAAGACCTGATCTTCGACGAACGGGGAGACCGCGACGACGGGCGTCGATTCCAGCGCCGTCCGGAACCGATCCATCGCGAGCATCGGCCCGACGCTCGTTATCGGGTTCGACGGGCCGACGACGACGGGCGAATCGAGGGCGTCGAGGACGGCGTCGGTCGGGTCGGCGTCGGCCGCCCCCCGGAACTCGACGCGGTCGACGTCGGGACCGGCTCTGTGGCCGACCCAGTACTCCTGGAAGTGCATCGCACCCTCTGAGGTGTGGACGATCGTCGCGACGGGATCGTCGCTCATCGGCAACACGGGGCGATCGAGAGCCAGGGCCTCGGCGAGGGTCGCCGTCGCCGCCGTGAGCGTGCGGCCTTCGTCGATGAGGCCGGTTCGGGTGACGTGGACCGCCCGATCGCGATCACCCAGCCGCATGAACTCCGCGACCCCGGAAAAACGTCGGTGGCGCGAGATCTCCCGCCCCGCGGTCTGTGCGTCCGCGGAGAGATAGCGCGGGCCGGTGTCGAGTCCGGCGTCGTCGGCCAGTCGGTGGACCGCCTCGTGTGTCTCGGTGCTGTCGCCGTCGATTCCCCACCACGTCTCGCGGTCGAGGAGACCGCCCTCCGAAAAGAGCACCGTATCGACGTCCGGACAGACGAGGACGCCGCTCAACTCGACGTCGTCGCCGGTGTTGCAGACGACCGGCGTGTCCGCGGGAGGGAAGACCGACGCCGACCCCCGGAGCAGTTTCGGCGTTCCCGTCCCGCCGGCGAGGAACGTAACCATACCACCGGTTTCGGCCCGACGGATTTGTATCTGACCGTCCGTCGGGTGGACGGGGCCGCCCGCGGGAGCGCTCTCTCGGCGCGACGGTTTTTATCCGATCGCGCCGAACGGTCTCCCGGATGGTCACGATCAAGGACAGCGTTCACGATCACATCGCCATCGACGGGGTTGCGGCGAAGCTGTTGGACACGCCAGCGATTCAGCGGCTCCGGCGGCTCCGACAGCTCGGCACCGTCGGGCTCGTTTACCCGAGCGCGAACCACACGCGCTTCGAGCACTCGCTCGGGGTATACCACCTCGCCGATATGGCGCTCTCGGAGCTTGGGATCGCCGGCCCGCGCGCCGAACGCCTTCGGGCGGCGGCGATCCTCCACGACGTCGGCCACACCCCATTCAGCCACAACACGGAGGCGCTCGTCGCCCGACGGACGGGACGGATGCACGACGAGGTCGACGACCTCCTTCGTGACGGCGAGATCGCTCGCGTGCTGGCGCTTTACGACATCGATCCCGACGCCGTCGCGGACCTGATCGCGGGCGGAGGCGAGTTCGGCCAACTCGTCTCCGGGGAGTTGGACGTCGACCGGATGGACTATCTCGTCCGCGACGCCCACCACACCGGCGTCCCATACGGAACGATCGACACCGGACGGTTGATCCGGGAGCTGCGGTTCGTCGACGGACGGCTCGTGCTCGCGGAGGGAAACGTCCAGACGGCGGAGTCGTTGCTCGTGGCCCGCTCACTCATGAATCCCGTCGTCTACAACCACCACGTCGCGCGCATCTCGAAGTCGATGCTCCGGCGTGCGAGCGAACGGTTGCTCGAGGCCGGCGAAGCGACAGCCTCGGAACTCAGGCGGATGGACGACGCCGGGCTGCTCGTTGCGCTCCGGAACTGCCCCGAGACGGCGGGGTTCGCCCGCCGACTCGATACCCGTTCGCTGTACAAGCGAGCCATCTGGGCCGAGCTCCGGGACGTCCCCGACGGTATCGTCGACGCCAGCCACGAGACGCTCCGGGAGTACGAGCGGGAAATCGCAGCCCGTGCCGGCGTCGCCCCCGACACCGTCATCCTCGACGTCCCCGAGCGCCCCCGGATGAGCGAGTCGACGAGCCGCGTCGTCGTCAACGGTGAGGTCAGGGCGCTCGAAGGACAGTCGACGCTCGTGACGGCGCTCCGGCGGGCGCAAAACGAACAGTGGCGCCTCGGGGTGTATGCGCCAGCGGACGTGGCCGACGCGGTCGGTGAGGCCGCTGCGGACGCGCTCGGGCTGGATCTGGACGCGTTCGTCGTCGACGTACGGAAGGGGATCAACGCCACGCTCGACGAGTTCTGAGATGGCTCGTTGTCGCCGGGGGCGGCGAGGGCCGACCCCGGACCGGGCGCTCGCCGATCCCGCGATACGACAGCCCGTATGGGCCGAATCATCCCCCGCGTTTCGAACTACAACCGATTTAACCGCCGCGGTCCTACCGTCCGTATGGAACTGTCGGGAACGATACTCGCCGGGGCCGAGTACGAGCCAATCCGGGGTCGGGTCGTGGTCGAAGACGACGAGGTCGCGGCGATAGAGCGCGCCGAGACCGCCTCCTCGGACATCGTCTGCCCGGCGTTCGTCAACGCCCACACACATATCGGGGACTCGATCGCCAAGGAAGCCGGTCGAGGGCTCTCGCTCGACGAACTCGTCGCCCCGCCGGGCGGACTCAAACACCGGCTACTGGCCGACGCCTCCCGGGCCGAACTCGTCGCGTCGATGCGCCGAACCCTCCGGTTCATGCGGGACGGCGGCACCGGCGCGTTCGTCGAGTTCCGCGAGGGCGGGGTCGAGGGCGTCGAGGCGCTCTCGGAGGCGCTCGAGGCGCTCGATATCGAGCCGGTCGTCATGGGCCGCGAGGAGACGGACGTTCTCGACGTCGCCGACGGCTACGGCGCAAGCGGCGCGCGAGACGACGACTTCGCCTCCGAGCGGGCCGCCGCTCGCGAGCGCGGAAAGTCCTTCGGGATCCACGCCGGGGAACGCGATCCCCACGACATCAATCCGGCGCTCGATCTCGACCCCGACTTTCTCGTCCACATGGTCCACGCCGAGCCGTTGCACGTAGAACGGGTCGAGGACAGCGAGATCCCGATCGTCGTCTGTCCACGTTCGAACCTCGTCACGGGGGTCGGGGTCCCGCCGGTCGCGGACCTCCTCGAGCGGACGACGGTCGCACTCGGTACCGACAACGTGATGTTGAACAGCCCGTCGATGTTCCGGGAGATGGAGTTCGTCTCGAAGCTCTGTGACGTCTCCGCACCCGAGGTACTCCGGATGGCGACCGCCGCGGGCGCGGAGATCGCCGGCCTGAACGGCGGCATCATAGCCCCCGGGCGGGCGGCCAGGTTCGTCGTCCTCGACGGCGACTCGGACAACCTCCGTGGGGCCCACGACCCGGTCAGGGCGGTCGTCCGGCGGGCCGGTCTCGACGACGTAAAGAACGTCGTATTGCGCTGATCCGCCGGGCACGGAGACATCCCCAGATCCCGACGACGCCAGTCCGTATCAGCTCCGGGCCGGCCTGAGGTGTTCGCAGTCCCCCGCGGAGACGCGTTCTTCGCCCTCGTCGGTCGCGACCACGAGCGTCCCCGGAAACTCGACGTCGATCGCCTCGCCGACGACGTCGCCGTCGGTCGTCTCGATGCGAACCCGTCGGCCGAGCGTGCTCGTCGCTTTCCGCCAGGCCGGAAGCACGTCCTCCGGCGATCCGGTGAGATCGTCGAACCGTTCGAGAAGCGACCGTGTCAGCACCGCCCGGTCTGTATCGCCGACCTGTTCGCGGATCGTGGTCGCCGTCTCCGGGACGGCATCGCCGTCGACGTTCGCGTTGATCCCGATGCCGACGACGATCCAGGCGACGCGGTCGGCCTCGCCCGCCATCTCGGTGAGGATCCCGACGAGTTTTCTTCCGCCGACGAGGACGTCGTTCGGCCACTTGATCTCGGCGTCGACGCCGATCCCGTCCAACGCGTCGGCGGTCGCGGCGGCCGCGGCGAGCGTGTAGATCGGTGCCTGTGCGGGCGGTACGTCGGGGCGACAGACGAGGCTGAGCCAGATCCCCCCCGACGGCGAGGCCCACTCCCGGTCGAGCCGTCCCCGGGCCCCGGTCTGTTCGTCCGCGAGGACCGCAACCCCCGATTCGCCGGCCACGGCCAGCTCCCGGGCGCGGTCGTTCGTGCTCCCGATCGAGTCGTGATACTCGATCTCGAAGGGGGCCGACAGCCCATACTCGACGCCCCCCGCGCCGAACTCCGGAACCGAGTCCAACACGTAGCCGTCCCCGTGGCTCTCGACGCCGAATCCCTCCTCGCGGAGCGTCTCGATGTGCTTCCACACCGCCGCCCGCGAGACGTCGAGTTCCTCGGCCAACTCCGGTCCCGACACCGGCCCCGCCGAGAGCGCATCCAGAACGGCCCGTCGAGTCTCCTGCATACTCGTACTCTCGGCTGTAGCTATTTCAAGATAGCCTCATTCGAGAACGACGAGCGGATCGCCCTGATCGACTGAATCGCCCTCCGAAAACGTGATCTCGATGACCGTACCGCCCGTCTCCGCGATCACGTCGTTCTCCATCTTCATCGCCTCGAGCACGCAGATCACGTCGCCGGCGGCGACCGAGTCGCCCTCCTCGACGTCGACCGAGAGGATCGTTCCCTGCATCTCCGCGCTGACGACCTCGCCATCGGCCGTGACATCGGGGCCGTCGTCGCCGTCGTCGCCGCGGCCGCGGGTCGGCCGCTGGGCCGTCGACTCCGAGTCCGCTCCCGACGCGTCGGCCACCGCCGCGAACTGGCCGCTCTCCTCGACGTTGACGTCGAAGCGCTTGCCGTTGACCTCGACGGTGAACTCCCGTTCGACGGTCTCTTCGTCCCCGTCGGTATCCGTCGACTCGGCGTCCGTCCCCCACCGCTCTTGGGCCGCCTCGACGCGCTCCGGGTCGAGGTGTTCGTCCAGGTATTTCGTCGTGTGCGTGCCGGCGGTGAAGGCGTCGTCTTCGAGCATCAGCCGGTGGAAGGGGATGACCGTGGGGATCCCCTCGACGTCGTACTCCGAAAGCGCCCGCTCCGAGCGGGCGAAACACTCCGATCGGTCCCCGGCGTGGACGATGAGCTTTCCGATCATCGAATCGTAATCGGTGACGAGGTCGTCGCCCTGCCGGAGCGCGTCGTCGACGCGGACGCCGATCCCGCCGGGCGGGTCGTAGGTCGCGAGTTCGCCGCCCGTCGCGGGGGCGAACTCCTCGGCGGCGTTCTCGGCGTTGATCCGGAACTCGATGGCGTGACCGTCGAGTTCGACGTCCTCCTGGGCGAAGTCGATCTCCTCGCCGGCGGCGATCTTGAGCTGCCACTTGACGATGTCGACGCCCGTCAGTTCCTCGGTAACGCAGTGTTCGACCTGAATCCTGGTGTTGACCTCGAGGAAGTAGAAGTTCGCGTCCGGCCCGAGCAATTCGCCGTCCTCGCGGTCTTCCTCCTCGACGAGGAACTCGAAGGTGCCGGCGTTGTAGTAGTCGGCCGCGTCCGCGCCCCGGCGAGCCGCTTTGCCGATCCTCTCGCGGAGTTCCTCCGAGAGCGCGGGCGAGGGACCCTCCTCGATGACCTTCTGGTGTCGGCGCTGGAGCGAACAGTCCCGCTCGCCGAGGTGGCGGACGTTGCCGTACTCGTCGGCCAGGATCTGTACCTCGATGTGTCTGGGGTTCTCGAGGTATCGTTCGAGATATACGGAGTCGTTGTCGAAGTACGCCTCGCCCTCCCGTTTGGCGGCGTCGAGTTGGTCGGACACCTCCTCGGGGCCGTGGACGATCTTCATACCGCGGCCGCCGCCGCCGCCCTCGGCTTTGATCGCGATCGGGTAGCCGTACTCCTCGCCGAACGCCTCGACCTCCGAGGCGTCCGTGACGGGGTCGGTCGTTCCGGGGACGATCGGGACGTCCGCGGACTTCATGACGCTTCGGGCTTTCGTCTTCTCGCCGGCCTGTTCCATCGCTTCCGGGGAGGGGCCGACCCAGGTTACGTCGTCGGTCGCCTCGACGGCGGCCGCGAACTCCGCGTTCTCCGCGAGGAACCCGTAGCCGGGGTGGATCGCGTCCGCGTCGGCCTTCCTTGCGGCCTCGATGACCGCGTCGTGATCGAGATAGGAGTCGGCCGCACGCGCCGGGCCGATGTTGTACGCCTCGTCCGCGTAGCGGACGTGGCCGCCGTGTTTGTCGGCGTCACTGTAGACGGCGACGGTCTCGACGCCGAGATCCTCACAGGCACGCATCACGCGGACCGCGATCTCGCCACGGTTCGCAACGAGTACCGTATCGAACATGATTGTTCGACCGGTGTGACGGCGAGTACCTTATTCTATCGATCGATGCCGATCCGACTGGTAGATCGATGCCGATCCGGCCGAGTGTATAAATACCCCCGTGATCCGGGGGCCGTTCCGCAGACGTACGGTGTCGATCCGTCCGCCCGGCGGCGCTCCGGCCTAGAAGCGATCCGTCCGCCCGGCGGCGCTCCAGTCGTCGGTCGGCGCGCCGTTCGGCGTGCGGACGCCGCGACTCTGGAGCCCCTCGATTCGGCCGGTGAACCCCCACGGATCGCGGGACGGCCCCGTCTCCCCGTTGCTCGCCGCCGCCTCGGCCTCCGCGGCGAGTGTTCGGAATACGGCAGCGATCGCGGCCGCCTCCGCCCCGTCGGCGTCGTCGGGAATATCGAGTTTCATCGCTACAGCGGGATGTTCCCGTGTTTCTTGTCGGGCTGGTCCTTGCGCTTGGATTCGAGCATCTCGAGGTCGTGGATCAGCCGTGGCCGCGTCTCGGTGGGTTCGAGCACGTCGTCGATGAAGCCGCGTTCGGCGGCGGTGAAGGGGTTTGCGAAGGTGTCACGGTACTCCTCGATGAGTTGGTCGCGGCGGGCCTCGACGTCGTCGGCGTCGGCCAACTCGTCGCGATAGAGCACGTTGACCGCGCCCTTCGGACCCATGACGGCGATCTCGGCGGTCGGCCACGCGTAGTTGACGTCGGCTTCGAGATGTTTCGACGCCATCACGTCGTAGGCACCGCCGTAGGCCTTCCGGGTGATGACCGTGAGAAGCGGGACGGTCGCCTCGCTGTACGCATAGAGGAGCTTCGCGCCGTGTTTGATGATCCCGTTGTGCTCTTGATCGGTGCCGGGCATAAAGCCGGGCACGTCGACAAACGTGACGATCGGGATGTTGAACGCATCACAAAAGCGGACAAAGCGACCCCCCTTCAGCGAGGCGTCGATGTCGAGCGTGCCGGCGTTGACGCGCGGCTGGTTCGCGACGATACCGACCGAGCGGCCGTCGAGCCGACCGAACCCCGTCACGAGGTTGCGGGCGTAGGACTCGGCGACCTCGAAAAAGGAGCCGTCGTCGACGATCCGGTCGATCACGTCGACGATGTCGTAGGGCTTTCGCGGCTGGTCGGGGACGATCTCCTCGAGGTCGTCGGCGCGGCGCTCGGGGTCGTCCCACGGCTCGACGCGTGGCGGGTCCTCGACGTTGTTCGAGGGGAGATACGAGAGCAGATACCGGATGTCGTCGAGCGCCTCCTTCTCGTCGGCCGCGGAGAAGTGGGCCACGCCCGACTCGCCGGTGTGGGTGCTCGCGCCGCCCAGCTCCTCGAAGCCGACCTCCTCGCCGGTGACCGTCTCGATGACGTCGGGGCCGGTGATGAACATGTGGCTCGTGTCCTGTACCATGTAGATGAAGTCGGTGATCGCCGGCGAGTAGACCGCACCGCCGGCACAGGGACCCATGATCGCCGAGATCTGGGGGACGACGCCGGAGGCTTTCTGATTACGGTGGAAGATGTCGGCGTAGCCGGCCAGCGAGTCGATCCCCTCCTGGATCCGCGCGCCCGCCGAGTCGTTGAGCCCGATGATCGGCGCGCCGGTCTCTATGGCCCGGTCCATCACCTTACAGACCTTCTCGGCGAAGGCCTCCCCGAGCGAGCCGCCGAAGACCGTAAAGTCGTGTGCGAAGACGAAGACGGTCCGGCCGTCGACCTCGCCGTAGCCGGTGACGACGCCGTCGCCGTAGGGCTGTTCGTCGTCCATATCGAAGTTGGTACACCGATGCGTTTTCAGCTGGTCGAACTCCTCGAAGGTGCCGTCGTCGAGGAAGTACTCGACGCGCTCGCGAGCGGTCAGTTTGCCCCGTTCGTGTTGTTTTTCGATGCGTTCTTCGCCCCCGCCGCGCTCGGCGTCGCGCTTCTTTTCGCGTACCTCATCGATGCTGTCATCCATAGTCATGGTGGGTCTTGGTCGGGAAACGACCAGCAACGAAAAAGGCGTTCCGCTATCGTGGCGGCCCGCGGAGCGGACCCAACACGGCCGGCCAATCCGGCGTAGATGTACTCACAACGTGTTTCGGGCGTGCTCAGCTGTCGGATGGCCCGTTCGCGTTCCCGGTACTCGGCCGTGAGCCGATCCGCGCCCGGTCGGAAGTCGACACGCACTTACTTATACATAAAAAACGGTCCCGCATGCGTCTCATCGCCCATCGGGGCTTTCGCTCGGTGTATCCGGAAAACACGATCCGCGCGATCGAGGCCGCCGCCGCGGTCGCCGACGGGATCGAGATCGACGTCCGCCGGTGTGCGAGCGGCGAACTCGTCGTCATTCACGACGAAACGGTCGATCGAGTCACCGACGGGCACGGGGCCGTCGCCGACCACACCCGGGCCGACCTCGGCGCGCTCGATGTCCTCGAAAGCGGGGAGGGAGTTCCGATGCTCGCCGAAGCCCTGCGGGCGGTCCCGGACCACGTCGGCGTCAACGTCGAACTCAAAGAGCCCGGGACGGAAGCCGACGCGCTCGGCTGTCTCTCCTCGGAGCATCCCCAGGCGATCGTCTCGTCGTTCCACCGGGACGTCCTCGCGGACTGCCGGGACATCGACCCGACGGTCCCACGGGCGTACCTGACGTACGACGCGGGGACGGACGGCGTCGACGCCGCGATCGACCTCGACTGTGAGTTCTTTCACCCCCCGGCGGAGGGGTGTACGGATCGGATCGTCGCCGGGGCACACCGCGCCGGCATGAGCGTCACGGCCTGGACGATCGATTCGGCCACCGAGACGGAACGACTCGCTGATATCGGCGTCGACGGTGTGATCGCCGACCGGCCGGACGTCCTCGCCGAGGAGGCGTCGTAGAGACCGATCCGTTTCGGGTGACGCGCCGATCCGTTTCGGGTGACGCGCCGATCCGTTTCGGTACTACTAACTCCAGGTCGTTCGACATTTCGGCCGAACCAGCGATGAAACTTCACGAATACCAAGCGAAGGGCGTGTTCGCCGACGCCGGGATCCCCGTTCCGGACTCGACGCTTGCCTCGACCGTCGACGACGCCGTCACGGCGGCCGACGACATCGGGTACCCCGTCGCGATCAAAGCGCAGGTACAGGTCGGTGGACGCGGCAAAGCCGGCGGAATCGAACTCGTCGACGACGCCGAGGAGGCCCGCGAGGCGGCCGACGACATCCTTGGGATGGACCTCAAAGGGCTCCACGTCGACCGCGTGCTCGTCGAGGCGGCCGTCGACTTTACCGACGAGCTCTACGTCGGCGTCACGATGGACCGCGCCGAGGGCAGGCCCGTCGCGATGGTGTCGACCCGTGGCGGCGTCAACATCGAGGAGGTCGCAGAAGAGGAGCCAGACGCCATCGTCCGCGAGCACATCGACCCGGCGTTCGGCATGCACCCCTACCAGGCACGGAAGGCGGCATTCGAGGCCGGCATCGACCGCGAAGTCGCGATCGACGCCGCCTCGATTCTCACCCAGCTATACGAACTCTGGGACGACAAGGACGCCACGGAGATCGAAGTCAACCCCCTCATGGTCACGGCCGACGACGAGGTCATCGCCGCGGACGCGGTCATGAACATCGACGAGGACGCGCTGTTCCGTCACCCCGACCTCGCCGAGATGGAGGAGGAGGCCGCGGGCGACGACCTCGAGGCCAAGGCCAACGAGTACGGCTTCGATTACGTCCGTCTGTCGGGCAACACGGGCATCATCGGCAACGGTGCCGGCCTCGTCATGACGACGCTGGATCTGGTCGATTACTACGGCGGCGAACCCGCCAACTTCCTCGATATCGGCGGCGGCGCGAAGGCCGAGCGGGTGACGAACGCCCTCGATATGGTGTTCTCCGACGAGAACGTCGACTCGGTCGTGTTCAACATCTTCGGGGGGATCACCCGTGGTGACGAGGTCGCGATGGGCATCAACGAGGCCCTAGAGCAGTTCGACGAAATCCCGAAGAAAGTCGTCGTCAGACTCGCCGGGACCAACGCCGAGGAGGGCATGGAGATCCTGAACACGGACCTCGTAACGGTCGAGGAGACGCTGGAGGACGCCGTCCAGCGTGCGGTCGAATACGCCGACGCGGAGGAAGAACAATGAGCATCCTAGTCGACAACGACACGCGCGTCGTGGTACAGGGGATCACGGGCGGTGAGGGGAAGTTCCACACCGGCCAGATGATCGAGTACGGGACCAACGTCGTCGCGGGCGCGGTGCCCGGACGCGGCGGCCAAGACGTCGACGGCATCCCCGTCTACGACACCGTCCACGAGGCCGCCCGCGAGGAGGACGCGAACGCTTCGGTCGTCTTCGTCCCGCCGGCGTTCGCCGCCGACGCGCTCTTCGAGGCGCTCGACTCGCCCGTCGACCTCGTCGTCGCGATCACCGAGGGCGTCCCCCAACAGGACATGGGGAAGGTCTACCGGAAACTCGGGGAGACCGACACCCACCTGATCGGGCCGAACTGCCCCGGCCTCATCACTCCCGGCGAGGCGAAACTCGGGATCCTCCCCGGCAACATCTTCGCGGAGGGCAACGTCGGGCTGGTTTCGCGCTCCGGGACGCTCACCTACCAGGTCGTCGACAACCTCACCCAGCGCGGAATCGGCCAGACCTCGGCGGTCGGGATCGGCGGTGACCCCATCATCGGGACCGACTTCGTCGACGCCCTCGAACTCTTCGAGAACGACCCCGACACGGAGGCCGTCGCGATGTGCGGCGAGATCGGCGGCGAGGACGAAGAGGAGGCCGCGGCGTTCATCGGCGAGTACATGGACACCCCCGTCGCCGCCTTCATCGCCGGGCGAACCGCCCCGCCGGGCAAGCGGATGGGCCACGCCGGTGCCATCGTCTCCGGTTCCGGGACCGGCACCGCCGAGTCGAAAATCAGTGCTCTGAACGACGCGGGCGTCCCGGTCGGCGACACGCCCAACGAGGTCGCAGACCACATCGAGGACTTGCTGTAGGCCGTTTCGGCAGCGCTCTTTTGTTTCGAAGAACGGGGACGGAGAGCCCCGGGGTCGGCCGAAGCGGGTCACCGACCGAAACCGAGGGGCACGCTACTCGGGGGCTTCACCGCCAGCGCTATCGCCGTCAGCGTCATTGCTCTCCTCAGCGTCGTTCGCATCGGTGTCGTCACCTTCGCCGGCGGCTTTTAGGCTCCCTTCGAGCGTTTCTTCGACTTTGTTTCCGACCGTCTCTTCGACCGTCTCCTCGACTTTATCGCCGACGGTCTTTGCGACCGTCTCCTCGACCGTCTCTTCAACCTTGTCACCGACCGTCTCCTCGACCTTGTCACCGACCGTCTCCTCGACCGTCTCTTCAACCTTGTCACCGACCGTCTCCTCGACCGTCTCTTCAACCTTGTCACCGACCGTCTCCTCGACCGTCTCTTTGACCGTATCGCCGACCGCCTCCTCGACGGTTCCGCTCACCTCTTCACTGACGGTGTCGCTGACGTCCTCGGCCACGTCTTCGACTTCCTTGCCGACGGTCTTTTCGACCTCCTTGCTGACCGTATCGCCGACGGTCTTTTCGACCTCCTTGCTGACCGTATCGCCGACGGTCTTTTCGACCTCCTTGCTGACCGTATCGCCGACGGTCTTTTCGACCTCCTTGCCGACGGTATCGCCGACGGCCTTTTCGACTTCTTTACTGACCGAATCGCCGACGGTCTTTTCGACCTCCTTGCCGACGGTATCGCCGACGGCCTTTTCGACCTCCTCGCCCACCGTTTCTTCGACCCGGGTTGCGACCTCCCTCGTCATCCAGTCGGGGTCGAATCGCGACATCTTCCAGACGATGTGGATGACGTAGGAGATGATGACACCCAGACCGAACGCGATGCCGATTCCCGTGCCGGCGACGACGATCAGCGTGATCGCGGCGAGGATGGCCACACCGTAGGCGAGGTCGACGATAAAGTCGACGCGGTTCGGATTCATCGACACTCACACTCCCCGTGGGACGCCGTCGAGAACATACCCGAACGGTCGGTCTCGGGACGGGAAAACCCATCCATCCGCGCTTGCGGGGGCGAGGGGAGATGAATCGGTTTAATATCGTTCGACGTGTTCTGTGACTGTGTTCGAACTCCTCTTGCTCTCCGTCGGTGTCGGCGTCGCCCTCTTCGTCGGATTCAATATCGGCGGGGCGACAACAGGGCCGGCGTTCGGCCCGGCGGTCGGTGCGGACGCGATCTCGAAGACCGGAGCCGCGGGGCTAATGGCGGTCTTCTTTTTGATCGGTGGGTGGACGATCGGCCGGCAGGTCGTCGACACGCTGGGAAACGAACTCGTCACCGATCCCGGCGTGTTCACGATCCACTCCAGCATCGTCGTGTTGTTTTTCATCGGCGGGGCGCTGTTCATCGGCAACTACTACGGGGTGCCCGCCTCGACGTCGATGACCGCCGTCGGCGCTATCGCGGGCCTCGGCGTCGCGACGGACGCGCTGAATTGGGTCGTGATGGGCGAGATCGCCGTCTGGTGGATCGTTGCCCCGATCGTCGGCTTTTGGGTTTCGGGGATGGTCGGCCGGTATTTTTATACCCGAATCAACGAGTGGGTGGCGATCACCTCCACGCCGGGGCCGCTGGTCGAGATCGACCGGACCGGCGTCGTTCCCCGACCCGTCACGGGCCCCAACACCACCCGGCGCGAGCTCGTCGGGGCCATCGTCGTCGTCTCGATCGGCTGTCTGATGGCCTTCTCCTCCGGGACGTCGAACATCGCGAACGCGATCGCGCCGCTCGTCGGGGCCGGCGTCGACATCGATCTGATGATCCTGCTCGGCTGTGGGGCCGTCGCGGTCGGTGCGTTTACCATCGCCCGCCGCACGCTCGATACGCTCGGCAACGACATCACCGAACTGCCGCTGACGGCGGCTATCGTCGTCGCGGTCATCTCCTCGGCGATCGTGATCGGCCTCTCCGCGATCGGCATTCCGGCGTCGTTCGTGATCATCGCGACGACTTCGATCATCGGCCTCGGCTGGGGACGGGCGACCCGGACGACGACCCTCCCCGACGTCGTCCGGGGCGAAAAGGAGACGAACGTCTCGATCGGCGCGTTGACGGCCGAAACCCCCGGCGAGGAGGCACCGGCGATCGGTGAGGAAGAACCCGAGGACATCCCGAGCGCGGGCGATCTGTTCGATCCCGCGACGACGGGGCGGGTGATCGTCATGCAGAACGTCGTTCCGCTCCTCTCGACCGTCGGTGCGTACGTCACGTTCTCCGTGTTGTTCCGGTTCGTATGGTGACCGGGGGGCGTTTCGTACGCTTCGACCGTCGGTTCGACCGCGGCCGCCACGGATGCGATTGATCCGCGGCTGTCCCGAGACAGCGGAGGTTCGGACGGTTGATTATAGCCGGCAGTATCAAGTATCCCGAACGCCATTCCTCGGATACGAGGCCACTACATGGAGATCTCAGATCGCCTTAAATGTCTGTTTACTGCCGAGATCGAGCGCGCCGACGGCTCCTACGTCATCGACGTCCCCGAACAGGAGGTACAACTCGGAGGGCTACGAGCGAACGACACCTATCGCGTGGCCATCCTCCCGTCGCCGTCGTCCCCGGAGAACGGATCCGAGTCGTCCGAGACGGAACCACGCCCGGAACCGGACGAGGAGTACGACACGCCCGCGCCCCCCGTAGAGGAGGGCGACCAGCGGCGCGTCGAGATCGAGGACATCGGCGAACAGGGCGACGGCATCACTCGCGTCGAGCGCGGATTCGTCGTTATCGTCCCCGATACGGACAAAGGCGAGCGGGTGGTCGTCGAAATCACCGACGTCGCGGAGACCGTGGCCTTCGGCGAGGTCGTCGAACGGCTGAGCTATTACGAATGACGTCCTCTGTGCCGTGAACGGGGAGCGACTACGTCCCTCGGACAGCCGGGTATCGCCCGACGACGGCGCGGGGGGCCTCCATGGTGGTTTCGGCCGTACCGATCCCCGAACGCGACGCGTCCGACACGGCGGACAATCGATGTGAGAAAGCCCCCGTCAGTCGGCCGCCCGGAGCGGATGAGCGCTCAGGGGCCCACAGGATCGGCGATAGCCGACGGCGGCGTGGCCTCCCCCCGTGGTTTTCCCCCGCGGCGTCCCCCACCCGGAGGCTATCGCGTCCAGTGTTCCGCTTGATACTGCCGGACGTCCGTTCGTGAACATCCGACTCGGTACATGTCCAAACCGCCGGTCGAACGTGCGTATAGACTGGCCCGCGATTCAGGTCGGTACGTCCGACAGTATGGATCGCCCTGGCCACCGGATCGAAGCGGTAGCTCAAAGTGGCGGGCGTCCGGAGTGGGGGTATGACCGAGGAGACGGACCACGAGGACCACGACCACCACCCACACGAACCGACGTCGGCGCGCTCGACCGCGCCCCAAAGCGACTACACCGGGCGGGACGTGGTCGTCGGGGCACTCATCGCGTTGCTCGGCCTGTCTGTCACCTTCGGCGTCCCGCTGGCGGTCCTTTTATAAAAATTCGCGGATATCCGTACGCTTCCCAGCCGCCGTTTTCCCCCGGCCGTCGTCCCGTCGATCACCACTCCCGGATCACCCGAGCACCAACGCCACCCACATCGCGCCCCCCGCGAACAGGGGGATAGTGAGGTTATCGTCGACGACGTAGCCGTTTATCATCGGCTTGACGCCGTCGGCGACGGTCGCACCGAGCGCGCCGGCGACCGCCACGTACAACGGGACGAACGGGGACGCCAACAGCAGACAGACCGAGAACATCCCGACGAGAACGCGCAACCGAGCGATCCGGCGGAGCGTGCCGCCGGAAAGCATTCCGCTGACCGGATCGCCGAGCGTCAACATGAAAAGCGCCGGAACGGCGAGCGTCGGTTCGAAGACGAAGACGGTGACCGTCGCCCCCAGTGCGTACATCGCGTAGCCGGCGACGGTGTCCTGTTCGTACTCGCGGGCCAGCCGCTCGTAGATCGGGTGGTCGAACCCGCCGTACAGTCGGGCCGCCTCGAGCCCGAAGATCACGAGGAGGCCGACGACTGCGAGCGCCTGGACCGCAGACCACGTGAGGAGTCCGGTCTCGAGGATCCGCGTGTCGAGGAGGTACGCGCCCGGAACGACGGCTCCCGAGGCGTGGACGAGCCGACGGCCGATCTCGAGGCCCATATGGGATCGCTACCGCCAGAACCGTTATATCGGTTGCCCATTCGCCCGGACGTCCCGTCGGATCGATCCGACCTCCGTCCCCGAACGGGGTAGTGTTCAGATAAAAACGTTCTCGCCCACGCGCTCTTTGTCGAACTCCGCGAGAAACATGACGTTGAAACCGCCGTGTTTCTCATCGATGGCGCTGCACCGCTGAAAGACGCCTGTCACCGACATGGCCTCGATTTCAGATACGAAAAACATGGAAATCGGAACAGTGCCGAACGTGTCTTTCGCGAGGTGAAACAGCGAACTACCAGCTTCTCAAACTGTTTCAGCGACGCCGAAGCAGACACCGCCGACGAGTGGCTTCGATCGTTCGCCTTCGCATGGAATCAGCTTATCTGAACACTACCGGCCGCGACCGACCGCAAATATATCACCCACGGAACACACATCGGAACAATGACCCGATCGGACGGCGCTTCCGGCTTCGAGGGCGACGCCGCATGGATCGCGGTCGCGCTCGTGCTCGTCGCCTCGCTCGGTGGCGCGGTCGTCCTCGCCGAGTGGCCGCTTCGGGGCGTCCAGCCCGAATCGCCCGAGGCCCCCCACCTCGTCGAACCGTCCGAGGGCGGAACGAAGCTTTGGCCCTACACGGCCCGCGCCCGCGAGTACCGGAGCCGGACGCTCGGGATCAACGTGGTGCTCTACGGCGATCCCGACCGGGGCCGCGCGGCGCTGACCGGTCGCTCCGGGCTGGACGCCGCGGACGGTCCCGGGGACGCGGAGGCCGACAGCGGGACGATCTCACACGAACGGATCGACGTCGACCCCGACGCGGCGTCGGTGACGGACCTCGTCTCCTGGACGAACGCGACGGGGGCGACGCGATACACGTACGTCGAGGTCGACGGGGCGGGCGTCTGGATGGAGGCGTCCTACGAGCTCCACGACGGGACGTACCTGGGCCACCGGACCCACATCCGAGCCTACGAGGATCCGGCCGGGGGGTGGACGGCCGTCCAGATCCACGCCGAACACTGGGATTGGTTCCGCCTCAGACACACGGTCACCGGGATCAGCGAGCCACAGCGGGACCTCGAGGGCGAGTTCGTGGCTCGATCTGACACCGGGCGCGTAGTCCGGGTGCCGTTCGGGAACGATACCGCCGACGGCGACGGGTGGGCCAGCGGCATCCACCTCGTCGGCGGGGTCGGTTCGCTCCTCGTCGTCGGCCTCCTCGGCCGATCCCGTCGGGCGTCGCGGACGGCGGGGCGGTGCCTCCGGCATCGGTGCCGCGAGGTGACACTGGGGGCGGGGCTGTTCGCGGCCTACACGGCCGTCCGGTGGCTCGGAATCGCCGGCGAATCCCTGTTTCCGGCCGTCTCGCCGAAGATCGTCGCCGCCCCGTTGTACGTCGTCCTCGTCGTCGGGCTCCCGGCGCTCGCCTACTCGCTCGGCCGCGGCAGCGACGCCATCTGGGCGTTCGCCTTCGCCGCGCTCGGCCTCGGTGGGGCGATCGTCGTCGACTACGCGGCGATGGGGACGTCGGTGGTGCCGTTGCGCGTCGTGCTCCACCGCGGGAGCGTCGTCCTCGCCGTCGGGCTGCTCGCCGTCGGCGGGGCCGACGCCACGGACACCGAGGGGTGGCCGCCGCCGCCGCTTCTCGTCGGGGCGGCGGCGTGGGCGGTCGTGATCGCCGCGCCGGTATTCGGTCTCCTCTGACGCCGACTACCCAGTCGGCGACCGGCGAGCGGCCACGAAACGCGTCGCCCCGGCCGGCGGTCTCCGACGAAGGGGTTTATACGGGTCGACGCGCCAGTATCGGGGGAGATGGTTCCCGACGGCGTCGGCGACCGTCGCGCGTTCCTCGCGGGCGCGACGGGTGCGATCGCGGCCGCGAGCGGCTGTCTCGGTGGGATGCGGAACCTCGCCGGGCGGGCTCGGACCGATCAGCTGTCGCTTCGGATCTCGACCGTCCCGGCCAGCCACGACCCCTACGCGGTCCGGATCGCGAACCGGCTTGCGGCCAACCTCGAGCGCGCCGGGATCGCCGCGACCGTCGATCCGATGAGCCCGGACGTGTTGCTCCGGGAGACGCTTCTCAACCACGATTTCGACCTGTACGTCGCCAGATACCCGAGCCGGGGCGATCCGGACGAGCTCCGGTCGATGCTGTACTCCGCCTACGGCGAGGAGGCGGGCTGGCAGAACCCCTTCGGGTTCAGCGACCTCGAGACGGACGGGCTACTCGACGAACAGCGGACGGTTCCGGACTCGGAGCGCCCCGAGGTGATCGGCGAGTTACAGCGGCGGATCGTCAGACACCAACCCTTCACTGTCGTCGGGTTTCCCGACCGAATCGGGGCGGTGCGGGACGGTCAATTCGAGGCGTGGCCCGAGGGCGGGCTCGCGGACCCGACCGCGTACCTGCGACTCGACCGCGTCGATGGGAAATCGACCCTCCGTCTGTCGCTCCGGAACGGCCGAATCACCCGAAATCGGAACCCGATCGCGGCCGAACACCGCGACCGGGGCGCGCTCACGGGGCTCCTCTATGAGTCGCTGCTCCGGACTGGTGGGGATCCGGCCGACCCGATCCCGTGGCTCGCCCGACGGGTCGAGTGGGATCCGGAGGGATCGCCGGCCGCGACCGTCCGGCTCCGCGAGACGAAGTGGCACGACGGCGAAGCGTTCACCGCCCGCGACGTCGCCTTCACGTACGGCTTCCTCAAGGACACCTCGATCGGCGGGTTCGACACCCCCGTGCCGACCCCATGGCGGCGCGGCCGGCTCTCGCTCGTCGACGCCGTCGACGTCCGTTCGACCGACGAACTACGGATCGAGTTCACGACCGAAAACCGGACACTCGCCCACAGGGCACTCTCGGTCCCGATACTGCCGGCCCACGTCTGGTGGGACCGGGCGGGGTCGGCCGACATCGCCGGGATCGACCTCGTCGGCGGGACGACGGAGGCGCTCGTCACCCCGAACGAGGCCGCGATTGGCAGCGGCCCCCTCCGCTTCGAGGCTGCCACCGCCGACGAGTCGCTGTCGCTCGTCGAGTTCCCAGAGCACTTCCTGCACGCCGGCGACACCGGCGGGATTCCCGATCGGCTCTCGGACCCGCCGCGGTTCGATCGGGTCGAGTTCGACGTCGTCCCCTCCCACGACGCGGCCGTCGAACTGCTCGCCGCCGACGAGGTCGACGCGTCGGCGGACGGACTCGGGGCGTCCGTCGTCCCCCGGATCGTTCGGGCCGACGAGGTCTCTCTGGCGACCGACCGATCCGAGGAGTTCTACCATATCGGCTATAACTGCCGGCGGTCGCCGATGACGGATCCGCGGTTCCGCCGGACGGTCGCACGACATCTCGATCGAACGGCCCTCACCGACGACGTGTTCGGCGGATACGGCACCCCCGCCGAGACGCCCCTCGGCGGGCGCTGGGTCCCCGCCGAACTCGAGTGGGACGGGGCGGCAAGACTGTCGTTTCTCGGCACCGAGGGCGAGTTGAACGTCGACCGCGCCCGGGAGACGTTCCGCGAGGCCGGCTACCAGTACGACGGGGACCGCCTCGTCAGGAGAGCCCCGTCGTGACGTTCGCGTTCGTCGTCGGCCGAGTAGTGTTCGTCGTCGCCGTCGCCGTCACCGTCGCCGCAGTGACCATCGTCGGCCCCGGCCGCCTCGTCGAGACCCGCCGGACGTTCCGGGAGCGATTCGACGCGATCGTACCGTACGTCGGCCTCCTTGCGGTCGTCCTCGTTGCGAACAAGGTCGCACGCGACGTCGGCCCGGAGGTCTCGGAGCTCGTCGGGATCCGGATAACTGGGTGGCTCCGGCGTGTCGACGGCCGGTTGCTGTGGCCGCTGTACCCGAACGACACGCCACAGGTCGTCGCCTGGTTACAATCGATGGCGACCCCGGAACTGACGGCGTACTTCTCGTTGGTGTACGTCTACGGCTACGTCTTCTTGCTCGTCTTCCCGCTCGTCGCGTACGTCTCGCTCCCGCGCCCCGAACCGATCCGTCGGACGATGATCGCCTACGGGGCGAACTATCTCATCGGCGTGCTCTGTTACGTCGCCTTCGTCGCCTACGGCCCCCGGAACCTCATCGTCGAGCAGGCCGAGGGACTGTTGTACACCCAGTACACCCACTACCAGTTCGTCACGAACGCGGTCAACGACGAGACGAACGTCTTCCCGTCGCTGCACACGTCGATGGCCGTGACCGCCGCGTTGCTCGCGTGGACCACCCGCGAGGAGTACCCGATCTGGGTGCCGATATCGGCCGTTCTCGCCGTCAGCGTCGTCGTCTCGACGATGTATCTCGGGATCCACTGGGCGACCGACGTGCTCTTCGGAATCGCGCTGGGGTGGGTAAGCGTCGCCATCGGACGGCGCTTCGAAACCACACCGCCGACCGTCAGCGGGTTCAAAGACCGTCTCGACGGCCTCAAAAACGCTATTCCAGTCCGTCGGCGATGACGTCGCGCAGCGTCGCGATCCGGTCGGCGGTGTAGGTGAGCGTCTCCTCGCCGACGGTGAGATCGAGGCGGCCGTCGTCCGTCGTCTCGCCGATCGCCTCAACCGAGACGCCGTCCGGAGCCTGTTCGCGGACCGCGTCGGGGTCGGCCGTCTCGACGACGACCCGGCCGGCCGCCTCCGAAAAGAGCGCCTCGAGCGCGGAGTCGCCCGGAAGGCTCACCTCGGCCCCGACGTCGCCCGGAAGGCTCACCTCGGCCCCGACGTCGCCGACCATCTCCGCGAGGGTGACTGCCACCCCGCCGTGGCTCACGTCGTGAACCGCGAGCGTGCTCTCGAGGTCGGCGACGTCCGCGACGGTCGCGACGAGTTCGGGGGCCGCCTCCGGAACCGCGGGGAAGCGATCCGTTCCGCCGAACTGCGAGAGCAGTTCCGATCCGCCGAGAGCGCGGTCCTCGCCGGCCGCGACGACCAGCAACTCGCTTTCGCCCCCACCGTCGAGGGCGCTTCCGGGCGCGTCGTAGCCGGGGTTCGTCCCCGCCATCGCGAGCGTCGGCGTCGGCGGGATCGGCCCCGCGACCGAGTCGTTGTACAGCGAGACGTTGCCGCCGACCACGGGGACGCCGAGATCGGCGCACATGTCCGCCAGCCCGTCCACGATCGCCCGGAAGCCGCCGTAGACCTCCGGCTTTTCGGGGTTGCCGCCGTTGAGACAGTCCACCGCGGCAAGCGGTGTCGCCCCCGTCGTGGCGAGGTTGACCGCGTTCTCGAGGGCGACCGCACGCGCGCCCTCGTACGGGGCCGCCTCCGTCCAGTTCGGGTCGGC
Organism: Natronomonas salinimetallica; assembly: GCF_013839515.1. Classification (GTDB taxonomy): domain Archaea; phylum Halobacteriota; class Halobacteria; order Halobacteriales; family Haloarculaceae; genus Natronomonas. Next base: position 39,170 of record NZ_JACDNQ010000013.1, on the reverse strand, counting down.
CCCGGAGCTAAAGGCGAGTCCGATCCCGTCCCTTCGGATGGCGAGCAACGCCGCGTCGTCGCCCGGTTTCTGCGCCGTCCGGGTGCCGACCTCGTGGTCGTACTGCCGGTATATCCACGCCTTGGAGGCCGTGTTCGGCGACCCGACGACCGCCTCGAAGGCCTCGTCGAGCGCCGGGTCGGGCCGGTCGCGCTCCGGGGCCGGCGGCTCGGCGTGCTCGAGGTCGTTCATCGGGGCACCGTCGGCGAGGTACTCGGCGTCGACGTCGACGACGGTGTCGCCGTCCATCGTACAGACGTAGTTTCCATCGGCCACCTCGCCGATGACCGAGCAGCCGAGGTCGTACTTTTCGGCGGTGGCCTCGACGGCCTCGACGTCGTCCGGACGGACCTCATAACACATCCGTTCTTGGGACTCGGCGAGCAGGATCTCCATCGCGTTCATGTTCGGCTCGCGCTGGTGGACCCGGTCGAGTTCGATGTGGGCACCGAGGCCGCCCTTCGCGACGAGTTCCGAGGAGGCTCCGCCGAGGCCGGCCGCCCCCAAATCGCGGGACGCACGGAGCAAGCCGGCGTCGACCAGTTCCTCGTTGGCTTCGATGAGCCGCTTTTCGGCGTAGGGATCGCCGACCTGTACCGCGGGCCGGTCCTCGGTCTCCGCGTCCTCGCTCAGGTCCTCGCTAGCGAAGGAGGCACCGCCGAGACCGTCGCGCCCGGTCGCGTTGCCGACGAGGACGAGTTTGTTGCCCGGCGATTTGGCCTCGGCGGTCACCAGCCGATCCCCGTTTGTCACGCCGATACAGGCGACGTTGACCAGTGGGTTGCCCTCGTAGCCGTCGTGGAAGGACGCGCTGCCGGTTACCGTCGGAACGCCGATACAGTTGCCGTAGTGGGAGATGCCCTCGACGACGCCCTCGAGGAGGTACTTCGAGTGTTCGCGGTCGAACCCGCCGAAATAGAGGCTGTCGGCGAGCGCGATCGGGTACGCGCCCATCGAGAGGGTGTCGCGGACGATTCCGCCGACGCCGGTCGCCGCGCCGTCGAAGGGGTCGACGTAGGATGGGTGGTTGTGGCTCTCGATCCCCATCGTGACGTAGGTGTCGCTGTTTTCGCCCGTCTCGGGGTCGGGCAACGCGAGCACGGCGGCGTCGTCACCGGGGCCGACGACGACGCGCTCACCCTCGCTTTCGAAGGCCGAAAGCAGCGGCCGCGAGGAGCGGTACGCACAGTGTTCACTCCAGAGGTTCTCGAACAGCACGCTCTCCGTGGGTGTTGGATCGCGCCCCAGCGCTTCGGTGACGAGTTCGCGGTCCGACGGGGGGAGACTCATTCATCCGTATGCTTCTTTCGCCGAAATAAATCGCTTTTCATATGCATGTTCGTGGATACCCGCGGGCAACGCCGCCGGCACCGGCCGGCGTGGCCGCGGGCGCTCGGACCGGCGGACTTTTTATCGCAGCTATCGAAGAGCATGACGTGTTGTCGGTCGAGCTCCACGCACATTCGGAACTGTCCTACGACGGGCGCGACCAGATCGAGTTGCTCCTAGAGCAGGCCGAGGCCGTCGGCCTCGACGCCCTCGCCGTCACCGACCACGACGAGATCGACGCCTCCCTGGAGGCGGCGGCGCTGGCCGAGGAGTACGGTCTCGTCGGCATCCCCGGTATGGAGGTCTCGAGCGCCGCCGGCCACGTGTTGGCCCTCGGTATCGAGGAACTCGTACCGGCGGGGCTGAGCTACGACGAGACGCTCGATCGAATCGCCTCGCTGGGCGGGGTCGCCGTGATCCCGCACCCGTTTCAGTCCTCGCGACACGGCGTCGCCGCCCACATCAGCCGCGGGCAACTCGTCGCGGCCGACGCCATCGAGGTGTACAACTCCCGGCTGTTCACCGGGCGGGCCAACCGACAGGCCGAGCGGTTCGCTGGGGACCACGACCTCCCGATGACCGCCGGCAGCGACGCCCACATCGCCGAGATGGTCGGGCAGGCGATCACCGAGGTCGACGCCTACCACCGGAGCGCGGAAGGGATCCTCGACGCCGTCGTCGACGGACGGACGAGCGTCGTCGGCAAGCGGACGCCGTGGTTTATAAGCGTTCAGCAGTTCGGCGGCGGGGTCAAACGCCGGCTGGCGTCGATGCTCCCATGGTGAGCAACGGCGGCCCCGACCCGATCGACGGCGCGACCCCCCAAGCGGTCCGAGCGGCCATCGAACGCGGGGAGGCGCTTTCGGGTACCGACGGGTTCGCGGGCGAGATCGACGGCCGACTCGTCCGGGACGTCCTGGGGCGGTATCCGCTGTTTTCGGAGGCCGACGATCCGACGGAGTGGAGCTTCGACCCGACGGACCTCTCCGATCCGACGCCGGTTCCGGCGGGCCACGCCCGCGGCGGCTCGGGCGAGACGAAACTGTGGACGCTGCCCGATCCAGCCCCCGTCGCCGACGGCGAACGTGCTGTCGCGGCCGTCCGGGAGGCGGTCGTGGATTCGGTCGACGCCGTCGAGGGTGAGCCGCCGATCGGCTTCTCCGGCGGCCTCGACTCCTCGATTCTCGCGGCGCGGCTCGACGGGCCGCTGTACGTCGGTGGTTTCGAGGGCAGCCACGACGTCGAGGCCGCGCGCTCGGCCGCGGCGGCGCTCGGCCGTGAGCTTCGGGTCGTCGAGTTCAGCCACGCCGACATCGAGCGTGGAATCCCCGCCCTCGTCGAGGCGACGGGGCGGACGAACCCGATGGATCTCCAGATCGCGCTCCCGCTGTATCTCGTCGCGGAAGCCGTCGCCGCCGACGGCCACGACCGCCTCGCGCTCGGGCAGGGTGCCGACGAACTGTTCGGCGGCTACGCGAAGATCGCAAAGGCCCCCGACGACCACCGCGTCGAGGCCGATACGGTCCGGGGTGCGGCCCGCGAGACCGTCCGGACGCTCCCGCGACAGCTCGAGCGCGACGTGTTGGCCCTGCGGGCCGCCGGGGTCGACCCCGTCGTTCCGCTGCTCTCCGATCGCGTGATCGAGGCCGCACTCCGGCTGCCGGATCGGTGTCTCGTCTGCGGCGGCGAACGGAAGGTCGCACTCCGGCGTGCGGCCGACTTCCTGCCGACGGCGATCCGATCGCGCGAAAAAAAAGCCGTCCAGTACGGCAGCCTCCTCGCGCGGGAATTCGATCGTCTGGCGCGACAGGCCGGGTTCAAAAAGCGCATGGACGACCACCTCGGGCAGTACGTCGAATCGATGCGATCGGAGTGAGCGGCGACGCTCGCTACGGATGGCCGCCGTGGGCGACGACGGACGGCCGCCGTGGGCGACGACGGACGACTCCGTCCCTTCCACTCGCTCCGATGGAGTCGAGCCGTTCGTCCTGTCGAGTCGCTGGCGGTGTCGAGGCTTCGCGTCTCAGGCTCCTTCCGTGGGACAGAACAGAACCGGGATGTCGCTGTCCAGCATGACCGACTGTGAGACGCTGCCGAAGACGGCCTTCCCGGCCGGGGTCCGGCTGCGACCGGCGAGACAGATGACGTCGGCGTCTTTGTCCTCGCCGTAGGAAACGATCTGCTCGGCCGGCGAACCGCTCGTCTCGGCGAACACCGTCTCGATCCCCGACTCTTCGAGGATGTCGTGTGCCTCGCGGGCGGAACCGATCTGGCTCACGTTCGCGCCCTCGACGTTCTCGGTGAAGACGTGGAGGACGGTGACGGTCACGTCGTCGCCCCAATCGAGGGTCGCGACGTTCTCCGCGGCGAGTTTGGCACGGGTCTCGTTGTCGTCGACGGCGAGTAGGATGTGTGTCATGTCTCAGTCGTTCCTACACGCCCTGTGGGTTAATTCCTGTGGCCTGTCGTTTCGTTTCCGTGGCCTGTCGTTTCGTTTCCGTGGCCTGTCGTTTCGTTTCCGTGGCCTGTCGTTTCGTTTCCGTGGCCTGTCGTTTCGTTCCGCGATCCGCCGTCCGGCGGCCCGGACCGTCCTCTCGCCTCGGGACGCCCTCCCCGTGGGCGGGTCCCCGGCCGCGGCGTCAGCGACCCGCTTCCTGTTCGACCTCGAGCAGTTCGTGATAGCGGTTGCGGATGGTGACCTCGGAGATGTCCGCGACCTCCGAGACAGCCTTCTGTGTGACCTTCTCGTTGGTGAGAAGGGAGGCGGCGTAGACGGCGGCGGCGGCGAGGCCGACCGGCGATTTCCCCGAGTGGACCCCGGCGTCGCGCGCCCCGTCGAGCAGCGTCCGGGCGCGCCGTTCGGCCTCCTCGGAGAGGTCGAGGCCGCTCGCAAAGCGCGGGACGTAGCTCTTCGGGTCGGCGGGTGCGATTTCGAGGCCGAGTTCGCGGGCGACGTAGCGGTACGTGCGGGCGATCTCGCTTTTTTCGACGCGGGAGACCCCCGCGACCTCGTCGAGGCTACGCGGCGTGCCGGCCTGCTTCGCGGCGGCGTACAGCGCAGCGGTAGCGACGCCCTCGATGGAGCGGCCGGGGAGGAGGTTTTCGTCGAGCGCGCGTCGGTAGATGACGCTTGCGGTTTCGCGGACGTTTTCGGGGAGGCCGAGCGCGGAGGCCATTCGATCGATTTCGCCGAGGGCCTGTTTGAGGTTGCGTTCCTTGGAGTCACGCGTCCGGAAGCGCTCGTTCCACTTGCGGAGTCGCTGCATCTTCTGGCGCTGTCTCGATCCCAGCGAGTTC
>NZ_JACDNQ010000013.1:0-34383 GCF_013839515.1 Natronomonas salinimetallica | reverse complement strand
GGGGGCCCCGACGCGGGACTTTTGGTCCTTTTCGGCGCTGTCGAAGGCGCGCCACTCGGGACCGCGGTCGATCTCGTCTTCCTCGACGACGAGGCCGCACTCGGTACAGACCGTCTCGCCGTGCTCCGAATCGGCCGTGAGTCGCCCACCACACTCCGGACAGGTCAACTCGCTTTCGCCTCGGCGTTCGCTCTCGCCCGCCTCGGATTCGTCCTCTCGTTCCGTTCGTCGCCGTCTGACTGTGGAGTCGGTCATTATCGTTGAGTTTGGGTTCCGAAAAGTCGTTTTCGACTTATCTATTGTTTTTCTCGTGACTTAAAAATTGTGGCTTCCCAGGCGACAATTTGTCGGCGCGTGTCCGCCCCGCCGTGCCGGCTCCGTGAGCGCAAGCCTGATAGCGGTGGCCGGTCAGAAACGAACGAGAGAAACATGGAACAGGGCCTCGAACGGAACGTCTTGGAGGTGCTCGCCGCGGACGATACACAGTCCGTCTCCGGCATCGCCGACGCGCTCGATCGACACCCGGTCACGGTCGATCGCCAGTGTTATAATCTCCAGGCGGACGGCTACATCGCCATCGCCTCCAGCGGCGGGGCCTACCGTCTCACCGAGAAGGGACGCGAACGGCTCGACCGCGATGGCTCCGACGAGGCATGAGCTCCGTCCGAAACCCTTAGTGACGACCCCCCCCGACCTACGGTCATGACTGTCGACGACGACGAGGTCCGCCACGTCGCACAACTGGCACGCATCGACCTCGACGAGGAGGAGGTCGACCGGTTCACAGAGCAGTTCGGCGACATCCTCGGATACTTCCAGGCGCTCGACGACGTTCCGGCGGTCGAGCCCGACCCCGATCTGGCGAACGTGATGCGCGCCGACGAGGTCGACGAGGGACTGACACAAAGGGAAGCGCTCCGGAACGCCCCCGAGACCGAGGACGGCTATTTCAAGGGGCCGACGGTCTCATGAGTCATAACGCGTTCATTACCGAAGAACGGATCGAGGGCGACGCCGACGGGGCTCTCGCCGGCCGGACCGTCGCGGTCAAGGACAACATCTCGACTGCGGGCCTCCGGACCACGTGTGGATCGACGACCCTCGAGGAGTACGTCCCGCCGTACGACGCGACCGTCGTCGAGCGTCTGAAAGCCGCCGGCGCGACGATCGTCGGCAAGACGAACATGGACGAGTTCGGCATGGGAACGACGACGGAGACCTCGGCGTTCGGCCCGGTCGAGAACCCCGCGGCCGAGGGCCGCGTCCCCGGCGGCTCCTCGGGTGGGTCGGCCGCAGCCGTCGCGGCCGGCGAGGCCGACCTCGCGTTGGGGTCGGACACGGGCGGCTCCGTGCGGTGCCCGGCCGCCTTCTGCGGCGTCGTCGGCATCAAACCGACCTACGGACTCGTCTCCCGGTACGGACTCGTCGCCTACGCGAACTCCCTCGAACAGATCGGACCGCTGGCCCCCACCGTCGAGGAGGCGGCCGAACTGCTGGAGGTCCTCGCCGGGTCGGATCCGAACGATGCCACGACGCGGGAGCCGCCGGCCGACGCGGAGACCGATTACGCGGCCGCCGCCGACGGCGACGTCTCCGGGCTCACGATCGGCGTCCCGACGGAGCTACTCGAAGGGGCCGACGATGGCGTCCGGGCGATCTTCGAGGACGCCCTCGCGGAACTCGAAATGAAGGGTGCGACAACGACGGCGGTGTCGTTGCCCTCCGTCGAGGCCGCGGTACAGGCGTACTACGTCATCGCGATGTCGGAGGCTTCCTCGAACCTCGCACGCTTCGACGGCGTGCGGTACGGGCGTTCGGGCGAGGGCGAGGACGACGGAAACTGGAACGAGTCATTCGCGGCCGCCCGCGACGTCGGCTTCGGCGAGGAAGTCAAGCGCCGCGTCCTGCTCGGCACCTACGCCCTCTCGGCGGGCTATCACGACAAGTATTACAAGAAGGCCCAGGACGCCCGTGCGTGGGTCAAACAGGACTTCGACTCGGCGTTCGAGTCCGTCGACGTCCTCGCCTCGCCGACGATGCCCGTCCCGCCGTTCGAGCGCGGCGAGAGCCTCGACGACCCTCTGCAGATGTATCTCGCCGACGCGAACACCGTCCCGATCAACCTGGCGAACCTCCCGGCGATCTCCGTTCCCGCGGGCGAGACTGACGAAGGTCCGGTCGGCCTCCAGTTGGTCGGTCCCGCCTTCGGCGAGGCGACGATCATTCGGGCCGGATCGGCGCTCTCGTAGCCCGGTCGCCGTCTACAGTATCGCCGCTTCGATCACCATCGCCATCGCGTCCGGGTCGCCGAAGCGGACGCCGACGTATCCGAGCGCCGCCTGCGTCGCGTTGAAGAGGCCGTGCATGAGCGCGACCACGACGAGGTTCCCCGTGTACTCATACGAGAGCGCCAACACGAAGCCGACGAAAAAGAGCACGGAGACCCCGAGCACTCCGGCACCGACGCTGCCGAACCCCGCGATGTGAATGACGGCAAACAGCGCCGTCGCGAGCGTGACCCCCGCGCCGACGCCGAACGTCTCCCGGAGCCGGGTCTGGATGATCCCCCGGAACAGCAACTCCTCGGTCGGGCCGATGACGAGAAGCGAGAGCACGCCCAACATGAGAAAGATGAGCGGGTCCTGTTGGGCGATCTCCATGATCGCCTGTGATTCGCGCTCGATGCCGAACCGTTGGCCGATCACGAAACTGGCGATCGAGCCGACGAGCCAGAGGACGAGCATCGAGACGAAGCCGACGCCGAGGACGATCCACCCCTCCAACGTGGGTATGCGGACGCCGATGTCGGCCAGGGACATCCCACGATACCGGAGGTACAGAAGCGAAACGCCGGTGAAAAAGACCAACTGGAGGGTGACGACCGAGAGGACGAACCCCTGTCTGGGGGTGAGTTCGACGCCAAGCGCGCCCAGTGCGGAGACGACGCCGAGGGCCGCGACGTTGCCGCCGCCGTAGGCGAGGGATGCGAGTCCGAGCGCCACGCCGACCGCGAGGAGAGGATCGAGAATCCGCGAGCGAGTGGACATACCCGCCCTAGGTCCGGCGGCCTCAAATACCCTGTCGACCGCGGACGGCCGGCGCCGCCGGGGAAGCACAGCGGTCGTCTACCCCCACCTCCGGTAGCCGTTTCCGACACCGGCGTCACCGTCGCCGATGACAAGGCAAATATCGGCCGGGCGCGAACGGCTACGCGTGACACACGCGCAGGTAACGCTCATTCAGATCGACAACTACGGGCCGTGGACGGTCACCCCCGAGCCGCGCCGGGAAGTCGATCTGCAGACGCTCCAGTCGCGGTTGTACGCCGACCTCTCACAGCTTTTCGGAAACCGGGAGGGCTACGTCTTTTTCACTCGGTTCGATAATATGGTCGCCGTCACGAACGGCCTCGATGCGGACGCCCATGCGCTGATACAGGAGTCGGTGGGCAACCGGTATCCGGTCACGGTGAGTCTGAGCGTCGCGGCCGACCCCTCGCCCGCCGCGGCGCTCGGGGTCGCGACCGACCAACTCCAGGACGCCGGCAGCGCACAGGACGGCAACCGAACGGAGATCCTTCGGGGTGATCCCATCGCCGAAGAGGCCAGAACCGACGACGACGTCCGGATCGCCCACTTCGACGTCAACGACGCGACCGGCAAGTACACCGACCAGCTCAACGAGTTCGACTCGTTCATCAACATCGAACAGGGGTACGCCGAACTGATGCGATACATGCGGAAGGCCCACGACTCGCTGTCGTTTTTCGTCGGTGGTGACAACATCATCGCGGTCTGTGACGACGTCGACGAGACCGGCTACGTCGACGCGATCGAACACGTCCACGAGTCCGTCGGAGTCGATCTGAAAGTCGGCGTCGGGACCGCGCAGACGGCTCAGGCCGCCGGGATGGCCGCCAAACACGCCCTCGAAACCTGTCGGGAGGAACACACCGGCGTCGAGTTCGCCTGACGGACCCGGGTTTTTATACTCCGGCTCGGTGTGTCGACGCTGCCGTATCACGCGTAAACCGGCGGAAACGAGCGCTGATCGATTCGCCGCATGTGTGGATACATTTATGATCACCGATACGCTAACAACCGGCAGCATGGTACGAACCATTCAGCGTCGTGACGTATTGAAGGGTGCCGGAGCGGCGGGAATCACCGCACTCGCTGGGTGCTCGACGGAGGAAGCCAACGGCAACGGTGGCAACGGCAACGGTGGCAACGGCAACGGCAACGGCGGCAACGGCAACGGCAACGGTACCGGTGGCAACGACGACGGAAGCGACGACGGCGGCTCCGATACGCCGGACGCGGTGATGGTCGTCGGGTTCCCCGAATCGGGGATCCAGCTGTTTCGCGATTTCTACTCCGAGTTCGCCGCCGACGTCCCGGATCTCGATATCGTCGTTCCGGACGGGCTCATCGACGCCGACCTGCCGGGGGAGGTAGACAACGACATGGACAACGTCATCGGGACCGCCCCCGCCGCCGGCGGCCCCGGCGCGGACTTCTTCGACTCCGAATATCAGGCCGCCTACGGCAGCGAACCCGGCGTCTTCACCGCCCAGGCGTACGACGCGATGGCCATCAACGTCCTCGCGGCCACGGCCGCCGGCGAGAACGACGGGAGCGCGCTCCGCGATCGGGTCCGGACCGTTTCGAACCCGGACGGGGAGGAGTTCGGCCCCGAGACCCTCGTCGACGCCGTCGAGGCGGTCGCGGCAGGCGACCGGATCGACTACGTCGGTGCCTCCTCGAGCGTCAACTTCGACGTCAACGGCGACGTGGCCACCGCCGCCTACGACGTCATCGACTTCGACGGCGGCGAGTTGGTTACGGAGGACAACCTCGAGTTCGGCGACGGGCTGAGCGAGGAGGACCGAAACGCGACGGCCGCCGACCCCGTCGGCGTCGACAGCTTCGAGGCGATGGTCGGCGTTCTGATGCCCGAGACGGGTGACCTCGGCCCCCTCGGCGTGCCGATCCGGGACGGCGCGCTCTTGGCGGCCCAACAGATCAACGACGCCGGCATCGGCATCACCGTCGATACGGCCGTCGAGGACACCCAGACGGACCCCCAGGCCGGCATCTCCGGGGCGAGGTCGCTCGTCAACGCGGGCTACCCGGCCGTCGTCGGCCCGGCCTCCTCGAACGTCAACCTCCAGGTGGCCGAACAGGTACTCATCCCGAACGCGGTCGTCGGCATCTCGCCGTCATCGACCGACCCCAACGTGACCGACCTGGAGGACAACGGCTACGTCTTCCGGACGGCCCCGTCGGACTTCCTGCAGGGTCCCGCCATGGCGGACCTCGCCCGGAGTGACCTCGTCGGCGCGGAGACGTCCGGGACCCTGTATCTCAACGACGCCTACGGGCAGTCCCTCGAGGAGCAGTACGTCGCCGGCTTCGAGGACCGCGATGGCGAGATCCTCGAACGCATCTCCTTCGAACCCGGACAGCCGTCGTACTCCAGCCAGTGGTCGGAAGTCCTCGGACAGTGACCCAAGAGCCTACCGGCCAGCGGCCTCGGAGTCGATCCTCGGGTTTGCGAGCGAACAGCCGAGACTTGTGAGTGACCTCCCACGTCTTGTGAGTGATCTCCCGAGACTTGCGAGCGAACAGCCGTCCCGCGAGCGGCCGCCCCGTCAGCCGCCGAGGAAGTCCTGTCGGACGTCGTCGTCGCCGAGCAACACGTCCCCCCGATCTGTATAGCGGTTTTCGCCGTCGACGAGGACGTATCCGCGGTCACAGCGGCGAAGCGCCTCCTTCGCGTTCTGTTCGACCATCAGTATCGCGGTCCCCGAGTCGTTGATCCGGTCGATCCGATCGAACATGTCCGAAACGAGATCCGGCGCAAGGCCGGCGGAAGGCTCATCGAGCAAGAGGAGGTCGGGATCGAGCATGAGGGCTCTGCCCATCGCGACCATCTGCTGTTGGCCGCCCGAGAGCGTTCCGGCCTTCTGGCCCTCGCGTTCCCGAAGGATCGGGAAGCGCCCGTAGATCTCTTCGATCCGATCCTCGGGAACGCTATCGAGGATGTACGCGCCCATTTCGAGGTTTTCGCGGACGCTTAGCCCTGGGAAGACGTTGTCCGTCTGGGGGACGAAGCCCACCCCTCGTCTGATGATCTCCTCGGGGGCGTTCCCCTGTATCTCCGCCCCTTCGAACTCGACCGAGCCGTCCATGTACGTCGTCAGGCCGAATACTGTCTTCATCACCGTCGACTTGCCGGCCCCGTTGGGGCCGACGATGGTGACGTACTCGCCGTCGGCGACATCGAGGTCGACGTCGGAGAGGATCTGAAGGTCACCGTAGCCGGCGTCGAGACCGCGGATCCGGAGGATCGCGTCGCCACCGAGTGTGTGGCGTGTGCCGGCGTCGGTGTCGGTGTCGACTCCAGTGGCGTCGGTGTCGGTGTTGGTGCCGGCGTCGGTATCGGTGTCGACTCCAGTGGCGTCGGTGTCGGTGTCGATGCCGGTCGCGTCGGTTCCGGCGTCGTCGCGGTCCGCCCCTCCGGCCCCTCCGTCGGTACTCATACGTCCTCCCCCAGATACGCCTCGATGACCCGATCGTCGTTTCTGATCTCCTCGGCGGTTCCCTCGGCCAACACGCTCCCTTGGTGCATGACGATGATGTGCTCGCAGTTGTTCATGATGACGTCCATGTCGTGCTCGACGAGGAGAAAGGTATAGCCCTCCTCACGCAGCCCGTGGATCCGATCGAGGAGCTTCTCCTCCAGCGTCGGGTTGACCCCGGCGAGGGGCTCATCGAGCAACACCATCTCGGGATCGGTCATGAGCGCGCGTGCCATCTCGAGGAGCTTCCGTTGGCCGCCCGAGAGGTTCTCCGCGTGCTCGGTCGCGAGGTGGTCGATCTCGAAGAACTCCAGGGTCTCCCAGGCGCGCTCGCGGACGTCGAGTTCCTCTCGGACGACCGAGCCCCTGAGTCCGGGTGTCACGGCCCGGATCGCCGACTCGCCGCGCTGGCCCTTCGGGGCCAACATGAGGTTCTCGAGGACGGTCATCTCCTCGAGCTCGCGGGCGATCTGGAACGTCCTGACCAGTCCCTTCCTTGCGATCTGATACGGTTCGAGCCCCGTGATCTCCTCGTCCCTGAAGTAGATACTCCCCGCCGTCGGCTCGTGGACACCGGTGATGCAGTTGAACGTCGTCGACTTGCCGGCCCCGTTCGGGCCGATGAGTCCCGTCAGCGACCCCGCCTCGACCTCGAAGGTGGCTCCGTCGACCGCCGTGACGCCACCGAAACGCTTGACCAGCCCGTCGACGCGGAGCGGGAGGCCGGGCGGCGTCGTCTGGGCGGCTTCCTCGGTCGGCGAGTCCCTCGTCTCGGGGAGCTCTTCGGGGGGTTTCGCCTCCGGGTTCGGGCTACTCATCCGCGTCACCCCCGCTGGGTCGGGAGTCCGCGGAGAGATCGACCGCGGCGGCGGTCTCGATCCGGTGGCCGAGCAGTCCCTCCGGTCGGCGGTGCATGATGAATATCAACACCAGCCCCAAGAACACGAACTGCAACGGGGCGACGTTGTCGGTCGCGTACGCGAGAAACGTCACCGGGTCGAACGAAACGAGGGCGTCGGCGAAAGAGGGCGGTGTCGGCGCGTCGATCGTATCCCGGACGACCGCCCCGAGTCGGCGCGGCCCCTCGAAGAGGACGGCCGCGAAGACGATCCCGCCGACGACTGACCCCGTGTTCGACCCCGAGCCGCCGATGATGACGGCGACGAAGACGTAAAACGTCAAAAGCGGCATGAACTGCGGCGTCGGCGAGACGTTGCCCTGGCTGCCGAACCAGAGGATCCCGGCCAGTCCCATCAACGCACAGCCGATCATGAACACCTTGATTTTGATCACGTCGACGTTCTTACCGAGCGAATCCGCGACGAGGTCGTCCTCACGAATCGCCTTGAGGTTCCGGCCGAACGGCGACCGACCGAGACGTTCGAGGAGCACGTAGAAGCCGATCAAGAACGCGGCGAGGACGAGGACGTAGCCCCAGCCGATGAGGATGTTGTTCGAGATCCCCACGCCGCCGTCACCGAGCGTCCCGAAGATCAGGCTGCCGAGTTCGGTCGGGGTTCCGGCCTGGCCGTCGACGAGGAACAGCCCCCGGACGGGGTTCGGAGGCATCCCCATCCCGCGGCCGCCGCCGGTACCGACGGCGAACGTCTCCCGGAGGAACGTATCGACCGCGCTCGATTGTAGCGTCAGCCGGATGATCTCCGAGAGGCCGAGCGTAACGATCGCCAGATAGTCCGCCCGGAGACGGAGCGCGGGCAGTGCCGCAAACAGGCCGACGAACGCCGCCATCCCCATCCCCGCGACGATCCCGACGGGCAACGGGAGGCCGAGTCCCGGCGGACCGAAGGCGGGATCGGGTGCCCGAACGACGATCCCCATCGTGTAGACGCCGACCGCCATGAAGCCGGCGACGCCGATGTTGAACAGGCCGGTGTAGCCCCAATGGAGGTTGAGTGCGAGCGCCGACAGCGCGTACACCAACCCGAGGAACGTCAGCGTCCGCATCAGGCCGACGACGCTGTTGAGTCCGTCGGCGAACGTCAAAAGCGCCGCGGCGACGTATATCAGCCCGAGAGTGAGGAGGACCACCCCGAGATCGCTTCGCCGTACCGCGTCGAGGACGGCACCCGTCGCGCTGTCCGGGGTCGTATCGTCGGTCATGCGGTCGAAACACCCCCGAAGATACCTTCAGGCCGGAACAACAAGACGAGGATCATCACCGCGAACGCGGCCGCTTCGTTGAAATCCGAGGGGATCCAGATCGTCGATGTCGTGAAAACGATCCCGATGACGAGCCCCCCAGCGATCGCACCGTATACCGAGCCGATGCCACCGAGGATGACCGCGGCAAAGATCAAGAGCAAGAGCAGCCACCCGAAGTCGAACTGGATCGTCCCGCGCAACAGCACGTAGAGGTATCCAGATGCCCCGGCGAGACCGCCGCCGATGAGCCACGTTGCGGTGACGACGCGCTCGGCGGGGATCCCGGTGATGAGCGCGAGGTCTTTGTTGTCGGCCATCGCCCGCATCGCAGTCCCGAGTTTCGTGTGCTGCAACATGAAATGCGTCGCGAACATGAGCGCGATCGCGGCGACCGAGAGCGTCAACTGGTGGGCGTTGACCGACAGCCCGAGTGGTCCGAACGCGACGTTCGAGGCGTCGACGCTGGCTGTGACGCCCCGACGCCCCGAGCCATAGACGAACTGAATGAGGTATCTGACGACCAACGCGACGCCGATCGACGCGATGAGAAGCGAAATGCCGCTCCGGTCGCGCATCGGTTTATAAAACGCGCGGTCGAGCCCCAGGGCCACGAGCGCGGTGACGACGAACGCGACGACGAGACCGACGAGTATCGCGCCGGGCGTCGAAAGAACGTGTGCGCCGATGTCGCCGGGCGTCGCATTGCCCGCCGCGCGGACGGTCAACAGCGCACGGATCGGGATGTCGCTGCCCGCGGCGACGACGAAGGCGACACCCCAGCCGGTGAACGCCCCGAGGCTGACGAGATCACCGTGGGAGAAGTTCGCGAAATTCAGGATGCTGTACGTCATCGAGAGGCCGATCCCGGCCAGGCCGATGACGAGCCCGATCACGACGCCGTTCCAGAGGTTCGACCCGAGTCGCCCCGTCGAGAGCGAGCCGCCGACCGGCCCGAGTTCGATGCCGACGAGTTTCGCGACGAGGTCGACGAGGAGAAGAGCGCCGAACAGCGAAGCGATGACGAGTCCCGGTCGGTCACGGAGCGAACCGGTGACCGTTGGTTCAGTTGTACCCATGTATACACGTCACTTGCTGGTGGTGGGGCACCCGAGGGTAAATAACTCTTTGTTCCGATCTCCGAAAGGACCGGCGTCTCGGCGCTGGTTCCGCCGGGGACGGGACGCCGACCCGAGCGATCGAGTCCGAACGGAAAGGACTTTGCTCGGGCCGTCGGGAGTTCCGGCCATGATACGGATGCTCGACGACCTCGACGCTGACGGGGCTGCCCTCGGGGTCCGCGTTGACATCAACAGCCCGATGAACGGGGAGGGGCTGGCCGACGACGCCAGATTGCGGGCACACGTCGAGACGGTCTCGGAGCTGTGTCGTCGCGGCGCGCGCGTCGCCTTGCTCGCCCACCAGGGGCGCCCCGGCGGCGAGGAGTTCACGGATCTCCGGGCGCACGCCGACCGGCTCGATGAGCTCCTCGACGCCCCGGTCGGGTACTGCGATTCGACGTTTTCCGCCGACGCGCGCGGACGGATCGACGACCTCGATCCGGGCTCGGCGATCGTCCTGGAGAACACCCGATTTTACTCCGAGGAGTACATGTCCTTCGACCCCGGAGCGGCGGCCGAGACGTACCTCGTCGAGCGGCTCGCCCCCGCCCTCGACGCCTACGTCAACGACGCCTTCGCCACGTCGCATCGCCGCCAGCCGTCGATCGTCGGCTTCCCGGAGCTTCTGCCGTCCTACGCCGGCCGCGTGATGGAACGGGAACTCGGCGTCCTCGGTAACATCGCCGACAGCCCCGAACCCCGCGTGTACGTCCTCGGCGGCGCGAAAGTCGACGACTCGATCGACGTGGCGCGGTCGGTACTGGAGCGTGGACTCGCCGACTCGGTGTTGACCGCCGGAATCGTCGGCAACGCCTTTTTGCTCGCCGACGGGGTCTCTTTGGGGGCCGCCTCGGCGGCGGTCGTCAACGAGCGGAGCCACGACGCCGTCAAAAACGCCGGCGACCTGCTGGACGACTTCAGCCACCGGATCTACATGCCCCGCGACGTGGCCGTCGAGGGCGGGGACGAACGCCACGAACTCGACCTCGATGACCTTCCGAGCGACGAGCCGGCGATGGATATCGGGGCCCGGACGGTCGCAGCGTACGCCGAAACCCTCGATAACGCCGGGACGGCGATACTCAACGGCCCCGCGGGTGTCTTCGAGGACGACCGATTCGAGACGGGGACGCTCGAGCTGTATAAATCCGCAACGCGGGCGGACATGAGCATCGTCGGGGGCGGCGATACCGCCTCCGCGCTCCGGAAACTCGACCTCCTCGAAGGGTTCGACCACGTCTCGACGGGCGGGGGGGCAGCCCTGCAGATGCTGACCGGGGACATGCTCGTCGGGGTCGAGGCCCTCGATCGGTAGCCGTGTCGGACGACCATCCCGGTGACGCACCCGACGACGTGACTGTGGCCCCCGCGACGGCTGACGACGTCGACGTGCTCGCCGATCTGTGGGTGTCTCTCGCCGCCGACCAGCGCCGATACGGCTCACGCCTCCGGGCCGAGGCGAACCGTTCGATCATCCGGGAGACGATGCTCCGCCACGTCGTCACCGACACGGTCTTCGTGGCCCGGCGGGCCGGGAGGGCCGTCGGGTTCGTCACGTTCGGGACCGAAACGGGCCGCTACCGACAGGACGTCGACCGCGGCACAGTTCATAACATCTACGTCGACGAACCCGACCGCGGCGTCGGGATCGGTAGCGCGCTCTTGGGCACCGCCGAGAAAGCGCTCGAGTCGAGCGGGGCGGAGGCCGTCGCGCTGCAGGCGATGGCCGACAACGACGCGGCCCGGTCGTTCTACGAACGACACGGCTACGCCCCACATCGGATCGAACTCGAAAAGCCCATCAACGACGACCCCCTCACGTCGGATGACGGCTGAGACAGCCCCCTGTGCCAGGGGAGCTTGGGTGGTTCAAGCACCCGACTTGTAATCGGGAGTTCGTGCGTTCAAATCGCACCCCTGGCTTGTCTTTTTCGGACGGACGCCGGCTTCTATCCGATCGAACGCGGTCGGCGGTCCCGCACGCGGGGACCAGTCACCGGTAGGCGTCCCGGAGGAACACCAACGCCGCGCCGATCATGGCGAGGTTCCCGAAGAACGCGAGCCGTTCGCCGTCCCTGTCGTCGGGATCGGCGTTCCAGAAGTCGTGCATCGTCGCGGTGACGACGCCGAGGAACGTGACTACGGCCCCGGTCGCGAGTCTGGGGAGTCGCCACAGCGCGACGCCGACGCCGGCGACGAGCATCATACCGGAGGCGAAGGGGGCGGCGAGTCCGGGCATCGGAACGCCGGCCGATTCCGCGTACTCGACGGTGTCGTCCATGTCACGGAAGTCCTCCGACGCCTGGAGGGCGAGGCCGAGGCCGAACAGTAGTCGTCCGAGTCGTGACGGCGATTCGGAACCGTCGTTTCCATCTGGCATACGGACGGCTATGCGTGGTACTCGCATAGTAGTGTCGCCCTTCGAGGTATGGTCGTATCGCCTATCGCGCTTCGACGGCGCGGCGGGCGTCGGGCCAAACTCGGTGTCAGTCGGCGTCGTCGAACCGGAGCGTTCCACCGCTCTGCGTGGTCAGATCCGGTCCGTTTCGGCGGGAGTCGATCGTCGCCCCACACTCGGGACACTCGTAATCGAGGTGGTCCATGTGGACGTCGATGAGCCAGTCCCCGTTGATTCGGCTTGCATGATCACAGTCGGTACAGTACAGCGTCGCTTCGTGGGGCGGCTGCCGCTCAGCAATCCCCTTGGAGGAAACCATTTCGTTAGATACGCCCTGCTGTGGGATAAGGACGTGGGTTTTGCTCCGGGACCGCCGCGGTGCGGGGCCGGTCGGACCGGAGCAGACGGGGACGTACACTGCCGGTTATACCGATGGGGACGTACACTGCCGGTTATACCGATGGGGACGTACACTGCCGGTTATACCGATGGGGACGTACACTGCCGGTTATACCGATGGGGACGCATGCGGCCGGCGACCCCGCTCGTCCGATATTCACGCGTCAGTGCCGCGATATCGTCACGGACGTCCCGCCGGCCGTACCACGTCCGACCACGGTAGACACTCTCACTCGATTATATACTCTTAAGAATAAGGACTGTTTATGCGATATTAACATTATAATTCATAACAGTTTTGTACCCGTCGGTGTTCCGATCAGATGCACACGATGAGTGACGGAGGACCCGACGGTCGGACGGGGTGTGACGACCCGAACGCCGGCGTCGACAGACCGGCCGACCCCGGGGACTTCCACTCATAGGAACACACGATATCTATGGCACACGACAACGACGGAACGGACGAGGTTGCAAGCCGCGTTCAGAATACCGAGTCGATCGTTCGAGACGTTGACAACCCTGCCGCCCGCGAGCTTCGCGAGAAGTTCGACAAGCAGGACTTCACGTTCGCGCCCGGACTCTACCACGCGCTCGACGCCCGCCTCGCCGAGATGGCGGGCCTCGACGCCGCGTACATGTCGGGATACTCGACCGTCCTCGGCCAGTTCGGATTCCCGGATCTCGAGATGGTCACCATGACCGAGATGGTCGAGAACGCAAAGCGGATCGTCGAGGCGACGAACCTGCCGGTCGTCGCGGACTGTGACACCGGCTACGGCGGCGTCCACAACGTCCGCCGCGCCGTCCGCGAGTACGAAAAGGCCGGCGTCGCCGCGGTCCACATCGAGGACCAGACGACGCCGAAACGCTGCGGACACATCGCCGGCAAGCAGATCATTCCGCGCGACGAGGCCGAAGCGCGGTTCTCCGCGGCCGTCGACGCCAAACAGTCCGAGGACACCATCGTCATCGCCCGGACGGACGCCTACGGCTCCGCCAACGGCGACTGGGAGGAGCACCTCGAACGTGGCCGCATCTACGCCGACGCCGGCGTCGATCTGGTCTGGCCCGAGATGCCCGACCCCTCGCGTGAGGACGCCGTCAACTACGCCGAGACGATCCACGAGACCCACCCCGATCTGGATCTCGCCTTCAACTACTCGAGCTCCTTCGCGTGGTCCGAAGAGACGGATCCGCTGACGTTCCAGGAGCTCGGCGATCTCGGCTACCAGTACATTTTCATCACGCTCTACGCTCTGCACTCCGGCGCACACGCGGTCTACGAGGACATGTCGAACATCGCCGAGAACGACGAAGAAGCACAGTGGGACCTCGAGGACCGCTATCTGGGCCACGAGACCGAGAGCCACCACGAGCTCTCGTTCGTCTCGCGCTTCCAGGACATCGAGGCCCAGTTCGACCCCGAGGCGAAAGCCCGGATGGAGCAGTCCGCGGGCTTCACCGAGGAAGAGAGCGACCCGGTGACCTCGGGCGACGACGACTGATCGGACCGCGGTCGTCGACGCGGCCGGCTTCGGGATCCCCGACGTCGGAAAACGGTCGGGTATCACTGCCGGACGGGTACGGGGGTGTGGGATGACCCACACCGGGGGAGGAGCGTGAACCCACGGCCGATCCGTTTCCCGACCGCGGATCCCCGGTGACGACTGCACTTTTTTGCGGCCGTGACGATTTCTCCGGCGAGCGGTGGGGACGACGCCTCCCGGTTGGAGGGGTCGGACGCCGCCCCGACGAGTCGATTCGGCCACCTTTAAGAAGCCTCCAATCGTCGATTCGAGTGACTCATATGACGGAAATCGATAAGCGTACCCACGAGCGGAAGTTCGTTCGGACGTTCTTTACGACCCCGACAGCGGTCGAGGGCGAGGACGATTCGGCGAAGATGCTGGAAGGCGCTGCCGGACTCAGCGGGATGGAGGCCCCCGACGTCTGGGTGCCGGACAACGAGGACGCCACCGCGCCGAACATGCGCGATGAGGGTGCCCAGAACATCATCGACGTCGTCTCCGAGTACGGTGCGGACTACCCCGGCGAGATCCACCCACGCGTCGTCTGGCACCGGAACAGCCCCCAGACGCGGTATCAGGGCTTCCAGCGAATGCTCGAGATCGCCGACCCCGACAACGGCGCGATCGAGCACATCGACGGGTTCGTCATCCCCGAGGTCGGCGACATCGACGACTGGAAGAAGGCCGACGAGTTCCTGACGATCATCGAGAACGAGTACGGCTTCGAGGAGGGCTCGATCAAGATGTCCGTCATCATCGAGAGCGGCCAGTCCGAACTCGGCATGGAGAAGCTCCGTGAGGAGATGGGCAAGCCGACGAACAACCTCCAGCGGCTGTTCATGCTCGTGATCGGCGAGGTCGACTACACGAAGGACGCCCGCGCCATCACGCCGACCGGCGGGCTGCCCGCCTGGCCGGAGCTGCGCCACAACACCTCCCGCGCCGCGAGCGCGGCGGGGCTCATCTCCGTCGACGGCCCTTACGACGACATCCGCGACGTCGAGGGCTACCGCGAGCGGATGACCGACAACCAGGCCAAGGGGATGCTCGGCATCTGGTCTCTCACCCCCGGTCAGGTCGTCGAGGCCAACAAGTCCGCGCTCCCGCCGGCGGAGGGCTACTGGCTCCTCGACGCCGACGGCCGCGAGGTCGAACTTGAAAGCGTCGACGGCGTCGAAGTGTACGACGGCACCCGCGTCTCCCTGGAGGAGACCGACGACGGCTACGTCCTCTCGGTCGGCAACGACGACGTCGAACTCGACGAGGAGGAACTGCAGGAGGAGCTGCTCGACCTCCTCGATTACGTCCCGAGCATGGACGACATCGTCGACTCCATGGAGGAGTTCGAGGCCGCAAAGGAAGCCGGCAAGGGCGCGATCGCGATGACCCAGGCCGCGACCGTCGAGATCGACGGCGTTCAAGTCGACGTTAGCAGCGACCGGATGTGGGACGAGGCGACCTACCAGGCGCTTCAGACGCCCATCACGCTGTTCCAGGACGTCTACGAGAACCGCCCCGACCAACACGAGGGCCTCGCGGAGCTCTACAGCGAGGACGTCGTCGAGCGCGCGATGGAAGTCGGGAACTGACCTGGGAAGTCGGGAACTGACCTGGGAAGTCGGGAACTGACCTGGGAAGTCGGGAACTGACCTGGGAAGTCGGGAACTGACCCGAAACTGCCCACGGCGGTCCGTGCGGGACGCTGCGCTTCGATTTTTCCGTTTCTCTCCGCTAGAGCCCCGACCGACTACGGACCGGTGGTGCTTTTCGGGACGGTCCTCAAG
This sequence comes from Natronomonas salinimetallica, assembly GCF_013839515.1. Taxonomy (GTDB): domain Archaea; phylum Halobacteriota; class Halobacteria; order Halobacteriales; family Haloarculaceae; genus Natronomonas. The sequence goes on along the minus strand of NZ_JACDNQ010000013.1, from coordinate 18,406 downwards.
GCGTGGTATGCTCAGATACGTGACGACGAACGACGGGAAGGTCCGGGAGGCGGAAGCCTACCTCGGCGACGACGTCGCCGCCGTCGACTACGACTACACGGAGATACAGGCCGACTCCCTCGAGTCGGTCGCCGCCCACGGCGCGCGGGAGGCCTACGAACACGTCGGCGGCCCGGTCATCGTCGACGACGCCGGACTGTATCTGGAGGGGTTCGACGGCTTCCCCGGCCCCTATTCGGCGTACGTCGAGGATACCCTCGGCGTCGAGCGGGTCGGCCGACTCGCCAGAGCGGAGGACGAACGGCGGGCGGCGTTCCGGTGTGTGATCGCCTACTGCGACGGCGACCCGTTCGAGGCATCGCCGGAGCCGGTCGACCTCGACGACCGCCGCGGCCGGGACCTCGACGCCGACGACCGGGCGACGGCGACCACCGACGACACCGTCGCCGGGAGCGACCTGCCGGTGAAGCTCTTTGCGGGATCGGTTCCCGGCCGGATCGTCGAACCCCGCGGCGAGGGCGGCTTCGGCTACGATCCGATCTTCGAACACGCCGGGACGACGTTCGCCGAGATGAGTTCGGAGGAAAAAAACGCCGTCTCACACCGCGGGCGGGCGCTCGGGACGTTCGCCGAGTGGTTCGCGGGACGGTAGCGGACGCTCACCGCGGCTTCCGGTCCGGCCCCGGGTACGCCCCCTCGAAGGTCAGTTCGTAGATCGTCGCCGGATCGACGACCGCGAGAAACGCCTCGGGCGAACGGACGCTCACCTCGATGAGGCCGCGTAGGCTCGCCCCGGCTTCGGCGCTCCGGAGACGCTCGTCGAACGTGACGAGCTGGGCCGCGTCCCCGCGGTAGGCGGCCGCGAGCGCCGGCCGATCGTCGGGTGGCTGCTCGACGACGACGGCGAGTTCGTCCATTTTCGTCCGCCAGTCGTCGGCCAGCGCCCGACCCGCCAGCGACTCGACGGCCCCCGCCGCCTCCTCGAGCAGCGGCTCGGTCGCGACGACGTCGAGCCACGAGTGCGATCGAACGACGTCCATCACCTCCCTGGCCGACCCGCCGACGAGGAGGTCCGCGGCGAGCACGTCGGCGTCCGCGACGACCCGCGTCGGGTCGGGCTCGCGGCCCTCACTCACGGCCACGACGCTCCCGGAGGGCTGCCCGTATCTCCTCGGGGTCGACCCCGTACGTGTCGGCGCGTTCGAATAGATCGTCCCACGACATGTCTTCCCGAAGCGGCCCCCGAGCTAAAAGTCTCATACTGTCGGCTATAATTTCGTGAAGCTATCGCGTCACCGCCCGAGTCGCCACCAGACGATCCCGGCGAGGAACGCGATCCCGACGTTCGTTGCCACGCCGAGGATCCCGACCGACGCAACGAACAGCGGCCGATCCGTCGAGGCGAACGCCACGTGAGCCAACGATCCGGCGACGACGACCAACAGGACACCCAGGAGGGCCATCGGGAAGGAAACGAGGAGGTCGGCGACGAGTGCCACTCCGAGATAGAACGCGCCGGCGAGTATGTTCGCCGTTCCCGTCCGCGCGCCGAAGGCGTGTTTGCCCGCGAGGCCGCCGGAGCCGTGGCACATCGGGAGCGCGCCGAACGGCACCGCGACGAGGTTCATGATACCCATACTCTCTGCGAGGCGGTCCGGCGAGACGTCGGCGTCGTAGAGATCCGAGAGGAGAAGCGACGTCGCGATCGCGGCGTTGCCGACCGTCATCGCGAGTTGGGCGAGTACCCCCTCCGCGGCGTCGATCGAAATCACCGGGGGGCCGGCCGGAAACACCGCGGGCGCGGGAAGCGCCGGCTGCGGGAGGCCACCCGATGCGACCGCCCACAGCCCGCCGACCGCGAGGAGGGCGAGCGCGACGGCGCGCCGCGATACGAGCGCGACGGCGGCCGCGAGGGCTACCCCGGCACCGGCCACGCCGGGGGCGGCGGCGACGGGGTCGACGGCGGCGACGACGAGCAGGCAGGCGACGGCGAACTGGATCCCCCGGACGACCGGCTCCCCGACCGCGGCTTCGATCGTCGTGAGCCACCCCCGGCGGCCGGCGACGAGTAATACCCCGCCGGCGAGCAGCCCCGCCGCGAGGAGTTCTCCGTGGGTGAGACCGCCGGCGACCGCGAGACCGGCGAGGGCTTTCATGGGTTCGACGGACAGCGGGACGCCGTAGCTGATTCCCCAGACCACCTGGAAGACGGCGAACCCGACGAGCAGGTGCGGAAGCGAGGCCGGCGTCAACAGGCCGAGCGCGACGACTAGCGGCAGGACCGTAATCGAATCCCCTATCGCACCCGTGAGCTCGCCGACGCCAAATCCGAACCGCTCCGACGCCGGGAGCCGGTTCGAAACCGACACGGAAGTCCCGTACGGCCGCATCTATCACAAACGTTCCGGAAGATACATCGGTTTATTCGCCTCGGCCACGTACCAAAATATGGTTACGCAGGTCGGGACGTATCGAGCGCTCTATGGATCCCCGTCGCGTCCCGCCCGTCCGGACGGTGGTTTATAAGTTCCTGGGCGACGATGGTCCGATGTGCAACGACCGGAACTCCTCGCCGGCGGCGACCGAACCCACCCGGACGAGAGCGAGTACTGGTCGTGGGTCGCGGGCGCACTCTATATACTGCTGACCGCGGACCTGCTGACGACGCTCTACGCGGCGGACATCCACGGCGTGGCTGCGGAGGCAAACCCCTACATGCGGTGGGCACTCGGAGAGGGGCTCTCCGTCGTCGTCATACTCAATCTCAGTGCCCTCGTCGTGCTGGCGGGACTGTTCGCCGGCTACTTTCGGCTCCTGCGGACGGCCGAGGGGATCGAGGCGTGGATGTTGGCCCGGAGTTTCGAGGTGTGGATCGGGGGCGTAATCGCCGTCGGCCTGTTCGTCTTCGCGAACAACCTCGCGGTCATCGTCTACGGCCGGTCGCTCATTTGATACTGACGGCTCCCAGTCCGTGCGCACTGTCGATTCACCCTGCGGTCGGCCCGCTCCACGTCGGAGGGATTTTTATATACTCGGACACATCAGTAGACGCGTATGTACCGCGCCCGTGACCACGTCGAAAACGAGCGGTGGCTGGTCGCCATCGACGATGCGGCCGAGCGACTCGGCCTGGGGAGCGAGGCGAAGTCGCGCGCGACTGATCTGTTTCTCTCGACGGTTCCGGAGGCGGATCGGTCGAAACAGGCGGTGGTCGCGGCTAGCCTCTATGCGGGCGCGCTCATCGCCGGCGAGCGTCGTTCGCAGTCCGCGGTCGCGGACGCCGCCGGCGTATCGAGGCTGACCGTTCAGAGCCGCTGGAAGGGGCTACTGGAGGCCGCGGGACTCGAAGCCCCGCAGTGGTAGGCGGCCCCCGTCGACCCGCCGGTCGGGGGTGAACCGATCCGTCCGGCATCCCCGATTTTGATACGCGCTCCGAAGCGTAATGGAAAAGGCTTATGCGCGTTTTGGCAGTGTATTCGGGCAATGAGCCAGCGGTTCGACGCGTTCGAAGAGCGACTCGCGGAGTACGAGTCGCAGATCGATACTGTCTATCGTCTGTATCACATCCCCGTCCTCGCAGCCCTCATGGCGTTCATGTTGTGGGTCCGGGTGCGCAACTACGCGAACCATATCGGTGCGGACGGGGAACCCCTCTACAACGGGAACGACGCGTACTACCACTACCGATCGACGAACTACGTCATCGAGAACTTCCCCGCCACCATGCCGTTCGACCCCTGGACCGGGTTCGACGTCGGCGCACGTGCCGGACAGTTCGGCACCATCTTCGATCAGGCGGTCGCGACGGTCGCGTTGGTCGTCGGACTCGGATCGCCCTCCCAGGAGACGGTCGTCACGACGACGCTGTTTGCCGCCCCGGTGATCGCGATGCTGTGTGCGATCCCGATGTACTACGTCGGCAAGCGTCTCGGCGGCCGCTTCGGCGGCCTCATCGCCGTGCTCGTCCTCGCGTTGACGCCGGGGATGTTCCTCACTCGAAGCGTCGCGGGGTCGTTCGACCACCAGATCGCGGAGGTGTTCTTTTCGCTCGTCGTCCTCGCCGTCGGGATGAAGTTCCTCGCCGTCGCACAGCGGGAGGGCGTGATCTACGAGTTCATCCGGACGCGCGAGTTCGGGCTGCTCCGCGAGCCCATGAAGTGGGCCGTAGCTCTCGGTGTCGTACTCACGCTCGCGGTCCTCAACTGGCCGCCGGCGATCTTCCTCTTCGGACTCTTCGGGGTATTCCTCTTTTTCGCCCTCTCGCTCGAGTTCCTCCGTGGCCACAGCCCGGATCACGTCGCGATCCCCTCGGTCGTTGCGATGCTGACGGCGGCGGTGTTGATCACCCCCTTCCTGCAGACGACCGGGCTACAGCCGACCGACTACTCGATCGCTCACCCCCTCCTCGCGGTGGCCGTCGCCGTCGGCGCCGCGTTCATGGCCGCGGTCGCCCGCCTGTGGGAGCAACGGGGGCTTCCTCGGGCGGCTTACCCGGTCGGTATCGTGGGCTCGGGGCTCGTCGGCGTCGCTGTCCTCGCCGTCGTCACGCCCGATACGCTCGGGTTCTTTATCCGTCAGTTCGAGCGCGTCGCCGGCCTCGGGACGACTGATACTATCGCGACCATCGGCGAAGCCCAGGCACCGAGCGACCCGCTCTCGCTGTTCTATCGGAATTACGGCCTCGGATTCTACACCGCGGTGCTCGGACTCGTACTCGTGTTGTACCGGGTCGTCTCGCGGACGCGCCCGCGGGCCGATTACCTGCTCGTCGCGGTCTTCGGTGGGCTCATGCTGTTGTTCACCCTGACTCAGCAACGCTTCGAGATACACTTCGTCGTCGCCGTCGCCGCCGGAAACGCCTACGTCGTCGGCTGGGTGTATCAGTTCGTCGAACTCGACAACGTCCGTACGGACATCACGGCGGTCAAACCCTATCAGATACTCATCGTCCTCGCGATCCTCTTCGTCATTACCGGGCCGCTCGTCGTAACAGGGGCGACGCTCTCGACGGCCGAGGGCGCGTCCCAGCCGGGCGAAATGCAACAGTGGTCCGAGAGCCTCGATTGGCTCTCCGAGGAGACGCCGGAGGTCGGCGCGTATGGCTCCGGGGACGATCCGCGTCTCGACTATTATGGGACCTATGAGAACACGGACGACTTTGAGTACGTGGACGGCGAGTACGGCGTGCTCGCGTGGTGGGACTACGGCCACTATATCACGACCCGCGGCGAGCGGGTTCCGGTCGCGAATCCCTTCCAGCAACACGCCACCGAGTCCGCCGACTTCCTGCTCGCCGGGGAGGAAGAACGCGCGATCGAGATCCTCGACGAGGACCAGCCCGACGGCGAGGGCGTCCGATACGTGATGGTCGACTACCCGCTCGGCTACGCCGGTACGCAAAAGTACAACGCCCCGACGGCGTTCGAATCCCGCCACAACGTGAGCAGCGGGGACGTCGGCGTCCAGGTGGTGAACCAACAGGGTCAGCGACTCTACGGTGCCCATACCCAGCGCGGCTACGAGAGCATGCGCGTCCGGCTGTATCAACACCACGGGAGCGCACAGGAGGCCGGCCCGGTGACCATCAACTTCGGGCAGTACTCCGAGGCGGACGGCGTCGCGACGCTTCCGGAGGGGGCCTCCGGGCTCGACGACCTGTTCACCCAACACGACAGCGTCGAGGCCGCACGCGAGGCCGCCGAAAACGACCCGACCGTCGTCCACGGCGGCGTCTTGGGACAGCAAGCAGAACGGACCGAAGCGCTCGAACACTTCCGGTTGGTCCACGCCGGCGGGCCGACCACCCAGTCGCCGTTCGATCGGCTCGCCCCCGGCCAGACGATCGGTGACAACGAATCGTGGGTGAAGACCTTCGAGCGCGTCGACGGCGCGACGATCGACGGCAGCGGGCCGGAGAACACCGAGGTTCGAGCGAGCGTCGAGATGAAGGTCGGTGCGACCAACGAGACGTTCACCTACACCCAGTACGCCGACACCGATGCCGAGGGCAACTTCGAGATGACCGTCCCGTACTCGACGACCGGCTACGACGAGTACGGTCCCGAAACCGGCCACACGAACGTCGACGTACGCGCCAACAGCAGCTACCAGTTCGTCGCACCCGAGGCGGGTGCCTTCGGCCAGGCCGACGTGACCGAAGGCCACGTCGTCGGCGAGGACGAGACGCCCGTCACAGTCGAACTCGAGGTCCCGCAGCTCGAAGCCCAGCCCGGAGGCGAAACGACCCAGGACGGATCGACCCAGGACGGATCGACCCAGGACGGAACCGTCGAGGAGAGCCGGGGCGTACGCGCTGAATGAGCCGAGGTGCCGGGATCCGATCCTGGCTCTCGGTCTACCTGAAAGGTGCGTGCATGGGGGCGGCCGACACCGTTCCGGGCGTCTCCGGCGGAACGATCGCGGTGATACTCGGCGTCTACGAGCGGCTGATCGCCGCGCTGACGTCGCTCGATCTCCGCTCGCTCGGGCACCTCCGCGTGATTCATACCCGGCGGGGGCGTGCGGCCCTCGTGGGCGACCTCCTCCGGGCGGACGCCCCGTTCCTGTTCGTGCTCGGAGCGGGGGTGTTGTCGGCCGCGGCAACGGTCGCGACGGCGATGAACGTCGCGGTTACGCGGTATCCGGCTCCGACCTACGCCTTCTTTTCGGGGCTCATCGGTGCCTCCGCGGTCGTCCTGTATCGCTACGTCGACGCCGGCACCGCCCGACGGGTACTCGTCGCGGCGGCCGGCTTTTCCGGGGCTTTTCTCGTCACCGACCCGTCTCTCGCCGGCGCGAGGCCGACGACGCTGCCGGTACTGTTCGTCGCCGGGATGGTCGCCATCTCCGCGATGGTACTCCCGGGGATCTCCGGGGCGTTTCTGTTGCTCGTCATGGGCCAATACGAGTACGTCAGCGGGATCCCCCGGCGGGTCCTCGGCGGAATCGACGCCGCTCTGAGCGGGAACGTCCAGCCGCTCGTCGAGTCGCTGGTCCCCCTCCTCGCGTTCGGCTCCGGCGCGCTCGTCGGGCTGTTTTCGGTCGCCTACGTCGTTCGGGCGGCGCTCGAACGGTATAGAGACGCGACGTTCGTTTTCCTCGTTAGCCTGATGCTCGGCGCGCTCAGACTCCCGATCCGCGAGGTGGCCGAAAACGCCGGCTCGGTCTCCGTGGGGGTCGTGGCGACGATCGGCGTCTCCGTCGTCTGTGGCGTGGCCGTGGTGTCGGTATTGGACCACTACACCGACGAACTGCAGTACTAAGACCGTCGAGCCCGAACCCGTCGTATGGCTCTCCGTCCGGTCTTTACGACCCTCGTGCTCTGTCTCGGCACGTTCGCCGCCCAGGCGGCCGGCGGCGCCGTCGGCGTCGGCCCGGGGGTGTTCGCGCTGTCGCTCCCGCTCGACCACCAGCCGTGGACGCTCCTCACGAGCGTCTACGCCCACGGCGGCCCCGGCCACCTCCTCGCGAACGTCCTCGCGCTGCTCGTCGTCGGGCCGCTCGTGGCGTCCGTGACGACGACAGTGCGGTTCCACGCCTTTTTTCTCAGCACCGGGTCGGTCGCCGGGATCGTCCAGGTCGTCGTCGCGGTCCCGTTCGGCGGGGCCGCCGTCCTCGGATCCAGCGGCGCGATATTCGCGCTGCTCGGATACCTGCTCGTCGGGAACCGCGCCTCCGAGCGCGTGCTCGCGTGGCTCCCGCTCGGCCGCCGCGGCCGGTTCGCCGTCTTCGCCGTGCTCGCGGCGATTCTCACCGCGGCGACGGCCGCACCGGGGGTCGCGCTCGCGGCCCACTTTTCGGGGTTCTGTCTGGGTGCCGGCGCGGGGCGACTCCGAGTGTTGCACGTCGCCCCGTCGGGACGGTGAGCGGTGGCCCCGGGCATCGGGGGCGGTCGGGATCCGTTCGCGAAACGTGGCCCCGAGACACAACAGCAAAGTCCCCCAGTCACGACCGGTGTCGTATGTACGAGGCCGTCCACGCCTACCCCGACGGACGGGCGACCGTCGCCCGGCTCGCAAAACGCGCCGCGACGTGCGGGTACGAGGGTATCGTGGTCCGAAACCACGGCGACGCGCAGGCGAGCTACGACGCCGACCGCGTCGCCGAGGCCTACGGTATCGACGTCGTCGTCGGGATCGAGATCCGAGCCGATGCTCCGGGGCGGGCGAGCGGGCTGATCGGGAACTACCGTTCGAAGCGGACCGTCGTCTGCGTACACGGGGGCGAACTGAACCGGTTCGCGGTCGAGCAGCCACAGGTCGACGTGCTCACCCACCCGATGGACGACGGCGACGTCAACCACGTCCTCGCAAAGACGGCGGCCGAGAACGGCGTCCACGTGGAGTTCAACTTCGGCCGGGTGTTGGGATCCGACGGCGGACAGCGCGTACAGGCGATTCAGGGGCTCCGGAAGCTCCGCGAGTTGGTCGAACAGTACGACACCCCCTACGTCGTCTCGGCGGACGTCGACTCGCATCTGGCGCTGCGTGCGCCGCGGGAGTTGCTCGCCCTCGGCGAGACGATCGGGTTCGACAGGGAGACCATCGAGACCGGCCTGCGAGCCTGGGGCGAGATCGCAACGCGAAACCGACAGCGGCAGTCCGGATCGGTTCTCGAACCCGGCGTGTGGATCGAACCGAGCCGAAGCGACGGGTGAGCGGCGGGCGTTCCGGTGGTCCGTCCACGGCCTCGGCGACGTGAGCCGCGACCTTTTTAAGTACCAGGCGCTCGAACGAGCAGGCGTTCCAATGCGCCGTCGCGTCCTCCTCGGTCGTCTCGCCGGCGGGATCGTCGCTCTCGCCGGGTGTATCGACGGCGAACCGGAGACAGCCCCCGAGGCCGACCGGCGATCACAGCCACAGCGGTCGGGGCCGGAGCCGACGACGCCGGCGGATCCGGACCCGGCCCCGCCGTCCACGGTCACGAGGATCGAGGCCCCCCGCCGAAAGCGCGTCGGCGTGCCGTTCAGGCTCCGCATCGTCGTCGAGAACACCGGCGAGGCGGTCCGGACGATCGAGCGGACCGTACGTGATCTGACGGCCGATGACCCCGTCGGAACGTTCTCGGGGGCCCTCGGGCCGGGCGAGCGACTGTCCTGGGAGAGCCCACCGATGACCTACGAGGCGGTCCCGGCGTCCGGGACCGCCCTCTTCGGGATCGAGGAAACCGACCGACTGGCCGGCGTCCGGATCTTCGAGTCGCTGCATCCTCGATCGTCTCACACCTACGACGACGGTCTCAGACTCGACGTGAATGGGGTTCGGATCCTCCGCGCGTACGCCCACGAAATCGGCGGCGAGCGCCGTTGGCACGCCGCGGCAGACGGCTCGCGGTTCGCGTTCGTGTTCGTCTCCGTCAGCGGCGTTCGTGGCGATGACGGGGTCCGCTCGCCGCCGTCGCGGGCGGGGCTGTCGCTGCGGGCCGGCGAATCGGTGGTTCGGCCGAGGCGGACGCGCTACGCTCCGCAAACGGGAGCGGTCGCTCCCTCGAAGTTCCTCGACGACAGATACGGGATGACGCCGACCGAGGACGTCCCGGAGTACGATCCGGCCGACGTCCGGCGGCGGGCCGGGGGCGATCGGCGTCCGACCGACGCCGTTTACGACGACGCCACCGCTGCCCCCGACCGGACGCTGTGGCTGGCCTACGCCGTTCCGGCCGGCGTTCACGCCGATGGGGTCCGGCTGTTGGCGAGTCGGTAACCCTCCGGCTATTGGCGAGTCGGTGCCGTCAGCCCGCTCTGGCACCGACTGCCGCCCCGATGGCTCCCGAAACGGCCGAGGCCACCGCGGCGACGGCGAGCGTGAGGAGAAACGACCGCGTCCAGATCGTCCCGATCGGGGTACCGGCGGAGCCCAGCGTCGCCACGGTCGCACCCACGAGGACGGCCCCGACGAGTCCGGTGACGGCCGCGGTCCCGATGGCGCGTACCGGGGCGAAAAGGCCCCGGCCGAGGGTAATTCCGACGACGACACTGACGACCGGAGCCAGTACCGACGCGGTGACCGCGAGCCCGATCAGCACCGTCTCGATGAACGCCGGGCCGAGTTCCTCGACCGCGTCGCCGGTCGCCGCCGCGAGAAAGTGTGCGTGGGCCCACCTCGCGCCGGCGAACGCGACCGTACCGGCGGCGAGGCTCACCCCGACGTACACGACCACGACGCCGATCACGGTGTCACGCCCTCGTGTCATCTGTGCCTCCGAAGGGATAGCGCGTCCCGATAAATTAACGCTGGGGATCGAGATTCCATCACTCGCCCTCCACGTGGAGCCAGCTCCGATCGAGGGGAAGCGTCCACGACTCGTCGACGTAGTCCGCCGCCTCGATCCGGAGGACGTCGTCCTCGTTGATCGTCGACCGGTAGACGTCGTCTCCCGGCGATTTATCGACGGAAGCGGATCCGCCGGCCAGTGCCGACTCGTCGACCGTGGACTCCCCGTCGGTGACGACACCGTCGACTGGGATCCGCTCGCCGGGACGAACCCGAATCACGTCTCCGGCTTCGACGTCCCCGATCGGTATCGTGATGGCCACTTCACCGTCACCGTCGTCGTTACCATCGTCGTCGCTGCCATCGCCGTCGTCGTTGCCGTCGAACGACGAGAAGTCGACGTCGTTGTCGTCGTTGTCGTTGTCGTTGTCGTCGCTATCATCGTCGTCGCGGATCACGACGGCCTCGTCGCGTTGGAGGTCCGTTTTCGGCGCTCGGGACGGCGTGGTACGGTCCTCTACGGGCGTCCGGGACGGCGCGGCGACGACGACGAACTCGCCGAACTGCTTAAACAACGCATAGATGACGTCCCCGCCGAGGCGGTATCGGACCTGTTGCCACTCGGAGTCGCCGATGGTGACGGTCCGTTCGGCCTCCAAGAACACGGGACCATCGAGCAGCGACGCCCTCGCCGCCGCCGCCGCCTCGAAACGTTCGTATCGCTGGACGTAGATCGGCCAGGAGACGAACTCCTCCGTATAGATCCCGAGGGGGCCGCCGTCGTAGTCGGCCCAGTCGTTGACGACGACCTCGAGTTCGTCCCGTCGGCCCTCGGGGACCGAGACCGGCTCGAAGCGCTCGTCGAAGGTATCGGTCGGTTCCCACCTCGTCGAACCGGCCGGCGAGGCGGCGGGGTCACCGAGGAGCCGCGGATCGTTGCGGTCCTCGACGGCCTCTTCGGTGTGTGCGCGCGCCCGGAACCGGACGCCCCGAAGGTAGCGTATGCCGTAGCGAGGGTCATCAACGTACCGGATCGGGTTCAGGTATCGAAATTCGAAGAGCGTGTCGTGGATGGCGTCGTCCTCATCGTCGCGGTCGGCCCCGCCGGCAGCCATGAACGGGACGAGCCGGTTCTGGATCGGGTTCTTCGAGAGCTCCCGCTGGCGGAAAAAGAACCCCCGGATCCGCTCGTAGAAGTTGCGAAGTGACTCGAGCTCGTCGTTGACCGCGGGGCGGTCGCCGCGCTCGCCGAACCGACGGACGCGTTCGGTCGCCCGGTCGTTCCGCCGTCTAACGCGCTCCGAGAGCTCGAAGTGGGGTTCGAGTCGGTCCTCTATCGTCCTCTCGACGTGGAGGGTGACGTCGCCGAGGCGTTCGAGGTCGGACTCGGTGATCGCGGTCGTACTTTCGAGTTGGAGTATCGTCTCGATGGCCCGGTCGAGCGCGCCGGTGTAGGCCGACATCGCGTCGTCGTATTCCCTGCCGAACCACGACGCCTCGTCGAGGACACGGCGGGTCGCTTCGGCGAGCAGTCGGGTCGGTCCCTCGAGCGGCTCTGGATCGTCATCGCTGTCCGCACCGCCGCCGTTCTCATCGTCCGTGTCGTCGGTCGCCGGCGTCGGGGTCGGGGTCGGGTCACTCCCACCGCGGTCGAGATCCGCACCGTCGGTACCGAGACACCCCGCGAGCGCTGCACCGAGGCAGGCGCTACCGAGGCGGAGGACATCACGACGTTCCGCGGGCATACCACGTGAGAGGGCGGCCGTATATATATGGTTTCGTGAGTACGGGCGCGGGATACCGGGCCCGAAGGGCGGTATCGGCAACGAAGGCCGTCTGTCCGTGACCGCCGAAGCTATGTAGCGGACGGCCAAAACGCGGACGTGAAGCATCTGCCGAAGCACCTCCGGCCCCGGTGGCGGTATCTCGCGGTCGGGCTGGAGTCGTGGACCGACGCGGACGTCGGCCGTCGGGCGTTCCAACGCGAGCTGTGGTTCGCCACACAGAACCTCGTCGGCGACGCCGGCAGTGCCGAACTGGACAGCAGCGTATTGCACTTTTCGTTCGAGAACGGCGACGGCGAGGCGGTCATCAGGGTCCGCCGCGGCGAGGTCGAACGGCTGCGGGCCGTCCTCGCCACCGTCACCGCGGTCGACGGCCAGCCGATCGGGCTTTCGGTCCGTGGCGTTAGCGGCACGGTCCGGGCCTGTGAAGAAAAGTATATACGGCGTCCGCAGGTACAAATTGAGGAGAGAACCGTCGCGTTCGCTGATACCGCCCGGTCGGCCGTCACCCGGAACGACCGGGTCGACGTCGATCTCCCGGCGGGTCGCGTGGGCGCGACAGCACTCGATATTCGCGACAACTAACAATGCAGGGACAATCGCAGCAGCAGGCGTACGACCGGGGGATCACGATCTTCTCACCGGACGGCCGCCTGTACCAGGTCGAGTACGCGAGAGAGGCGGTCAAACGAGGCACGGCGTCGATCGGTATCCGGACCGAACACGGCGTCGTGTTGGTAGTCGACAAGCGCATCCGTTCGCCGCTCATGGAGCGGACGAGCGTCGAAAAGATCCACAAAGCCGACGATCACGTCGGCATCGCGAGCGCCGGTCACGTCGCCGACGCCCGCCAGCTGATCGACTTCGCGCGCCGGCAGGCACAGGTCAACCAGCTCCGGTACGGCGAGCCGATCGGCGTCGAGACACTGACGAAGGCCGTCACCGACCACATCCAACAGTACACGCAGGTCGGCGGCGCGCGCCCGTTCGGCGTCGCGTTGATCATCGGCGGCATCGAGGACGGCGAACCGCGACTCTACGAGACGGACCCCTCCGGGACCCCCTACGAGTGGCAAGCGCTCGCGGTCGGTGCCGACCGCGGCGACATCGAGGATTACCTCGAGGAGCACTACGAGGAGGACATCGACCTCGACGAGGGCATCGGGCTCGCGCTACAGGCTCTCGCATCCGTCAACGAGGACGGGCTCACTCCGGAGGGCATCGGGCTCGCAACGGTCTCGGTCGGCGAAGACGGGTTCGGAAAACTGTCCGACGAGGAGATCCAGTCTTACCTCGACGATCACGACCTGCTCGCCGACGAGGACGCCGACGCCGACGCCGAGGAGTAGTCCCGACCGTCCGCGGCTCTTTGGGAACACCTTTTATTTCGCCCCGCCTACCGGTACGTATGATATCGCTTGACGAGGCTGTGACAGCGCGGCTCGAGTCCCACGGCCAGCGGTTCGAGGTGCTCGTCGATCCGGACGCCGCCCTCACGATCAAGCGTGGGGAGTTCGACGGCGACCTCGAGGACGTCATCGCCGCCGAGGACGTCTTCGAGGACGCGTCGACGGGTGATCGGCCGCCGGAGAACGCCCTCGAGGAGGTCTTCGAGACGACGGACCCCCTGGAGATCATCCCCGAGGTCATCCAACGCGGCGAAATACAGATCACGGCCGAACAGCGCCGTGCGATGCAAGAACAAAAGCACAATCAGCTCGTCAACAAGATCGCGCGCAACGCGGTCAACCCCCAGATGGACGACGCACCTCACCCGCCGGAACGGATCGAACGCGCCCTGGAGGAAGCCGGATTCAAAGTCGATCCGATGGAGCCGGTCGAAAACCAGGTCGACGACGCTCTGGACGAACTCCGCCCGATCATTCCGATCCGTTTCGACGAGATGGTGATGGCGGTACAGGTCCCGGCGGAGTACGCTGGCAGCGCGCAGGCACAGATCCGGCAGTTCGGCGAGCTAGAGCGCGAGGAGTGGCAGTCGGACGGCTCGTGGGTCGGCGTGATTCGATTCCCCGCCGGCCTCCAAAACGACTTTTATGACGTCGTCAACGAACATACGAGCGGCGAAGCCGAAACCAGGATCGTCAAGGACGAAGACGAGATCGGCACGCGGTAGCCGGGGATCCACCGCGCCGGTACGATACGGACTGTCGTCGTCCCAGCGATCACCGCCTGTACCGTTCCGACGGTGACCGGTATATGGGTCCGGCGAGCCGTACGGGTCACGGTCCCACGATCGCATACCGAGCCCTGAAATTAAATACCGTGACGACGTAGTTGTCCGCGAGTGACTGGAACGAACGGCCGGGCTGTCGTCGCGAAACGCGTCGACGACGGCAATCCGGACACGACTGAGATACGCGATCTCGCCCACGCGGCCGGCTACACGGTCGTCGGCGAGGTGACACAGAAGCGGACGGAGGACCCCGCGCTCTGTCTCGGGGAGGGGAAGGTGGCCGAACTCGCGACGCTAATCGCCGAGACCGACGCGACGACGGTCGTCTTCGACAACCGACTCGGGCCGTACCAGACGTACAACCTCGGGAACGAGCTTCCCGAGGGCACCGAGGTGATCGATCGGTTCAAGCTCATCCTCGATATCTTCGGCCAGCGTGCCCGGACGAAGAAGGCCCAACTGCAGGTCGAACTCGCCGAACTCCGCTATGAGCTGCCGCGCGCGGAGGCGAAAGCCTCGCTCGCGAAACGCGACGAGCGCCCCGGGTTCATGGGCCTCGGGGAGTACGACGAGTCCCGCGAACGCGACATCAAAGCCCAGATCAGCCGGATCAACGACGAACTCGAGCGCATCGAACGGACCGAGGCCCACCGCCGCGAGCAGCGCCGCGAGTCGGGCTTCGACCTCGTCGCCCTCGCGGGCTATACGAACGCCGGCAAGTCGACGCTTTTGCGGCGGTTAGCGAGCGACCTCGATATCGACGAAAACGAGGGTCTACACCCGGATCTCGATGCGACGGCCGAGTCGGAGAACCGCCTCTTTACGACGCTCGGGACGACGACCCGCCGGGCGGAGTTCGACCGCCGCGACGTGTTGGTGACCGATACTGTCGGGTTCATTTCGGATCTCCCTCACTGGCTCGTCGAGTCGTTCCGGTCGACGCTCTCGGAGGTGTATCGGGCCGATCTCGTCTTGCTCGTCGTCGACGCCTCCGACCCCGTCGAGGAGATCCGAGAGAAGCTCGTCACGTGTCACGACACGCTCTATGAACGCAACGAAGCGCCGATCGTCACCGTCCTCAACAAAGCCGACCTCGTCGACGACGAGGAGCTCGAGGACAAACGCGAAGCTCTGGCGGCGCTGGCCCCCGATCCGGTCGTCATAAGCGCCAAGACCGGGACGAACGTCGATGGTCTGCGCGCCCGGATCGACGAGGAGCTGCCCGCCTGGCGCCGCGAACGGCTCGTCATCCCGATGACCGACGAAACGATGAGTCTGGTGTCGTGGATCCACGACCACGCCCACGTCGAGTCGGTCGACTACGGCAACGAGGTCACGGTCGAGTTTGAGGCCCGCCCGGCGATCATCGAGCAGGCGCGCTCGAAGGCCGGCGGACTACCGGCCCCGGCGATCGAGTAAGGAAGGCGACTCGACCGCCGTCCAGGCGTGATACGGTCGTGCGTGACTATTTTCGGCACCGCAGTGCGAAAGTGGCGGTTTCACGGTCCGAGATTCGAAGGGAACGAGTCACAGCTCCCGTTTCTCCTTCGAGACGACCTCGACGTCGCCGATCCGCGTACCGGGGTACTGGCCGTCCGCGTCCTTTTCCGCGGCCTTTATCATGTCCCAGACCACGTTCAATCCGGTCGTAACGCCCTGTAAGGCCTCCATCTCACAGCCCGTCTTGCCCGTCGTCTCGACGGCGACGGACAACTCGACGTCGTCCTCCCCGACATCGAAGCTCGTCTCGACGTTCGTGATCGGGATCTGATGGCACATCGGGATCGTCTCCCAGGTGTGTTTGACGGCGTCGATCGCACCGACGCGGGCGACGGCGAGTACGTCGCCTTTGTCGAGATCGTTCGCCCGGATCGACTCGATCGTCGAAGCCGAAAGCTCGATCCGTCCCCGGGCGAGCGCCCGG
Organism: Natronomonas salinimetallica; assembly: GCF_013839515.1. Lineage (GTDB taxonomy): Archaea > Halobacteriota > Halobacteria > Halobacteriales > Haloarculaceae > Natronomonas. The sequence goes on along the minus strand of NZ_JACDNQ010000013.1, from coordinate 2,293 downwards.
CGTGCGCTGTCGGGTTTGTCACCGACGTCGACCATCTGTGCGTCGCCTTCGTCGGTGACGTGTGTGAGGTCCGATCCGTCGCTCATATCCCGTCTTCCGCCGCGAGGGCGAAGAACCCATCGGGAGCCGACCGGCTTACCGCCCGCTGTCGGGCCAAAGCGCGGACGGCACGGCCCCGAGGAGGTCGGTCGCGACCAGCCCGTAACCGCACTCGGAGACGACGAGATCGCCCGCCCGGCCGTTGGCGTACGCGCCGAGGGCCGCCGCGTGGATCGGATCGAGCCCACACGCCATCGCGCCCGTCACGCCCGCGAGGACGTCGCCTGTCCCACCGACTGTCATTCCGGGGTTGCCCGTCCGATTGTACCGGGTCCGTTCGCCGTCGGAGAGCACGTCGACGGCACCCTTCAGGAGCACCGTCGCCCCGAGGTCGGCCGCGAGGTCGGCGACGCGGTCGGCGCGCTCGTCGGGATCGTCGGCGGCCGCCCCGCCCATCGCTTCGAATTCGCCCCGGTGTGGCGTACAGATCAGCGTCGCCTCGGTCTCGGCGTCCGGGACGGCCTGTAAGGCGTCGGCGTCGACCACGGCGGTCCCGTCGAAATCGGCGAGAAACGCCGAGACCGCGTCGAGGGAGCCGTCCGAATCCCCGAGCCCTGGGCCGACGACAACACAGTCCATCCCGGAGGCGGCCTCGAGTACGGCCGGGACGTTCGACGGAGTGATCCGGTCGCCGATCTGCGGGCGGACGATCAGGTTCTCGCTGTAGCCCTGTATCTCCGCTGCGACCGGTTCGGGGCAGGCGACGTACGCCAGATCGGCCCCCGCCCGGAGGGCCGCCTGCCCGGCGAGCGCCGGCGCGCCGGCGTAGGGGCCGCCACCGACCACGAGGACACGGCCGAAATCCCCTTTGTGGGCCGTCGGATCGCGGGAGAGGCGGAGCAGATCCCCCCGCTCGACGACCCGTTCTGCGGCCGCCGGGATACCGATATCGGCGACGGTCACGTCGGCGTCGACCGACCCGAGCCCGGGCTTGTCGTCGTGAAACGTGACGACGCGGTCTGCCTCGACGGCGAGTCCCTCGCTGTCGCCGGTGTCCGCATCGACCCCCGAGGGAACGTCGACGGCGATCACCGTCGCGTCGGCGGCGTTGATCGCCTCGGCGGCGGTCGCCTCGGGCTCTCTGAGCGCGCCCGTCACGCCGGTACCGAGCATCGCGTCGACGACGACGTCGGGGCCACCGAACCCGATCGACGCCGAGTCCGTGACCCGCTGTGTGTTCACGTCGGCTCGCCCGAGAGCGTCCCAGTTCTCCCGGGCGATCGCGGTCGAGATCGTCTCGGGACGGCCGAGGAGGTGGACGGTGACGTCGTATTCGGAGAGAAACCGTGCCGCGACGAACGCGTCGCCGCCGTTGTTCCCCCGCCCACAGACGAGTGCAACCGACGCGCCGGGGGCGGCCGTCTCGCGAACGACGCGGGCGACGGCGTTGCCCGAGGACTCCATCAGCTGTTTACGCGGCACGCCGAGCGCCTCGGCGTTTTCGTCCACCACCGCCATCTCCCTGCTCGATATCATACGCCGGTCTTCTCACCGGATCGCACTAACCGTTGTGCCGCCGCCACGTCGGGCGTGTAGAATCCGACGGCTACCGTCTGATCTCGAATCCCTCGAGCCCGGCCGGATCGCCGTACTCGACTTCGACGTCGTCGACGCGGGCGCTCGGACTGCCCGTGTGACACCACTCGACCATCGATCCGACTGTGTCTTCGGGCCCTTCGAGGACAGCTTCGACACGGCCGTCGTCGAGGTTTTTCACCCAGCCGTCGACGCCCCGCTCGCGGGCGGTATCGCGCGTCGTCGCGCGGTAGTAGACGCCCTGGACGCGCCCGGAGACGAACACGTGTGCGCGGATACGATCGTCCATGCCGACTATGGATCGGTCCCGAAAAAAAAGCCACCGGCAGCGACGCTCCGGCATCGGTTTCGACGCTGACGCCCCGACGCTAACGCTCCAGCGGGACGGCCGGCGGTCGTTCCGCTCCGCGTCCCCGTGGCTACACCGTTCGGTCGGGGTCCCCGTGGCTACCTAATACTGTCGGACGTAATTTCGTGAATACCTGAATCGTTCAGATAGACGAAACCGTACTGTGACACGACGCTCAGAGATTTTCGATTCAAGTAGTTACGTCCGACAGTATAAGACAGCGAGAGAGTCCCGGCGTTTACGCCGGGCGTGAATCGCGTCGATAGGCTGTTGAAACAGACGATTTAAGTGAAATTGGACCGGACAATC
>NZ_JACDNQ010000012.1:15309-92454 GCF_013839515.1 Natronomonas salinimetallica | reverse complement strand
GCGGGAGATTTGCGTCATGGACAACGGAAGCCTCCCGCTTCAATTCCTTTGATTTAGCGACCGATCCCGCCGCTGTCTAGTGATTCAACAGAGCCGGATAGACCCGACGGTTACACCTGTGACTAAGATTTTCTTTAACGAATCCGCTCTGTTCTCCCCTGATGATCTGAAACAGACCGTCCTGTCAAGTTTCACCGACTCACACCCATGACCGCCGTCACATAGTGAACACAATCAGTCTACGCGGACTTCCTGATCTCTGACTGATCCCCTCAGAAGATTGCGTCGGCATCACTCTGCGTCCAGTTCGTGTCGTAACTGGAAAACACCGCCGCGTCGAAGACGCATGGGAGCACATCGTAACGTCGGGTTTTCGCGATCCGTCAAACCTCGCACACTGAGTTACCTGTCGGTGACTGTGGGAGGTATATCGGATTATTACGTGTGAAGAAGATTTATTCCGCCCCAAGGCGAAGGGCCGGGTATGAAAGAACCGCACGAGGAGCTGAAGGCCGACGCTGATGAGCGTGCTGAGGCCCCCGACTTCGAGGGCTTGACTTCTCTGGAGGAGTCAGTCCGCGGCGACCGAACGCGGGACGACTTCTTCGATGCCGTCCTTGCACTCGACAATCCAGCGACAGCGAACGACGTCGCCGAACTCGCGGGACACGGGGTCGATTCCGCCCGCGAGTACTTGGACTGGTTCGAACGGATGGGGATCGTGACACAGGTCACGGGATCACCAGCCACCTACGAGCGTAACCAGGAGTACCTGAACTGGCGACGGGTACAGAAACTCCGACAGGAGTATGCCACTGAAGAACTTCTCGACCTTCTGAAGACGGAGTCGAAGCGCGCAGAGACACTGGAACGGGAATTCGACGTCGAATCACCGGACGAAGTCTCGGTTTCACGCTATGCGAGCGAGACTGACCGATCCATCGAGGAGGTCTGGGAACGTCTCTCCGCGTGGCAAACGGCTCGCCGTCGGGTGGTGCTGCTCGAACGAGCGCTCACGACCGAGTCCGGTGACGGCGCAGATATACAGTCCGCGGTATGAGTGGCGACGGCGAGAACACGTCTGACTCGCTCGGCGGTGCGCCGGTTGATTTCGACCGACTCGACGCCATTCGAGATCGATTCGACGCTGGTGATTGCTTCAGCCGAATCGACGATCAGCCGGCATTTGCCCCGGATCGCCTGGCGTGCATGTACGACCAACGCTTCTACCCGAAACAAGTTCGTGCTGCTCGCTTGGAGATTGTCTGGTTCGAAAGCGGAGACTTCTCGCTACACTACCACGAGGAGCACGAGAGCGGCGAATTCGATCACCGTTGGGACAGACACCCGTCCGATCACAACACCCGTGACCACGTCCATCCAGGGCCTGATGCACCGACGCCCGGTAACGATACGTCGCATCCGGTAGACTGGCGAGATGTCCTCTCGATGGTCCTTTCGGAGATCGAAGACCGACAGCGTGCCTTCTGGGAGGCGTAGAACTTCAGTTGTGGAACTCGACGACCCGAACGTATTCCTTTTTCACCCCAGATGACGGTTGTATGCGTAATGGCAGCCCCCGGACAGATACCTGGACAGTACAATCTCGTTATCGAAGGTGCCTACGAGACCTTCAAACATCAGATCCCCGTACAGGAGTTCCTTCAGCGGCTCACGGAAGATGATGTTCCCGAGAAAGTGAGTGTCGTCGGACTCGCAGATGCCCTGAGTGACGGGGACCTGGCGAACGAACTCGCACGTGAGATGGATCAACGCGCGAACGATCTGGAGTATCAAAGCCCCACGATACAGTTCGTCGTCGAAGAATCGTTTCACCGAAGCGGGAAGGCCTACGACCTTCGATACGACGACGAACTCTACTCGCTCCAGCAGGTCTTCGGTCCGCAACTCGAACGGAAAGAAGACGGGGAGTGGCTCCTCGCGCCGTTCTGACACGCTACAACAGCTTCAGGGGTCCTTCTTTCTCCACGTCATCGGATCCGTTCTAGAGGAAGTAGAGTCGATCCACTCTCCTGCCCATGATCGCGGCAGAACACCGGTACGCACGTCGTCGTGTGTTCGTAGCGCTGTTCACAGCGCGTCTCGATCTGTTCTCGCGTCCAGTCGCCGTCCTGCTCCAAGTCGTACCGATTGCGGACCTCCCACGAGTGCTCGTCGGCAGCAGCCTTGAGGACGCGAAGCGAGAAGTCCCGAGTATCCTTGAACGTGAATGGACCGCTCATCGACGTCGCGTCGCTCAGATCCGCTTCTTCGATACCATCGAGGCACAGTTGGTTCTCCGCGACGGCGCGAAAGGCTTCGAGTTCGGGTGATCTTGTTACGAGTACGTCGTGCAGGTAGTTCTGGACGACGTCGCCGTATCCGTCCAGAGTGAACGACTGCTCGGGTGAGACGATCTGCAGTTCGGCTCCAGTCTGGGCGACTCGGCGACGCGTCGGTTCGAGTAGCGGACACAAGAACGCGAGTCGATCAGCGTGAAGGAGGTAGGCGTAGCTGAACAGCCGCGACCGGGACGGCGACTCCTTTACCGGGTCGTGGCCTTCCGCGTAGTACTTCGGGTCCAGCACAGCCAGCGTCTCGTCGCCCTCCTGTAGCGCGTGGTCCGGTTCGTGGTAGATCTGGCCGGCTTCACGGATGGTGACCGGACGGGCGTCACGTCGTCGAGGTCGCCGAGGTGGTCGTAGGACTTGATGTACGAGAGTTCACGTTCGATGACGACCTGTGAGTACTGCTCGAACAGCGACTCCATATTCAGGACGTAGTCCACGACAAGCTCTCGTGGACCGTCACGAAGTTGCTGGCCGAGCGACGACGACATCACCGCCTTGGCGACGTCGAACGCCTTCTGGTAGTACCGTCGCTGTTTCGGAAGATCGCTGAGCGAGAGCCGTCGATACGCGTCCATCCGGTCCAACCCGCTGCCGACACCCATACTCTCTAGGCGCTCAACCTCTCGGTGTACTTCCGAGAAAATGCGGTCGTACGCAGGGTGGTCGTTCTCGTGAGAGTTCTGTCGAAAGAGCCGAAGCGGTGTCTTTCCAGCGAAGTGGAGCAGCGAGTTCGCAGCGTTGTCGTACTCGGTCTCGTTGCGGATCCAGCGTGGCTCCAGTGTCCCGCGAGCGTGGTTCAAAAGTGTCTGTTCGACGTCGATCTCGCCCCGACCGTCAAGCCTGTCGAGCCGTCGGATGACCAAGTCGCGGATGTACCCCTGTCGGTGAATCGTCTCTAATCCGTCGAGGTAGTTGATCGCCAGCACCACGAACACATCGTCGAGATGGATGTCGTCGGAGAGAAAGTCCTGGAGTGGAATGCCGTGGTACTCGATGGATCGGTTCTGGTCGTAGACCGCCAGCAGCATATCGAAGATGTGCTCCCAGTCGATCTTCGGATCGACCTGGACCTTCGACGACGGTGTGAGGCTCACGACGCCGATGATGTCCGTCGCTTCGACGTGGAGTACCTCGTTCTCGTCGCCGTCTACGGTGACCGTGACGACCTCGTACTCCTGCTCGCCGTCGAGTGCTGCTTGATACTGCTGGCTGTAACTGTTTTAAGATATCCGCGACCCCGGAGTCGCGAAATTCTTTACAGACTTACAGCCGGCAGTATGACTCTTCGTGAAGACGCCGGGACTCTGCTGTGTGAAAGATGCGTGACGAAGCTGGTCCCCGATGGACGACGGACAGCCCTCTATCCGGATCTCCCCGCGCTCGGGGACGTTGAAGGTGTCCTGCCCGTACTCGTAGACTTCGTCAACAGTGCACATTACTCGTAGGAGCCCATCTGACGACGTTCCTGTTCGAGTTCTCGTTCGGCGAGCTCTGCGGCGGCGTTCAGGAGTCGCGGAACGATGTACGTCCGGAACGCCTGTCCGACCGCGTCGGTCTGGTCGTACTCGTACTCCCCACCTTCTCGACAGCCAACGCCAACGAAGACGGCGACGTCGCGATAATGCATCGGGCCGAAGCGCATGATCGACCCTTGTGACGTCGATTCGTGACCGTGGTTGATCCCTTGATAAAAACCCCGTTCAAAACCAATGTTGGACTCGTCGTGTAATCGGTGTATAACGACGTCCCCGGCCTTCCCGTGCGGGGGTATGGACTGTACGATTCCCTGGAGCGCGATCGGTCGATCGAGGTCACTGGAACGGACTGTCGTATCGCCAGTCCGGAGTGCGGAGCCGACGCGGTCACGATCACCCGAATCGCCCAGCCGGCCGACTGACCCGCGCCGCGGGGCTTTTATCTACCGGTTCCCAACGGCGGCCAATGCGGCACTTCGACGCCGAGTACCTGCGGGAGACGCGCCGGGGGATGTGGGCCGACAGCCGCGAGGCTCTCGCCGATCTCGCGCTCGGCGAGTGCGACCGTGCCCTCGACGTCGGCTGTGGCGAGGGGGCACTGACGCGGGTACTCCGTGAGGAATCCGCCGGGACCGTTGTCGGTTGCGACCGCGATGCCCGGCTGCTGGACGGCCTCGATGGACCGACCGTCCGAGGGGACGCCTACCGGCTTCCGTTCGTCGACGGGGGCGTCGACCTCGTCGCCTGCCAGGCGCTGTTGATAAATCTCTCCGACCCGGGGCGCGCCGTCCGCGAGTTCGCCCGCGTCGCCGCCGACCGCGTCGCCTGCGTCGAGCCCGACAACGGGGCGGTCGGCGTCGAATCGACGGTGGAGGCCGAACCGGATCTCGCCCGGCGGGCCCGCGAGCGGTACCTCGCGGGCGTCGGCACCGACGTCGCCCTCGGTTCCGACGCCGCCGACGTGTTCCGCGAGGCCGGCCTCTCGAACGTGCGGACGCGGCGCTACGAGCAGACGCTCGTCGTCGAACCGCCCTACAGCGAGTCGGAGATCGAGGCCATCGGCCGAAAAGCGAGCGGGGCGGGGCTGCGCGAGCGCCGGGGGACGATGGCCGGGACCGAGGAGGCGCTCGATTCGCTCCGCGCCGAGTGGCGCGAGATGGGTCGGGACGCGGCCGACCAACTCGCCCGCGGGGCGTACCGACGCGAGGAGACCGTCCCGTTCTACGTCGTCGTCGGCGAGCCGTGAGGCTATTTATATACCGTCTCGCGGCCGTGCGGGAGCGTTTAACCGCCCTCTACAGCCCGAACGGTTCGAGGTCGATCCGCTCGACCAGCCCGGCGGCCCGGTCGTACGACGATCCCCGATCGCCCCCGGTTTCGGGTCGGTCGCGTCCGGCGGCGGCGTAGACGCGATCGACGAACGTCTCGCGGGCGAGGCGGTTCTCGAAGAGGCCGTGGAGGTAGGTGCCGAGGACGTCGCCGTCGGCCGCGCCACCGCCGTCGAACGGTCGTTCGACGTCGGCGTCGGGGAGGAGGTCGCTGTCACCCATGTGGATCTCATAGCCCGAGACGGGACCGTCGGCACCCGAGAGGGGGCCACACCCGCGAAGCCGGCGCTCGACGGGCACGACGGTCTTCTCGCGGCTGAACCGGGTTTCGATCGGGAGCAGGCCCGCGCCCGCGACCGTCTCCGCGTCGCCGGTCCCCTCGATCGCCGCGTTCGAGAGCCGCTCGCCGAGGAGCTGATAGCCGCCGCAGAGCCCGACGACCGGTCCCTCGAACGACCGGAGTTCCGCGTACAGGCCCGCCTCGGCCGCGGCGATGGCGTCGTCGACGGTGTTTTTCGTCCCCGTGAGGACGACCGCGTCGGCGTCGAGCGGTGCCGAAAGCGGCACGAACCGGACCCGGACGCCGGAGACCCCCGCGAGCGGTTCGACGTCGGTGACGTTCGACGCCCGTGGGAACCGAGGGACCGCGACCGTCACCGACCGCTCCGGGTCGACGCCGTCGTCGTCGCCGATCGTCGCGGACGATCCCGGTGCCGGCAGCGAGACGCTGTCCTCCTCGGGAAGCCCCGGATCGTCGTACGGAAGGACGGCGAGCACCGGCACGCCCGTCAGTTCCTCGATGCGGTCGATACCGGGGTCGAGGATCGAACGGTCTCCGCGGAACTTCGTGACGACGACGCCTTCGACCCGGTCGTGGATATCGTCGGGGAGCAATTCGAGGGTTCCGAGGATCGACGCGAACACCCCGCCCCGCTCGATGTCGGCGACGAGCAACACGTCGGCGTCGGCGAAGCGCGCCGTCTCGAGGTTCGCCAGATCGCGGTCGTGGAGGTTGATCTCGGCGATCGAGCCGGCCCCCTCCGCGATCACGACGTCGTTGGCCGATGCCAGCCGCTCGTGGGCGGCCTCGGCGGTCGCTCTCGCTCGCTCCCAGTGGGTGTCGTAATACGCCCCGGCGGCGAAGTGGTCGGTCGCCTCGCCGTCGAGGACGAGCTGTGACTCGCCGTCGCCGCGGGGTTTCAAAAGCACCGGGTTGTGATCGGTCGATGCCGGGACTCGTGCCGCGTTGGCCTGGACGTACTGGGAGACGCCGATCTCGCCGAATCCGTCGCCGTCCGCCCTCGCTACCGCTCGCGCGTTGTTGGACATGTTCTGTGCTTTGAACGGCGCGACCGCGACGCCTCGGTCGGCGAGACGGCGACAGAGCCCGGCGGCGACGGTCGATTTGCCGACGTGACTCGCCGTCCCGGCGACGAGGATCGTTCGGGCAGCCATGTGTGCGGCCCTCGGCCTCGGCCGACCATAGCAGTTGTGCCCGCGCGGACGTTCCGGTGGCCGCAGTCGGGGCTGCCGTCTGGGGAACGTTTATTCACCGGCTAGCCGAACAGTTGTCCAATGGAAGCCGGGGAATCGGTCGAACTCGAGGCGTGGCTCGAAGCGCGCGAGTCCTTCGAGCCGCCGGAGTCGTTCGTCGAGCAGGCGAACGTCTCCGATCCGGGGATCTACGAGGAGTTCGAAGAGGACTGGCCCGACTGCTGGGAACGAGCGGCCGAGCTACTCGAGTGGGATCGGCCCTGGGAGGGCGTCCTCGACACGTCGACGGCACCCCGATACAAGTGGTTCACCGGCGGCCGACTCAACGCGGCCTACAACTGCGTCGACAGGCACGTCGAGGCCGGCCGGAAGAACCACGCCGCGCTCCGGTGGATCGGCAAACGCGGCGAGACGGAAACCTACACGTACGGGGACCTCGAACGCGAGACGGAGGCGTTCGCGGCGGCGCTTCGGGGGCTGGGCGTCGGCGAGGACGACGTCGTCACGCTGTATCTGCCGATGATTCCCGAGCTGCCGATCGCCATGTTGGCGTGTGCTCGGATCGGCGCGCCGCACTCGGTCGTGTTCGCCGGCTTCTCGGCCAGCGCGCTCGAAACGCGGATGGAGCGCGCCGGCGCGGAGTATCTGGTCACCTGCGACGGCTACTACCGGCGCGGCGACGCGCTCAACCACAAGGGAAAGGCCGACCGAGCGGTCAGACGTATCGATCGGGACATCGAGACGGTCGTCGTCGATCGCCTCGGGGGCGGCCTGCCGCACTCGCTCGGCGAGAACCAACACGACTACGACGGCCTCATCGAGCGAAACCGAGGTCGAACGGTCGAGCCGGTCGCCCGCGACGCCGAGGACATGCTGTTTCTCATGTACACGTCGGGGACGACGGGGCAGCCGAAAGGGGTCAAACACACGACCGCCGGCTACCTCTCCTACGCCGCGTGGACCTCCCACGCCGTCTTGGACGTCAAACCCGACGATACCTACTGGTGTTCTGCGGACATCGGCTGGATCACGGGCCACTCCTACATCGTCTACGGGCCGCTCGCGCTCGGTACGACGACCGTCATGTACGAGGGGACGCCCGATTACCCCGACAAAGACCGGATGTGGGAGATCGTCGAGAACTACGAGGTCGATCAGCTCTACACCGCGCCGACGGCGATCCGCGCGTTCATGAAGTGGGGGAGCCAGTACCCCGAAGAGCACGACCTCTCCTCGCTGCGGCTGCTCGGGACGGTCGGCGAACCGATCAATCCCAAGGCCTGGAAGTGGTACTACAAGCACATCGGGGGCGAGGAGTGTCCGATCGTCGATACGTGGTGGCAGACCGAGACCGGCGGGATGATGATCACGACGCTGCCCGGCGTCGCGACGATGAAACCCGGCGCTGCGGGTCCGCCCTTGCCCGGCGTCGACGCTCAGGTCGTCGACGAAGCGGGCGAGGAGGTCGCCCCCGGCGAGGCCGGCTACGTGACGGTCAACAAGCCGTGGCCCGGTATGCTGCGGACGCTGTACAACAACGACGAGCGGTTCCTCTCGGAGTACTGGGAGGCGTACTCGGATCCGGACGCCGACGAGTGGGTGTACTTCCCCGAGGACGGCGCGAAGATAGACGAGGACGGCTACATCACGATCCTCGGCCGCGTCGACGACGTCATCAACGTCTCCGGACACCGTCTCGGGACGATGGAGATCGAGTCGGCGGTCGTCGGCGTCGAGGGCGTCGCCGAGGCGGCCGCGGTCGGCGGCGACCACGAGATGAAAGGCGAGGCGGTCTACGCCTACGTCATCCTCGAGGACGGCTACGAGGAGAGCGGGGAGATGGAACAGTCGATCATCGAAGGCGTCGAGGAGGCGATCGGCCCGATCGCCCGGCCCGAGGAGGTCATATTTACCCCTGAACTCCCCAAGACTCGGTCCGGGAAAATCATGCGGCGACTGCTCGAGGATATCGCGAACGAAGAGGACCTCGGTAACACGAGTACGCTGCGAAACCCCGAAGTCGTCGACGATATCCAGAACAAACTGTAACGGTAAATTAATATATTAATGGCTGCTTCAAACAATAACATGGCGGAGAATGACACACAATCGCGACGCGACGTACTGAAAACGGCCGGTGCCGCCGGCACAGTCGGCCTCGCCGGCCTCGCCGGTTGCCTGGAGGGCGGAAACGGCAACGGCAACGGTAACGGCAACGGCAACGGCGGCGATGGCGGCTCGGAGTACCCCGCACTCGGGAACTACCCGATCGAGGGTGACGCCGCCACACTGGGCTTCAACGTCCCACAGACTGGCCCCTACCAGGAGGAGGGCGCGGACGAACTCCGCGCCTACGAGCTCGCGGCGGACCACCTCAACAACGGCGGCGGTTGGGTCGACCTGTGGGACGACCTCTCCGGCGACGGGGTCAACGGCTACGAGATCGATTACGAGACCGGTGACACGGCGACCGACGCCGACACCGCCCGCGAGTCCGCGTCACGGATGATCGAGCGGGACAACGCTATCATGTACAGTGGCGGCTCCTCGAGCGCGACGGCGATCGCCCAGCAGGGGCTCGCCCAACAGGAGAACGTCCTGTTCATGTGCTGTCTGACGCACTCGAACGACACGACCGGCGGGGACTGTGTCCGGTACGGGTTCCGGGAGATGTTCAACGCCTACATGACCGGACAGGCGCTCGCGCCGATCGTCACGGAGGAGTACGGCGACGACCTCGAGTTCTACCAGCTGTACGCCGACTACACCTGGGGACAGACCCAGCAGGCGTCGATGCGGCAGTTCTTCGAGGAGGCGGGCTGGTCCGAGGTCGACTCCGTGCCGACGCCGCTCGGCACCGACGACTACTCGACGTTCCTGCAGGAGGCCGTCGACTCCGGCGCGGACGTACTCTTCTTGAACCACTACGGGCTGGACGGCTCGAACTCGGTTTCGCAGGCCGTCGACCAGGGGATCAACGAGGACATGGAGATCGTCGTCCCGCTGTACAACGTCCCGATGGCAGCGGGTGCCGGCGGGTCCATCGAGGGTGTCTTCGGCACGGACGGCTGGGACGCGAACCTCGACAACGAGCCCACGCGGGTGTTCGCCGAGGCGTTCGAGGAGGAGTACGGTTCGACACCGAGTTCGCCCGCGCGCCTGGCGTACTCGGCGACGATGCAGTACGCGGCCGCCGTCGAGCGCGCCGGTACGTTCTACCCGCCGGAAGTCATCCGCGAACTCGAAGGCTACGAGTGGGACAACGGCGGCATCGGCGAGGAGATCATGCGCGAGTGTGACCACCAGACGATGCGTGACATCCTGGTCGTTCGTGGCCTCTCCGAGGAGGAGCAGGACGCGGAGAGCGGCCGGTACTGGGAGGTCGTCGAACAGGCGTCCTATCCGGACGCCGTCGGCTACGAGTGCGACAGCGGTCCGGCTGCCGAATGCGAACTCGGCGAGTACGGCGACGAATAACCCCTGGGCCGTATAGTCGGACACATCGACCCTCCTCATTCATTCAATATATGCACACCAACACACAAACGATGGAGGTGGTTTCGTGAGCGTCGTCGGATCGGTCGTCGGCTTCATGATCCAGACGCTCGCGGTCTCCTCGATCTACATCCTGGTCGCAATCGGGCTGTCGATAACGCTCGGTACGCTGAAATTCGTGAACTTCGCCCACGCCGCGATGTATCTGGCGGGCGTCTACATCGGGCTCGGGATCGCGCTCGAGCTGCAGTTCAGCGGGGACATCGCACGCAGCATCGGACTCGGGAACGTCGGCCTCGATCTGGGCTTTCTGGCCGCGCTCGCCATCATCCCGATCATCACCTTCGGGCTCGGGCTGTTGATGGAGCGGTTCGTCGCTCGGCCCTTCTACGACCGGCCGGACACCGACCAGATCCTGGTGACGTTCGGGATCCTGTTGATCGTCCAGGAGCTGATCAGGGCGTTCGTCGGCGGCCGATCGCTCACGTTCTCCCGGCCCGCGTGGGCCGAGGGGGCGATCAGCCTCGGACCGCTCGGCACGTACGCCAGCTGGCGGCTCGCGATCATCGGGATCACGTCCGTGCTCGTCCTCGCGGTGTATTTGTACATCGAGTACACCGACGTCGGGCTCGCGGTTCGGGCCGGTACGGAGGACACCGAGATGGTGAACCTCCTCGGCGTCCGCGCGACGCGGCCGTTCCTCGTCATCTTCGGGGTCGGCTCGGGGCTGGCGGGCGCGGCGGGCGTCGTCGGCGGGCCCGTCTTCAGCGTCGTCCCGGAAGTCGGGGTCGGCGTGCTCGTCCCCGCGTTCCTCGTCGTCGTCGTCGGCGGCGTGGGTAGCATCGTCGGATCGGTCGTCGGCGGCCTCCTGATTGGGGCCGTCGAGGTCGGACTAGTGATGAACGCCCCGACGTGGTCGTCGGTCGGCATCTACGCCCTCGCCGCGGTCGTCCTGTTGGTTCGGCCCGCGGGGCTTATGGGTGCCGTGGAGGTGGACGAATGAGCGAACAGACAGAGGCCGCAACGCCGGGCGAGAGCGCGGACGCGAGCGGCCTCCTGGACCGGTGGGACGGCCTCCGCGAGCGCGAGTCGTTCTCGATCGCGGGAGCGATCGCGTTCGTCGTCGTCTTCCCGATGATCTTCACCAACCTGCCGGCGTACAACGGGTACATGTCGCTGGTGGAGCTGATCTACATCTGGGCGATCTTCGCCATCGGGTTCGATCTCCTCCTGGGATACACCGGCCTGCTGTCGTTCGGCCACGCCGTCTTCTGGGGCGGGAGCGCATACGCCGCCGGGCTCTTCAGCGCGAACGTCTCCGGCGAGCCGCTGCTCATCGTGCTCGTGGCGATGGTCACCGCGATCGTTCTGGCGTTGATCATCGGGATCCTCTCGCTTCGGCGCGGCGGGATCTACTTTGCGATCCTGACGCTCGCGTTCGGGCAGATGATGTACTTCATCGCGCTCGGTCCGCTCGGGGGGATCACCGGCGGCGAGGACGGATTCACCGGCGTCACCGTCGACCCGCTGCTCGGCGCGCTCGAGCTCGGGACCGGTTTCGCTGGCGTCCTCGGGACGCTGTTACACGACATCGGGTACGTGCTGTTCGCCGGCTTCTTCGTGCTCGCCGTCGCGGCCGCCGTCCGGATCGTCCGCTCGCCCTACGGGGCGATCTTCCAGGCGATCGCCGAGAACGAACAGCGCGTCCGGTTCCTCGGGCTGAACGTCTGGCGGTACAAACTCGCCGCGTTCGTGATCTCTGGGGCCTTCGCCGGCGTCGCCGGCGGGCTCCACACGATTCACGCCCAGTACGTCGCCGTCGGTTCGCTGTTTTGGATCACGAGCGGTGACATCGTGATCATCACGGTATTGGGCGGAATCGGATCGATCTTCGGTCCGGTGACCGGCACGATCGCGTTCCTGTACGTCGAGAACATCGTTTCGGGCGAGATCGCCTTCTGGCTGCTGGTTCTCGGCGCCCTGTTCGTGACCGTCGTCTGGCTGTTCCCCGCCGGTATCTGGGGGATCGTCACGGGCATCCGATCGACCGTTCGCGAACAGCTCTTGGGAGATGATTCTTGATGCTTCTGGAAACTAAAGGACTCACGAAACGGTTCGGTGAACTCACGGCGGTCGACGAGGTGAACCTCCAGATCCAGGAGGGCGACTCGCTGAGCGTCATCGGACCGAACGGCGCAGGGAAGTCGACGACGGTGAACCTCATCACGGGGCTTTTGAATCCGACGGAGGGGAAAGTCCTCTACCGCGGCGAGGACATCACCGGTCAGGAACCGCACGAAATCGTCCAGCAGGGCCTCAGCAAATCGTTCCAGACGGCGTCGATCTTTCCGGATCTGACCGTCGAGCGGAACGCCGTCGTCGCCTCGCTGGGCGCCGAACACGGCTCGTTTAGCCTGAATTTCCTCAGGCGGCTCGGCAACTACGACGACGTCCTCGAGCGTGCCGAGCAGACGATGCGGGACATGGGTCTCTACGAGCAACGCCACGTCGAGGCCAAGTCGCTCCCCTACGGGGACAAACGGCGGCTCGAGATGGCGCTCGCACTCGCGAGCGACCCGGACCTGCTCTTTCTCGACGAGCCGACCGCCGGGATGTCGCCCGACGAGACCGACGATACGGTCGATCTCATCGAGCGAATCAAGGAGGAACGCGGCGTCACGATCGTCCTCATCGAACACGACATGGAGATCATCTTCCGTGTCTCGGACCGCATCGCGGTGTTGAACCGCGGCGCGAAGATCGCCGACGGCACGCCCGACGAGATCCAGGGCGATCCGGACGTCCAGGAGGCGTATCTCGGAGGTGTCGAGATATGAGCCTGCTCGAACTCGAGGAGGTCAACTCCTATTACGGCGAAAGCCACATTCTTCGGGGCGTGACGATGGAGGTCGAGGAGGGCCAGATCATCGCTTTGCTCGGGCGGAACGGTGCCGGCAAGACGACCACCCTACGAAGCATTACGGGCGCGAGCCCGCCCGAGGTCCGGAGCGGAACGGTGCGATTCGAAGGGAACGATATCACGGGCCGACGCCCCGAGGACATCTCGGCGCTCGGGCTCTCGTTGGTCCCCGAGGAACGGCGGATGTTCTCCAATCTGACGGTCGCGGAGAACCTTCACGTCCCGGATATCTCGCGGAACCTCCTGAACCGGATCGGCCGGTCCGAGGAGACCGGCAAGACAGGACTCTCCGACGAGGAGGTCTACGAGCAGTTTCCCCGACTCGACGAGCGCCGCGAACAGAAGGCCGGTACCCTCAGCGGCGGCGAACAGCAGATGCTCGCCATCGCCCGGACGCTCAAGCAGGACACCGATCTACTCATGTTAGACGAACCATCCGAGGGGCTCGCCCCACAGATCGTCCAGGACGTTCTCGACATCATCGAGGAGATCGCAGAGCAGGGAAAGACTATCCTGCTCGTCGAGCAGAACGCCGCCGCGGCGATCCGGCTCGCCGACTACTGCTACGTGCTCGATCAGGGACGCATCGTCTACGAGGGGACCTCCGAGGAACTCGAAGCGAACGACGAGGTCAGACAGGAGTACCTCGGCGTATGAGCAGCGAATCTGACGTCCCCGGCGGTCGCGGGGAGCTGTCGCCCGAGGAGCGCCTCGACGTGCTCGAAGCCGAGGGCGTCGTCTCGGTCGACGAGGACGGAACGGTGACGCTCACCCTGGAGTTCGAGTCGACACGGGGGATCTATCACGACACCTATGCCGACCTCGATGCGGAAGAATACCACCGGTCGGTCGCCGACGTCTTCGGGATCGACCCCGACGAGGCGGCCGACCGGATCGACAGCCTCGGCGTCACCCGAGCGCAGTTCATCGCGTTGCTCGCGTTGAACTCCCACGTCGACGGCGAGTACCCGCTCGCCGAGCGGGCCCGCATGGCGATGATGATCACCGACATCGCCCCGCCGTCGCCGGTTCCGGAGGACGTCACCGAGATCGACGACGACACCTACGAGGCGTTCCTCGAAGAACACGACCGCGTCGCGGTGATGGTCTGGAAGCGCTTTTGTTCGCCCTGCCGGCGGATGAAAGACGACCTCGGCGAGACGGAGTCGGCGTTCCCCGAAGACGTCGCCGTCGCGGGAATCGACGGCGAGGCGACCACGGAGTTCCGACGGGAGTTCGGCGTCGAGGCCGCCCCCTCGGTACTGCTCTTCGAGGACGGCGAACTCCTCGAATCGCTCCGCGGATACCAATCACCCGAGGCCATCGGGGCCGCCTGTTCGGACGCATACTCGGACGGTCCCGGGGCCTAGCGCCTCGTTTCCACCGACGCGTCCGACGGGGCTTTTTCACGATGTGTCCGGCCACTCGTCCGCATCCAGCGGGTCGCCCTCGAGGAACGCCTCGATGCCGGCGTCGGCGTCGGCGGTCGTACACAGCCCGGCGAACCGTTCGTTCGAGTACCCGAGCGCTTCGGTATACCCCATCCCCTCCATCTCGTAGTAGGCCTCCTTGCCGCGTCGGATCGCGGTCGGGCTCTTCGAGGCGATCGTCTCGGCGTACTCCACCGCCGCCTCGACGTGTTCGCCGGCCGGCGTGACCTCGTTTATCAGCCCCCACTCGTGGGCGGTCCCGGCGTCGATCAACTCCCCGGTCAACAGCAACTCCAGACAGCGCTTCCGGACGACGGCGTCCATGAGCGGGACTGCCGGCCCCATACAGAAGAGGCCGACCTTCGGCGCGGTCGCACCGAACATCGTCCCGGTGGCGGCGACGGCCAGATCGCAGGCGGCGACCAGCCCCAGACCGTTGGCGGCGGCGTGGCCGTGGGCGGCGGCGATCACGGGCGTCCCCATCTCCGAGATCGTCACGAACGGCTCCTCCATGCCCGCGACCCACTCCTCGTAGCCGTCGGCGTCCTCGTACTCGGCGTGTTCCGTGAGGTCGATGCCGGCCGAGAAGGCGCTTCCAGCGCCGTCGATCACGACCGCGCGTACGCTCGAGTCGGCTTCGTGAGCGTGGAGTGCGGCATCGAGATCCGCGGCGAGATCCGTACTGAACGTGTTCATCGCGGCCGGCCGGTCGAGGGTGATCCGTCCGACGTATCCCTCCGTTCCGACCGCGACGACGTCGTCTCCGTGTGTGCTGTCGGCGTCCGTCATATCCCGGCTGATGGCCGGGCAGTATAAAAATGTGCTCGGCGTCAGCGCCGGCTCTCCCGTCGCTCTATAGTGAACATCGGAACTATGTACACATCGATCGCACTGCCGCCGTGCGGTCATACTGGTGGACGAAATCAAATGAAACCGACTCACGAGTGATCCGCCGTTCGCTCCGTCGAACGGCGTGATCCTCGTGCGTCGTGTGTACATTCTTTTGTCCGTCAGTATCAAGTGTGTCTTGTCTTCCGATCTCTACTATAGTCGGCCATTTATTGAGAATATGGTGAACGTTCAAGTACGATGGATACGCATCGTCGGAACGTATATGAAGCGCGAAATGTTAACGCTCGATTTCCTCGACCGGGCGCTCGACCTCTACGAAGACGTGACCGGCGTCGTCGCTCACGACGGAACCGAGTACACGTACGCAGAGCTCGGCGAGCGCGTAAACCGACTGGCGAACGTCCTCGCCGAACGCGGGATCGAACAGGGCGACAAGGTCGCGCTCCTCGCGCCGAACACGCATTATTTCATCGAGACGCTCTATGCGGCCAACTCACTCGGTGCCGTGTTCGTCCCGATGAACTACCGGCTCACGTCGGGCGAACTCGAGTACATCCTCGACGACTGTGACGCCGACGTCGTCGTTTCGGACTACGAGTACGCCGAAAACGTCGACCCGATCCGTGAGTCGGTTCCCGCGGAGCACTTCATCGGCTACGAGAGCGACCGGATCGACGGCGACTGGGCGGACTACGAGACGCTCTTGGCTGAGGCCCCGAGTGAAGCCCCCGAGCGCCCCGACATCTCGGAGGACGACGATGCGAGCATCAACTACACCTCGGGGACGACCGGGGATCCGAAAGGCGTCGTCCGTACCCACCGCACCGAACACTGGCACGCCCTCGTGCTCAACCAGCACATGGAGATCCGCGACGATGACACCTACCTGTGGACGCTGCCGATGTTCCACTGCAACGGCTGGGGCCACACGTACGCCATCACCGGCACCGGCGCGACCCACGTCTGCCAGCGGACTTTCGATGCCGAGGACACCTTCGAGCGCGTCCGCGAGTACGACGTCAGCTTCCTGTGTGGCGCGCCGACGGTGTTGAACGCCCTCATCCAGTACTACGAGACCAACGACGTGGTGACGACCGGCGACCGCGACGTCCGCATCGCGACCGCCGGCAGCGCCCCGGCGACGGCGACGATAGAGACGGTCGAAGACGAGTTCGGCTGGCGTATCATCCACATTTACGGCCTCACGGAGACGGCACCGATCATCACGACGAGCAACTCCCCCCGACGGCTGGCCGAGCGCGGCCGGGAGCTGAAGATCACGCAGGGCAGCGAAACCCTCTGTACCGACGTCCGCGTCGTCGACGAGAACGGCGACGACGTCCCCGCCGACGGGATGAGCGTCGGTGAAATCGTCGTCCAGGGCAACCAGGTCATGGACCGCTACCTCAACAAGCCCGAGATCACCCGCGAGGCGTTCTCCGAGCGTATCGAGGGGTATTTCCACACGGGCGACCTCGCGACCATCGACGAGGACGGCATGGTGTCGATTCAAGACCGCAAGAAGGACATCATCATCTCCGGCGGCGAAAACATCTCCTCGATCGAGGTCGAGGACGCCCTCTACGACCACGAGGCCATCCTGAAGGCCGCCGTCATCCCCGTCCCGAGCGAGAAGTGGGGCGAGACACCGAAGGCGTTCGTCGTCGAACAGCCGGACGCGGACCTCACGGAAGAGGGGGTCATCTCCTTCGTCAAGGACCGCCTGGCGGGATACAAAGCCCCGACGAGCGTCGAGTTCGTCGAGGACTTCCCGGAGACGGCGACGGGTAAGGTACAAAAATACGAACTCCGTTCGGAGTACTGGGACGACGAGACTCGAATGGTCGGCCAACAGTAACGCGGCGGTTTCTCATCGGGGCGTACGCGATTCACGCCCGTCCTCGAAAGTCGGGGATCTTCGGGTGCAACAAGACGTCCGGTATTGCCATGCCCCTGTTCGGTCCTCGGTTCGGACTTGTGGTCGGAACACTCGTTTCTCGCGGGGAGGGCGGGACTCTCTCGCTGTTACAGGTAGCACGATAATGGAGGCCTGCTACCGTAGAACATGCTTATCGTTCACACGGCTCTCGGCCGGCGATTTTCGACGTCGGAGTCTGATCGTTCCACCCTATTTTACGTGAAATAATCTCGGTTTCGGGGGCGTTCTGCCGTATCCCTAAGTATTTAAAATGTCTATTTATAACCCACCGTCTTATCGAGTAGGGTACGATGACAGGTGCCGATAGACCACGATCGGAGGCCAACTCCGGTGACACGAACCGCAACGGGACGGGACCCGCTCGATCCGACCCGGACGCCGACACGCCAGATGGAACCGCGCTCAGAACGGACGGCGGGACGTCCGACATCGAGCGCGAACGACAGGTCGATTACTTGGACGTCGAAATCAACCTGCTGAAACCAGCGACCCCCTTCATGCGCGACCACCAGCGGGTGATCCTGACCGGGTTCGCCATCTGGGTCGTCACGACGTTCGGGCCGATCACCGCGACTCGGCTCGCTCCCGACGTGATGACACAGCAGCTGCCGATGATCGGGTTCCCGCTGCACTACTTTTTGCTCGCCGTCGTCGCCCCCTCCTCGGCGCTTTTGCTCTCGTTTTGGTACTGCAAAAAGCGCGACCAGATCGACGAGAAGTACGGCATCGAGCAGGGCGCCCCCGAAACCGAGACGGCGGAGACCGTCTCCGAGGACGTGACCGCCGCTGACGGTGGTGTTTCCGAATGAACGGGGCCACGCTCACAGCGGACGCGATGGCGTTGCCGCTACAATCGGAGCTCCTGCCGGAGGGGCTCAACGTCTCGTTCAAGCTCCTGCCCGCGATACTCGTCATCGGGATGATGGTGACGTTCCTCGCGGCCGGGTTCCTGTACAAGGTGGCCGACTCCGACGACATGTGGGTCGCGGGTCGCTCGATCGGGAACGTCGAAAACGGGATGGCGATCGGTGCCAACTGGATGTCGGCGGCGTCGTATCTCGGGATGGCCGCGTTGATCGCGCTGTCGGGCGTCTACGGGCTAGCCTTCGTCGTCGGCTGGACGACGGGCTACTTCATTTTGCTCATCTTCCTCGCCGCACAGATGCGGCGCTTCGGGAAGTACACCGCACCCGACTTCGTCGGCGACCGGTTCAACTCCGACACCGCCCGCGCGATCGCGGCGGTCACGACGTTCCTCATCGGCTTCGTCTACGCGCTCGGGCAGGCCCGTGGGATGGGTCTCGTCGGGCTCTACATCCTCGGCGATCCCGGTATTCCCGGCCTCACCGGCTATCAAGCGATGATGATCGTCTTCATGGTGATCACTATCGCGTATCTCTCCTTGTCGGGGATGCTCGGCGCGACCAAGAACATGGTGTTGCAGTACGTGATCCTCATCGGCGCGTTCCTCGTCGGGCTGCTCGTGACCGGCTGGACCGCCGGCTTCTCGACGGTGCTGCCGCAGTTGGAGTACGGCATGTTGATAAGCGAACTCAGCGCCGAGTTCTCCGCCCCCTTCGCCGGCGGGAGCTACTATCTGTGGATCGCGACGTGTTTCAGCCTCATCTTCGGGACCTGCGGGCTCCCGCACGTCCTCGTTCGGTTCTACACCGTCGAGAACGAGCGGGTCGCCCGCTGGTCGACCGTCTGGGGGCTGTTTTTCATCTGCCTTCTGTACCTCTCGGCCCCGGCCTTCGCCGCCTTCGGGACGGCGCTGTACGGCAGCGAGATCGGTGCGGTGTACGGCGACCCCGGAATGAGTAGCGCCGCGGGCGACGTCATCGTCGTCCTCGCCGCACAGCTCGCGGGGCTGCCGTCGTGGCTCGTCGGCATCGTCGCCGCCGGCGGCATCGCCGCCGCGGTCGCGACGACGGCCGGGCTGTTCATCGCCGCCTCGTCGGCGATCTCTCACGACATCTACGCGACCATCATCAACGAGGACGCGACCCAGCGCCAGCAGGTCCTCGTCGGTCGCCTGAGCATCATCGCGATCGGCGCGCTGTCGATCGTCTTCGCGCTCGACCCCCAACAGCCGGTCGCGGCGCTCGTCTCCTTTGCGTTCTCGCTGGCGGCGATCGTGCTGTTCCCGATGTTCTTCCTCGGGCTGTGGTGGGAGAACACGAACCGTCAGGGCGCGCTCTCGGGCATGGTCGTCGGCCTGATCGTGTGGTTCATCCCGATGTTCAACGAGGGCAACTTCGGACTGATCAACGACGGGGCCGGCTGGGGAATCGACGCAATCGCGACGTGGATGCCCGCGATCGGTTCCGGGCTCATCGGCGTGCCCATCGTCTTCGCGGTCACCATCGTCGTTTCGCTTCTCACCGACGAGCCGCCAGAGGAGACGAAGATGCTGGTCCGGCAGTGTCACAGCCCCGATCCGATGGATCGCGACGTGACGGCCGCAGAGATCGTTGCACAAAAGAGAGAAGACCGCGTTACCTCGGACGACGACTGATATGTACGAACGAATACTCATCCCGACTGACGGAAGCGACGTCGCCGAAGTGGCGATCGAACAGGCGATCGACCTCGCCGCGAAGTACGACGCCGAACTCCACGCGCTGTACGTGGTCGACACCGATGCGGTCGCCTACGGGCTCGGTACCGAACAGGTCGACCGGCTCCAGCAGGGCCACTTCGACGAGATGACCGAACTCAAAGACGAGGCGAACGCCGCGACCGACGTCGTCCACGAGCTAGCGGAGGAGCACGGCGTGGAGGTAATCGAACACCACGCCGGCGGCCAGCCGCACAAGATGATCGCGAACTACGCCGAGGACAACGACATCGATCTCATCGTGATGGGAAGCCACGGCCGGTCGGGCGTCCGTCGGGCGCTTCTGGGCAGCGTCACGGAGCGGACGCTCCGCTCGACACACACGCCGGTGTTGGTCGTCGACTACCAAAGCGACGAGGAGTAGATACTGCTGGCTGTCCCCGGTGCGAGCGAGTCGCGACCTCGGAGTGCGACAGGCGGTCGCGACGGACGGCCGGCAGTACGAGAACGAGACACCCTCGACCACAGCAGCTAACCCGGCGGCGACACGTCCGTTCGACATGATCGATTCAACACAGCCCCGACCCGGTGTGATCCGTCCGTGAGCCTCGCCGACCGACTCGAAGAACACCTCGCGGAGCACCGATCCGGGATGGTGTACGACCTGGTCTTCGCCGTCGTCTGGGTCGGGTTCGTATCGCTACTCTTCGATTTCGTCTTCACGAGCGCGCCCACGTGGGCGTTTTATATGTTCATGCTCGCGGGCGTCCCGGCGTACTTCGGGTTCTTTTGGTCGCTCGAGTTGGCCAAACAGACCCAGTAGGGGCGTACCCGACGCGTTCTCTCCGTCCCGTTCGGTTCCGCCTCGTACTGGCGGCGCTCGGCCCGCGGACACGGTCGCCGCCCGTGGGTCGGCTCCCCTCACGTACGTGTAGCCGTCGGTATCACTCGCCGTCCCGCCCACCGCGGTACTTCGAGCGCAGGCGCAGACACACCAGACTCGCCGCGATGAACACGATCGGCAGGGCGACCGCATCGACACCCCACGAGCCCGAGATGGCGGGATACGCGCTCGCACCGGCCAAAACGGCGAACAGAAACGCCAGGAGGCCGGTGATCGGCACGACGAATCCGTCGGGGAAGGCACCGCCGAGATCAATCTCGTCGTTTCCCATGTCCACGCGTGAGGGCGTCGGCGGTATAGGGGTTGCTGTGGAGACCGCGTGAGTATCGGTACTCCATGTATGGGTATCGGTATCAGTACTCCCCGTATCGGTATCAGTACTCCGTGCCCTTCCGTGCACGCTGGCCGGCGTCGATCGGGTGTTTCTCCTTGCGGACGTTCGTGACGAGGTCTGCGGCCTCGGTGATGTACTCTGGGCGGGCGTGGCTCCCCGAGAGAACGAGTTCGAGGTCGTCGGGCTTGTTTTCGATCATCCCGAGGACAGTGTCGGGGGCGATGAGCCCCCTGTCGGCCGCATAGAGGACCTCATCGAGTACGAGCATGTGAACGCCGGCCTCGGGGTCGCCGTCGGGATCGAACGGCGTGGACAGGTCGGCTGTGCCGGCCGCCTCGACGAGTTCGTTCGCCCGCTCGAAGCCCGCCCGTGCCTCGGCCTCGTGGTCGCGTTCGTCGGTCCCGTCGTTCATCGCGTGCCAGCCGTAGTGTCCCAGGTTCTCGTAGCTAACCCCTGGCATCGCCGCGATGGCGTTGTACTCGCCGCGGACGTCCTCGACGCTGTCCGCGCCGCCTTTCATGAACTGCAGGACGTGGACGCGGTAGCCGTGGCCCGCCGCCCGGAAGGCCATCCCCAGTGTCGCGGTCGTCTTGCCCTTACCGTCGCCCCACCACACCTGCGTGAGTCCGAACGCCTCCGGTGCGGCCGGCTCGATCTCGCGTGCCTCGGGGATCCGTCCCCGCCCCGGCGTCTCGCGGTCTGTCATGCGTGTCGGTTCGAGTGCCGTCAGTAAGGCCCTGTCGGAGGGCGGAGCCGGCGACGGCGAGGGGTCACGGCGGCCGAACGGTTCGAGGAGGGCGATCCGGATCCACCGCCCTCGGTAGGGACCGTCGAAACATGATGAAAGATCATTATGTTTAAGACCCCACGGCCAGTGGTATGGAGTAGACGATGCGCGACGAAATCGAACCGATGGTTCCGACGATGCCCCGATCGGCCGATCCCACCCCTTCGCCCCGCCCCGACGGGGGGCGGACGACCCGCTTTAGCGCCGACGCGGTAGACGCGCCGTTCGTCCCCGACCTCCGCTAACGGTGCACGCGCCGGTGACGCGCGTCACGAACGGCTCGCCGGCAGTATCACTCCGCGAGCGACGCGCCGAAATCGTCGAGGGGAACGACCGAGTAATCGACCGAGAGAATATCGCTCGTCGCACGTACCTTGCCGACGAACGTCGAGATCTCTTCGAGTGTCCCCTCGAGGATAAACAGTTCCATGCAGTAGTGGTCGCCGACGTGGTTGTGGACGTTCGAGACGACGAGGTGCTCGTGGTCGTGGCGGATCCCCATCATCCGCTCTTCGGCGCTCGACGTCTCGTGATCGAAGACGACAGTGACGACGCTCATCAGGTCACGTCCCTCGAGTTTCTTGTCCTCGAACTCACCGAGCAGGTTCCGGGAGGCCTCCCGAACGACCTCACTGCGGCCCGTGTAGCCGTGCTCGTCGGCGAACTCGTCGAGACGATCCAAAAGCGAGTCGGGCATTGACACGCTGACGACGGTCATATGTTAACTGAACGCCGATATTATATTAAGGATTGTGCATCGTTTCGGCCGTCCGGGGACGCCGTCGTCGCCCTGGCCGTCCACATCCCGATCCGATCGCCTACATCCCGACCCGGTCCTCCACATCCCGATCCGACTGCCCACATCCCGATCCGATCGCCCGACCGCCCACGCCCCGACCGGATTGTCCCTCGTCGCCACGTCTCGATCGACGGAGTTCCCGCCCGGGCGTGTCGTACCACAACGGTTTACTTCGGCAGTGTGTTATACCGTGGCAGATGCGACGACGGAGCAAAATCGGATACGGCGCGGGCACGCGGGTCGACCGTCGACAGTGGCTGTCGATGCTCGGTGCCGTCGGCGCGGCCGGACTCGCCGGCTGTTCGGGTGACGACGGCGGTTCGCCCGAGACTCCGGATAACGGTGGTGGTGTTCGTGGCCTCGATGGCATCGAGGAACGACCGACGGTTTCTGGGACCTACGATACGGTCACGTCGGCGTCGTTTACCACGTTGAACCCGCTGTACAACACGGAGTCGGGGGCCGGAACCGCTATCGGACGAGCGCTCGATCAGGGGTACACCTTCGACGCCGACGACGAATACGTCCCGCTTTTATACGACATGTCGACGGACGACGGCGAAGTATGGGTATTCGACGTCCGTGAGGGGCTGACGTTCAGCGACCCCTACGGCGCGGTCGACGCCGAATCGTTCGTCTATCAGATCGAAGAGCTCCACCAAAGCGACTGGGCGCTGACGGCGAACGCGACCGACTGGACCGGCGTCAACGTCGAACGGACCGGCAAACGCCAGTTCCAGGCCGAGTTACCCGAACCGCAACTGCTCTGGCCGGAGTCGTTCGACCCGCTCGAGTACCCGATCCCGAAGGGGGTGCTCGAACCGTACGTCGACGACGAGAACGTCGAGGGACTCCGACAGGACGAGGAGCTGCTCGAACTGCGGTTTAGCGGTAATCTCGGGGCGTTCGTCCTCGATGAGTGGGACCGCGGTGCCGGCACCACCTACACCCGAAACGACGAGTACTACATCCAGGACGCCGACAACTGGTCGGACCTCTTTTCGAACGCGCCGTACTTCGAGGGGGCCTCGATCAGCGTCGTCGAAGAACAGGCCTCCCGGCTTGGCGCGCTCGAGACCGGCGAGGCGGACTCGGCCAGCGTCCCGCCCGAGCGCTTCGAGGAGTTCGACAACGACCCGGACGTCAGCATGCTGCAGATCCCACAGCCGTTCAACCGTATCCTCTCCGTCAACATGCGGGACAACGGCTGGAACGCCGGTCCCGGCAACCTCTTTCGGTACGTCGCGTTCCGCCAGGCGATCGCGACCGCGATCGGCACGGACGACCTCATCGAGGGGGTCTACCGCGGGCTCGCCGAGCCACACCACACCTGGCAGCCGGCGTGGTCCCGGTGGTACCCCGGTGACGACGAGGTCCCCTTCTTCGGGACCGGAGACCGCTACGGTGCCGGCCCGGCCCGGGAGCTCGCGACGACGGCCTTCGACCGGTCGGCGTTCGACTACGGCTTCGATGGCGACCGCATGGTGACACCCGAGGGCGACCAGGTCACCCTCGACGTCTACCACAGCGCCGGCCAGGAGACAGCACAGCTCATCGCCGAGTACGCCGCCCAGGAACTGGATGACAACCTCGGCATCGAACTCGACGTCCAGGCGATCGACGGCGTCCGGTTCAACAACGAGTTCTGGACGGCGACACCCGAGGGCGGGACGGACACCGTCGCCGGCGAGAGCGTACGCTGGGACGCGCCGACGCCGAACAACCCCGGCCCCCGATCGGTGACGTCGAACGAGGAGTGGGATATGTCGCTCGTGTTCGGGCTGAACACGTATCCGCGCAACCCCCTCACCAACGCGGCCTTCTTCGACGGCGCGAACGCGAGGTACAACCCGGTCGGCTACTATCCGGAGTTCGACGCCGGGGGGCTCTTCGAGCGGGCGCGGACGGCCGCCACCGAGGAGGAACTGGCCGCCGCCTTCGCCGACGTCTTCGTCGAACTCGCTCGCGAACAGCCCTACGTCATGCTCGCGTTCGGGGACAGTCTGACGGGATACAACCCCGATCTCCGCGGGCCGATCGAGGACTTCGCCAACGGCTGGAACGCTCCGGGGTGGCACTTCGCGGAATGACGGCGACCGCATTCGCCCCCCGGAGACGGTCCACAGCCGTTTGCCGAACCGCCCCCCGGTGTACACGTCTCGCAGCGATCCTCCGACGATGGGACTAGCCAGATACGTCGTGTTGCGTGTCGTCTGGGCGGCGGTCGTCTCGCTCGTCATCGTCACCGCCACGTTCGTTCTGATGGCCGCCGCACCCAACCCGGCGATCCAGGAGGCGGCGACCCAGGCGGCCCTGGAGGGCGGCGATCCCCAGCAGGCGGTCGAACGGGAGCGCGAACTGCGCGGCCTCGACGAGCCGTTACACGTCAGATACCTCGATTTCCTCACCAGCATATACACCCTCGAATGGGGGTGGTCCGACCACCGGAGCCAGCCGGTCACCGAGGCGCTCGTCGAGGGACTCTACTACACTGCCCAGTATTCGATCCCGTGGACGGTCCTGACGGTCCTGATCGGGCCGCTCGTCGGGGTGTACTCCGCGGCGAATATGTATTCGTGGCGCGATCACGCCGCGACGGCGTTCGCCTTCTTCGGCTATGCGATCCCGAACTTCTTCTTCGGGATCGTCCTGTTGTTGCTGTTCGGGGTCTGGCTCGATTGGATTCCCGTCGTCTATCGGACCGACGTGGCGGTCTTCAGCCTCGAGAACGCCCGACAGCTCGCGTTGCCGGTGTTCGTCCTCGTCACGGGATCGATCGGCGCGGTGATGCGCGTCTCCCGGAACGAGTCCGCCGAGTTCCGCGATGCGACCTTCATGAAGACGGCGAAAGCCAAGGGCGTCTCGCCGTTTCGGGCCTACGCATACCACGTGATGCGGCCGACGCTCGTCCCGCTGTCGACGACGCTCGTCAGCCAACTGCTCGCGATCTTTCTGGGCTCGTCGTTGCTCGTGGAGGTGGTATTCGGCATCCCCGGACTGGGTCGGCTCACCTTCGAGGCGCTCGTCGCACAGGACACGAACCTCGTGTTGGGCGCGACGTTCGTGTTCACGTTCGTCGCGGTGATCGGCAACCTCCTCGAAGACATCGCCTTCAGCGTCCTCGACCCGCGGATTAGTTACGACGATAGATAACCATGCCACCGGAACGCTTCGATCGGATCGACTGGGAGGAACACGCCGGGTCGAGCGGGTTCTCCGCCTCGATCAACACGGTCGCGTTCGTCCTGACGGCGCTGTCGGTCCTCGCGTTGGCGGGCTACGACCGGCTGTTCGCCGCCGAGCGCGAGACCGTCTTCGGAGCCCTCGCTCGTGACGTCGGCGTGGGACCGCGGTTCGAATCGCTCGGGATCGGTGCCGATCCCGGCGCGCTCGAGTATCTGTTCGTCATCACGCTGTTGTTGTTCGTCTGGTATCTGCTCGCGCCGCTGTATCAGAACCCCCGTATGACGCGGTACTACTGGGATCGGTTCACGCGCAACCGTCCGGCCGTCGTGAGCCTCGGATGGCTGTTCGTCGTCTTCGCCGGCGGTCTGCTCGGCCCGCTTCTCCTCAGTGCTCCCCAACAGGACGTGCTTGCGGGCCACCAGCCGCCGGTATACCTCTCCATCGACGCCTCGAACGTCGCACGGTGTCTCGGCGAGACCGTCGGGGGTCGCTGTCACGGGACCTGGCGGTATCCGTTGGGGACGACCCAGGCCGGCGAGGGGGTGTTCCGGAACGTCGTCTACGGAATGACGATCAGCATGCAGATCGCGTTCATCACGACGACCATCGTCGCGGCCATCGGCATCACGTTCGGAACCGTAAGCGCCTATGCCGGCGGCTGGGTCGACGAAGCCCTGATGCGGTTCGTCGATATCGTACTCTCGTTTCCGACGCTTTTGTTTTTCCTCTTGATCCTCTATATCTACGGTGCCGGGCTCGGGATGTTCATCCTCGTCTTCTCGCTGTTCGCGTGGGGCGGGACCGCCCGCTACGTCCGCAGCAAGGCGCTCTCGATCGCCGAGGAGGAGTACGTCGACGCCGCCCGCATCAGCGGCGCGAGCACCTACCGGGTCGTCCGCCGACACGTCGTCCCGAACACCGCAAGCAGCATCATCACGCAGTTGACGCTTCTCGTTCCCGGATTTTTGCTCGCGGAGGCACAACTGGCGTTTCTCGGCCTCGGCGACTCGGGGATCAACTCCTGGGGGCAGTTGATCTCCGCCGGTCGCAGCGACCTCGCGTTTGCACCCTGGATCGTGCTGGCTCCGGGGATCGTACTGTTTTTGACGATCCTCGCGTTCAACTTCCTCGGCGACGCGTTGCTCGACGCATTGAACCCCAAAACGGAGGCGGAGCGCGGGCGATGACCGACGAACCGCTCCTTCGCGTCGAGGACCTCACGACGACGTTCGAGACGGACGCCGGACGGCTGGTCGCCGTCGACGGGATCGACTTCTCCGTCGAGGCCGGCGAGACGGTCTGTCTCGTCGGCGAGTCCGGATCCGGCAAGACCGTCGCGACCGAGTCCATCACCCGGCTGATAAAGGAGCCGCCGGGACACATCGAGGGGACGGTCCGGTTCGAGGGACGGGATCTCGCCGACTGCGCCGAGCCGGAGCTTCGCGAGATCCGCGGTGCCGACGTGGCACACGTCTTTCAGAACCCACAGGACGCGTTGAACCACTGTTATACCGTCGGCTGGCAGATCGCCGAGGCGATCCGGATCCACGAGGACGTCGGGAGATCCGAGGCGCGAGCGCGCGCGATCGAGCTGCTCGGTCGGGTCGGCATCGCGACCCCCGGTGCCCGGATCGACGACTACCCCCACCAGTTCTCTGGCGGCGAGAAACAGCGGGTGATGATCGCGATGGCGCTGTCGACGAACCCGGACCTGCTCGTCGCCGACGAACCCACGACCGCCCTCGACGTGACCGTCCAAGCCCAGATCCTGCGGCTGCTCGACGAACTCAAGACGGAGTACGGGATGGGCGTGTTGTTCATCACTCACGACCTCGGCGTCGTCAGCGAGATCGCCGACCGGATCGTGGTGTTGTACGCCGGGAAGGTGATGGAGCGCGGAAGCGCGGCCGACGTCTTCGAGCGGCCGTCTCACCCCTACACCCGACAGCTCCTCGGCTGTCTGCCGGGGATCGGTCCGCCGAGTGCCGGCGGCATTCCGGGGACGTTGCCGGACCCGACCGACCCGCCCGAGGGCTGTCGGTTCGCCCCCCGGTGTGAACACGCGGTCGAGGCGTGCTTCGAGGGGGGCCAGCCCGAAGCGGTCGAGCGATCGCCGGGGCATCGGGTGTCCTGTATTCACTACCACGACGGCTACGACGAGTCGGTCCTCGGCGAGCCGCCGACCCGGCTCGGGCTCGCCGATCCGAAAGCGGAGGAGGACACGCGAACGGGGGGTGACGCGGATGACGGGTGAGGAGCCGCTGTTGTCGGTCCGGGGGCTGAAGAAACATTACCCCACGGGCGGCGGGCTCCTCTCGCGGTCGAGCGGTGCGGTCAGAGCCGTCGACGGGGTCAGCTTCGACGTCGGCCGCGGCGAGACGCTGGGTCTGGTCGGCGAATCCGGTTGCGGGAAGTCGACCGCCGCGAGGTCGGTCGTTCGGTTGGAGGAGCCGACGGCGGGAGAGGTGATTTTCAACGGCGGCGGGCGGGCGGGCGCGTCCCGGAACGACGATGGCACGCACCCGAACGACGTCACCCGGTTCGGCCGCGCCGAACTGAAGGCGTTCCGCCGGGACGTCCAGATGGTATTTCAGGACCCGACATCGAGTTTCGATCCCCGCATGAGCGTCGGGGCGTCGATCGCCGAACCGCTCTCCGTACACGGGCTCTCGGACCGGGGACGCCGCCGGGCGATCGCCGAGGATCTGCTGGAACGCGTCGGACTCTCTCCGGGCGATTACGGTCGGTATCCACACGAGTTTTCCGGTGGGCAGAAACAACGGCTCGCGATCGCGCGCGCGCTCGTCCTCAACCCGGATCTCGTCATCGCTGACGAGCCGGTATCCGCACTCGACGTCTCGGTTCAGGCCGACGTGTTGGGGCTACTGGAGGAAATCCAATCGACGTTCGGGCTCTCGGTGTTGTTCATCAGCCACGACCTCTCGGTCGTCAGGGAGATCGCAGACCGGGTCGCCGTGATGTATCTCGGCGAGATCGTCGAGATCGGGCCGACGGAGGCGGTCTTGACAGCACCCGAACACCCCTATACCGAGGCGTTGGTGTCGGCCATCCCGACGGTCGGCCCCGGGGGGAAACGCCAGGAGATCGAGCTGACGGGGACCGTTCCCGACCCCTCGAACCCGCCTTCCGGCTGTCGGTTCCACACGCGGTGTCACGCGGTCGTCCAGCCGGAGGGAATCGATCTCGACCAGTCGGCCTGGCGTCGGGTGCTCGACCTCCGACACCGCCTGGAGGCCGGCGAGGTCGACCTGGAGACGGTGCGCGAAAGCATCCGGGCGCGAACGGACGCGACGGGTGATCTCGACCGTTCGACACTCGGAACACAGCTCCGTGCGGAGTTCGGACTCCCGGAGACGCTGTCGGACCCGGTGGCCGAACGCGAACTCGCCGGGTCGATCGAGGCGTTGCTCGGGGGCGACGCCGACGCCGCCGCGGAACGCCTCGCCTCGACGTTTCGGACCCCGTGTGAGGGGACCGCCCCCGAGTTCACCGGACACGGTGGCGGCCACCGCTCTGCGTGTCTCAGACACGCACCGGACGTCCCCTCGGAGCCCGAGTGACGCGTGGCGTCGGAGCGGGCCTCAGCGCCCGTCCGGGTGCTCGCTTTCGGGGCCGAGTGTGAGCGTCTCGACGCCGTCGGGGAGCCGATCGAGCGCGGACTCGGGCCACCTCCAGTGGGCGACGGCGAACGCCGTGTCGGGGTTCGCCTCGACGAGCCGGGCGACGCCATCGGCTGCCGTCTCGTACCCCGCCCGCCCGAGCCGTTCGGGCCGCTCGACCGTCAGCGGGTAGCTCTCCGAGAGCGCGGGCGGGACGGGGCCGAACGGCGCACGGAGCCGCCAGGTCTCCTCGAAGCGGCTGTTGTCGCCGCCCGCCGAGAGCAACACCCGATCGCCCTCAACGGGGAGTCGTGCGAGGCGGTCGTGGTAGCGGCGGACCTCCGGCCGTCGTGCGGAGTCGGCCGAGAGGTGAAAGAAGGTTCCCTTCGAGACGGGATCGCCGCGTTCGAGCGCCGCCGCATCGTCGAGTAGCTCGCGGTAGCCGTCGACCATCGCCGGATGGCTCCGGGCACGGCGTTCGAGCAACTCGAAGAGGTTTCCGGCTCGGATCGCCTGTTTGACCGTCCGGAGCTCCCGATAGCTGACGTGGAGGTTGTGGCGCGCGAGCAGCTCCTCGCGTCTGTCCGCGGGTGTCGACCGAAGCGTTTCGGGCGTGTGTTCGGCACAGACCGGACACGAGCAGGGAAAGTAGTCGAGGTCATCGAGGTGGTCGGTGCCCGAGACGGTCAGATACCGGCCGTCGCGGGCGTACAGCGCGTAGGCCGCGGAGTCGAACAGGTCACAGCCGGCCGCGGCGGCCAGCGCGAACATCATGGGGTGGCCCGCCCCGAACAGATGGACGGGCGCGTCGGCCCCGAGACCGCCTTTCGCCGCCCGGACGACCTCGATCATCTCGGCGTACCGGTAGCCGTTCATCAGCGGCACGACGGCACCGACGGGAAAGACGTCGAGTCCGGTCCCGTAGGCGTGGGCGGCGGCCGACTCCCGGAGATCGGGGTACGTCGACCCCTGGATCGGTGCGTTGAGGAGCATCTCGCCGACGTCGACGGACTCGGCGGCTTCGAGTCGCGTCTGCGTCGTTTCGAGGTCGGACTCGGCACGTTCTCGGCCGGCGTCCGGCGGCGTCGGGACGTCGATCGGCGTTCCGATGTCCGCGCCGATGTCCCGCTGGAACTCGATGATCTCGGCGTTCGACACCGAGATCTCGCCGTACTCCGAGAGCTGAAACGACCCCGAGTCGGTCATGATCGCACCGGAGAACTCGTACAGATCCGCAAGCCCGACGTCCAGGGCACGCTCGCGGAACTCCTCGCTCCCATAGAGGATGTAGCCGTTCGTGATGAGTATCTCCGCGCCGAAGTCGGATTCGAGTGTCGCCGGTTCGACGGTCCGGAGATGTGGGTTGATAACCGGCAACAGCGCCGGTGTCTCGACGGTCACGTCCGCACGGGGGACGGTCAACTCGCCGATCCGTCCGGCTCCGTCGGCATCCCGTATCTCGAAGCACTCACGCATTGGCAGACGGACGGTGCCGGGAGCCATAAGACGATTGATACGGACCGTTGTCGTCCGGGCGCGGTCACCGCCGGAACGGTGCGGGCGGTGACCGGCACATCAGGAGACCGATCCGCATGATACTGCCGGCGACGCGTCCGTGCCACGTATCCGCCCACGGGGGCGGACCGCTTCGAACCGTGCGGCGTGTGCGCCCCTCTCGATCGAACATGTTCGGGATTGCCCTTATATGTCACTCGCTACTTGTACCGATAATGATCGACACCGAGGAGTTTATCGGACGCCTGTCGGCCGACCGCGGTTCGGAGTACGAATTCAGCCAGAACCCAACGGAAGCGGAGATCCGCGAGGTCGTCCGGGAGCTGAAATCCGAAGGACTCTGTGGCCGCCGGGTCGCAGAACAGCGGCTCGGGCCCTACTTTCTCGGAAACGACCACTACGGCCAGCGCGAACTCGATCTCCTCGAGGAGATCGTCGAAGAGGAGTACGCGGATATGGACGTCTGCATCCAGACGCGAAGTTCCGAGTGTAGCCGGCTTCGCGGCGGCTGTAAGGGCTCGAAGTGAGACGGATCGGTGTGACGACATCCCGACGAGCGTCGAATCGGTGTGACGACATCCCGACGAGCATCGAATCGGCTCGGGACGTACCGGCACCCGACGACGACCGTCCGTACGAGCCGACTGTCCGTTGACGAGTACCGGTACGTCCAAACCCCTAAGACGACCGCTCGCCCACATCGGGTATGGAATGGCGACTCTTCGCTAACCTCGCCGAGGCCACCGGCTCGAAGCGGGTCGACGTCGAAGCGGGAGCGGGCGATACGCTCGGCGACGCCTTCGAACAGTTGCTTTGCGAACATCCGGACCTCGAAGCGATCGTCCTCGACGACGAGGGCGACCTCGAGGACCACATTCGGCTTCTCCACGACGAACGCGACCCGTTCACGGCCGGCGAGGGATTCGATACCGTCCTCGGAACCGGCGACGAGCTCGCGTTGTTCCCGCCGGTGAGTGGCGGCCGCCGGTAGCGTCCCCGCCCGTCCCGGTGATCACCCCAGTACCCCCCGATGGGTCCGTGCGCCGAACGGGACGACGGCTCTCCCGTCAAAAAGAGAAGAGAGAATAACGCGGCGGTGTCCGATCAGTCGTCGGCGGGGGCGGCCGAATCGCCGGCCGAGACGCCCGTCCCCGGCCCGACGTCGATATCGAGTTCGTCCAGTTTCTCGTCGGTGACGACGCCGTCGACCCAGCCACGGACCTCGTAGTACTCGTCTTTCATCTCCTCGAGTTCGACGAGGCTCCCCTCGACGCCACCCTGACCGGGGATCGCGCCGTCGGCACCCTCGACGAACCGGTTGGGTAGGTCGTCGTCGTCGCCGTCGAAGCCACAGAGGTTGTTGTAGTACCGTTCCAGCGCGTAGATACGCTCTCCCGCGGTTATCAGGTCCTCCTCGGTGACGTCGCGGCCCGTCATGCCGTTGTACTGGAGGACGTACTCCTCGATTCCCTCCGCGAAGGCGTTGAACTTACAGATATCGAAGCTGTCCGAAATGGCGTGGAGGTTCTGGAAGGTCGCCGTCAGTTCGCCTTTGCCCTCCCACTGAGCGGGATCGACCTTCTCCGGGATGCCGAGAATCTCGGCGGCCGGCGTGTAGCCACGCAGGTGACACGCCCCGCGGTTCGAGGTCGCAAAGGCGATACCCATCCCCTTCATACAGCGGGGGTCGTAGGCGGCGATCGTCTGACCCTTCACCGAGAGCGTGTTGTCGTGGGCGTTCCGTCGGTCCGCGATGCGGCGAGCACCCTCCGCCAGCAGGTCCGCGAGTTCCGTCTCGCGGGTGGCGATCTTCGGGATCATCTCGATCATCTCCTCGGAGTCACCCCAGTCGATGCCGTCGCCGAGGTCGTCGAGTTTGCCTTCCTCGGTCATCTCCATGGCCATCGCCATCATGTTCCCGACCTCGATGGCGTCGACGCCGTGGTCGTTACACCGCTTGATCATGACCGCGACCTCGTCGCGGTCGGTGTGCCCGGAATTGGGGCCGAGCGCCCACGCGTTCTCGTACTCGTAGGACTCGGTTCGGACGTTCATTTCCTCGCCTTTGTGCATCACGTCGACCTCGACTTCCTTCTTGCAGGCGACCGGACAGGAGTGACAGGTCGGCTCGTTGACGAGGATGTTCTCGCGGACGTTCTCGCCGGACGTCATCTCGGCGTCGAAGCTCTCTCTGTCCCTGAATCCGTCGTTGCGGGCGTCGCCGGTCGAAGTGTACTTGCCGTTGTTGGTCGGCAGCCCCGACATCTCTTCGGTCGCATTCATCAGAACGTTCGTGCCGTACAACGAGAGCCCCCCCTCGTTGGGGGCGGTCACGTCGGACTCCTGGATGACCTCCATAGCCTGTTTGTGGCCCTTCTTGAACGTCTCGGGGTCGGCCGGCTTCTGCATCTCCGTCGTGGATCTGACGACGACGGCCTTGAGGTTCTTCGAGCCCATTACACAGCCGGTGCCACCCCGGCCGGAGGCACGGTCGTCCTCGTTCATGATGCAGGCGTACTTCACCTCGTTTTCGCCCCCCTCGCCGATGCCCATCA
Organism: Natronomonas salinimetallica; assembly: GCF_013839515.1. Taxonomy (GTDB): domain Archaea; phylum Halobacteriota; class Halobacteria; order Halobacteriales; family Haloarculaceae; genus Natronomonas. Next base: position 58,910 of record NZ_JACDNQ010000012.1, on the reverse strand, counting down.
CCGAGAGGTTCTTCCCGTAGGCGCCGTCGACTTCCTCTTCGAGGGCGTCACGGGTCGCATGGAAGCCCTCGCCCCACAGATGCGAGGCGTCCCGGAGTTCGACCTCGCCGTCCTCGACGAGGGCGTACACCGGTTCGTCGGCCTTCCCCTCGAACAGCAGGCCGTCGAAGCCGGCCCACTTGAGTCGAGCACCGGACCAGCCGCCGTGGTGGGAGTCGGTGACCGTGCCGGTGAGCGGTGATTTGGTACAGACGGCGATCCGACCGCTCATCGTCACCTGCGTCCCCGTTAGCGGGCCGTTCATGAAGGCCAGCAGGTTCTCCGGTTCGAGGGGGTCGACGTCGGGGCCCTGATCGAAGACGTACTTGACGCCGAGGCCGCGTGCGCCGATGTACTTCTCGGCGTCCTCCTGATCGATGCTTTCGTAATCGACGCGCTCCTCGGAGAGGTCGACGCGAGCGACGTGGTCGTGGAATCCGCCCAAATCTGTCATGGTTTCTTCTGTAGTTATTTATGATCCGCTATATGTTAGTAGTTACTCCCGTGGGGAAACCACTATCAGTTACGTCCGCGCGGTAGTAGATTGTAATCGTATGCCGAGATCTACAGTTCTGACTCATTTCTCTCGTCGTCTGAGTACAACTATTCCGACGAGAGTCGAGAAAAAATGTACATTTTCGATCCAGGGGTACAGCGGCCGGGGCGCGGGGGCGTCCGGAACGAGGGAGGGGCTCGGCCGAACCGCCGGGATCTACCATCCAGTACCATCCCAAATATATATTAGATTCGATATATCCTACTGAACGACGTAATGTGCTGTAGCGTCCGTTTGAGAGGGTTTAACGGCTGGATTTTGCCCACTCGGGTTGAGATATATCAATAAATACCAGTCAGTAATACTGTTATCCGTCCGATCGAAGGCCCACGGTATCTCAACGCATACTCTATCGGGCACGGAGGGCCGTGTAACCGAACCTGTCTGCCCCGCTCGTGGAAAGACATTTGTGTGTACGAACGTCACGATCAATCGACCAGATGGACACACCCACCCGAACGTCGGACGAGACGACAGCGGAAGTTCGGGACCGACACCGCCGACACGCACGCGAGTTGATCCGCGACGAGGAGCTCCGGCTGTACATCGACGGTCAGTGGGTCGACAGCGACTCGGGCAAGCGAATCGAGGTCGTCGATCCAACGACAGGTGGGCGTCTGGCGTCGGCATCGGCGGCCAACGCCGCGGATATCGAGCGGGCGGTCACCGCCGCGTGGCGTGGATTCGAGACGTGGGGTGACGTCGGACCGGGCGAGCGACAGCGGACCCTCCAACGGATCGCGGACAGGGTCGAATCGAACCTCGAGCGGTTCGCGCGTCTCGACGTGCTGGACAACGGCAAGCCGATCACCGAGGCCAGAGAGGACGTCGAACTCGTCGTGGATCACTTCCGGTACTTTTCGGGGGTGCTCCGCACGCTCGAGGGGCGGACGGTTCCGACCGGTGACGATCAACACGTCGAGACGATCCGGGAGCCCTACGGAGTCGTCGGCGGGATCATCCCCTGGAACTTCCCCCTCCTCATGGCGGCCTGGAAGCTCGCCCCGGCACTCGCGGCGGGCAACGCGGTCGTCCTCAAGCCCGCAGAGGAGACGCCGCTTTCGATCGTGGAGTTCATCCATACCGTCGGCGATCTACTGCCCGACGGGAGCCTAAATATGGTCACCGGCTACGGGCCGGAGGCCGGGCAGGCCCTCGTTCAACACGATCGCGTCCGGAAGATTGCGTTCACCGGTGCCGTCGAGACCGCCAAGGGCGTGATGAAGGACGCGGCCGACACGATCACCGACGTCACGCTGGAACTCGGGGGCAAAAATCCGATCGTGGTGTTTCCCGATGCGGACATCGAGACCGCAGTCGAGGTCGCGACGGACGCGATGTTTTATAATTGCGGGGAGTGTTGCTGTGCCGGGACCCGCCTCTTCGTCCACGAGGACGTCTACGACCGGTTCGTCTCCGCGTTCGTGGCATCGGCGGAATCACTCACTATAGGCGATCCCCTCCTCGAATCGACGGACCTCGGCCCCGAGGTGACCAATACGCAGCGAGCCCGGACCGAACACTACATCACGTTGGCCGAGGAGGCCGGTGCGGAGATTCTCACCGGCGGTACGGGAACCGAGCGCAGCCCGAACGGAGGCCGGCGAAACGACAGCCGACCGGACGACGGAAAACGGGACAGCCGACCGGACGACGGAGAGGGATACTTCGTCGAACCGACCGTCATCAGCGACATCCCTCACGAGACGCGGGTCGTCCAAGAGGAGGTTTTCGGCCCGGTCGAGGTGCTCTTCGAGTGGTCCGACTACGAGGAGATGGTCCGACAGGCCAACGACGTCGACTTCGGGCTCGCGGCCGGCGTCGTGACCAACGACCTCAACGCCGCACACCGCGCGGCACGGGACATCGAAGCCGGTAACATCTGGGTGAACCATCACAACGCGTTCCCGGCCGGACAGCCCTTCGGTGGATACAAACAGTCCGGAATCGGGCGTGAAACCGCCCGAGAGACGCTCGAAGCCTACACGCAGACCAAGACGATTAACTTCAATCTGGAGACGAGTGGGGAGAGTTGGTCCCAATAACGACGGAGCGCTCGGGGCGTTCGGGTTCAGGGGGAGTCGGGCGGCCGGCGTGGCGAAGACTTATATAAAGACCGTATAATTATAAAATAAGACGCGAGATGAACCGTATAGACGACGATTTCGACGTGGACCTCTCCCCCAGGGACGTCGTTCTGTTGAAAGTCCGCATCGACAATCCGACCGCGCCCGTTCGCGAGATCCGGGACATCCTCGAAGAAGAGTACGGCATCGACCTGTCACACAACCGCGTGAACGAGTTGCTGCACGAGATGGCCGACCAGGGTGCGTTCCGCGAGGTCATCCTCCCGAACGAGCAGATATTCAACACCCACCTCTTTCGGGTCGCGTTTCATTACCCCAACTTCGAACAACAGTGGGAGGAGTGCTACTGGGAGCTGATGGAGGACGCCCACGTCATCATGTTCTGTAATGCTGACGGCTACTACCACTGGCAGCTCCTCATGCAGTTCATCAGCGACCAGGAAGCCGAACGCTGGATCCACCACTTCTTCAAGAAACACGGCGGGCTCATCGCACAGTTCGACAACACGAAGCTCCCGACGGTCCACAAATTCCACAGCCAGGCGTCTATCTTCGATGAACTCCTCTGGCAGTCCGAGGAGGGTCGTGAGTACCTCCAGAACGCCAAGGAGGATCCTCACGAGAACGGCGTCATCACCGCTGACGGCGGTGACGGCGTCCAATAGCCGTCGGATTTACGTCTTATTTATAAGCACGACAAAAAATTTACAACCCCGTGGGGTGAGAAGCATGATGAACCATGACACAGATGGAGGATTTTCTGATCCTACGGGAGCTGCCGGAACCGATCACGAGCGACGAACTCGACGCCGCGGCGAAAGCGTCCGGCGAGACGCTCGAGGAACTCCGCGAGGAGGGCACCGACATCGAGTGGGTAGATTCGGAGGTCCTCACCGACGACCGAGACGGGATCGTCGGCACCTTCTGTCACTATCGAGCCGAAAGCGAGGGGGCCGTCCACGAGCACGCCGACCGTGCCGGACTCCCGGCGACGAAGGTCACCCGACGCGGCGACCCACTCTCCGGCGAGTAGGGCCGAAGACGCCGGGGACGTAGTCACAACCGTGCAACGTCTCCCGGACGTCCCGACGCCGCTCCGCCGTGCGGTGGCGGTCTGTTGTGCGGTCGCGATCCTCTCTGGCTCCCTCCTCGAACCGGGCGATGGCGTCCCGAGGAGACTCCTCGGGATCGACGTCTCCGTTTATTTTCACGCCGTTGCCTATGCGGGCCTCGCCGGGGCCATCGGCTACGCCGCCCTCTCGGCGGACCGGCGGACGCTGCTCGCCGCCGCGGCCATCGCGACCGTATACGGCGCGGGAATCGAGGTGTTGCAGGGGCTGGTTTCGTACCGGACGATGGCGGCCACGGACGCGCTGTTGAACGCCATCGCCGCGGCCGGCGGCACAGTGTGTTGGTGGCTCATCGCCCCACGGTTCGGCGTTGATCGCGGGCCTCGGCCCTTTTTTCGCCCCCCTGAGTGAGTTCGACGTGCCCGCGTCTTCGGTTCCGATACGGATTTACGCCTGTGCGGGCTACGTGTGTCAATGAGTCAATCGACGCCGGACGGCTACGAGAAGGGGCGGGGGATGGACGCCCACAACGAGGTGATGCGCGAGATCCGGGCGCGCAACGACGAAAGCTACGATCCGACCGAGCCGACCCGGGTGTGGCTGGACGAGGACAACACCCCGGATGGGGTGCGGAACTCGCTCACCATCATTCTAAATACCGGCGGCTGTCGGTGGGCGCGAGCGGGTGGATGTACGATGTGTGGCTACGTCGCCGAGAGCGTCGAGGGCGGCACCGTCGCCCACGGGAACCTGATGACGCAAGTCGAGTACTGTCTCGACCACGAAGCCGACAACGCCGAGGAGCGGGCGGATCTCGTCAAGATCTACACCTCCGGGTCGTTCCTCGACGAGCGCGAAGTCCCCGGCGAAACCCGCGAGGCGATCGCCGAGACGTTCGCCGACCGCGAGCGGATGGTCGTCGAATCACTGCCGGACTTCGTCGAACGCGGAAAGCTGGCTGATTTCACCGACCGCGACCTCGCGGTCGACGTCGCCGTCGGCCTCGAAACCGCGACCGATCGGGTTCGCCACGACGCCGTCAACAAGTACTTCGACTTCGCGGACTTCGAGGCGGCCTGTGGGGAGGCCCGCGCCGCCGGCGCGGGCGTGAAGGCGTATCTTTTGATGAAGCCGCCGTTTCTCGCCGAGCCCGATGCGGTCGCGGACATGAAGCGGTCGGTCCGTCGGTGTGCCGGCGTCGATGGCTGTCACACCGTCTCGATGAACCCCTGTAACGTCCAGCGGCATACGATGGTCGAGGAACTGTACCACGACGGCGGCTACCGGCCGCCGTGGCTGTGGTCGGTCGTCGATGTGCTCTCCGCGACCGCCGACACGGACGTCATCGTCGTCTCCGACCCGGTTGGCCACGGATCGGATCGCGGTCCGCACAACTGCGGTGAGTGTGATTCCCTCGTCCAGCGGGCGATCAAGGACTTCGACCTCCGTCAGGATCCCTCGGTGTTCGAGGAGGTCTCCTGTCCGTGTACGGAGACCTGGGAGTACGTCATGCGCGAGGAGACGGCGTACAACCAGCCGCTCACTCGTTGACGCCCCCCTCCACCCGGAACGGTAGTTGTCGAACCAACGCTATAGTAGAGATCGGAAGACAGTACACACTCGATCGCACGGCGGCAGTGCGATCGATGTGTACATATGCGATGTGTACTATAGCTCTCGCTTCGACGGCGTTTTCTCACGCCCCCGACGTATCCGTTGTCGGAAGGAGGTCGGCACTCGCTACGCTTCGGAAAGAAATCCCGTCAGAACCGCTTCGAGGGAAATCCGGTTCGGCAACCGCTCGAACGGCGGGGTCATCCCCTCGCACTTTCGATCACTCGAACGCCCGGAGGATCCCCTGTCCGTCGGTCGGCCCGATGTCGGGGAGGCTGGCGCGTTCGGGGTGGGGCATCAACACCGCGACGTGGTCGTCCCCGCCGAGGATGCCGGCGACGTTGTGCTTCGAACCGTTTGGGTTGGCCGCGTCGGTGACCTCGCCGTCGGCGTCGCAGTACCGAAAGAGCACGCGATCGTCGTCCTCCAGCGCGGCCAGTCGGTCGTTGTCGATCTCGAAACGACCCTCGCCGTGGGCGATCGGGATCTCGATCACCGCACCCGCTTCGTAGGCGTCAGTCCAGGGCGTGTCGGCGTTTTCGACCCGCAGATAAACGGGCTCACACTGGAACCGGGCGCTGCGGTTCGTGGTGAACGCGCCGGGGGTGAGGTCGCTCTCGGATCCGATCTGTGCGCCGTTGCAGACACCGAGGACGGGGGTTCCCGATTCGGCGGCCGCCCGGACCGAGTCGAGGATCGGCGTGCGCGCGGCCATCGCGCCCGCCCGGAGATAGTCGCCGTAGGAGAATCCGCCGGGAATGACGATCCCGTCGGTGTCCTCGGGGAGGCCGTCGGCGTGCCAGACGATCTCGGCGTCGATGCCCAGGTGATCGAGCGCGCGGCGGGCGTCGCGGTCGCAGTTCGAGCCGCCGAAGCGGATGACCGCGACGGTCACAGCAGTCCCTCCGTGGACGCGCCGAGCGTCGCGGTCATATTGAAAGCGACGGTCACAGCAGTCCCTCCGTGGACGCGCCGAGCGTCGCGGTCATATTGAAAGCGACGGTCATCTATGCCTCGGCGACCTCGACGTCGTAGTCGTGGATGGTTGGGTTCGCCAACAGCCGCTCGGCCATCTCCGTGGCCCGTGATTCGGCGTCTTCGGCGTCCTCGGCGTCCATATCGACCTCGAATCGGTCGGCCGACCGGAGGTCATCGAGGTCGAAGCCGAGTCGTTCGAGCGCCTGTTGGGTAGTCTCGGCTTCGGGATCGAGGACGCCCCCCTTCAGCCGGACGGTGACGGTCGCGGTGTAGGCGGTCATATCTAACGGGGCGTGTTCGTGGGTGAAAACGATTATGGGTTGTATACGGTATCCACGTTCGTGGGTACTGTATCGGGTCGGGAGCGATTCGGGCGTCCCGTTGTTGTCGGCTCACGGTGCGTCCGCGCACCGACGTCAAACCGCTTTCGGAAGCCGTCGGTCCGTCAACGCATTCCAGTCATATACGAGAACAGACATATATGCGATGGGGGTGGTATTCGAAAACGGCACGGAACTGAGATGAAATGAGCGCCCGCGCGAACGTCCGTCCCGGATCGGTCCTCGATCAAGCCCGGTACCGCTCGACGACGCCGGCAGCGGCGAGCAGGAGGGAGACGAGGACGCCACCCAGGTGTGTCTCGCCGAACCAATAGGGGACGGCGGGGTAGACCGAGTGGACCAGGACTGTGCCGACCGAGAGGAGAGGGACGTCCCCGCCGCGGTCGATGGTACCGTCGGCCGCATACCGCTGGCCCCCGACCCGTTCGCCGTCCGGCAGCCGTTCGGCCTCGTAAGGGATGCCCGGCGTCCGGTGGCTCCAGACGACGGTCCGGTTCGGCGCGACCTCGAGGAGACGGGAGTTGCGGGTATCCGTGACGAGGGTGTTCCCGTTCGCCAGACGGTCGGCATCCCGGGGCCACTGGAGGTCGAGCCGTTCGGCGCTCTCGAGCACCCAGGCCGGTTCCCACTCGCCGGTCGTCTCGTTGCGGTGGAGTTCGACGATGCGGTCGTTTCCGCTATCGGCGACGAGGACCGCCCCCTCGTCGAGCCACTGCGGGTTGTGCTGGTGGTCCAGTATCGCGGGGTCACCACAGCTGACGTCGCCGTCCCCGTCCGAGTCGATCAGCTGTCTATCGATCACGAGACAGCTCCCGTCGCCCCCGTCGTCGTCCTCGTTGATGACCTCGGTGACGCCGCGACCCCGTTCGACGACGAGCAGTTGGTTCGCGTTGCGAACCGAGACTAGATACCGGTCGTCGTCGACGACGTCGACGTCGTTGATGTGCAGCCAGTCCCGCCGTGTCGGATCCTCGGGGGGATCATAGAACGAACTGGCGTTCCACGTCCAGGTTTCCTCCCCATCCTCGACGACGACGAGCCGTTCTCGGTCCATATCGGCGATCAGGAACTCGCCGGGGGAGAGCTCCTCGACGTCGTGGACCTCGCTGTTCGTCTTCGATCGAACCGGAAACGCGTACTCATCGATGACGGCAGACCCGCCGTCAGCGGTCGGATCGATGACCCGAAAGCCGGTTTTGGTACACGGCGCGGAATAGGGACCACAGCCGTCCTCGTAGCCGGTGTCCATGAACGCCGCGAGAACGGTCCCGTCGTCGCGTGCGCTCACGTCGAAGTAGCTATCGGCGCTCGCTTCGTTCCAGACCCGGTCGCTCCCCTCGATCAAAAACACGTTGCCATCGGCGTGGTAGCCGCTGTCGCCGCCCTGGGATCCGACGAGCGTCTGCTCGGCCGACGACGGATCGACGCCGCCAATCGCCGGGGCGGTCGCCGCGCCCACCACCAGTGTCCCCACGAATAGGATGATCCCCGCCGCGAAGAGCCCGATACCGCGTGTCCTGCGATCCATGGTGGCGGTATGCGGATCGTGCAAAAAAGTGTTCTCACCTCTCCGGCGTAGGCCCTGATACCGGATCGAAGACGGACGGCCCCGACAGAGGCGATGGACGGCCCCGACAGAGGCGACGGACGGCCCCGACAGAGGCGATGGACGGCCCCGACAGAGGCGATGGACGGCCTTCGACGGAGAAGTCGTCGTACGCCGGGGGGACTTGCTACAGCCGGCCGGAGGCCTCGTTCGAGACCACTGTCCGTCTCGACGTGTCGATACGTTTGAATGTTTTTTTTTCCGGGATGAAATAGTAGTCTCTAGTTATGTGTATATGAATGATAAAAAGCGCCAGTCGATAGGACCGTCGTCCCGGATGGACGCGTTCAAATAATAGCATTAATTTCGTTATGTAATTCGCTTTCGACCGCGCTCCGCGGGAGGGTCCCCCGGAAGTGCGCTGAAGTGGCGGGATCGCGGCCACACGGTACGAACAGTACCTATAAGCGGGAGCGTTCGATAGTCCCGGGTAGCATGAGCGAACACGATCACGCGAGGGACGAACCGGGCGGGTCACGGGCCGGCGGCCGGCGACCGGTGATCCGGGGCGTCGGCATGACGGCGTTCACCGGCGCTGACGGCCGGCCCTTGGGGGAACTCCTGCGGATCGCGGCCGGGCGGGCGCTGCGCGACGCCGATGTCAGTCCGGAAACCGTCGACTCGGTCCACGTCGGAAACATGGCCGCGGAGGCGTTCAACGAACGGTCGGGGCTCGCGAACGCCCTCGTCGGCGAGTTGGGGATGGTCGGCGCACGCGCCCACCGGATCGAAAACACCAGTGCCAGCGGTGCCAGCGCGTTTCAAGACGCGGTTATGGCCGTCCGAGACGGGCCACACGACGCCGCGTTGGCCGTCGGCGGCGAACAGATGTCGACGGTCGATACCTCGACGTCAACGGAGATCATCAGCCGAATTACCCACGAGGGGGAGTACGCACAGGGGATCACGCTCCCGTCGTTTGCCGGCCTCGCGGCCGATCGATATCTCGGGGTGTATGGCGCAACCAGAGCGGACCTGGCCCGCGTCGCGGTCAAGAACCACTCGAACGCCCTCTCGAACGAGTACGCCCAGTTCAACAAGCGAATCACCGTCAGCGACGTCGTCGAGTCCCCGCCCGTTGCGACGCCGCTGCGGTTGTACGACTGTTGTCCCACGGGCGACGGGGCGGCGGCCGTCGTGATCACCTCCAAGGACGCCTCTGCGAGCGATATCGACGACGTGGTCGAGGTCGCCGCCTGCGAGAGCGCAACCGGGACGCACGCGGTCGCGGACCGAGCGGATCCGCTGGCGATCGAGAGCGTTCGCGTCGCCGGTACCCGCGCATACGAGACGGCCGGGGTCGGCCCGGGGGCGCTCGACGTTGCGTGTCTCCACGACGCGTTTACCGTCCTCGAGTGGCTGGAGATGGAGGAGCTCGGGCTCGCACCGGACGGTGAGGCGTGGAAGCGGACGAGAGACGGTGAAACGGCGATCGACGGCGGGATGCCGATCAACCCCGGCGGTGGGCTGAAAGCCCGCGGACACCCACTCGGTGCGACCGGCCTCTCACAGATCGTCGAACTCGTCTGGCAGCTCCGGGGTGACGTCCCCGACGAACGGGCGGTACCCGGTCCGGAGCGGGGGCTCGCGGTCAACGTAGCCGGGTTCGGAAACAACAGCGTCTGTACGCTCTTGGAGGTGCCCGCATGACGGACGTGTTGGAGTGTGCCGACTGCGGCCGACGGAGCTTCTATTCGAAGCGCCGCTGTCTCGACTGCGGGAGCGACGACCTCGTCGACGCTCCCGCCGGGGACGGCGAACTCCTCGCGACGACGACGGTCCACATCACGCCCGAGGGCGTCAGAGAGCCGAACGCGTTGGGACTCGCGGCGTTCCCCGGCGGAGCGAACGTCGTCGCGCAGTTGGCGGACGCCGCCGCGGTCGGCGATACCGTCCGTCTGACCGGCGAGCGAGACCTGCGCACGACCGACGACGGCGCTCTCCGTGGATGCCGACTCGTCCCCGTCGAGTGAGGCTGTCGGCCGTTCACCGTATGGGGGGGGTCGCGGCGGGTATCGATCCGGTCGGAACGTCGTCGACGGGGGCTCTCGCCGTTACTCGCCCGCGAACCACAGCAACACCGCGAGTCCGGCGGCCCCACCCATCGAGGCGGTCAACAGCCAGAACGCGGGACGGAACCCGGCCATATCCGAGAGGATACCGACGGCCGCGGGTGCGAGGGCTCCGGCACCCATGAGCAACGTCCTGACGACCCCGAGGCTCCCACCGGCTATCGAGACGGGGACCACGGACAACAGGTACGCGCCGCGGATCGGCCGATGGCCGTGTGCTCCGATGCCGATACAGACCACGGCGATCCCGAGCAGCCAGGTGTTTCCCGTGGGGGAGAACGAAACGAGCGCAGCCAGCGAGACGGCGGCGACGGTGAGCGTCCCGACGAGGATCGAGGCGATCCCGATCCGGTCGCTGGCCTCGCCGGTCACGATCTGAACGGGGCCGGCGGCGAAGAGCAACGCGTATAGAAGGCTGGCCGTCGCGGTCGGTACGCCCGCCTCGTCGATCAGATACACCGGTAAGAAAGCCACGACCCCGTTGTAGGCGAACGAAAACAACAGGGTCATGAGGACGAACGTCGAGAACTGCCACTCGCGGAACAACGCGACGTATCGTCCGATACCGCCGTGCTCGTCCGGATCCGTCGCTCGCTTACGGGCGTCCGAGGGCACCCGGGACGGGACCCGAATGACGAAGGCACCCGCAAGGGCGAACCCGACGAGCGCGGCCGCGAGAAAGAGCAGACGCCATTCGGTGACGGGTCCCCCCGAGACGCCGAGGACGAACACGACCGCGGCGGGAGCCGCGATCCCGCCGAACACGCCGACCGTGTCCTGTATGCCGAGCGTTCGGCCGGTGTGATCGGGGTACGCACGCGACAACAGTCGAACCGCGACCGTCTTGTGCATTCCCGTTCCGACCCCCATCAACAACATCGCCACGACGACGACGACGAACGGCGAATCGACGACGAGTACGAGTGCGGCCACGGCTGTGAGCGAGGCGCCCGCCGTGATCACGACGACGGACCCGAGTCGGTCAGCGAAAAGCCCCGACGGGAACTGCATCGCGGCGTATGCGAGCATGAACCCGGTGAACGCGGTCCCGAGGACCGTGTTCGAGACGCCATACGTCCCCTGTAACACCTCGAAAAGCGGCGGAAAGGCGTATCGGAGGAACTTCGCGAGAAACCAGATGAGCGCCGTGAGAAACAACACCTCATAGGACGTTGCGACGTGTCTGAGGCTGCGCATGAACGGTGGATTTTACCTCGGATCTCGCCAACATAAATATACTGTCTCCGGTGTGTGCCGTCGGCTGTCGGGGCGATAGATTGTGGGGCCGCCCTTCGGGCCGTATATCGGCCCGAATGGGGTCCCGATACCGACCGATGAAGGGACAGCCCTATCTAGCAGCAGTAACTACCTGTGGATCGTTGAAACACTCAACATATTAGACATTCAAACTAAATATAATCTGAAATATATTTCCGTGAGGAAGTATCTCATTCCTCCGTGGATTTCCCGACAAGTGGGGCCGGCAGTATCCGTAGGGATCGGCGTCCCGTCGTTCCCGTAGGCGTCCGGCCAACGTCGACGTTCACCGCGATACATCGACAGTCCGCACCGGCCGAAAACGTCCCGGAACGTTCCGATACCGATTGAATCGGTATTATAGTAGGGATCGGAAGACAATACACACTCGACCGTACGGCGGCAGTGCGATCGATGTGTACGTAGTTGCGATGTCTACTATAGCCGGGAGCGGGATGGCGGGGCGTCGGTAACCGCGTCGTATACAGATATGGCCACCGCCCCATTTTATAAGTACCCTGGGGACGTGCTATACCGTGTCGGGGGGCACAACGGATCGAAAGGTGCCACGGGGCGTGTTTGCTCGCGTCTCGGGCCGCGCTTCCCTCGAACCGCGCGCCGCTACCCTGCGGCCGGGAGACCGTCCCCCGGCGGCGGAGCCGCCCCGCGGCCGCGGAGCGAATATCGGGGGGATCCGGCCAACATGTAATATATGTAGTATATATAATTGAGTGTAGTGAATCGGGTGAATACGGCGAGAAATCGCTCGGAGACGACGACGGTCCGTCTCGGAGGACACGGAGGACATCGGTAGGAGGGACGTCCGCTGTCTCCATCCCGAGAGCCGGGGGGCTTGACACCGTTCGGCGTCGGGCGAGGTGACTCACAGGGCGAACGTGAGTACCAACTGTCCGATCCCGGCCACGATAAGGACGATACCGGCGATCCGTGTCAGGGAATCTATATGTTCGCTCATCCGCCCGACGAGTGCATCGTGACCGATGGCGGTTGCGACAGTCGTGACGAGCATCAAAGCGCCGAATCCGCCCGCGTACGAACCCAACACGACGGCTGTGCCGGACGGAGAGAACGTGATAGACTGGAGCGTCACCGCCAGAAACAGCGGCAGGACACAGGCCATCGCGGCGAGGGCGTACAGCGCCCCGAACAGCCCGAACCCGAGAACGCTCGCCCGGCGCTGCGGGAGCGGGACGTGGAGCGACCCGGTGTAGCCGACGAGCACCGCAACGCCGAGAGCGACAAGCGACACGCCGACGAGGGCTTCCACTGCCGGCAGGACGCGCTCGACGAGATCGCTGGCGATAACGGCGAGCACCGAAAGCGCGAGGAAGGTCGCGAAGACGCCGAGGGCGGCGGCACCGCCACGGGCGAGTACGCCGGACATCGGGGGCGTCTCGTCTTCGATGCTCGCGGCGTAGTAGCCGACGTACCCCGGCAACAGCGCGTACGAGCAGGGCGAAAAGAACGTCGCGATGCCGGCCCCCAGCGCGAACACCGTGGTTCCATACAGTTCGACCGCCATCGAATCAGCCTCCGGCGGCCCGTATTTCCGCGGCGATCTCGTCGGCGTCCGTTCGGCCGCGGTGTCGCCAGACGACCCGGTTTCGGGCGTCGAGGACGAACGAGTACGGCACGCCGGACGCGTCGAGAGCCTGCGTCACTTCGAGGTCCCGATCGGCCGCGACCGTCCAGGTTCCGCCGTTTTCGTGCCACCACGCGGCGACGTCTTCCCGGGTGACCGTGTTGCCGAGGGGTTCGTTCGTCACCGAGAGGAACTGAACGTCCCCGTCGGTCGAGTCGTGGGCGGCGGCGAGTTCCGGCATCATCGATTCGCAGACGTTACACCACGTCGCGAACAGTTCGAGGAAGGTCACGCGCCCCGGTTCGGGTACCGTCACCGTGTCGGCCTCACTTTCGGGGGCCGAGATGACGTCGAGGTCGACGGCCCCGATCGTCGATTCGTCGGTCGAACCGACGACGTCGAAGGCGACCGCCGCGCCACCGCCGAGCGCGGCGAGGCTGCCGGCACCGACCAGGAGGTCACGGCGGCGCATCGGTCACCACTCCTCGACGAGCGTCCGGGCGTCGTCGATCACGGTTTCGGCCTCCGGTCCGTTGCCCCGGTAGGCCCGTTCGACGATCCCGTCCTTGTTGATGAGCAAGACCAACCCGTAGTGGTCGTAGCTGCCGGCACCGCCCTGAAACGCGACGCCGAAGGTCTCTTGGACGACGTCCTTGGCCCGTTCGGGGGTCTCGGGACGGAGGAAATACCAGTTCCCCGGCTCGCGGTCGACGCTCATCCGGTCGGAGTACTCACGGAGGACCTCCTCCGTGTCCGCCTCCGGATCGAACGTTATCGGCATGAACGCGAACTCGTCGGCGTACCCTTCTTTGACCGAGTCGTCCTGGACGCGCCTGAGGGCGGTCACGAGGAACGGACAGACGTCCGTACACGTCGTATAAATGAACGTCAGCATAGTGTGGCGATCGCCGACGAACTCCGTCGTCGTCACCTCGCGGTCGTGAAGCGGAGCCGGCACCGTTACCTCCGGGACGTTCTCGCCGTATGTCGGGTACGGCAGGTCGACGTCCTTTCGGCGCTCGTAGTCCTCCGGCGTCGAGAGGACGTTTCCCTCGGGGCTGCCCTCGCCGAGACAACCGGCTACCGAGACACCGATCGCCGTCGCGCCGGTCGCCCGGAGAACGGTCCGCCTGTCGTACGTTCGTGGTGTCCGTGTCATAGCTAAAGGTTCGTGCTCGATTTACTCATGAACGAGGACTCTTCCCAGTGAGTGAGACAGACATTGGATCCAGCCGGATGCCCCGGAGGTGTCCGCTGGGCCGAAACGACGGATCGACACATCGGTTACCACCCCTCGACGAGCGTCCGGGCGTCATCGACACCGGCGCCCGTCTTCGGCGGGCCGCCGTTGTAGGCTCGTTCGACGACCCCGTCCTTGTTGACGAGCAGGATGACGGCCGCGTGTTCGTAATGTCCGCCGCCGCCTTCGTACGCGACGCCGAAGGTCTCATCGACGATCTCGCGGGCCCGTTCGGGGGTCTCGGGGCGGAGGAAATACCAGTTCTCCACCTCGCGGTCGACGCCCATCCGGTCGCAGTACTCGTCGATGATCGCCTCCGTGTCCGTCTCGGGGTCGAACGTCGTCGGCATGAACGCGAACTCGTCGGCGTATCCCTCGGCGATCGAGTCGGCCTGTACCCGGCGGAGCGACTCGACCAGCGTCCCACAGACCGTCGTACACGACGTGTAAACGAACGTCAACATGGCGTGGCGGTCGCCGACGAACTCCGTCGTCGTCACCTCGCGATCGTGAAGCGGGGCGGGCACCGTCGCCTCCGGGAGCATCTCGCCGTAGTCCGGGAACGGGAGGTCGATGTCCTTTCGTCGTTCGTAGTTCTCCGGCGGGTCGAGTACTGTCCGCTCGCCGGCGGCACCGCTCGATCCACCGAGACAGCCAGCCATCGACGCGCCGAGAGCTGCCGTTCCCGCCGCTTTCAGCACGGTTCGTCTATCGTAGATGTGTTGGGATGCGGTCATGTGTTTCTCTCGGTCGTCGTGTGTTCTCCCGTCCGATGCGCCTCGCGCCGCTCGGTGTCTGTCCCCTCCGGACCGGTGTCGGCCTCGAGGACAGGTCGCGTCTTCTCGTTGAACATCTCGAGTGCGCGAACGACCCGGACGGGAAGCTCCTCCGGCGGGGGGTCCATCGCCGGTTCGCCGTCCGGATCTGGCCATCCGACCACGACGCGGCCGACGTTGCCCGCGACCTCGTGGGAGACACAGACCTCCTGTTTGTCGACGTAGTCGTACACGCCCTCGACGTCGAACGTCCGGGCGTAGCTCGCGCCGGGGCCATCGAGGAGATCACTTCGCCACGGTCCGACGCCGTCGGGCGTCCGGTCCGGGGGCTGGTGCATGAACGATCGGATGTCCTCGTGGTACGCGGTCACGTCGTGACGCCCGGTCTCGACGAGCCACTCGACGGTCGCTCCGGGGTCGATGTGGACGATCTGCGGATCGAACTCCGGGGCCGGCTCGGAGCGGATCATCACAGTCGTCCCGTCCGCGGGATCGCCGAGTGCTGCGGTCTGGGGCTCCTCGGCGTCGGCCCCGCCGGTGACGCTACCGAGACACCCGGCGGTGGATACAGCGGCTGTCGTACCGACAGCGGCTAGTACTGCCCGCCGACCGTATATAGGTTGTGTCGGGTGCATGAGTAGTATTTTTTCCCGGAGAATTCGTCCGCCGGGTTATCGGTCGGCCGCTTCCGGTCCCGCTTCCAAGACGGGCCGCGTCTCCTCGTCGAACATCTCGAAGGCGTTGTGGACCTGCGAGGGCGTCTCCGTCGCCTCCGCGTCCTCGAGCGGTTGCATCGCCGGTTCGGTGTCCGGGTCGGGCCATCCGACCACGACGCGGCCGACGTTGCCCGCGACCTCGTGGGAGATACAGACGGTCTGTCTGTCGACGTAGTCGTACACGCCCTCGACGTCGAAGGTCCGCTCGTAGGTCGATCCCGGTCCGGTGAGGTACTCACTCTCCCACGCGTCGACGCCGTCGGGCGTCCGGTGGGGCGGATGGTTGTCCTCGTGGTAGCCAGTCACGTCGTGGCGGCCCGTCTCGACGAGCCACTCGACGGTCGCACCGGGCACGACGTGGACGATCTGTGGGGCGAACTCCGGCCACGGCTGGGAGCTGATCGAAACGGTGATCGCCTCGGCTGGTGTACCCAGTTCCCCCGCGTTTTCCGGCGGATCCCCGCCGCTGTCGCCGTCACCGCTGCCGGAACCGCTACCGGCGCCGAGACAGCCCGAGAGCGCGGCTACGGCCGTGCCTGCGGTCGCCGCGAGCGTACCACGCCGTGTGAGATGTCGTGTCATAAGTATTCACTCCGTACGGGAGAGAGCGGGGAGTTCAGTCGTCAGATTCCGCGCCGCCGCTCGGCTGTCCCGGGTTCGGGTTGAAGATCTCCGGTTCCTCCTCGCCTTCGACTTGGACGACGCCGAGCATGCCCTTGCGGACGACCCGCGAGAGGGCGTGGTCGACGAGTTTGATCGGGCCGGGGACCGGGGTGTCGATCTCCGCGATGGCGACCGATCCGGGGGCGACCGGGGCCGTCTCGACGTAGCGGTCGGGGTCCGAGACGACGTCGCCGTCACGGTAGAACGTCTCCCAGACGTTCCCGATGCCGTGCCACGAGCTCATCAGGTTCGGTCCGCCCTGCGAGTGGAAGATACGAACCCGCTCGCCCTTCTGGACGGTGATCGGGCCGTATCCGTTGCCGGTGAAGGCGTACGCCTCGCCGTTGAGACAGACGTACGTCGGGTCCTCCTTTCGCATCGAGTCGAAGTCGAACGCGTGGTGGCCCTCCTCGCCCGACTGGCCGTTGGTGTACAGTTCGTGCTGGCCGAAGTACAGCTCGCGGTCGACTTCCGGGAGCCCGCCCTCGGGTTCGACGAGAATCGCGCCGAACATCCCGGCACTGATGTGGTGGTCCATGTTCGGGACCGCACAGTGGTATACGTGGACGCCGGGGTACATCGCTTTGAACTCGATCGTGGCTGACTCGCCGGGGCTGACGGTCGTGTCGTCTGCACCGCCGCCGGGGCCGTAGACCGCGTGGAAGTCGATGTTGTGCGGCATCGCGTTGCCCTCCTCGTTGGTGAGCGTGAGGTTGACCGTGTCCCCGCGACGGACGCGGACCATCGGACCCGGAATCCGCCCGTCGAAGGTCATGTAATCGAAGGTGACGCCGGGTTCGATCTCGGCGGTCTCCTCCGTCGTGACCATCTCGATCTCGTGGTGTCGGGGTTCGTTCCAGTCGACCGGATCCGGCAGTTCGGTCGGGTCGGCCGCGATCCGGTCGGTATCGAGTGATTTCGCGGGGTCCAGTCCCTCCTCTTGGGGCTGCGGCTCCGGATTCTCCGCCGCGGGGTCGTCCTGCTCACCGCTGCTGACGCACCCAGCGAGGGTGAGAGCGCTGGCTGCCCCTGCTGTCTTCAGAAGCGTTCGACGGTTGGCACCGGCCTTGGTCTCGTTGTTCCGGGTCATAAGTCTTCTACATTCTACTAATGCACCACTATATACAAAAGACGGGTAGCAGCGTCTCAGCGGCTGAGATGGGGACGGTTTAGCCCATAATATAGAGGCGGTTTATATACCCGGTGCGGCGTTTGACAAAACTGATCGGGCGAACATATTCGTTCGAACCGACATCCAGTAGTGTGTGGAAGGACAGGAACACTGTATGCCCCAGGCGAGACTCCGCGTCGAACTGCCGGACGGCCCATGGATCGCAGACGTTTCCAGAGACCATCCGGAGGCGCTTTTCGAGGTACTGACGGCGCTTCCGGAGGAGGGGAAGGGATTCGGTCTGTTTCGGTTCCGGTCCGATTCGGTCGAATCGGTGTTGGAGCGAATACGTACCCACGAAACGATCGAGGAGGCCTCGGTGATCCAACAGACGGACGGAGCGGCGACGGTCCAGATCGTGACGTCCAAGCCGATGCTGCTCTTGGCGGCGAAGCGCTCCGGGACGCCGATCGAGATGCCGGTCGAAATCAAGGACGGGACCGCGATCGTCGACGTCTCCGCCGGGCACGACCGTCTCTCGGAGCTGGGCGAGCAGTTCTCGGCGATGGGTATCGATTTCGAGATCGAGTACATCCAACAGCGGCTCCAGCCCGATCAGCTGTTGACCGACCGACAGCGCGAACTGCTTCGGCTCGCCGTCTCGATGGGGTATTACGACACCCCCCGTCGCTGTACGCTCACCGAACTCTCCGAG
Organism: Natronomonas salinimetallica; assembly: GCF_013839515.1. Classification (GTDB taxonomy): domain Archaea; phylum Halobacteriota; class Halobacteria; order Halobacteriales; family Haloarculaceae; genus Natronomonas. The sequence continues at coordinate 40,466 of NZ_JACDNQ010000012.1, read as the reverse complement.
GAGATCGGGCTGGCAAAATCGACCTGCAGCGAGACGCTCCACCGCGCCGAGGAGGTCGTCACGAAGAAGTTCGTCCGGGAGTGGTTGCCGCAGGAGAACCTCCATTTCGAGCCCGTTCCCTGAGATGGAACCCGTCCGGGGTAGGTTTTGTCCCGTCCGGGGTAGGTTTTTGTCCCGTCCGGGGGTAGGTTTTGTCTCATCCTTATAGTAGACATCGCAACTAGTTACACATCGACCGTACGGCGGCAGTGCGGTCAAGTGTGTATTGTCTTCCGATCTCTACTATAGCGTACACCGGAGTATTTTGTCCCGTGCCCGTGTAGCGTACAGTTTTTTTGTCTCGTGTCCGCGCGACGTACGGCCGCACGCGTACGAAATCTGACTCAGACTACCGAATCCGAACACGTATTCGGGGTCAGACTACCGAATCCGAACACGTATTCGGGGCAAGACGGACCCCCGCCACCGAATCCGAACACGTTCGGGGCAAGATATCGGTGAGTGGCGTTGGATCTAACGTATAATGCGAAGGTTCACCGCGACGTTGATCGTAGCGACGCTATCGGCATATTTACTCGTCGTGCTCGGGGCGATGACGGCAGCGACCGATTTATCGACGGTCGCGCTCGGCCATTACGGTGCGGCGGGCCTCGTCTGGGCCCTCGTGCTCGTCGTCGCCGTTCGTTCGTGGGTCGACGACCACGACCGCCGCGTACGCCTGGGATCGTCGCTCGCGTTCGTCGTGTTTCCGGGACAGGCACTGCTCGGAGCCGCAACCCTGCGCGACCTCGCCGTGTTGGGGGAGCAAGCGCATCTCCTCGGCGGTATGCTCGTCTTCGGATCGCTGCTTCTCACGCTCGTGTGGCACCTCGACGGGGAGGTTGACGTCGGCGTGGCCCGGCCGTCCGGGGTCGGGTCGGCGGCGGTGGAGGGGGCCGTGCCGGCGTCGGGGACGGACCGAACGACCGGGGAAACCGGGTCGGCTGCCACGGCCCCCAGCGACGATCGGTCGGCGGACGAAACGCGTTCCTCGGACGACCGGTCGGCCCGTTCCCCGGGGACCGTCTCGATCAAGGAGCGAGCGAGTGCCTACCTCACGTTGACGAAGCCTCGCCTGATGTGGCTGTTGTGTCTGCTCGCGTTGGCCGGCATGGCGCTCACGAGCGTCACCGGTGCCGTCCTCGACGGCGTGACCGTCGTCGCGACGCTCGCCGGCGGAACGCTAGCAATCGGGGCGGCGGGAACGTTCAATCACGTCTACGAGCGCGAGCGCGATCAGCGGATGGATCGGACGTCGAACCGCCCTCTCGTCTCCGAGACTGTCGATCCGCTCCGGGCGACGGTCTTCGGTGCCGCCCTGTTCGTCGCCTCGATGGCAGTGTTGTTGACGTTCACGAACCAGCTCACGGCTGCGCTGACCGCGTTCGCGGCGTTTTATTACGCCGTCATCTACACCGTCGTGCTCAAGCCGTCGACGACCTGGAATACGGTTATCGGCGGCGGTTCGGGCGCGCTTCCGGCCGTGATCGGCTGGACCGCGATAACCGGGACCGTCGGGCTTCCCGCCCTCCTGCTCGCGGCGGTCGTCTTCTGTTGGACACCTGCCCACTTCTATAACCTCGCCATCGCCTGCCGGGACGGCTACGACGAAGCCGGCTATCCGATGCTCCCGGTCGAACGGGGGGTCGCGCTCGCCCGCCGCCGGATCCTCTATTGGCTCGGCGCGACGCTCCTGGTCGCGGGCGGGCTCGGCATGGTCGCCGAGTTCACGCCGGTGTACGCGTTCGTCTCCGCCTTCGCCGGCCTCGGATTCCTCTGGGCGGTCGCAGAGCAGTACTACCGGGATACGGAACGGGCCGCATATCGGAGTTTCTACGCGTCCAACGCCTACCTCGGTGCGGTCCTGCTCGCGATCATCTTCGAGACCGCCGTCGCCTGATACTGCCGGCGGTGGGTTCAGGGCGAGTATCGAACCGACGGGGACGTTTCGAGAAATACGACGTCTCGAGGGCGATGTGACTTCCGTCCGGACCGATATAGACACCCGGTCACGGTCCACTCAACGCTATCGTGGACAGACTGGGCGTTTGCGGGCGTATCGACTCCGTTCCTGCCGACCGAATCTCGAACGAATCGTGACCGGGGCTATAATACAGCCACCTCTCTCTTATCACGGCGATCGAACATGTGCGGCACAACCATTACCACTGGGTCGGCAAAATAAGCCAATTGTACTAGATCAATGAGCACGTCTCCATCGGAAGAAATACCCGTAATGCAGCGATTGTACAACCGAATTTGGCTCCTAGCAGCCGCCGCCATCGTCTTCTTCGCCGTCATTTATGTTGGATGGGGGCTGATGGACATCCTATCGGTCCCTGCGAGGTGAACGATGGCAGGACCATTTGACGAACCCGAGGGCAACTGGTGGGACGAACCGGTCAACCGACGCGAAAGCATCTGGCTTGGGATCGCCGGGGTGTGGTCTCTGGCTATCTTCGGCTGGATGAGCGGGTTCACGCGCTTTGGCGATCAAAACCCCATCGGCCAGACCTTCGACGTCGATCCCGACGAGTATCAAGCGATGGTTAGCGAGTACAAAGAAGCCGCCGACGAGACCGAAGAAGGCCACCTGATCCCGCCGGGGGATTCGGTGTACATCGCCGGGCGGCGTTTCGACTGGGACGGCCTTCCGGTCGTCCTCGAAGCGGGCCACGAGTACGATATCCACCTCGGGTCCTACGACGTCCAGCACGGATTTTCGGTCCGACCCGAAGAGAACCTGAGCAAACAGATCAATCTGCAAGTGTTTCCGGACACCGAGTGGGTCGTTCCCATGACGTTCGACGAGCCGGGGACGTACCACGTCATCTGCAACGAGTTCTGTGGACGAGGACACAACAGTATGCACGGCGAGTTCATCGTCGAGGAGCCATAATATGTTGAACGCACTCAAACAGCTGTTCGGCAACGACTACGACGAGGACGGCTTTCGGGAGTGTTCCGTCACGGGACTCTCGATCCACCGATCGGCGGAGAACCACGTCAAACTGTTCGGCTTGACGGCGGTCATTGCGCTCATCATCGGTGGGAGCTTCGCTTTTACCGTAGCGATGACGCGCTGGGAGCTGATCGGGCTCATCCCGGAGGACGGCTACTATACCCACCTCAGCATGCACGCCTGGAACATCCTCATCTTCTGGATGGTGTTCATGGAGATCGCCATCCTCTACGTGGGTGGGCCGATCGTACTCGGTCGACGGCTCCCGCTGACGAAGGTGGTAAAGGCCGGTTGGGTCACCATGGTCGTCGGCGCGCTCGGCGTCAACTACACGGCCTGGACCGCGACGTCGGCCGGTGGCGGAGAAGCGCCGCTTTTGACGGCATACGTCCCGCTCGAGGTGTCCGCCGAGTTCTACGCGAGCGCGATCGTATTCCTTCTGGGAGCGACGGTCGCGGCGCTGCCGTTCTTCGTTGCGATCTGGCAGGAAAAACGCGGCGCGGCGAAGAAGACGCTCCCGCTCGTCGTCTTCGGTGCGTTCATTACGGGGATCATCGCCGTCGAGGCGATCCTCGGCGGGATCGCGGCGTTCGCGTACGCGCTCGTTTGGCGGCTCGGCATCATCGAGTCGGTGAACGCGGGCATCTACCGACAGCTATACTGGATCGTCGGCCACGGTACCCAACAGATCAACCTGGTCGCAATGATCACGGTGTGGTATTTCCTCACGCACGTTGTCGGCGGCGCGGTCGTCATCTCCGAGAAGGTCTCGCGGTCGGCGTTCATCCTGTATCTCTTCTTCATCAACCTCGGCGCGGCCCACCACCTGATGGTCGATCCGGGGCTCTCGGCCGGCTGGCGGATCTTCAACACCTCCTATGCGTTCTACGGGGCGGCCTTCGCGAGCATGATCCACGCCTTCGCCATCCCAGGGGGACTCGAGGCCGGTCGCCGCCAGCGCGGACTCGGCGGCGGGCTGTTCGGCTGGCTCACGTCCGCTCCCTGGAAGAATCCGGTCTTCTCGGCGACGATATTCAGCATTATCCTGTTCGGCTTCGTCGGCGGCATCACGGGCGTGTTGATGGGTCAGATGCAGCTCAACATGACCTGGCACAACACCTTCGCGACTGTCGGCCACTTCCACGGGACCGTCGCGATCGGAACGACGCTCTCGTTCATCGGGCTCGTCTTTTTCATCATCAAGACGATGTTCCGACGGGACTTCATCTCGAGCAAGCTTGCGACGATCGTCCCCTACTTCTACGCCGGGGCGATGGGTATCGTCGCGTTGATGATGATGTACATCGGCATCCTCTACGGCGTCCCGCGCCGGAGTTCGGGTGTCGTCCGGAACATTCCGGGAACCGATTTCAGCCTCTCGGCCGCAGCGCCGTTGATGAACGTCTTCGGCGTTTTCGCCGTGTTGGCGATCCTCGCGGGCACCCTGTTCGTTCTCGTTTCGGTCGGGTCACTACTGTTCGGTGACCGCCTCGAAGGAGATGATCGCGGCGGGATGCTCCCCGACGGAGGGCTCCAGACCGACGGTGGTGCCTCCGTGCACGCCGTCGATCTCCGGGGGACCTTCGCGATCAGTCTCATCTTCATGGCGACGTTCGTGTCCCTCTATGCGCTGAATTGGTTCTTGCTCACACAGCTTTGGTCTATCGGGGCCTGATCTGATCGGCCCCGGTCGGCTGGCTGTCTTCGACGTGTTCGGACGTTCCGCGGCCGACGCGTTCGAAGCTACGACGTCCGTCTCGGTAGTCCACACAGACACGTTCCGACAACCACCGGCGATACGTTTTGACATCGCACGCTAACGCACTTCGAGAAACCATACAACGAGTCTTGATTCCACGTCCAATGAAACAAACACGATCGAGCGGTACTGAGAGAGTCACACGATGACAGATACGAAACAATCGAAGACGATAGCAGGGTATATCAAACAGGCCTGGCGCGATCTGTTGAGCATCTACTATACGAACACGCCCGCCTGGCGGTGGATGAAAAGCGGCGCGCTCTTCTTTATGGCGTTCTTCCTCTGGACGGGTAGTTCGGTTCTGCTGTCGGTCAAGCCGGGGTGGACGTTCCTGCACTACTCGATGGCCTACGGGTTCGTATTGATCCTCTGGGGGCCGCTGACACACCTCGTTATCGTCCCGCTGACGATCCGGTTGCGGCGGACGGCCAAGCACCCACTGGTCCGGAAGACGGCGATCAATTCCGGACGGCTCAACATCACGGTGTTTCTCCTGTTGGTCGTACTCGTCGGAACGTTCGCGCCGGGGACGATAATGCTCGGTTTCTCCCCGAGCGACGGGGGCGACGGGGGGGAGCCCAACGTCGGCGGGGACGTCGTCTGTGAGTTCAACGACGCGATTTCGTGTCACGTCGAGGACGCCCAGGGTATCGATCACGTCGTCGTCGTGTCCGGCGGGGAGGTGATCGCGACCGCCGACGAACCGCCCTTCGAAGTCGAGTTCGACAGGGACGACGTCGCCGAAACGCGGACCGGTCCGGAGTTCCAAGTCCAGTTCCGGGACGAAAACGACAAAATACTCAGGCGGTTCATCCGGACGGTTCCGGAACCCTCCGGGTGAGAGGACGCCCCGTCTGATGCGTTTTTGTATTTTGGAGTGAGTGAGCGCGGCTCGAGGTCCGGTACGGATAGGATCTGTCTCGACGTGGACGAGTGATTCTCGACGTGGACGAGTGATTCTCGACGTGGATGGGATCCGTCTCAACGTGGACGGGTGAAACAGTTTGAGAAACTGGTAGTTCTGCGTTTTGCTTCACGAAAGATACGTTCGATACTGTTCAGATTTCCGTGTCGTTCGTATCTGCAATCGAGGTCGTGGCGTTGACAGGCCTCTTTGGGCGGTGCGGTTCCATCAATGAGAAGCACTGCGTCGTCAGCGTCGTCTTTCTCGCGGAGTTCAGCAGAGAATGCGTGAGCGAAAGCGTTTCCGTTTGACACCAAATATTTCGAGAATCAAGACTGTATTTGAAAGTGATAATTCAGGATGAAGGTGAATATCGGGCTTCGTCAGCAATCGTAGTGTCGCTCCTCGTTCCACAAACCCTAACTCGATCTCGTCCAGACAGCCGTTGAGGCGGTCGTTTTCGGGCATGAATCACTCAGAAAACGTACCGCCACACTCCTCATTCGTATCCGAACGCCGCCCCCGTTCCCCACGTGGGTTCTACGAGAGACAGATCGGCGTTCGAGGGCACCACGACTGCGCTGGGAGATTCCGAATACACAGTCGGCGTTGACGGTGCCCGATATGTGGCACACGGTGCGACCGAAGCGCGAAGCGGCTCGGAGGGTGCTCCGTGTGTCGGCTCTCGACGGCCGTCACCGGGCCGGAAGGCACCGAGCCAGGGACGGGAGTTCTCGTGATCCGGATCCGGGGAATCGTCGGGGGATCGGACGACGACGGCGAACAGCGAGGGCCTCAATCGAGGACGGACCGGCGTGAGTTGGTGACGACGATGATGCTACTCGTAGTCATCGCGACGGCGGCGAACAAGGGGTTAATGAGCCCGAGGACCGCGAGCGGGACCGCGATCGCGTTGTATAAGAACGCCCAGAGGATGTTCTCACGGATCCGTCGGCGGGTCCCGCTGGCGAGGCCGAACACGTTCTCGACTGCGGCGAGGTCGCTGTCGTCGACGACGACGTCGGCGGCGTCGATGGCGCGGGCGGTTCCGTCCCCCATCGCGATGCCGAGATCGGCGGCCGCGAGCGCCGGCGCGTCGTTGGTTCCGTCGCCGACCATGACCGTCGTTCCGTTCGCCGCCAGCCGCCGGACCGTCTCGACTTTGCCGTCGGGTGGAACGCCGGTGAACACGGTGTCGACGGCGGGGTGTTCACGGAAACGCTGGACGCTTTCCCCCGCATCTCCGGTCAGTATCACGATCTCGCGGTCCGAAAACGTCTCGATCGCGGGCTCCCAGCCGGCGCGCTCCTCGTCGGCCACGGCGATCACGCCCTGTGCCTGCCCGTCCCACCCGACGACGATCGGGAGTCCTCCCCGTTGTTCGATCGCATCGATACGTGCGGCGAGACGGTCCGGGATCGGACCGGCCCGTTCCTCGACCAGTTCGGGAGTCCCGGCGACGACGCGACCGGCGTCGATGGTCGCCGAGACCCCCTCTCCGGGGTGGCGGATGAACTCGCTCGCGTCGGGGAGGTCCGGACCCCTGGTCTCGTCGGCCGCCGTATCCGGCGAACGTCCCACGGCACCGCCGTCCGCGATGGCCTCGGGGTCGGTGTCGGACCCGTCCACTGTGGCGGCCTCGAGGATCGCATCGGAGACGGGGTGGCTCGCGAACCGCTCGATCGCGGCCGCGGACCGGAGCGTTTCCTCGTGGCCGGCGACGTCGACAACACGCATCTCGCCGGCCGTCAACGTGCCCGTTTTGTCGAAGACGAGGGTGTCGGCCTCGGGGGCGACCTCGAAGACCGACTCGTTCGTGACGACGATCCCTCGGGCGAGCGCGTCCCGAAGCCCCCCCGAAACCGCCAGCGGCGTCGCAAGCCCCATGGCACACGGACACGACACGACGAGGACGGTGAGCCCGGCCAGCATGGCCGCGGCGACGGACGCCCCCGTCAACAGCTGCCAGAGCGTGACGGCCGTCCCGATGACGAGGACGAGCGGAACGAATACCGTCGCGATCGCGTCCGCAAGCCGCTGGGCGGCGGGCGCGTGACTCTGTATCTCCCACAGCGCGGTCGCGATGCGGTCGGCCGTACTCTCCGTGTCGTCGACGGCGACGACGAGCGCGTCGTCCTCGACGACCGAACCACCAACGACCGTATCGCCCGGCTCTTTCGTGACCGGGAGCGACTCCCCTGTCAGCACCGATTCGTCGACGTCGGCGACCCCCTCGAGGACGGCTCCGTCGACCGGGACGCGCTCACCGGGAGCGACGACGAGCCGGTCGCCGGGGGAGAGTTCCTCGACGGGGACGACCGTCCTGCCGTCGTCCGTGAGCTTGGTCGCCTCCTTCGTCCGTGCGGCCGTAACCGTCGAAAGCGCGTCGCTCGCGCGTGATCGGACCCGCCCCTCGTAGTACCGGCCGAGCGTGACGACCATGATCACCGCGACGCTCACGTCGTAGTACAGGTGGGTACTTCCGGTCGCGAGCGCGACGGTGCTGTATCCGTAGGCGGAGAGGGCGGCGACGGAGACCAACAGGTCCATGTTCGGCTGTCGTGCCCGGATACTCACCCACGCCCCCCTGAGGACCGGATACCCCGTATAAAACAGGACGACTGACGTGAAAAGCCCCATGAAGACCAAGGGGAGATACAACGTGAGCGGCGTCGTCGTATCGACCGCGAGGAGGCCCGTATCGATGCCGACGTAGCTCGGATAGAGATAGAAGACGTACCACGGCATTACGAGCATCGTAAAGAAGCCCCCGACGACGAGCCGCTGGACGGTGTTCAGCTGGCGTGCTCTGGCGTCGCGGTCGACCCCCTGGTCGTCCTCCTCGCGGAAGCGAACGGAGTAGCCGTGGCTCGACAGTACGTCGGGGAGTTCCTCCGTCGGGATCGTTTCGGGGTCGTAGACCACCCGCGCGGTCTCCATCGCGTAGTTGGCGTCCAGCGCATAGACGCCCTCGACGTCGTCGCCGCGCAGGCCGAGGAACGCCTCACAGGTGGTACAGTGCATGCCGTCGACCGCGAGGTACGCCTCGGAGGCGTCGTCGGGGATCTCACGCTCCGACGTCTCGGCGTCCGACCTCACGTCGTCGACGCCGTCGACGTCGTCGACGTCCCCGAGCGCCCGAGCCACTTCCAGACACCCACGACAACAGAAGTCCCCGTCGACGTCGTCGCCGGTTATCGGGGGCGTCGGGGTTTCTAAATCACAGAGAGAACAGACACCCATCGTGTTGGTGACTAATCTCCGTGACCGAATAGTTGTCGTCGAACACGTTCGGTCACGGGAGGCCGGTGGGTCGGCCGGGCAGGTCAGGCCACCGGGCGTCCGCGGTGATCGGAGACCGGCTCGAACATATTCGGCGGAACCCACACCCGGTTCGTGACCGAAGACGTACCGATGCCAGAAACGACGTTAGATCTCAGAGAGACGCCGCCGGCGGAACGCCACCCGAAGATTCACGCGGCCTTCGAGGAGCTGGAGGACGGCGAGACGCTCCGAATCGTCAACGACCACGAGCCGAAGCCGCTGTTCTATGAGTTCCAAGCGGAGGTATCGGCGTTCGACGCGGACCGCTACGACTGTGAGCAAGTCGAGGAAGGAAAGTACGTCGCCGACCTGCCGAAACGGATATAACAGGCGGTCTCGGTCGCCCCCAGTCCGTCCTGTATCAGGCGTCTCGGTCGCCCCCAGTCCGTCCTGTATCAGGCGTCTCGGTCGATGTACCGTCCGATGATCTTGCCCTCGGCCCGGTGGAGCAGGTCGCTGCACGTCGCCTTCGTGATCCCCAGCGACTCCGCGACCTCGGTCAGGCTAGCCTCTCTGGGCGTGTCGTAATATCCGGCCTCGGACGCGACCGATAGGACCTCCTGCTGTCGGGGGGTCAGGACGGCGTCGTCCCGGGAGTCGGAGAACGCCCGGACCGATTCGACGTCGTAGGAGATTCCGAGCGCGTCGAGTTCGTCGGTCAGGTCCGAGAGCTTCTCCTCTGAGGTAAACACCTCCCAGGAGGCGACGCCGTCGGAGATGACGAACGGCGTCCGTACCGGAACGCCGACGTGGGAGGCGGGCCGGAGCAACAGCGGATTGTCCGTCTCGATCTGTACGACCGTTTTGACGTCATCGTTCCACAACAGGTCGATACCGGTGATCTCGCTGGCGTCGTTGGCCCCGGCGAGCACCGCGACGATGTCGTCCCCTTCGATCTCGAAAAGTCCCGTCGCGGTGCCGTCGTCGTACTGGGTCGAAACGACCCGGAACGTGGCATCGGGACACGCCGTGGATGCCTCCGCGATCCACATCTCCTCCGGGACGGTGATCGTGATCGTTGCGAGCGGCACTGGTTTACCCCCTGTTCGGTCGCTCGGCCCCGACGTGTACGAACATGTTAGACTACTACCGACATGTTCGTGAAAAGGATTAGGGTATCCGAACGCGTCCGTTCTCACAACGTGGGCGAACGCGTAGTCGGTAAACGAATGAGTGCCTTCGGTCCGAACCAATGAGTGGCGAATATCTCAATGAGTGGCGAATATCTCAATGAGTGGCGAATATCTCAATGAGTGGCGAATATCTCAATGAGTGGCGAATATCTCAATGAGTGGCGAATATCTCAATGAGTGACGAATATCTCAATGAGTGGCGAATACCTCAATGAGTGACGAACACGTGTTGGTCTCGGTGCTGAGCGGCTGGATCATAGAGCACCCGGCGCGTATCGTGGTCGTGTTTTTGTTGCTCACGGCCGGGTTTGGAAGCGGGATCAGCGACATCGAAGTGGTAGGTGGTGCCGAGCAGTTCTCCGAGGACGTCGATGCCTATCAGGTCGACGAGTACGTCGACGAGACGTTCCGTCCGGCCTTCGCGGACGATTCGGACACGACGCTCCTGTTACAGAAGGGGGGGAACGTCCTCTCCAGGACGGGCCTCCTACGGATGCTCCGCGTTCAAGAGGAGTTAGTGGAGCGTCCCTCCCAGCGCGTGACCGATATGACGAGTCCGGCTCAGTTGATCGCCCTGGAGATCGATCCCTCCGCGAGGACCGCCGAGGACCAACTCCGGACGGTCCGGATGGCCAGCGACACGGAGATACGACGGGCCGTGCGGGCCAAAAGCGAGGACCCGACGTTCCTCCGGTTCGTCGGCGAGGACTTCAACCCCCGTTCGGCATCCGCCTCGGCGGCGATCGGGGCCGTTACACACGACGCGAAGGGCGACGACGTGTTCTTCCAGGAGATACAGTCCGAAACCCGGCGGATCACAGACGCCACCGACGGCGACATCCGCGTCTTCGGGTCGGGGATCACGGACACCGAAAACAACGAGGTCATACAGGATTCGCTGTCCGCGGCGATCCCGGCCGTCGTCGTTCTCCTGCTCGTGTTCTTGACGATCGCCTACCGGGACCCGTTCGACATCGCGTTGGGCGTCGTCGGACTGGCGATGTCGCTCGTGTGGACGTTCGGCTTCATCGGTGTCTCGGGCGTCCCGTTCACGCAGTTACAGATCGTCTTACCGCCGCTGTTGATGGCGATCGGCGTGGACTTCGGGATCCACATAACGAACCGGTATCGCGAGGAGATCACGAACAGTTCGAATGCGGCCGTAGACGAGGCTGCGGCTCTCGAGGAGGCGATCGAGGCGGCGATCGCACCGCTAATGGTTGCGTTCTTCATGGTCATGACGACGTCCGTGATCGGGTTCTCGGCGAACATGGCGAGCGGGCTCTCGCCCATTGCCGACTTCGGGCTCGTCGCCTCGGTCGGGATCACCGCCGTGACGCTGATCTTCGGGATCTTTCTCCCCGCCGGGAAGCTTTTGATCGAACGGCTCCGACGCCGGAGTCGGCTTCCGTCGTTCGTCTCGACGCCGCTCGGGACCGAGGACTCCCTTCTCGGCCGGCTCCTCCCGTTGCACCTCTCGGTGACGAGTCGGGCACCGATCGCCTTCCTCCTCGTGGTGGCGTTGATGACGGGAATGGCGGGCTACTACGGTCAGGACGTGGGCTCGTCGTTCGAGGACGAGGACATGCTCCCCCCGGAGGAACTGCCGGAGTATCTGGAATATCTCCCCGGGCCGATGGAGCCGGGGACCTACACGGTCACCGAGAACCTCCACCTCCTCGAAGACGAGTTCGAGACGACGGAGGAGGACACGGTCACGATATACGCACAGGGATCGTTCTCGGAGTCTCACGCCCTGGAGTCCCTCCAGCGCGCGAGCGAGGACCCGCCGTCGTCGATCGTCACCTCGGAGGGGCGACAGGCCGAGAGGCGAAGCATCATAACGGTCATGAACCGGTACGCCGAGAGGTCCCCATCGTTCGCCGCGCTGCTCGAACGGAACGACAAGAACGGAAACGGGGTGCCGGACGCCAACCTCGGGATGATCTACGAGCGGCTCCTGTCGTCACCGTTCGAGTCGGAAGCGCGCCGGTATCTCACCGACGACTACCGCGAGACGCGTATCGTCTACTCCGTGGAGACGGACGCGACCGACGCGGCGATCACCGCCGACGCGGAGTCGATGGCGGAGGGGTCCTTCCGATACGAGGCCGTCGAGACGGGGAACGTCGTCGTCTTCCAACGGGTCTCGGACGAGGTCTACAGTTCGGCCATCGACGCGCTCGTGCTCGCGCTCGTGCTCTCGTTGGCGTTCTTGACGGCGATGTACTACGGCATCGAACGGCGGCCCGTGTTGGGTGCCGTGACGCTGGTCCCGATCGTCGCGACCGTCGTGTTTTTGGTCGCGACGATGCGGTATCTGGCGATCCCGTTCAACATGTTGACGGCGACGATCCTCTCGGTCACGGTCGGGATCGGGATCGACTACTCGATCCACGTGGTCCACCGGTTCGTCGAGGAGTTCGACGCGAGAGACGACGGACTCGCCGCCGCGCGCGTCACCCTTCAGGGAACCGGCGGCGCGCTGTTCGGAACGACGCTCACGACGGCGAGTGCGGGTATCGCGCTACATTATCTCTCGATCACGCCGATTCTCACCCAGTTCGGGGCGCTGATCGCGTTCAGCGTCTCGTACTCGTTCCTGACATCGACGGTCGTTCTCCCCGTCGTGTTGCTTCTGTGGGCAAAGCGTGGGGGCGTCCGTGCGGCCGTGCTCGACGTCCCACGCGTAGCCGACCGATGATCCCGGTAGAGGTGACGCGCGTAGCCGACCGATGATCCCTGTAGAAGGTGAGAGCCGGGGGGCGGCGAACGGAACGGAAACGGAACGTTCAATCGAGCGATCCGGTCGCGTCGGCCGTCTCCCCCCGGACGAACGCCCGTCGGAGCACCGTCAACAGCAGGTACGTCTCGTACTTTTGAGTCCGGCAGTGCTGACAGGGGGCCATCTCGTCCGTGATACGGTCGAGTACGTCGCCGTGCTCCGCGCGGAGTTCCGAGACCATCTCCGTGACCTGCGGTTCGGCGGCGTCGACGAGCGGCTCGATCGCCTCGGCCGCACGTTCCGGGAGTTGATACGAGAGTACGATCGTGTTCGCCCGGTAGTACTTTACCGTCCCACCGCGACGCTCCTCCAGCCGCGCGATCTCGACGAGTCCCGCATCGCGGAGTTCGTTCACGTGATGTCGAACCGTGTTTTCGGTCCGCTCGAACCCCCTGTCGGCCAGCTCGTCGTCGATTTCACGGATCGTCATCGTTTCCTCGGCGAGCATATCGAGAATCATCGCCCGGGACGGCTCGTCGACGGCACCCGAGATGGTGGGATCGCGAACGGCGATGTCCTCGAGTTCGACGTCGGTCGTGAATTCCGTCATTGGCTTGCGGCTACGTGAGCCGTCGTGGAGAACCGTTCGGTTCCACTCCGAAGCCCGAAACGAGCCGTTGGACCGGTCCAACAGCTCGTGAGCCCGAACAAACATATCATTTAAATAATACTTATAGGAGGCGAGCGTCTACGGACGTATGTACACATGAGCGAGACAGTCCAGTTCAGAGTCATGGATTTCAGCTGCCCGAGTTGTGCCGGCAACGTCGAACGCGCGCTCGGTTCGATCGACGGGGTCGGCGAGGTCGAGGTACACTTTAGCACCGGCCGCGTCGAAGTCGAATACGACGAGGGCCGGGTCGCGACCGACGACATCGAGCGAACGATCGAGAATCAGGGATACACCCCCCAACCGGCGTAACGACGGCTAATGAAGGACATACGTGATTTGAAGCGAGCGTTCAGACGACATCGTACCGCCGTCGTCGCGGCGACGAGCGGGGCGCTCTTCGTGATCGGGTGGCTCCTCGACGTCGTGTGGGCGCTCGGAGCGGCGAGTTCGGCCGCGCTCCTCGTGGGCGCACTCGTCGGTGGGTACGACATCGCGAAGAAAGCGTACTACACTCTCCGCACCGGAACCGTCGGGATCAACACGCTGGTGACGCTGGCCGCGGTCGGCGCGATCCTCATCGGCGAGTACTGGGAGGCCGCAGGGGTCGTCTTTTTGTTCTCGCTGGGGAATTACCTCGAAGCCCGCACGATGGGGAAGACGCGAACGGCGCTCAAAGAGCTCCTCGAGTTGACGCCGGATACGGCGACGGTCCGCCGCGAGGGAACGACCGTCGAGGTCCCCGCCCGCGACGTCGAAGCCGGGGAGACGGTCATCGTCAAGCCGGGCGGGAAGATTCCGGTCGACGGCGATATCGGCGAGGGCGAAAGCGCGGTCAATCAAGCGCCGGTCACCGGTGAGAGCGCGCCCGTACGCAAAACGCCCGGCGACGAGGTCTATGCGGGCACCGTCAATCAGGAGGGTGCCCTCGAAGTCGTCGCCACGGGAACCGGGTCGGACACGACGCTCCAGCGGATCATCCGCCGCGTCGAGGAGGCCCAGGAGGCGAAAGCGCCGACGGAGACGACCATCGAGCGGTTCGCGAAGTATTATACCCCCGGGATCATCCTCCTGGCGGCACTCACGTATCTGCTTACCAGGAACGTCGTCATGTCGCTGACGCTTCTGGTCATCGGCTGTCCCGGCGCACTCGTCATCGGGCCGCCCGTCAGCATCGTCTCGGCGATCGGCAACGCGGCCCGCACGGGCGTCCTCATGAAAGGCGGCGAACACCTCGAACGCGCCGGAAAGATCGACCTCGTCGCATTCGACAAGACGGGCACGCTCACCAAAGGCGAGACGGCCGTCGCCGGCAGCGAGGGGTTCGGATACGACGCCGAGGAGGTGATTCGGCTGGCGGCGATCGCCGAAAAGAAGAGCGAACACCACCTCGCCGACGCGATCCTCGACGCCGCGGCCGATCTCACCCCGCCGGAGGATACCGCGACGGACGGCGGTGCCGTCGTCGAACGACCGGCCGTGCCCGATCCCGATGACTTCGACGTCGCCGCCGGTAAGGGCGTCGTCGCACACTACGGGGGCCACGAGATCGTCGTCGGGAACCGCGCGTTGCTCGACGAGCACGATGTCGACGTCCCGGACGCCGTCACCCAGTACGTCCGCGAGCGCGAGCACGCCGGAGAGACGGCGGTTCACGTCGTCCGCGACGGGACGGTCATCGGCGCTATCGCGCTCCGCGATGAGCTCCGCGAGAGCGCTCCCGGCGTCGTCCAGGCGCTGAAGGACGCGGGCGTCCGAACGGCGATGCTCACCGGCGACAACGAACGGACGGCGCAGGCGGTCGCCGAGGAAGTCGGTATCGACGACTACCGCGCCGCACTCCTCCCGGAAGAAAAACAGGAGGCGATCCGCTCGTTCATGGACGAGGGGAACGTCGTGGCGATGGTTGGCGACGGGATCAACGACGCGCCGTCGCTGGCGACGGCCGACGTGGGTATCGCAATGGGCGCGGCCGGCACCGATACCGCCATCGAGACCGCGGACATGGCGCTGATGGCCGACGACCTGGAACGCATCCCGTACGCGGTGTCGCTCAGCAAGGCGACGCGGTTGAACCTGTTCGAGAACATCGGGATCGCCGTACTCACCGTCGGGCTGTTGCTTGCCGGCGTGTTCACCGGCTACGTCCAGATGGCGACCGGGATGCTCGGCCACATCGGCAGCGTCCTGGTGGTGATTCTCAACGGAATGCGGCTGCTCCGGTATTGAACGCCGGGTGGGTATACACACACCACCCATCACTGACACACCACCCATCACTGACACACCACCCATCACTGACACACCACCCATCACTGACACACCACCCATCACTGACACACCACTCATGACTGATACTATCGACCCCGAACGGACGAACTGGAACGTCGAATACGACTCGGTCGAACCGATCCGGATCCGTGACCCCGTCGCGGAGGCCCTGACGGTCCTCGATCCGGGCGAGCCGATCGCGATAGACTACGCGGACGTACTCAAACAGGCCGGCCACTCCTGTCCGACGGCATCGGGTGCCTTCCGGATGACCCAACTGGGGCTCGCGGAGCTCTATCCGACCGAGCTCCCCGTTCGGAGCGAGATCGCGGTCACGATGGGCGGGGACAAATCCGATCCGACGTACGGCGTGTCCTCACGGATCATCTCCTACATCACGGGTGCCGCGGAGGAGGACGGCTTCGGCGGACTCGCCGGCGGCTACGGCGGACGAAACGACCTCCTGGAGTTCGGCGACTTCGGGGCGGACGAACCCGCCGTCGCGTTCGAGCGAACGGACACGGGCGAGGCCGTCACGGTCACCTACCACGTCGGTGACGTTCCGGGAGCCGGTCCCGCGACCCAGCACCTACAAAAGCTGATCGAGGGGACCGCGACGGCCGAGGAGCGCTCCGCGTTCGCCGAGGCCTGGCACGGCCGTGTCCGGACGATACTCGCCGATGAGGAGTTCTTCACCGTGTCACGTCGGGACGTGTGAATCGCCTCGGGGGCAAGTGGTTCGAGAGACTTCGTCTCTCGTCACCACGGAGGACTCCGTCTTCCGTATGACTCCGAGGCTTCCCGTTTCCACGACGCGACGTGCGGACACGGACGAACGTACGTCCGGCAGTATGAGGAGACGGGCGAAGCCCTGAGCAAGGGGAAGCAAGTGATAACGACCAAAAGCACAGTCGGCGGAGGCCGGGGTCACGCTCGGCTCCCGGCGTCGTCCCACGGTAGCGGTCCCTCGTATCCGTCCGGAACGTACGCACAGAGCGGGTCGCTCGCGAGCGGGTCGCCGGTCGCCGCGTAGGCCCGCGATCGGCTGCCGCCACAGACGTGGCGGTACTCGCAGGCACCGCATTTTCCCCGCAGGCGCTCGCGGTCCCGGAGCGCCTCGAACAGCTCGGAATCGCGGTACATCGAGACGAGATCCCCGTCGGTGACGTTGCCGGCGGACTTCGGGAGGAACCCCGAGGGATACAGTTCGCCGGTGTGTGAGACGAACGCGAAGCCGTCGCCGGCGAGGATGCCGCCACGGCGGCCGATCCGATCGGATTTGGGCGCGTCCGTCGCCGACCCCTGTCGTTGGAGCGCGACCCGACGGTAGCTCGGTGCCTCGGTCGTCTTGACGCCGAACGGTGCCGATTCGGACGTCTCGTGAAGCCATTCGAGGACGGACTCGGCGCGCTCGGGGGAGAGCCCCTCGAGCAGCCGTCCGCGGCCGACGGGGACCAAAAAGAACACCGACCACAGGACAGCCCCGAGGTCGGAAACGAGATCCCGGACCGCCGGCAGCGTCTCGACCGTCGATTCACAGACGGTCGTGTTGATCTGGATAGGGATCCCGGCCTCACGGGCCGCCGCGGCGGCCTCACGGGTCCGGCGGAAACTCCCCGACTCACCGCGGAACTCGTCGTGAGCATGCTCCGGCGCGTCGACACTGAGCGCCATTCGCCTGAGGCCGGCGTCGGCGAGCGCGGCGATGTTCTCGGACGTGAGCGCCTCCGTCCCGCTCGGAGTCAGTGTCATTCGGAGGCCCCGTTCGGTGCCGTAGCGGACGAGATCGACGAGGTCGTCGCGTTTCATCGGATCGCCGCCCGAGAGGACCACGAGTTGGTTCTCACCGAAGCGGGTCGCCGCCTCGAGCAGCCGTTTGCCCTCCGCTGTCGTTAGCTCGTCGGGGTGGCGGCTCGGATCCGCGTTCGCCCGACAGTGATCGCAGGCGAGTTCACACGCCTGTGTCACCTCCCAGATGAGGACGAAGGGGCGTTCGTCGGTATCGACCGAGCGCGGATCCGGTGGGGTACGTTTCGCGGTCATCGTTCACTCGTCGCTGCCGTTCGAGAGCGTCTCCGCGTCGGCCCGTGAATAGCCTGGCGGTATCTCTGCGCCGCCCTCGCGTTCGTCCCTCGTGACCGCCGTCACCGCGTAGTAGGTGACGACGGTCACTACGATCGCGGGGATGAGGATGAGAGAAACCTGAATAAGGGTCACCGCGGGATCGCTCGGAAAGGATCCGTAGGCGAGAAACAGTACGACAAAAAATAGGAGTATCCCGATCGGGACGACGTTGACCAGGACGTCGAAGAGCATTCCGTGTTCGGATGAATCGTCGTGTGCCGGCATATCGGACCGATCGGTCTCCCCGTCGCTATCGGTTGTGCCGAACATGTTTCGCGAGGCCGGCCCACGAGGGCGGATCACCGGGGGGGTTCTCCGCCCCTCAACGCGGCGATTCCTCGACCGTCTCCTCGGAGCGCCCGCGCTCCCGACGGGGCGAAAGCGACCCGAAGACCACTTCGTCCAGGGTGTCCGGGCTGTGTCGGCGCAACACCAACAACATGTTGGCGGTGAACACCACGACCCCCAACGTGAACAGGGCACCGCCGATCCCGACGGCCACCGGGCCGAACGCGACCCACTCCGAGACAACGAGCAACACCGTACCGGCGAACAGAAGCGTCCCATCGACGGCCGCGAGTCTGTCGTCGTAGAGGTCGTCGATCATCGGGACGTCCTCGAACCCGAGCCGGTCGCTGTAGGTGTGAACCCAGAGGATGAACGGGATGATGTGATACAGCGTCCCCAAGACGACGAACCCGATAACCCCGACGACCAACAGATGGACGGAACCGGCGGCTCCGAAGCGGTGCCCGGGGGCGATCGGATCCGAGATCCACGCCGGCACGGAGATGATCGCCCAAAGCGTAAGCGACGACACGACGACGATATACCGCGTGTGCATCGGCGTCCGCTCGACTCGCATCTCGTAGAGTTTGTGGAGGAGCACAGCGCCCAACGCGAGTGCGGCGAGCAGAATCGAGAGCCCACCGAGGGTCGCGACGGGCGAGGACTCGAACAGCCGGCCGGCGGCCAACACGACGACGCCGAGCGGATGGCTCACCTCCTCTACGTGCCGGAGGTGGTGGTCGATCCCGTGGAGTTCGGTCTGGGTGAACATCGTCCCGAGCTGATAGAGCGCCCCGTAGACGGTCGTCATGACGGCACCGAAGACGGCGACCGTTACGTGGGCACCCAACAGACCCGTGTGCGTCACCGAAAGCCGCGACAGGACGGGCGTGCTGAGGTTGATCGCGAGGAGGAATCCGAGGACCGTCAAGACGAGAAAGCACGCGAGGGCGAACGCGAAGTGACGCTCCGTCACGTCGAGGCTGTCGACGGTCGCCAACGTCCGCGCGATGTTGTACGCGAACGTCCAAAAGCCGACGAGCATGAGGAACCCGAAGGGGACGAGCCACTCGATCGGGAGAAACGAAAGCGTGATACCGAATCCGAGCAGCCCGGTGGCGACCAACCCGAGTTGAGCGTTGGCGAGTCGGCGGGAGTGGAGCGTGGCGTTCGACCACACCGGGACGAACTGCGTCATCGCGCCCATGATCGTGATGCAGATCCACCCGGCCAACAGGAAATGGACGTGGACGAGTCCCCCCCGTCCCGGAACCACGTCGGCGACCGCCCCGATGCCGAGCGTCGTTCCCACGAGGAGAAAGCCGAGGCCGACCACGAAGTGTCGGAGCGGGACCGTCATCGGCGGCTGTCGGGCCGTATCGACGCCGCCCGGAACGGCGCTCATTCGCTCCAGATGACCGTGACCGAGACGTCGTCGTCGTCGATCGTCTCGTATCGGTACCCCCGCTCGTCCAGGCGCGGATACAGGTGTTGGGGACGCCGGTCGTTCAGCTGTACGAGCACGACCGGGTCGTCGATGTCGGCCAGCTTTTCGAGGGTGTTTTTCAGCGGCTGCGGTGGCGGCAGTTCCCGCGCATCGAGCGTTTCGTGGGGGGAGTCGGCCGGCGCGTCAGTCTGCGAGAGATATGCGGCGACGTCGTTCATACACGTGGATTCGAAACGGGGAAGATAGTCGCTTCTGCCGAAGATGTTCCCCCCGATGCGAACATCTCCGGGGCCAAACGTAGGTGGTGTCCGTCCCGAACCGTTTATATGCGAGGCTTTCCGTCCCCGTTCGGAACTGACGATTCGCTGTTCGACAACTACGACGAGTTCCTCCCGGAGCGTCTCCCCGCCCCGGATCGGTTCCTCGGAGGCCACGACGTACTGACCGACCGAGAACACGTCGGCTTCCACCGGATGACGCGGGACCTCTTCGAGGAACGAACGGTCTACGATATGACGTTCGACTACAATCTGGCGCGGCTCAACCTGGATACGCGGCACTCGGATGCGGGCTATCGATACGCCAGACAGCGCGACGATCCCGCGGTGTTGCGCGCCGAGTTCACGCCGACGACCCCGTTTTGTCCACAGACGCACACGCTGACGATCGGGTCGTTTCGCGCCTGGAACGGGCTCTCGGAGCGCCACGAGTACGATCTCGTCCGCGTCCGGGTCGCACCGATGCATCACCAAAGCGAGTCGGTCAACGAACGGCTCGAAACGATCGAAGCGTCGTATCTCGAAACCGGCGACCTGGCGGCCGACCCGTCCGAAGAGCCCGATTCGGCCCGGATAGAGCGTGCGCTACGAGACGACGACCCGGAGGACGGGTCGGAGGAAGCGCCGTTCTGATGCCGGGATACGGGACGGAAGCCGGCCGGCCGCCGATCTCGTGTACGCCGAAGGCCACCCGACCACGAGCGCGGCGGCGAACGTTTTCGGGACAATATATACTCGACTGCGGCCCGAGGGCATACCATGAGCAGTGACCGACCCGACGCGACGAGAGAACTGGACGTCCGAACAGTCGACGGCGAACCGTTCGGACACATAATGTCCGCCCTCGAGGACCTACCGGCCGGCGATTCGTTGTTGTTAATAAACAGCTTCGAACCACAGCCGCTGTATCAGGTCCTCGAAGAGCGCGGATTCGCGTACGAGACGACCAATCCGGAGTCGGAACTCTGGTACGTCAAGGTCCAAGAGAGTTGAGCGACGCGCGCCGTCCGCTACCGACGAGCCATCGGTGAGTCCGGCCACAGGTCGGGAGTCACTCGCCGGTCGCCGGATTCGATATCAGCCGGAACGTGCCGGCAGTACTTAACGGCCGACATATATCGACCGCCGTTCTACCATTTCAGACCCGTTTTTTCACTTTCGTGGTAACGACTAACTTACAATGTCCTATAGCGTCTGTTGATGGCAAGTTCAGAAGACAATCCTTCAGAGCACCACAACGCCGAGACGTTGTCGATCGACGCTGGCGGAACGTTGACCGACACGTTCCTGATGGACTCGAACGGGGAGTTCACCGTCGGGAAAGCAAAAACCACGCCGGATGACGAATCGCGGGGATTCATTAAATCGTCCCGTGACGCCCTCGATTCCTGGGATCTGGACGTCGACGATGCGTTCCCGAACCTCGTTTCGACGGTCTATTCGGGGACGGCGATGCTCAATCGGCTGGTCGAGCGGGAAAGCGAGGTCGACGTCGGCGTTCTGACTACTGGCGGAATGGAGGACACGCTCCGGATGGGACGTGGCCGGCAGTCCTACACCGGATTTTCGTACTCCGACCGTCTGCACGTTAACACGCACAAACACCCCGAACCGTTGATTCCTCGGAACCGCATCCGGGGCGTCCGAGAACGGATCGACGTCAAGGGGAACGAGCTGATCCCCCTCGAAGAGTACGAGGACGACATCCGGGAGGGTGTCAACGACCTCCTCGATCAAGGCGTCGACGAGATCGCGGTGATGTTCCTTCACTCCTATCAGGAGGACAGACACGAACAACGGACGAAGGAGGTCGCCGAGGAGGTCATCGAGGAGCGGGACGCGGACACGACGGTGATGTTGTCCAGCGAGTACTATCCCACTCTGAAGGAGCTCCCACGGCTGAACACGCTCGTCGCCGAAGCGTTCGCCGCGGAGCCGTCACGGCAGCAGTTGACGAGGGTTCAAGAGTCCGTCGACGACCACGGTGGCGAAGTCGGCGTCCGGGTGATGGCGAGCCACGGTGGGACGATCGATATCTACGCAAACGAGTTGGCACGGACGTTGATCTCCGGTCCCATCGGCGGGATGATCGGAGCGAACTACTTCGGGAAGGAACTCGGCTACGAGAACCTCGTCTGTACCGATATCGGGGGAACGAGCTTCGACATGGGGATCATCATCGACAACGACTGGAAGATCGATTACAGTCCGGAGATGGCCCGACTCCTCCTGTCGTTGCCCATGGTCAATATGGACAGTGTCGGCTCGGGGACGGGGAGCTACGTTCGGGTGAACCCGACGTTCGACAAGATCGAACTCGGCCCGGAGAGCGCGGGGGACCAAGTCGGCGTCTGTGCAACCGAAACCGACGTCGAGACGGTGACAGTAACCGACTGCCACGTCGCGTTGGGGTGGATCGATCCGGAGAACTTCCTTGGCGGTGACATGCCAATCAGCCGCGAGGTCGCCGAAGAGGCGATCAAAGAGCAGGTCGCGGATAAGCTGGACATGGGCGTTTACGAGGCTGCGGAGGGGGTTATCAAGATCCTCGAGAACAAGCTGCAAAACGACCTCGAGGCCGTCGTGACCGGGGAAGGATACGCGCCGTCGAACTTCAAGTGTCTCTCCTACGGCGGGGGCGGACCGGTCCACACGGCCGGATACACCGAAAATCTCGGGTTCGACGAGGTCCTCATCCCGGAGTGGGCGGCCGGATTCTCCGCGTTCGGCTGCGGCGCAGCCGACTACGAATATCGGTACGATCAGACCACCAGCATCGATATCGATGCCGGTCTGTCGATGGAGGAGGCGGCCAAGACAGCCGGCGAGGAGCTCACGCAGGTCTGGAAGAACCTCGAGGGGAAGGTCGAAGACGAGTTCGCCAAAAGCGACATCGGACTGGACGAAGTCGAGTTCCAGTACAACATCCTCGGGCAGTACCAAGGACAACTCAACAGTATCGACATCCGGTCCCCCGTGGACCGGGTCGACACGCCCGAAAAGCTGGAGGAGCTGATCGACACGTTCGAGGAGGGCTACCGGCGGCAGTACTCCGAAGAAGCGCGTTCCCCGGAGCTCGGACACACGATCACGCAGGCGTCCGTCCGCGGCGTCCGCGACGTGGTCAAGCCCGAAATACCGACGGAGGGGCTCCAGGGTAGTGAGCCCCCCGAGGACGCGTACAAGGAGTCCCGTGAGGCCTACTGGGACGGCGTGTGGATAGAGACGGACGTCTACGATCTCCACGCACTCAACCCCGGGAACGAGCTTAGCGGCCCCGCCGTTCTCGAGGGTGAAGCGACAACGTACATCGTGCCGCCGGACTACGAGACGTCGCTCGATGAGCACCGCGTCCACCACCTCACTCGGGAGGAGTAGCGAGCGTCCCACCGCTTTCGTGTAGCCATGCATCTACCACACCGCGGGCGTCGCAGGCGCTTGTGGCCCCGGGAGTGAGGTGGGTGCACTGCACCAGCCCACATCTGGCTGTAGACAGATGACGACGTCATACGAGCAAATATGAGTTCAGAAAAACATCCACCGGATGCGTCAGAGGACGAGGAGCACGGACGGACCGAGGAGAACTTCCCTCGAATGCACGAGGAAAAAGAGAAGGTCCAAAAGAAGCTAGAAAACGGCGAAGGCATCGGCTGGGACGGACAGAGCCTTCGCGGGCAGTTCGAAGACCTCGAAGAGCGAACCGAGGAGACGGGCCACTATGCCGGGTTCGAGAAGCTCTCGTTGAAAGACGAGAGCCCGATCGAATACGAGCAGATGTTCGCACAGTTGCGCGGCGAACTGGTCAACGCGAGAGAGACCTCAAAGGAGGTCGCCGCGACCCCGATCGTCGAACAGGAAGGCGAGTTGTGTTATGGACTGTTCACCCCCGAAGGGGACTCGATCGCCATCTCGACCGGCATTATCGTGCACATCCACACGATGAGCGAGGCGATCAAGTACATGATCAACCACGATTACGAGGAGAGCCCAGGGATCGAGCCGGGCGACATCTTCGTGAACAACGATACACACGTGGGTAACGTCCACCCCTGTGACATCGCGACCCTCATACCCATCTTCCACGAGGGGGAACTGATCGCCTGGGCCGGCGGCGTCAACCACGTCATCGATACGGGCGCGGTCGGTCCCGGTAGTATGAACGTCTCACAGGCCTCCCGTTTCGGCGACGGAGCCTACTACACCGCCCGAAAGATCGGAGAGGAACTCGATATCTACAACTCCTGGAAAAACGATTTCCCGGACAAGACCAGAACGCCGGACTTCCTGAAGCTCGACGAGCGGACGCGGATGACCGGCTGTCTGATGATTCGCAACGCGGTAAACGACCTCATCGACGATTACGGCATCGAGAAATTCAAACAGCTCTCGCGTGAGGCGATCGAAGACGGCCGCCGTGGCTTCAGAAGCCGGATCCAAAAGACGATGTTGCCGGGGACGTACCGCGGTGCCTCGTTCGTCGACGCCCTCTACGAGGGACAGGAGAACCTCTCGCGGGCGTATGCGAGCGAGAATCACCTCATGCACGCCCCCTCGGAACTGCACGTCCGTGAGGACGGCTCCTTTCAGGTGTCCTTCGAGGGCGCGAACAAGTGGGGCTGGCATCCGTACAACTGTACGCCAGCCGCCATTCAGGGCGGAATCTGGGTGATGCTCACCCAAACAGTGATTCCGAACAAACTGGTCAACGACGGCGCCTACTACAGCTGTGATTTCCACCTACCGGAGGGCTCGTGGGCGAACACCCAGAACACGGAGACAGCACACGCCTACGCGTGGCACTTTCTCGTCTCCGCGTGGGCACCGCTGTGGCAACACCTTTCACGGGGCTACTTCTCCCGCGGATTCCGCGAGGAGATCAACGCGGGCAACGCGAACACCTCGAACTGGCTGCAGGGCGGCGGGATCGACCAGTTCGACAAACTCCACGCCGTCAACTCCTTCGAGGCGGCGTGTGAAGGCACCGGTGCTCGATACGTCGACGACGGTGAGCCGCACGCGGCGGCGATCTGGAACCCCGAGGGCGATATGGGCGACGCCGAAGTGTGGGAGATGACCGAGCCGCTGCCGTTCCTCGGCCGGAACGTCAAGCCCAACACGGGCGGCGCAGGCCGACGGACGGGCGGCGCGGGCTTCGAGTCGATGCGGACGGTCAAGGACGTGAGCCGGTGGCTGCTCTACGAGATGGGCAACGGCTACATGTCGAGCGACA
>NZ_JACDNQ010000012.1:0-15101 GCF_013839515.1 Natronomonas salinimetallica | reverse complement strand
GAACTACCTCCGCGGTGGTTCGGGCCTCGGCGACCCGATGGAGCGGGAACCCGAGAAGGTCGTCGAGGACATCCACGATGGATACGTCCTCCCCCGCCACGCCAAGGACGCCTACGCCGTCGTCGTCAACAAAGTCGACGACGAGGCAAAACACAACTCCGCGGTGCAAGGCGAGTGGGAACTCGACGAGGAAGCGACCGAGGAACTCCGCGAAGAGCGGATGGACGAACGCGAACAGAGGGCCCAGCCGGTCTCGGAGTGGTACGAGAACGAACGCCTGCGGATCCGCGACGACGAGGATCTCATCGAGGACGTCAAAAAGACCTACGAGAGCAGCATGCGGATGAGCAAGCAGTTCACCGAGTTCTATCACGAGTTCTGGGATCTGCCGGAGGACTTCCGGTTCTCGCTGGGTGAGGACGCCGAAAAGTCCCTCGAAAACCGGTTCAAGACCGGGATGAAAAGGAAATGGAAGAACCCAACGAAGAGCCACGAGACATGGCTCGGCGTCGGCCGGGACGACGAGCCGGAGGTGCCCTATACCTGGAACAAGGAGCGGTCGATCCAGGATCTATCGGGCCCCGATGCGTCCTTCGAGACGGCATCGATGGAAAAAGCAGCGGACGACGACTAATACAGAGGTGAATACAAATGCCAGAATCATACCCACGTGAAATAATCGAAGACCTGGTTGACGACAACCTGGAGTGGAGCGAGTTGCACAACATGATGAGCGATTTCAAGGACGCGGACCGGTTCAAGAAGGTCCGTGACGTCCTTCAGGACCGGGTCGACTGGGACGATCCGATCGTCATCCCGTACGCGGACCACCTGTACGTCGTTGCGAAGTCGGAAGACCGGTGGGTGATCAAATGCGACTGCGGCCACGAGTTCTGTGAACACGACGAGAACTGGAAGCACGACGCGCTGATCAACGTCCGGGATACGGAACAGGAGTATCTCGAGATCTATCCGGAGGACATGCATCCTCACCCGGATTACATGGAGCTTCGGGAGTACTTCTGTCCGGGCTGTAAGACGCTGCTCGAAGTGACTAACGTCATGCCGGGATACCCGATCATCCACGAGTTCGAACCGGACATCGAGACCTTCTACGGGGACTGGATCGACGAGCCGATCCCGACGCCGGATACGCAGTCGGCGTAAGGCCCCGAGAGACCACGTTTCGTTCTTCAGCCGATTACACAACCCATGTCAGAACAGAGTATACCGACGCTGAAACGTCTCTACGAGTCAGTTCTCCGCCGTTATGAGGCCGTGCCTGCCGTCGTCTTCGGGGACGAGGTGCTGACCTACGGCGACCTCGACGACGACTCCTCGCGCCTCGCCAGCGCGCTCGTCGATCGTGGCCTCCGGACCGAAGAGCGCGTGGGGATTTTGCTGTCGAATCGCCCCGAGTACGCCGTCGTCGACGTCGCGCTGGCCCGTGCGGGTCTCGCAAAGGTACCGCTGAACGATATGCTGTCGGCAGCGGATATCGAGTACATGTTGAACAACAGCGACGCCAGTACCCTCGTCGTGGGGGCGGCGTTTACCGAGACGCTCCGATCGGTCGCCCCGAACGTGTCGACGTTAGATCGGATCATCACGGTCGATGCGCCGCCCGATCTCGACCTCGAGGGCGATTACGACGTCGAACCGTTCGAGCAGCTGCTTGAAACGGGCGATCCGGTCGCCCCGGACGTCCCCGTCTCGGGGGCTACTCTCGCCGGTATCTTTCATACGGGCGGGACGACCGGCGATCCGAAGGGGGTCAAACACAGCCAGGAGAACCTCACGCTGAACGCGCTCGCACACGCCATCGAACTCGACATCAAACCGCGGGACCGGCTCCTGTTGATGACGCCGCTGCCTCACTCGGCGGGCCTCATCATGGCGGGTGGATTGACTCAAGGGAGTACCCACGTGATCACACAGGGGTTCGACGCCGAGCGTGCGCTCACTCTCGTCGAACGGGAGGGGATCTCCTGGACGTTCATGGTCCCGACGATGGTCTATCGCGTCCTCGACCTGCTCGAAGAGGGGGAATACGACACGTCGACGCTCGAGACGCTCGTCTACGGTGCAGCACCGATGAAGCCGGACCGGCTACGTGACGGTCTCGACGAACTCGGGCACGTCTTCGTGCAGTTGTACGGGCAGTACGAAACGCCGGATCTCATCACCGTCTTACCGAAGGCCGCACACGACCCCGACGACGAGGAACGGCTGTCGTCGTGTGGTCTCCCGACTACGATGTGTGAGGTGAAAGTCGTCGACGACAGCGGAGCACAGGTTCCCCCCGGCCAGCCGGGCGAGATCATGGCACGCGCTGCCTACTCCATGGAGGGGTACTACGAGATGCCTGAACGGACCGCGGAGACGATGGATGACGGGTGGATCCACACCGGCGACATCGGCAAGATGGATGCGGACGGCTATCTCTACATCGTCGACCGCGATTCGGACGTCATCATCAGCGGCGGCATGAACGTCTACTCCGTCACCGTCGAGGAGGTCGCTCAGACACACGAGCAGGTCGCAAACGTCGCCGTCATCGGCGTGCCGGACGGCGAGTGGGGCGAGGCGGTGAAAGCGGTTATCGTCCCCGAAGGTGACACCGTCAACCGTACCGACGTCCGGTCGTTCTGTGCGGACCGACTCGCCGCGTACGAGGTTCCGAAATCCATCGACGTCGTCGAGGAACTGCCGACCACCCCGTACGGGAAACTCGACAAAAAGCGGCTCCGTGAGCCGTACTGGGAAACCGAATCGAGGGAGATCAGCTAAGCGATGCTCTCGAAGATCGATCACGTCGGTATCCTGGTCGACGACATCGCCGCCAACACGGCGCTGTTCGAACACCTCGGTCTCGGAGTCGGATCCATCGAGCGGGTCCCGGAGTTCGGCGTCGAGATCGCGTTTATCAGGGTCGGAGAGAGCCTCGTCGAACTCGTCGAGCCGGTCGATCGCGGTGGAGATATCGCGGCCGATCTCGAGGGGGCAGACGGTACAGCGCTGTTACACCACGTCGCGTTCCGTGTAGACGACATCGAGACCGCGCTTGCGACGTTGCGCCGCAGCGGGGTCGCGTTCGCCGACGACGAACCGCGGTCCGGTGCCGGGGGTGCAAACGTCGCGTTTCTCGATCGGGCGGGGGCCAACGGCGTACGCATCGAACTCGTCGAGCGGGAGACCGACGTGGCGCTCGATCGCTAATGCCGGAGGGAACCGGTCATGGTATATAAGCACAGAGCCAATATGTTCGATTTGGGCCAAAAGTTAAATACGAGACACGACTGGAATACTGGTACTATCCGACACGGTACGTGGACGGAGAGAGCGAACGGTCCGAACGGGCTTCCCCGAGAGAGTGGTCGGAGTGGGAAGCCAAGGACGATATCAGGTTTCGACGGCGGTATAACGGATCGAATGGATGCTTAGAATCGAATTCCAGATACGTTCGGCAGGGATCGCCGCGAAGCTGTTCGCCATCGACGATCAGGTCGTGAGCATGGAGATCGACAACGCGCTGCCGGTTACGGGTGGTTCGGTCTTTCTCTCTTTGACGGTACGGTTCGACGACGATACCTCCGAGGAGTCCATTTCCAGCCAGTTACCGGACGTACGGATCGTGGATATGTCGGAGGCGGAGGTGAACCCACACACGTACTACATCAGTATACTGACCGATCTTTCGGACGCGTCCGTCCTTTCGTTGTTGACCGAAAACCGGGCGATTCCCCACCGGATCGTCGGCCAAGATTCACGTCTCGATGTGGCCGCGTCGGTACGGGACTGGAACCATCTCAAGGAAGTCGCCGGGACCATAGAGGATGAACACGGATCCCTCGAGTTGGTCGGAACAACCCAAACCGAGAGCGTCGGGTTCCCACTCGGGGGCAACAAGATCAAACAGAGTATGTCGGGCAAGCTGTCCGACGGACAACTAGAGGTACTGGAAACCGCATATCGGATGGGATATTTTAAAGTTCCACAGGAGGTGACTGCGGAGGAGATCGCCGACGAACTCGACGTCAGCCGATCGACGCTCAGCGTACGCCTTCGCCGGGTCGAACACAACCTCTGTGCGTTACTCTTCGGGCCACAAGAATGACGACCATCATCCTCATCAAGTCGGTCGATCAGGCTCCAACGGTTCGGGAGGTTCTCGGCTCCGTCGTCGATCCCGACGAAATGATCTACTTTCTGCGGCTGCCGACCGTCCGCTGTCTCGGCCCGCTCATTCAGGAAACGAACCCCATGATCGAATACGGAGTCGAGTACCGCATCGACTGTCTTCCCGATGGATACGACGTCTCCGAGCTGGTCGAGTTCGCGGTGGAGGTCGGTGCGGACCGGATCTGTATCGGGATCTCGGACAGAACGATGAGCGGCAAAGCCCGCATCGACGATCTGACGGAGTCGATCCTGCTTCACGACCGAATCTCCGGTGATTTCGTCGTCGGCGACCATGCTATCGTCCTGGAGGAGCTCGAATATGCGTCGGAATGTTGAGCCCGCTGGTCGGATCTCCGGTGGCGGCAGGCCACGTCAACTGAACGGACCGCAATCATGAATCAGACTGATCAAAACGAAGCCGACGGTCGCAGGAGGGACATCGCGTACGAAAAGGACGTCGTGCGGAAAAACCGGCGACAAAACCGAGGAATCGGCTGGAACGGGAAGACCCTCCGTGAGCAGTTGGCCGAACTGGAGGACAAAACGGAGGCGACCGATCGATACGCGGGAATTTCGGAACTGTCGTTGAAAGCCGAGGATCCGATCCGATACGAGCAACTGTACTCGCGTCTCCGCGCCGATCTCGTTTCGGCCCGGGAGACCTCAAAGGAGGTCTCCGCGACGCCGATCGTCGAACAGGAGGGCGAGTTATGTTATGGGCTGTTCACCCCAGAGGGTGATTCGATCGCCGTCTCCACCGGTATCATCGTCCACATCCACACGATGAGCGAGGCGATCAAGTTCATGATCAATCACGATTACGAGGAGAGCCCCAAGATCGAGCCCGGTGACATCTTCGTCAACAACGATCCACACGTCGGCGACGTCCATCCGTGTGACCTGATGACGCTCATCCCGATCTTCCACGAGGGGGAGCTCGTCGCGTGGGCCGGCGGCGTCAACCACGTCATCGATACCGGAGCGGTCGCCCCCGGAAGCATGAGCGTCTCCCAAGCCTCGCGTTTCGGCGACGGGGCCTACTACACCGCCCGAAAGATCGGGGAGGACCTGGAACTATACAACTCCTGGAAAAAGGAGTATCCGGCGAAAACGCGGACACCGAGCTTCCTGAAACTCGACGAACGGACCCGTATAACGGGCTGTTTGATGATCCGGAACTCGGTCAAGGGGATGATCTCCCGAATCGGCGTGGAGACGTTCAAACAGCTCTCTCGGGAAGCGATCGAAGACAGCCGCCGGGGCTTCCGGAGCCGGATCCAAAAGACGATGTTGCCGGGGACGTACCGCGGTGCCTCGTTCGTCGACGCCCTCTACGAGGGACAGGGCAACGTCACGCGAGACTACGCCGACGAGAACCACATCATGCACGCCCCATCCGAGTTACACATCCGGTCGGATGGTTCCTTTCAGGTGTCCTTCGAGGGCGCGAACAAGTGGGGCTGGCATCCGTACAACTGTACGCCGGCCGCCATTCAGGGCGGAATCTGGGTGATGCTCACCCAGACCGTCCTGCCGAACGAACTGGTCAACGACGGCGCGTACTACGCGTGCGATTTCCACCTGCCGGTCGGATCCTGGGCGAACACCCAGAACACGGAGACGGCACACGCCTACGCGTGGCACTTTCTCGTCTCCGCGTGGGCACCGCTGTGGCAGCACCTCTCCAGGGGATATTATGCCCGGGGGTTCTGGGAGGAGATCAACGCGGGCAACGCGAACACCTCGAACTGGCTGCAGGGCGGCGGGATCGACCAGTTCGACAAACTCCACGCCGTCAACTCCTTCGAGGCAGCATGCGAGGGTGTCGGGGCCCGGTACGTCGAGGACGGGGAACCGCACGCGGCGGCGATCTGGAATCCCGAGGGCGACATGGGCGACATCGAGGCGTGGGAGCGAGTCGAGCCGCTGCCGTTCCTCGGCCGGACCGTCAAGCCCAACACCGGCGGTGCTGGTCGTCGTGCCGGCGGCGCGGGCTTCGAGTCGATGCGGACGGTCAAGGACGTGAGCCGGTGGCTGCTCTACGAGATGGGCAACGGCTACATGTCGAGCGACGGCGGCCTCTTCGGCGGCTACCCCGCCGCCTCGGGATACATCCTCAACGCTCAGGACACCGACCTCGAGGAGCGCTTCGAGAACGGCGAGGACTACCCCCAGTCCGATCTCGACCCCGAAAGCGGCGACTTCGAGTCCAAAATCGACGGCGAGGTCACCCGCCGACCGGAGGGCATCAGCACTCCCAAGGAGTTCGACGACTACGACATGTACCTGAACTACCTCCGCGGTGGTTCGGGCCTCGGCGACCCGATGGAACGGGAACCCGAGAAGGTCGTCGAGGACATCCACGATGGATACGTCCTCCCCCGACACGCCAAGGACGCCTACGCCGTCGTCGTCGAAAAAGTCGACGACGAGGCAAAACACAACTCCGCGGTGCAAGGCGAGTGGGAACTCGACGAAGCGGCGACAGAACGGCTCCGACAGGAGCGAATGCGGGAGCGCGCCGAGAACGCCCAGCCGGTCTCGGAGTGGTGCGAAGAGCAACGCGACCGTATCCGAAGCGGGAAAGACCTCATCGATGACGTCAAAAAGACCTACGAGAGCAGCATGCGGATGAGCGAACCGTTCTCAGAGTTCTTCCGCGACTTCTGGGACCTCTCCGAGGATTTCAGTTTCGAACTCAGCGAACAGGCACAACGCTCCCTGAACAACCGATTCGACACCGGCTGTCGTCCGATGTGGGACAACCACACCCGGCGGCACAAGACCTGGCTCGACGTGGAGGACGAACCGTACGTCCCGTACACGTGGACGAGCCGCTCGATCCAGGACCTCCCGGACCCGGCCTCGACGTTTGCCGGCGGTCGAAGCGGATACTCCGATCCGTGAGACCGCGGACACGCGTGCTGTGGCTCCCTCGCCCGGAATGGCTCCGGGCCGTTCTGAGCGGACCGCGAACGAATGGTCTAAGTTGGGGGCCGCTGAATCGTCGAGCAATGACAGCAGACGGGACAAATAGTCTCGAGAAACCCGTACTCTGGCTGGACGAGATTCGGTCCGACGACATCGGGTTGGTCGGCGGAAAGGGTGCCTCTCTCGGGGAGATGACGGCCGCGGGACTGCCGGTTCCGCCCGGCTTCGTCGTCACCGCGGGGACGTATCGCGCGTTCATCGAGGGGACGGGGATCGACGAGGAACTGTTCGACGCCGTAGACGTCGACTCTGACGACTCCGAGGCGCTCTCCGCCGCCGAAGAGCGGGCGAAAGAGCTCATCCTCGGGACCGAAATGCCCGAAGACGTCCGCGAGGACATCCTCGCGGCCTACGACGACCTCGACGACGGCGAGGCGTTCGTCGCGGTCCGCTCGTCGGCTACGGCCGAAGATCTGCCGAGCGCCTCGTTTGCCGGTCAACAAGACACCTATCTCAATATCACCCGCGATGGGCTCATCGACCGTATCAAACACTGCTGGGCGTCGCTTTTCACCCAGCGGGCCATCTACTACCGAAACGAACAGGGGTTCGATCACGACATCGTCGACATCGCCGTCGTCGTCCAGTTGATGGTCGCCGCGGACAAATCGGGCGTGATGTTCACCTCTCACCCCTCGAGCGGCGAGCCGAAGATCATCGTCGAAGCCGCCTGGGGGCTCGGCGAAGCGGTCGTCTCCGGGTCCGTCTCGCCGGACAACTACGTCATCGACCGCGAGGCCGAGGAGATCCTCGAAGCGACGGTCGCGGACAAGAAGGTGATGATGCAGAGAGACGAGGAGACCGGAGAGACCGTCGAACGGGCGGTGCCCGAGGACAAGCGAAACGCGCGAGTGCTCGACGACGACGAACTCGGCCGGCTCACGGAGCTCGGCGAACGGGCCGAAGCCCACTACGACGAACCCCAAGACGTCGAGTGGGCGATCGTCGACGACGAGGTATTCATGTTGCAGTCGCGACCGATCACGACCATCTCCGAGGATTCGGCGGCCGAGGCGGCCGGAGGGGAGGGCGACGGGGACCTCATCCTGCAGGGGCTCGGGGCCTCCCCGGGGGTCGCCTCCGGCCCTGCCCGGACCGTCGGAAAACTCGATCAGCTCGATAAGGTGGGGGAGGGTGACATCATCGTGACCGAGATGACGACGCCCGATATGGTTCCGGCGATGAAACGCGCGAGCGGAATCATCACCGACGAGGGAGGGATGACGAGTCACGCCGCGATCGTCGCCCGCGAACTCGGTGCGCCGGCTGTCGTCGGCGCTGGAACGGCGACCGACCAACTCGAGGACGGCCGGGTCGTCACTATCGACGGCGAAAAGGGTAGCGTCACCGAGGGGACGGCCGCCCCCGACGAACAGACCGACGCCGTCGAGGAGGTCAGACCCGAGAACCCGGTGAAGCCGATGACGGCGACGGAGGTCAAAGTAAACGTCTCGATCCCGGAGGCGGGCGAGCGTGCCGCGGCCACCGGAGCCGACGGCGTCGGCCTGCTCCGGATGGAACACATGATCCTCTCGACGAACAAGACGCCCGAGCGCTACATCGACGATCACGGCGAGGACGCCTACGTCGAGGAGATCGTCGACGGCGTCCGCGGCGTCGCCGACGAGTTCTATCCGCGCCCCGTTCGGGTTCGGACGCTCGATGCGCCGACCGACGAGTTCCGACAGATGGAGGGCGGCGAGGACGAACCCCACGAGCACAATCCGATGCTCGGCTACCGGGGCATCCGACGGAGCCTCGACCGGCCGGAGCTGTTCAAATACGAACTCGAGGCGTTCCGACGGCTCTTCGAGATGGGCTACGACAACGTGGAGGTGATGTTTCCGCTGGTCAACGACGCCGAGGATGTCGTCCGCGCCCGGACCCTGATGGCGGAAGCCGGCGTCGACCCCGAAACGCGTTCGTGGGGCGTGATGATCGAGACCCCCGCGGCGGCGCTATCGATCGAGGAGATGGCCGAAGCCGGGATCGACTTCGCCTCCTTCGGCACGAACGACCTCACCCAGTATACCCTCGCGGTGGACCGGAACAACGAGCACGTCGCCGACCGCTTCGACGAACTGCACCCCTCGGTGCTGCGGTTGATCGGCGATACGATCGAGGTCTGCCGCGAGCACGACGTCGCCACGAGCATCTGCGGGCAGGCCGGATCGAAACCGGAGATGGTCCGGTTCCTCGTCAACGAGGGGGTTTCGTCGATCTCGGCGAACATCGACGCGGTCCGGGACGTCCAACACGAGGTCAAACGCAAAGAACAGAAGCTGCTGCTCGATTCGATCCGGTAGCCGACTTTCGAAAACGCAACGAATAAAGCCGACGGCCCGCTGAGAGGCAGTATGCAGCGGGCCGAACCGCAGGATTTCTCCCGAGTACTGTCGTCGATGTGTACCGAACCGCATCCGGCGGCCCGCGAGGCGGCCGAACGGTTTCTGGCGAGTAACCCGGGCGACCCCGGCACCTACGAGACGGTCTCGAAGCTCGAACGGGAGGCCGTCGACCGGCTCGGGACGGTCGCGGGGCTCTCCGATGCGGCCGGCTACATCGCCTCGGGCGGGACGGAGTCGAACGTTCAGGCAATCCGACTGGCCCGCAACCGTGCCGAGACGCGGACGCCGAACTTCGTCGCCCCGGAGTCCGCTCACTTCTCGTTCCGCAAAGCGGCGGACGTCCTCGGCGTCGAACTCCGGACTGCGCCGCTTTCGGACTACCGGGCGAACCTCGATGCCGTCGCCGAGTTGATCGACTCGGATACGGTCTGTGTCGTCGGCGTCGCGGGCACGACCGAATACGGCCGCGTCGACCCGATTCCCGCGCTCGCAGACATGGCGAGGGACGTCGGGGCGCTGTGTCACATCGACGCCGCCTGGGGCGGGTTCGTCCTCCCGTTTACCCAACACGCCTGGGACTTCTCCGACGCCGATATCCATACGATGACGATCGACCCGCACAAGATGGGTCGGGCCGCAGTCCCGGCGGGTGGTCTTCTCGCCCGCGGCCCCGAGTTGCTCGACGAGCTCGCGATCGACACGCCGTATCTGGAGTCGACGTCCCAGATGACGCTGACGGGAACCCGAAGCGGAGCCGGCGTCGCGAGCGCGGCGGCGGTCATGGACGAGCTCTGGCGCGACGGCTACGAACGACAGTACCGACGGGCCCGTTCGAACGCCGACTGGCTCGCCGCGGAACTCGGCGCCCGCGGCTTCGACGTCGTCGAGCCGGCGTTGCCGATCGTAACGATCGACGTCTCCCCCCGGCTGATCGATGCCCTCCGGGATCTCGGGTGGCGGCTCTCGCGTACGGAAGCCGGCGAGGCGCGCGTCGTCTGTATGCCACACGTGACCCGGTCGATGCTGTCCGAGTTCCTCGGGGACGTCGACCGACTCGCTCACTGAGTGGATCGGTGTCGTCGGATACCGGCGGACATCCGGCCGAAGCCGGTGTCCACCGGTGGCTCGTCCGGGCCGACAGGGGCTCCGTCGGCGATCCGAGAGCGGGAGTGTTTTACCACCTTAGCCCGGGGTACCGTGTATGCACGAGGAGTTTCCGACGGATTCGCCGGCGGTGGTCACCTGCGGGTTGCCCTACGCCAACGGCGACCTCCACGTCGGCCACCTTCGGACGTACGTCAGCGGCGACGCCTACTCGCGGGCGCTCGAGCGCCTCGGCCAGTCAGTCGCGTTCGTCTGCGGATCGGACATGCACGGGACGCCGATCGCGGTCAACGCCGCCGAGGAGGGGGTCGATCCCGAGACGTTCGCGCTGGAATACCACGAGCAGTACGAGGAGACGTTCCCGAAGTTCAACGTCGAGTTCGACAACTACGGCCACACCCACGACGCGACGAACACGGAGATGACCCGGTCGTTCGTCCGGTCGTGGATCGACAACGACCACGTCTTCGAAAAGGAGATCGAAGTCGCCTGGGACGCGGAGACCGACCAGCCCCTCCCGGATCGGTTCGTCGAAGGGACCTGTCCCTACTGCGGGGAGACGGCTCGCGGCGACGAGTGCGACGATGGCTGTCAGCGACACCTCGAACCCGGTGAGATCGAAGCCCCCGTCTCGACGATCACCGGCAACCCCGCGGAGTACCGCACCCGGCCACACAAGTTCCTCCGGCTGTCGGACCTCCAGGAGTACCTCCAGGGGTTCATCGACCGGCTCGAGGGCACCGACAACGCCAAGAATCAGCCCCGCGAGTGGATCGAAGGGGAACTGCAGGACCTGTGTATTACCCGCGATATGGACTGGGGGATCGACTATCCCAGTGAGGGGGCGGCGGCCGGCGAGGGCGGGGATGACCTCGTCCTCTACGTGTGGGTCGACGCTCCGATCGAGTACGTCTCCTCGACGAAGCAGTACTCCGAACGGGTCGGGTCCGACGAGTACGATTGGGAGGCCGTCTGGAAGGACCACTCCGATCCGGACTCGGAGGTGCCCGAAGGCGGCGAGATACTCCACGTCATCGGCCACGACATCATCCAACACCACACGGTGTTTTGGCCCGCGATGTTACGCGGTGCGGGCTTCAACGAGCCTCGAGCCGTGATGGCGTGTGGGTTCGTCAATCTCGACGGGGAGGCCTTTTCGACCTCCCGGAACCGAGCGGTCTGGGCCGACGACTACGTCGAATCGGGGCTGGATCCCGACCTCTATCGGTACCACATCGTCACCGGCAGCGAGTTCACCGCCGACGTCGACTTCTCGTGGGACGGCCTCCAAGAGCGCGTCAACAACGAACTGGTCGGCACGCTCGGGAACTTCCTGTACCGGTCGCTTCTGTTCGCCGAGCGCAACTACGATGGTACCCCCGAGACGGGCACGAGCGAGACCGTCGAGGGCGAAATCGAGGCGGCGATCGAGGCGTTTCAGGAGGCGGTCGATGCCTACCGCGTGCGGGGG
This sequence comes from Natronomonas salinimetallica, assembly GCF_013839515.1. Taxonomy (GTDB): domain Archaea; phylum Halobacteriota; class Halobacteria; order Halobacteriales; family Haloarculaceae; genus Natronomonas. The sequence continues at coordinate 3,005 of NZ_JACDNQ010000012.1, read as the reverse complement.
CTCGGTCGAGCGCCCGTCGAGCTCGCGAAGTTCGGCAACGAGTACATCCAGCGCCACGAGCCCTGGAAGCTCACCGACGACGACCCGGAGAAGGCGGCCCAGGTCATCCGCGACTGTGTCCAGCTATCGAAGGCGATCGCGGTGCTGATGGAGCCGGTATTGCCGGGGAAAGCCGACGCGCTCTGGACGCAGCTCGGCGAGCCGGGATCGGTCGGCGACGTCGGCCTCGAAGCGGCGCTTTCGAGCCCGCCGGACGAGTTCGGCGAGCCCGAGGAGCTCTTCGAGAAGATCGAGGACGACCGTGTGGACGAGCTCAACCGGCAACTGGCGGAGCGTGTCGAGGCCGCCGGTGGCGACGGGGAAGACGGCCCCAACGGCGAAACGGACGGCCCCAACGGCGAAACGGACGGCCCCAACGGCGAAACGGACGGCCCCAACGGCGAAACGGACGGCTCCAAGGACGGGGCCGACGTCCCCGACATCGAACCGATCACCGACGACCGGGTGGGCTTCGAGGAGTTCAAGCATCTCGATCTCCGCGTCGCGGAGGTCCTGAGTGCCGAGTCGATCGAGGGCGCGGACAAACTCGCGAAACTCGAGGTCGACGTCGGCGTCGAGACGAGACAGATCGTCGCCGGGATCAAACAGCTTCACGACCTCGAATCGTTGCCGGGTACACGGATCGTGATCGTCGCAAATCTCGAAAAGAGCGAACTGTTCGGCGTCGAGTCGAACGGGATGTTGCTCGCCGCGGGCGAGGAGGCGGATCTATTGACGACGCATGGCGACTCGGCACCGGGGACGAAGATACAGTGATCGCCGCCGACAGCCATTTCGGCGCGTGGCGAATAGCCGGGACATGAGCGACCGCGAGGCCGGGGACCCCTCGGACGATCCGATCGAGGACGGCTCCGAGCCGTCCGAGGAGTGGCAGTTCACGCTCGGTGACCTCGAAGACCGGGAGGCCGAGGCCGAAGCGGCGGCAGAGGCCAAACGACGCCGTGAGGAGCCGATCGAGCCGGGGTCGCCCTCGGTCGAAAACGTCCTCTTCGTTCTCCTCGGGGTCGCCCTCGCGCTGTTGGTTATTTCGCGGCTGTTCGTGGGCTAGCGGGAGTGGACGAAACAGCCCACGAGCGAAACAGCCCACGAGCGAAACAGCCCACGAGCGAAACAGCCCACGAGCGAAGCGAGGACACGCCCGTCGAGGGAATCACCCCGTCCGAAGCGTTAACCACCGGGCAGCCCTACCGTGTGGTATGGCAGAACTGCTCGGGCTGTCGGTGCCGTTCGTCCTCGTCCTCCTCGGGGCGGCACTGATGATCATGGAGGCGTTCGCCCCCGGCGCACACTTCATCGTGGTGGGGATTGCGCTGCTCGCGGCGGGGCTCGCAGGACTCCTTCTCGGCAGCGTTCTTCCGGCGGCGGTGTTGCCGCTCGTGTTGGCGGCCATCGTCCTCGTCGCGGGCGGGGCAGCGCTGTACGGCTACCGGCAGTTCGATTTCTACGGCGGTAAGGGATCGAGCCAGACCAGCGATTCGACGTCCCTGCGCGGCAAGACCGGCCGGGTGACAAAACGCGTCACCGACCGGGACGGTGAGATCAAACTCGACGGCGGCGGCTTCAAACCCTACTATCAGGCCCGTGCGCTCGATGGCGAGATCGGCGAGGGCGAAGAAGCGATGGTCGTCGACCCCGGTGGCGGCAACGTGGTGACCGTCGAATCGGTCTCGGCGTTCGAGGACGATATCGACCGGGAACTCGCCGCGGACCGAACCGAGCGCGAACGCGGGGGGGAGGATCAACGGACGGCCACGGACGGCGACGATCGGGACCGCGAGGACGGGCGGGACCGGAATAGAAGCGGCGAGAGCGAACCGGCCTGATCAGCCGAGACGCGACTCCCACTCGTCGGCCGGCATCGACTCGCCGGTGACGCCGCCCGGATCCTGTTCGACCAGCAAGACGGCGGCTTCGTCCATCACGTCCGGATCGAGAATCGATTCGCGCTCTTCGGTGTCGAGGTGATCCCAAAAGCCGGTCTCGACGCGACCGCCGGGGTCGAGACAGTTGACGTTGATCCGGGGGTCGAGTTCGAGCGCGAGCGTCCGGGAGAATCCCTCCAGAGCCCACTTCGAGGCGACGTACGGCCCCCATCCGGCCGATCCACGACGGCCGAGTCCCGAGGAGACGTTGACGATGTTTCCCGAGTCCATGTGACGGGCGGCGTGTTTCGCACAGAGGAAGGCCCCTGTGACGTTCACGTCCATGATCGCTCGCCAGTCCTCGACGTCGATTTTCGTGACCTCCCGCAACTCGTCGTAGAGGCTCAACATCCCGACCGCCGCGTTGTTGACGAGGCCGGTGAGCTCACCGGAGGCCGCGAGCGTCGACTCGACGAGCGCCTCGACGTCGCTCTCGTCCGTCACGTCGGCAGGAACGACGAGTGTCTCCCCGTCCGCTGCCGACGCGACGGCCTCCAGTTCGTCCTCGCTCCGGGAGGTTAGCTGAAAGTGAGGGCGCTAAGCCCCCGTCCTCAAGGAGCGAGGCGAAGCCGAGCGAGTAGGGCGGGGATACGGCGCCCGCACGAGTTACAAACGCTTTCAATCAGAATTCTTAACTATCGGAGATCCGTAGGAGTGAACACATCGCATGAAGTACAGTCCACGCTTCCGACTCTTTCCAACCGAAGAGCAACGCGACGCGATGGACTGGCAGCGCGATACTGTGCGACAACTCTACAACCACGCTCTCCGCGAATTCAACAAAATACCCGAAGACGCTGGGACACTCCGACAGCGCGTCTGGAGCATCCGCGACACACTCCCCGCGTTGAAAGACTGGTGGCCCAACCTCAACAAAGTCTACTCCACCGTGTTACAGAAAGCCGTCGAGCGCATCTGGGACAATACCAACAACCTCGGGAAACTCAAAGCCAACGGCTACGACGTAGGGTCGTTGAACTGGAAGAAACCGCGTGAGTACAGGAGTTTCACGTACCGTCAATC
>NZ_JACDNQ010000011.1 GCF_013839515.1 Natronomonas salinimetallica | reverse complement strand
CGGTGAAGCCGCCTCGCACGGTCCGTTCGGATGGTCAGCGGGACCTCCGGTCCCGCACGACTTGAGGCCGGAGGCTCCGCCTCGAAAACTGCTGAACCGGTTACTGGGATATTCAGGCTTCGACGCCGAGCTGTTGGTCTTCGTCGAGGGCGTCGAAGAGAACCTCTCGAATCATCATCGATGCCTCGATGAGCCGTTCGTCGCGGATCGCGTAGTAGCTCCGGTTTCCTTCGCTTCGCTTCGCCACGACACCCTTGTCTCGCATTTTGCGAAGGTGCTGTGATACCGTCGGCTGGGGGATGTCGGTGGTTTCTGCGAGATCTGTCACCGCCCGCTCCCCGTCCTTGAGGACGTAGAGCATCTTCTGTCGTTTAGCGTTGCACAGTACCTGGCAGAGATCGGCGTGCCGCTCGAAGATTTCATCGTCGGGGAGTTCGGTCATCTGTATATTCTAAGCTCCTAATGCCTAAAAAGGTGTGGTGGCTGCGTAGAATCGATGCCAAACCGTAATAAAAGGTTATAATTACCCTTGGACGCCATCGAGGTTCCACTCCGGTTCGGTGTCGGTTCGAGATTTACATTCAGCGGCACTGATCAATACGAAGATGCTCTGGATTTCTCCGTTGCGAATCTGACGAGTCGCTTCGGGAGGGATTCGGATGGCATCACCAGCTTCCATCGGGACTGGGTCATCGCCGACGATGACCGTTGCTTTGCCCTCGATCAGTACGTAGATCTCTTCGTGGTTGTTCTGGCTGTGATCGTGCGGACGGCTCTGCCAGTTTGGATCACACTGGGCGATGGTCACGCCGAGCCGATCGCTATCGAGTGGCTCCTTCAGAAAGTGCATCACTCCCGAGACCGGCTCGACTTCGCTGTAATTGACTCGGTTATAGGTTGACATTGTTCTCTCGGCAGCTCTTTTTGGTGTCGAGCTTCCATCTAAGACAGTTCTGCAGGGCTGGATAATGGTCCGCCATATTATATTCGAGTATTCGAATACCAATAATCCTTTGGGCTATTGGCGATCAGGCCGATCTAGAAGAATATCCTGATACTGACGAACAAAAGAATGTACACACGACGCACGAGGATCACGCCGTTCGACGGAGCGAACGGCGAATCACTCGTGAGTCGGTTTCATTTGATTTCGTCCACCAGTATGAATCGTCTGTAGGGCTTCAACGAGTCGCTCGTCACGGATTCGATATAGTAAACATCGTAACTACGTACACATCGATCGCACTGCCGCCGTGCGATCGAGTGTGTATTGTCTTCCGATGAGCGTGTCATAGAAGAGTTCTCATGATTTGCTGAATTAGCTTTGACGAGTTGAAATCGCCGTGCACTTGGTGCACGCTGTTCTTCGCTTGTCGTAGCTATGACGAAAGAGAAGTTCGGAGTCGCTGTTGACGAGGAAATCGTCCGAGAAGTGGATGAACTGGTCGGTGAGTGTGACGATCTCGGAGTCAGCCGCTCCGAGATCGTCGAGGCCATCCTCACAGCATTCGTTCAATCCGAGACAAACCACGTTGAACGGGTTCGAGAGATCATTATTCGGAAACGAAAAGGCACTCTCTGACTGTTTCTAAACGTCGTGCACTTAGTGCACGTATCTCTAAATCAGTAATACGCTATAATAGTAATCGTACTGATTATAGTATGTGAAGAGTTCTATGACACGCTCTTCCGATCTCTACTATAGTTCACCACACTCACATACGGTTTCCATGGTACGAAATGTTCCTGTTCACGCGTAGTGTTCCACGAGATAGTCGACGATATCATCACTCTCATACATCGTAATCTCGCGCTCGGTGTCGACGAGGTATGGAATCTGATCCTCACCACCGCCGGTGAGTTCATCGTGGGTGAGTTGGTTGGTCACGTCTCCACCCTCGTCACCGGGTAGACGCGGATTGTGAATGACATACGAGAGTCCGAGTTCCGACAGCTTCTCTCGAACCTTCGCACAGTACGGACAGCCCTCCGACTGGTAGAGTTCCAGCATGGTTACGATAGATTTGAAGATGCGAATATACTAAAGTGTTAGTTCTTAGGATGGGACGTGTCTCCAACTCAAATGTCTCGACGGACGGTCTTCCGAACTATTGTGCGCAGAAACCACACTGAAGCAGTTTCCACTGACCGAATAGGGCAAATTCACGCAGTAGACCACCGCTATACCCAGTGTAGTCTCAACTTCTACGAACCGGACGTCGAGACGGGTGCCATCGATGCATGCGCCGCAAGCCCCCGTCTGCTCGGTAGTTCGGAGTTAGTCGACCGGTTCGTCGGTCATCTCGAAGCCCTCGCTCGGTAGAACAAGAACGGACGTTCGAGACCCGATCCAGAGCAGTTCCCGGTCGCGGATTCGGTCAAAATCGCGCAGTACAGCGCCGGTGAATCCGGTGCAGTCTCACGTCCGAAAACTGGACGTCCCGGGCGAACCGGCCGGTGCCTTTCGAAGCGCTTAACCGCGCCTGTGGTGAAATCCGGGTATCTCGCCGGACGACGGGCACCGGTGGGCACCTGTCTACGCAGGTCGGGATGTGACTTCGGCGGGCGGCGTTGCCGTCGGGCGAAGTTGAACCACACAACGCCCGTGGTGAAACTATGGCACGAAGCTTCTACTCACACATCCGAGAGGCGTGGAAGACGCCCAAGGAAGGAAAGCTCGCGGAACTGCAGTGGCAACGACAACAGGAGTGGCGCGATCAGGGCTCCATCGAACGGATCGACCGTCCGACGCGCCTCGATAAGGCCCGCTCGCTCGGCTACAAGGCCAAACAGGGCGTCGTCGTCGCCCGCGTTTCGGTCCGGAAGGGTAGCGCCCGCAAACAGCGCTTCAAGGCCGGTCGCCGCTCGAAACGGCAGGGTGTCAACAAGATCACCCGCCGGAAGAACCTCCAGCGGATCGCCGAGGAGCGTTCGGGCCGGAAGTTCCGGAACCTCCGCGTTCTGAACAGCTACTGGGTCGGTGAGGACGGATCCCAGAAGTGGTTCGAGGTGATCCTCCTCGATCCCGAACACGGCGCAATCGAAAACGACGACGACCTGGGCTGGATCTGCAACAACAGCCAGCGCGGGCGGGCCTACCGTGGCCGGACCTCCGCCGGTCAGCGCGGCCGCGGTCAACAACAACGTGGCAAGGGCACGGAGCACACCCGCCCGAGCATCCGTTCGGACCGCAACCGCGGCAAATAACACGACGCGCGCCGCCTTGCGATGCGGCCGTTTTCTAGTTCATCGCCCGGACGTTTTCATCGCCCGGACGTTTATAACCGAATACGCGGCCAGGCGGCGTATGGGCCACCGGACACTCATCGCATACGAGCGGGACGGGTACGACCTCCACTACGCACACTGGGGCGTCGACCCGGGCGAACTCACCCCGGAGGAGCCCTTCGGCGGCCCGCCGGACGACGGGTGGGCGCGCGAGCGGGCCGAGGAGTTGCTCACGGTGGAGAACGGGCGGTTCACCGACGAGGACGGGACGGCCGTGGATACCGACCCGGTCGCGACGGGGCTGTCGTTCGTCGAATTGGAGGCGTACATCGATCCGATCGAGCACGAGGCGCTGTACGTCGTCGACAGCGATTTTTCCGTCCGGACGTACCTCGTTTTCGCACTGGATAGCCGTCGGTTCGGGCGGGCGGACGGTCCGGCGGTCGCACTCGTCGGCTACGACGGTGGGAGGGACGCGGCGTATCTCCGCGGCTGGCTGGCAGGCGGTCGCGCCGTTCGGGGGGTCTGTGGCCCCGGTGACGGGGTGGTAATAAAGGCGCTCAGGTGGCTCGATCCCGCCCGAGGAACGATCGTGTGGATCGCCGGGGGTCGGCCGGTGGACCCCGCCGGCGAGGGGACCGGCGCGTGAACGGTCCTGAACCGGGAGGCGATCGGGATCCGAGTGGACGACCGCGGGCCGGGAAACCCTTTTTTAGCACCCCCGGCTCTATCCGGTATGGATCCCCTCGAGGGCGAGGCGTCATCCCCCGTGGCGTACGAGCCGGTAAGCGTCAAGGACGTGCTGGTGGAGATGAAAGACACCGCCGAGTTACTCATCGACCTCTCGTACTCCGCCGTGTTGCACCGCAACACCGGCCTCGCCGGAGAGGTACTCCAACTCGAAGAGCGGATGGACGTCCTCGAAATGCGGGCCCGGATGAGCCTCCTCATGGCTGCCAGAAGCCCCGACGATGCCGAGCGGCTCGCGCCGGTGCTCAGTATCGTCGCCGCTACCGACCAGATAAGCGACGCCGCGGGGGATATCGCGAAGATCGTCCTCGAGGACATCCGGATTCCCGAAGCGATGCGGATGGCGCTGCCGGACGCGGTCGAGACGCTCGTCAGGGGCGTCGTTTCGACGACGTCGGCGTATACCGGACGGACGCTGAAGGACATCGACCTCGAATCCGAGACGGGCGTCCGGGTGATCGCGCTGCGCCGGGGGTCGGAGTGGCTACTGAATCCGGGGCCGACGACGCAGATCGAGACCGACGACGTTGCGCTCCTCCGGGGGCCGGAAGCCGAGGTAGAACAGGTGTATCGGTCGATGACGGGCGAGGAGTACGAACCGATCGAGTCGGAGTCGCCCGCGGTGGACGATCTCGAACGGGCGGTCGATACGATCGTCCACATGAAGAACCTCTCGGAACTCGCTGTCGATCTCGCCTACAGCAGCGTACTCTTCGACAGCGAGGAGCTCGCCGAGGAGGTCCAGAACCTGGAGATCGAAGTCGACGCGCTCGAATCGCGCTTCGAGGCGTGGGTGCTTCGGGCCGCAGCGAACGCCGACGACCCCGTTTCTCTCCGAGGGCTGATACATTTGGGCACCAGTACCGAGATGATAAGCGACGCCGCGATCGATATCAGCGAGGGCGTCCTGCGCGATATCGAGGTCCATCCGGTCGTGGGAATGGCCGTCCAGGAGAGCGACGAAATCATCACCCGCATCGAGATCGAACCGGGGAGCGACCTCGATGGCACACCGGTCTCGGCCGGCGTTCCCGACGCCGACGTGACGGTATCGGTCATCGCCATCCGCAGACCCGGCGAGGGATGGTTGCTGGTCGCCGACGCCGACGCGGACCTCCGGGCGGGCGACGTCGTGATCGCGAAGGGGACCCGGACCGCCGCCGAACGGTTCGACGAACTGTCGTCGGGAGGTTCGTGACGGCCATCGCAGCGACGAGAAAGCGGGGGCTCATCGCGGCGAGAGGCTCATCGCGGCGAGACGAGCGAAACGCGTGCGGGAACGGTGGCCGGCGATGCCAACTCAGATCGGCGTCGATACGGTGATCTCAACTCAACACCAGCGTCGATACGCCGATGAAAATCAACATCCCGAACACATCGACGACGTTCGTCACAATCGGGATCGTGGTATCGTCGGGGTCGATACCGAGCCGATAGGACCCGTACGTCGTGGCGAAACTGAACACGACGGCGATCACGGCGACGGACATCCCGCTGACGAGCGAGATCGTAAGCAACGCCGAAAGCGGCAGCGGCGCGCCGATCAGTCTCCCGATGATCCACGCGCCGACGGCGAGCGTCGTGAACACCGTCGCGGCGAGGGCCAAGACCGCCGCGACGTTCGCCCACAGTACCCGGTCGTGGAGATCCAGATTCGTCGTCCCCAAGTGGAGTCGCGTGGTGAGTCGCGAACTCAGGATCGTCCCGAGGTTACCGCCCGCGCCGACCATCGTCGGAACCATGACCGCGAGTACCCCGAACTCGTCGAGCAACGCCTCGGCTTCCTCCAGGGTGATCCCCGCCCAGAGGACGATCGTACATAACACGACCAACAGCGGGAGCATGTTCGAGACGATCGCTCGGGCATCCCACGTCCCGAGCGACCCGTCGGCGGCCGGCATCAGACGAACACCACCTCGACGACGGTGACGGCGACGAGCAAAAAGAGCATCCCGAAGACGTCGCCGAGCGTCGTGACGATCGGACCGACCAGGTTGTCGGGGTCGTAGCCGAGTTTGTATCCGCCGAAGAGGATCGCAAGCAGGCCGAAAATGAGCACGACGGACGTCAGCGTTCCGGCGATCAACATGATGGCGACGAGTTCGGAAAGTGCCGCCGACGGCCACCCGAGCAACTGCAGCGCGACCCAGGAGATGACGCCGATGACGCCCGAGATGGTGACTCCGTTGATGAAGGAGGCGACGACCGCGTTCACGAGACGTTCGTTCCACTCGAAATCGGGAGGTATGAGCCCCTGGTGGAGACCACTGGAGATCCGCCCACCCAACGCGCCGTAGACGTTGCCGCGGGTGGCGAGAAAGACGGGGACCATCACGAGGAGGCCGGGAAACCGGGCGACGCTCTCTAGGAGCTCTTCGAGAACCAACCCCGAAAAGAGCCCCCCGGCGAGCGCGACGAGCAGGATCGGCAACGCCTCGCGGTAGATAGCCCAGAACTCCTCCCGGAAGTTCATATCCGTGGATATCCCAGTTCGGGGTTAAATCTACCGAACGCGGGCGAATCGGGCGGCTCGTTCGCATCTAGACGCCGTTCTGTCGTCGCGGCGGTCGCCGGTACGGTTCGACGGCGGTGTATAAAAATCGACGACGGCCCGTCTCAGGGCCACCCCGAATGGTCCTCGTCGTCCTCCTCGGGATCACCGTCGTGGAGGAGCCATCCGGCCGTGTCGGCGGCCTCCGTTATCTCCCGGAACTCCCACTCGTGGCGCTCGGCGACCGATCGCATCCCCTCGTCCGCGGAGACGAAGACGTAGCGGTCGGCGTCGTGTTCGGGCTGGTGTCTGACCTTCGCGAGGCTCTCGGCCCGATCGCGGGGGCCCGGGAGGAAATCGGGGGTGAGCCCGTAGTCGCGGGCCCGCTTTCGAACCAGATGCGTCGGTTCGTCGCTTACGATCCCGAGGTGATCCGTCCACCGTTGGGTGTCCCGAAGGACGTCTGATGGATCCAAGAGCCGTTCGAGCGCCGCCAACTCGAATGCGAGCGTGATCGTTTCGGCGTCGTCTGGCATAGCCGTGGTTCGGCCGAGACGTCAAAAACGGTGTCGGTCGACGGGATGGCGGTGAGTATTTGGCCGGTGAGACACACGCTCGGATATGGACGAGGCGCTGGGGCCGCCACCCGAGATGGCCGAAAAGGCCGAGGAACTCACGCCGATGCTGTCGCAGTATCTCGAGTTGTGTGAGCGCTACGACGACGCGCTCGTTCTCTTTCAGGTGGGTGATTTCTACGAGACGTTCTGTGTGGCCGCCGAGGCGACCGCGAGGATCCTTGAGATCACGCTCACCCAACGGGAGGACTCGACCGGCACGTATCCGATGGCGGGGATCCCGATCGACAACGCCGAGTCGTACGTCGAGACGCTGCTCGATGCCGGCTACCGGGTCGCCATCGCCGACCAGGTCGAGGACGCCGAGGCGGCTTCGGGGCTGGTCGATCGGGCCGTCACCCGGGTCGTCACGCCGGGGACGCTCACCGAGACGGAACTGCTTTCGGCGGCGGACAACAACTTCGTCGCCTGCCTGACGGACGGCTACGGTCTGGCGCTCCTCGACGTCTCGACCGGCGACTTCTACGCGACGGAGCTCGACCGGATCGGTGCCGTCTCCGACGAGCTCGAACGGTTCGACCCCGCGGAGGCGATCGTCGGCCCCGATGCCCCGACGGAGCCGTTTGGGTCCGAGTGCATGGTGACCCCCTACGAGCGCTCGGCGTTCGACGCCGAGGCCGCAAAGCGGAAGGTCACCTCCTACTTCGGCGAGGGGTCACTCGCGGGCGAGGCGGAGACGCGTGCGATCGGGGCGCTGCTCGCCTACGCCGAGTACGCCCGTGGCGCTCGGACCGACGGCGAGACCGGCCGGCTGGAGTATCTCACACACCTCACCCGGTATGATCCCCGCGAGTACATGCTCTTGGACGCGGTCGCGCTCCGCTCGCTCGAGGTGTTCGAGCCACGGCACGTCCACGGGCTGGAGGGTGCGTCCCTGATCGAGACGATCGACGAGACCGCGAGCGCGCTCGGGGGACGGACGCTCCGGGATTGGCTCCGACGGCCGCTTTTGGATCCGACCCGGATCGAGGGGCGTCTCGACGCGGTCGGGGCGCTTCGGGACCGCGTCGGCGACCGAGAGCGTGCGGGGGAACTGCTCGCCGACGTCTACGACGTCGAACGGCTCGTCTCGCGGGTCTCGCGGGGTCGCGCCGACGCCCGCGATCTTCGGGCGCTCGAATCGACGCTGTCGGTCGTCCCCGACCTCCGGGCGTGCCTGTCGGCGGCCACGGAGGACAGCGAACTGTTGGCCGAGATCAAGGCCGAACTCGACGACTGTCCGTCGGTCAGGGAGTTGATCGACGCGGCGATCGCCGAGTCACCGCCGGTCGAGATCACGGAGGGCGGCGTCATCCGCGAGGGGTACGACGACGCCCTCGACGACCTCCGACGGACGGAACGCGAAGGGAAGGCCTGGGTCGATGCCCTCGAAACCGAAGAGCGCGAGCGGACGGGGATCAACTCGCTGAAGGTCGGACACAACTCGGTCCACGGCTACTACATCGAGGTGACTGACCCGAACCTCGAGTCGGTCCCCGAGGAGTACCACCGCAGACAGACGCTCAAAAACGCCGAGCGATTCTATACACCCGAACTGAAAGAGCGTGAGGACGAGATCATCCGCGCCGGCGAGCGCGCCGACGAGTTGGAGTACGGCCTCTTCAGGGAGGTCCGAAGCGAGGTCGCCGAAGCGACGGAACGGATGCAACGAACCGCCGACGCGATCGCCCGGCTGGACGCGCTCTGCTCGCTCGCGACCGTCGCCGCGGAGTACGGCTACCGCCGACCCGAGATCGGGGCGGCGGGGATCGAGATCGAGGGCGGGCGTCATCCGGTCGTCGAACGGAGCGAGGCGTCGTTCGTCCCGAACCCCACGGCGCTCCTGCAGGAGCAGCCGATGGCGGTTCTCACGGGTCCGAACATGTCGGGGAAGTCGACGTACATGCGTCAGGTCGCGCTCGTCGCGTTACTCGCACAGGTGGGCAGTTTCGTCCCCGCCAGACACGCGGCGCTGCCGGTCGTCGAACGGGTATTCACCCGTGTCGGTGCCTCCGACGACATCGCGGGCGGGCGCTCGACGTTCATGGTCGAGATGACCGAACTCGCCGCGATCCTGAAGGCGGCCGACGAGAACTCCCTCGTCGTCCTCGACGAGGTGGGGCGTGGAACCTCGACGCGGGACGGCTACGCCATCGCGCAGGCGGCGACCGAACACCTCCACGATTCGGTCGGCGCGTATACCCTCTTTGCGACGCATCACCACGAGTTGACCGACGTCGTCGAGGGGCTTCCACGGGCACGGAACTACCACTTCTCGGCGGTTCGAGACGACGACGGCGTAGAGTTCGAACACGACCTCCGGGCAGGTCCCGCCGAGGCCTCCTACGGCGTCGAGGTCGCCGAGATGGCCGGCGTCCCCGCGGGCGTCGTCGACCGGGCGAGCGAGTTGCTCGACGGTAGTGGTGCGTCGGCTCGGCCGGCCACGGCTGCTCGCCCCGAACCGGAGGCCGCCAGCACCGACGGCGGCCGGGAGGCGCTGCTCGCGGAACTCGCGGCCGTCGACCTCGCTGAAACCACGCCGCTGGAGGCGTTGAACGTCCTCTCACGGCTACAGTCCGAACTGGAGTAGCGGCTCTACGTTCCGCCATCGGGCGGAGTCAGCGGGACGAACTCGAGGCCCTCCTCGGCGAGAAGCGCCCTGGCCCGTTCGGTTACCGACGGTGCGACGAGCAGCCCTCGGATCTCCGCACCGGCATGAAGGTCGCGCTCGAGCGCCTCGACGTAGCGGGTGAGTTGGCCGACCGCGTCCGGCCCGACGCGCCGCCGCTTCAGTTCGAGGACGACTGTTCGGCCCTCGCTGTCCTCCCCGTAGACGTCGATGGCACCGGCGGGGGTCCGACGCTCCGTCGCGAGCGGCCTGAAGCCGGCTTCGACGAGCGACGGCTCCTCGAGGATCCGGCGTTTCAGATCCGCTTCGGTCCCGACCACGTCGAGAGACTCCTCGTCGGTTGGGTCGAACGCGGCCGCGAAGGCGAGCGCGGAAAACCGAACGGTGAGCCGCTCCGCCGGCGACGAACGGCGGCTCCCGACCACGAGATCCTCGCCGTCGAGCCGACAGTCGTGGACACAGCCGGGAGGCTGCCAGTTCACCGGCTTTTGCCCCTCGTCCGTGTGGACGAGCGCCGTCCCGTCGGGCTTCAACATGAGGTGTCTCTCCCCCGCCGCCAACGACGAGGCCGCTCGGCCGTCGTACTCGACGGTACACCGACCGAAGAGCGTTACGAGCGCGCCCCGCTCGATCGACTCGGCGACGAGCGAGGCGGCCTCGGACGCGTCGGGGTCGGAACGGATCCGGGGGCTTCGGTCCGTCTGCTCGTCCTCGGTCACAGCGCCCGATAGCCGTCTCGGGGCGTTAAACCCGGCGCTTGCCGGCCGCGAACCGCCGGCCGTGAGCGGGCGTTCGCTTTCGGGCTGTCTGGCATACGCCCCAGACGGGTGTCGAGCCCACGGTGACGGGGCAAACAGCCATATCCGGCAGTATACGCCGTCGTATCAGCCGTCGAGAACGAGCATGCGGGCGACGTAGACGAAGACGGCCACCACCAAAAGGATCGACCCCCAGACGAGCGCCGCAAAGACCGTGGGGCTGATGGCCGCGGCGACGATCATCGGCCCCCCTCCGATTTCTCGTCGCCGCCGGTGGTCGCCTTCGTCCCTCCGTCGGCGACCGGGTCATCGAGCGTGCGAACCCGTCCGTCGATCGCATCGAGGTCGACGTCGGCGTCCGAAAGCGCCGTCGAGAGGAGGGTAATCCCCGCCGAAACGGCCGTCGCGCCGACGAAGGCGACGAGGAACGACGGCTCCGGCAACACGCCGTCGAGGCCGGGGACGGTGGCGAGAGCCGCCCGCAACAGCGGGAAGTGAACGACGCCGACGGCGATGCCGGCGACGCTCGCGGTGATCGCGCCGGTGCCGGAGAGTCGCTCGGTATACAGCCCGGCGATGAAGGGAACGAACACCGCGGCGGCCAACAGATCCGCGGTCAAGAACAACTGGAGGACGCTGTAGCCCTGCGCCCCGATGAGGATCGCACCGGCCGCGACCGCGACCGTCAGCCCCCGGCCGCCGAGCCAGAGGGTGCGCTGGTCGGCATCGACCAGCCTGGCGAGATCGGCGGTGACGACGCTCGTGATGGCGTTAAGCATGGTATCGGCCGAACTCATCACGAGGAGCACGACGAGGACGACGATGGCGAGGGTGACCCACGTCGGGAACGCCGCATCGAGGACGAGAAAGAAGGCGATGCTCGCGGTATCGGGGCCGGTGAGGCCGAGAGCCGCCGCCGCGACGCCGAACAGTCCCGCGAGCAGAACCATCGGGACGACGACGACGGCGGCGACGCCGAGGCCGCGACGGAGCGACGCCTCGCCGTCGGCGGCGTAGACCCGTTGCCAGACTCCCTGATTCAGCATGTTCGCCCCGAGGATCGCAAAGGCGACGTAGATCCCGAACTCGATGCCGGGGCGAAAGGAGGGATCGAGCAGCGTCGCGTCGGCGGCGGTGGCGGCAGCGTGGAGTTCACCCGACCCGCCCAACGCGACCAGTGCGCCGCCGAACCCGACCGCCAACAGCGGGAGGACGACGAGCGTCTGGATCGTGTCGGTGACGATACTGGCGACGAGACCGCCGTAGACGGTGTAGACGAGGACGAACCCACCGATGAGCAGCGCCGTCTGCCACTGGGGGACGCCGGCGATGAGCGAGAGCGCGCCGGCGACGCCGGTCATTTCGGCGGCGAGAAAGACGAACATGTAGAACACCGACACGACGAGCACGAAGACGTACATGGCTGCGCCGAAGCGGGCGTAGGCGAACTCCGTCAGCGAGTGGCCTGAGGGCAGCACAGAACGGATCCGCAAACCGACGGGAATAAACAACAACAGCGGGATCGCGCTCCCGACCGCATAGCCCAGGATCGCCGGCAGGCCGCCGAAGGCAGCGCCCGCCTCGGCGGGGCTAAACAGGATCCACGCCCCCATCATCGAGGCGACGACCGTCGCAGTCACCGTCCCGGGACCGGCGGAGTCCCGTGCGGAGATGAAGTCCTCGACGGAGTGAACCCGGCCGCGGGTGGCGAGGAGACCGACCGCGGTGACCGCCGCGACCGTCACGGCCGTGATACCGAGGACGAGCGCGGTCGAGACCATCTCACGCACCTCCGGGATAGTGTGTATCGAAGAAGGCGACTTCGAGTTCGACGGCGCGGCCAAACAGGTGTTCGACGCGCCCGCGCCGGTCGGCCGACAGTTCCGGGCCGACCGAATCCAGTTGTCCCCGAAGCCACCCGACGAACGCACGGAACGAGTCGGTAGCGTGGAGGTCGATCCACTCGGCGTAGTAGAACGGGAGGCCAGCGCCGTCGCTCGGCGGGTCCGTCGCCGGATCGGCGTGGCGCTCCGCGGCCGCGGCCGCCCACGACTCGTAGATCCACTCCGCGGGCACCAACACGGCAAGCGTCTCCGCGTAGCCGCCCTCGCGGGCGGCCCGTTCGAGGAGGTCCACGAAGGCGTCGGTCGTCCCGGTCCGTTCGGGGGCCGTGTACCGATCAGCCGGCACGCCGAGCGCCTCGAAGGAGCGCTCGAAGTAGTCGCTCTCCTCATCGGTCACGACGTCGAGAAACTCGATCAAGGGACGTTTCGAGCCGATCCCCGGGGCTTCCCCGACCGCGAAGCCGAAGCCCCCGACGAGTGATTCGAGGAACGCGTAGTCCTGGAGCAGGTACTCCGCGAACGCATCAGTATCGAGCGTCCCGGCACCGAGGTCGACGGTAAAGGGATGTTCGACCGCCTCGCTAAAGGCCGGCTCGGAACGTTCCCGGAGCCAGTCGCTGAAACGCGGTTCGTCGGTCCGGTCGGCGTAGGTCTCGTACGTATCGGCAGCCGTCATAGCGTCACGATCGTGGCCCGGCGATATATAATTGACTAATATAACTAACGTATATTACGTGGCTACCGGTGCATTGGGGCCGGTCGCGAGCGACTCGCTGACCGCCAGTACTGCTGGCTGTCCGTCGCAAACGGACATCGTACCCGGGGGTCGTGACTCGCTCGACACGGGGGCCGCCAGCAGTATACGGAGTCGAGATGACACGGGACCCGTCCGTGGCGCCGATTCATCCCCGTCGTCTGGCGGATACGGACGGCGTATCCGGGCCGTTTCGGGCGTTTCACCGCGGCCCGCGAGGCGGTGCCCAACGCCCCCGGCGGCCGAGCGGGGGAGTACAAAAACGGGCTACCGACCGAGCTTCGAGCGCGAGATACCGACGCCACCGGGCGTGATGATGAGCTGGTCGTCTTCCTTTTGGACGATGTCGCCGCCGACCTCGTTTGCGACCTGTTTCAGCTCGTCGATGATGTGTTCCATCGTCCGGTCACTCGTCGTGTGTCGGATGATATCGGCGACGACGATGTCGCCGTCGTAGACGGCGTCTTTGATGTCGATGACGTCGTTTTTCTCGCTGATATCGGTGAACCGGACCTGTACCCGTGTGTTCGAGGCACCCGTGTCGAAGTCGTCGACGTCGAGTTCGAGGTAATCCTCGGTGCTGGACGAGCCGCCTCCGAGGAGTTTACTCATGAGTCCCATGTCTTTGACAGCGGTTGCCGGTGGCATAGGTCTTACGCGTCGTTCGAGGAGAAAGCCTCGCCGTTCACAGTGGTTGCCGAACCTCGGGGTGAGTGTCGCTGACTGCCAACAGCCCGTGTGGGCTCCGGTAGCTATCACGGAGGCTGGTGGCATTCATGTATATACGTATTGATATGGGGGGAGCCATCGACATTCATTTCGATCCATGTGTCCAGACGTAATCGCAGAGAGCATTGATTCGGCAACTACTGTTCAGCGCGGGGAGGATGTCAAACCTGAAACTCGTAGAGCTCGTCCCCGACGTGGTGGAGCGACTCGACGACGTTCCCCGACTCGCCGATCATCTCCGAGCCATCGGTCTCGGCGCGGCCGATCGCCAGCGCCTTTCCGTGGACCTCCTCGACGATGACGACGAGGTCGCCCGGTCCGATGTCGTCCGTCGCCTCCGTGATGCCGGGGCGCATCACGTTCGCGCCGTCGGAGACGAACGATATCGCCCCGCGATCGACGGTGACGACGTGGCTTTCGGGCGGGTAGGTGTTCGCGCCACGAACGGTCACGAACAGGTCGCCGTCGAAGGAGGCGACGAGCGGGTCGCCGTCGACGAGGATGACGTCCCGGTCGACGTCGGTGAACTCGACGCGTTCGTAGCTGTCGCCGTCGAGGTCGATTCCGAGTTGATCGGCGAGGGAGGCCTCCAGCTCGTCGATCTCGTCGGACCGAAGGTGGTGGCGGGATTTCACCTGCATACCTCTCTTTCGTCCCCGTGTCGATTAAAAACCGCCGGTCGGCCCGCCGGATCGAGCGCAGTCCTTTTGCGGCAAAGAGCCGTTGGAACACGCATGAGCGATTTTGATCGGGAGGCCGAACGCGAGAAACTCCGCGAGAAGTACGAACGGGACAAACAAAAACGGGAAGCCTCAGAACAGATGAGTGAACTCCTCCTCCAGGGGGCGACGATGACGAACCGTCACTGCCCGGAGTGTCACTCGCCGGTGTTCCGGTACGAGGGCCAGGAGTTCTGTCCGACCTGTCAAAAAGAGATTACGGAGGAGGGCGAACTCCTTGATGACGAAGACGAAACGGGGACACAGCCGGAGACGGAGGGGACCGACGCCGACGCCCCCGACGCCGACGCCGACGCCCCCGACGCCGACGCCCCCGACGCCGACGCCGACGCCCCCGACGCCGACGCCCCCGACGCCGACGCCGACGCCCCCGACGCCGACGCCGACGCCCCCGACGCCGACGCCGACGCCCCCGACGCCGAACCGGAGTCCGACCGCAGTACCGTCGAGTCCGGGCGTGCACCCGAGCGGGACTCGGCCAGCGGTTCGCCGCCGACTCCGGCCCGCGACCGTCGGCCCGCCCGCGTCGACCCGCCCGCGAGAAGGGAGACCGGGACGACTGACGAGGCGTCCGGACGCGACGTCACCGAGAACCGGGTGCGGACGGGGCAGCCCGGCTCCGAGCGCGGACAGCTCCGGGAGGCGGAGCGGACGCTCGTCGACGAGATCACCTCGCTAACTCGGCGGGCGGAGGAAACACGGGACGTCGGTCGAAAGCGAGATCTCCTCGCGGCGGCACGGGAGGCCGCCGAGACGCTCGAAACCGTCCGCAGGCTCTAGTCGCGGTTCGCGTATTCGCGTTTCGTCACGGTTCGGATCCGCTCTGCCGTCACCTCGCCGACGCCATCGGCCTCGCGGAGGTCGTCTTCATCGGCGCTCATGACCGCCTCGACGCTGCCGAAGTGCTCTAAGAGTGCCCGAGCGGTCACCGGGCCGACTTCGGCGACCGATCCGACGACGTACTCCTGTTGCTCGGCGAGGGTCTTGCCGCCCTTTTCGCCGTGAACGGAGACGCTTCGGTCATCGGCCTCTTGTTCGCGTCGGGCGATGACGTCGAGCAGGTCGGCGGTATCGTCTGCGTCTGTCGTCCGCATCACGCTCGCACCGAAATCGACCGCGAGCGAGGCAAGTGCCCCGCGGATCGCGTTCGGGTGAACGTTTCGGGTCTCATAGAGACGGTCGCCCTCGATGATCACGACCGGGCGGGCGTAGTATCGGGCCGCCGCGCCGACCTGTTCGAAAAGCGACCGGTCGCCCCCTACGAGCGTCTCGAGGAAGTCGTCGACTGCCTTGCGTTCGACGACGACCCGATCCGAGAGGACGTAATCGCCGACTTCGAGCGTTTCGAGCCGCGTCTCGATGCCCTCGCGGGTCGAGAGATCACGGGCGATGTGTGCGTCGAGTTCCCGCTGGTCGGCGACGATCTCGACTGTCTCGCCGTCCGGCGTCGCCTCGGCGACCGTCGGCTGTCCGGCGAAATCAGTGAGGCCTGCCTGTCCAGCGTCGTGTGAACCGTCCACCCCGGCGTCGTCGTTCGAGTCGGCGCTCGAGTCAGGTCGGCCGTCAGCGCCCGGAGCGTCCGCTCCGCCATCCGCTTCCGCGCTGTCGTCACGGCTTCCGCCGCCACCGTCAGAGCCGTCGAACTCGCCGATCCCGGCCTGCTGTCTGATTTCGGATTCGATCTCGCCTTCGAGGTTTTTCAGCTTCCGCAGTTCCTTCTCCATCCGCTTTTCCTCGTTCCGGGAGATCCAAAAGAACGCCTCGTCGCGGGTGTCCTCCGCGAGGAGGACGACGACGCGACCGTCGCTCGCACGCCCCGTGCGGCCCTTCCGTTGGATCGAGCGGATCCCCTTCGGTACCGGTTCGTAAAACAACACGAGATCGACGTCCGGGACGTCGAGGCCCTCCTCGGCGACGGAAGTCGAGACGAGCACCTCGAATTCGCCGCTTCGAAACGCATCGAGGGTGTCTTTCTGCTCGGTCTGGGTCATCCCATCGGAGCCGTCCTTATCGCCCTGACCGACGAAGCGGCGGGTCGAGAAGTGCTCGCCAAGGAACTCGGTCAGCGTCTCCGCGGTGTCGCGTGACTCCGTAAAGACGATCACCCGCTCGCCGTCCTCAATCCCGAGCGTCTGTGCGAGCAGGATTCGGGTCCGGCGGAACTTCGGATGGAGGTCGTCGAAGGCCTCCGCGCGGCGCATCGCCTCCTTGACTCGGGGGTCGCTGACGAAGCGCTGGCTGGCCTTCGAGGCACCGGAGGATCTGGCGTCTTCGCGCTGGCGTTCGAAGTACCGCCGGAGCGACTCGACGCTTTGGGTCTCGACCAACTCGACGGCACGCCGAAGCTTCATGATCTCGGCGTGGGCGCTCATCCCCTTGTACCCCTCCGAGCTGTCGTTGTTTATGAGCTCTTGAAGCTTCGCGCGGATCGCGTTGAGTTGGGACTGGGACATGCTCGGATCCGTCGAGTTCGTCACGCCCAGCCCCTTCAGCTTCGTCAGCCGCTCGGAGATCACGTCGTTGAGCGCGTCCCGGATGTGGATGACTGTCTCGGGGAGGTCGACGCGCTCCCACTCGACGTCGGTATCGTGGGTGTGTGCGGAAACGTCGGCGTCGTTCTCGGTCATCACCGCCACGTCACGGATCCCAAGGTTGTCACACACCGTCAGGATCTCCTCTTTGTCGCCACCCGGGGAGGCGCTCATCCCGGTGACGAGCGGCTCGTCCGCATCGGCGTGATAGCGGTCGGCGATGTAATTGTACGCGTAGTTGCCGGTCGCACGGTGGCACTCATCGAAGGTGACGTGCGTCACGTCAGCAAGCGAGATCCGGTTGCCGACGAGGTCGTTTTCGATCACCTGTGGCGTCGCACAGACGATCCGTGCCGACTCCCAGAGATCGGCGCGGTCGTCGGGACGAACGGCACCGGTGAAGACGACGATATCGTCGTCATCCACCGAAAGCGCCTCGCGGTAGAACGCGGCGTGTTGTTGGACGAGCGGCTTCGTCGGCGCGAGAAGCAGCGAGGTCCCACCGTGTTCGGCCAGCCGCTCGGCGGTGACGAGCAAACTGACCGCCGTCTTTCCAAGCCCGGTCGGCAGACAGACGAGCGTATGGTCCGTCGCGGCGGTTTCGGCGAGGCTGAGCTGATAGCTACGCTTTTCGAGTAGGCCGTCCACCAAGAGCGGCCCTTCGATGTACTCCGGCTCGCCGGAAGCTGTCGCCATCTACTGACGAGTTCGTCGCTTCACTGTATAAGGGTTCGGCCACCGAGGTGGAAGTGAACGTATCTCTCCCAATTGTTTATATACTGAGACGGGGGCAGACCCCACATCGTGTGAACGATCGTCGGCGATCCGCCGAGGCGGGAGTGCGGCGCACGGATCGCTGGAGGGCATGCGCCGCCTGTTTGCCATTTGCCACGGGAGCCGGGGCATCGTCATCGCGGGTCGGAAGGGGGCACCGCGAAGGTTCCGGTATATCGTCGAACAGGGCCGTCGACACTGTCGACCCGGAACGGCTCTCTATCGAACGTAGCGACCGTTCTGTCCGGCAACAGAGAGCCGGACCGATGGCGACGGTTCGCGTTCATTCGGGGACCGGTCCCTCGTTGAGGACGAATCGCTCGAAGAACGGCGAGTACTGCATGAGCATCGTTCCGAGGATGCTCATCACGAGGACGTATCCGACGGCGACGGCCGGGATCGTCTCGGTGAGAACGGTTCCCCCGATGACCGCGTCGGTCGCGATGGCTGCGATGATGAGCGAGAACTCCCCGCGTGTGATCATTCCCAGTCCGACCCGGACGTTACGCCGGTCGTCGAGGCCGTAGAGCCGGCCGCCCACGAACCCGGTGAACAGTTTCGTCGGCGCTGTTACGAGGACGAGAACGGCGATGATGCCCGCGACTGCCGGGAACACGGCCGGATCGGTGCGGATCCCGATCCAAAAGAAGAAGACGGCCGCGAAGACGTCCCGGAGCGGGATGAGCCGGCGCTCGAGGTCGTGGAGGTGGTCCGTCCCGGAGAAAGCCATCCCGACAAAGAACGCCGCGACGGCCTCGCTGACGCCGATCGCGAGGGCGAACCCGGCGACGAGGACGGTTATCGCTACCGCCCGGAGGACGAACATCTCCTCGGAATCGACGTCGAGAAACCGCTCGAAGTACCTGGCCCCGAAATGAACCGATCCCACGAGCACGAGCAAGAACGCCATCGCGGTGCCGACGTCGACGGCGATTGCTGCCAACTCGCCGCCACCAAGGAGGACGGCGGACAGGACGGCCAAATAGAAGGCGATGAACAGGTCCTCATAGACGAGCGTCCCGAGGATCGGGTTCGATTCGTCGTTCGCGATCCATCCCAGATCGATGAGCGACTTCGTGATGACTGCAGACGAGGAAACGTAGACGATGCCCCCGAGAACCAACGCCTCGAGCAGCGACCACCCGAGAGCGAGGGCGACCACGATGCCGGCGGGGAGGTTCACGGCCAGATCGAGCGTTCCCGCTTTCGCGATCCTCTCGCTCGATTCGACCAGCCGTTCGAGGCTGAACTCCAAGCCGAGAAAGAACAGCAAGAAGACGATACCCAGTTCGGCCAGCAGGGTGATGTACGGCTGGAGTTCGATCGCGTATCCCGCCACCGCGGGGACGTCGAGCCGGCCGAGGACGAATGGACCCATCAGCATCCCGGAGACTACATAAAACGGTATGACCGACTGGCCGAGTCCCCGTGCGACCGTTCCCGCGAGCGCGAGGGCCGCGAGTATGAGCCCGGTCTCGAGGAGGACCTCCGCCATGTCTCAGGCGCCGTCCTCGTCGTCAACCTCGCCGGAAGCGAGCGATTCCGCCCGGTGACACGCCTCCCGCGTTCCGAGGATGATCAGCGTGTCGTCGGCCTCGACGGCGGTCTCGGGACCGGGGTTGGATTCGGTGTCGTCGTCCCGCTGAATCGCGACGACCGATGCACCCGTGGCGTTGCGGAAATCAAGTTCCTCGAGCGTTCGGCCGACGATCCCCGAGTCGTCGGGGACGTCGACCCACTCAAGCAGCGAGTTGTCGTCCAGCATCGTCTCGGTCGTATCGGTGGCGATCGGCTGGAAGTACGCGCCCTCCAGGATCGAGCCGACCTGCCGGGCCAGCTGGTCTGTGATCTCGAACAGTTTCACGGAATCATCCTCGCCCTCGCGCCGGAACACCTCACGCTTGCCGGTGTTGTGGATGACGACGACGAGCCTCGACTCGTCGTCGAGGTCGATCTCGAACTTCTTTCCGACGCCCGGGAGATCGGACTCATATATACTCATACCGATCATTCCCTCCGGGGAGAATAAAAGCTATAGGCCGATATCGGGCGGCCAAGACAGCGGAGGTAGTGGCCGTCAAGCGCGGTTCACAGCTCCGATAGCGTCTCACCGGCGACGAGCCGGCCGATCGCGTCGGGGAGGTCCTCGATCTGGACCCGAGTCTGCTCCGTCGAATCACGCTCTCGAACCGTCACCGTGTCGTCTTCTTTCGTCTCGTAATCGACGGTAACGCAGTAGGGCGTTCCGACCTCGTCTTGTCTCCGGTAGCGCCGGCCGATGTTTCCGGTGTCGTCGTAGCTGACCTCGAAGCCCTCGACCCGAAGTCGGTCGGCGATCGAGCGGGCCCGATCGTCGAGGCCGTCCTTCGTCATCAGCGGGAAGACTGCGACCGTCGTCGGGGCCATCGTCGGCGACAGTTCGAGGAACGAACGCTCCTCACCATCTACAGTATCGGCCTCCAGGCCGTGGATCAACACGCTATAAACGAGGCGGTCGACGCCGAACGAGGGTTCGACGACGTGTGGCGTGATGTGTTCACCGGCTTCGGTCTGTTCTTCGACGGCGAAGCCGGTCTTCTTGACGGGGATCGTATACGTCTCGCCGTCGATGTTGACGCCGACCTCGTCGCCGTCGAACGCCGATCGGTCGCGTGCGGCGAGTGCCTCGAGTGCCTCGGCGATCGCGGCCGCCTCGCCGCCGAACTCCGGTCCGAGGTAGCTCATATCTGGGTCGACGGCCGCGCGTTCGACCGTCCGCGGCTCCTCGTACTGCCGAAAGATCGTGAACGACTCTTCGGCGTACTCGCCGTGTTTCGAGAGATCGTAGTCGGACCGGTAGGCGAAGCCGGTCACTTCGATCCAGTTGCCGCCGAGTTCCGTCTCGGCGTCCCAGCAGTCGGCGGCGTAGTGGGCCCGTTCACCGCTGAGGTGCTGGCGATACCGGAACCGATCCATGTCGATCCCGATCCGCTCGTAGAACTCCATCGCCCGCCCGAGATAATACGCGACCCACTCGCTTCCGACGATTCCGTCGTCGAGGGCCTCTCGGACCGTGTGGGGTTCAGGTTCGCCGTCGTCAGCGTGTTGTGCCGTCGCAGGGTACAGCGGCAACTCGACGTCGGCGACCCGATCGATCGGGGGTTCGTCGCGCTCGGGATCGATGAAATGCTCCAGTTCGGCCTGCGTGAACTCCCGGACGCGGACCAGTGCCCGACGGGGGGAGATTTCGTTTCGGTAGGCCCGCCCGATCTGGGCGACGCCGAAGGGGAGTTGATTTCTGGCGTACTCCTTCAGCCGGGGGAACTCGACGAAGATGCCCTGTGCCGTCTCGGGACGGAGATAGCCCGGCGACGCCGAACCGGGGCCGATGTTCGTCCCGAACATGAGGTTGAACTCATCGACAGGGGCGTCCGCGAGTTCGGCTTCGCAGGAGGGACAGACGACGTCGTGTTCGGCGATGAGTTCTCCGACCCGATCGGTCCCGAGCGCCTCCGCATCCTCGATATCGGGGACGGCGTCCTCGACGAGGTGGTCGGCGCGGTGAGTCGCACCGCACTCGGCACACTCGACGATCATGTCGTCGAAGCCGTCGAGGTGGCCGGACGCTTCGAACACCGCCTCGGGCATCACGGTCGGCGCTTCGAGTTCTACGTTCCCGAGTTTGCGGACGAAGAGGTCCCGCCAGGCGTCTTCGATGTTCCGTTTGAGGGCTGCACCCTCGGGGCCGTACGTATAGAAACCGGCGGTACCGCCGTACGCCCCGTTCGAGGCGAAAAAGAACCCGCGGCGTTTCGCGAGTTCGGCGAGAGCCGCCGTTTCGCTCATGCGAGCGCCTCCAAGAGGTCGACGTCCCGGACGATGCCAACGAGTTCGTCGCCCGAAAGCAGCGGGATCTGCTCGATGTCGTTCGAGAGCATCAACTGTGCGGTTTCGCGGGCGGTTCGGGTCCTCGAGACCGTAATTAGATCGTCGCTCATGAACTCCGAGACCGCGGTCGACGGGATTTCGACGTTCAGTGTCGGCATCGACCGGCTTTCGACCGCTTTGATTCCTTCCCACATCCAGTCGTCGTCCTGGTTTGCAACGGCGTCACCCGGATTCGACTCGCCCTGTACGACGCGGGCGACCTCGATGATATCGACCTCGGTTATCATCCCGGTTTGTCTGCCGTCATCATCCAACACGACGGCGTAGGGGACGTCCGCGTACGACAGTTCCCGTTCGGTGATTGGCAACGGCGTGTTCTGGTACACCGTGTTGATCTCCCGCGTCGCCAATCCACCGACCGTCGTTTCACCGTTCTGTTGGCCTTCGGCGATTGATCGGACGATATCGGTGACCGTTACGATGCCGACGAGTTCGTCGTCCTCGACCACGGGAATCCGACGTTCCTCGGAGTCGATGACGAGTTCCGCGAGTTTGGTCAGGGACTCGGATCGGCCGATCGTCGGGACATCCCGCGTGAGAAGCGCCAGTTGATCCTCGTCGGGCTGTTCGATGAGCGATTCGCGGGTCACGAGCCCACGGAACTGCTCGCCGTCGTCGTCCACCCGAATGACGGGTACCGACGAGAAGCCGCGGTCCTGTAGATATTCGAGTACGTCCTCGCGGGTCCCCGGAATCTCGACGGTGACCACCTCCGACCGTGGCGTCATCGCGTCTACAACGTTCATACCGACCCCCTTTCGACGCCTCCGTACTAAGTCCACCGACCTGTGCTGTTCCGGGCTGTAGGCCCCGCCGGCTGACTCCCCGCATCCGTCCGCCGTATCGGCGTGGGCCCTGCCGGGTTCGAACCGGAGCCACTTCACTCGCTTTGCTCGCTCGTGGCAGGGCCCGAACCGGCAGTGAATCGCTTCGCTCCTCACGTGCGTTCGTCGCAGAACGGATGGGCCCTGCCGGGTTCGAACCGGAGCCACTTCACTCGCTTTGCTCGCTCGTGGCAGGGCCCGAACCGGCAGTGAATCGCTTCGCTCCTCACGTGCGTTCGTCACAGAACGGATGGGCCCTGCCGGGTTCGAACCGGAACGAGACGTGCTCGCTCCGCTGTGCGCGACTCGTAGGATTCGAACCCGGCAGGCGTCGTTCAGCACTCCTCGCTGTCGCTCGGAGGCTTCATGGGCCCTGCCGGGTTCGAACCGGCGACCACTCGGTATCCCATCCCACCGCCCGGGGGCGGCCGGGAATATGAGCCGAGCGCTCTGACCACTGAGCTAAGGGCCCTCCGGTATCGGATACCGGCCCGTTCCTCTTCAGTCTGCCGGATATCGGACGGCAAAGCGCAGTCGGGCGGCGGACAGACGGCCCGTACCGAAGTCGGATCCGAGCGTCGGTCCGTACGATCCGATACGGCAGCGGCCGCGCTTCGACGCCGCGACTGCCGGTGAGACGTTCACGACGAGTAGACGCATGCTGCGGCGGCTGTGGTGAGTATAGTAGAGATCGGAAGACAAGACACACTCGATCGCACGGCGGCAGTGCGATCGATGTGTACATAGTTGCGATGTTTACTATAGCCGCGGAATATAGGTGGCCTCGCTCCTTACATGCGGTATGGAACTGCGTCGGCGTCACGCGATCGTCGGTGCTGTGGCCGCGCTTGCGGGCTGTTCGTCGCTCCGGACCGAGGTCGACGAGCGGGCCGACAGCGTCCTCGTCCCCGACGAACACCCGCTTGCGGGGGTGACGACGATTACGGTCACCGAGCGGAGCGAGAGCGATCACGATATCGAGACACTCTCGGCGGAGGCGGTCGAGTACTGGAACGAGAACGCCGCCGAATATGCCGGCTTCGACGTGTCGTTCGTGGTCGGCGAGGACACACCCGATGTCGAACTCGTCTTCTTGGATCGGCGGACCGGTCTCGAGGGGTGTCAAGAGCACGCATCTGCTGACGTGCTTGGCTGCTCACCGCTTTTGAAGCCCGAGCACAGGCCGGAACGGCCGGTCACCGTCGAGGTCGTCGCGTCCGATCGCCCCTACGGCGACGTGTTGACCACGACGAAACACGAACTCGGACACGCACTCGGGCTCGGCCACGACGACGATCCGACACACGTCATGTCCGACGACATCGAGGACAGGCTCCCGAAGTACGACCGCCGGGTGGACGTACTCGACACTTTCGGAAACGCCTGGAACGACAGGAACTTCGGGACCCGGGCGTACAACCGGGCAACCGATCGCTGGAACGACGGCGAGTACGACGCCGCCGTATCCGCCTTCGGGAGCGCCGCGGAGCGGTACCGCAGCGCAGTCGCGTCCATCGAGACCGCGGCGGCCCTAGAGGAGGGGTTCGACGGGATGGCCCGGCCGGACACCGTCGACCGGGAGGCGCTCGCGGACGTGTTGGAGCGCGCCCGCGAGTGGGCGACGCTCGCGACCGAACGCGCCGAACTGATGGCCGAGGCGGCAGCGGCGATGCGGGAGGGGAACGCATCGAGAGCCAGGGCCCGACGCCGAGCGGCCGACGGCGCGTCCACGGAACTTCGATCGATCGACGTTCCGGCACCGATCGAGGCCGCCGATGCCCTGGGGTTGCTCCCCGACGGCGGCGCTGACGCGTGATATCGGTGCAACAAACGGTGAGGCGACGAGAGCGTCGACGCCGCCGCCAGGTCTCGAACCTGGGACAACCACGTTAACAGCGTGGTGCTCTACCAACTGAGCTACGGCGGCCCTTCGCATTCCACCATACTTGGATTCGCTTGATATGGCTTTCGTTTCATCGCCGCCACGTCTGTCAATTGATCGCACTCGGGGCAGTGAGTTCCGCGGCTCGCCACCGACACGTTTTATAAATCGACGCCGAAACCGCGGGTATGTCGTTCGAATCGGTCGTCGAGGAGGTTCGCGACCGCGTCGTCCCCGAGGAGCCGGAGAGAGAGGCGCTTGAATCGGCCGTCGAGGGCCTCACAGAACGGGCGACGGCGGCCATCGCGGGGTTGCCGGTCACGGCCGAGACGCGACTCGTCGGGTCGACGGCCCGCGGGACCTGGCTCGCCGGGGACCGCGATATCGATCTGTTCGTGTTGTTCTCGCCGGATCTCGGCCGGGAGCAACTCGAACGGTACGGCCTCGAAGTTGGCCACGCCGTGCTCCCCGACGGCCACGAGGAGTTCGCCGAACACCCATACGTCAAGGGGCAGTATCGGGGATTCGACGTGGACTGTGTCCCGTGTTATGCCGTCGAGGACGCGAGCGAGATCCGGTCGGCGGTCGACCGGACACCGTTTCATACGTCGTATCTGGCGGATCGGATCGGCCCGGTCGCGGACGACGTTCGGGTCGCCAAGGCGTTCCTCTCGGCCATTGGAACGTACGGGAGCGACCTCCGGACCAAGGGGTTCTCGGGGTTTCTGACGGAACTGCTCGTGTTGGAGTACGGTGGATTCCGCCCGTTCGTTACGGCCGCCGCCGACTGGACCCCTCCGGTCCGGCTCGATCCCGAGGGCCACGGCCGTCGACCGTTCGACGATCCGCTCGTCGTCATCGATCCGACCGACCCGGAGCGAAACGTCGCGGCGGTCTGTTCGGCCCGAAACGTCGCCCGAACGATCCACTACGCGCGCGCGCTCTCGGAGGACCCCCGTCCCGGCCTGCTCGAGCCGCGCGAGCGCGACCCGCTGTCGGCGGCCGACGTTCGCGCGGCGGTCGCCGACCGCGGGACGACGCCGGTCGCGGTTCGGTTCCCGACGCCGGATATCGTCGACGATCAGCTGTATCCACAGCTGGAGAAGTCCCTCGACGGCGTCGAGGGTGCCCTCGGGCGTGCCGGCTTCGCGCCGCTACGGAGTGCGTGTTTCGCGGACGACGGCGGGGAGGCCGTCCTGCTCGTCGAGTGCAGCGTCGGAACACTCCCCGCGATCGTCCGACACGGCGGACCGCCGGTGGGCACCAGAGAACACGCCGAGGGGTTTTACGAGGCGTACCGTGACGACGACGTCGTCGGCCCCTACGTCGACGACGAGGGACGCTACGTCGTCGAACGGAGGCGGGAGGCGCGGACGCCGGCGGGGCTCGTCGAGACGAAGCTGTTCGACGTTTCGCTCGGGCCACACGTCGAGTCCGCACTAGAGACACGCCACGAGATCCTCGCCGGAGGGGATCTGACGGCGCTGTCCGAACAGTTCGGGAGGGAACTCGCCGAATACTTCGATCCGGATCCGTGATCGTCACAGCCCGTGGGCGTCCCGAACGTCGTCCATGACGCGTTCGGCCTTCGAGACGACGTCCCCGTCGGGCGTGATCGGTTCGCGGCCGTCGAAGACTTCGTGGACCATCCCGACGGACTCCGAGAGCGCGTCGAGTCCGTAGCCGCCCTCCAGGACGAACGCGAGGGCGGCGTCGTGGCTGTCGGCGATCGTCCTGACGCGATCGGTCAGATAGCCGTACCCCTCCGTCGAAACGCGCATTCGGGAGATAGGGTCGTTTCGATGGGCGTCGAAGCCGGCACTGACGATGAACAGGTCCGGGTCGAACCGCTCCATCGACGGGGCGAGAAGACCGTTGAGGAACGCGGCGTACTCGTCGTCGCCGCTCCCGCCGGGCAGCGGGGCGTTGAGGATCGTCCTCCGGGCGTTCGGCCCGCCGGTTTCGTCGACGTCACCGGTCCCCGGAAAGAGTCCCTGCTCGTGAATCGACGCGTAAAACACGTCGTCCTGGTCGTAAAAGATGTCCTGCGTGCCGTTTCCGTGGTGGACGTCCCAATCGAAGATGACCGCCCGGTCGACGCCGTTGCCCTCGTGGTTGATCGCCTGCTGGGCGGCGACGGCGGCGTTGTTGAAGAAACAAAATCCCATCGCCTCGTCGAACTCGGCGTGATGTCCGGGGGGCCGGCCGATGGAGAACGGCGTCCGGCGGCCGTTCGCGCCGTCGAGGGCCTCGTTGACGGCCCAGCAAGCGAGTCCGGCGGAGGCGAACGCTGCCTCCCACGTCTCTTCGACCGCAACGGTATCGGCATCCCAGGTGCCGCCGCCGTCGGCGCAAAACGCCTCGACGTCGGCGACGTACTCCGGGTCGTGGACCGCTTCGATAGCGTCGCGGTCGGCAAGCGACCCCTCCCGGTACTCGACGCCGTGACGTCTGGCTAATCCCCGACGGATCGCCCGAAGCCGGTCGGCCGTCTCCGGGTGCCGCGGGCCGGTATCGTGTTCCAGACAGATATCTCGGTAGCCGAACCTCATTCGAAGTACGGTTCGAGTTCGTAGTACGTGGTGATGTCATCGGCCTTGACCGTGCGCCGGTCCGCGTGCCGCGCGAGGATGGCGGCCGCGGTGGCGACGGTGTCGGCGTACGATTCGAGTTCGCCCGCGAGGGCGATTCGGGCGTTCATCGATACCCGATATTGGTCATCGATATCGAGTCTAGCGATCCGATCGATCGGCGCGATCGGTAGCTCGAGGAGATCTTTATCGACGGTTGTAGCGTCGAAATCCTCCGCCATCAGGGTTTTCCGACCGTCCTGGGTCGCCTTTCGGGCGGCGTCTTCGGCCAGTTCGGCCCCGCGGGCCTGGATTCGTCGGGCGAGCTCTTCGGCCGCGTCGGCGCTAACCCGAAGCTGCCCGGCGTTCCGTCGGATGACCGTATCGACCGGGGCGAACGGTAACTCGACGCTCATACACCACACCGGGGGCGAGTCGGCCTTAATCTTTGCGAGCCTCTGGCGAACTAGAAGACGTCGTCCGCCAGGAAAGAATCGCCGTCGCGGCGGCCCCGAACGGTGACTTCCTGGCCGAGATGGACCTCGGAGTCGGTTTCGACGCGGACAGTCTCCTCGCCGCTGTCGAGAATGACCGGATCACCGGGTTGGACGACGGTTCCGGTGAATGTCTCCGGTTCGCCGCCGGCCGCTCCGGACGGATCGCCGTCGCCGTCGCCGCCGGAAGCCTCATCGCCGCCGTTCGACGGGCCGTCGGCCGACGACGTATCCGCGGCCGAGCCGTTCGCACGCGCTCCGTCGCCGAACTGATCGAGCCCGGCCGATTCGGCCCCCCGCTCCGGCTCCGCGTCCTCGACGACGACCACCGTCGAGCGCCACCCGGCGGAGGCTTCGAGATCGTCCTGCCACCCCTCCTGTATCTCGACGTCGGCACAGAACACCTCGTCGCCGGGGGCGAGCTCGATGTCGGCCTTCTCGCCCCACAGCGCGACGCGGATATCGTCTGTCGTATCCTGTAGGCGGACGTTCCGAACCTGCCCCTCGCTGCCGTCGTCGCGATCGAACGTCCGCTTCGGATCGGCCGACCGAACGACGCCCGCGATATCGACCGTCTGGCCGATCTCGATCGAATCGATATCGGTCGCCTCGGGCGTGAACTCGACGGCCTCGTCGAGTTCGTCGATCTCGCTTCGGGAGCCGACGTGGAGCTCGAGCGAGCCGTCGCGCTCGCGGACGTAGCCGTCGACGATCTCGACGCTTTCGCCGGCCTCGACGCGCTCGACGGTATCAGCGCGCTCGTCCCACAGCGTCACCCGGACCCGGCCCGTCTCGTCGCCGAGCGTCAGATTCGAGACGCGCCCTTCGGTGCCGTCGTCCCGGTCGAACGTCCGAATCGATCCGGTGTCGAGGACGACCCCCCGGACGTTCACGTCGGACTGTCCCAGCGACAACGAATCCGCGGTCACCCGCCCGCCGACGTCGACGTCGACGGTGGCCTCCTCGTCGGGTTCGAGACGGTCTGCGCTGACCTCGACCCCGTTGTACCCGTCTTTTGGGCGGCCCTTGATGCGGAAGACGTCGCCGGCCGCGATCTCCGCCTCGGCGGCGACCGCGTCCGCATCCCACAGCGCGACCCGGACGGCTCCCGATTCGTCGGCGACGTCGAGGTTCAGGACGTGCCCCTCGTCTTCGCCGTCCTCGCCGTCGCGCTCGAAGGTCCGGAGCTCGCCGACCCCAGTCACCTTACCGAGGAACTTCACCTCCTCTAGGCCGGGTTCGATGTCGGCGACCGTCTCGACTTCGCCCCCGTCGAGATCGTGCGCGATGAGCATCGCCGCGGTCTCTTCGTCAGCGAGTCCGCCCATCTGTTCGACTTTCGCTTCGACGGCCTCACGGAACTCCTCCTCGGAGACGTCGGCGTCGAGGTCCGCATATATCTCCTCGATGGCGCCCATTGCTACGGAGAGCAAACACGGCCTCCCGAAAAGCGTTGTCGGTGTCGGTACGACCCGTGCCCGCGTCGGTGGGGCCCGTGTGGCCGATGCTCGCGTCGATGGGGCCCGTGTGGCCGATGCTCGCGTCGATGGGGCTCGTATACCCTGCGTCCGTGCCGGTACGACCCGCGTCCGTGTCGGTACGACCCGCGTCCGTGTGGACGTCTCATACGCCCGTTTGCTTCGTCTTCGCTTATATACCCTCGGTCGGCGGGGCCTCGAATCGTAACCCATATACGTTGAAGCGGGGTACGTAGAGACGAGTCCTGGTAGGGTAGTGGACTATCCTCTTGGCTTGCGGAGCCAGGGACCGGAGTTCAAATCTCCGTCAGGACGCTCACTCCTCGCGGTCGCTACGAACGCAGCGACCGCGTCGTCGTTCGGTCCTGACGTGCCTCGCACTCGCTCCGTTCGTGCGAGACTCCGTCAGGACGTTTCTGTCGACGCAACGCCACGAGCGACGCGAGCGGTGTTTCCACCGCGGACATCTCGCGAGAACGGGGAGACACCACAATCCATCTCACGCGCGCGGACCGCTTCGTCCGTATCACTGCGTACTCGCCCGTGGTTTTTTATCCGATACACCATAGAGAACCACTGCGCACGGAACGTGCGCCGAGAGGGGGAAGAGCCTGCAAGCATCTGCCCCTCTCACGCCGCTCCTGATACTGGTGGACGAAATCAAATGAAACCGACTCACGAGTGATCCGCCGTTCGCTCCGTCGAACGGCGTGATCCTCGTGCGTCGTGTGTACATTCTTTTGTCCGTCAGTATGAACGGAGCGTTCACTGGTTGGTGGTGGACGAATATATGTCTGATTGCCACCGGAGCGATGAACCGCGGCCAGTCGGCGTACGCTTTCGGGCGTAGGAGGATACACGCATGAGATTCACGATGGACTGTCTGTGCTGTGACGGACAACTCGAGTACGACGGGGACGGGGAACCGAACACGGCCATCAGCTGTGAGTGCGGTTCGCGGTACGCCGTGACGGTTTCGCTGATCCGGGAGTGAGCGCTCCCGGAGCGCTTACCCGAACCGGGCGATCAACTCGCTGCCCTCGACGTACGGAAAGCCGTTGCGATCGGCGTACGATCTGGCGGCCGCCGGCGAGAGCGCGCCGCCGCTCCCGTCGTCGAGCATCTCACAGACGACGACGGCCGGTTCGACGCCGGCCGCGTCGGCAAGCGCCAATCCGAGTTCGGTGTGGCCCTCACGATCCGCGAGGAGGTCGGGCGCGCCGCGCAACAGGTGGACGTGTCCGGGGGCACGGAACGACTCGGCGAAGCTTTCGGCGTCGGTCGCGATCGCTCCGGCCGCGCCGTCGCCCGCGACCCGTCGCTCGTGGGCGATCCGCCCGGCAGCAGCGCCGAGTTCCGAAATCGTGAGCGCGCGGTCGTCGTCGGTGATTCCGGTGAACGTCCCGCGGTGGTTGACGGTGATCGAGAACGACGACCGCTCGTCGTAGTCCAGTTCGTGGTCGGCCCCGGCCGGGTGATCGAGAAGCCCCTGGCTGAACGGTAGCCCCCAGGCCGCACAGACCGAGTCCGGGAGCGCCACACAGACGAGCCCTCCGGCGTCGTTCCGCATCCGTGAGACGTCGGTGGGCGCGACCGCCGCCGCCGGGTAGACGAGGTCGACCTCGCCCTCGCGGTCGGTCGCATCGTGGATCAAGACGGGGCCGCCGCTTGCGAATGCCGACACCGCCGCATCGACGCCGTGGCCGGCCCGCGCCGTGTTACTGCTCCGAGACATGGACGTTGAGTTCGTCGTCGTCCTCGATTTCGAGCGTTTCACGGAGCTTCTCCGGGGCGATCATTTCGAGTTGGTCCGCGTCGTGGTGGGTGCGTTCGGGAGCGATGACGTGGACGTCGTCGTATCGCTCGCCGTCGGTCGTCTCGACCGCCGCCGGCCAGCAGAACGCGGGGCCGTAAGTCCGTTCGTCGTCGGCCCAGCCGTCGATCTCGACCGGATCGAGCGCGTCCATCCGGGCGCGGGTTCGGATGCTTTCGTCGCTCAATTCGACGTTCAGCGTGCCGGGGAACGGCTCGTACCCGAGCCGCTCGCGGAACTGCCGCATGTATCCGGGCAGGGAGATGTAGTGTCGGCCCTCACCCATCCCGCTCGTGACGGTTCCCCGGAGCGTCACGTCGGCGTCGCCCTCGAAGAGCCGTCGGTAGTCGGCGTACTCCCGCTGGAGGGCGCGCTCCCCCTCGTCGGTGAGCGAGACGAGCTGTCCGTTGCCGGTCACCTCCCGGTGGAGATGTCCGGCGTCCTCGAGGCGCTGGAGCCGACGCGAGGCGGTCTGATTCGACGCGTCGAGCCGGTCGGCCAGCTCCGAACACGTGACGGTCGTCCGCCCCTCGAGCGCGCCCTCGAGCGCGACGAGTTTCAGCGTCGCCAACTCGTCGTGACCGACGCGCCCAGTCGTCTGTGACATAGGTCGACGTACGGCGTCCCCGGCCTTAACCGTAACGAATGTGGAATGCATAACAGATATGTGGGTGGAGACTGGGCCGCTCGGTCGGACTACGCGAGTGGCCATATAAAATGTGTCGGAGGTGGGGTGGCGACGTGGCCGACCGTCGGGGGCGGTGACGTGCCCGCGAATTCCGCGTACGCGTTCTGAACGTCCGCGTGTGCCTCAGGGCTCCGCGTACGGTTCCTCGCGCCAGAACTCGCTGTCGCCTTTCAGTTCGGGTACCATCGTGTCCGCATCGCGCGCGAGCAGGGCGACCCGGGAGGCTTCGACGTCCCGAACGACGGGATGTGTCGGCAGGTACGACTGGACGGCCTCGGCGAACCCGAGGACCGCTTCGTGGTCGGGCATCACGTCCCGGTCGAGCCGGCCACGGGAGTTCCCGACGTGCATGTAGGCTTTCAACTCGACGAAGTCGGCGTCCGCGCGGTCGTACATCGCCGCGTACCACTCCGGATGGTGGGTGTTGTGCCCCGACAGCAGCGTCGTCCGGAGGACCGTCCGCGTGTCGTCCTTCTCCGCGAGCACGTCGAGCGTCTCGATGAGCCGGTCCCAGGCGTCGCCCTCGACGGCCTTGACGACCTCCTCGAAGGTCCTCCGGTCAGCCGCGTCGACGCTCACGTACAACTGCGTCGGATCACACTGTGCGATGACCTCGGGGCGGGTTCCGTTCGAGACCAGAAACGTCGTGATCCCCCGCTCGTGGAACGCCTCGATGAGCTCCGGCAGGTACGGATACAGCGTCGGCTCACCGTCCAGTGAGATGGCGACGTGGCGGGGCTTCATCGCCTCCTCGAAGGCGGTGTCGGGGACCTTGTCGTTGCCGCCGAAGCCCGACAGCAGGTTCCGCTGGAGGTCGATCGAGGCCTCGGCGACGGCGTCGGGGTCGTCCCACTCGACGTCGCCGAGTTCGTAGGCGTGGCCGGCGTGGTCGCGCCAACAGAACACGCAGCGCTCGTTGCACTTGACGACGGGCGTCATCTGGATACAGCGATGCGATTGGATACCGTAAAAGTGATTTTTATAACAACGGCCCTCACCGCGGAGGGCGTTGGCCGTCCACCCGCAGGTCTGGGCGGCGGTGTGGTTCTCGCTGTGGTAGTCGGGATCGTCGACCTGCTTGGGCATACGTTTCCGTTGATACACAGCGTCCTAAAGGCCGCGGTCCGCCGACCGCGGGTCCCCGTCCTTCGAAAGCCCCTTTATCGGGTAGCGGGGAAAGACGGGTATGTTCATCGCTCTACGCGAGGAGGTCGAGGCGGCCCTCGCCGGCGCGCTCGCCGACTGTGGCTACCCGTCCGACGACCTCGGAATCGAGGAGCCACCCGAGGGACGGGAGGCCGTCTTCGCCTCCAGCGTCGCCTTCCGACTCGCCGCCGAGGCCGGTGCGCCCCCGCCGGCGGTCGCCGCCGAACTGCGCGCGGAACTGGACGAGGACGACTACACCTACGTCGGACGGGTCGACGTCGAGGGGCCGTATCTCAACTTCGTCCCGAGCGAGGCGTACTTCGAGGGGACGCTGGAGGCCGGCCAGAACGAGGCGTACGGCTCGCTGCCGGCGCGGGACACGTCCGTCGTCGTCGAACACACCTCCGCGAACCCGACCGGACCGGTCCACGTCGGCCGGGCGCGCAACCCGATCGTCGGCGACGCCGTTGCGAACCTGCTCGAGTACGCCGGCTACGACGTAGACCGGCATTACTACGTCAACGACGCCGGCCGCCAGATGGCCGTCTTCACGTGGGCCTACGAGACGTTCGACGAGAACGACCTGCCGGAACCGGCCCGCGACCGCGCGGAGTACCGGATGGTCCGGTACTACCGGAAGGGCAACGACTTTCTGGAGAACGCGGACCCCGACGCCGTCGAGGAAGCCGAAGCGGAGATCGAAGCGATCATGCAGGGGCTCGAAGCCGGCGACGAGCGGACGTACGAACGCGTCACGGAGGTCGTCGACACCGTATTGGACGGGATGCGCCGCTGTCTCGCTCGCCTCCCCGCGGAGTTCGACGAGTTCGTCAAGGAGACCCGGTTCATGCGTGACGGCTCCACGGACGACGTCGTCGCCCGCCTCAAAGACCACGATCGGGCGGTCTACGAGGACGACGCCTGGCAACTCGAGTTCGAGGAGATCGAAAAGAACCTCGTCTTCCTGCGTTCGGACGGCACCTCGCTGTACACGACGCGGGATCTCGCCCACCACGAGTGGAAGTTCGACACCTACGATCGGGCGGTGACGGTGCTCGGTGAGGACCACAAACTCCAGGCCCGCCAGCTCCGGTCGGCCCTGGAGGACCTCGGCAACGACACCGACGGCCTCGATACGGTCATCTACTCGTACGTCAACCTCCCGGAGGGGAAGATGTCGACGCGGGCGGGCACCGGAGTCCAACTCGACGACCTGCTCGACGAGGCGATCGGCCGCGCCCGTGCGGAGGTCGAAGAGCGGCTCGACGACCGACTCCGCGACGACGACCTCGACGAGGCCGACGTCGAACGAATCGCGAGACAGGTCGGGATCGGCGCAGTCCGCTACGACATCGTCTCGAAACAGCCGGCCAAGGCGATCACCTTCGAGTGGGAGCGCGCCCTCGATTTCGAGGCCCAGTCGGCACCTTACGTCCAGTACGTCCACGCGCGCTGTCGGGGGATCGAGAGCGAGGCCGAGGGGATCGAGCCCGAACTCGACGTCTCGGTGCTGTCGAGCGACGCCGAGCGCGACCTGCTTTCGGCGATCGCGCGCTTCCCCGGCATCATTGAGGGTGCCGCGGAGGCCCACGAGCCACACCGGATCGCGACCTACACCCGCGAGATCGCCGACCGCTTCAACGGGTTCTACCGCGAGTGCCCGGTCGTGACGGCCGAGGACGACCGTACGCGTGCGGCCCGGCTTGCGCTCGTCGTCGCGGCCCGACACACCGTCGCCAACGCCCTCGACGTCCTCGGGGTCGAAGCGCCCGAGTCGATGTAGGGGCGGGGGATTCATTTCGCTCGCGGGCGAAGCGTCGGTAGGAGGAACGATATATCCGTGTCCACCCGCGTCGTCTCCCTGCTGCCGTCCGCGACCGAGATCGTCGCCGCCCTCGGTGTCCAGCCGGTGGCGACGTCCCACGAGTGTGATCACCCCCCGGCGGTCGCCGACACCCCATCCGTCGTCGAATCGCGAATCGACGCCTCGGCGTCCAGCGCCGAGATCGACAGCCAGGTCCGGGAGTCGGCCGCCGAGGGCGGTGTCTACCGGATCGACCGGGAGGCGCTCGAAGCCGCAGACCCCGACGTCGTCATCGCACAGGGCATCTGTGACGTCTGTGCCGTCGACACCGTCGTCGTGGAGTCGGCGATCGAGGAGCTTGGACTGGCGTGTGAGCTCTTGACGACCGACCCCCACAGCGTCGAGGACGTCCTCTCGGATATCGAGGTGATCGGCGAGGCCCTCGGACGGCGCGGACGGGCGGCCGAACTCCGTTCGGACCTGCGGGACCGCATCGACCGCGTCGCGACGGCGGCCGACGAGCGTCCGTTCCGCCCGGAAGTCGTCGTCCTCGATTGGCTCGAGCCGCCGATGGTCGCCGGCCACTGGGTGCCCGAACTGGTCGAACTCGCCGGCGGCGAGTACGGACTCGCCGATCCCGGCGACGCCTCGACGCCGAGGGAGTGGGCGGAGATCCGCGAGTACGACCCCGACGTCCTCGTGGCCGCGCCCTGTGGGTTCGAACTCGACCAGACCGCCCGAAACCGGGACGACCTGACCGGCCGGGAGGGGTGGTCGACCCTCCGGGCCGTCCGCATGAACCGGATCTACGCGATCGACGGACACCATCTGATGAATCGCCCCGGCCCCCGCCTCGTCGAGACGCTCGAGGTACTCGCGGCGCTGATACAGCCGGAGACGTTCGACGTCCCGGAGCCGTGGATGAGCCGACCGCTCACGGCGATCCGACGGGACGCCTGAGCATGACGCTGGAACTCCCGAACGCACATCGTATGGCGCTCGTCGAACACGCCCGCGAGGGGGCTCCCGAGGAGGTCGTCGGCGTCCTCGCCGGGAGCCACGGGGAGCCCTCGGCCGTCGAGCGGACCGACCGGGCCCGAAACGCGGCCGAAACCCCACACACGCGCTACGAGATCGCCCCGAAAGCCGAACTCGTCGTCCTCGAGAGGATCGAGGCGGCGGGCCTCGACGTCGTCGGGTTCTATCACTCACATCCCCGAGGACCGCTCGAACCGAGCGCCACGGACGCCCGGCTCGCGGCGTGGCCGGGCTACTCCTACGTCATCGTCTCGCTGGCCGACGGCGGGGCGAATCTGGGAAGCTGGCGTTGGCGGGGCGGGCGCTTCGAGCGCGAGCCGATTCGGGAGTGATACCGCCGGCTGTTCGGATTGTACGGTACTCGCGCGCCGGTGACGTGGCCTCGTCACGGACGTATAGCCGGCAGCGTGACGTCGCCCCCTACTCGTCGACCGGCGTCTTGACCACCGTCACCGGCCGTTCGGCCATCCGGGTGACCCGTTCGGCGACGCTCCCGAGCAGGCGGCGGTACTCCCCGGACCGGTTCTTCGAGCCGATGACGGTGAGCCCGGCGTCGGCCTCCTCGGCGTACGCGAGGATCTCCTCGTGAGGGACGCCGTGTCTGATGGCGGTTTCCGTCTCGACGCCCGCCGCCTCGGCGGTCTCGACGATCGCCTCGACCGCTTCCTCGCCGGCCTGCTCGAGGGCGCTTTCGAGCCCCTCGAGTTCGTGGACGTACTCGTCGCCGGAGTAGGTACCGTAGGTGTCCGTATCGACGACGTAGAGCACGTGTAGGGTCGCGTCGTACCGGCTCGCGGCGTCGAGGGCGTGTTCGACCGCTCGGCCCATGCCGGCGCTGTCGTCGGTCGGCAACAGGATGCTGTCGTACATACTTTGGACTCCTTGGTGGGGATACCTATGTTTTTTGCCGGCTCCCGTCGAGCGAGAGCGGCCGAGCGGTCTGTCCCGTCCGCCGCCCGTCGCCATTCGAACCCGTTTACTTCCCTCGCGAGCAACGTGGGAACGAACCCGATGTACGACGACATACTCGTTCCGACGGACGGCGGCGAACAGATGGGCGCGGTCATCGACGCGGCGACCGACATCGCGATGCGACGAGAGGCGACGATCCACGCCCTCTCGGTCATCGATAGGGGCGTGTTCCTCACGCTGGAGGAGGGACTGACCGACGCCGTCGACGAGGAGCTCACGGCCAACGCCGAAAACGCGGTCGAGGGCGTCACGGCGGCCGCATCGGAGGCGGGACTCGAACACGAGGGCATCGTTCGACGGGGCCGCCCCGGCGAGGAGATCATCGCCTACGCCGACGAGATCGGGGCCGATCTCATCGTGATGGGGTCGCGGGGGGCCAACGGCCACGAGCGCCGGATGCTCGGCAGCGTCTCCCAGGACGTCATCACCGAGACCGACTGCCAGACGCTCGTCGTTCCGCTCGACGCGGCGTAGCCGACCCGGCGACGCCCATTTGTACACGTGGCCGGAAAGGGGAGACATGGACCGCATGCGGGTCGGAATCGCCCTCTACAATGCGGGACGCTATCTCGCCGCCCGCGAACCGCTCGAAGAACGGTGGCTCGGATCGCCCGCGGGCGAGCGCGGGGAGTGTCTCCGAGGGCTGGTTCAGGCGAGCGCCGCGGTATATAACTCCCGCGGGGGGAACGAGCCGGGAGCGCCCGACCTCGCAGAAAGTGCGCCCGACCTCGCAGAAAGCGCATCCGGGCACTTAGATGGCTGTGAGGTGATCGACGTCGACGCACTCGGTGGATGGCTCGATCGGCTCGCGGCCGACCCGACCCTCGGCGAGCGCGAGGAACCGCCCGAGATCCGCCTCGACGGCCCGGAAACCGTCGGCCCGGAGGCGATCGGTGTGTACGATCTCACCCCCGAAGGGGTCGTCGCCGCGGCCGAGGCCGTCGCCGGGACGACCGACGACGACCTGCTCCGTGCGGCGGCCGGCTACGCCGAATCGGCCCTCGACGACGGCGACGAGTCGAGCCCGTTCGTGACGCTGACGCTGGATTACGTACGCGATCCGACCCCGATCGTACGCCAGCGCTTGCGCGAGCACGTCGGCCGTCGTCGGACGCGGACGGCCGACGTCGAGGGACTGTTCGAGTGATTCGGGATGCGACCGTCCCGGTGACAGACGGATCGACACGGACGTCGGCCGGCGTACCGACTCCCTCGTCCGGCCGATCGAGATCACTCTGATCAGTCGAGACTACTCCGGTCTATCGAGATCACTCCGACCGATCGAGACCACTCCGGGCGAGTCGGCGGCATCCGGTCGATTGATGATAACAGTTTACTTTCGCAGGTGATTATCCGTAATCAGCAATCGATGTATGGTTTTGACACGGTCGCCCGCCGGCTTGGGGGGCGTGCCGACGATCCGATGGGGACGGAGACGCTATTCGTGCGCAAACGTCGGGTGCTGTTGTTCTGTGCGGTGTTTTCTCTCGCTCTCGGGGGGCTCGCTACCGCGTCGATATCCACGTCCGCAGCGCAGGCGAACGGCCAGATCTCCTCGGTGAACGTGACCACCGACGAACCGATCACGGGCGACAGCGTACTCATCGAGACCACCGTTTCTAACCTCGAAAGCAGCGACGGGACCCTCGATATCAACGACGTGTACGTCCGAACGGCGCCGGGGGCGAAGACGTTCACCCGGATCGAAGACGTCGGCACCCTCGATCCGGGCGGTTCGGTCACGATCCCGGTATCGGTGACGTTCGGGACGCCCGGCGAGAGAGACCTCACGGTGAACGTCGTCGTCGAAAGCGAGGACGGCACGATCCAGACGTATCAGAGCCCGCTGATACTCGACGTCGACGAACCGAGGGTACGTGCCCAACTGGATGCCGACGCCGACAACGGCCAGTACGGGACGACCGACCTGGATATCACGAACGCCGGCAACACGGAGTTGACCGACGTCGAAATAACGGCCAGCGCGGACGACGCGGTGATCGACCGGGCGTATCTGTTCGACATGGAGCCCGAGACGAATCAGACGGCCGCCTTTGACACCAGGGGCGTCTCGGACGACGTCGTCACGTTCGAGGCCACGTTCACGGCGAACGATCGAACACATACCGCCACCCACACCATCGACCTGCGGGAGCGAGAGCAGGTACTCGGCGAGGTGCTGCTCACGAGCGTCGAGGCGACGCGAACGGCGACGGGGGTCACACTCGAAGGTGACGCCTCGAACGTCGGCGGTACCGACGCCGGGTCGGTACTCGTAGAGATCCCGGATACCGGGGGCGTACGGCCGGTCTCCCCCTCCGGTAGGTACTTCGTGGGGGAGGTCGAGGCGGGCGAGTTCGCGACCTTCGAACTCACGGCCGAGACGCCGGCGAACGCGTCGTCCGTCCCGGTCGAGATCTCGTACGTCGCCGAAAACGAGCGGATGCGGACGACTCAGCGCATCGACCTCTCGGGGGCCGGCGGGGTGACGCCGGCGGTCGAAAGCGGCGGGGACGGCGGTTCGGGCGGGGGAGGTGGCCTACCGCTCGAGGCGATCGGAATCGGCCTCGGCGCGATCGTGGTACTCGTCGTGGGTGTGCTCATATGGCGCAGACAGTAAACGTCATCGAGATCGAGAACGTCGTCAAGCGCTACGAGAGCGGTCAGGGCGTCGTCGAGGCGCTGAAAGGGGTCGACTTCCACGCCCGCCACGGCGAGATGGTGACGATCATCGGGCCGTCGGGATCGGGAAAGAGCACGCTGCTCAACATGATCGGACTGCTCGATACGCCGACCGAGGGAACCGTGCATCTCGACGGCACGGACGTGACCGACTTCACGGAGGACGAACTCACCGAGGAGCGCCGCTCGAAACTCGGGTTC
The DNA here is from genome assembly GCF_013839515.1 of Natronomonas salinimetallica. Taxonomy (GTDB): domain Archaea; phylum Halobacteriota; class Halobacteria; order Halobacteriales; family Haloarculaceae; genus Natronomonas. The sequence goes on along the minus strand of NZ_JACDNQ010000011.1, from coordinate 58,011 downwards.
GTCTTCCAGGCGTTTCATCTGTTACCTATGCTCACCGCGGTCGAGAACGTCGAGCTCCCGTCGCGGTGGGATACGTCCGTCGACAGACGCGACCGGGCGGTCGATCTGCTCGAACGGGTCGGGCTCGGCGACCGGACCACGCACACGCCCGAGGAACTGTCCGGCGGCCAGCGCCAGCGCGTCGCCATCGCCCGGGCACTGATAAACAAGCCGGACGTCGTCCTCGCCGACGAACCGACGGGAAACTTAGATCAGGACACGAGCGATACGGTCCTGACGGAGCTCACCCGGTTGAAAGACGACGAGGGCGTCGCGATCGTCGCCGTCACGCACGACGAACAGCTGCTCGAGTATACGGATCGGGTCGTCGAGTTGATCGATGGGAGGATCCAGTCGTGACCCGCCTGGGTCTGTTGCGTCGGTTTCCGAGCGTCGAGATCGCGTGGCAGAACCTCGGGCGCAACCGCGCCCGAACCGGCCTGGCGACGCTCGGGGTCATCATCGGCGTCGTGGCTATCGTCTCCCTCGGCATGGCCGGGGCGGCGATCCAACAGCAGGCGAATACGAACCTCGGCAGCCTGACGAACGAGGTAAGCGTCTCGTCGGGAGCTGACAGCGACGAGGACGGCGTCACCGACGGCCAGGTGGACGACATCCGGAGCGTCGTCGTTGACGCCGACGTGGTCCCGCAAAAATCCAACGCGACGACGCTTTCGACACGGAGCGGCGAGCGGACGCGCGTCACCGTCTCGGGAGTGACACGGGCGGACGTGCTCTATGAGACGTCGGCCGGCGTCGCCCCCGAGCGACTTCGCTCCGGTGCGCTGTTGAGCGCCGATACGGCGGCGGAACTCGGTCTCGAACTCGGCGATCCCGTGGAGTACGACGGAACGCTGTACCGACTCCGGGGGTTCATCGAGTCCGACGAAGGGTTCGGACCCGGAGGCGACGAGCTCGTCCTCCCGGTCTCTGCGCTCTCCGAGCAGGAGCACTACGATACGGTGACGGTCGTCGCCGAGGACGGCAACGCCGCCACCGACATCGCCGACACGCTCGAAGCCGAGTTCAACGACGAGGACGAGGAGATACTAAGCGTCACGAGCTTCGCGGGAACCCAAGAGGACATCAACTCCTTTCTGGGGACGCTCAACCTGGCGCTGCTCGGGATCGGGCTAATCTCGCTCGTCGTCGCGAGCGTCGCGATCCTCAACATCATGCTGATGAGTACGATAGAGCGCCGCGGCGAGATCGGCGTGTTGCGCGCCGTCGGGATCCGACGCGGTGAGGTGCTCCGAATGATACTCGCGGAGGCGGCCTTCCTCGGGATCATCGGCGGACTCGTCGGATCCGTCCTGTCGCTCGGGGCCGGGCTCGTCCTGTTCGACGTTCTCACCGGGGACCCGATGCTCGTCTTCGGCTGGGAGAGTGTGCGGTATCTGTTCTATGGCTTCGGGTTCGCCGTCTTCGCGAGCGTGGTAAGCGGGCTGTACCCGGCCTGGAAGGCGGCGAACGACCCGCCGGTTGAGGCCCTTCGGGGCTAGGACGGCCCGCCGTCCGGCGCGGGGATTGCCCGCGAGGTGGTCGTGGCACTTCCGACACACCGTAGCAAGGTATGTATGTGCGGGAGCTGTACGTCCGGCATGGCAGACGACACGTTCTACTGTGAAACCTGCGACGAGGATCTCACCCACGACGACATCGAGACGGTCCCGGACGTCCCCGAGATCGATCTGGACCGATTCAGGTTCGTCGAGGGATCGGCCGAGGTGTACAGATGTGGCGCGTGTGGGACGATACTCGGGTTCAAACCCGCGTAGCGATACACCCGATGATCCGGGGGGCCGCCGTCGCTCTCGGTCGGACGGTGTGGTTTCACCCACTCGGCGTGTCCCGATCCTCGCCGTCCCACTCCGCGGAGTTGTCCCGTGGCTCGTAGCCCAACGCCTCCTTCGCGCGCTCTAGGGAGTAGTACTTGCGGTCGTTATCGGAGATGCCGTAGACGATCTCGTAGTCGTAGTTGGCACACAGTGCACGGTCGTGGATGTGGGCACAATCGCGGTAGGAGAGCCACATCGCCTGTCCGCGCTCGTAGTCGATCGGCGGGTGGTTCCGGGTGAGGTTTCCGATCCGAATGTTACAGACGTCGATGCCGTACTCGTCGTGATAGTACCGCCCGATGGTCTCGCCGGCCGCCTTCGAGATCCCGTAGTGGTTGCCGGGGCGGGGGAGCTCGGTCCCGTCGAGTCGGAAGTCGTCGTCGGCCCGATAGAGGTCCGGCTTCCGGTCGGTCTCGAAGTGGCCGACGGCGTGGTTCGAGGAGGCGAAGACGAACGTCTCGACGCCCGCGTCGACGGCGGCGTCGTAGAGCAGTTTCGTCCCGTGGATGTTGTTTTCGAGGACCGAATCCCAGGGGGCGTCCCGCCGGGGGTCCCCGGCCAGGTGGATCACCGCCTCCACGTCCTCGCAGGCCTCGGCCACGAGGGCCTCGTCGGTGACGTCGCCGACGAGATGGGGATGGTCGGGGTCGAACGGCGGCGGATTGTGAAACAGGTATCGCCAGTCGTACTCGTCGGCCAGCCCTTCTCGGATGGCCGTTCCGACCGATCCTTTCGCCCCGGTGAGCAATACGGTCTCGTCCATGTGAGTACGGGAACGCGGCAGCCGGGTAAGAAACGTACGGTTCGCGCTCGGATCCACCCGATATGCCGGCGCTCACTGCCGGTTTCGGGGTGAGGTACGCTCGGCTCGCGTCCGGATTTCTATGAAAAAAGTTCTTTGCCGTCCTGTGTGAGGAGTTAGGTATGTTCAAAGGGTTTCGGATCGGATCCATCGCCGGGATCCCGATCAAACTCGACGTCACGCTTCTTTTGATCCTGCCCGTGATGGCGTATCTCATCGCCAGCGGGATGCCCGAGGCGGCAGACGCGCTCAACGTCACTCTCGACGCCGGCCTCGACGTCGACGTGCTGACCGAGGGGATGCTGCCGTGGATCATCGGGTTCGCGGCGGCGATCGGACTTTTCGTCTGCGTACTGCTCCACGAACTGGGCCACGCGGCCGTCGCACGGCGATACGGCTACGGGATCGAATCGATCACCCTGTGGCTGCTCGGCGGTATCGCACGCCCCGAGGAACAGCCCGACCGCTGGAATCACGAACTGTGGATCGCGCTCGGCGGGCCGGTCGTCAGCGTCGCCATCGGCGTCGGCTGTGTTCTGTTTCTCGACGCCATCCCGTCGGATCCGGCGCGGTTCGTCGTCGGGTATCTGGCGGTGTTGAACGTCGTTCTCGCGGTGTTCAACATGATCCCGGCGTTCCCGCTGGACGGCGGTCGGGTGCTCAGGGCACTACTCGGGCGGACCAGAAGCCGCGTGGCGGCGACCGAAATCGCCGTCTCCGTGGGGAAATCCTTCGCGGTCGTGTTGGCGTTTCTCGGGCTCCTCGTGTTCAACCCCTTCTTGATCGCGGTCGCGTTCTTCGTCTACATCGCGGCGGCAGCGGAGGGGCGGCAGACGGCGCTGAAAGCGACGTTCGAAGGGGTTCGCGCCGGCGACGTGATGACACCGGTCGGGGAACTCCGGACCGTCGAACCGACGGAATCGCTCGCCGAGATGCTCGATCGGATGTTTCGCGAGCGTCACACCGGCTATCCGGTCCTCGATTCGGGACGGCTCGTCGGCATCGTTACGCTCGAGGACGTCCGCGACGTCGACCCGGAGGCCCGGCAGGCGACCACGGCCGGGGACGTGATGAGTTCCGATCTGGAGTCGGTGCAGCCCGAGACCGAGGCGGTAGAGGCGATGCAGCGGCTCGGAAGCGGCGACATCGGGCGGCTGTTAGTCGTCGACGAGTCGGGATCGCTCGCCGGCATCGTGACCAGATCCGATCTCGTCACGGCCATGAACGTCATGCGTGAGCGCCGGTCGGTCGAGGCGGCGTCCCCGCTGGAGTGAACGGGAGACGGCACCGCGGCGGACGGGGCGGCCAGAGCGTCACCGCCGGCATTCGACGGGGACGTGTCGTCACCGCCGGCATTCGACGGGGACGTGTCGTCGCCGCCGGCATTCGACGGGGACGTGTCGTCGCCGCCGGCATTCGACGGGGACGTGTCGTCACCGCCAGTGTTTGAACAGGAGCCGCTTGACGTCGTCCTTCGTTCGGACCCCCGTCGTGGATCCGTCGGGGAGGTCGACTTCGTAGGGTTCGTCGCCGCCCGACTCGCGCCAGCGATCGCCGTGGGCATCGAGCAGGCTCATGGCCTGCTGGAGGGTGTCCTCCGGGGTATCGCCGTCTCCGCCGTTTTCTCCGCCCGGTGTCGAGGGGTCGGTGTCGGCGCGAGCATCGGCGTCGCGATCCGGCTCGGCGTCGGCCCCGCCGCCCGCGTCCGGCGGCGTGTACGTATCGAGCAGGTACTGCAGGGCGTCAGCCGGCCGGACGGTTCCGTATTCGCCGACGTAGACGGCGTCGAGTTCCTCGCGGATCTCCTCGAGCCGTTCGAGGTGTGCCTCGGAGACGGAGATGTCGGGCATACTCGAAGGTGGACACACGCGCCGACAATAAGCTATCGGCAGTGGTACGTCCGTGGGCCGATGCGGCGAGTTATCCGTCCCGACGCCCACCGTCTGGTATGGTCGACGGAGAGCCAGGGGCGGAGATCACGGGGGCAGATACCGCGGGTAACGGTGTCGACCGAGATCCCCCCGACGGGAGTCAAGACGCCCTCAGCAGGGGTCAAGACGCCCCCGACGGGAGTCAGAACACCCCCGACAGCGAATGGGACGACACTTCCCGGGACGGAATCATCACCGTCCGAGGTGCGCTCGTGGGGGTCGGATGGATCTGGCTGACCGCGGTCTCGGCGTTCGCCGCCGTGGGTGCTGCGGGCTACGGTGTGCGGACGTCGCCGGCGTTTCTCCTCGTCGCGGCCCTCGCCGCCGCGCTCGCCGTCGCGGCCGGATCGGCCTCGCTCCGGACGTTCGGCTATCGGTGACGCGGTCATACTGCCGGACGTACCTACTTGAATCGCGGTCCAGTCTACAGCTACGCTCTACCGGACGCCTGGACCTGCGGCGATTCAGATGTTCACGAAATCACGTCCGGTAGTATCAGGCCTGGTCGTCCTCGACGCGGACGGTGAGGACCGGCACGTCCGACGCCCGGACGACGCGTTCCGTGACGCTGCCGAGCAGGTACCGATCGAGTCCGCTGCGGCCGTGGGTTCCCATCACGACGAGATCCATCGCCTCCTCGTCGGCGTACTCGAGGATCGCCCGGTGGGGATCGCCGTTCTCGATGGCGGTTTCGATCTCGACGCCGGCGTCGTCGGCGCGGGCGCGGATGTCCTCGATCGCCTCCTCGCCGATCTGCTCGAGCCGCGCCTGGAACTGGCCGTCGCTCATCTCCGGTGCGGAGGGGATGTCCTCGACGACGAAGAGCGCGTGAAGTACCGCGTCGGTCTCCCCGGCGAGGCCGATCGCCTGGTCGACCGCTCGGCTGTTTCCTCGGCTTCCGTCAGTCGGTAGCAGGATTCGGTCGTACATATACGAGTCATCCCCCCACCGATACAAAGAACTGTCCCAGTGTCGCAGGGGGTGAGACCGGAGGGTCCCCGAGGGCGTTCGCGGCGGCGGCCGTCCGGCACGCGCGCGCCGTCCCGGTCCGATCTGACAGCACTCCCCGGTCCGACCTGACAGCGCTCCCCGGTCCGATCTGACAGCACTCCCCGGTCCGACGCGACAGCGCTCGTCTCGACGCTCTCCGCCCCGATAGCCTCATACTGACGGACAAAAGAATGTGTACACGACGCACGAGGATCACGCCGTTCGACGGAGCGAACGGCGGATCACTCGTGAGTCGGTTTCATTTGATTTTGTCCACCAGTATCAGGTCACCAACTCGGCGTGTTTCTCTCGCAGTTTCGACAGCTTCGGATTGACGTTGACCGTACAGTAGGTATCGTCCGGGTTCTTCTCGAAGTAGTCCTGATGATATTCCTCGGCCGGGTAGAACGTCTCGAGGGGTTCGACGTCCGTGACGATGTCGTCGTCGTACAGTGGTTCGACGTCCTCGATCACCGCCTCGACGGTCCGGCGCTGGTCGTCGTCGTGGTAGTAGACCGCCGAGCGGTACTGGCTGCCGACGTCGGGACCCTCGCGGTTCAGCGTCGTCGGCGTGTGGACCGTAAAGAACACCTCGAGCAGGTCGCGGTAGCCGATCGTCCCGGGATCGAACGCGACCTGGACGACCTCGGCGTGGCCGGTCCGACCACGACAGACCGCCTCGTAACTCGGATCGTCGACGTGGCCGCCGGCGTAGCCAGATGTCGCCGACTGGACGCCATCGAGTTCCTTCAGCACGGCCTCGATACACCAAAAACAGCCGCCGCCGAGCGTCGCGGTTTCGAGGTCGCCGTCGTGGTCGTGGCTGGACTCGGGCATACCGCCGTTTGGGGCTCGAAGGGCTTGAATCGTCGCGTCGAGGCCACCGGCTACTGCCGGCCGAAGGGCCGATCACGACGCCGCGAATGACATCGGGATGCGATACGCTCGGAAGCGATAGCGCAGGGCCATCGACTGACTGCCCCCGTCGACGCTGCTCATCCTCCGCGGTTCATTCGGATGCTCCGTCGTGCGGGAGCGCGATGACGGGTCGATCCGCGTCTGTAACGAGCTTTAACGATCGATCCCCGGAGAGGAACTGCATGATTCGGTTTCCGCCGCGGGATCGGTAGGCGATGGCGTTCGCATCGACGTCCTCGGCGGCCTCGAAGATCGCGCCGACGACGTCACGGGCGTAGGCGGTGTGTTCGTCCGCGTCCGGAAAGACGGTGCGAACGGCGGCGTAGGACGCCTTGGCCAGTTCTTCGGACTGCTCGACGGGCGTTTTGTCGGGGACGCCGCCACCCTTCTCGACGACGTGGAGCGCCGTCACCCGTTCCGGGCCGTACGGCTCGAGTGCCGTCGCGGTCGCCAGCGCGTCCGCCTCGTTCGCGACGGGCAACAGGACGTGCGCGAGCAGAGGCCGGGGACCGGATTCGGATGCAGTCGTCATGTTCGGGATTACCGCCCCTCGGTTTATAAATTTTCGACGGCGTCGGGGCCGACGACCGGCGGTAGTGTTCGATCGTCGTTCCACGGTGTTGGCGTTTAGGAATATATAAACCCGACGCGATGAAACAGCCGGACATGCTTTTCCGACATCGTTTCTCAATCTCTCGAATATTCGATCGCCGACATGCGGGTGAGAGCGGATGAGTGACGAGGAGCTCGCAAAGGACCTCGGCCCGTTGGCCGCCCTCACCATCGGCGTCGGGACGATGATCGGTGCGGGGATCTTCGTCCTCCCGGGGACGGCAGTACTCCGGGCCGGACCGCTCGCCGCGGCTACGTTCGTCCTCGGGGGCGTCATCGCGCTGTTTACGGCACTTTCGGCGTCGGAACTCGGTACCGCGATGCCGAAATCGGGCGGCGCGTACTTTTATATCAACGAGGCACTCGGGCCGCTTTTCGGCTCCATCAGCGGCTGGGCGAACTGGCTCGGGCTCGCGTTCGCCTCGGCGTTCTATATGTATGGCCTCGGCGAATACGTCAACACCCTCGTCGGCGCGCCCGCCCTGTCGGTCGGCCCGCTGTTCTTGGAGGCCGCACAGGTGATCGGCCTCGTCGGGGCGTTGTTTTTCATCGCGGTCAACTATTTCGGCGCGAAGGAGACCGGCGGCCTCCAGATCGTCATCGTGCTTTTGCTCTTGGGAATTCTCGGACTGTTTACCGTTGTCGGTCTGTTCAACGCCGACCTCGACTCGCTGCGGCCGCTCGCACCGCCCGGTGCGGCGGCCGAGGTGTTGCCCGTCACCGCCATCATTTTCGTCTCGTATCTCGGCTTCGTCCAGATCACGTCGGTCGCCGAGGAGATCAAAGACCCCGGTCGAAACCTCCCCCGGGCAGTCATCGGGAGTGTGGTCCTCGTGACGGTTGTTTATGGGCTCTTCTTGCTCGTGTTGTTAGCCGCGGTACCGAACGACCTCGTCGCGGGCAACGATACGGCGGTCGTTGACGCCGCACAGTTGCTCTTCGGCCAGTACAGCGCCCTCGGGTTCGATCTGGGCGTACTCGGGTGGGGGATGTTGCTGTTCGGTGGGCTGCTCGCGACGGCCTCCTCGGCGAACGCCTCGATTCTCTCGTCCTCACGGATCAACTTCGCGATGGGCCGAGAGAAAATCATCACGCCGAGCCTCAACGAGATCCACGAGCGCTTCGGCACGCCCTACAAGTCGATCGCCCTCACCGGTCTACTCATCGTCGTCTTCTTGCTCGCCGGCAACCTCGAGATACTTGCGACCGCGGGATCGGTGTTACACCTCATCGTCTACGGTCTCTTGAACGTCGCGTTGATCGTGATGCGGGAGGCCGAGCCTACGGGGTATGACCCCGATTTCGAGGTGCCGCTATATCCCCTCGTCCCGCTCGTCGGAGCGGTAACGTCCTTCGCGCTCATCGCCTACATCGAATGGCGGGTCATCGTGCTCTCGGCCGGACTGACCGTCTTCGCGGCGCTTTGGTACTTCGGCTACGCGCGAAACCGCGTCGAGTCCCGCGGCGTCCTCGCCGGCTGGATTCTCGATCGCTCCGGTAAACTCCCCGACGTCGCCGTCTCTGCGGCGACCTCCGTCCAGCCGGAGGGTGACGATTACCGCGTGATGGTACCGCTTTCGAACCCCGCAACCGAACAGCACCTCATCACGCTCGCGTCCGCCATCGCCAAACAGAACGACGGGACGGTCGTCGCGGTCAACATCGCAAACGTTCCCGATCAGACGTCACTGGAGGCCGCCCGCGACCGCGGTGCCCACGATGCCGCCGGCGACCTCCTCGAGCGTGCCCAGACCGACGCCGAGACGTTCGGTGCCGACGTGGAGACACACGTCGTCCTCTCACACCGGACGTTCGAGGAGATCTTCGACGCCGCCCGAACCTACGGCGCGGACGTCACCGTGATGGGCTGGGGCGAGGACGCCCACGGCTCGCCCGGGCGCGCCGAGTCGGCGATCGACGAACTCGCGTACTCACTGCCGTGTGATTTCCTCGTCTTCCGTGACCGCGGCTTCGACCCCTCGCGGATCCTGTTGCCGACCGCCGGCGGCCCCGATTCGGACCTTTCGGCCGCCGTTGCTCGGACCCTGCGGGCGGAGTTCGGCTCGGAGGTAACGGTCTTACACGTCGCTGACGACGAGGCCGAGGGTCGGGCGTTCCTCGAACCGTGGGCGGACGAACACGGCCTCGACGACACCGAGTTGCGGGTCGAAACCGGCGACGTCGAGGCGAACATCGCTCGCGCGGCCGCCGACGCGACGCTGCTCGTCATCGGCGCGACCGAACGGGGGCTGCTCTCGCGGCTCGTCCGGGGGTCGCTCGTGTTGGACGTGCTCTACGACGTCGACTGTTCGGTACTGCTCGCGGAGAAGAAACACGACCGCGGGATTCGAGAGCGCCTCTTCGGTGCCGGCGCGCACGAGGACGACACTCGGAGTGGCGTCGGCCACGAGGACGAGGCGTGACACTGTCGGCGATCCCGGTATCGCGCGATTCGCGCGCCGGTGGCGCGATCGCGTCAGAACGTACGCCGGCGGCATGAGGGGCCGTCGCCGCGGCGGTTACGAAAGCGAAAGCCTCGCCGCTCATACTGTCGGGTATACCTATCTCAAGCTATTCGCGCGACGGTGACGCGATAGCTTCACGAAATCATAGCCGACAGTATCAGGAGGTCGTGAAACCGCCCGATCCGTCGTACTCCTCGAGGGCCCACTCGAGCTCTTCGATCGCCCGCAGGACGGCGACCTCGGCGGTGTCCTCGAACTCCGACGACGGCGGGTCGTAGTCGTCGTATTCGGCTTCCAGTGTCTCGATCCGCTCGCGAATCTCGGCTTCGGTGCGCATGTTCGTACCGACCGGCGGGGGCCTCTTTGGGTTTGCGGCCCGTCCCGGCCCCGGCCGCCGACGGCGGGGGCCTCTTTGGGTTTACGGCCCGTCCCGGTCCCGGCCGCCGACGGCGAGGGCGCACCGTGGTTGGCCGCCCCCACAACGGCAAAGCCGCTGGAGACCGAAACGGGGGTATGGAGTCCGAAGTCCCGCAGACGGACGAGGAGTGGCGCGAGGTGCTCACCGACGAGGAGTATCGGATCCTCCGCGAACGGGGGACCGAACCGAAATTCTCCGGAGACCACCTCGGGACGGACGGGGACGGCACCTACCGGTGTGCCGGCTGTGAGGCCGAACTGTTCGATTCGGGGATGAAGTTCGATTCGAACTCGGGATGGCCCTCGTTTTACGATGCCAAAGAGGGCGCTGTCGAACTCAGAGAGGACAGAAGCCACGGGATGGTCCGAACCGAAGTCGTCTGTGCGCGCTGTGGGGGCCATCTCGGCCACGTCTTCGAGGACGGCCCGGACCCGACGGGCAAGCGCTTCTGTATGAACTCCGTCGCCCTCGAGTTCGACGACGAGGAGTGACAGTGCGTCGCAATCCTAAAGTAAAAATAAACCGACCGACAAGGACCGACACGAATGGCTACTAACGACGGGGCCGGGATGACCCGGCGCGATCTCTTCCGTGTCGGTGTCGGTGCGGCAACGGCCGCGGCGGCGACGGGGGCAGCCCAACCGACCTACGCACAGGAGGAGTTCGACTACGGCGGATGGTTCGAGGACGCGAACAACTACGACGGAACGGTCGACATGACCGGCGAGGACGAGGTGACAGTCGAGGTCGGTGCCGGCGAGAACGCCCTCGCGTTCGGGCCGCCGGCGGTCCACGTCGACGTCGGCACGACCGTCGTCTTCGAGTGGACCGGCGAGGGGGGGACCCACAACGTCGTCGAACGGGAAACCGGGGAGCGATACGGAAGCGACCTCGCCGACGAAGCCGGAACGCGCTACCCGATCACCTTCGAGAGCGACGGCATCAGTACGTACGTCTGTAGCCCACACTCGAGCGTCGGAATGAAAGGCGCGGTCGTGGTCGGCAACGGCGAGGGCGTTCCGGACGTCTCGGAGGGGGAGATGACCGTCGGCGGCGGTGGTGGCGACGGCGGCGGAAGCGGAGACGGCGGCGACGGAAGCGACGGCAGCGGAAGCGGAGACGGCGGCGACGGAAGCGACGGCGGCGACGGGGAGGTCCCGCCGGCGATGAAAGGCGACAACAGCGTCTTCGCGCTGTTCGGCCTCTCGGCCGTCATCGCGTTCCTCTCGCCGTTCGCGGTCGTGGTGTTGATGCGGCAAAACGACGCAAGCGAGGCCTGAGACGGGTCGTCGTACCGGCGTCGTCGGTCACCGTTCGCACGGTTTGGCGATGCTCGACCGGGCGGCGGTCAGTATACACACCCAGCGCATTTTATACCGGGACGCGTAACGGACGGATATGGCGGGACTCGCTCTCGACGCCGACCAGCTCGATCGCTACTCCAGACACATCATCATGGACGACGTCGGTCCCGCCGGCCAGGCGCGACTGCTCGATTCGGAGGTGCTCTGTATCGGGGCCGGGGGGCTCGGCTCGCCGGTCATTCAGTATCTGGCGGCGGCCGGCGTCGGCACGCTCGGGATCGCGGACGACGACGTCGTCGAGCGCTCGAACCTCCAGCGACAGGTCATCCACGGCGACCCGGACGTCGGCCGCCCGAAGGTCGAATCCGCCCGCGAGTTCGTCGAGCGACAGAACCCCGACGTGACGGTCCGATCCCACGAGACCAGAGTCGAGGCCGACAACATCGAGGCGTTGCTCGAGACCTACGACGTCGTCGTCGACGGCTCGGACAACTTCGCCACCCGGTATCTGGTCAACGACGCCTGCACGCTCGCGGGCGTCCCGTTCGCCCACGGGGCGATCCTGCGCTTCGAGGGGCAGGTGACGACCTTCGAGGCCACCGAGGGCGGCCCATGCTATCGGTGTCTCTTCCCGGAGGCCCCCGAGCCCGGTACCGTCCCCGACTGTGCGAGCGCCGGCGTCCTGGGCGTGCTTCCGGGGACGGTCGGCTGTATCCAGGCGACGGAAGCGGTCAAACTCGTCTTGGAGTACGGCGAAACCCTCGATGGCCGGATGATATTCTACGACGCCGCGGATATGACGTTCCGGGAGATCGCCATCGAGCCGCGCCCGGACTGTCCGATCTGCGGCGAGGGCGGGATCGAGTCGATCCAAGAGGTCGAGTACGAGGAGACCTGCTCGGTGTGATACGGTCGGTTTGGCCCCCTACCGGCACGTCGCTCGGTCGACGGGGGCCGACCGATCACAGGTCCTCGTAGCCCATCCCCATGGACGACAGGACGGAGCCGACGAGGCCGTGGCATATCAGCCCGCTGCCGAGGACGACCGCGGCGGAACCGAGCGCCGCACGGCGGTTCTCACGGCCGACGATCACGAGTCCGAGACACAACAGGGCGACGCCGGCGACGCCGGTCTCGCCGAGCGTCGCCCGCAGTTCGTCAGTGTCCATGTCGGGGACTGTCGGCGGCGGCGATTAAAGCCGGCGGGTTCGAACGGCGACCGCAGCGTCGACGAACGGGAGCCTTTTGGTCGATGACGCCCCACGAGGGGTATGACCGGCCCGGAGATCCCGGAATCGCATCCCAGATACGAGTCGCTTCTGACGCGACATCGCATCGAGGCGGGCGTCGACCGTGGGCTCACGTCCAGGCAGGGACTCATCGCGCAGGGTCGCGGCGAGGCGTTCGATTACCTGCTCGGGGAGGAGACGATCCCCAGCGCCGACGACGCCGAACGCGTCGCCGCCGCCCACCTGCTCCGCGCCGACCACCCGGTGTTGTCGGTCAACGGCAACGTCGCCGCGCTCGCGCCGGGTGAGATCGTCGCCCTGGCCCAGGCGACCGGTGCCGACGTCGAGGTCAACCTCTTCAACCGGACCGACGAACGGATCGGACGGATCGAGACACACCTCCGCGAACACGGGGCCGAAACCGTCAAGGGATCGACGGCGGACGGCCGGATCCCCGGTCTCGACCACGAGCGCGCGAAGGTCGATGCCGACGGGATCGGGGCGGCGGACGTCGTGTTGGTGCCGCTCGAGGACGGCGACCGCGCCGAGGCGCTCGCCGCGATGGGCAAAACGGAACTCGTCGTCGACCTCAACCCGATGTCGCGGTCGGCGCGGTCGGCGGCGGTGCCGATCGTCGACAACCTGATCCGGGCGGTGCCGAACATGATCGAACACGCGGTTGAGTTGGCCGACGCCGACGACGGGACGCTGGATGCGATCGTCGACTCGTTCGACCCCGAGGACGCCCTCGCGGCCGCCGAAGAACGGATCCGAGACGTTTGACCCGTCGTGTCGATCCGTGCGGCGCGCGGCGGTCGAACGGCGATCCGTGCGGCGCGCGGCGGTCGAACGGCGATCCGTGCGGCGCGCGGCGGTCGAACGGCGATCCGTGCGGCGCGCACCCCGATCCGTAGCGGTCGAACGGCGATCCGTCTTGCGCCCGTCTGACATAGTGTTTTGTGGGTCGGCGAAGTACGTCCCGTATGGCTAGCCTCACGGAGGTCTACAGGGGGGGCGGTGGGGCCGGCCTCCGGCGGCTGTACGCTGGTGTCGCGTTGTTCGGGATCGGGGCCGTACTCGTCACGACCGGCCTCGTCGTCGCGTCGACCGGGGTCGGCTCGTCTCTCGGGCTCGGGCAGTATCAGTCGCGCGAACTGGCCGGCGTACTGGGCGGGATCGGGCTCCCGGCGGTCCTCTTCGGGACCGTGGTCGCGTTGCCGAGGGCCTCGCGCCGACTCCAGTCGGCCGCCGCGGTCGGGGCAGTCGTCTGTCTGGCCGGCGTCGGGATGTTCGCCCGCTGGTACCCGGTCGATTGGGTCGGCGGCTCGGGCGATACGACGATGACGCTCGTCGTCTCGGCGACGTACTTCGTCGGCGCGATCGTCACGAGCTGGTGTCTGTTCAGCGCCGTTGCGAGCTTCAAAGCACGCAACGATCCCGGCGGCACGGTGTCGCTCGAGATCACGAAGGGGGGCGAAACCCGGATCGTCGAGGTCTCGAACGAGGAGCTACGCGGTCGGCTCAGCGGGATCGGAACGTTCGGTGCCACGCCGGACGGCGAGGCCGAGACACAGACGAACCGCCCGTCGTCGGGAGAACGGACGGCCGCCAGCGATCGGTCGGCGTCGGGAGCCGACGGCGACCGGTCCCGGACCGACAGGACGGCAGGTCAGACCGACGGATCGGCCGGCCCGACCCCGAGTCCGACCGACGGGGGTACCGACGCCGCCTCGATACGGGAGCCGGGCGTTTCCGACGACGCGGAGTTCCTCGACGAGGAGCCGTCGGCACCGATGAGCGACCGCTACTGCGGCAACTGCGCGCACTTTCGGTACGTCCGAACGGAGGAGGAGGCGCTCGTCCCCTACTGTGGGTTTTACGACGAGCCGATGGACGACATGGAGGCCTGCGTCGAGTGGTCGCCGAATACGTGAGACGGGCTGTTGTCGTAGCGCGACGACGATCCGTCTGATACTGTCGGACGTAACTACTTGAATCGAAAATCTCTGAGCGTCGTGTCACAGTACGGTTTCGTCTATCTGAACGATTCAGGTATTCACGAAATTACGTCCGACAGTATGAGTCACGACAGTACCGACGTCATCCGTTCGTAGTGGCTTCCCTTCCAGAACAGCTGTCCGCAGGACCGACAGCGCCAGCAGTCGGTTTCGTCGGGATCCGGGCTGTACTCGGGCGTGTCGGCGTCCGGGGGGACCTCCCGGAGCCGGCCGTTACACCGCCCGCAGTAGGAGGGCTCCTCCTCGGGGGTGAGTTCGACGCCCGCCCGCCGGAGTTCGGCCACCTGCGCCTCGACGTCCCGTTCCGTGAGCAGGATCGCCCCCTCGACGCGGTCGGCCAACTCGACGTCACGGGTGAGGAGCCGTCGGCGCTCCGCCTCGGCGAGGGCGGCGAGGCGGTCGTCGGACTCGATCCCGCGGTCGAGGGCGTAGGCCGTATCGTATCCACAGACCCGGAGGTAGACGGCGAGCGTACCGAGCATGACGTCGAGCAGCAGCCGGTCGGTCTCGGGTCGGATCGGCGTCTCCCCGCCCCCGCCCTCGCCCGTGGGGACTCCGCCGGTCATCCGAGAAACGCCCGAACGCCCGCCGCGTCCCGGCAGTTCAACACGTCGGCCGGTTCCGCCCACCCGCGACGGGCGGTGTGGACGCCGAAACGCGCGTTCGCGTAGGCGCCCGTCCCGTGCGCGTCGGTGTTTATCACGACCGTCGCACCGGCCTCGATCGCGGCCTTGACCCGTCTCGACCCGAGGTCCAGCCGCCGGGGGTCGGCGTTGATCTCCAGGGCCGTTCCGTGCGCCGCCGCCGCGGCCGCGAGCCGCTCGATGTCGACGTCGTGGCCGGGGCGCTGGTTCAACAGCCGGCCGGTCGGATGGCCGAGGATATCGACCGCGGGGTGTTCGGCCGCGGCGACGAGTCGGTCGGTGCCGTCGCCGTCGAGGGCGCTGTGCGGCGAGGCGACCACGCAATCGAGCGCGTCGAGGACGTCATCGCCGACGCTGATCGAGCCGTCCGATCCGACGTTCGCCTCGACCCCGGCGAGGACGTCGATCGACGCGTCGTCGTCGGCCGCCCGGATCGCGTCCGCGTGGGCCAACAGCCCGTCGTCGTCCAGCCCGACGCCGCCGACCATCCCCGGCCCGGTGGCGTGATCGGCGACGGAGACGTACTCGTGGCCGTACTCCGCGGCGGCCTCGACCATCTCCTCGACCGTCGCCGAGCCGTCGGAGGCGGTCGTATGGAGGTGGAGGTCCCCGCGGACGTCGGCCGTCTCCACGAGTGTCGGGAGGGCGTCCTCGGCCGCCCGTTCGATCTCGCCGCGGTCCTCGCGCAGGTCCGGTGGGACGAACGACAGCCCGACGGCGTCGTAGACGTCCGCCTCGGTTTCGCCCGCGACCCGGTCGCCGACGCGTTGGCCGCCGTCGGGATCGTCGACCCCGGAGACGTCGAAGACGCCGTACTCGTTGACCTTCAGCCCCATCCCGATCGCGCGGTTCCTGAGCGCGACGTTGTGGTCTTTGCTGCCCGTAAAGTACTGCAGGGCCGCGCCGAACTCCCCCGGGACCACGACGCGGAGGTCGACGCGTTCGCCCTCGGCGCGGACCGAGGCCTTGTTGCTCCCGGCTTCGATCACCGAGTCGGCCCCTTCCCAGGAGGCGAACAGGTCGACGACGCGTTCGCCCGCCTCGCTGGCCACCAACACGTCGACGTCGCCGATCGTCGGCCGCCACCGCCGGATCGACCCGGCCGTCTCGACGGCTTCGACCGCGTCGTGGCTCTCGAAGAAGGCGACGAGACGATCGGCGACGGGGCGGGCGTCCCCGAGCAGGCTCCGGGCCCTGGCCTCCCTGGCGAAGGGGATGTTTTCGAGGATGTTCGACTCCGTCTTCGCGCCGAAGCCCTTCACCGTCCGGATCTCCCCGGCCTCGGCGGCCGCCTCGAGGTCGTCCAGGGTCTCGATGCCGAGGGCGTCGTACAGCGAGGCGACGGTCTTGGGACCAATGCCCTCGACGGCCGTCAGGGCGTCCATCTCGACGGGGAGGCCCTCGCGGAGCTCTTCGAGTTCCCCGATCGTTCCGGTCTCGACGTACTCCGCCGTCTTCGCGGCGATCGCCTCGCCGACGTCGTCGATCTCGGCGATGGCGTCCTCGCCGCCCTCGGCGTGGAGGCGGTCGACGGAGACGGCGTTGCTTCGGACGCTATCGGCCGCCCGGCGGTAGGCGTTCGGTTTGTACTCGACGTCGCGCGCCTCGAGGTGAGCCGCCATCTCCTCCAGTCGGTCGGCGACGGCGGCATTGTGGTTCATCGGCGTCCCCCGCTCGTCGCGTCCGTCCGCGGGTCCCGGATCACCGTCCCCGCACCTCCGGCCCGTCGTCCTGTCCGAGCGCCTTCTTGAGGAAGTCCATCCAGCGTTTCGTGTCCGCGGTTTCGCTCCGCTCGGCCTCCCGGGCGACGCTTTCGGAGCCGAGGGTCTCGAGGGCCTCCAGGGCCCGGTCGATACCGATGATGACGCCGGCGGCCCGTTCACCCGCCTCGAAGTCGATCTCGCCGGCCTCGATCAGTTCCTTTCGTTCGAGGCGTTCGCGCCGCAGGTTGCGTTTGGCCCGCTCGACGCGGTCGCGTTCGCCCGGCGGGACCGTCTCCCGGCGCTTGATTTCGAAGACGAACTCCCGGAGACGTATCTCCTCGCCCTGGATCTCGATCCGCTCGGGGATGTCGACGCCGAGCGTCGATCCCTCCCGACCGATCCGTTCGAGGAGCTGTTTGCGCTCGTACTCCTGCACGTCCGCCTCTCCGGGGCGGAGGGTAAAATACTAACCGGCAGTACCGCATCAAAAGACTCATCAATTTCTCGTGTCACCACGAGGTAATGGCGGATCGGATCCAGGTACTAACCGTCGACGACGGATCCGGCACTGGGGCAGAGACGGTCGAGAAGCTCCAACGGGCGGACGACCGACTCGACGTCACGCCGGTCGCGACGGCCGAGGACGCGCTCGAACACCTGCGCCGCCAGCCGGTCGACTGTGTGCTCTCGGACCACGGGGAGTCCGGCATAGACGGGCTGGCGCTTCTGTCGGAGGTCCGAGACCGGCGGCCCGATGTGCCGTTTATTCTGTACACGGGGGACGGTTCGGAGGCGGTCGCATCCGAAGCGATCTCCGAGAACGCCACGGATTACGTGCGAAGGGACGATTCGGCCGCCCATTTCGAAGCACTCGCACAGCGGATCGTCGCCGCGAGCGAGACGCGACAGGCGAGTGAGTACGAGCGCGTCGCCGACCTCGTCAGGGACATCCAATCCGACCTCGTCCGGGCGAGGACCCGCGAGGAGGTCGAAACCAGGGTCTGCGAGCGGCTTGCCGAAGCCGATCCCTACGTGTTCGCGTGGATCGGGACCGTCGACACCGACCGCGATCGGATACGGCCGCGGGCGTCGGCCGGGCGGGATTCCGACTATCTCGACGAGGTCGAGATCACCGTCGACGACAGCGCGACCGGGCAGGGACCGACCGGGAAGGCGGTCAAGACGCGCTCGATCCAGGTGGTCCAACACATCGCCGAAAACCCCGCATACGGTCCGTGGCGTGAGGACGCGCTCGAACGGGGGTATCGCTCCAGCGCCGCCGTGCCGATCGAATACGACGGATCCTTCCATGGGGTATTGAACGTCTATTCGGACCGTCCGGCGGCGTTCGACGCCGACGAGCGGTCGTTGCTCGGGGAGTTCGCCGAGACCATCGCACACGCGTACCACCGAATTCGCATCCAACAGCGGTACGAATCGCAGTACCGCGAGCTGTTCGAGGACGCGCCGGTGATGATGGCGTTCACGCGCGAGTCGGGCGGCGAACCGGTCATCGAGGACTGCAACCGGCGGTTCGCCGAAACACTCGGATACGCCGCTTCGGAGCTTCGAAACCGGCCGCTCGCGGAGCTGTACACCGACGAGTCGGTACAGCGGCTGCTCGACGAGGGCGGGTACGAACGGGCGCTCGAGGGGGAGTTCACCCCCCAAGAACGCGCGTTCGTCACGGCGGAGGGCGAACGGCTGGTCACGCTTCTCCAGGCGACACCGCGTCGAAGCGACGACGGCGAGATCGTCGGCACCCACGCGCTCTACGTCGACATCACGGACCGCAAGCGGGCCAGGGAAGTACTCGAACGGGCGGAGGCGATGGAGGCGTCGATGGACGGCATGGCGATCATCGACGAGGGAAACCACTACGTCTACGCGAACCAGGCCCACGCTGCGGTCTACGGATACGACGACCCGGACGCGCTGATCGGGAACACGTGGCGGATGCTCTATACCGACGACGAGATCGAGCGACTGGAGTCGACGGCCCTGCCCGCACTCGAGGAGACCGGAGAATGGCGGGGGGAGGCGACCGGGCTCCGGGCGGACGGAACGACGTTTCCACAGGAACTGTCGCTGACGAGCGTGGGGGACGGGGCGTTGGTCTGTGTCGTCCGCGACATCACGGAGCAAAAAGAACGGGAGCGAGAGCTCCGTGAGGTCAAAGAGCGCCTCGAGCTCGCGGTCGAGGGGGCGAACCTGGGTATCTGGGACTGGGATATGACCACGGACGAGATGGAATTCAACGAACAGTGGGCGCAGATGCTTGGCTACTCGCTCGATGAGATCGAGCCCCACCTCGACGCCTGGGAGAAACGCGTCCATCCCGACGATGTTGACGATGTCGAGGCGGCCCTCGACGCACACATCGCAGGCGAGACCGACTACTACGACACCGAACACCGGATGCGGACGGCCGACGGCGACTGGAAGTGGATCCGGGACGTCGGCAGGATCGTCGACCGCGACGGGAACGGTGAGCCGGTCCGTGCCGTGGGCGTCCACATCGACGTGACCGAGCGCAAGGAGTACGAGCGGGTACTCGAGCGGACCCGAGAGGAACTCCGACACATCATCGACCTCGTGCCGGACCTGCTCTTCTTGAAGAACCGCGAGGGCGAGTACCTGCTGGCGAACGAGGCGACCGCCGAGGCGTACGGCTCGACGCCCGAAGCCATCGAGGGGGCCTCGGAGTCGGCGGTGATCCCGAACCTCGAGGAGGCCGAAGCGTTCCACGAAGACGACATCGAGGTCATCGAGTCCGGCGAATCGATGAACGTCACCGAGGAACTGACGACCGTCGACGGCGAGACCCGCATACTCGAAACGACGAAGATCCCGTACGAACTCCCGGAAAGCGGCGAGACGGTCGTCCTCGGATACGGCCGTGACGTGACCGAACGCAAGGAGTACGAGAGACGGCTCGAAGAACAGCGCGACAGCCTCGAAGTGCTCAACCAGGCCGTCCGCCACGACATTCGCAACGACCTCCAGCTCGTGTTGGCCTACGCCGACATGCTGGGGGCATACGTCGACGCGGACGGCGAGGCGTACCTCGAGCAGATACTCGAAGCGGCCCGTGACGCGGTCGGCATCACCACGACCGCACGGGACGTAACCCAGGTGATGCTCCAGGCCGACGCCGAGCACCGTCCGGTGCCGCTTCGTTCCGTGCTCGAAGCCGAGATCGACGACGTTCGCTCGAACTACGAGCACGCGATAGTGCGGGTCGATGGGTCGATTCCGGACGTCACGGTGTGTGCCGACGATATGTTGGAATCGGTGTTCCGGAACCTGCTGTCCAACGCGATCCAGCACAACGACAAGGACGTCCCCGAGGTGGTCGTATCGGCGACCTGCGGCGACGAGGCCGTGGCCGTACGGGTCGCCGACAACGGGCCGGGGATCTCGGAGGCGCGAAGGGAGCGGATCTTCGAACAGGGCGAGATGGGGCTCGACAGCGAGGGAACGGGGCTCGGGCTGTATCTCGTCGAGACGCTCGTCGGCCGCTACGGCGGCGAGGTCCGCGTCGAAGACGGGGGCGAACGGGATTCCACGGGGGGCGACGACCGCGAGGGGGCGGTGTTCGTCGTCGAGTTGCCGATCGCGTAGCCGTCCGGCCCGGACGCGACCGCCGCCACGAACGCCTTTGTCCGTGGGGAACGTACCGCCCGTATGGAACAACCGAAACCCGCGGACGGCTGGCCGGACGGGCCGCTCTCCGAGGCGGAGGCCGCGGACCGACTCGGCGCGGACGGACTCGCCGTGTGGGTGATGGACGCCGACAGCGCGGTTCGGTCGGCGACGGTCCCGGCGGACGCCCCCGAGACGCCCGTCGTGGACATCGTGATCGAGACGGACGATGCCTTCGAGATGTACAGCTACTCCGGGGGCCGGTGGATGGACTACGGCACGCAGAGAAAGGACGACGAGGACGCGCCACCGATGGCCGGGACGCTCGAAAGCTATCGGATCCTCGCCGGCGAGAGCGAACTCGATCTCGGGTAGCCGCCGAGACCGCCGCCGGGGGCTCCCTTCTCGGGTTCAGAATGCTTATTCCCGGCGGCGTTGAACCGGTCGAGTAATGGACGTCTCCGTCGTCGTCTGTACGTACGCGATGGACCGCCTCGAGCCCTTCATCGAGGCGGTCGAGAGCGTGCTCGCACAGACCCACGAGGAGCTGGAGGTCGTTCTCGTCGTCGACGGCAACGACGAGGTGTTCGAGCACGTCCGGGAGCGCTTCGGCCCCGGCAGCGACGCCGCCGCGGGCTTCGACGGCGACATCGTTCTCCACTGCAACGAGGAGAACCGCGGCATCTCCTACAGCCGGACGGAGGGCGCACGGCTGGCGTCGGGGACGGTCGTCGCGTTCATCGACGACGACGCCGTCGCCGAACCGGACTGGGTCGAGCGGCTGGTCGACGTCTACGAGACGACCGACACGCTCGCCGCCGGGGGATACGTCGCCCCCGACTGGCAGACGGCCAAGCCCGAGTTCTTCCCCGAGGAGTTCTACTGGCTCGTCGGCTGTACGGAGCGGGGCTTCGCCACCGACGGCGAGGAGGTGCGAAACACCTACGGGTCGAACGTCTCGTATCGACGCTCGGCGTTTCTCTCCGTGGGCGGCTACGACCCGAACACCGGCCGGAAGGGCGATCGCCACGTCCAGGCCCACGAGGCCCCGGTCGGCATCCGGCTGCGGGAGCGCTACGGCCACGGCGTCATCTACACGGAGGACGCCGTCGTCCACCACAAGCTCTTTGCGTACCGCGGCGACTTCCGGTGGCTGCTGTTTCGTTCCTTCTGGCAGGGCTTTTCCAAGCGCGTGCTGGCGATCCTGTATCCCGGCAGCCAGGGCAACGAGAGCGCGTTCTTGAAACGGCTGCTCACGGAGCGCATCCCGTCCCGGCTCGAGGCGGGCGTCCTCGGGCCGTCGGTCCCGGAGCTCAAACGGGTCGGCGCGATGGTCGCGTTTACGGGGGCGGTCGGGCTTGGATACGTCTACGGGCTGCTCCGGCGTGACGTGTTGCGGGAGGCGTGACCCGACCCCCGCCGGCGTCCGCGGGCCGGAGCACGGGGTCGTCATCCCGACACGAGGGGCACCTCGACCGGGAGGTTCCGGTCGACGGTCGCCCGAAACCGCGCGGAGAGCGCGAGCAGGGCCAGAAAGTAGACGCCGGCACCGAGGCCGACCAACGCGACGACGGTGGCGACGTTGTGGCCGAGGAGGCGGTAGGTGTCTTCGACCCAGCGGCCGGCGAGGACGACCCCGCCCATCACGAGCGCGGCGAGCCACTGGCGGCCGATCTCGCCGTAGGGGATCGCGAAGTCGACGATCGCACCGAGCGAGCGGTGGGCGACGACGAGGCTGACCGCGACCGAGAGCGCGGTCGCGACCGCCGCGCCGAGCCAGCCGTACAGGTAGATCAAGACGACGTTCAACGACACGTTCGAGACGACGAAGAGGGCGTTGACCCGAAAGGAGCGACCGGGACGATCGATCGCGTTGAGCGTGTTGAGAAGTTGGTTCTGATAGCTCATGAGCAGATTCGCAACGATCAACACGGCGAGTATCGTCGTCCCCCGCCGGAACGCCTCGCCGTAAATCGCCAGCAGTCGCTCGCCGACGATCAGCCCGCCGACGAGCCCCGGAATCAACAGCAATCCGGCGTAGGCGAGAGCGTCCTCGGTGAGCGAACGAACCTCCTCGGGGCTCCCGTCCGCCGAGAGGCGGCTCATCTCCGGGAACAGCGTCGAACTGATCGCCCCGGCGAAGAGGATGAGAAACTGCGCGATGCCCCAGGCGGCGGCGTAGATGCCCACGAGCGATGACGGAACGAAAACCCCCAATACGAGGACATCGGTGTAGTTGAACAGCCGCGATTGGAGCCGCCCGAGCCAGGCGAACTTGGCGTACTCTACGAGGCTCCGGAAGTGACGCCGTCGGGGGATCGCGATCCCCGAAAGCTCGCGGGCGACGACGGCCGCGCCGAAGACGGTCGCGACAAGGAACCCGCCGACGTAGCCGAAGAACACACCGGCGAGCTCGAACCCGGCGAGGAGGGTGCCGATCTGGAGGAGCCCCCGTCCCCCCGTCTTCACCGTCTGGAGGGCTCCCTGCGTGCCGACGCGGTGGAGGCCGCTCAGAAGCGACGCGACGGTCGACCACGCGAGCGTGGCGAACAGCAAGGCGACGACGTAGCCCGTTGCCGGGTAGCCGACGTAGGCGTCGACGTACGACCGAGACAGCGCGAGCGCGACGGCGAGGACCGCAAAGAGTCCGCCGATCGATACCGCCGCCGCCGCGGCGTATCGCTTTCGGTCGTCGCCCTCGCTGACCCGTTTCGAGACCGCCCCCGAGAGACCGACCTGCCCGAAGATTGCGAGCCAAGAGACCAAGGCGACCACCTGGTAGTAGATCCCCAGGGCGTCCGCGCCGAGCAGGCGGGCAAAGTACACCGTCGCCACGAACCCCAGGGCGGACGCTGCCAATCGCGAGAGGAAGTACACGAGCGACGTCTGTCCCAGGTTCATGACGGACTAAGGGTTCGAAAATGAGTCCGCAAGCAGCGCTGAAAGACGCTTCGATCCCGCGGGCAGCCGTCGCGGAATCGTCGTGGGTGACGCCCCCGTCGTCGACCCCCGACGACCGACCGCAGCGCTATTGTGTTCGTCCGGGCAACCCCCACATATGCGACACCACCTCCGGCGGGCGAAACACGTCTACGAGACGCGGGGGCTGGTGGAGACGGCCAAGGCCACGCTCGGCTACGTCCCGATCGAACTCAACAACCTTGCTTTCCGCGCGCGATACGGTCCCGGAACGCGCGTGATCGCGGAGGAGTGGGACGCCCTCGTCCTTCTGGACGCCTGCCGGTACGACATGTTCGCCGAACGCGCCGACGCCGTCGCCGGGCGCGTCGGGGGCGAGTGCCACCTGGAGTCGCGGATCTCGCTCGGGTCGACGAGCGAGGAGTTTCTCGAGCGCAACTTCGGGGACGGGACGTTCCACGACACGGTGTACGTCAACACGAACCCCTACCTGCCGCGGTTGGGGCTCGACGACGGCACGTTTCACGCCGTGGTCGACCTGCTCGCCGAGTGGGACGACGACCTGCAGACGGTCCGCCCCGAGACCGTCGTCGAGGCGGCCCTGTCGGCCCGCGACCGGTTTCCCGACAAGCGGCTGATCGTCCACTTCATGCAGCCTCACTACCCGTTCATCGGCGAGACGGGGCGGGGAATCGACGCGCGGGGGTGGCGGGCCGACACGTCCGACACCAACGGTAGCCCCAACGGCGGAGGGGCCGTCGAGGGCGACTCCGTCTGGCAACGCCTGCGCAACGGCGACGACCTCGACGTCGAGGTGGTCTGGGATGCCTACCGAGAGAACCTCGATATCGCCCTCGATCACGCCCGAGGGTTGGCGGACGCCCTCCCCGGTCGGACGGTGCTGTCGGCGGATCACGGCAACCTCGTCGGCGAGCGCTTCCGGCCGATCCCCTCCCGGCGCAAGTACGGCCACCCCTACGGCGTCTACCTCCCCGAGTTGGTCCAGGTGCCGTGGTTCGTTGTCGAGTCCGCGGATCGGCCGGCGATCCGCGCCGACCCGCCGGTCGAGCAGCGATCGCCTTCCGAGGAAGACGTCGAGGACCGACTCGAGGCGCTCGGGTATCGGTGAGCCACCGGCGACCGGAAGATTCCTACCAGAGGCGTTGATTCCTGAGGCCCGTTATAGAGAATCACCCGCTGATACCGATTCACTGAACGCATCTCTACCGTGTGAACTGATACTGGTGGACGAAATCGAATGAAACCGACTCACGAGTGATCCGCTGTTCGCTCCGTCGAACGGCGTGATCCTCGTGCGTCGTGTGTACATTCTTTTGTCCGTCAGTATGAGCATCGATTGCCTCTGGGACGCCCGAAACGGGAACCGTCCCTGCGAAGGACCGCCTCGAACAGCTCGGGTACTTATAAGTCCTTTCGATCGGCGGATTCCTCGTCGAGGACGCGGGCGATTGCCCGGTCGAGTTCCGCCGTGTCGACCCGGACGTCGACCCCGACCCCTTCGCCCTCGACGAAGGCGTACTCGTGGCCGAGGGCCGCCGCGAGCCGATCGAACGTCGCGATCCGCTTGTCGCCGAACAGTTCGACCACGGCGAGGTCCTCGCCGAAGACGACGTTCGTCAGGCCCGCGCCGTGGGGACCGACGACGAGGTCGGCCCGCGAGAACAGCGCGACCTGCTCGCGGACGCTCAACTCGCCGGGGAGGTAGGTGTCGATCCCGTACCGGTCGAGCACGCCCTGGAGTTCGTCCCGGTTCGCGACGCGTCTGACGGTCGCGTCCCCGCGGGCGACGTAGATGCGTTCGCTTCCCCCGTGGCCGTCCGACGGCCCGTCGTCGTTCGGTTTCCGGTCGCCGTCGCCCGATTCCGCCGCCGGTTTCGCTCCCGCCGGTTTCGCTCCCGCCGTCGGTTCCGCCGCCGGTTTCGCTCCCGCCGTCGGTTCCGCTCCCGCCGTCGATACCGACGCTCGCATTCGGTCGCCGAGCCACGCGCACTCGGCGGGCGTCGGGTCCGGGAACGTGGGCACGACGAGCGTCTCGACGGCGGCGATCCCGCCCGCAAAGCGGGCGACGTCCCCGGCGTAGTCGACGAGCGAGAGCGACTCCTCGACCCACTCCGGCGGCTCCGGCGGGACCAAGAGCGTGGGGTATCGACCCGTGGCCGCCCCGTAGCGCTCGAGCAGCCGGATCCGGGGCAGACACTCCATCGTCCAGTGGTAGTAGTTGAGCCACGGCGGGACCGCGAGCGCGGCGGTCCCGAAGCGGTGATCCGGCGTCGGGGGCGGCCCCCCCGAGAGCGCATCGAGCGTCCGTCGGACTCCGCTCGAGCGCATCGATTTCGCGAGGGTGACGCCGGTCCGTCGCGGTCCGAGCGGCGGGGTGGCGACGGTGTCGACGACCACGCGCCCCTCGGCGTTCACCCCCGGCCCGGCCGGCCCCAACACCGTCGCCTCGGGGACCTCACAGACGAACCGGTCGCCGGGGTCGTAGCGCTCGGGCGTCGCCCGCCCGCGGAACCCCCCACTCGCTTTGATCCGCATCGACCCCTCGTGGGGCTCGGAGACGACGCAGTCCGGGGCCGCCCGGAGGTCCGACCGCGACACCGTGTCGATCCGCCCGCGGAGGTACCGACGGTAGGCGAGGCGGTAGAACAGGACGTCCTCCACCAGGACGGCCGCCCCCTCCCGGAGGAGTTCGCGCCACCCGTCCCGGCGGTATTTGCGGACCGCGCGCAAGGGGATGTCGTGCAACTCCATGCTGTCCGGATGTTTTCGAGTAGGCGTCATAACAGTACTGGGAGCGCCCCGGTCCTCGAAACCCGAACGGATAAACCGATCCGAGACGTTCGTGTGGGCGGATGAGTCGCCCCAACGTCCTGCTCGTCGTCCTCGACAGCGTCCGCGCGAAGAACGTGGGGCTGTACGGGCACCACCGCGATACGACCCCGTTTCTCTCCTCGTACGCCGACGGCGCGACCACCTACCGGCAGGCCAGATCCCCCGGCATCCACAGCGTCGCGAGCCACGCCAGCCTCTGGACCGGCGCGGCGGTCGAAGAACACGGCATCACGCGCCACGAGGACCGACTGCGCCCCGAGACGACGGTCTGGGAGGAGCTTTCGGCCCTGGGCTACCGGACGGGGGTTTTCACGGTCAACTCCGTGCTCGCACACGCCTCGAACCTGACAGACCCCTTCGACCACGCGATGACGCAGACGTTTTCGGGGTCGTCGAACAAACCCTTCCCCGGTGCCCGCGGCCCGACGGATTCGGCCACGCACGACGGCATCGCGGGCAACCTCGAGCGCGCCCTTCGGGACGAATACCCGCTCAGGTCGCTTTACAACGGCGCTTACCACCTCTATCAAAAGCGGCGCGGCTCCGCCGAGGGGACGCCCGACTCCGGGCAGTTGATCGACGGGTTCCTCGGGTGGGCGACCGGGAACGGCGACGGAGCCGACGACCGCCCCTGGGCCGCGTGTCTCAATCTAATGGACGCCCACTTCCCCTACGACCCGGCCGAGCGATACGACCGCTGGGGCGGCGAGACGCTCCGCACGCTCCACGCCGAGTTCGAGAAGCCGCCGGCGAACGAGTTCGTTCGGGGACGCCCCTGGTGGCAACTGGAGGCGTTCGAACACCTCTACGACGGGGCGATCCGCCAACTCGATGCCCACCTCGAAGGGCTCTTCGAGGGGCTCGAAGACGCGGGCGTCCACGAGGAGACCCTCGTCGTGCTCACGAGCGACCACGGCGAGGGGTTCGGCGAGATCAGCCGCCTCACCGGCCGGACGAGGCTGGTCGATCACAGCTGGGGAATCCACGAGGTGTTGACGCACGTCCCCCTCGTCGTCAGCTACCCCGGCCAGACCGACCCGGTCACCGTCGACGCGCCGGCGACCCTCGCCGCGTTTCCCGACACCGTCCGGGCGGCGCTCGACGGCTCGGCGTCGCGCGATTCGTTCGTCCCCGAGGGACCGGTCGTCGCCTCGACCGAACGGCTTCTCACCGAACACGACGGCATTTTCGAGGGGAGCACCGAGGCGGCGACGGATTACTACGGCCCCTGGCGCGCGGTCTACGAGCGCTCCGGGGACCACACGATGAAGTACGCCGTCCGCGGCGAGGACGCGCTCGCGCTGCGAATCCGCGACGCCCGGGAGGCGATCCCGGTCGACCGGGACGGCTCGAAGCGAGTCGAGGACGCCTTCGCGGCACTCGAATCGATGGACCTGCGGGGGGACGCCGGGACGGTCGAGGCGGACGTCGAGGACCGACTCGCCGACCTCGGCTACCTTCGCTGACCGACTCGCCGGCGGCCCGAGCGCCGGCGCTTCGATCATCGACTCCGATCGACGGGAAAGCCACCGCATGACAGGACACACCGACTCCGATTCCGATGCCGACTCCGGTCCCGACGCCGACACCTCCGGTGACGCGGCCACCGGGACCGATACGCCCCCCGACGTCGCCGTCGTCGTCCCCGTCTACGACGACCCCGAGGGGATCCGAACGACCCTCGATTCGCTGCTCGCCCAGTCGACCGACCGCGAGTACCGGGTCGTCGTCGTCGACAACGACTCCACCGACCGCACCCCCGACGTCGTCCGTTCGTACGACGACGACCGGGTCACCCTCCACCACGAGACGGACGTCCAATCCTCCTACGCCGCCCGCAACACCGGCATCCGAAACACCGACGCGGAGATCCTCGCGTTCGTCGACGCAGACATGACCGTCCCCGAAGACTGGCTCGACACCGCACTCGCGGCGTTCGAGACCGCCGACGCCGACTACATGGGCTGTAACGTCGACATCACGCTCCCCGAGGATCCCTCACTCGCCGCCCGCTATGACCACCACACGGGCTTTCCCGTCGAGGGCTATCTCGAACAGCAGGGGTTCGCCCCGACCTGCTGTCTGTTCGTCCGCCGCGACGTCTTCGCCGACGTCGGCCTCTTCGATCACCGCCTCGTCTCCGGCGGCGACAAGGAGTTCGGCAACCGCGTCTCGGAGGCGGGCTACGACCGCCACTTCGCCGCCGACGTTACGATGTATCACCCAACCAGGGACAGTCTCCGCGCACACGTTAAAAAGGACCGCCGGGTCGGCCGCGGCCTCTGTCAACTCCAGCGGTACCACCCCGACCGCTACGGGACGCCCGGCGTTCCGCCCCGCCCCAGCGGGATCAAACGCCCCGAACCCGACCTCCCGCTACGCGATCGGCTCGCCTTCGGCGCGCTCTCGACGCTTCTCACGGGCGTTCGAGGACTGGGGTACTACGAGGCGTATCTGTCCGGGGAGCGCCGCGACGACCTCGGTGACGTCCCGCGATTAGACTCCTCCGAGTGAGCCCGAGCCGACGCGGAACCGTTCCTATTTTCGGCAGTAAACAGCAGTCCTCTTAACGAACTGAGAGGTGCTGTGTGTCGCTGGGCTTGACACTGAATCGTTGTTACTGCTATTGTTTTTCGTCTCTATCGGGGTGACAGCGGGCGCTATGAAGCACGACCCGCCACCAGCAATCACAACTTTCTCCGAATGTCCGGTAAACACGATAGGTGCTTCACCGAACACGAGACGCGAGCCAGCGGAACGGCTAGCTGGCACGATTTCAGAATCCCCGATATACGAGGACGTGAAACCGTGTTCCAGCGTTGCTGTCTCGCTGAAGAACACACGCGCCACGTTGACTGCACCAACGTAATCCCGGTCGGCCTGAAAGCCACAGCGGGCGTTGTCGCACCGGAAGTGGCCCCCACACCACACCTCAAACGAGTGGTCGGGAGACTTCGTGGTATGCCCGGTCGCGCCGCACCGAGGGCACGACCGACTCGTGTTGCCCGGACGTACTTTATCCATGTACAGTCCGGCGATGTCAGCCCGGTACTCGATTTTCGAGATGATTTCTCGCCGCGCCCACGACGACAACTCCCACGAAAGTTGTCCTTCGCCACGAGGCGGTGACAGACTTCGTAGGTCTTCGTGTATAATCGCGTCAACGTCGTACACCAACGCGAGAGCAAGCACTTGATTCGCTACATCATGAACCAACTGCACTCGCTTGTGCCGAATCTTGTTGTTCACACGCTCGTACTCTGCCTGAACCTGTGTGAACGAGTCCGTGTGGTCACGCCCTCCTCGACGCAGATATGCCAACTTGGAGTTGAGTTGGTTACGTTCACGAGCGAGATTCTGCATCCGCTCTCGCTCGGTGTTCTGAATGAAGTACGGCGTGGAAAGTTGTTCTCCGTTCTCGTTGACAACGACTGCGGTAGCGTCTTTTCGGAGGCCACCATCAATCGCCAAGACGGTTTCCACGTCGCTCGATTTCTCTTGGTGTTCAACCTCAACGGGGAACGAGAGTTCGTAGTATTCGTTCCCGGTTTTCGATTGTGTGGGGTGGAAGGCGGGTGCGGAGAGACTGCCGTGTTCTAAGAGTTCGTGGAACGCTTCGTATCCTTCCAATTCGTGTTCCGTCCACGTCCAGTCACCACGAGTCTCGGGTTCGACTGTATCCGGTGTTTTGAGTTTGACCGTGAGTGTCTGCGTATCTTCGCTGTACTCGTATTTGACAGCCTGCCCGGAAGCGGGGCCATCGTCAGCCGAGTACGGAAGCACACCTTTCGAGTACGATGGACACTCTTGCAACTCGAAATATGATTCAGGGAAGCACCCGTGGCGGTCGTAGTACGAATTGAGTTGCCCGATTAGCAAGTCAACGTACCCAGATTTGAGGTATTCCTCTGAGTCCCAGAGTCGTTCCTTGATTCTCCGAGTGTCGATGCGTCGAATCTTGTGGTCGGGAAGAACGGACTGGATGGATTGGAACGCTTCGCGTTTGTCAGCATGACTTCGGAGTGTTTCCCCAACCTTCTGCATCACGCACCGTTTGTACCGACTCGGGAGATACAAGTCAACGCTTCCGAACGCTTCGGCTTCGTCAAAGTATTTCCACGCTTGATACGAGTATTCATCAATCCCGGTGAGGTGTTCGGGCGTCCAGTATTGCTCGATGAGCGTATTTGCAACGCTGGTTGTGAGTGTGTCTAATCGAGCGTGGCGTTCTTGCTCCTCGAAGGGGAGGCGGAGTGGGAGTGAGAGGTGTGTTGACGCCATGTTGTGTTACTCGTCGTCTTCGTTTTCTTGTTGTTCGAGGCGGATGACGGCGACTTTTTCTCCAATCCAGTCTTTTGGGACGTGGACGTGTGCGCCTCCGCCAACGGGTTTTGCTTCTTTCTCAAGGGCTTCTCTGCCCTCGAACGTGAACTCAGCCATATCTGCAGTATATACTCGATATCTATTAGGCGTTTGGGTTCTATTTGTATCGAAGGACTGCTGTTCACTGCTGATTTTTGTAGCAGTTACGCCACCCTACTCGACACGACCGTCGTTCGCCCCGGCGTCCGCCCGAACTACAGGGGACGCTACTCCCACTCCTCGGTCACCCGGATCGGCCCGACCGTCGCGTTCGCGCGCCTGCCCGCGGCGTCGACGACCGTCACCGAGGGTTCGGTCTCGCCGAGCGGGGGCGCATAGCGCGTCGTCGGCGAGTCGGTCACCCGATCGACCGACCCGTCGCCGTCGAGGTCCCAGCGGTACTCGGCGGGGCCGGCGGGCACGTCGCTGTCGCCCGCGTCGAGCGTCGTCGGCGTCCCCTCGAGCATCCAGGTCCGGCTCGTCGACAGCGCCGCGGTCGGCGCGTCGTTCTCGATGACGAACCGCTCTGTCGTGCGCTCGCCCTCGAGGGTCACCGTCCGCCGGAGCGTCGACCCGACGAAGGGCGGCTCCTCGGGCGCGTCGACGGTGACGTTGACCGTCCCGGCCAGGTGCAAGCCGGGCGTCGGGCCGAGCGCGACGCTCCCGTTTCCGTCCGTCGTGAGTTCCGCGGCGCTCGTGGCGTTGCCCGCGCGGTGGGCGATCCGGACGGTCGCGTTCTCGACGACCACGCCGCGCTCGTCGCGGACGCGGACGTCGAGCGTCGTCGGCGACGGCAGCGTCCGGTCGAGCGTCGTGTCCTCGGTCGCCTCGACCCGCCCGAGCGAGTAGAAGTCGGGGCGGCCGGGGGCCGTCGGCGCGTCGTCCCACAGGTCGCCGCGGCGGTACTGGACGTCGTAGGGCTCGTCTTTCGGCACGTCGAGGCTGAAGCGCCCGTCCGATCCCGTCGACGCGACGAAGGGGTCGTCGCCGTCGGTCGGGGCCGCGATGACGGTGTCGTTGTCGGCGACGCCGCCGTCGGCCCGCAGGAGCCGCCCCTCGATGAACCGCGTCGACGTGTTCGGCGCGCGCCCGACGTGGAAGGCGTCGGCCGTCATCGTCCGGACCGTACTCCCCGCCTCCGACTCGAGGCCGACCGCGAGGCTCATCGTATCGGCGTCGTCGGGGACCTCGACCGTGGCCCGAAGCCCCCGGTAGCCGAACCCTGCGGGCGTCCGCTCCCACGCCGAGCCGTCGATCCACGGCGGCGTCTCGGGGCTGTCGGGCGCATACCAGACGGTCGCCTCCGCGATTTCCTCCCGCGCCGCGGTGCGGATCCGGATCGGCACCGTCCCCGGCCCGGCCGCGTTCGTCGGCGTGGGGGCCTCGAGGCGGACGTCCCGGAGCAGCGGGACCGACGCCCCCGGATCGGTGTCGTTGCCTCGGAGCGTCACCGCGGTTCGCGTCCGCGTCGAGAGCCGGCCATCCGGGTTCGCGCCGTCGATCCGCACCGACAGCGAGTCGCCCTCGGCGATCGGGACCGACCCGACGTCGATCACGGGACGCTCGCTGCGGCGTTCGGCCCGAACCGTGCCGCCGACGGCGACGGCGACAGTGTGCTTGTCGCCGGCGTGGAGTTCGGTGCCCGCGCCGTCGGCGAGCGGCCGCGCCTCGACCGACGCGACCCCGTCGCGGATCTCGACGTCCGCCCGCGCGAACAGCGGGTGTGAGAGCGCGCTGACGTTCCCGGCCGCGTTGCCCGCCGCCGGCGCGGAGAGCGCCGCCCGCCAGCCGTCGAGCCGGAGGTGACGCTCGTGGTCGATCTCCGGCGTCCGGTGGACGCGCTGGATCGGGCGATCGCCCAGCCCGAACCACGACAGCTGTCGGCCGCCCCGACTCCGCCGGACCGACGTCCGCTCTTGGACCTCCGGGGTGCGGTCGACCGTCGTCCGCCCGATCCGGTAGGTGGTCGTTTCGAGGTCCGCGGGGTGGACCTCCCGTCGGGTGGCCCACCGCGTCCACCTGACGTGGTTGCTCAGATGGAAGACGTCCGCCGCGTCCAGCCCCTCGCCGTCGGTCGCCGTCGTGAGCAGGTACGTCGCCGTGAGCGCGGTCTCGCGGTCCCGCGAGACTCGGATCGTCCGGTTGTCGGCGTCGAGGACGCGCCGGGAGAGCCGTTCGGTTCCACCGGCGGTCTCGGTGACCATCGACGCCGCGACCGAGCGGTTTTCGAGGGAGCCATAGCGCACCTCCAGGGCGGTGGCGTCGACTCCCGATCGGACGGTCTCGGCCTCGTCGAGGACGACGCGGGTATCGCCGTCGACCCGGAGCCGCTCGGAGAGAAACACCAACGAACCGGTCGCGTCGTCGACGCCGGCCGACCAGAGGACGTAGGTGCCGCCCCCGGCCAAGACGCTCGCGGTGTTCCCCTCGAACTCCAGGACCTCGCTGTGGGTGTCCCCCTCGGTGAAGACGAGCAGTTCGTCGCCGTCGACGCGGTCGCCCGCCGACAGCGGCCGCTTCTCGACGGTGAGACGCCCGCCGCGGACGAACCCGACGGCGACCGACCGGGGTTCCCCGCCCACCGCATACCGGATCGCCCCGACGTGGGCTCCCGAGGGGACGGCCCCGTCGACCCGGAGTTCGACCGCCGCCCGTTCGCCCGGCGCGAGCGAGAGGCCACTGCGGTTCAACGAGAGCGCGCCTCCGGCCCCCTCGCCCGTATCGGCGTTCCGGAGGGCGAGATCGAAGTCGAGTTCGTGGCGGCGGTCGTCGCGGTTCCGAAACGTCACCGTCCGGGTCACCGAGTCCTCGTCGTCGACGACGCCGAGATCGACGACCCCGTCGGCGACGATGTCGGGTGCGAGCGCGCGTTCGGCGTCGACCTCGCCGGCCCCCGTCCCCTCGGCGATCCCGTCTCCGTCGGACGTCTCGGCGATCCCGTCTCCGTCGGACGTCTCGGCGACCGGATCGGCGACCCCCTCCGGGCCGTTTCCGATCGGTCGCGCGGTACTCGTCAGCCGGCGCTCGATCGCCGCCCGCCCGAGGCCGGGCTCGGATTCGAGGACGAGCGCGGCGACGCCCGCGACTCGGGCCGCCGCGATGCTCGTGCCGCTCCGACGGGCGTAGGGGTCGTCCGTCCAGCCGTCCCCGGCGCGCGGCCCGACGATCCCCTCGCCGGGCGCGAGCAGCTCCGGTTTAAATACGCCCGCGGAAGTCGGCCCCCAGGCGGAGCGGGCCCAAATCCCCCCTTCGCGGTCGGTCGCGCCGACGGTGAGCGCACTCCGGGACGTCCCGGGCGTGGTGACCGAGCGGGGGCCGCCGCGGTTGCCCGCCGAGGCGACCACGAGGACGCCCCGATCGGTCGCCCACTCGACGCGGTCCTCGATGGTTGCGGGGGCGGCGCCGACGCTTTCGAGGCTCAACAGGACGATGTCGGCGTCGGCCTCGCTGACGGCGTACTCGATGCCCTCGGCGACGGTCGCCTCGTCGGCGTCGCCGTTCTCGGCCATGATACGGACATCGACGAGGGCCGCGCCCGGCGCGACGCCGGCGTGGTCGCCGTCGCTTGCGGCCCCGCTGCCGCCGAGGACGCCCGCGACGAACGTCCCGTGGCCGCTCGCGTCCGTCCCGCGGTCGGGGTGGGTCGGCTCCGCGCCGGTCAGGTCGACCCGTTCGGTGACGCGTCCCCGGAGGTCGGGGTGGCCGTCGTCGATGCCGCTGTCGAGGATCGCGACGGTGACGCCCTCGCCGGTCGCGTCCGCGGGCGAGGGCGGCGTCTGCGCCGGGGCCGGGGGCGTCGCTTCGGTATCGCCGGCGTCGCCGACCGGGCCGACGGCCCCCGTTTCGGCAGCCGCGGTCCCGACGGCCGCCAGCGTACCGAGACAGGCCGAAAACAGCACGATCGAGACGAGCGTCGCGAGCGCCGCGAGACGTCGGCCCGAACGGGGGGCACGCGGGGCAGGAGCCATCGACCGGGCGTTGGGGCCTCGAAAATATATACTGCCGGCCGCCGTCGTTCCGATCTGCGCCGTCGTTCCGATCCGCGCCGTCGTTCCGATCTGCGCCGTCGTTCCGATCCGCGCCGTCGTTCCGATCCGCGCCGTGGTACGTATCGGGCTGTCGCTCGTCCCTCGCGTGGATCGGCGGCGAACCGCGACCGCCCCTCCCCTGTTTTATGTATCGTCCGTCCGAACCGGACGACATGGATCGCCGGACGTGTCTTGCGACGGCCGGGGCGACGTTTGCTACCCTCGCCGGCTGTCTCGACGCCGGATCGGCCGGCGACGGGAAATCGGCCGGCGACGGGGGATCGGAGAGCGCGACGCAAACGGGGGCGGACGGGACGTCCACGCCCGGGACCGAGACGCCGGATTTCGACCCGGTCCACGAGGGCTACGAGACGACCACGGTTCGCGTCGAAACGCCGGACGGCGAGTCACTCGGCACGGTAACGGCGGCCATCGCGGACACGGACGACCTCCGATACACCGGGCTGAGCGATACCGAATCGCTGCCGGCGGACCGCGGGATGTTGTTCGTCTTCGGATCGGTCGCCGACCGGACGTTCGTTATGCGGCGGATGGACTTCGGGATCGATATCGTCTACGCGGATTCGACGGGGACGATCACGGGGATCCACCACGCCCCCGCGCCCGGCCCCGATGAGGACGGCACCGACCAGCGGTATCCGGGGCGGGGCCAGTACGTCCTCGAAGTGAACTACGAGTGGACCGCGGAACGCGGCGTCGACGTCGGAGACCGGCTGGCGTTCGAACTCGACGGGTGACACGCCGGGGGCGTCGATACCGATACCGGCCGCAACGCCACCGCCACCGCAATCTCGCCACTGCCATCGCAATCTCGCCACTGCCATCGCAATCTCGCCACTGCCATCGCAATCTCGCCACTGCCATCGCAATCTCGCCACCGCGACCCTCGGTCTCGCCACCGCGACCCGATGGTCAAACACATGTGGCTCCGTCCCCTTCGGCCGAGTACGATGGCCCTCCTTCAGGCCGGCGGGTCGCTCGCGAGCCCGCTCGGATTGCTCGGCCTCGCGGCGCTGATCCCGCTCGTCGTGTTGTATCTCGTCCGCCCCGACCCGCGCCGGTACGACCTCCCGACGGTCGAGTTCCTCACCGAGGGCGACGGTGACAG
The DNA here is from genome assembly GCF_013839515.1 of Natronomonas salinimetallica. Classification (GTDB taxonomy): domain Archaea; phylum Halobacteriota; class Halobacteria; order Halobacteriales; family Haloarculaceae; genus Natronomonas. The sequence continues at coordinate 22,164 of NZ_JACDNQ010000011.1, read as the reverse complement.
CCGACAGCAACGCATCCGCGATCGGTTTCGTATGTCGACGATCTTCCTGCTGCAGGCGCTCGTTCTCGTCGCGATCCCGCTGGCGCTCGCCGGGCCGCAGGTCCCGCTGCCCGGCGGTACATCCGGCGAGACGGTCGTCGTCCTCGACACCAGCGCGAGCATGGCGACGACCGACGGGGACGCGACGCGGTTCGAACGCGCCGTCGACACCGCCGAGGGGGTAACGGGCGACCGGACGACGCTCGTCACCACGGCCCCCGAGCCGACGATCGAGATCGCCGACGGCGACCGCGAGGCGACGGCCGCGGCGCTGTCCGGGCTGTCCGTCGTCGAGGCCGAGGGCGACCTCCGGCGGGCGATCAGGGTCGCTGCCGACGCCCACGAGGACGCCCGGCGGATCGTCGTCGTCAGCGACTTCGTCGACGACACCGACTGGGAGGCGGCGGCGGAGAGCGTCCGGGCGGGTGGCGAGGAGGTCGTCGTCCGCCGGGTCGGCGGCGGCGGCGAGGACAACGTCGGGATCGTCGACCTGTCGGTGACGGCGACGGAGGCGACGGCGGTCGTCACGAACGGCGGCGAGACCGAACAGACGCGGGACGTCTCCCTCGGCGATTCGACGGAGACGGTCGCGTTGGCCCCCGGCGACGTCACCGAGGTGACGCTTCCGCTCCCCGACGGCGGCGGGGAACTGCGGCTTTCGCCCGGCGACTCCTTTCGGACCGACGACGTCGCCTACGTGGCCGCCCCGGCGGACCGGACGATCGAGACGCTCGTCGTGACGAACGACCGGAACGGCTTCTTGCTGGCGGCGCTGGACGTGATGGGCGACGTCCGCGTCGACGTTGCCGCTCCGCCGGTCTCCGACGCCACCGGCTACGACGTCGTCGTGTTCAGCAACGTCGATCCCGAACGGGTCCTCGAGGGGACGATCGCCGACGTCCGCGGCGACGTCGAGGACGGGTCGGGCGTCGTCGTCCAGAGCCAAGACGATCTCGGGGCCGTCGGCTACGGCGGGTTGGCGCTCATAGCGCCCGAGGAGGTCGGCGTCCGGACGGACGTCCGAACCGCCGCGTCCCATCCCGTCGTCGACGGAATCGGCTTCGTCCCCGCGGAGGCGTACCTCTCCGGGGCACTCCAGCGCGGGGAGGCGCTCGCGGTGGCCGACGACGGCAGCCCAATGATCGCAGTCGACGAGGTCGGCTCCGGGCGGGCGATGTATTACGGCTACATCGAGGAGGACTCGGCGTTCAAATACAACTACCGCTACCCCGTCTTCTGGCGGCAGGCGATCAACTACGCCGCCGGGCGGACGCCGATCGAGGAACTGAACCGACGGAGCGGCGAGGCGATCACCTTCGATGCGCCGACGGTCGTCGAGACGGGCGACGGAGCCGTCGAGACGGCGCGGCTCGAACCGACCGAGACGGGGTTTTACGACACGGCGACGACCCGATACGGCGTCAGCCTGCGCTCGCCGTCGGAGTCAGACGTCGTCTCCGAGCCGATCGAGGCCGAGACGGGGACGGTCGAGACCGGGTCGACGCCGCGGTCGCTCACGCCGTGGCTCGCCCTCGGCGCGTTGCTCGTCGGCCTGCTCGAACTCGGATACCTGAAATACCGGGGTGAGCTGTGATGGCCGCCGGTGTCGCTTTCGCCGTCGGCGTCGTCGAGTCGGTCGGGTCGATCGGGCCGGTCGGCTTCGAGCGGCCGCTGTTGATCGCCGCGCTCCCGGTCGCACTCGCCGCCGTCGCCCTCGCCTTCTACTGGAACGTCGGGCCGGGCGCGCCGACGGGGCGGACCCGGACGCTCATGATCGTCTCGCGGGTGCTCCTCGCCGTCCTGCTCGTCACCGCGGCCGCCGGCCCCTACGTCGTCGACGTCAGCCGATCCGTGGGCGATCCGGAGGTACAGTTGCTCGTCGACGACTCGGCAAGCATGGACGCCTACGACGCCGACGCGGCGGCGATCGCCGACTCGATCGAAGCCGAGGGCGTCCCGGTCCGGCGGACGACGATCGCGACCGGGGAGTCATCGCCGATCGGCGACGAGGTGCTTCGGAGCGTCGAGGCGGGGTCACACGTCCTCTTGCTCTCCGACGGCCGGGTGACCGAGGGCCGCAGCCTGGGGGCGGCGGTCGACGTCGCCGCCGAGCGAAACGCCACGATCAGCACGCTCCGGATCGACCCGGCGCGTGCCGAACGGCTCGTCACCCTCGAGGCCCCCGAGACCACGACCGCCGGGGCCACGGAGTCGCTTCTCGTCTCCGTTGGCGGCGTCGGCGATGCGAGCGCGGAGCTTACGGTGAGGGCCGACGGCGAGGTACTCCACGAGGAGACGGTGACGGGGACGGCGTCGGTCGACCTCGAACACACCTTCGAGGAGCCGGGCGATCACCGGATCGAGGCGACGATCGACGCCGGCGACGAGGCCGGGTTCGAGCGAAACACCGTCTTCCGCCGGGTCGTCACGGTCGTCGAGCCCCCCGAGGTGCTGTACGTCTCCCGCGTCGACTACCCGCTCGAGACGTACCTCGAGGGGCTCTACGACGTCACCCGCGCCGAATCGGTACCGGACCGGGCGGCCCTGGAGGCGTATCACGCCGTCGTGATTCAGGACCTCGCGGCCGAGGACCTCGGCGACGTCGGCGCGCTTCAGGCGTACGCCGCCGACGGCAACGGGGTCGTCGTCGCCGGGGGCGACAACGCCTACGGGCGCGGCGGCTACGCGTCCTCGTCGATCGCGACGATGCTGCCGGTCCGCTTCGAGGAGCGCGCGGGCGGCGACGACGTCGTCCTCGTGATCGACGTCTCCGGCAGTGCCGAGGAGGGCATGCCCCGGATCCGGGGGCTCTCCCTCGACGTCATCGAGCAGATCGGCGACGACAGCCGCCTCGGCATCGTCGCCTTCGACAGCGGGGCGCAGGTGGTCTCGGAGCTCCGCCCCCTGGAGAGCGAACGCCCCGAACTCAGAGAGACGATCCGGCGGCTGCAGGCCGGCGGGGGGACGGACATCGGGGCGGGCCTGCGCGCCGGCGGCGCGCTGCTCGAGGGCGGCGGCGAGGTGATCTTGATAAGCGACGGGGTCGACGACTCCGACCAGCCGCTCGCCGCCGCCGGGGAACTCGCCGCCGAGGACGTGCGGGTGACGGGCGTCGGGTTCGGCTGGTGGCGCGAGGACGACCGCATGGCCGAGATCGCGGGCGCGACCGGGGGGACGTACCTCCAGCCCGACGAGACCGAGCGCCTCCGGCTTCTGTTCGACACCGAGGCGGCCCCGCCGGAGGCCGACTCGCTCGTCGTCCTCGACAGCACGCACTTCATCACCGACGGCGTCGAGACCGAGTCGGACCCGGCCGCCGCAAACGATGTCGACCCCCGCCAGGGGGCCCGCCTCCTGGTCACGACGAGCGAGGGCGAGCCGGCGATCACGAGCTGGCGCTTCGGGCTCGGACGCGTCGTCTCGGTGACCGCCTACGGCGACGACGGGAGCCTCGGCGGCCTCCTGCGGGCACCCGACGCCGAACTCACGACGCGCTCCGTGAACTGGGCCATCGGCGACCCCCGTCGCAAGCGGACGAACGTGACCTCGGTCGCGGACGCCAACCGCGGGACGGAGACGACGGTCGTCCACCGGGGGGCGACGCGGCCGGAGGGGACGGACCTGCGGTTCGTCCGGGCCGACACCGAGCGCTTCGAGGCGACGATCACGCCCGAGACGGTCGGCTACGGCTCGGTACTCGACGCCGAGTACGCCGTCAACTACGCCGAGGAGTACGGGGCGGTCGGGCAGTCCTCGGCGCTCGAGGCGGCGGTCGACCGGACCGGCGGGGCGGTGTTTGCCCCGTCCGAGACGGCCGAAATCGCGGCGTTTACCCGCTCGGAGTCGACCCGCGAGCGCGCGATCCAGCGCTCGTTCGCGTGGGTACTGCTCGCGCTCGCGCTCGTCGTCTACCTCGGCGAGGTCGCCCTCCGGCGGCTGGGAGAAATATATACCGTCGGAGACACGAGGTCGTAGCGATGGGATACATCGGCGGCCACATCGACACGACGGTGCTCATCGCCCTCCTCGTCGCGGCCGGCGGGCTGGTCGGCACGACCGCGGTGTATCAGGCCGCGAGCTCGGAGCTACAGTCGACGAACGCCGACCTGGAGGCGGAAAACGAGGAACTGCGGGCGGAACTCCAGGCGACGGAGGCGACGCTCGAAGCGCGCGAGACGGAGCTCAACGAGACCGAGTCGACACTCGAAACGAGAGAACAGGACCGCGACCAGCTACTCGCCCGGCTCGACGAGACCGAGGCCGAACTCGAGGCGACCGAATCGGAGCTGGCGGCGACCGAGGACGACCTCGCCGAGGCGGAGGCGGAGGTACGCCGGGTGCGCTCGGACCTCGGGGCGGCCCGCGATGAACTGGCCGACGCGGAGGAGAGCGTCGACGAGTTGGAGGACGAGAACGCCGAGTTGGAGGACGAGAAAGAGGATTTGCAGGACGACGTCGACAGCCTGGAGCGCAGGAACGCCGAGTTGAACGACGAGATAGCCGAATTAAATGATAGGATCGACGAACTCGAAGCCGATCAAGGAGCCGGATGATGAGCGACCGCCAGCCACGGCCCTCAGACGACGGGTCACAGCCCTCAGACGACCGGGCGGGGGCGAACGACGGGTCACAGCCCTCGGACGACCGGGCGGGGGCGAACGACCGGGCGGGGACGGCGACCGGGGACACAGCCCACGCCCGCGAGGAGCTGCTCGCGGCCGTCTCGGAGATCCGCCGGGAGGCGAAGAAGGCGGCGCTGTTGCAGGCCGGTCTCGACGCGATGTTGGTGCTCGTCGCCCTCCGGCTGTCGTTGCAGGTCACGGCGACCGAGGTGGGGGCCGCGGCGCTGTTTTCGGTGCCGATTCCCGGCGGGCTCACAGACGCCTTCGGGTCGGTGGGCGTCGTCCTTCCGGATCCCGTCGCCGTCTCGGGGGCCGGTCTCGCGACCGCGGTAACGGCGGGATCGTGGCTCGTCGCCGACGCTGCGCTGCGGTACGACCGCCTCGACGTCGAGCGCTTCGAGGCAGACAACCCGGTCGTCGAGGAGGCGCTGCGGACGGCCAGGGACAGCGCCGAACGCGACGTCGATACCCCGGTTGCGGCGGAGCTGTATCGGGACGTGCTCGGGCGGCTCGAGGGGACGTCGAGTCGGGTGTTCCTCCGGCGGCGACAGCTCCTCACCGTCGTCGCCGCGATCGCGGTGTGCAGCGCCGCGAGCGTCGCGGTGGCGGGACTCGGGATCTCGCCCATCGGCGGCGGGGACGCGGAGATCGAGGCGACCGCGGGCGGGGGCGGTGGCGGCGGCGGGGGCGGTACGGGCGGCGGTTCCTCCGGATCGGGCGGCGGAACCGATCTCCTCGGCGAGGAGGGCGACGTCGAGCGCGGCACGGAGGACAGCGCGCTCCGGTTGCGCGGGGAGGGAAGCGGCTCGGCCGCCGGCGGCGGCGATTACACCGGGGGCTCTTTCGACGTGGATCCGGCGGACGTCGACGCCTCGCAGGCGGAGTTCACCGACGAAAGACGGCCCAAGGAGGCCGACCTCGTGCGCGAGTACAACGAGCGGATCCGTGGGGGGTCGAGCGATGAGTGAGCCGGGAAGCGAGGGGCTTGACGTGGAGACGGCGGGCGCACAGGTCGGGCGGGTCGAAGCCCAGATCCGCGAGCGGATCGTCGGCCAGGAGGCGGCCGTCAGACAGCTGCTCGTCTGTCTGTTGACCGACGGCAACGCCCTGCTCGAGGGCCAGCCGGGGCTCGGCAAGACGCTGTTGATCCGGACGCTCGCGGAGACGGTCGACCTCTCGTTTTCGCGCATCCAGAACACGCCCGACCTGATGCCGTCGGATATCACCGGGACGGAGGTGATCCGCGAGTCGGGCGACGAGCGCGTGTTCGTCTTCGAGGAGGGACCGGTGTTCGCCAACGTCGTGTTGGCCGACGAGATCAACCGGGCGACGCCGAAGACACAGGCCGCCCTGCTGGAGGCGATGGAGGAGGGCCAGGTCACGGCGGGCGGAGAGACCCGCGGACTGCCCGAACCCTTCTTCGTGCTCGCGACGCAGAACCCGATCGACCAGGAGGGCACCTACCCGCTGCCGGAGGCCCAGCGGGACCGTTTTACGATGAAGATAACGATCGAGCCGCCGCCGTTCGAGGACGAGCTGGCGATCGTCGACCGCTATACGGGGTCGATCGATCCCGCACCGCCCGTCGAGACGGTCATGAGCGGCTCGGAACTGCGGGCGATCCAGGGGCTCGTCCGGCAGGTCCCGATCGCCGACGACATCCGCGAGCGGGCGGTCAGACTCGTCGCCGACACTCGGGAGGCCGACCGCCTGGAGTACGGTGCGAGTCCGCGGGCGAGCATGGCGCTCGTCGTCGGCTCGAAAGCGCGGGCGCTCTTGGAGGGGCGGGCCTACGTCAGCGAGGCGGACCTGGAGGCGATCGCCAGGCCGGTGTTGCGCCACCGCGTCATCGTCGATTTCCGGGCCGAACGCGACGGCGTGACGCCCGACGACGTGATCGCGGGGCTGCTCTGAGCCGATGGCGATCGATCCCGACTTCCTGTCGGTGCTGGATCGCTTCGACCCGAAGATCGACCGCCGGAGCTCGTCCCGACAGCGCGGCGAGCAGCGCTCGACGGAGCTCGGCGAGGGGCTCGTCTTCAGCGACCACCGGCGCTACGTCCCCGGCGACGACACCCGCCTCATCGACTGGACGGTCTACGCCCGCAGCGACGAACTCTACGTCCGGCAGTTCGAGACCGAGAGAAACCTCACGGTCCACGTCCTCTTGGACCGCAGCGAATCGATGGCCTTCGCCGACCGGGCGACGTTCGAGTCCGCCGCCAAGATCGGGCTCGGATACTGCTATCTGTTCGCGTCCGAACACAACGACTTCCGGCTGTCGACGTTCGGGGAGACCCACGAGCGACTCGACGGCGGAGCCGCGACCACCGGGGCGTTGCTGTCGGTGATCGACCGGCTCAACGACGTCACGTTGGACGGCCGGGCCGACCCCGGGGCGGCGCTGTCGGCCTACGCCGGGACGATCACCTCCCGATCGCTCGTGGTGATCGCGAGCGACTGTCTGTTCGACCCCGAGGTCTTCGAGGCGGGCGTGGAGGCGCTATCGGGCCACGACGTCCTCGTCGTCCACGCCGTCGCACCCGAGGCGCTGTCGCCGCCGGTCGACGGCGAGGCGATCTTCGAGGGTCTCGAAACCGACGCCAGCCGTCGGACGTACTTCAGCCCGCGCACCCAGCGCCGCTACCGGGAGCGCCTGGAGGCCCACTGGGACGCCATCGAGTCGGCGACGGTCGCCCAGGGTGGGGCGTACGTCCGGGTCCGGACCGACGAGCCGTTCTACGACGCCTTCGAGCGGGCGTGGATCGGGTGAAATGAAAAGACTGGGTACGCTGCGGGGACGGAGACAGCGCGGCGTGACCGATCGTTTTCGTCGGACGCTGCGGGGGGCAACGACGGCGTGACCGACACAGGGGCCGCTCGGATGCGGGTGGCCGCGACTCACTCGTCCGTCGCGTTCCCGTCCGCGCCGTCGTCCGCCGTCGCGTTGTCGCCGCCGTCCGCCGACTCGGTGAGTTCGTCGTAGGCGCTGGCCTCCAGGATAGCCGAAATCCGATCGTCAGTGAGTATCCCGACGAGTGCCGCCGGATCGCCGGTGGCCCGTAAAAGACTCGCTTCCTCGTCGACGGCCTCAATCTCAGCGCCGTTGGATTCGAGACGTTCCTGTGCTTCTGTTGCCGCCTCGGCGAGGATCTTCGATCGCTCCTCGGAGAACTGCTCTGCGGCCTCCGCCTGCGTGACGTTGCCCGCTTCGACCTCCGAGATGAGCTCCTGTTGGCTGGTCTGGATGGCGTCCCGATCGGGTTCGATCCCGACGGTGACGGTCACCCGATCCTCGGTGCTCGATTGGGCCGGGGCGTCCTCGCTGGAGCCACATCCGGCGATCGCTGCGGTCATGCCGACGCTCGCGGTCTTGAGAAATCGACGACGGCCGTGTTCGCCCATGCCACTACTGGGTGAGTGCGTCGGATATCCCTTGTGGAGTCCGATGCCCCCGAGGCCGCCCGGCGCGCCCGCGCCGGCTTCTCCTGTCGCCGGCCCTCCGCTCGCGACGGTCCCCCGACCGACGGCCGCGGTGACGCCCCGCCCGAAGGGGACGTCGTCGCCACCTCATACCCAGTAGCCGAGCACGTGGATCCCGCCGACGACCGCCGCCCCGCCGACGGCGTGTTCCGCCCCGACGGCACCCGAGAGCGCCCCGAGCGCCCCGAGCATCCCGAGCACGTCGTCGGTCGGGAGCCCCGGGTCGTCGCTGTTGTCGCCGTCGGTACCGTCTTGGCCGCCCTCATCGCCGTCGTCGGTACCGTCTTGGCCGCCCTCATCGCCGTCGTCGGTACCGTCCTCGCCGCCCTCATCGCCGTCGTCGCGTTCGGTATCGACCACGCCGACCGGAGCCGCACGCCCGACGGCCAACTCGCCGACGGCCTCGTCGTCGGGCGTCGAGAGCACGTACCGGTAGGTGCCCTCCTCCAGCGTCCCGGCGTCGAGTTCGACCGATCGGTTCGCACCGCCGGCGAGCGTCCGCCGGACCGAGTCGACGTCCGCGCCGCCGATCCGGAGATCGACCGGCTTCGACTCCGTCGCGGCCCCGGTGTTTTCGATCACCGCTCCGACCGTCACCCGGTCGGCCGTTCCGGCGGTCACCCGGTCGGGCGCCTCGCGTATCACGAAGCGACTCGGCGTCCCGCGGTCGCCGCTTACGACCCCGCCGCGCTTGTCGACGATGCGGTCCTCGGCGTAGAACTCCACCTCGACGCCCTCCCCGACCCGGAGCACGGAGAGGTCCTTCGTGGCCTCGAACGTGCCGTTCTCGTCGACGTCGACGTCGTCGATGGTGATCCGCGTCGGATTCGAGCGGTCGTCGGCGACGATCTGGATGTAGAACTCCGAGGCGGGCGCGACGTTCGTCTCGCCGGTCAGTGTGACGTTCGTCCCGTTCGACAGCGCGACTTGACCCTGATTCGTCGTCCGGTCGTACTCGGCGTACGACTCCGCGACCGTGAACGGGACCGTCTCCGTGGTGCCGGTCTCCGCCCGGTTCAGATACGGGTAGTGTTCGGTGCCGTCCTCGGTCGGTTCGGACTCCGGGTCGAACGGCTCCGGTCGCGTCGAGAGCGCGTCGTTGCCGAAGCGGTAGCGCTCCTCGGGCGGGGATTCGTAGCCGTACTCGAACTCGAAGTCGTCGCTCTCGCCGTCGCTGAACGCGTTTTCAAACGCGCCCGCGTCCCGGGTGTCGACGACGAGGTAGAACCGCCCGTCGACCACGCGTTCGTTGTTCTCGTCGATGTCGGGCAGCACGTACGCCTCGCCGTCCGTCGCCCCACCGAGGTCGAGTTCGGTCCGCGGTTCGTTCGACGTCATGTCCGTCTGGAGGGCTTCGAGGACGATCCCCTCGTCCGTGAGACCGAGCAGGGATTGAAACACCTCGGGGTGGATCCCCTCCTCGAACGTGTCCGGTTCCTCGCCGGCGAGGTGATGAAGCGCCCCGTAGATGCCGGTTGCGTTCACCTCGAAGACGAGCCGGTCTTCCTTTGCGACCGTCTCCCGTTGGGTCATCCCGTCGGTCAGTGAGCCAATATCGCCGGGGGTCTCGAACTCGTTTGCCGGGCCGCGGGGGGCGACGTACGTCTCGACCGACTCGACGCCCGGTTCGGTCATCTGCAGGTTCGAGCGCGCGATCGGATGAGCGAAGTCGGCGATGCCGTCCTCGCGCAACTCGACGGTCCCGTCCGCGCCGAGGACGAACCGGTAGCGCTCGGCTTGCACCGGCCAGGGCAGCGGTCCCATCCCCATCTCCTCGCGGAAGGTCGTCAGGCTCTCCCAGGTCCGGCGGCCGTCCTCGCCCCTGAAGCGGACCTCCGAGAGGCGTTTTTCGCCTCCCCCTTCCGTTTCGCCCGTCGGTGGGTCATGGAGGTAACTCCGAACGGTACCGTCGGTCATATACACGTCCTCGGTATCGGCGCTGGTGCCGAGCAGGCGGGTGTTGATCGTCAACGTTCCCCCCTCGACGTAGACGATGTCGAAGAGGTTGGTCGGCCTGCCCTCCCGTGCCTTGTGGTCGGCACCGACGAGTAGATACCCCCCGTCGACGCCGCTGATACTCATATCGACGGTCACCATATCGCCGGCCGACACCTCGTGGCGGTCGGTATCGAACGACCCCTCGACGTCGGGCTCGATCACGTCGAGTTCCAGCCGCGGACATCTGTCATTCGGCGGCAGCTCCGAACAGTCCTCGGAGAACCGCTCCGGGTAGAGATCGAACCGGTAGCTCGCGGCATCGAAGTCCCGAAACGACAGCTCGATCGGCGTTTCACTCTGCGTCGCGGGAGGCTCGAGACGAATCTCGCCACCGCGACGGTAGACGGTCTCCCGTTCGTCCCCGTCGAGGATCTCGAACAGTTCGTCGTCGGTCAGATCCGGCGACGAGATCACCACGACGTCGGACGGCAGCGCGTTGTCGAGTCCGGTCAACTCGGTGGTGTGATCCGCTTCCGCGCCGAAGGCGTCGATTTTGGTGCTACCGAGTGACGGCTCGAAGTCCACCGACTCGACCGTGATCGACGCCGATTCGGACCCGAGACGACCGCCGGAGTCCCCGATGAGAGCCGCCTCGATCGGTACGTCGCCCGCCGTCGTCGGGTGCGTGACTCTGATGTCGACGACGACCGTCCCGCCCTCCGGTTTGAGTTGGACGCCGTCGTCCGTCGGCCCCTCCACCGTCCGTCCGGTCACGACGTCGATGTTCTCCGTCCGATCGGCGGGCCACCCCGTAAAATCGAGTTCGACCGTCGCGTCCGTCCCCGCCGTGTTCGCCGTCTCGACGGTCACCCTGTGGGTATCCGTGACGCCCGCGAGGCCCTCGTCGTCGTCGATTGCCACGTTTTCTATCGTCGCCGCGCTTTGTGCCGCCGCCGTCCCGCCGGCCAGCCCGACACCGACGAGCGCCGCGAGGGCGACACAGAGACAGACCGCTCCGAACCGGCGCACGCGCAGCGGCGGGCGAGCGGGAGATACAGCCATTATGCGGGATTCACACGATCCGATTATCAAGTCGTGACCTGTTTCGGCGGCCGAAACGGGCGCTGCCGTGCGCATCGAATCGATTTCACACCGTCCGGCTTTTGACCCGACCGACCGAATACCAGCCATGACCGACGCCGCCGACGCCATCGAGCGCTTCCTAAAGAAGGCCGACGACGCCTACGGCGAGTACGAGGAGGGCTACGCCGACGCGGACGCGACGCTCCGCAGGCTCGAACGCCACATCGAGGAACTCCGCGAGGCGCGAAAGAGCGAGTGAACCTCAGACGGCCCGCTCGCCGCGGATGAGCCCCAGCACGCGCTCGTAATAGCGGCCGAACTCGGCGTCCGAGCGGACCCGCGGGCGCGACATATCGACGTCGACGACCTCCCGGACCCGCCCCGGCTCCTTGGCCATCACGACGATCCGGTCGGCGAGTTTCACCGCCTCCTCGACGTCGTGGGTGACGAAGAGGACGGTCTTTTTGGTCTCGCGCCAGATGTCGAGCAGTTCGGTCTGCAGCATCTCGCGCGTCTGGGCGTCGACGGCACCGAAGGGTTCGTCCATGAGCAGCAAGTCGGGATCGACCGCCAGCGCCCGCGCGATGGCGACGCGCTGTTTCATGCCGCCCGAGAGCTCTTTGGGGTAGCTGTCGCCGAACCCCTCGAGGCCGACCAACTCGATCAGGCGGTCGACCCGTTCTCCGCGTTTCTCACCGGCGACGTCGCTTTTTTCGAGGCCGAACGCGACGTTCCCCCGGACGGTCCGCCACGGAAAGAGGTGATACTCCTGGAAGACGACGCCCATGTCCGGCGTCGGACTGTCGACTCGCTCGTCGTTCAAGAAGACGTCGCCCGCCGTCGCCGATTCGAGGCCGGCGATGATCCGAAACAGCGTCGTCTTTCCACAGCCGGAGGGGCCGACGAGACAGACGAACTCGCCCTCCGAGACGCCGAAGGAGACGTCCTCCAGCGCCCGGATCGGTCCCTCCGTGCCCTCGTAGTGCTTGGCGATGTCCGCGACCCGGACGTGCGTACCGTGGGCCGTCATCGCCACGCGAGCAACCTCCGTTGGACCGCCCTGAAGCTTACGTCGACGAGCAAGAACAGCAGGCTCAACACGAGAATGTACGCGATCACGACGTCGACCTGAAGGTTGTTCGAGGCGCGCAGGATGCGCCGTCCGATGCCCGGGACGCCGAATATCTCGGAGGCGACGACGAGCATCCAACACCGCCCGATCCCCGTCCGGATCCCCGTCAGGATCTCCGGGGAGGCCGCGGGGACGACGACCGATCGCAGCAACTCGAAATCGCCCTCGACGCCGAGGCTGCGGGCGACGTCCAGGAGGTCCTCGGAGACGCCCTCGACGCCCCCGTAGGCGGCGTAGAAGTTGATCCAGAACGCGCCGACGGCGATGATGAAGGCCGCCCCGGCGTGGTTGATACCGAACCACGCGATCGCAAAGCCGATGAGCGCCAGCGGCGGCACCGGTCGCAGGGTCCGGACGATCGGCGCGGAGACGTCGTCGGCGAGAGAACTCCACGCCAGACCGACCCCGGCCGCGACGCCGAGGCCGGTCCCGATCGCGGCACCTGGGATCCAGTGACGGACGCTCTGGCCGATCGCGGTCGCCATCTCGCCGCTTGCGGCCTCCGCGTAGAACGTCTCGCCGACGGCGGCCGGCGACGGCAACACGAACGCGGGCTGGGTGAGCGAGACGGCCCACCACAGCGCGAGAAAGCCGGCGATCCCGGCGGTCCCGAGGACCGCCCGCCGGGGGTCGATCGCCCCGAGCGAGCCCTCGACGTACCCGTCGAATGCTTCGTCTACGTCGGTCTTCGTTGCCATCCGTGTGCTCACTCACCGTGTCGGTGATTATATGCTGTCGTAGACATCGTAATCGAAGATCCCCTCGGTCGTCAGCTGCTCGTCGATCTGGCCGTTGTCGTGGGCGAACTCGGCGAAGACCTCCGTCCCGCTCTCGATCTCCCGCGGGTCGGTGACGAAGTTCGACAGCGGCGAATCCAGGGCCCGCCGGGCGCGCTCCGCGGGCATCCCGATCCCGCTCTCGACGTGCTCGGCCGTCCCGTCCGGGTTATCGGCGATGAACTCCGTCGCCCGGACGTGCTGTTCGACGAACTGCGCCGCGAGCGGCGATTCTCTGACCGCGTCGCTCATGAGCGTCACCGCCGCGGGCTGTCCGGGCATGATCTCACTCGCCGTGCGGAACATCGTCACGTCCGAACCCTCCTCCGCGGCGATCGTCGGTACCGGCTCCATGATCGACGTACCATCGATCTCGCCGCCCGCAATCGCCTGCCAGACGGCGTTCGCGCCGTTGATCTCGATGATGTCGACCGCCGACTCGGGGTCGACGCCGACGACGTCCCCGAGCCAGTACCGGAGCAACACGTCCGGGACCGACCCCTGTGGGAACGTCCCGAACCGGAAGCGTCGACCGTGTTCGTCCGCCCAGACGTCGAAGGCGTCGGCTCCGTGGTCGGCCCAAAGCGACTGCAACTCCTCGTCGGCCATGATCCCCATCGGCTCGACGATGTTCGCCGCCGTCACCTGCGCCGGGATCCCCCGGTCGATGACGATCATCGAGGGGACGATGCCGAACATCGCGACGTCGACGTCGCCGCCGCCGTAGGCCTGGACGATCGCCGGCCCGTCCGTGAACTCCCGGCCGTCGATTTCGGCGTCGATCTCGCCGAGGTAGCCCTCGCCCTCCATGACGAAATACTGTAGATCGGGATAGATCGGCATGTACGCCACGGTGAGTTCCTCCAGCGAGCCGCCGCCGCCGCTTCCGAGACAGCCCGCGCTCCCGGTAGCCAGTGCCGCACCGAGCCCGCCGAGATACTCGCGCCGTGAGAAGTCGAATTCCATCCGTATAGGGAATACGGGGGCCATACGTATTCACTGACAGGTAGCGGTAGCGCTGGACCCGACGTATGACGGAGGCGGAACGTAGGATCGGACGTAGAGGCCCTCTATAACGTGGTCTATCCGGGGCTGCCCGTTCGAAAGATCGTCCGATATACAGGATATTATTGCTGCTATTTGGGGTCCCCCGTGACGCCGCTCCGCCGTGCGTTCTCCGTCCACCGCCTCCCGCGGCGACACGGCAGAACTATGGCTGTTCCGGACGCCCCCGTCCGTATGAGTCGGTTTTCATCCCGCGTCGAGCGGATCTCGATCAGCGGCATCCGAGAGGTGTTCGAAGCGGCCGGCGAGGACGCGATCAACCTCGGGTTGGGACAACCGGACTTTCCGACCCCGAATCACGCCCGCGAGGCGGCGATCGAGGCGATCCAATCGGGGGCGACGGACGCCTACACGTCCAACAAGGGCACCCAGTCGTTACGGGACGCCATCGCGGCGAAACACGACCGGGACAACGACTTCTCCGTCGATCCCGACGACGTCATCGCGACCGCGGGCGGCAGCGAGGCACTCCACATCGCCATCGAGGCCCACGTCGAGGCGGGCGAGGAGGTCGTCTACCCCGACCCCGGCTTCGTCTCCTACGAGGCGTTGACGCATCTGGCGGGCGGCGAACCGAAGCCCGTCGACCTGCGCGAGGACCTCACGATGGCACCCGACGCCGTCGAGGACGCCATCACCGACGAGACGGCGCTGTTCGTCGTCAACAGCCCCGCGAACCCGACCGGTGCGGTCCAAAGCGAGGACGACATGCGCGAGTTCGCCCGAATCGCGGACCGACACGACGTGTTGTGTCTCTCCGATGAGGTCTACGAACCGTTCGTCTTCGATGGCGAACACCACTCGCCCGCCGACTTCACCGACTCGGGCAACGTCGCGGTCGTCAACGCCTGCTCGAAGGCCTACTCGATGACCGGCTGGCGGCTCGGGTGGGTGAGTGCCTCCACCGAACGAATCGAGCGGATGCTCCGGGTCCACCAGTACGTCCAGGCCTGTGCGTCCGCGCCCGCCCAGTACGCCGCCGAGGCGGCGCTTTCGGGGCCACAGGGCCGCGTCGAGGAGATGCGGTCGGCCTTCGAGACGCGCCGCGACGTCGTGTTGGAGGGCCTCGAAGGGATGGGCCTCGACGTGCCGACGCCGGAGGGTGCCTTCTATGCGATGCCGCGCGTCCCCGACGGCTGGGTCGACGAGGTCATCGACCGCGGCGTCGTCGTCGTCCCCGGCGAGGCCTTCGGCGAGGGTGGGGCCGGCCACGCCCGGATCTCCTATGCGACCGACGTCGAGACGCTGAAGGAGGCACTCGAAGTCATGCGCGGGGCGACGGCCGCGGTGCGGTAGCGACGCGGCTCTATCGATGCTCCCATCGGCGAACGAGTCCGTCAGCTCGTCGCTGTCCGTCCGATTTCCCGGAAAAAGAACGTCGCCGCGTCCGCGGGTCTAACTGATCGTGCTGCCGTTCGCCGTCGCCGCAACGGATCCCACTTGCGTGAGCAGGACAGTCAGTGTGAACAGTACGCCCATCATTCGAGGGTGCTCGCGCAGGTACGCCGCGATGTCTGTATCTGACATGATACAGGATACCAACCGACCGGGTTGATATTAAATTTATTTGATACTTTCCTACATAATTTTAATTAGATTAAGTTAAAAGTTTAAGAAAATTGTGCGATGAACGCAACTGTTCCACAGAAAAGGAGAATACGGCGATGTCCGCCGCTCGATCGGGGCCGGCTCGATGCAAAAGGTGATTCGGTGCGACGAACGGTGCCGGGGCGGGCGGTAGTCGGTACCGACGACCGTTCGGGAGCCCCCGTCGACGCCGGGCCGGGGGAACGGCCACGGAACCGGGGCGGCTCTCACCCGTTGCCCCGATGGTCGCCGGAGGCGGCTCTCACTCGTCGCCGGGTGGTCCCTTCTCCGAATCCCACAGGGGTGCTCGGAGCGCCGACGTGTTGGCCGGGTATACAACATATTTAGGTGCATGGGGAGTACCCGGTGGTAGGGCTGATCCCACACATGAACACGAGCAAGCGAGAACGGAGCGAGCGGGTGGCGATCTCCCGTTCGGCCTTCAGCGGTGATCCCCCGCTTCGAGATGGGAAACCACCCCTCCTCAGGGGCGAGATACCGGAGGGCCTCGATCAGGACGCCATCGAGGTGCCGGTTCCGGTGTCCGCGGACGCGGACACAAAAGAGGTCAGCGTCCTCCACGTCGACGACGATCCGGCGATAAGCGACCTGACGGCGACCTATCTGGAGCGGATCGACGACGATCTCACGGTCTCGACGACGACGACCGTCGTCGAGGCGCTCGACCGCCTCGAGGACGGGGCCTTCGATTGTGTCATCAGCGACTACGACATGCCGACCACCGACGGGATCGAGTTCCTCGAGATCGTCCGTGACCGGTATGCGGACCTCCCGTTTATTCTCTTCACCGGCAAGGGCAGCGAGGAGATCGCAAGCGAGGCTATCGCCACGGGGGTCACAGACTACATGCAGAAGGGGGCCGGCACCGATCAATACGAGGTGCTCGCGAACCGCGTCAGGAACGTCATCGAGCGTTACCGGGCCAGACAGCAGTTTTGGGAGACGCTGTCGTGGTACCGGCGGCTGGTCGAACAGGATCTAGCCGGCGTGTTCATCGTCCAGGGCGACGAGTTCGTCTACGTCAACGAACGGTTCGCGGACGTCTTCGGGTACGCACAAGAAGAACTCGTCGGGGCATCGCCGGTCGTCATCGCTGCCGACGAGGCGGCCGAATCGACGCTACGGACCTTCATCGAGATGGATCCGGAAGCCCACGATACCTTCGAGTACGAGTTCACCGGCGAGCGGGCCAACGGCGACGGGATCCACGTCGAGGTCCACGGCGGCTCGATCAAGTACCACGACGAACTGGGCTGTATCGGCATCCTCTGGGACCACGACTGCGACGAGTAAAGCTAAGCGAGGGCGGTGTCAGTACTGCGGCGACATTGGCCGCCGCAGATCGTCGACTGTCAAGGAGTGGCTCCAGGAGAGTTCCCCGTCGTGTCGAACCGGTACGTTCTCCAGCTCGAAAAACCGGATGAGCTCCTGTTGGGAGACGTGAAACGACGCGATCTCACCCGAGCTCAGGAAGTGCTCCCCGTTGCCGCTGATGTGCGGTTTGAATACGCTTCCGAGCCCCGCCTCGTCGGTCGCGTAGGTCTTGATTTCGACCTCGAAGCCGTCCCCCTCAGGTGTCACGTCGAGGACGTTCGGGGTCCGGCCCGCGGCCTGCGTGACGGTCGCGCCGCCGTCACCGACGACGATATACTGGCCGCCGAGGACGCACTCCTCGCGGGCGATCGTCAGCGCCGCGCGGAGCGGGAAGCCGGCGTTCAACAGCCGGGCGATCAACTCGCCGATGCGTACCGCGCCGTCGTTCAGGACGTCGTTCAGCGTGACGATGCCGCCGACTGCCCCGGCCTCGATGACCTCCAGACCGTGGCGATAGGAGTTACACGCGTTCAGGAGGAACGCGTCGACGCCGGTCGATCCGAGCGTCGACGCATCGAGGGTGCCGTCGGCGCACTCGAAGCCGTCCCGCTCGGTGTGGCCGATGTAGTGGAGGAAGTTTCGGTCCGCCCCGAACGCCTCGCGGAGTCCCTCGACGGTCAGATCCCGCCGCACCCGGACGTCGAAGGGCAGGTTCTCCCGGTCGCCGTAGACGTCGCCGACGAGGTCGCGCTCCTCGCGCATCCGCGGGTCGTTCAACACGATGGTGATCGAGATGTCCCCCTCGGTCGTCTCCCGATCGAGGCGGTTCCGGAAGGCCGCCGCCGTCAGCTTGCTCGCGCCGATGGGGATGCGGTCGCCGATCCAGGCCTGTTCGAGGGAGCCGGACGACCGGGGCTGGACGTAGGCCGGCTTCTCTGCCCCGGCGTCGGTCGGCCCGGCGACCGACCGCGTGAGGACGCCGTTTCGCGTCAGCGCCGCCGTGGACCCGGCCTCCGGCTGCGCCGTGTCGGGCGTATCGGCCGTCCGTACGACCGCGAGGTCGTCGACGACGAACGGCAACTGCTCGACGGTTTCGTCCGTCGTCTCGACGTGAACCGTCAGTCGCCACTCCGGAACGACGTCCTCGACGAGCGCGTACGGGACCTCCAGGTACGTCGCCACCTGCTCGGCCAGGGGCCGTTCGTAGAGCCGACCCCAGTCGAGGTCGACGTACTGCTCGACGTCGTTGCGGGCGCGTAGATCGATCTCGTAGAGCCCCTCGGTCCGGGTGACACAGTCCAACACGAAGAGCCGCTTGAGCGTCCGCTCGACGTTCTCCTCGAAGGACTTCGGCGAGGAAAGCGAGTACTCGAAGCCCGTATCGGTCACCAACCGCGGCTCCGGTCCCGCCACGACGTCGGCACCCAGATAGTACGCCAGCGGCGCGGCCGCGTACACGGCTCCCCGGGTCGGCGGGAGCTCCAAGCTGATCCCCGTCTCGGGGGACTCGACCGAGTCCGGCACATCCAGTCGGTCGCCGAGTTCGACCGCCGGGGGATGTCCCCGCAGGGAGGGAAACGACCGCTCCGGGGAGGTGGTCTTCAGCGCCGACCCGAACGTGCTCACCGCGGCCATCACGTCGTGGGGATCGGCCGTGGTCGTCACCGTCGCCGTCGGCCGGTCGTGCCACGACTGCGCGCCGATCCGGAACTCTCTCGGCCCGTCGAACTCGATGCGCGTCTCCAGGAGCGTCGCCGTGATCTCGATCGGTCCCTCGACTTCGACGTAGGTCTTGATCTGTGCGCCCAACTCGAGGACGTAGCTCCCCTCGCCGACCGATCCTTCCTCGAGGTGGCCGACCTCGGTCACCATCTCGCCCGCGTCGTTTCGGACACAGACCGTCACGACCGTCGGCAGGACGACCTCCCCGGCCGTGATCCCGACCGCGCTGTCGACGGGAAAATAAAACGGGTCGGTGTCGATCGGGGTCGGCGAGACCGGTCGGTCGGCGTGGAGCCGGTACCGCAGCCGTTCGAGGCGGTCGACGACCTCGACGCCCGGGGGATCCTCGAGCGGTTCGAAGCCGAAGACGGGGTCCTGTTCGCTCATCGATGGGCGTGTCGTATGACAGTTCTTACCGAGCGACCGACAAAAACCTATCGGGGATCGCAGGACGGCCCGGCTGTGGCAGTCGATCTCGTGTCACGACACGCGCTCCGTTTTGCGGTGGCCGTCTCGGGAAAAAATAGTGATGTTCGAACGGATTCGAGCGATTCGACAGCGGCCTCGGGGGCGGACGTGGAGTCGGTACTCGCGGAGCGCGGCCTACATCATGCCGCCCATGCCGCCGCCCATGCCGCCGCCCATACCGCCCATGCCGCCGCCCATACCGCCTGCGCCGCCGGGGCCGCCGGGTGCCTCGTCGTCGTCGTCGTCGCTGGAGCCACCCTTGAGGTCGCCCGCGGCGATGACGTCGTCGATGCGGAGGATCATCACGGCCGCCTCGGTGGCGGACTCGATGGCCTGCGTCTTGATGCGGAGCGGTTCGACGACGCCCTCACTTTCCATGTCGATGACGTCGCCGGTGTAGGCGTCGAGGCCGGCGGTGCTGTCGTCGGCCTGTCGGCTCCGAAGCTCGACGAGCGAGTCGATCGGATCGAGCCCGGCGTTCTCGGCGAGCGTCCGCGGGATGACGTCGACCGCGTCGGCGAAGGCCTCGATGGCGAGCTGTTCGCGACCCTCGACGGAGTCGGCGAAGTCACGCAGGCCGAGCGCCAGCGCGATCTCGGGAGCGCCGCCGCCGGGGAGGACCTTGCCCTCCTCGAGCGTCGTACGAACGACGCCGAGACTGTCCTCGATGGCGCGTTCGATCTCGTCGACGACGTGTTCGGTGCCGCCGCGGAGGATGAGCGTGACCGCGCGGGCCTCCTCGACGTCTTCGACGAAGATCTTCTCGTCACCCGCGATGGGCTTTTGGGTGACCGAGCCGGCGAAGCCGAGGTCGTCGTCGGTGATGTCGTCGATGTTGGAGACGAGCCGGCCGCCCGTCGAGCGCGCGAGCGCTTTCATGTCGGACTTCTTCGCGCGACGGACCGCGAGGATACCCTCCTGGGCGAGGTAGTGTTGGGCCATGTCGTCGATGCCCTTCTGACAGAAGACGACGTCCGCACCGACGTCGACGAGCGTGTCGACCATCTCGCGGAGCTGTTTTTCCTCCTGTTCGAGGAACTGCTCGAGCTGGTCGGGGTCGGTGACGTTGACCTCGGCGTCGATCTCGGTCTCTTTGACCTCGATCGCCGTATCGAGCAGCGCGACGTCCGCGTCCTCGACGAGCGCGGGCATGTTGTCGTGGACGCGCTCCTTGCCGACGAGGACGCCCTCGACGAGCTCTGACTCGTCGACGGCACCGCCGACGACCTTCTCGACTTTGATGTTGTCCGTGTCGATATCGTCGTTGTCGGCGACCGCGAGCACCGAGTCGACGACGAGCTCGGAGAGCAGGTCCTTCGAGTTCTCCGCGCCCTTGCCGGTCATCGCCGTCGCGGCGATGGATTCGAGCACGTCGGTGTCCTCGGCGTCGACGTCGATCGCGATGTCGCCGAGGATCTCTTTGGCCTCGGCGGCGGCCTGGCGATACCCCTGTGCCAGCACCGTCGCGTGGATGTCCTGTTCGAGGAGGTCTTCGGCCTGCGAGAGGAGCTCGCCAGCCACGACGACCGAGGTGGTCGTCCCGTCGCCGACCTCTTCCTCCTGTGTCTCTGCGACCTCGACGATCATGTTCGCTGCGGGGTGTTCGATGTCCATCTCACCGAGGATGGTGACGCCGTCGTTCGTGACGACGACGTTACCCGTCGAGTCGACGAGCATCTTGTCCATCCCCTTGGGGCCGAGCGTCGTACGTACGGACTCGGCGACCGCTTTTCCGGCGGTGATGTTCATCGACTGTGCGTCCTGTCCGGAGGTTCGCTGGCTCTCCTCGGAGAGGACGATCATCGGCTGGTTGCCCATCTGTTGTGCCATAGTCGTCCGAATGATTGTCTGTGGTTCTATATAAATCTTGCTGAAACGCCGGACGAAAAACCGCCGGACGGGTCCCGGATCACCGTGTGACACCTCCGCACAAAACTATTTTATATTCGGTCGTCGCGGTTCCGGCGCTCGCGCCGCAGTCGGACGGTTTCGGGCTGTCGGCGGGTCCGTTGGTATCGTCCCGTCCGTTCTACCGCCGGAGCAGGCCGAGACGGTTCACGCCGACCGGGAGCCGTCGGCGAACTGGTGGTACTCGATGTCGTTCGAGCGCATCTCGTTGTGGCGGCGTTCGAGGAACGAGTAGACCGCGCCGTGGGGCGCGCCGTCGAGGATCATTTCGGCGGCGCTGCGGACGGCGTCGACCTGCTCGGGTGAGCCGATGATTCCGAGCGTCGTCCCGTAGATGACGACGTCGGCACCGCTGAGTTCGGCCATCAGCTCTCTGGTCCGGCCCCCCTCGCCGATGAGCCGGCCCTTCTTCCGCCGGAGGTCCTTTTTGTTGCGT
Organism: Natronomonas salinimetallica; assembly: GCF_013839515.1. Lineage (GTDB taxonomy): Archaea > Halobacteriota > Halobacteria > Halobacteriales > Haloarculaceae > Natronomonas. The sequence continues at coordinate 570 of NZ_JACDNQ010000011.1, read as the reverse complement.
GTCGCGGCCTCGATGTCGACGAGTTCGAACATCTGCATGTCGTCTTCGAGCAGCCGGAGGGCGTCCTCGGGGGCGAACCCGCGGCCGATCGCCTTGACGATGTCGGGACCGTTGAGGCCGGTGATCGGGTCGCCGACCGACTCGACGCGGACCGACCCCGTCTCGGAGTCGATATCGAGGCGGACCTCCGCGCGCGCTTCGATCTCACGCATCGTTTCACCCCCCTCGCCGATCAGGACGCCGATCCGGTCCTTCGGCACTGTGACGTGTTTCATACGCACATTTCGAGACGCGGACTTTTAAGGATACGCGTTCGGCGTCGCCCCCTACAGAGAGTACAGGAGAGAGCCCACGAGTTCAGTCGTGGGAGGGGGTCAATTTGATACTGGTGGACGAAATCAAATGATACTGGTGGACGAAATCAAATGATACTGGTGGACGAAATCAAATGATACTGGTGGACGAAATCAAATGATACTGGTGGACGAAATCAAATGAAACGGCTCTGTTGAATCACTAGACAGCGGCGGGATCGGTCGCTAAATCAAAGGAATTGAAGCGGGAGGCTTC
>NZ_JACDNQ010000010.1 GCF_013839515.1 Natronomonas salinimetallica | reverse complement strand
TATCGGCAGTCCTACTTGATGGCAGTTGCCATCGTTTATAGTGAGATTGAAGAGAGTGATCAGCAGACCTTCATCGATCGACTGGAGTCGTTTATTGACGAGCGTACGTCGGGTGATTATCTAGCCTTCAAAGAAGTATGGGAGGCAATCGACGGTGACGTGGAACCACGGTACCAACGTCAGTTGGCTGATGCGATCATCGAAGCATTGGAAGATGAATCGCTCCCTCCAGAAGAACTTGTAACGGTCATTTACAGTGTACATGGCGAGCTAAGCGAAGGAAAACTACAGCGCTGCGTTGAGATCATGGTGAATGCGATTGGAGATGCTAACACGAAACAGGCTCGCTCAATTTTCAATTTGCTCTCAGACTGCCCCGACTTTACAGAGTCAGAAGACGCGATACTCACTCGGATCGAAAGTTATCTCAACCAGAATAGCACGAATAATACGATGAACAACACAATTGACGGACTGCTAACCGCTGTTGAAGACCGTGGTAATCCAGATCCAGATCGTATTTCACTTATTAAGGAAGATCATCTCTAACGAGACTTATTCTTGAAATCAAATTTGAGAGTGTGAACTCACCACCCGACACCGAGTAAAAAGCACTATCACGAACTTCCGTCCTCCTGTCGAACGTTCTACTCGGGAGTTGAAGTATTGAACGTGGATTTTAACGCTGCGAGTAAATGAAAGCTCAAATGCTCGTTCGACAGACCTCTGCATTTCTTCCGAATGCGGTAGACGGCAGTCCGCAATACCGCGAGTAAGTGGTTTTTGAGCCCCTCGATGGGTGAGGGGCTCGTCGCAGTCACGAGCACTTCAGTTGGTGATTCGTATGGCGATCAGTGACATCTACGAGACGACGTTTGACGAGGACGTACAGCCCGACAAGCAGGGAAGCCAGTGCCCCGAGTGTAACGGTCACGTGACGACTAACACGGTCGAAACAGTGTGTGACGACTGTGGGCTAATCATCGATGAACAACCGATCGACCACGGCCCAGAGTGGCGGGACTACGGGGATGCGGAATCGAACCCGGAACGAACCGGTGCTCCCCTCACCCCAGCCCGTCACGATCGCGGCCTCTCGACGACGATCGGCCGGAACACCGACGCGAATGGAAACACCCTGTCAGGCGACAAGCGCCGACAGCTCCACCGACTCCGTCGCGAGCAACGACGAGGACGATGGCGCTCGAAGTGGGAACAGAATCTAGCGCACGGGCTCGGTGAGGTCCGACGGATCGCGAGCTGTCTCGAGCTCGGTGAGGGCGTCCGTAATCAGGCGTGTCAACTCTTCCGGAGCGCACAGGACGAGGATCTGCTCCGAGGGCGTTCGATTGACAGTATGGCCGCCGCGAGCGTCTATGGCGCGTCGCGCTGTAACGAACTGACCTGGACCGTCGACGACGTCGAGGAGTACGCCCGGTGTGAGTTCTCGAGCCTCCGGAACGCCTACAAGGTCCTGAACAGAGAGCTCAACCTCCCGACACCACCGATGCAGCCGGCGGCGTTCGTTGGGCGGTTCGCCTCGGCGCTAGAACTGCCAGATCGGGTTCGTCGACAAGCCGAACAGTTCGCGGAAGTGGCTGAGCGCGACGGCGTCGTAACGGGTGTGCAACCGACGGGGTTTGCAGCCGCCTGCCTGTACACGGCAGCCCAAGAGACGGGGTGTTACGTGACGCAGACGGATCTCGCGAAGGTCGCTGATACCACTCCGGTGACGATCCGAACGCATCACAACACGCTCGTAGAGCGGTATTGTTGAGTGGTCGATCAAGCAGAACTCACCGATTGCTATTCGATGTTCTATTGCTATTCTCACCGAGATTTAAATACGAAGACGGGTGAACCCGTCAGCGTGACGGGGAAATCGAATCGACAGCTCGACCGAGAGGCGTTTCAGCCCCGTGGGGAAGCCACCCACGTCCCGGATCACCATCTTGATTCGAGACACGGAGGTCACGATCGGCTCGATAGTGAGGGCTATCCAAACGCGGACGAGTCGACGTCGAAGGCCTGCCGAGGGTGTGGACAGCCGATTTCAGCGAAGCAACGCAAGTGTACCACCTGTCTCGAGCACCATATTGAGTCGGTCGGTACGACCGGCGACGAGCATACAGCCCCGACCCCCGTTCCGCGGGTCATCTTCGCCATCGTTGAAGCAACGTGCGACTACACAGCACTCGCGAAAGGAGCAGCGGCGTGTACGCTCCTCCAGCGGCGTAGGGCGAATCCACTCGAGGACTCCCAGCTTATCGACGACGTAGCCGAAACACCGGCAGCTACTCTCCACGACACGTGGGGCGAGCTTCCCGCAGCAGTCCGCATCGGGACGGAGCAGGGTCGGAAGCTCCTGTCGGTGGCGACGAAGCATATTGACCGCGCTGATGAGAGTGACCACGGCAATGGGGAACGATCGCTTCCGCGGCTGTATGATGAGAGCGGCCGCAGCGTTCTGAACAGAGAGCAGATCGAGTCTTGGACCGATACCGCGGATGGTGAACGGTGGCTGATCCCGATACTCGGAGCCGAGCAGCACCCGACTGAAAATCGAACGAAACGCCGGGAGAACCAGAGGTCGAACACTGAGCACATTCACTGCCGACGCTGTGAAGAGACGACGCCTCACCGCTTCAGCGGCCACGAACAACTCCCCGAAGAGGCCTGGGACGGGAACCCGATTTGGCAGTGTCAGGCCTGCGGGACAGCTCGTTTCGGTCCGGTTCCAGAGTGACTACCGCCGGCCATCCAGTTTAACCAACATTCTCCATCCTATCAAGTCCAGCGTTGGTTAATCAGTTGTAATTGATCGCGGACACACCGCCGACCCCCTCGAGATTTTCTGCGCCAATAAATCGGCGAGGCGCTTCCAATGGATCCGCGGGACACACCTGGGTATCGGCTGCATCGAGCGCTCAGCAATCTCAACAGCATCGACACCGAACGGCTGGAGGACGACGATCGCGAGCAAATTGACCGTGCCAGAGCCATCCTTGAGGATGCCAGCCCCCTCACGAGAGCAGACCGAACGGCTGCGGAAACCTCGCCGAGCGGGTGTGGTGAGTAGTTATCGCCCCGACAGGGGCGCGGGGCGATATACGCCCTGCGAGTAACCTATGGCCACGCTCCAAGCAGCGACGACATCGAGTAGTGCAGTCGTCACCGATCCACAGATAGTTCGTGAGCTCTGTGAGAACCACTGTTTTGGCACCCTCAACTGGGAAGTTACTGAGGACGGAGAGTTCTCCATCTGGGGATACGGCGATTTTGAAGTGTACGGTGCGCGGGAGAGCGGCCTCCCGGACTACGACGGCGGGATCGTGACTCACGAATTCCTGCGAGAACTGGCTGGCCACCTCGAAGCCGACGAGGCACTCGATATCCAGACAGCGGGGTTCACGAAGTGTCGGTTCCCGGTTCTAGCAAAGCGGTACGTCGTTCGCCACGGCGAAGTCCTCCACGCGGACCTCAGTTCCCCCGACCCGATCGACGAGTAGCAGTAGTTTCCGATACTGTTTCTTTATTTAGAGTGAGAGCTGAAACAGCCGGTCAGTACAGAACGAGGACATGATGTCACCCATATCCTCACGACAACAATTTATAGATTGAGTGAGTCAAGGTACCATGGTCAACCGGGGAGGACTACTTGTCTATCGTGGATGCACACCGGTCGTTGATGCGGAATACGACTTCGAGAATGATAGCTCTGCTACAGAGGCTGTTTTACGGGCTCTGGCGGACGCTGCCGGTGTTGATCCGACTGAACTCCCACCACTGTTCGATTACGTTGACCCGGACGCCCTTAACGCGCTGTTTGAACCCTCTGATGGCGTCAAGAACGGTGACACGCTCCTCAGTTTTCGCGTAGACACGTGGAACGTGTTCGTCCGCTCCGACGGTCGTATCCGCGTCTGTGATGCGACTCAACCCACCGAACCAGAACCGGTCTTTGAGTAGACCATCGCCTAACACGGCTTCTCTATGTGGCTAGAGATGCTGATTCATTCGCAGCTCCACTTACCGATTTAGCCGCCCCAATTTCAGTACTCATCCCGAATAAAGAAGCCTCGCTAGCAACTACTGGTAGAGTTGTTCGTCCCCCGGGAGGGGTGCGGGGCGATCCAGTCGCGGTCGCCCCGTGAGGTGATTGCTCGATGGGACACCGCGCACTTGTTGCGTACGAACGCACAGACGGACAGTACACGCTCCACTACAGCCATTGGGGCGCAGCGAACCTGAAGCTCAAGCACCGAATCTCGGCTGAGTCGCCGTTCGGTGGCGAGGAGACCGACTCCAAGTGGGCGAAACAGCTTCTCGCAGACCTAGTAGATGGCCTCGAGGCAGATGCCGTCGACGGCTACTTCGCCGGCGATAATCAGCCGTCGACCGTCGTCGATCCGAAACCTCGAGCTACGGGACTCTCCCTCGACGAAATCGTCGCCGATCATCTCGACTACCTGCATCACGAGGCGTTCTACGTGGTGTCGACGACATTCGAGGTAGCCGCCTATCGGACGCTATGGTTCGGTCTGCAGTACGATTCGGAGACGATCAAACAAGACGAGACGGTCGGGAACGGCGCGCTCGCTACCGTGCGCTGGTACGACGGTGAGCCGGTCGGCGACGGCCATCTACAGGGCCAGTTCCAGGCTCTCAAGGACGTCGTAGGCGACATGATCGACAAGGGCGTCTTCACACCGTCGACGGCGAGGCAATATCTCAAGCGGAAGCTGGCCGAATGGGTCAGCGATCGACAGGAATTGCTCATCCCGACCGGCGAATCGCCGTTCGAAAGTGCGAGTGTCGGACACTCGTAGGCGATCTGCTTCGAGGCAGTGGCTGTTTTTCGGGGGCAAAAGGACTGAGCCCCCTTTGGCTCATGATTCGATGACCGAAGAACCAGCCGATGATCCATTCCACGATTGCGAGTTGGATCCCGACGCGATCCTCGGGACGCGAACCTTCGAAGATGTCCTGTTCACTGACGACACGGAGACGCCGATAAACGTGTTAACCGGGGAGACACCAGCGCATTCACGAGCAACCGTCGACGAAGCGAAAGGATTCGCGTCGAGTATCGACACCGACACGCCCCAAATCGCACTCCCAGCCTCGGTCGAGACGCAGATTGAGACCCAGAGCAAACCCTACACCGCAGCTGCGTTCTTTCACTTCAAGGCGACTGGGTCGCTCGAGTTGCATCGAGCGTATCACGCGGCGTACGAATCGGACGTGTTCGCGGTCGACCACGAGACAGACTACGAATCGGGCAATCTGACGATCAGCGTTTGTCGAAGTACGAGGTCACCCTGAAGGCGGTCAGGAAGTGTCCTCTTTCGAGTCGTCGATGAGTATGCGTCCGTGCGCCTCTACAATAACTCGATGGTCAGCATGCGTAAATACGACCTGTGTCGCCTCTCTGTAGCTCTGTTTGAGTATTATATCGAGTGCGTCGGGATCGATACTCTCGGCTAAGGGTGGGCGGATATCGATCGGTTTGACGCCGTTCGCTCTACCCAATGCTCTCAATACCGCCGTACTAGCTTTCTCAGTGTCTGGGTCAAACGTGGCCTCGTACGTCATTCGATACCGTTCCCTGCTACTATTCTTGTGACTGCAAACTCAAATAAGTATGTTCCAACATGCCTGTTGTAAAAAGCACGTTGTACATAGCTTTGTTGTACATATAAAATCCACATAAGAGACCGGACCAACAATAGTTCCTCTACGTTGTATGCCAGACGATGAACGTAGTGGACCTTTTGAGAAACAACACTCCGACGATGAATTACTGACGTTCGTGGAGTCCAACGAGGTCGTAACGACGAAAGAAGTCGCAGAACATTTCGACTACCATCTCCAGACGGCTCGACGTCGGCTCAAGGCACTTGAACAGGAAGGACGTCTCAATAAAAAGGACGTAGGCAAACGATTTGTCTGGTGGTTGCCATCAGAATGAAAACTGCAGATTCCGTTCATCAACACGAAACGGTCGAACGCTCTCCTTAATCTCTGGATAGTTTGTGACCGCGCCGGCGAGCGGTGCCGGCGCATTAAGATGTAACGTCCCGGACCAAAGGAGTGCGTCGGCGTTCCGAGGTGAAACAGATGCACATGGTCATATACGCACTGATAGAGGCATCGACGAAAGACGAGGCGCTTGCCACCGGAAAGACGGTGTTCGATCGGTTGGTCGGAGCCGATCCGTATTCCTGTGCGGTGTTTGATTACTACGTCACCTTTGACGAAGAGGATACGTCCGTCGCTGGTGAGGCGCGTTGGGGTGATCTCCCGACTGCAGTCCCCGTCGACTCCGACGATGGGGAGGAGTTACTCGATCGGGGCTGGGAAGCAACGAAGGAGGAATTCGAGCGCAATCTCGAACGGGTGAGGGAGGCACTCGACGAGTTCTCTGACGAGGAGATCATGCGCGACGAAGATCTCGCTCGGCATGCGTTCCACCAAGTGGGCGCATACGACGGGCCGACGGTGTTCTTGTACACCGAGCACGCGAGCGGTATCCGTCATCGCGAGCAGCTGGATCGAATCCTCGAGGAAATCGAGAACCCCTGGATCGTGCCTGCGGACGTCCACTTCTAACAATGCCCCGAATCACCAACTGGCGGCGCGAGAGCCGTACGCCGGCGCTTAGGTATCGGAACACCGAAACTGGCGCTCGAGCTATCCTGCATCGAGCCCCTGACTCCTACCGCTACAAATGGCGTGGAGCGATCCTCGTCGATGGCTACCCGGTCTGGTCGAGAGGGTACGAGACGAAGGAGGCGACCACGTTCCGGGATGCGCTTCGGGACAGGCCAGCGCCCGAGCTAAGCTGCCCAGAGTGTCTGAACGAGGCTATCGTTATCGGTGGGAAAGCGGCTGACGGCGCAAAAGTCCAGCGCTGGTACGAGTGTCGGAACTGTGGATACGAAGCCCCCTCACAAATCGTGTACGGGGCCGAGCGCTGACTGTACGAACACGCGCTTGGAGTTGTTTTTTCGATCGGGCAAGAGAAATTGACCCGATCAAGCCGGGTCAGTCCACCAATGAGTCTCGAAGTACTCGACCGACACAGTGAGGCACTGTTCGAGTTCCTCTGGTGTCCTGTTTGCGGGCACGAGGTATTCACCAACATTCCCTTCGAAGGGGTGTTTTGCAAGAACTGCAACACGCGGGTCGAATTCCAGGAACCCCTGGAGGATCACGGGTACGAAGATGCCGTGATTGCGCGCTTCGACACAGACACGACCTGGAACCTCCACGTCGACGAGAAACTCCGTCGTGATCTTCCAGATGGGTCAGCGCGAGTGAAGATACTCGGCGCACCGGGCGGCTACGAGGTCGATTGGTGGAGTCCTAAGCCGGGCGAGGAGTGGGAGCCGGTCGAACGTGGTGAGTTCGACGACGTCGAAGAGCCAGAAGCGGTGTCACATCTGGCGTAGCGGAATTCGATTCTTCAGCGATTGTGAGATCGTTGTTGTTGCGCCGGCGATGGGTGCCGGCGCACACGCGCCGGAGAGTATCGATGTCAACACGGAGCCAACTCCGATTCGTCCAACGGAGCGAGACGACAGGTGAACAGTCTGAAACTAACCGCATCGCACAGATCTACCGACACTCGGACGGCTATCCCGACAGCGTCCTTCGAGATCTCGTTCAACTGAAGCAACTGCTCGACGAAACACGAACAGAGCGCGGGCCAGCGTACGCCGCGGCTCAGTTCCTGTTTCTCGACACGCTTTCGACGATGACCCTGTACGTCGATGAGGGGCGTGACCGGAGCATTCACGCCGCTCAGCCCTCGGATCTCCTCGAGCCGGCCAACATGGAACATCTGGACCAGCCGCTGTTCTTGCTCGGCCACGGCGTTGAGAACCCGACAGACGGTATCCACGGTGACGAAGAATACCTCTACGTCGTCGAGCTCCCGACCCGGAATCCGTTCGAGGAGCCGGCCGAGTGGACAGTCAAAGTGAGCGGCCACACCGCATTCCCCAGATGGGATGGCCCGACCGAGGAGGCCTTCGAGCGGGCCAGCTGGCAGTTCCACGGATCGTTGGAGAACGCACTCGCAGAGTTGGTCGCTGAGCCGGCGTGAGTGTGTAACTGGTCTAGATGATGCCGACGAGCATGAGCAGGCCTATGGTGACCAGGAGCGTCGCGACCACGCTTCCCCCAGCCAGTAGTTTGTTCTCCATGGCCTTCTCGTGAAGCGGCATCGCGGCGTATTCCTCGCGGAACGCCTCGAGGTTGTCCTCGTCGTAGAAATACTTCGTCTTCAGTGCAAACCGCTCGGTGACCGCACACCCCGTACAGACCGGCTCTCCCTCCAGCCGTTCGGTCTTGGTGTGGCTGTCGCAGGCAATCGCCCCGCAGTTGGGACAATAAGTGTACGTCTCGTCGACGTCGCTCATCTCGCAGTGAACGCAGCGATGGATTCCGTCCTCGGAGGTCACCCGCGAGGGCCCCGCCGCGTAGTACTCGTAGGAGTAGGTGTAGTCCAGAATGTCGGTCGTGTGTCGAACCTCGGGGAGGTATACCGGCTCGATCGACTGCACCGAGATATCCGAACGGTTCGGTTCGCAGGTCTTGTTGTACGTGACGTTGTTGTCGCCGGTGTATGTCACCGTCGTCGTGTGGTACTCCCGCAGCCGGTCGACGGCCCACTCCTTGTACTCGGTCTGTGTCTGCCCGAACCGACGCTCCTCGAGGCCGTCGAACACCTCCTCGAACTGACCCGGGTCGAGCTCCACCGTCGCATGAAGATTCTCGGTGACCAGCGTCGCGGCATCGTCGTCAGCCACTTTCGGCTGCCCTCGTTCAGCGTGGACGACGAATCGCGTTCGATCGTTTATTCGATGGATGACGCCAACAGAGGTCTCGAAGACGGCATTCGTGTCGGCGGTGACCGCGACTACCGGGCGAAACGTCACCTCCGAGTGCGGCACCGGCAGGTCGGCAGCCTCGATATTCTCGATGTCGCGGAACGCTTCCCGAACGGGCGCGTCGACGTCCGTAGCCGGGTCGTATGGCCGGAGCGTTTCGTCACAGAGGATCTCGATGCGGCCGTTGTAGAGATCCAAGCCGATCTCGTCGGCGATCTCACGGAGATCCTCACCGTCGAGCAACTCGATGGGATGGGGATCATCGTTCTGCTGGAGTCGCTCAGCGTACTCTTGAGCAGGGTGCGTGAATCGACCTGTCGTGACGACCATCCCGCGTTTGGGGCCGTCGAAGTCGAAGGTGGCGATCGCGGAGTGGAGCTTCTGGACGACCGGTCGTCCGACCGTCCCGGTGTGCTTGCACTCAACGACGATGCCACGGCGAGTGCCGTCGACGACCTCCTCCATGATGACGTCCCGACCCTCGTCAGCTATCCGCTCGGCCTGGCGGACGTTCTCGTACCCGAGGTTCCGGAACACGTCCTCCATTACATCCTCAAACTCGAACCCCGAGAGATCATCCAGTACAGCCATCCTGATATAAGTGGAACGTAATTTGCGACTACCAAATATGTTGCCGAACTCAGGGCCGAGAGACGGTGTTGTTACCGTCAGCTTCGAGATCCCCTAGCGTCTCAGTAGGTCGTTCCATTTCTGTTTCTATTTGTACGGCGGTTTCACGGTGGCAACAACACGGACATCGGACTCCTCATAGGCCGGCTCGTAGATCGTTTCGTTCCCGGTCAGGGATTCTGACACCCAGCGAGCGCCGCGGACATATTCCCAGAGGATCTCTCCTGTCGTACGCTCGTATCGAAGCCACTGCCGCTCGTCGTCGCCCATCCCGTGATAGATGACGACGTCGAACGTGCCATCATCCCAGAGGCGGATCTTGCACGTTCGAGGCGCTGGCAGTTCCTCCGCCGCGAGGGCACGCATACGGTCAACGAGTGGTGCGAGCGGTTCCATGGGTGGGATACCATCGGAGTTCATAATTGTGCTGTCCCGTCCTCCCGCAGCCGCGCGGGAGCAACGGTCAGCACGCTGAACGAAAGTGGTCACGTCCGTACCGAGCGATCAGTGATCAACAGCTGCACCCGGGACTGCGAGAAAACGTGACAACGTCTACTGGAGCGTATTCAATCAAAAGCTTACCGACCGGTTTACTCGGGCTGTTTTTGAACCCCCGAGAGGGGTGCGGGGGTATCGGCCCTCCCGCGAAACATCGATGAACGCGAACGCACCGCCAACACCCTCAGAAGGAGTACAGTCAGAACAGCTCGCTCAGAACTACCGAAAGACAGTCGAATACGTCGGCTTTCGTGTTGACGGCAACACTGTCGTCCTGAACCTCGCGGATCATCGGCGGCTCTCCCTCGAGCGCAGCCTCAAGCTCGTCAACCACAGTCCGGGTGGCTTCGAGTGGGGATATACCGGAAGCGGGCCCGCACAGCTCGCCTGTGCGCTCCTCCTCGACTATTACGACGACGAGCAGTTCGTTCGAGAGCATTACATCGAATTCCGGAATCAGGTGGTCAGTCATCTAGAGTGTGCCGGACCCGCGGAGTGCTGGCACCTCACCGGGGAGGAGATCAACGCCGCGCTCGGAGCTATCACCGACGACGTCGTCCCCGTTCCGGACGGTGGTCTGCCGGCGCCGTCGTTGCCTGCGAACTGGCGGACTGTTTCCCGACCCGATCGACGAGTGTTCCAGCGGAATGATCGCGACCACTACATCGTACTCGGAGAGGGCGTCGACGAGTGGCTCATCATCCTGTGTAGCCAAGGAGATCGAGCCTATCCGGCGCCGTTGGCGAGTCGGACGGTCACCGTCGACGGCGACGTCGAACAGGCCATCTGCGATCTCGCCTCGGAGAGTAACGAACTCCTCGAGCCGGCGGAGGGGGAGCACTGATGGAAACGCTACGGCTGTCGCGAGCGACCTACCAGCTCGTCGAGCGAGGTGTCGATGCTCTCGAAAAGGTCGGTCGCGAACTGGAGCGATATAACGACCGCCAGGAGAGGGATCGGGACCAGACCACCGACGACATCCAATCATGACGTGAGCACGCTCTCCAGATCAGGCGTTAGTTTACAAGAAGTTGTTTTTGCGCCCGGCAGAGGGGCGCAGGGCGCGAGACCATGCAGTCGCGGATCGACGAGCGTTCCTGCTTCGAGGTGACCGAAATGAAAGACCCAGAAGCCAGAACCATCTTCGCTGGCGTCGACGGGCGTACCGACACCGAACTTCCTGAGTGGTATCGACAGCGTCGCGGGGGGACAGACACCGTGACGTTCGCGGAGGCGGTCCGAGATCTCCCCCAGGCCGTCGAGACCACTGTGGCGTACCAGAACCCTTTCACCGACAAATGGGTTGAGACGGAACGCTTCAACGCGCTCGTCGAGCCAAATCGAGCTCGCTCGCAGTCACGAGAAGAAGACACCGAGACGGACCCGTTGTTTCACATCCCTACTGACTCGTACTCAATCATCAACCCGGTCGACGTGTACGGCCCGCTAGAAGAGGTCCTTCGCGAGGAGACCATCGATGGGGCACCGCTGGGTGACGTGATGTTCGGGGAAATTCGACGCTACCGAGGCGGGGGTGAGGTCCACATGGACATTATGTTCGATGGTCTCGAGGTCCGCCTCCCTGGCCGATCGGACCCGATCACGATGGGTGTCACGTCGGGCTACGACTTCTTCGGCGAGCACGCGGTCTACGTGGAGGGTTTCGCTCAGGACGGCTACTGTTCGAACACGATGCGCTCGCTCACCGACAAGGAGGTCATCAAGCACGTCGGCGACGTGGGGAACTTCCGGACGTGGTGGGAGGAGATCCTCGCGCAGGTCGAACTCGTCGCCGACGATCTCTTCGAGTTCATCCGGGACGCCCAAGACATCGACCTCGATTTCTCGGAGCTTCCGTTCACCGTTACGGAGTTCTACAGCCTGCTGGGCTTCCCTGACTACCTGGCCGAGCGTGCCGCGAGCGATGCGGAAGCAAATGCGGTCTCACCCTTCGAGATCGACATGTGGACGCTGCATTCCGGTGCCACATACGCGCTCACTCACTTCTTCCAGGGCAAGGAAGGCGCGTCCCTCGATCAGTACGTCCGCACGGCTAACGACATCCTGTTCAATCCAGAGGGGGCGATCGAGCGCGTCGAACGAGCCTATGAAGAGCAGCTGGAGGCGGGTGACGACGGATCGCAGGCGTCGCTCGCCGGCGAGCGGGCGCTTGCGAGTATCGAACGTGTCAGCGAGGATCTGCAGGAGAAGGTTGACCAGTTCGAGGAGCGCGAGGACGCGCTACGCGATCGGTTCCAAGAGGCGAGAGGCTAACTCGGGGAAAAATGTGAGTTCGATTTGCTTAATCGAAGCCACTCAAGTTGTCGTTGCGTCTAGGTCTACGATTCTTCCCGTTGCTTCTGCTGTTTACGCCACCCATAGGGGGTGAGACCCCGCGGCTTGTACACATTCAGCACTAGAACCATGAGCAACACGACAAGGCCGCCAGCGGAGTGGAGTAGTGTACTCGACAGTGCGCGGAGATCTGCACTGGACGTCGTCGCATCCGATGCGACGGTTGCCAAGTGGCTGATTGTCTGCATTTCCACCAGCAGGACGATAACGGCAAAAACAGTCAGCAGAAGTGAGATTAGGACCCAATAGTGCCGGAATAGTCCCCAACTGGTGCCCAGTGACATGACAAGTCCGGTTAGCAATGTGGCGAGGGCCAAGGGGACGATAACGTACCAGGCGATCAACTCCATTGCGAGATAGGCAGCGCGCAACGTCTGTGCGTCCTGGCTGGTCACAACGGTAACATCGAGCACTAGATAGGCAGCGGCCGCGCCGATCCAGCCGACCGAGAACATGATGTGTACGGTGAGCGCGAACTTACGAACGCGTTGTGACATTACATATGTCATCAGTGGCCATCCTCGGACAGCATGACGTCACCGACCGTCGTATCGCTCCAAGTCGTAGGGAACTCACGGCTGGGCCGTGAGCTCAACAGGATAATTCCTGTCAGCATCCCAGGGCGTGACGTCCAGGACCGTGGTCACCACCAAGAGCAAACATGGTGATGAGAACCAGCAGGATCAGGAGGATTACGATGAGCACAAACACCTTCACCCAGCGTGGCATGCCGGGCGGTGTTTCGTCGGAGGAGGGAGAAGTATCCGTCATGTGATAATCACCGAGCACGATGCCCAACAGAGTGCGTGAACGGTGATTTTTTCCATGTGTTGCATAATCATTCTTCGGGTCACTATATTTGACTAAGTGGGTGTAGTAAGTATGGGTGTGAATTGACTGTGGAAAAATCGCTAAATGGTTTATCAGGCACTCTGAGGGCGTCGTTTCGATAGGACGTTTCACCGCGCGGGAATTTTGAGGTTTCCCGCGCTATCGTCCCCAGTGCTCGTGATAGCGTAAATGGATTGAGTGCCAGTTATTCATGTTTAAGCCGTCTCTCGACCATCGTTCGGGTAATGTCATACGAACCCATGCAGATTTCGACCTTGTGGAGGGATCGGCTTCCATGTGTATCGAATTTGGCGCGGGGGCCCGCACTCTTGATAGTGGTTGTGGTGGCTCTCATCGGCATCCACGGAATCATACATATCCTGTTTGCCCTGAGCGGCCATCTGCAGCCATCTTTACACGATATCGGGATCATACTCTGGGGGCTCACGACTCTCGTCGCGGTAGGTGGGCTTCTCGTATTCGGAAGAGCATACACCTCGATCGCCAGCCAAATACATACTGAACCACAGATTCATCTCGAGATTCTCCCAGAGGACGAACAACAGGTTCTCCAGCCGGTCCTCGAAACACCCGGTATCACTCAAGTGGAAGTCGTCGGTCGGAGCGATTTCTCCGATGCAAAAGTCAGCCAAACTCTGAAAGCATTACGTAACCGCGGCCTCATCTACCGCGAGCCACAAGGACGAACCTATCGATTGTATCCGGGAACCCTACTCGAGGAGGCAACTAGCGTGCCCGAAGTTGCTTAGCGATTCTCCGTCGCCCACTCGAGAAGTGGCTCTAATCGTGTTCGAACCTCACTTCCTTCTTCTGTGAGCGCATATTCGACACGCGGTGGGATTTCGTTATACTGAGTTCGAGAGATCAGTCCGGCGTCCTCGAATTCATCGAGCCGTTTGGAGATGGTCGAGGTGCTCGCCGTCGGAAGGTGCTCCTCAATCTCCGCGAACCGAAGCGTATCGTGCGCCCCGATGATGCTGACGAGTTGCATCGCGTATTTCCGGCTCAGCGTGTCGATAACGCCCGTGAGCGGACAGTAGCACGTGCCCTCGACATCGCACACAGGCGTGTCTGCGGTGGTATCTGCCATAGCTTTGTAGCCTCGAACCTACTCCATAACTTTGGACTTCGAAGTATAAGAACTTCCCGTCATAAAGTATAGCCACAAATGACCAGCACGTATGATTATGATCTCGTGATTATAGGCGGTGGCGCCGCAGCCTTCGCTGCGATCACTGAAGCGAGCCGGCGAGACCTCTCGTCGGCGATGGTGAACACGGGCCTGCCGATCGGCGGGACCTGCGTGAACGTCGGCTGTGTCCCGAGCAAGCATCTGCTGGCGGTCGCCGAAAACAGTGCCTCGGCGTCGGAGAATCCCTTTGACGCCGTCACGTACACCGAAGCGCCGACCGTCGATTGGGCGGATGCCCTCGACGGAACCGACGACCTCGTTGAGGGATTCCGCCAAGAGAACTACGTCGATGTCGCCGAGCACTTCGAGACCGACATCTACGAGGGCTACGGCCAGCTGGTCGACGACACAACTATCGAGGTCGTCGACGGCCCTGACGAGGGCGCGCACATCACTGGGGAGAAGGCACTCGTCGCGACCGGTAGTTCACCGTGGGCGCCACCAATCGACGGCCTCGACGACGTTGAGTTCTACACCAGCGAGACCATCCTCGAGGAACGCGAACTCCCCGAGAGCATCACCATCATCGGCGGTGGGTACATCGCCCTTGAGTGGGGTCAGATCCTCCATCGTAGCGGCGTCGATATCACGATCCTCCAACGCTCCGAGCACGTCCTCTCGGACATGGAAGGGCAGCTCGGTCGGGAAATTCAGCGGGCCTTCCACGAGGAGGGTATCGACGTGGTGTCCGGCAACGACTTCCAACAGATCCGAACGACGGCGACCTACGGTGGTGCCGAAACGGTCCAGCAAGGCGTCGCAGTGGAAACGGTCGTCAACGGCGGGAACCGCACGTTCACCGCCGAAGCACTATTCGTCGCGACGGGCGTGAAGCCCAACAGCGAAGGTATCGGCCTAGAGGCGGTGAGCGTCGAGACTGTGGTCGACGGAGCGATCCGCGTCGACGAACACTTCCAGACGACCAACCCCGACATCTACGCGGCCGGCGACGTAATTGGCGACCCCGAACTCGAAACCGTCGCTGCCAAGGAGGGCAACCACGCTGTCAAGAACGCGTTCGGCAACGAGGACGTGACCATCCACTACGACACCGTCCCCGCAGTCGTCTTCACCAGCCCCGAGATCGCAGCTGTCGGCACGACCGAACAGGAATATATGGACAAACACGGCACCTGTTCCTGTCGGACCGTCAAGATGGCGGACATCCCTCGAGCGAAAACCGTCAAGAATACCGATGGCCTCGTTCAGGTCGTCAAACACCACGAGTCCGACGAGATCGTTGGCGTCCACATGGTCGGCCCCCGGGCCGCCGACATGATTATGGAAGCTACGCTGGCAGTGAAATTCGGACTGACCGTGGACGACATCATCGATACAGTTCATCCGTTCCCGACGTTCTCCGAAGCGTTCAAACAGGCCTGCCAGTCGTTCCGCAGGGACACGTCAAAGATGAGTTGCTGTATCGAGTAAGCGTCGGGTTAGAACAAGATCTGTTAGAAAGACCACGTCGCACAGAGTGTTGTTTTGTCGGCCCTCAAGAGGTAGAGGCCTTCTGAGATGGAGACAACTGACGATGGAGAGAATGATGAGTTTCCCCCAGAGAAACGTCTAGAAGCACCGAACACACGCCTAATTGACGCTGGAATCGCGACGATCCCCGATATGGAGACGCTTCGGGAGTGTGTTGCCTACGAGAACGCCCACCAGAATCGGACGCAGATTTTGCGACGGCTCAAGTGGAGAGCCGAAGAGCTACGTGAGAATGAAGAGTAAGCGCCTTTCTTAACCAACAGACTGCGCAGATCTTCAGCGATTGTTGGTTAATTCGCGTTGCCTCGTTTTTCTATTCCCTGAAGGGGTGCGGGGCAGCCAACACCGGCCTCGCGAATCCAGTCATGTCCCTCGATCTGAGTGCTAACGCCAGCACGACTAGCGAAATCGCCGCCGCCAGACAAGCTAACCACGTAGCGTTCCTTCATCGAGCGCCGTTTGTCGCCGATGCATTTGCTCTCGGCTTCCTTCCCGGCTTTCGCGAGGACTGTGGGTATCAGACAGGCCAGTACCTGAACCTCAAGATTCCTGTCGGAATGCTCGACAACGACTTCCGAAATCCCGATCTGGATCGATTCGTCGATCGGTTCTTCGAGCACGAGCCACAGGTCGGTGTCATCGGCGACATCTACGAACCTGCTGACGTCGACGACCACGTCGCTGCCGCTCGCGAGATTCAGGGTAGCTACCCCGGGGCCGAACTCATCATCGTCCCGAAGTGCCAAGCGGTGATCGACGAGATTCCCGAGGACATCGTTCTTGGGTATTCGCGTGGCTACGCTGACCGGTTGGCGCACGAGTTCTCCGATCCGACAGACTGGCGCGGCCGTCGTGTCCACATCCTCGGTGGGAGCCCACTCAAACAGTTCGACGTTATCCAGCAGCTGACCCGACCGACGCTCACGGACGACCCGCCGGCCGACATCGTTGGCGTCGACTGGAACGGGATTCATCGAGGCGCGCAGTTCGGCGAGTTCTGGACGGCGAACGGCTGGGACGATAGCGGTCGCGACGCCGATCACGTCACCGTTCGGAAGACGGTGCGCCATAGTCTCGCCCGAATCCGTGAATTCTGGAAATCCCACGGTATCTGGCCTGAATCGACACCGCAAGACGACGGGTTGAACGTTGAGTACAAGGGACCAAAACCAGCTGATCTTGAGCAGGCCGCCTGCACTGAGTGCGGGACGAACGTCTGGCGAACTCGTCGTGGCCCCTATGTCGCCGAATACGATACCGGGGCAGTCTGTGGATACTGTAGCTACGAGTGTTACTTTTCACACCGCCATCGAAACAACCTTGAGGAAATCGCCGGCGAGCAGAGCGTCTACATCCCGCCAGCGTAACGCAGCGTTCTGTTTTTCGAGCCCCGGGAGAGGGCGGAGGCTCGTTCGTGAGTCTTCTCCAGAGGTGAATTCCCGTGAGTCAGCAACAAACTGCAGACGGCGTTTCAGTCGATGAGATCCCAATCGATATCTCGAACACCCAATCCGGGGAAATCGAGCCAGCCGAAGTGCCCGCGGAAATCGAGTCGATTACCCATGGTCTAGCGAGCGAGCAGCCGCCGACAAACCCACTGGTCGTTCTCAAGGCGGCTCGCTGGTGGTACATTCATGGTAAGGGCGGATCGGATCCCGCATTCCGGTGGGCCATCGAATGGACGCGTCATCTGGCGACCGAGACGCCTAGTGACGTCGAACGGTTCGACGAGTTCCTCGAGTACCTGGTCACGCTCGGCTTCGCTGACGAAACCCACGAACTCCGGTAACCGAGAGGGTGGTTTTTTGTACGCTCCGAAGGCGTGCGGCGCGTTCTGAACTGCCACAGTCGCAGTAAACTCGATTTGGTGAACATAATGGCTACAACCAGTGACTCGTCGGTCTCCTTCAATCAGACCGACACGCGATCGGACGAGATGAACAGTACCATCGAACAGTGGATTGACGACCTCGTCGACGGCGTCGACGACGCGCAAGCCAGCGCGGAGTTCCAAGAGTGGCTCGATGTGCAGAGTCGCTTCCATGACTACTCGTATCGAAACACGCTCCTGATCAAACACCAGTGTCCCGAGGCGACCCGCGTGGCGGGCTACCGAACCTGGCAAGAGGAGTTCGAGCGGCACGTGAAGGAAGGTGAGTCGGCCATCTGGATCTGGGCACCGATTATCACGAAACAGTGCCCTGAGTGCGAGAACTCGCCGAACTATCACGAGAAAAGCGACTGCGATTACGACGAGACGCCCCCCAAGGAGTGGTCGAAGGGCCTGGTCGGGTTTAAGCCCGCCCCGGTGTTCGACGTCTCCCAGACCGAGGGCGAACCGCTCCCCAAACTCGAGACTGAAGCAACCGGTGACGCCGGCGACCTCGTCGACCGGCTGACCGATATCGCGGATGAACTCGGTGTGACGGTTCGGATCGTTCCTGAAGGCGAGTGGACGCATGGTGAAGCGAAGGGGATCTGCGAACAGCTCAGTCTCGTCGATATGCAGCCGCGTGTCGAGGTTCGCGCCCGGGAGAACGACGCCGACCTCGTCCGGACGCTGATTCACGAGTACGCGCACGCCCTGCTCCACTTCGACGTTGACGACGACACCGAACGGTCGAAACGTGAAGTCGAGGCCGAGGCGGTAGCCTACGTCATCGGGCGCTACTGCGGGCTCGATACCAGTGGGTCGGCGTTCTACCTGGCTGCGTGGGAGTCAGACGATCCCGAGGTCGTTCGGGAGCGGCTTGGGCGGATCAGTCGGACGGCAGAAGAACTCATCGACGTCCTCGAAAACTCGCCCACTCCCTAATCGATTAACCAACAAACAGAGGATCCCTTCCGATTCGTTGGTTAAGTTTTTCAGCGCCCGCCGAGGGGCGGAGGCGCAATCTGACCTCCGTCGAATCATGACTGATCGCTATCTCACGATGGTCCTCGAGGAAGCCGAGCACGTTGCCGAGCAGCATGACCAGGTCGCTCGAACGGCGGACAACCAAGCCCACGAGTATCTTCGATACGCCGTCCTCCGAGTGCTCGAAGGACAGGCAGACCACCTGCCGACGGACTGGACGTCGATAGACGGCGTCACTGTCGGCTACGGCAGCGACGAAGCGATGTGCGACAGCTGGGGCTCCAGCGAAGACTGGTGGGAGACCGTCCCGCCACAAGAAGCGTGTACCCGCTTCCGAGTGTTCTTTCCGGACGACCACCAGACGGTTCCACGGACGATTGTCGACGTGATGGCCGCGCTTGGTGCCTGGCGGGTTTGGACTGGCAGCGCAGCCGCGTGCGGGTCCTACGACCATCGCGATCGTCGCGAAGTCCACTACCTTTGGCCGGAAGGGCATTCGGTCGAGGACATTCTCCACGAGCGGCTCAGTGGCCCTGCGGAAGCCGTCGCCACGGACGGTGGACGAACGGGCGACGTCCGCGACCGGCTGGTCGTCGACGATGGCCCACAGTCACAGGACGACCTCGAGCCACGGACCCAGCGCGCCGTCAATGAAGCGATGGACGTCTCGCTGCTTTCGAAAGGTGGTCGATACGAGGTGCAGTCCGCGTCTGGACGTTGGTACGAAGTCGACGTCATCAGCGAGTCATGTACCTGTCCCGACTGGCAGCAGCGAACACCTGAGGGGGGCTGCAAGCACATGCGTCGAGTGGATCACGAGATCAAACGGGGACGTGTTCCCCGCCCAGATGGTCGCCTTCCTTCTGACTAGAGGTGGAGACCGGTCTACTCCACCGGACTGACTGTGTCGCCTTCTTGGCGTACTCGGTCGTATTCTACGAGATACGCGATCCTGTCCCGGACTTCATCGATGTCTATTCCAAGATCAGCTGCCAGTTCGTCAACGGTCATCGGTTCATCGAGTGCCTGGAGGACTTCGAGCCCGCGGTAGTATCGGTTCGTCAGCTCTTGGATGCGATCCTCGATCGGTGTGGTCACCCCGTATCGCTCGTCGAGTTCGATCAGAGCCTCATTCGCGAAGGTGGCAAACTGGTCGTCGCCGAGCCGGTCGATCTGCGCTTCGAGTTCATCTCGGACGACGTTGTATTCGAGGCCAGCCTGCACGAGCATATTCATGTCCTCGATGTCGTCGTCGCGACCTGCGATCATCTTAAACAGGAAGATATCTTCGTTACTGACCAGCCGAACCGTCAGTCGATCCGTGGTGAGGAACGGCTCGCTGCGCTCTTGCATCCCTTCGGTCAGCACGAGTTTGTTCGCGACCTGCTGGTTGAAGATGTCGAGACGACACCCATCGTTGTTCTCGACGCAGCTGGTCGCACCCAGCGCCCGGTAATCGGCTTCCAGCGATTGCACCTCCGAATATCCGAGGTCCATCAAGACGGCCCACAGCTGGCTGTACGCGTCGCCGTCCGCGACGACGAGGTCGATATCCTTCGTCGCCCCCTTGAGGTCGCGCAGCGACATCGCGCCGCCACCGATCAGGTAAACCGTGAGCGGGTCAGACAGGCCATCTGAGATTCGCTGAAACTCGTTCTCGATGTATTTGCGGCCGAATGTTGGTCTCATTTGGGTAGTGGCACCTCGTAGTCTGCTGCCAGCTTCTGGAACTCGGACCACTCGGGGAGGCGGTCGACCTCGATCCCTCCCTGCGTCTCGAGGTACCGGAGCAGGGCGTCGATTTCTTCTTCGAGGCCGTATTTCACCGCTTGCTCTCGAAGATCGTTCTCGTCGATGTCGACGCTGGTGAGTAACAGGAGGCAGTACGAGCGGTGGCGGCTGTCGTCGTCAATCAGCAGCGTGTGACAGCAGAGTTCCGCCGGCGAGATTTTCGCTGCGTCTTCGGAGTAGAGGTAGTAGCGGTGGCGGGTCAACAGAAACTGGAGGTCGAACGCCGCGAACCGAGCGAGGCCGGTTTCGTGGAAGTTCTCCGCGTCAACCTCCGTCTCGGTCTGCGCGAGAAATTCGTCGTGATCCTCCCAGAGAATCGTGCCATTCGGGGCGACCGCTTCGAGACTCTGTCGGTGAAGATGGTGCGTCAGTTCGCGTGCGAATTCATTGAGTCGGTCGAAGTCGGCGTTGAAGTCGTAGCGGCTGTCGTCCGTGCCGACGAGACCACGGTCGCGAAGTCGTTTTAAAACTCGGTTGACCGTGTTGCGGTAGTTGTTGCTTTTGTCGGCGATTTCGGAGACGGTTCGCGGCTGATCGAGGTAGTAGAGTACCTCGAAGGCCTTGCCGGTCAACAGCTCAGGGAAGTCGATGTGGGAGTGCTGGCGGACGAGGTCCTGGTAGACTTCGACGGCCCGGCTATCAGAGGGAACGACCCGCTTTCGGCGACCGTCGCGTTCCGTGTAGACGAGGCTTTTCTCGACGAGATCCGCGACAGCCCGGGAGAGATAGCTCTCGCTGTGGTCAAGCTTCGTCGCGATCTCGGAGATCGTGTCGCCGCGTTCGACGGTAGCGAGAACCTCGAGTTCGATGCGCCGAAGCATGGTGTAACATAGTACGAAACTTGTATATAAAGAAGTTGCGAGTAATGTTACAGACAGCGGATTCGGGTCGACGCTGCTAACTTAACCAACAAAACTATGGGTTGTCGGCTCTTGTTGGTTAACAGAGGCAACAGCCGATGTCTTTCGAACCACCGACCCCGCCGATGAACCTCCCGACGGATTTGGTCAATACGCTCAACGAGTCCACTCCGGAGCACCTCCGTGACATTGCCACGTACGCCGAAGAGCTAGCCGAACACAAGGAACGCAAGGCCCGTCTCGAGGAAGAGACAACGGAGGACGAGATCGAAAAGCGACCTGACGACCTCCCAGACGACGTTCCAACGAAGGCAACGATCACGATCAAAGAGATCAACGACAATCGCTACTACTACTGGCAGTGGCGGGAGGGCGAAAAAATAAAATCGAAGTACAAAGGGCCGGTAAATCCCGACAAGTAGACGAGATTGAACTGTAGCCTGATGTTCGTTTCAGCGAGATTCGTAGCATAGCAGATGACACCCCCCAGAGTGTGAATGGGATCGGTTTACCCGACACCCCTCGGTGTGAATGGGCTACCAACGACTACTCACTGACGAGACTTTACGCCGATAGAAGCCATAACAACACGTGGATAAATTAAGCTTCGTTTACCCCCACACCCCTCAGTGTGAATGGCCCACCACCCAGGGTACCGCGATTAAGAAGTCCTTAACAGCAGAAGTCCTCACACCGTACGGAGAGTTCTCGCCTCAGTGGCGAAGCTTCGGCTTCGGCACAAGGCCTCACCTCATAGGGTACTTCTACTCGGTGGGCTGTTTTGGTTACTGTACAATAAAGATAACGATAGTTGCGGTGCGGTGCAGTAGCGGACCGGGTCAGCTACCGTGACAGAACGTGTAAGCCGCTCTGCGTGCCGTAATAGGTTCTTCAGACGAACGAGTCAGCTTCTACAGCTCGAGTCCGGCTCTATCTACACCCGTCGTAGGCTATGGTGGACCATTCACACCGTGGGGTGGGGGTGTCACCATCCCATCAACGTCTGAAGTTCTGGCGTTGAGTTGATCAGTCCAGTTCGTGTACTCTCTACGTCACCTTGGAGCGAGTACGACCTGAACTTCCCCTGATCTCCGCCTTCCTTCTTTTTCGATTCGAGAACTCCTGTCGTCACGTGCTTATTCAGCAGTTCGAGCGCACGGTTGTACCCCTTCGGCTCTACTTCAACATCCCGTGCAACCGTTTGGTAAACCTCGTGAATCTCTGACGTCCGGAACCATTCTTTCTCTGGGTTATTCCGGTCCAGACGTGTGAGAGCAAACAGGAGTAATTTTCCGGACAACGGAGTCCCTTTCACCATCTCCATAAAGAGCTCAACTTCGACGAGTTCGTCAGCTTCGAGAACGTGATTCGCGGTCACGATATCGTCGCCTTCTTCGTCGGCGATCTCGCCCGCATTCCGGAACAATCGGACTGCGCGTCGAGCGTCACCGTGTTCTTCAGCTGCAAGTTCAGCTGTGGTTGGAATCACCTCGTCATCGAGGACACCGTCATAAAATGCGTCCCGACGATTTTCGAGGATTGCAATGAGCTGATCTTCTTCGTATGGTGTGAACGTTCGGTGTTCTGGCTGGAGAGTCGATTGAACCCGTGACTCGATTTCTCCTTTGAATTCGATGTCATTCGAAATCCCGATTGTAAGGACTGGGAAATCAACGTCGTCTTTTGATTGTGTCCGTGATAGTGTGTAGAGGACTTCGTTGACTTCGCCGTGCTTGTCGATTTCATCGATAATGACGACGAGACCGCCAGAAAATTCCCTCTGAACAACGGGCCACAACTTCTGATCTCGATAATGTTCTGCTGAGAGGCCTTGATAGGGGACGTCAAGCGGGTTCTCTGCTTTAGCGTTCACCTGCTCTGCGATCTTTCGGAAGGTGGAGGTATACGTAGAGATGGGATCCGGATTAATGTACGCAGTAACGATCGGGGAGTCCGTTCCTTCAGTTGCTGCTTCGAGGCGCTCACAGACGTGTCTTGCAACTAGTGTCTTCCCCGTCCCCGTTTCACCCCACTCCAGAACGTTATCCGGGACGCTATTTGTCCGCATCTTTCGGAGATTCTTTGCCAAGAACGTGATGTGATCGTCACGACCGACGATCCGATTGGCATCAGGAACATTATCGATTTCGAGCAACCACGGTTTCTCAAAAATATCCGATTCATCTTCGCCATTTCCTTCATCGATATTTAAGATCTCGTCAACGGTTGTTTGCGTAGATTCGTTGTTTGGCATAGACGGACCAATTCACCCCATTCACATATAGGTTACTCACCCTCGGTGTGATTGATTTAACCTCGCCATTCACACTCCGGGGGGTCTTACTGAAACGGAGCACCCCCGGAGTGTGAATGGGATTGATTCCGTCGCCCACTAGCGTTTTTACTCAATCCAGGTGACAGTTGTCCTTCGATCGAGATACCGTCGACTTAGTGTGGGAGTAACCCGAATAAGTCGATAGAGGGCTGCTATCGCTATCTAACGTGAACTCCGTTAGCTCCATCTCTCGGGTTTCGGAGAGTATCCGCCGGATTTCTGTTTGATCCCAGCCGAGCGGTGATAGCACACTCTCGACAGCTCTAACGAGTTGTGTCTCGTAGTACGAGGCGTCGTAGGTCTCGATCTCTTCGTGGACGAGAGCGACACGGTCCCGTGAGAATTTCTCGTCGTCGACGACCACGTACTCGATATCCTGGCCTGGGTGGACGGCGAGGTCCTGATCGCGAGCCCGTTCGAGCGCCGCCACATTCTGCGTGTGCTGAGTGTATCCTTCAAGTGGCTTGGAGACACGATTCCGTTCGACGAGCTCTCCTATCGACACTTCTCCCACGTGAAGTCTCTCAATTGCCTTCTCGAGATGACGGAGAACTGCCTCCGGAGAGCGAGTTGTGTCGAATCGTTCGATACACAACCGCTGGACGTCCTCGATGAACGGCGAGGTTGAGCGCTGGCGGGCCTCAATACCTCTAATTTTGAATTCCTCGGCGTCAGCGACCTTCCCAAAGTACTTCGTCAGCGCGCCGGTGTCGCTCTCGCGCTGCGGGATGAACGCGACCCAGTCGTAATGGGCCTCGTGTTCGAGCCGAATCTCGACGCACTCGGTGATCTCCATCGCTAGCGCCTCGAGGTTCTCGCGATCCTCGTCGTCGACGTCGGGGTCCGGGGTCACCCAGATGGAGTCGACGATGCCGTGGACGACGCGCCAGCCGCCGGCTTCCAGCCGCTGTTTCGCCGTCAGCAGAATCTCGCGAGCGAACGCGTTTATCGCCTCGTGGCACTCGATGCGGCCGAATTTCGCGTTGCTAAACCCTTGATAGCCGAAGCACGCGACGAGGATCCACTTCAGCGCTCCCGACCGCCCCTCGAGTTCTGCCAGCCGGTCCTCGTCGGAGTCGTCTCGATCCTTCTCGCGATGGATGGCCGCCTTAATCTCGTCGCGAGCGTCGATGATCGGCTGCAGCACGTCGACGAGGTAGCCCCGGTCCTCGCAGATCGAGTACCCGAGGCCGGGGACATCGTCGCGGTTGCTGTGGCAGTCACACCGGATGACGTCCGGTGAGACGTTTCGCGTACAGATGATGTTCGGGTAGAGGCTTGAGAAGTCGAGTTCGTGGACGTTCTCGTGGAGTCCGACCTCGGGGGCAAAGATGAACCCGCCACGGTCGGCGTCGTGGAGCGTCCCCATCGGCTTGTAGAACTCGTGGCGCCAGGAGTTCCACGGCACGAGGACGCCGCGGTCGTGGGCCTCGCAGATCTGGATCGCGGTGAGCACGTTTCCGATCGACGCCCACGCGAGCTCCTGGACGGGCTTTTTCGACCGTGAGACGAGGTCGAGGACGCCGTCAAGGTTCGTCTCCCCGTAGAAGAACGTGTTCGACTCGTCGATAATCGCGCGGCCGGGTACGTTGTACCGCGCCGGCGAGTGGCCGACACGGCCGTAGCTCGAGTACGTCGACCGACTCGCGAGCTGCTGGTAGTCGACGTCCGGCCACCGACTCAGCGAGAAGTCCTCAACGCCGGCGTCCGTAGCCATCTCGTACAGAGTCGGGACGATCTCGCTCGTCGAGCAGACCAGGACGTCCGGGTCGTGTGTGTCGAGCATCCCCTGGACGGCGGTCAGGATATCCGTCGGCGAGCCGGTGACGGTGTCGCCGGCGACGGACAGCTCCCCATAGATGTCGTTGCTTGTTTCGGTCAGCGGAACGCTGAGCCGGAGTGTCGACAGCTCGCTCGCCGGCGTCGGATCGACGCCGGTCTCCAGACAGTACCGGAACTCTCGCGAGAAGTCGACGTTGAAACAGGCGAGATCCCCGATTGGATAGTCCGACAGCTGGCGTGCCTGCCGGGCGAGTGGGGTGACGCGGTCGATGTGGGCGACGTCGACCGCGAGGGCGGGCTCTTCGTCTCGTCGAAAGCCCGGCCGCCGTGAAACCATCTCGGTCGCGACGACGTCCGGGTGCTGGTCGTACACCGACTGGAGTGTCGTGAGATCGAGGTCGGCGTCGGGATCGCGAGGGGCGATGTAGAACCGCGGCGTGTAATCATCGCGCTCGGTCGCGACGGCGCCGTCGGCGGTTAGCTCCCACTCCAAGACGCGACCATCGTCCAGAAAGTCGATGCTGAACGGCATCTTCACGGGTTCGAGTCCGGTGGAGCGACCTCCTGGTCATCGCCTGCTGCGACTGCGGCTTCGAGCTCCTCGAGGCGCTTTTCGTGGTCGTCGAGGCGGGCCTCCTGTTCGAGATCGATACTGAACAGCGCCGGCAGGAGCGGATTTTGGTGGTTCAACAGGCCGCTCGCGTCGGCGTGCTCGCGAGCGTACTCGAACAGCCGGTCGAATCGCGGCTGGTCGCGACGACGGAGTGCCCGGCGAAAGTCCGCCCAGCGCTCTTCGATGGCCCGCAGTGCATCTCGGTACGTCGGGTTCGTGCGTCCCATCGCTATCGGCCTCCTGTACCGCTCGCCGTCCACGCATCGAGCAAGGGGTCCGCGGTGGCCGCCACCGTCTTACCGTCAGCTGTGACGCCCGTTCCGACACCCTCCGGGGTCGGCGTCGACGGCGTCGGCGTCGTCGGTTCCACGCCGACCTGCGTGGCGCGTGCCGCGAGCAGCTGCCGCCAGTACGCGAACGTCGTCTGGTAGTACGCGCCATCACCGACGGGATAGACGAGCGTCTCGAAGTCCTCGCCGACCACCCGTGGCCCCATCCGAGTCTGCTCGCACTCCAGGTGATGGTCCGCGACCGTCGCGACCGGCTCGGTGAATTCGTTTCGTTCGTTTCGCGTAACGAGCACCGGGATGTCGTACCCATCGGCGTAGGTCGCCAACCGGGCGAGAGTTCGAGCCTGGAGGGTTTTCGCGTGAGTCTCGCCGAGGGTATCGTCGGCGCGGTACTGGGCGTCGACGGCCGGCGTAACGATGAGAGCGGGGGTGTGGAGCGACGTGTTCTCGTCATGACCTGGCGACTCTCGACCGACCGACCCGGCATCGGCGGTGGACATCTGGATCGACTTGTTCACTGCCGTCTGGAGGTCGCAGACGGCGCCGTAGTGCTGATAGGCGGTGAATCCCCGTGCGACGTGGATCCGGTCGAGTAATCGCTGGCTGGGGGCAATCTGGGCGAGTGTCGTCGTCGTCGCGTGTCCGTTTGCGTCGACCCAGAAGGCGGGGCCGTCGTGTAAGAGGAGATGGTCGAGCACGAGCGACTGCAGGATCGGGACGCCGCGGCTCCCATTCACATCGAGCAGGGTAACGCCGTCCTCGAGGGAAGGGAGTAGCATGTCGTCCGTGGCTGGGTCGGCTTGGTCAGCGAGCGTTCGATTACGGTCAGCCCCTCGTGTCGGCTGATCCACTGCCAACCGGTTCAACGTCACTTGATCGGGCATACTCGACTAGATGTCTACATTCCCGATAAGCCGCGGCGTGTAGTTTCCGTGTTTCCGGGAAGGCTTGGGACAAATTTAGAACCGGACTCAGTCACCGAATTTCTGGCGGACTTCGTCTGTTTCTGAGAATGTTTCCAGAATTGTCTTTAAGCCCTCCAGTGATGACAGTTCTTAGGCGTTTGCGGTCTACATGGTCTACAGCGACAAGATAAACGTTTCCTAGCAATTCGATACACCTAACAATACTGGCATATGATCACTTGGTGAATGGAAATTTCGGTCGACGAAATCGTAACCGCGGCGGCTGCAATCCTCATCGCCTCCCTACTCCAGCCACTTCTCCCAGGAACCATCACCGATATCGAACCTCTCACCTTCCTGAATAATCCGTATCTCCGGGTGGTGCTGATCGCCATAATTGCGTTCGCTCTACTTTGGTGGCTCCTGTCCTGGGCCCGGAAGACGTTCGGTAACAGTAGTGGTGGCCGGTCCGCCGCATTCGTTGCCACGGCTCGAGGGAAGCCGCGGCGCGACGTCTCCGAGTGGGAGATCGATAAGTTCGGCGTGAAATGGCGAGTGCTGCACGGCCGCCGGCGCAGTCTTGGTGACGCCTACGCGTATGCTGACTCACCGGTCTGCCCGGGGTGCGGTACCGATCTGATGACAGACACGAAACCGCGGCGGTTCCGGGATGACAAGCCGATCTGGAAGTGTCCCGGTTGCGGGTTCACACAGGAACGGCCATCACAGTTCTTGTATGAGGAGTCAGATGCGGTAGAGCACGAGGTCGAACGGGAAGTCCGTAGTTCGTGATCCTGTGATACGACCGGTCTACTGATTGATCCGGTATTTTATGACAGACCACGGCACAACACGTGGTAATGAGACGACGACAATCCGTTGACCATCTCTTCTCTGACCAATCGATCCACGAGTACCGGCGGGAGCAAGAGACAGAGCTGAAGGACGAAATCAAGGAACTGTCCAACGAGGAGCTGCAGGATAGCACCGACCTCCTGACCCTGATATTCACGTCGAAATATACCCCATCCCCGATCCATCTCAACGACTACGACCTAGAACAGGCCGGCGAAATTGAGAAAGAGATCCCGCGAGGCCAAGGCCTGCCCGGCCTCAATCAGCGCGGCCGGCCCTCTAAGACGTACCAGCGGATCAGTGTGAAGTTGCCGTTCGACGGCGACGGCGATCTCCTGCAGATTAATCCCAGTTCCTCGAAGCTGAACAAACCGTGCTACAACGAATTGAACCGAAACGAGGTCGTCTACTACGTCGACTACACGATCGGGAACAAGGATGCGGAACAGGTCCAGGCCGAGATCCAGTCCGAGGTTGACGAATGGGTGGACAAGGTGGCGTGGTTCGTGGAACAGCTTGAGGATGATATCGCGGAGATGGAAGAGAAGCTGCAGCGGACCGCCCGCCGCTCAATTGAGGAACGGCGGGAAATCGTCGATACAAACCATACGGTGATGGCCGAACTAGGTGTCGACACCGGTGATACCGCGGAACCTGGATATGTAGTGCCGGAGAAAAAGCGAGAGATCGAGCTGCTGTCACCGGCCGCGGACAGTAATGACGAGGTGCTACAGGACCGGACCTTTATCGAGGTCTTGGATCTGCTTGACGACTTGGGACGGGATTTGGAACGGTCAGCCACGCCGGTCAGGGGTCTGGATGAGGAGTCGCTACGCGATATTTTCCTGATGGGGATTAATTCGCATTACTCTGGATTCGCGACCGGAGAAACGTTCAATCGAGGTGGGAAGACGGATATCCTGCTCCGGTATGATAACGAGAATTTGTTCATCGCGGAGTGCAAATTCTGGGATGGACCATCTGTGTATGCGGACGCGTTCGACCAGCTCCTAAACAACCTGACCGTCCGGGATTCACACGCTGCACTCTTGATTTTCTCACGGCGTCAGGACTTCGGGACGGTTGAGGACCGGATATGGGAGGCGACGATGGATCACGACCGGTACGTCTCTGAGGTGTCGGAGATTGCAGATCACAGCGTATCTCGACTGGAGTCGGAGATTGGGCATCCGGTCCGTGTTGCGGTGAAAGCATTCAATGTCCGGGAATAGGATAGTACGGCTGGTCCAGTTCTTTTACTCCCCGATGCCAATAGTGATCTACGGTAGTCCCAGAGTAGAGGGCAGAAGCTTCTTTTTCATTGCAGGATACCTATAGGTAAATGAGGTCTTCTCGCCGCCGGTTTCTCGCGACGGCTGCGGCTGCCCTCACCTATCCAGTTGTAGGTGGGGCGCAGGTAACTACAGCGGAGCAATCCCATCAGACTACACCATCTAGCCCGAAACCGGAGCCCGTCGACCCGGTGATAGCAGAGATATACGGCGAGCTCGAACTCCCGCAGGCCGACCCGTTCTGGACGTGGGACATTCCCTACTTCTCGGACGATGCTATTATCGAGTACGAGGTCCGACCGAAAGACGGCGGCCAACTTCCGGACGTACTGGTCGTGGACGACGATGGACTGGAGAAATACCGGACACAGGTCGCGTCGATTCCCCTATACGACACCCAATCGAAGGACCTTGGCTGGTTCGGATCGGTCCCCTGGCCGGTCGTCTATTTCGACAACATCCCGCGAAAGCTAGACCAGGTGCAGCCATGGGATGTCGAAGGGGGGATGGTCGATATTGAGACGCTGGACTGTCTGACCAATGCCCGGCCGCGGCGTGATGCAAACGTCATCGCTGGCGGCGACTATCATCTGGTCTTTGACTGGACCGACGAGGTCTTGTCTAGTCCGGGAAGCGAAGATGTGACCGTCGAGGTATCCGCCCGCGTCCGCCGAAACAAGCCGGAGGAAGCGGCAGAAGCAGCTCCAGCGCAGGCCTCCACCCTCTACACGACGGTTGGAGCCGCAGAGTTGCCGGTTGTCGAAGCGATGGTACCCGTCGCTGAAGCAATCTGCGGTCGAGTCCCGAACGAGATGAAATCATTTTCCGTCGCAGATGTGCTGACGGAGGCACCACGCGCCGTTGAGGCAGTGGCCGTCACACGAATCGTGTTCGCGGTCCTCGACGACAAACTCGGGTATACGCCGACATTCGCCCGGCAGCTGCTAGATGGTGCATCCACATGGGCACGATGGGGACGGTCGGTGCTCCCGGTCGTCAACAGCATTGACCACGTGATTGATGATGCATGCCGCGTTGTGGGAGCAGAGCCAGATGCGGTGACAGATGCCGTGGAAGATCTCCTGCTGAGCCTGGGTATTCTTGTGGCTGACCTGTTACTGGCGAAGTTCGGCTTGGTAAGTCGTGTTGCGTCTTTCGCCGTGAAGCGGGCGCACACGTATTTGCTCGGGATTATCGGTGAAGTGCTGGGACTCAAAGCATATCTGGTGTTGCTCCGGGAGCTGTACAATCTTCTCGAAATGGGCATTCAGCAGACGCTCCGGAAGATCAAGTCATTTACCCGTGATATTGAGGAACACGGGTTCCTCACAGATGACGAGTTAGCTACCGTGCAGGAGTTTGAGCAGGAAGAAGATCTTCAGTCGCTTGATTCTGGGTGGGATCTGCGAGTGGGACCGTTGAACCCTAGTCCGGAATGTCAGTCGTAAACCGAATTACCTGACGGAAGTATGGGGCTCTCGCTACCGGTACAGGTTTTCCCGGTACCGGGGCTCGTAGACAACGATCTCGTGCGTGACGATACTGACCACGGATCCGAACGACGTGATGAACTCAATCCACGATCGGACGCCGGTCGTCCTCCCGCAGGACGCGGAATCTGACTGGCTCGCCGCAGACCCGGACACCCGCAAGGAACTGCGCCAGCCGTATCCGAAGGCCGATCTGGACGCTTATGAGATCTCGACGCGAGTCAACAACCCTGGTAACGACGATCCCCGAGTCATTGAGCCGCTTGACCACGAGCAATCGGGCCTCGGCGAGTTCAGCTCCGGGTAAGTGACGGAGCCCCTCGTCACTGCATCGGTGAGGCAGCTGCCGAATTGACGAGTAAGTACTCCCGGTCCCGACTCGTGCCCTTCGCCTTGAGGAGGTTGTATTGGTCCATCTTCGAGAGGTACGTTCGGACGGTCCGTTTCGTTCGAGGGTCGTCGACGTTCTCGGAATAGCGTTCGTGGATCTCGCTCGGCCCGAGCGGACCGTGGTCGCGAACGATATCGTACACGACCCGCTGGTGTGGGGTGAGTGAATCGAGGCTCTTCTGCTTGATCTGGGCGCGAGCATCCTCGGCGGCGTCTAGGAGGATGTCGTCGGTGATCCGCTCGTGATTCTCGCGATCAGCCTTTCCGGCTGCCGTTCGGAGGATACCGATCGCGAGGCGGGCGTCGCCAGCGGCCGCATCTGCGATCCGATAGAGTTGATCGTCGGTGATGACGTCCTCGTCAAGTCCCCACTTTGCTCGAGCGCTCAGAATGTCGTACAGCTGTTCATCGTGGTACTTGTCCATCCGGACGTGCTCGCTGGAGCGCAGGCGGCTCACGAGGCGGTCGTCGACTCGGCTGAACAGCTCTTCTTCCTTGTTCGCGATACATATGATCGCGAACTGTGGCAGGCTATGGAGATCGTAGATGACACTCGGGTCCTCTAGCTGGTCGACCTCGTCCAGAATGACCACGGTTCGAGGGCCGTCGTGCCGCTGGAGGCGGTCGACGAGTTCGTCGTGCGGCGTCGACTGCCGGTGGATGTCGATGGTGGCGCCGAGGTCGTCGAGAATCTGGTAGAGCGTCCGGAACCGGGTGTAGTTGCGCCAGCAGTTGACATAGGTGGTCTCAACGTCGAGGACCTCTTCCCGGAGCCGTTCCGTGACGAATTTCGAGATGCACGTCTTCCCCGTCCCGCTGGGTCCGGTGACGATGGCTGTTTCGGCTGGTTCTTCGTTCGTGATGGGATCGAGAACGCTGGAGAGGTGGTTGACTTCGGCGTCGCGATGCTCAACTTCCCGAGGAACGAACCCGGCACGAAGGACGCGAGCATCGCGTATCATATGTTACTAACAGACTGATTTTGCGTCAGGTCGTAAAAACGTGACCGGGTCGTTTCCGGAAAGATCTACATTACTCCTGCTTGATCACGGTTTTGATAGCCTTTAGGAGCGTCTGAGTTCAATAATAGCTTCCTTGGTGTGGGAGTTCCCGGAAACCGGCGTTCCTATATCTCGGTGTTCGATACTCATCTATTCAACGAAATGTAAGAAAAATGCCGCAATAAAATCTGATTTCAAATTTCAGCTGTATTATTTGACGATTTATTGAATCTCAAATATACTTTGTCAGAAATATGTGCTCCTTCTAGCGGTCACGTTCTGTTTTTTATGCGCCTGATTGGGTGAGGCGCAAATCGCCTCAGGCAAACGATGAAAGATGCAATATCAGCACCTAGCTCTGTATCGGATCTTAAATTAACCAGAGAGCGAAGCCGAAACGAGATTAACGACTTTCTCGAGTCAGATGAAGTAAGCCATAAATTAGGGGGTGTCCCGGGCTGGAAAGCTGCTTTCGGAGCTCGTTATAAGACCGATCTAATTGCAGTTTGCGTTCTTGGCCGTCCTGTGGCTCGAATGGTTGATGCGGATAAAGAAATCTCAATTACGCGGTACGGATCACGACCCGAAAGACCAGCAAACACGGGTTCTTGGCTTATTGCTCGCGCCCGGGATTGGGCATTCTTAGAGGGGTATCAACGGATCTCTGCTCATGCTGGAGTAGCGGGTAACAGGGGAACGGTTTATTCAGCGGCAGGTTTCAAACTGGTTCGGGAAGAGAAAGCCCAAGGAGATAGTTGGCAGTCGCGCGAAGGGCGTTCATCAGTTGACGATTTCATCCGACGAAAGTGGATTTATAATTTTCATGACTAAGAAATAGTATTAATCAATTTACTTTGTGTACAATAGATAAAATGTAAGCCGACTTAATTTGTACTTGGTTACTTAGTTTGATTCTGGGTCTCCCCCCACGACAGCTTGCCCGTCTATACACCGGTGAAGATACGAACATTGGTTGCATTTCTGGATCGTTGGATCTGTCTCATAGGATTCTACGTCTCCCTGACTGGCCCAGAAAGCCCTATCGTTCGTAATCTGGTCTCGCACCCGTCTGATGTCTTCCGTAGTCGGTACCATTCGGTCGAACTCCCCACTTCCAGTATGGGCTAATCGGACCCGAATCCGACTGAGTTCGGGTTCATACGCTTCGTGAGCATAGAGTGCATATGCTTGCATCTGTATCGTCGGGTTACTGAACCGGTCAAACGCACCTGTCTTCCAGTCAGTGACGACAAAGTCTCCCTCTGGGCTTCGCGTACAGAGGTCTGGTTGGACGGTGACGGGCTCTTCGGCAACATCGAACGTTTGGCGAGTTTCGTGGGCGATGTAGCGGTGGTCCCCAAAGTGGGGCCAAATCACCCGGAAGAACTGTCTGATGTGATTACGGGCTGTACGAACTAATGACCGCGTGAACGAATCGCTATCGAAGGTTTCCTCATCCGTATGGTCAATCCAATCTGCAATCGTCTCAGCATTCACTTCCACATACCTCTCAAGTTCGTCTTTCGCGTAATCGGTTGCAGTCTGGAGATGGATGTTCTTACCCCGAGCCCACCGTGCAACCTGCCCCGCGAGAGATTCGTGTACGACTGTTCCCAGATAGGCTCCGGGCGACGGTGTATACTCACTATAGTCCCCGGTAGACTCGGTCTGTTGGTATCGATAAAAGAACCGCCGTGGGCACTCTTGGAACAGCTGCGCTGCCGACGCCGACCAGTTTACGTGTGAAAACTGCTCTGACCCATCCATTCCGCTATTGGAGTTTATCGACGATCGAGTGAGCCACCTCTGGCAACCGTTGGGACAATTCGTAGTCTGAGTAGTCTTCGTCGTACGTTGGCGACTCAGGCGCACGTGAACGCCGCAGACTAGAGCGGACACCGAACGTCATCGTCGTCCCATCGATTTCGATTTTCCATTTATCGTCGTCAATCGCCCTGAGTACGACGTCCTCTTCCTTCAACTCCAGGGCACGTTCGAGTTGCTGGATCAGGCTCTGTGCCTTTGCGGGACGAAGCGTCGGGGGCATCCCTGTCTGTGAATAATCGAGCAAGGCGAGGCCTTCGTGGCGATTCAACGAGCCGTGGAGATGCCGGTTCTGATAGCGGCGCAGGCAGTTGTGGCACGCCGTATCGCATGAACAACTCTCGAGAATCGTGCGGGCTTCTGCACACACAGCGTCGAATTCTTCCCAAACGCGAGATGAGAACCCGGCACCACCGGCGGTTGTATCGAAGAGGAAGACCTCAATAACGCCTTGAGCGTTGATATCGGCATGTTCTGCCGATCGAGTACGGAACCCTCCCTCGAGTTCATCATCTTCGATTCCCAGCGCACGGGATGCACCCATGACTAATGCTTCCGCAAGTGACTGGCCCGGTGTCTCGAACCATGCTTCCGATGGGACGAACTCCATCTCATCACTCAACGGGATTTGGAGGACAGTCAAATCACTAGGGAAGCGATGGCTGAAACTCGTCGTGACTGTCGAACCGGTACACTGGTCATCCCAGTCATATTCACCAACGAATCGGAGGTCCTTGGGATAGGGACGTGCGTGTGGATTTGAGAGTGGGCCATCGCGGCTAACGGCCCCACAATCGGTGCAGATCTCGAACCCATCCTCGTCAGCCCCAAAGTTAGCGACAAGAAGCTGTTCGTCATTCATCTTCCCTACTACCGAATGGCCAATGGATTTCTCCTCTGCCATCTCGCTAGCGTTCTCACTCTCGTGAGAAGTCGACGTAAGCGGGTATTTAGGCTGTGTTGCGTAGGCCCGGTTCTCGTTGTAGTCCGATCCTTTCTCAGCTGCACCTGTCTCATCGACTTTCGGTGCAAACGCCTCTGGAGTGTACATCTGTAGTGAACTGACCGTCGCTCCCTCACAGACAGGACACTCCATATCCTTGGCTGCGAGACTCTCATCATGCTCGTCAAAGACCGTCTTACAGACGTCACACCAGTTCAACCAATCAAGGTCTCTCCAGTCTTCGCCAGCCACTCGGTTCTTCGGATTATCTGGAAATTTGACATATACGCCGTAGGACTCGTAGGTTTTCTTGTCAACGACGATTTCCCGGCCTGGAACGTACGTTGAGAGTGCCTGCTTCAGATCCCGAGACATCTGGTACTTGTTCTTCGGCTGTGACGACCCGGGTTCATTTTCGCGTACGACGAAATCGGCCACATCAGTTGGGAACGAGAACGTCGGAAGTAGGGCTGCGTCCAAAAGGACGGAAAGTAGGTCGTCGTCCTCCGTGGATTGATCTTCCCATTCTGTTTTGGCTTGTAGCTCCTGGAGTTCGTTTAAGAACTCTGTAGCGGTGTCGCGGACTAATGCGACCTCCCAGTCAGATGAACGTCCCTTTCCTAGTGCATCCGGAAGGAGGGCACTCAATTGCTCGAGCGTCGACGATGAATCGGCGAAGATCTCTTCGTCCAGCCAGTCTTCGAACGCGGCGAGCGTTTGGTCGCCTTCTCCTTCAAAGAACTCGGCTGTACCTTTGAGCGAGCGGAATACGGCAGCTTCCGTCTCGACGGCCGATGGATCGAAGAACCGAGCAAGCAGCGAGGCGTTGATGTGCCGTCGGGCAATCTTTTCGTTGCCGGCGTAGATGACCGGTGCATTCCCCTCGCTCGTGATCATCTCTTCAGGATTCTCGAAGTAGTGTGACTCGTGAGGGGAGTTATCCGCGAAGGTAACTATCGTTGAAAGCCCGGCTCCGCGACGCCCTGCCCGGCCAGCACGTTGCTCATAATTCTCTGGTCCTGGCGGGACCGTCCGCATGGCGACACCAGTGAGGCTACCGATATCAATGCCGACTTCCATCGTGGTCGTACAGCTTAAAACGTCGATCGGCTGATCGGCCTCTGAGTCCCCGACGAGGATGTCCTGAAAGAGCAATTCGTACTCTTCGGAACGTGCAAACGCCTCGGAGTTGTCCTTTGCACTCAGTTGTGCCGAGTGCTCTTCTGAACGGAGCGTGAGCGGGTCCCGTTCACCATGGAGCACTTCGCGTGGGGGGTTCCGGAGGAAGTTCTTGCGTGCTTGGAGATGGATATCATCATCGCTTACCGCACTGAGGGTCCCCCGGCAACCATCGTATGGGCACGAATCATTGAGTGACACGACCGAGAACCGGCGACACCCTTCGCACCGGTACCAATCGTCGTCGAGTCGGAGATCGATTGTCGTTGCTTTCGGATTGGCGAAGTAATTGCCGTGAGAGGCCCCAAACAATACAGGCTCTGTCGTCATCAACGCCCGTCTCAGACTATTCCACGCCCCTTCCGGCACTTCGTCGTCGAGTGATTCTACAATATATTCAGGGATTATTTCGCTGTGGGGGAGCCCCGTCTCGTCCGGGTCAATCCAATTTTGGTAGGAGTAGGAGTTCGAACGTCGTCTGGCTTCAATACTTGAATCAAATGCTCGTTCCTCGCAGGCATGACGAAGCGCCTCGATGAGGATGCTCTTGAGTTGGTCTGTCTCAATTTCAGGGACAGCTTCATCAATTTTCTCAAACACCTCCTCGGACGGCGTAATGTACCCGACGAGGGCGCCGGTGATGGAGTACTGTTCATCGCCCAACGATCGGAGGAGAAGTTCCTCATACTGGCGGGGACGCTCCGACAACGCATTGCGTGCGGCTGGTACCTCAGGTATATCCTCGATGGACTCGAGGTAGTACTCATTGACGATGTCGGATAGGTTCCCACGAATATCCTCGAAGTGGGAGCGTGACCCCTTGTACACGACACCCGACTGATTCGTGTACTGGTCGCTGTCGTCGAAGAATACGATGTTGTTTTTCGCACAGTAGACTGCGAACTCGGCGAATAACCGATCCATCGTGATTTCACCGTCCGCGGATCCGATAATGTCGGTTAAGACCTCGCGGAACGAGTCAGATTCAACGTTCGATTGGAGATCTCGAGCTAAGCGGGCCGCCTTCTGTCGCCCGTCAGAGAAGCACAATACCTTCCGCCCCTCGTTGGGGAACTCATCTTTGAGTGGATCGGTCGGCTGGATACCGAACATCGACCGGACGCTGTGCGCAAATGGTTCCTCTCCTTTGGTGACCAGATCTTCAATCTTCGTGTCACCATTCGGACGGCGCCGCTCTTTGATACCGCACGCCGGGCATTGAGTCCAACTCCACGCCCCGTCCTCATCCGGAGGCTCTTCAGTCGGGACCTGAACCTCGATATGAGTGGTTGACCCTTCGCCGTCAACGTGGCGATCGTCAACAAGGTGCCCGGAGGTAATCGAGAGATTTCGTGAGGCCGTCGTCTCGGCGAGCGAACGGCCGTGTTCGTGGTCCGGGTTCGGGTCATCACGAGGGTCCTCAACTAACAGGTGGAGTTCGTCCAAGTCCTCGCTGCTCTCGGGATCTGACCATAGGAACGTCGGCCCGCGGTCGTCGTCAGACCGTCGATACGCTCGAAGATATGCTGCCCCACAGGTGCGGTGGCTAATCAGTTCGAAGACCCGACTGCCACAGGCCTCACAGGTCGTGTGCGGATTACTGTAGATGCGTCCGAGGAGGTTCTCTCCCTCAGTAACGCGACGGCCGCTACACTCGGGATTGACACACGCGTACTGGGCGGGGAGCCCTTTGAGGAACATATGGAGACGCGTCGGGAGCAACGCCTGTTCCTCTCCCTGACGTGCTTCTGTACAAAGGTACAGGAGGTTGCCTGTCGCCTCACGAGCCAAATCCTGATCGATGTCCTCGAACAACTCTTCGGCAAGCGCTGATAGGCGCAGTGGCTCTTCACGAAGGTATTCGTGCGCCAATTTGAAGAGTGGATCTTCGACTAATTGGTCGGCGAGGTACGAACGGACCGATTCAACGTCATCACTTTCGAGAGGGTCCCAGCCTCTTTCGCTCGCAACGTTGCGAATCTTCGATGGGTCCTCTAGTTGGTAGCGAACCCGTTCTAGGAGTTGCGCCGTACGTTTTTTGCTTGGCTCTCCACCTTCGTACTCCACCTGCTCTCCCGTAACCACTGAGAAATCGTCCGGATCTCCGGTTGTGAGCTGGGCCGCAAAGTCTGGGGCTGCTTCCTCTACGTTTTCGCCCATCGTCGCACTCGTGAGAATGAAGCGCACACGATCGCGAGATATCCCGAGTTTCTGGAGCAAGCGGCTCAAGAGGAGCGCAACCTCTGCCCCTTGTGCGCCCCGGTAGAGGTGAGCTTCGTCGAGAACGATATTCAATTCGTTCTCTTCGTCTTCGGCAAGCCACTCACGGGTATCCTCGAAAAGGGGCTGTTCGATCGGCCGGAGTAGCATATACTCCAGCATCGAGTAGTTCGTGATCAGGAGATCCGGCGTCCCGCCATGGGGATTGCTTCCATCGCGGGTGTGCATTTCCTGACGCGTGAAAAGTTCGGTGTCGCCAGGTTGGGTACGGAAGTGAGTCTCCTTTTTCTTATTCTTGTTCCGGAACCCTTCGAGATCCTTGGCTGGAATACGGCCTTTTTGTTTGAGTTGTTCGTAGAGGTCCGGCTGTTCTTCCTCTAACTTGAGATACCGGTTGATGACCGGCTTGACCAGATTATCGTTCTTACTCTTGTCGTACTCCCCGTGATAGGGTGTACGACTCGTGTACATCCCGAACTGTACACGCCGGCCCATGTAGTCCTCAAGTGTATCTGCACCGTCCTCGTCACCAAAGAGTAGACGCATCCGGGAGAGTTGATCCGCGACGAGGGCGTTCATCGGATAGAGAACTAATGTCCGCATCCCACGTTGGTCAGCTGTCTCTCCTCGCGCTGCCTCTTGGGCGAGCTGACCCAGAATTGAGTAGAGGAAAATTTCGGTTTTCCCGGACCCTGTTCCGGTGGATACGATGAGATCGTCCTCGTCGTTGAAGAACGATTGGAGGGCGTCGGCCTGATGTTTGTACGGCGGATCGAAGATATCGAGATCGTCGCTTTCGAGACCTTTTAGCAAATCGACAACTTCGCTCGGCAGGCCCAATTCTCTGAGGGGTTCACCCGAGACATAAGTCGGTGTTGCCTCGACCCATGGTTCGGTGGCTGTCTCTCCCTCGTCCATCAAGGCACGACGTTCCTTGAGAAGCCGCGGATGGTGAAGGTGGTAACGTGATTCGATATACTGTTGAAGGTCGTTCTCGAGCTCTTCCGAGACTTCTTTTATTGATTTCATGTTATGTGTTGTCGATGATGGTCACGGGCAGTTCGTCGAAGACTTCCCGTACCGAATCGGCATCGGTGTCCGAAATTCGCCATTGAAGTTGATACGACGATGTCTCAAGCCACTCTGCTCCGACTGCATACAGCCAGCGCATCTGTGCTCGCGGCGGCGCAAAGTCACAACTCAATAAGACCTCGTCGTCATATGCGGTGAGTTCAACTGTCTGTGGGTCCTCGGCCATTGAGTCGAGGATTAGGCACGCATGCTTGCGGTATTTCGGTGAGACTGTGACGGCCTTTGTTTCGACGTCACCCGATCGAATTTTTAATTGGTAGGTGTCAGCTCCGTATTCGACTGGAACTCGCCACAAGCTGAGCGCAGTTCCATCGGCCTCTTCAATAACGAGCGGCTCACCGTCTAAGCTGAAGCCATAGTACTGTCCAGTGTATGGTGCCCAATCTTCCTCCGGTTCCCACGACACCTTTGGTCGATGTTCGATGTACTCACGTAGTGTGGTGGGCGTCGTGATAGGCGCCTCGCCCAGACCGATGTATTCATTTTTGGATTGAACGGGAATTTTTCTTGAACGCAATTTTGATTCACTGATGTCAGTAAGGATCCGTGTCAATCCTCGGAATTCGATATCCAAGCCGGACTCATGGAATGGATGACTTGGATCCCCTGAAACGAGTACGGCTTCGGATTCGGAGATCATTACAGCCCGCGTCGGGGCTGGAGCATAGTACCCTTGTGAGAGCTGTAGCACATCTCCGAGGAACGTGATTGTGGGACCGGTACGCTCTGTTAATGCTGCTCGGAACCACCCGACGTCATCGGGTGTCGTGTCACCGTCAGCAGCTGGCTGTCCCAGAATGGCCGCAAGCTTATGCACAACCCAATGTCGGATTGCGGTGATGTGTGCCTGTGGATACTGCTGGCCCCCCGACTCAGCTTTCTCAGCAAGACCGAGCCGGATTGCCTCACCGATTATGGCGTTTCGGATACCGATTTCAGTCGATGGTAGTTGTTCGTCACTCGCACCAGTAAACCGCGTGGCGAATTCACAAAACGGTTCTTGGCTGAACCCAGCCTGCTGAAGCTGTTGCATCCGGGTGCCATGATTTGGGTCTTCGATGTCACCTACCGAATCATAGACTCTTGTCACGTTCCCAATCCCGCGCCCCCGGTGGAATCTGATGATTTCCCCTTCGATTTTTTGTCCGATTCGGGCTTTGCCCCCTGAGAAATATACTGGCAACCCGTCGACATACGCGATGAGATTCCTCCCATCAGTATCATCTATCGTTGCCATGAATGATTCATTCTTTTTGACAGGGAGTTTGTCCCAGCGCTCTCGGAGGATATCAAAGCGTATCCTGTAACGTTTCCCACGTGCTCTTGCGTTCAGTACCTCTGCATATCCCGGTTCTCGTCCGACAACATGCACTAAGTCGCCTTCGTCAGCTTGTACTGGTCCGAGTTCGACGACTTCATCTCCAGCAACCGAGAGTCCGAGGCCGTACTCATCGATCTTCTCTACCTCTATGTAGGTTTGTTCTCCCTCTTGTGGTGGTTGGTCAGGAAGAAGACCACTTACATGGCGTCGAATGTGGTCTTTGTAATTCTCCGCGAGGACCTCATCGGTCAGGCAAAGCGCGAAACGTATCGATGTTCCAGCTACTGAATCTGCCCCGAGGTACCGCAATCGAACCGAACGACCGGGTTCGCACGTGACCGGTCCGATATTAATTCCTTGTCCATCGTATTTGACGGTGCAGGTTCCACGTTTCGTAATCTTGTCTACTTCCGCTGTAAACTCGTCACCGGGTTTCAGATTCATTGTTCCTCCTGGGGAAATCGGATTGAAACGGTCCCAATACCATTGAATCGGATTTCAAGTTCAATACAGCCGCACTCTACCCAATGGACGATTTCCGAGATCATGTCACTGATTGTTGTTACGTCCCGGCTGATTGTTGGCCCGAAAGATGCGCCTTCAGCAAACGTGGCGATCACTTCCAATTCGAGATCTTCTGGCCCGACATATCCGAGGGTCGTGTGTAATAAATGAGGATTAAAATCAACGGGCATATGCTTCGAAGACTGGTCTCCGATCGGTGTGAGTAATTCACGATGGTTCTCATCTTGGATTTCGATACCGATTCGCCGTGATCCCGGCTCTAGAGTGTCGATGGTCGACGATTCTTCAGACGGATGGAGGTGGATCAGGCGATGACGATCGGAGTTCCGCTGATGAATACTTACACGCCGCGATCCACCTGGGGGTACCTCGGTTTTGTAGTAACGGGGGTTACCAGGCCCAGTCCGGTCGATTTCGACTGTGTCGTTTGCATCTTTGGGGATGGAAACAACCTCGAATATTGGGTCGATTTCCTCGGAGGGAGTAACCCCTACGAGAACTGATTCCTCTGGTGGCGCGTATAGGGGTGCCTCGACAGTTGGATTTGCGTGTGCAGGTAATACAACGTCAGCATCGAATCCGTAGTTTTCTGTACTAAGACCTCCTCCATAACGATCGAGGAAGGGCTCTGTCTTTTCGGAAGCCCGGAACCCGACTAAGGCTACATCCGCGAAGTCGTAGACGTCAACGAACGATACTTCGGATTTTGGGGGATTCTTTGAAACCAGATATACCCACGTATCTTTGCGCACTTGGCGCTCCGAATTATATCGTTGCGCCCGAGTTTCGTCACCAATAAAGAGGTCACCGTGATGGAGCCCTGAAGTAGTCCAAGTGCCGGTGATACTTCCGAGGATATCTGGACCTTTGATTTGGAGTTTGTACCTGTCCGCTGACGGGTCGAGATCAAGCGTGACCTCTGCTTCCGATGGGTGGAAGTTACTCGGTACTGGTGGATGGGTAATTCCTGATGCCTCGATTTCGACCTTTTCTAAGAGCGTGTCTACGTCCTCATTTTCTTGGATTTGATCCCAATCGAGTGATGGAACGATACCAAATAATTCGATTGCGCTATTATGGCGTTGCCCGAGATAAGTTCGAATCGACCGCTCACGCTCGTCCTCTTCGATGTCCGAAGTACGGAGATCCTCGATCATCTTTTCGACACCCTCGTCGCTGGAGAGTGAACAGGAAATGTCCTCCAGGACACCTTGCTTATGAGCAAAGTACTGGCGCTGAGTGCCAATACGAGGGGTTAGAAACTCACCACATTCTGGGCATCGATAGTAGTCTGTCTTCCGTTGTGCCTCCTCGATTGGAGTTTTTGTTCCCTCTGGGTTGAGCCCGAAGGGGATAGAAAGTTTACTCACGGGTGGTTTGGAGGCCTCCGATTCTAGTCCTGATAATCCCCTTACGCATATGTTATCAAACCTGATCGACAGGTAGATTAAATCTATTGAATAACTACAAACATATAATTTTCCAAATAATTATGAGTGAATTTCCTGGGTCGTTTAGGGGGGTGAAGACTGAGTCGAGTCGATACTCTTTTGGATTTCAGCAGAGAACGATTTGCCACGTTAACCAGATTACTATGGGTGCGAATTCTAAACGAGAAGTTGATTTTTCGCCTAATCTCCCAGATCAGTTCCAACGGCGATTTGACGCTCTAACCGATGAACTAATCGAATTTCAGGAAGAACTCGATAGAGAAGTTGCCATCAAAGATGAGATTCGATCTATTGAGAGTGAAATAGAAGACGAAGTAACTGAGGGCCAGATTCGATATCTCGCTGCGTTAGAAGTCCTCTTGGATCTCATTGAAATCAACTATGACATCCGGAAAAACTCTGATCTACATGTCGTCCGACCAGACCCGGATCGCTACAAGGACAACCCGGAGGAATTCAAAGAACAAGAGAGAACAATTCTTCAGAAGGAACGTCGAGCGCAATTCAAAGAGGAAAGTGTCCGCGAGTTTATCCGGAAAATGGAACGTGATACCCGCCGCAACACTAATGGTGGGAGAAGTGTCCTCGAACTCATAACTGAAGGAGAACAACTCTATGGAGACTTAGCGCCGCTTCTAGATCAAAACCAAGAGGAGATTGTGGAGGAACTACACGACATCGTCCAACCATATATACAAAAAGTCGAGAAGGGCCAGAAATGCCAACATACCGGTTTGGATTTGATGGATATCTGGCGCTACTTCCGATATACTTGGCTAACTCCGTATAATACAGTCCCTGGGAGAAATATCAACTTCCTTATTAGAAATGCTGCAAAGCCAAAAGATCCCGTAATGGGGATCGCGACGCTTGCGAGTCCGATGATGAATATGTCCGTCCGAGACAACTACATCGGATGGAGGATTGAGGCCATTGAAGAGACACTGCAGCGGAAGAAACAGATCCATGAATATGAGGAGCAATTACCGGCAGAGAAGCGGACGCCGGATAAAAAAACACGAGCAGTAACTCAAACAGAGTGGCTTGAATCGGAAGAAGAGTATCAGCAGAGAGTCAGCCGATTCTGTTCGGATATACGGCAAGCCTTAGAACAGTCAATTAGGGACGCTATTGAGGACATCCGCTACGACGACTT
Organism: Natronomonas salinimetallica; assembly: GCF_013839515.1. Classification (GTDB taxonomy): domain Archaea; phylum Halobacteriota; class Halobacteria; order Halobacteriales; family Haloarculaceae; genus Natronomonas. The sequence goes on along the minus strand of NZ_JACDNQ010000010.1, from coordinate 53,657 downwards.
CGTTGACGAATACGATGAATTGTCGCAAGAGCGGTTCAATAACCCGAATGGTCGTGTAATTGAGATTCTCGAAGATATCGAGACCGAGGCTGAGCAGACCATCGAAAATGGTGAAGACGAGAACCCAGAGAAGATGGAGTCGTGGATGGAGAGAAGCGAAACTGCATTATTCAGGAAGAAGCGTGCTAGAGCGCTTCAGAAACTGCTTCGGGACCGGAAGTATTTCCAAGAACATAGCGAGGAGGGCGATGAGGAGTTCATTCGCACTGGTCTAAATAACGATTCAGGACGACGAGCTATCAAAACCGCGCTGAAAGAAATCAAGAAGGAGAGAGTCGGAGCCGGAATGATGAACATCATGGTTTGCGGCGCTATCCCTCCCTACAACCGCATTCTCGGCGGAAAACTTGTGGCAATGGCCTTGACCGGTCCTCAGGTCATCAATATGTACCAGCATAAGTATGGCGACTATCAGAGTGAAATCGCCAGCTCGATGAAAGGCGAGCCGGTGACCAAACAAAACGAGTTGGTGTTCCTCGATACTACCGGGCTGTTTGAAATCGGTAGTGCTCAGTACGACCGTATCAGAGTCCCTACTGGAAACGGCCGGATCGAATACGATCAGATCGGATATACAGAGGGGTATGGTACGATTCAGTTTGGCCCTGAAACACGGAAACGGTTAAGCCAAGTCACACAATTTGAGGAAGGTCGAAAAGTAGTCAGAGGTCGATTTGGGGAAGGCGTGTCTCCACGAATCCGTAAAATCCGTCGCGGTTTGAAGAACTGCGGACTGGAAACGGATCTATTGAAGCACGAATCCCGACGAATCGTCTACGGAGTTAACCTCGCAGAAAACACTCAAGAGTATCTCCTTGGCATCAATGGAGAGCCCGATTACTACTGGAATTTTGATGATCCTGAGAAAGAGCAGCAGTCCATCTACAATTACTGGATAGACCGGTGGGCAAGTATGAGAGTCCAGAAACAGCGTGTGCTCGAGAATATCCGGGAATTTGACAAGCAAGAATTCAAACTGAGCAGTGAGATTGATTTTGACAAACGACAGGCCAGCCTCAGTGAGTTTATTATAAGTAATAGTTAACATGCCAGGATTACTCGGTCATCAACATCAAAGGTAAATATGGGAATTGAAGCATCAACGCTGGATCTGCGATTTCTTTCGCAACTCGCACAGGGAGGCTTCGCTGAACAGCTCACTGACGAACAACGTAGAGAGATACACATAACAACCCGCTTGGACGGAGAGGAATACCTACAGGACGCACTGGAAGACGGGAAACAGGTCGTTCTCACCGGGAACCCTGGAGACGGAAAAACCCAGTACATCCTGCAGATGAAACCTGAGTATCCGGACCCCGATTATTTCTATCTCTCGGACGCCTCAGAATACGACGACTACACCATTCTACTCGACAAATGGAAAGACGCCCTCGATGACGGTCGGCCTGGTATCCTCGCTATCAACGACGGCCCTCTTTACGAGATGACCACCCGGCACGCCGACGACTGTCCATTCCTGAAAAAAGTTCGAAGCCAGTTCCAGAACCAGATCATCTACGACGAAGACCAAGCCGAGAATGCTGACTTCGACTCTATCGTCGTCATCGACCTCAACAACAGGAATATCCTAACTCGCAAGGTCATCGGTCAGGCCATCGAGAACCTAACTTCGAACAAATTCCTGAAAGAGAACAACGGTGACGACATTGACGGCCACATCGCCTACAACATAGACAAGATGAGGAACAATCGTGTCAGAGAAAATACCATTCGTCTCTTACAGTCAGTTGGCCAGTTGGATGCCCACGTAACCGTTCGTGACCTGCTAAACTTCCTCGCCTACTGTATCACTGGAGCCAAAGAAAAGAGCGTCTCCAACTTTGATGAAGACCTGAAATACTATAACCTCGCGTTCAGTGGCAGCGGGAAGATCTTCACCCTCCTGAACGAACACTTCCATCCCCGCAACCTCACCCATCCATTCATTGACAGCAAGCTCTGGGCAGACGCTGAAGAAGAGATTTCACGGAGAGACGAAGAAGATTCAGAGGAAGAAGTCGACCAACGCTTCATCGAAAAGAAACGCCAGTTCTACTTTGAGGACGTAGTCATCAAAGACTACGACGCCCGCGACCTCTACCATGAGACCAACTACTCTTTCCATAACCAGCGGAACAGGGATCGTTCGGACGAAAGCGTGAAAGAGGATGTCATAGAGATGATTAACAGCTATTTCATGCCAGATTCTTCCAAAGGTTCCGACCTCCGAGTCTGGCTCTCCCATAACTATCGATCTAAAAGCTCCCTATCCCTGATCTCCCGGACAGAAATTCCCAAACGTGAGTTGAACCGCCGAGTCCCGCAGCTCCATCCCGAAATCAGAGATGCAATGGACTACAACCACGACCACCACGTTCTCGAATACGAAGGCCGTGACTCAACAGTCAGACTACGGATTGATCCAGATCTATCAGAAACACTCGGTGCCCTGGAAGGCAATATCCCCTACATCCTACGCGGCAGAGAGGAAGAACAGCAGTTGCTAGAATTTATGGAAGAAATCGAGTATAGGGAAAGCCATGATGAGGACTACGGCACCGTCCACATTATGGACACGGAAACCGGCGAACTCGAGATCCTGACAGTCAACGATGACCGATACCAGATGGAGCGGAGGTGAACACCGATGCCAATGAGACTTAACGACGTCAACTCCGACGCATCGGAAGCCGCGTTCGGATTCAAAGCAACCTCTGCCTCTCTAAAACCGGTGCACCTCTCCCAGGTCGTCTTCAGTAACGTCCTGGGATCTACTCATCAGTCGGAGGACCTGTTCAAGTTCGTCGAGAAACCTGGGAAAACCCCTTCCAGCGACTTGGACGAGAAATACCACGGCCTGTTCGAGTCCTCTCGTGATCTCAGTGACGAACAAATGGACAATCTTCGATACAGGATAAGGAAAGTTCTGGACAACGACAACGCCCTGTACGCAAGTAGTCCACGACATTCTGCGATGACCTCTATGAGCGACTGGTTCGTCGCCTACCGCCGAATCGGTGTAACACCCTCTCAGTTCATCTACACCGTACTGGACGAATCCGACAGCGACATCAACCTGAAGCTGACCGACCAACTTCAGGATCACCACGACGCTATCTCTCTCCTGTTCCGACCACTCGCCAAAGACGGGAAAAAAGGCAATGTCACGGTCTCGCCTTGGGAAGAACCGGTCCTCGGAGACGCATTCGGGGGCAAGAAGATTGCGGAAGAGTTCGTCGAAGGCTTCGAAACCCTGTCGAAGCATCTGAAAGACTCCAACGGCGACTATGACCTGAACTACGCCCGTGACCTTCGCCGCACCATCAAATTTGGCGGGTTTCTACTCTACGTCTACATGGCCAACCGACACAATGAGATTCGAGAAGACGGGGGCAAAAACGAACCCGTCCCACTCGTTCTGAACTATACCGGGAATAGGGACAACCCGGTAGCCAACGCCAGCCTCGAATCATTCCGCGTCGTCGGGTCAGAGATTCAGTTAGCCACCCGGCTCGGCGTAAAACACGTCCTCGACCTGCAGGGCTACAAAGACTTTAGCGAGGAAGACGTCCTCCGAGAGATCGAGAACCACAATTTCCTGGAACTGAACCGGAATAAGGAGGACAAGATCGAGCAGGACTACGAAAAATTCGAGCAGGTGTTCCGGGCTTCTCGGGATCCCGAACAGGATACCACCTTCTACAGGCTGGTGGACGCTGTCAGCAACGTCATCCACGACTTCTCGAACCGGTTCGACACGTACACACCGCAGTCCACAGCCCAGACATTCGCCTGGCGTGCCGGAATCCTCAAACCACGAGGAAATCGGGCGAACAAACGCAGATATCGGCCTGACCCCGAGATGCTGGAACCCATCCTACTCTCCGTAATCGAACCAGGCACGAGTATGTCTCTCCAAGATCTCTCAGAAGAACTCCGGGAACGGTACGGAATCATCGTAGGCGGAACTGAACAGGACCGCAGCCACCTGACGGAGTGGGACATCCGCCTCGGTGCCAGCGCATCCGAAAGTGATCCGCTGAATAACCAGAACTACGAGGGTTTCAAAGAAGCAGTATCCAGGCTTGGATACGCTGAGGAATACGCGGACGGCGTCACCATCGTCTCTGTCCCCGAGGAGGAAATATGAGCGAAACCACACAGACACAAGACAGCTCATACGAGAGCAACGAGGATCTGATCGGCAAAGCAATCGCCAACGAGACAGTCGACCAACTGACCGACGAAAACATCGGTATTATCATCGAATCGCCGCCCCGGTTCGACGCTGGGGAATTTGTCGATATCCTCTGCAGTAATGCACGGTACGATGTTGGCCTCGCAATGGTCAGCATCGATGAAGCAGACATTGACGATCTTCAGTCACGGACGGAGGACTCCTCCGTCAGACTCACGGACAAAGTCAGTGTCGCCGTCAACTGGCGGAACGGCACCGACACCGGATTCGAATGGGACGGGCGAATCGAACCAGAGAAACTGGTGATTCTGGTCCGGGGAGACCACGCCCGTCTGAACTCGATGAAAGATTTCGAGGGCATGGTCGACCTGCCTCTGGCAGAAATCACGCGAGAAATCACCGACCAGATGAAGGCCAAGAAACAGTTCGCCGACAGTCCCCCAGCTCAAGCCATCTGGAAAACCCTTGGATCCGACCTCTACGATAGATTCGAAATCCCTGCAGTAGCTGACTACGCAACTTCGACGCTCAAAGAATCAGAACAAGCCTCACTCGACGCCCTTGGAACCGAACTCTACAGACTGCGGCTGTTCAACGATCCGGGGCTCAACAACCCCGACAAAATCCCTGACAGACTTTCCGACAACCTGGACCTTGTACTGCGGGTCTCTCACATGTCGAATAGGGATCGACGTCGCCTCACTAACAGCGTCACCAAAGTCGACAACAGCGAAAGGGAAGAACGGGAACAATCCGTAGCCAAGCTTCGCCGGTTCGAACGAACAGGCGACTCGGAGATCCTCGCCGACCTGAAGTACAACGAGGTCAACGAAATATTCTCCACCGCTGGCCAGTCCAGCCAACGACGTTCAACCACTAGCACCCGGAGAGATGTCGAATCTGCCAGCGTGGAAGCAGTCTTCGATGACAACGATGAAGAACTGGAACGGCTTTCAGAAGAGTTCGATGACCAGTACCGAGAAGCCGTCGAGGAAGAAGAAAACCGGGTCGATATGGAGTTCACCGGGGATGAGCAGTTGGCCTTCGACGTCAACGACGACCTCTACTACTTCATCGATCACTTCGTTACCGAGGATTCCTTCGGCGGTATCATTCACAACCCAGAGGACAGGCAAAGTGCGATCAAGAACTTCCAAGCTCTGAGAACTGAGAAGTTCCAACCACGAGGCGAAGATAGCACCTTCGAAAAACTCCGTGGAGTGGCTGAGAACAGCGGCAAGTTCGAGGACTTAGTCGAATCCATCGACCGATACGTAACAGCCCGTAGCGAACTTGTCTACGCCCTACCAGGACTGCTATCCGCACCGCTCATCCGCCTTCTCGGAGACGAAGGCCTGCTAAAATCCGCAGAAGACTACATAGATGCATACCGCGAAGTCCAGGACAAACTGGACAAGAAGTACCGAGAGATTCAGGACGTCAGCTCCGAAGGCTCCTCCAAACTCCTCTCCGACTTCCTCCTATTCGACACCGTCATCCTCGAATACGAAGATGACAGAGAACTCGTCCTCTCCCCACTCCACCCGCTCCACCTCTGGAAGTACTCCGAACTGGCGCGGGAGATGAAGGACGAAAAAGAGTCGCTGACCGAGGAAGAACGCAACTTCCTCATCAACAGCGTCGAAGAACAGCCACACGTCCTCCGTAGCATCCACGTGGGCGGGAACTACCGACTGGCGGATGAGACTTATCTCGTACAATCCGCGGAGCTCGACAGGCTGCCAGTCTACACCCGGATCGAGAACGCTGCAGAAGGCACGAACTCCAAGTTCTACGACTACGTACTCGACAAATTCACGTCAGCATACCCTCCGTCCAGACGCCACCTTAAGATCAGCGTCATCGACCCACTAGATCCTGTGAACCTTCTCTCTGATATCGCTCATCTGGCTGAGAAAGAAGAAATCCAAGGCGCGACAGTGGAGTTTGCCTTTATCGAAGACGAAGAGAAACCTGTCCTCAACGGAACTGTCTCACCTAGCGTATCCGAGGACATCATCAACCTGTTCGGCCCGGACAACGACTCTGGGGAGTTCGAGATCGTTACAACCGAACACTCCAGCTACGACTCATACGCTGAGGGCCTGAAAGGCGACCCACAGCATTTTATCCTGATTAACGACCAGAGCAACTTCAGCATCCAGACCTTCGAGCGTGATGCCGAGACCACAATCCACCCGCTATACGTCCCGAAAGAGTTCGACTACGACCTACTCGAGGACAAAATAAATATCTCACCGTCGAAGGAAGGAGTCCTCTTCTCCGAGTACCAGGACCTGATCAACCAACTGTATAACCAGCGGCAGGCCATCCACAACGCCGAGGTCAACGAACTTAACGTCAAGAAAGAGACTATCGACGAACTCCTCGACTCCGTGATCTGGATCTCAATCTCCTCACCGCCGATGAATGGTAACCCGTTCTGGAAGGACAACCTAATTTCTAGAGAAAGACGCGGCGAACGCGACTTCGCCACGTACTCTGAGGATATCGATTACTTCCGACGGGTCCTCCGCCGGATCATCACCGAATACCGTCTCGCGCCTGACGACACCGATTTGGAGGATATCGCAGAGAGAATCGCTGACCTGCAGCAAAGCGGCCTTCTCCGCCTCATCACCCGGGAAACCCTCGGCAGCGGAAAATCCAGAAACACAAAAGGCTTGCTTGGCTCGATTATCGCCGTCCAGTGGCTGCAACAAACGCTGGCCGACCCCAAGCTGATCTTCTCCATCGACAACCCACGCACCCGGGAATGGCTGAATCTGGGAGACAGCGAGAGCCGGGCCGACATCCTTACCGTCCAGTTCGACGACGATGGTGGCCTTATCCTCGACATCATCGAAATCAAGACTCTGGAAGAAACTAGCGGTGCCTACACCGTCAAAGACGAAGATGGCACCAAGGTCGTGGAAGGGAATGCCGTCGACCAAGTCTTCGAGACGACAGACACAATCCGTGGCCTGTTCACTGGCCAGAAAAACCTCACCACGTCGCCCCGGAAAGAGGCTCTCCGCGAACAACTGTACTACGAACTGACCTCCGCCGAAGGGATGGAGGGTAAGCAGGAGTGGGCAGACCGGATTAATAACGTATTCAACGGGGATGCTCAAATCGAGATCAACCCGAGGATCGTATCGGTCGAAGTCACCAGCGAAGCCACGTCGGACGAACGAATTAACGGCGTAACTACGAACGCCCAGTCCATTAGGGTCGACAAGCTTCCCCGCCAGTCAATTAAGCGGTTGATCGTCAGCGGCATCGAAGACCGAGAGAACCAGAGGCTGGAACAGGATGCTGAAGAAGAAGCTGTCGCAGAAGAGGAAACGGACGAGGTCGACGAAACCAAGCCGGAAGCGGACGAGGAGGAAACCGGCGGGAGAGACACCGTCAGCGACGCGGAAAAGACAGACGTCAACAAAGAATCTGCTGACCGGTTCGGCGATCCCGAAGAATACACTGACCTGGTAGAAACCCTGAAACGGGTTCTCAACGAGTTCAAGATCAACATCCGAAATATCGATCCCGACGATATTGATGTCGGACCAAACGTAGTCCGCTTCAAGATCCGTTTGGCACCAGGCGAGAAACAGAGTTCCCTAGAGCAACGTACAGAGGACATCGCCCGAGAAATGGCGTTCGAGAAAGAACCAATCGTCCAGCGACTGCCTGGAACAGAGTACGTAGCTCTTGACGTTCCTCGGGAACACAACGTCGTGGTACCTCAACGCGATTACAAAGACCGGTACAAACCGCCCGGCGAAATCGAGACATCTTCATTACCCTTCCTAGCAGGCATTACACCAGACGGCGATGTCTACCGTTCTGACCTCTCTGAAGCACCGCACATGTTGGTCGGCGGAGCAACAGGTAGCGGGAAGACCGTGTTCCTGTACTCCCTGATTATGAACTTCATGGAGCAGAAAGGCGAAGACAACGTCGAGTTCGCCTTGGTTGATCCGAAGGAGACCGACTTCATCTTCTTCGATGCTCTGCCGAACCTTTCTAACGGTGAAGTGATCACTGGCGCCGAAGAAGCTGCCAACCTGTTCGAGTGGCTCGTCGAGGATGAAATCCCGCGTAGAAAACAGCTGCTGCGCGAAAGCGTCTGCCGTGACATTGGGGAGTACAACGAACAGAATCCGGATGACCAGATGAAGCCGATTGTCGTCATCATCGATGAATACAGCGACCTACTCCAGCAACTTGGAGAAGACGCTGATGACACCGAGGATAACGTGCGCCGCATCGCTCAAATCGCACGGGCACAGGGTATCCATCTCGTCATCTCTACCCAACGACCTTCCCACGAAGCTATCGACACGGACCTCCGTGCTAATTTGGATACTCGGGTAGCTTTCCGGCTGCCAAAGCAGTCTGACTCTCGAATCCTAATTGACGAAGGTGGAGCAGAGGAACTTGGTGGAGACGGAGACATGCTACTTAAAGAAGCAGACAGAACTACTAGGCTTCAAGGCTTCTATGTAGACTCTGACGACATCCGCGAACTTATAAGCCAATACCGGTGAGCCTAAGAATGTAGAATTTAAATGCCGTTCTTGGGCCTCCACGACGGTACCGAGGTCATTCCGAATCAGGTACAGAAAGGGGATCTCCTCGAGTACCCGAAGTGCGGCGATCAGTTGAAGATTCGCGACTCTCATCGCCTGAAGGGGTCTTTCGCTGCACGGCATTTCTCCCACGCTGCTGAAGAGAAGACTGACTGTTGCTGTGAATCTCTACCGTTTTCTCATAATGAATGGCTAGACTATGTCGATATCTCACGCTCTCTGCATAATTTGGATAATGTAAACAATGTAGGTTGCATGTATTGCGCTCATTGGCGCTTAATGGAGGTAGCGATAATTGTGATGGATTTGAACGAATTGTAGATAATGCAGATTATGTAGATTGCGTGTAGTTGGTAGAGATCGGGGGCGAATGAAGGTTGGGTGAACAATCCACATAATGTACAAAATGTGGGTTGTGTGGATGGCGCACCCAATTTGTCTGACGCAGAATTATGGTGGGTGAGCTTCATTTGCCGCGTATGAGCAGGACAAAACTCACATTATCAACGAAACGCGCAACCTTCAATATCTACACAATGCAAACTGCCTACAAAATGTGCAAAATCCACCTTTTGCGGGGTGCTGACCCATGAGTGCTGACGAGTTTGAAGGACTTCCCGGAGCAGCAGTCTCGTTGCTTAAGGGCGGCGTAGGAAAATCCACGATCGCACTCAACATCGCTGACCGACTCGCTGCTCGCGGCCATGAGACGGTACTACTGGATCTGGATAAGGACGGGCACATGACGACCCAGCTTGGGTACGACGATGCGTACGACCGAGATGCTAACCTCGGTGACGCCCTTATCGATGGTGAAAATCCCGAAGAACTGCTTATTGAGACGGACTTCGGTGTTCACCTCCTCCCGTCGAGCAACGAGCTCGAGAACGTTGAGACGAGGCTGAAGGACGAACGGTTCGCAGACGTGAAGCTTCGGAGGAACGTCGTCGATCCGCTCATCCAAAACGGATACGACTACGTGATAATCGATGCCGCAGGCGGCCGTGGGAAACTCTCCGATAATGCCCTCATCGCCGTCCAGCGCGTCATAATCCCGTTGATCCCACGTGCTGGGTCGATTAACGGCCTCAACAAGATGATTGAACGCCAGATTTCTCCAATTCGGCAGAATATCGGGTTAGATATTCTCGCAGTTACCCCAAATATGATTCGAGAAACAATGGGGCAACGCAACGAGCACCGGACTCTCGTTGAAAATCTTAACCGAGAGTTCGGTTCGTTCGTCCCTGAGTACGCTCGTGTGGACCCGGAAATCTTCGATGCCCTCGATGACTCGGGACGCACCATCGAGAGTATTCCGAAGCCAGGAATTCGCGAACGAACCGCGATCTCTCGCGCTTTCAAGCAAGGAATGCCCGTCTCGGAGTTCGACGAAGATTGTGACCAAATCCCGAATTTCGACCACTTAGCGGATCTCGTGGAGGAACAAAGCCATGCCTAATGAGGATGAGCGCTTCGGGGACGTCGCTGAACAGCTCAAACAGACGGAAGAAGGAGTAGAATCGGACGACGACGAACGTACTGATACCGAGGATGAACCGCAAGCGGAGGAGGAGATAACTACTGAAGACACAGAGTCGGGGACTGAGTCCGTACCTGATCAGGATGAGGAGGATGTGGACGAATCCACTGGTGGACCGGCCTTCTCCTTTGACGAGACCGATATGCACGGTTTCTACGTCCGGGATGAGACGTGGGATGGCGTTACCCGGATGCGATCTTCAGTAACTGCCGCGTGCTCAATGTTTGATGTCCCCGAGTTTGAGGGAAGAGAGTTCCAAGATGCGTGTCTACGAGTGATTGCAGATCACGGTGACGAGGTTGCTCTCCAGATACTCCGAGAACGTGGTATCGAAGCTGATGAGGACCGTGTTCAGGAAATTGTGGCGATGCTGAGTGACCAGGCTATAAACGACTAATCTTGGATCCCACCGATTTTCTCCATCATTTGGATATCGGACACATTGTACATAATGTAGGTAATGTAAATGTCCATCTGCTTGCTGTCTTGCGATTATTCTTTGCACTGGATACCGACACCGGTTTCTTGGAAGTTGAGGCCGGCCTTCTCAATGCATAGACTCTGTTGGGAGGCACAGGGAAGAAAGAGCAGAGAGTTCTGTTGAATGCCCTAACAACGTACAAAGGTAAAGTGGCTTTGTCGCGGACACACTGATATGACTAACGAGGAGATCGACGATGTCGACAAAGCGATCCTGTATGCACTCCAAGAAGACGCTCGAAACATGTCGTCCGGAGACATCGCGGAGCGGACCGGTACCTCTGACAGTACTGTCCGCAAGCGCATTCAGCGTCTCGAATCCGACGGCGTAATCAAAGGATACAGCGCTAGGGTCGACTATCAGAAATCAGGTTATCCGCTCCGAATGCTGCTTTACTGTACCGCTGCGATTCCCGAACGTGGTGACCTCGTCCCCGATATTCTGGACATCGATGGCGTGGTATCAGTTCAGGAGTTGGTCACTGGTGAACAAAACCTCCTCGTCACTGCAGTCGGCGAGACGGACAGCGACATTACACCCGTTGCACAGGAACTTCTCGATATGGGGCTCACCGTTGCCGACGAAGTCCTCGTTCGGAGTCACGAGACGACGCCCTTCGGAAAGTTCAATTCCAAGACTCAGACAGGCGACGATTCCTAGACGAGGACACGTTTGACGTCCACCTCGGTCGCGCGACGAACGACTGCCTGTACTGGATCAACAGAGCCCGTCAGATTGTCCGAGTCACCGTCGAGGACGAGGAGTGCTGCGCGCCGGCCGGGAGCGATGACACCACAACCGAGTCCAACGATATCGGCACCGGCCGTCGTCGCCATCCGTAACACCTCTCGGGCAGTCACGTCGAACTGTTTCACCGTGTACGCCATCTCCCGAAACATCGACGGGGGATTCAGCATGACGTTGTCAGTCCCGAGTGCGACTGTCGTGTGATCGAGCAATTCCCGTACTGGAGGGGTTCCAACGTCGAGAACAGTGTTCGCGCGCGGACAGACCGCCACCGGGACTGACTGCTCTGTAACTCGCTGCAGGTGGTCCTGTTCTGCGTGCACCATGTGGACGAGGAGGTTCGGCTCCAGATCGAGTGCCGGATGGATGTCAGTCGCGTCGGGTTCGCCAGCGTGGATCGCAAAGGGCACGTCGTGTTTCCGGCAGGCAGCACGCTGTTCGGTGAAGTCGCCGTCGTTTGCCCCGGAGCCGCCGTACCCGTCGGCAACATCGAGGACGGACTGCGTTCCGCTCCCGAAGATGAACGGGTCGAGGGAAACGGACGCAGCCGCCTCACGGAGCGCGCGTGCCCCGGCAGCTCCGGACTCCCGGAAGTCCAAACAGGAGACCGTCCCAGTTCGCTCCATAAATCGGAGCGTCCGGCGCATCGCTGATACGAGGTCGGAACGGTCGGCAGCCGCCAATCGTCGGTGTTTCAGACTGTCCGGCGGTGCCACTGCTTCGTTGAGCGATAGCCCTACAGCTGCTTCCTTCGCGACGGAGTCACCCAGATGCGTGTGAGCGTTGACGAACGCCGGCAGTATGATATCGGTCGATGTCATTTCTGTCTCCTCGATACGCTCGATCTGACCGTCCTCGATAACAACACGACCCCGCATCGGCTCGAACGACCGGCCGACGAGGAGAGTTCCCGAGAGTGCTTCCATACCAGCACCTCCACGTCAATAACGATATGGTTTTTTGTACGGGTATATCGAACGTTCCGGTAAAGCAATGTTGATTGGGGACCAAAATGGTCGAAGGAACCCGCTGGCGGCAGTAATAGGTCCGAGCGGAGGTGGCACAGCGTAGAATGAACGGGAACGATCTCGAATCTGTCATCGAGTCGGTTCAAGACTGGGCCGGGCCTCAAAGCGACATGGGACACGAATCGGATGCGCAGACGGCACTCGTCGTCTCGTGCTCGATGAGCAGTTGCAAGCGCCGGGGGCCGCTGTGGCCGGTTGACGCTACCTGGAACGTCGTTAGCGTCGAGACTCTCGGGAATCAGACACAGGAACGATACGAGGAACAAACGGTTCCAGACAGCACCATCGAACACCTCAGAACCCAGCACGACATCACAGCGGTCATCGTTGTGGGACACACGAGTTGTGAGGTTCTCGAAGACGCCTATGAGCGGTGGGTTGCACCCGATGCAGAGTCACCTGTCGGGATCGAAGTACGGTTGGATCCGCTCCGCTCGCTCGTCGGAGAAGCGTTCGAGGAGGGAGTCGTGACGGAATCGTTGCCGCTTCAGACGGTACAGCACCGACTCGCCGAGTACAATGTTCGCCAACAGGTCCAATTTCTCCAGCAGGCACTCCCCTTGTCGGTGACGGTCGCTGGCTACGTTTACGATCAGGACGGTGCGTACAGTTCGTTCCCAGACAAGCGGTATCTGGTCGCCCTCGATGGTGCGACAGACCCGACCACAATCCGGGCTCGTCTCCCCGACGATGCGTCGATACGTGTCGCAAGCCTCCTGACCTGACTCCTCTACCAGGCGACTCTGTGCACCGCTGGACAATCATAATGTTCTATAATTCCCGTATACCGAACAGAATGTGAATATAGATAGATTTAACAACCATTCTGTTCAATTAAGGGGTGAAAGCGACCAGAATCGGACCCGTTGGGACCGCCTCGGGTGCCGCAATAAGTCGTACGATGGGCTGAACGATGTCAGAACACAGTTCGAAACCGACGGTGGGAGCGCTCCGGGACACGACGGCGGATTCGCCGTTCGTGCCCGTTGCACTAACGTGGCTCGTGTGGTCGCTGTTCGTCGCGAGTATCGTCGTCCTCATCGCCAGAATCCGGTTTGGTGCCGCATGGGAAGTCCCTGGATTGGTTGCCATCGACGGCCTGACTGTGCTGATGTGGGTGGTGGTCACCTTCTTCAGCGGTATCGTTCACAGCTACTCGCGCCGTTACATGGCCGGTAGCACCCACAAAACGGGGTTCTTCCTCGCTATGTTCGGGTTCACCGCAGCCGTGATGGCACTCGTCGCGGCCGACCACATCGCACTGTTCGGATTCCTGTGGGTGGCGATGGGTCTGGTGATGGCCGAACTCATCGGCATCACCGAGGGCTGGAAACAGGCACAGGCCGCCGCGACGGTCGCTCGTAAGTACTTTATCGCCAGTAGCGTACTCCTTGGGATTGCGCTGACGGCGCTGTGGTGGGCGACCGGCTCGACGACGGTCTCCGGAATTGGCGCGGCCGCCGACACGCTCGGTGGTTCGGTGTTGCTGGTCGCAGCCGGTGCGCTTGTGCTCGCGGCAATGATCCAGTCCGCCCTCATCCCGTTCCACAACTGGCTGCTCTCCTCGATGACCGCACCGACGCCGGCGTCCGCGCTGATGCACGCCGGGTTCGTCAACGCGGGCGGCATCCTGTTGACTCGCTTTGCCCCGGTTATTACGGTCGATTCCACGCTCATGCTCGGAGTGGTCGCCGTCGGCGCGGCGAGTGCTGGCGGCGGGAAGCTCCTGAAGTCCGTCCAGACGGATATCAAAGGAAAGCTCGGCTGCTCGACGGTCGGTCAGATGGGCTTTATGATCATGCAGGCCGGCCTCGGTTTTTTCGGGGCTGCGATCACCCATCTCATCCTACACGGATTCTACAAGGCCTATCAGTTCCTCAGTTCGGGCGAACAGGTCGAACACACGAGTCCGAGCGAGACCACCGAGCACACGATCGGCCGTATGACGAGTGCCGTCGGCTTTGTCGTGGCGTTGCTGACCGGTCTCGCCGGTGGGGTGGTGTTCACGGTGCTGACGGGAAAGGGAGCAAGCGTCGACAGCGGCCTCCTGTTGACCTTCTTCGTCGTCTTCACCACGCTCCACGCGGCCCGTAGCGCGGTCCAGCACACCTCACTTCCGACGCTCGCCCGCTATGGGGCCGTCCCGCTGGTGTTCTTCCCGGCCATCGTCGTCTACGCCGTTGTCTACGAAGGTGTCTCGGGCCTCTTGGCAGTCGGCACGGCAACGACCGAACTGACTCTGCTCCACGTGGTCATCGCCGTCGGCTTCGTCGGCATCTATGTCGCCATCGAGACCGGGATCCACGAACACAGCCAGCGGCTCTACGTGGCACTGCTGAACGCCACCCAACCGTCATCGAACACCTTACTGACTTCCACGGAGGATTACAATGAGTACTGAATCCGCCATCCGAGACAGCATCGACGAAGCTGCGACCACCGTCGGTTCCCTCTGGCCCATTCACTCGTTCGTGACGGCAAACCCCCTCTCGGGGTTCGAGGACCGGCCGTTTGGAGAGGCTGTCGAACAGGCCGCTACTTTATTGGGCGGCCGTGGCTACCCCAGCGCCGAGACGTTCGGAACGGCGCTGGAACGCGGCCAGATCGACCGGGAACTCCTTGAGGCGGAGCTCGCTGAAGCAGGCTACGAGAATGACCCAGCGACGTTACTCGACCGTATGGCCGACGAGGCCGGTGCTGAGAACAGTGACACGGACACCGCCACGGACCACGTCGACAGGGTGTTGACGAAGTGGTTGTCAGCCTTTCTCGACGAGGGGAGCGCCCACTGGTCGATGCCGAACCGTGAGGCAGGGTTCTACACCGCCTTCCGTGGAATGGCCGAATACGACAGCGACATCCCCGACGAGGGGGTCGTCGTCGACCTGCCCGAAGCGCCAATCGAGGCTATTGAGGCGGTCCTGAAGTCGTACCCTGAGAGTCAGTGGGTGCCCATCCTCGAGGAACAGCTGGCTGCGCTCCCGGGTTGGACCGGGTTCATCAAGCAACGCGCCGAGGACGAGGGTGTATGGCAGTCGACGTACCCGATTTCGCTGGAGGGATACCTTGCGGCGCGTCTGGCACTGCTGGATGCTGCCGACGCCGACATCAAGCCGGACGACGACGGCGACGTGAACCCGGCGGATGACCTCGCTCAGGCGTTCCTGCGTGCGTGGGAAGCGACCTACCGCGAAGACCTCGTCGGGACCGTCGCGGCCCAGAGTCAGTCGATGTACGACAGCGATACGTCGGGCCGCCCGGATGCCCAGTTGGTCTTCTGTATCGACACCCGCTCGGAGGTCATCCGTCGTCACATCGAAACAACGGGCAACTACAAGACCCACGGGTACGCTGGCTTCTTTGGCATCCCGATGGAGTATCAGGGATACGACGATGACGTGTCGGTCGATGCCTGTCCACCGATCCTCGACCCACAGCATCACATCACCGACTTCCCGACCGACGACGACACGCAGGCGCGCCACGACCGCTGGTCCGGCATGCGTGCGGCCGCCGACGAAGTCATCGAGATACTGGAGGCCAACGCGGCCACCGCCTACGGATACGTCGAGACTGCCGGAAGCGGGTATGGGCTCTCACTCGCGGCTCGGACGCTCGTTCCAGGGCGCGTCCACGACCTGATCGACGCTGCCGCTGAGTTGGTGCCCGACGACCACGAGTTCTGTGAGCCGCTGATCCACCACCAGTACACCTACTCCGGCGACCTGCCGGTGGGGTTGACCACCGAGGAGAAAGTCGAATACGCCGCAACTGCCTTCGAGTTGATGGGGTTCGAGGAGTTCGGTCGTCTCGTCGTCTTCGCGGGGCACGCCAGCGAGACGGCAAACAACCCCTACGACTCGAGTCTGGACTGCGGTGCCTGTGCGGGCAACCCCGGCGGCCCGAGTGCCCGCGTTCTCGCGAAGATCTGTAACGACGACTCCGTCAAGACTGATCTCCGTGAGCGTGGGTTCGACATCCCCGAGGATACGGTCTTCATCGCCGGTCAGCACAACACGACGACCGACGAAGTGGACCTGTTCGCGGACGACGTGCCCGAGAGCCACGCGGACGACCTTGACCAGTTGCGGGCGGATCTTGCGACGGCTCGCGAGTACGCGACGGCCGAACGCGCCGAGGCGATGGGGGCCGACGGCTCTGCCGGCGTCACCGAGACGGAACGTCGTGCCGCCGACTGGGCCGAGACGCGTCCCGAGTGGGGGCTGGCTGGCAACGCTGGCTTCGTGATCGGCCCCCGCGAGTTGACCAGCGGCTGCGATCTCGACGGGCGTGCATTCCTCCACTCGTACGACTGGTCGACTGACCCCGACGGAGACGCGCTGGAGGCCATCTTGACTGGCCCCATGGTCGTCACCCAGTGGATCAACACCCAGTACTACTTCTCGACGGTCGACAACGCCGTCTACGGCAGCGGGTCGAAGGTGACCCAGAACCCAGTCGGCAACGTCGGTGTCTATCAGGGCAACGGCGGCGATCTGATGGCCGGGCTCCCGCTCCAGTCGCTGATGATCGCAGACGACGAACCGTATCACCAACCGCTCCGCCTCTCGACGATCATCCACGCGCCAGTCGAGCGCGTCACCGACATCGTGGCCGACCACGAGGAACTGACCGAAATTCTGGACAACAACTGGCTCTCACTGACAGTCGTCGATCCGACTCAGGATCACCGCGTCTTCCACTACGAGGAGTCCTTGGAGTGGATGGCAGTGTCCGAACAGACCGAAGCACATCCGGAGATGCCGAACACTCAGGCTGTCGCAGACGACTAGCCGCTCGGGAACCCGTACTGGACGGGAAGCAGTGGGCTGCTCTGACCCTTCTCTGGACGCAGGAATCCGACCTCCTTCGATACTCCTCCCAACAAGATGACACAAACAAGAACCTCTCGAAGAGATGTATTCCGGCACATTGCCGAAAAATCAACTGTCGATTGGCCAGTGTACGACTCAACACCTCTGTACGACCGCAGTTCTCTTGAGGCCCTGCAAGCAGATATCAGAACTATTTCACGTCGGTGGTTCGAACACGAGGAACACCACTCAGTCGAGCAATTTGTCTGCCAGTACCCACTCAACTACGTCGATTTCGGAATCCACGACTGCTACGCTGGCTCGACGCGCTACGAGTTAGACACTCTCTTTCGGACATTCTTGTTGAAAGAACTCCACGGTTGGGCTCACGAAACAGCCCTCGTTGAGTATTTGTATCGACATTCGAAGCTCTGCGAACAGCTCGACTTGGAATCAATTCCAGATCAGTCGACACTATGGCGCAGTTGGCACAATCGGTTTACAGCTGATCTTCGTGAGACCGTCGAGTCAGCAGCGCGGACGGTCCTCATCAGCGCCCAGAACGCGGATGTCGCGGTCCCACGTGAGCCAAACCCAAAACTCCGGGTCCACGAGGACTCGTTCAGGGCGTCAGAACCAGACGCTCACACCATCCTGCGGGAAGCAGAGAAGATCACTGATCATGTCGGTCGCATTGTTTACCCCGTGTTCTCGCTAGAGCGTGGGGATGGCTGTGAGATCCACGAGAACGCATACTGGGATTTACAGATGTATCTCGGGCTTCGTGAGAATCTGGCTGCAAATGAAGGGGCACGGAGCTTCATTCACGAGTCGAAGCGGAACCGGACACCGATGGGTCACGCCCACCGTGACCACATTCGTGACCTCTCGATACCGGCGATTCGGGAGATGTACCGACAAGCGGTCGGTCGACTGCTGGATGAGGTCGCAGAGACTGAAGAGTTTTTTCGGGCGGGTATCGTCGCAATCGATATTACTGAAGCCGATCCCTTCACCGGCGACCGCACCGGCCACGAAGAGGAAATCATCGGAACGAAAGAGAAGACCGACGAGTACGCGTACCAGTGGGCGACAGTGCAACTGGTCGGCAATGCGGTCCCGCTCGTCCTCGATGCTCGCCCGGTGCGGAAAGGCGAGTCACGAAAAGAGATCGTCGAGGACTTACTGGAGTCGGCTGAAGAACTTGTTCACGTCGATAACGTCCTGATGGACCGGGAGTTCGATAGCCAGCACGTCCTGGAGATGGTCAGCGAGCGCGGGCACTCCTACGTCGTGCCAAAGCGGATGCAGACCAGCGAGAAAGCCCAAGCGAAGCGTTTGCTCCAGCGGGACCAAGACCGGTATGAAACCGACCGGAAGCTTCACCTCGGGAACAACGAGTGGCACCAGACGACGCTGATCTACCGACGGAAGGAGAACTCCGAGCACGACGATCACCGGCAGTACTCTGTGTTCATGACGAATCGAGGGAGCGGGCACCTCACTGAGTACGGCTACCGCTGGGAGATCGAGAGTGGTTACAAGTCCATCAAGCGATTCATGGCCGCGACGACATCGAAGCATTTTGGACTCCGATTCTTCTATTTCGCGTTTGCGTGTCTGCTCTACTCGATCTGGCGAGCGGTGGATCTCCTGGTCCAGGTGGAGTTGACCGGAGAGTATGAGCATTCACCAATCGTGACAGCGGACAATACGCTGACGCTGTTGAAGAAGGAAACCGGAATCGGATAGTAACGGGACTCACCCCGTGATAGCCCGGCGTCTGAGTGGCTACGCTGCCGGAAGTCGTCGAAATTCGCGGGTATGGTTGGTTGGTCAACAAAAGTGGCCGTTTGGAGAACAATCTGAGGCAGTTTCCGTTCACTGGTCCGGCCAAAACCACGCATCACAGGTCCGCTAAACCCACTGTAGTCTCAACTTCCACGGTTTCTATTTTAGTATAGCGGCATACAGTATATAATAGCAACCAGATCCGTAGATCTGGAGATAGAGCCCTCCTAACGTGGAAATATTGGCTATGAGACTTTCCCAACTACTGGTCGTGATTATGCCCGTAATCACGACCAGTTTGAAGTACCCCGACGCCGTCGGTGAAGCACGGATGCTGCAACCGCCTCACGACGGCGCTTCCCCCGGGGTAGAGGCACCGAGACCGGGCCCGCAGGACGGTGGAGGGCCGGTGGATGCCTGATCGAGCGCTTTCGACGCCACTCGACGACAGCTTCGAGCGCTACCTCCAGGACAAGGGGAAGGGCCGCGGTGGCGACGGCGGGAACTATCGACGTAACGCAGCCCGCGAACTCGAGCGGTTCGCTGATTGGGCCGCCGGCGACCGCGGCAGCGACGACTCTATCGGAATCGTACCGGACGATGTCGACCGCGAGCCGACCTTCGAGGACCTCGACGAACGCGTCTTCCGGGAATATGCCCGGCATCTCGCCGGCGATCGGGGACTCAAGCAGAACACGGTACAAACCTATTACCGCTATATCTCTGCATGGTGTGGCTGGTGCGTCAACGAAGGATATCTCGAGGCGCACTACGCGCAGCGGGCGAGTGCGATGGCGCCGCTGCCGGATGACGATGGCCGCAAGCCCGGCGACCAGCAGGCCTGGACGTCTGAGCAGCGCCACGTGCTCACCCGCCACGTCGACGAGCGAGCCCGCGACGCTATCGAGACGTACACGACCCTCCCGGAGGATACTGACCCCCTCGACAAGCAGCGAGCGCGCTACGAGGCGCTGAAGGCGGGCCGTGACCGCGCCCTCGTGTTCGTCCTTGCGTACACCGCCGTCCGCGTCGGTGAACTCCTTCGAGACCCGAACGACCCGCGCCGCCGCGGGGTCCGGTGGGAGGAGATCTCGCTTGAGGACGGAAGTATGGATGTCTATCGGAAGAAACAGCAGTGGGACGCTGCGAGTCTCCCCGATCCGACAATCGCTCCGCTTCGAAACTATCGAAAGCTGATGGACCCACCGACGCAGCGGTGGCCAGTGTTTCCGACGTTCGACCAGCGGACACTCGCGACGCTAGTCCGGAACGAATTGGCCGACCGAGGGGAACAATCGAATGTAATCGACGAGCGGCGTGAGAATTACGCTCGTGACCTCTTGCTGGCTCTCGACGAAGACGTTCGACCTCCATCGATCACGACGGACGGCGCTCGGTCGATTCTCCAACGACTCTCAGAAGAAGCGGAAATCGACATCAACCACCCGAAACACAATTATCTCGCACCCCACGGCGGTCGACGTGGGATGGGTGAGGTTCTCGTTCGAGCATTCGGGTACACGGTTGCTGCCCGTTATCTCGACAACTCCGAAGAAATGGTGCGTGAGCGCTACTCCCACATCGAGGCCGGTGAACTCGGTGATGTGGCGACAGAAGCTCTTAATGAAATTGACAGCTAGGCGTAGTCTGTCTCCAAGTGGGACAAATTGCACCACTTTCACCCCGGTCAGAGAACCCTTATTATGTTCTATTTCGTATCGATTATTGATATGGCGGACGACCGAAAGGACTCTAAAAAGTCGAACAGTACATCCCCGAAACGAGAGAAATCCTATGCGGCAGAAACCTCTGAAGAAGACCCACGACGTGGCGGAAGCGACGATGAGTAAGGGGCTATACCAAGCGATGGATGTCGATGGAGTGGCTGACATATCCCGATATATAGAACAGAACGCTAAGGTTGCCAAGACGTCAGAAGAGGATCCTCGGATCGAAATGCAAAGTACGGGTAAAAGCGATTCAGAATCCTCTGACAATTAGCGTTACTTCTTATGGTGGGCCCCTTCTCTTCTTTTAGCGTAATCTACGCGCTAGCCTTTCTTCTGCCAGGATTTATCACTTACAAACTAGCAAAATACTTCGGTCCTGTTGTTTCCTCGGACGATCAGTTTGATAAAGGGATTTACACGGTCGGTGGATCAGGTCTTACTCTGGTCTCGGGATTATTGTTGTTTCATCTCCTAACGCTAGATCTTCACATTCGTATCGAAGGTGCGTATGCCCCTCTCGAAATAGGGCTAATTTATGTTTTGGCACTTGTCTCTTCTGTTGCATTAGGATTCGTCTCAGGAGAGGCAATTGATCGATTCGTACACAAGGATTTGGATGTCCGGGGACCCCCAGTCTGGGATCTCCAGTCAGAAAATCGTGAAGAGCCAGCTCAGGTTCGTGTTGTGATGGAAAACGGGAACGAGATTTGGGGAGAAATATACGTGGATGACTCAGCAATTCAAGGGAGTGATTTGATCCTTCGATGGCCCCAACAACTCATTCGGCGGGAGGGGAAAATATGGAAACGAATTGACCTTGATAAGTACGTCTACCTTTCAGGAGACCAAATCTCTGAAATCTACTACGAAACAGAATTAGACGTGTAGACAAGATGATTGAGTACTAGATTCATACGTCATGATGGGCTCTAATTGAACATGGATCTCGAAGAAACAGTTGATTATCTCGCCGAGGAGCTGGATCTGGAGCGTAGCGAACACGTCCGCGAGGTTGGAAAGTCCGTCGCAAAGCTTCGTGACTGATCGGAATGATTGAACCACAACAGGCATCTAGGCCGACGTGGAGAGCTCTTCTATAGCTCCTAAATATTCGTCCTCCCAGTTTCTCCGTGCCTCTATTTCTCGCAGTCCACGCTGGGTGACTGTGTACATATTCGTTCGTTTATCGAGTTCACCCTTCTTGAGGAGTCCTTTGTCGACGAGATCGTCGAGGTTTGGATAGAGCCGACCATGGTTGATCTCCTGTTCGTAGTAGTCGTCGAGCTCAGCCTTTACTGCGAGCCCGTGCGGCTCCTCGAGTCCGACGATCACGTACAAGATATCACGCTGGAAGCCTGTCAGATCGTACATTCGTCCGTTTCTCTGTTTTTACGGGGTTGAATAAGTTCTCCCTGGTCTCCAACGCGTGTCTTAAAAGTGACAACCGTAATTCCGTTTGAGGAACTTAGAACCTTTATGTGGGCGACAGGAGAACTTTGCAATGAAATGTCTGACCTGATTGTCAAAGCAGCTGTGAAGGATGCACTATCGGAACAGAACGTATCGGCGGATTTCTACGACGCCCTCAACGAGGAAGTTTCCGAACTGCTTGAAGACGCCGCTCAGCGAGCTGAAGCGAACGATCGGAAGACGGTACAGCCACGGGACCTGTAGCGGTCTACAGGCATATTGAGAAGCCGTGGTTTTCTGTTCAGTACGCTCTTAGACAGGAATCCATCACCTTGTACAGGATTAACCAACACTCTCGAATTAGTGGGAGATGTATGTTGGTTAAGATCATGAAGCTGTTCTATCTATGCCGAGGGATTGTTATCACCGTCCGACAGAAGTCGCTCTTGAGCAGGACTCACATTCGACCGAATTACGTCTTCGGTTATACAGGATTCTACCTAATTCAGGATCAAACACCTGTTACAGCCAATCTACCGGTTTGCGCTGTACCGGCGGTTCGAAGGTTTGTCACTAACGGAGGGTGCATCGTCGGGTTTTGTCACGCGACGCCAGGACTCCCCCTCCAATGGTTCTAGCGGCGTCCAGTATTCGAGCACCGGAACCAGCGTGACGATGCTTCCGATTGGCTTGAGGTCAATCTGCACAAGCGGTCTACGGACAATCGGGCGTTCCAACAACAGGTAGAGCAGTGGAACTGCAATACCAACTACAGCCAAAATATTGCCTACAAACGTCGGAATCCCAAGGGCGCCTTCACCACCAATAACGAGGACCATTTCGAGGGTAATCCAGACTCCAAAAGTAAGGAGTGATCCTCGACCGAGGAGATCCCACACGAGCAGTGATCGACGGCCTCCCCGTCGTGCTACCCACTCGAGTTTGATTCCAAAGGCGAGGAAGACAACCGGAAACGCCACGAGCACTATCGGGAAGCCGATCGCAGGCGTTCCCGTTATTGTGAGACCAGCGCCCACAGCAGCGGCGATTATACTGCCGAACAGTACTCTCGTCACCAGTTGTTCGAGAACGCTTGGTCTGGAACTATCTGCTCCCCCTATAATGTCTGTGATCGTGTGGATCCGATAGAGAGCGTATAGGCCGAGGGAGAACGGTACAACAGCCCACATCATCGTGGGAATGAAGACGTAGCTGGCGCCGGCGATGAAGACGACGCCACCGATGACCGCCAACAAATAAACCAGGAACTCGGTGGTCTGAGCAAGTCGAGAGGGCACTGGTTTGCGGTGGATCTCTTGCATCGTTATGTGGCGTCGATACTGTATGCAAACTCCACACGGGAGTCGCCTGGCGTAGTGGTCTCTTCACTCGCTTCGGGGGCTTGTCTAACCAGCAGCGTATATTGTCCTGCGGGGAGCTGAAAGGAAATCTCCGCAGCTTTCGCACAGTACACGGTTCCTCGCTCGTAGCACTCGCAATCGAGCCCGTCCGTATAGTACGCGAAGTTCCGATCGTCCATCAGCACACAGTCTACAGGTGGCCCGTCCAAGACCTTCATCGAATACTGGATTTGGCCATCAGTATCCAAGTGGATAGGAATGGGCTCAGGATAGCCCGGTTTTAGATTATACGTATCCGTACCGGAGTCACGGAGTGCATTGCGTCGGAGCGATCGACGCTTGTACGCAGATCCCAGGAGATACCCTGCGAGGACTCCGCGGAGCACCATGGTAATATATCTTCATTCGATTGGCTAGGCGCTTAGATTTTACCCTGCCAACGAACCTGTTCCTACAAGGAATAGTCGTACTTCTCTTCTTGGTATGTCTGGGAAGTGGGGTGGTTCCCATTCACACTATGGCTTGATCTCTGTAGGATCCCGGGCTCGTTTACGATAGCAGTTATAGAGATCCTCTCCCCATTTGACTACAGCCTTGTTTGAGCTGAGGATCATCGCGATATGTTCTCCCTCTCCGGTATCATTGTACGCGCCAATCGCGATCTGCTTCCCATCGTAGATCCCAATACCGAGCGTCAGTGGCTCTTCGAGACAAAAAATCTGAAAGTTGCCGTAGTTTGAATCGTCTAGGAAGTACTCCATTTCTTCTTCATGGAGTCGCTCGTAGAGCGAGGAATCGACGATTGCTTCGCCCTTGAGACCCAGTTTGAGCAGCTTATCGTATGCGGTAAAGAGTGTCGGGTTGAAGATTGACGTCAACACACGGAAGTTGTCAAGCCGCGGGTCGCAGAGTTTGAGAGCCGTTGCGAGGACGATCCCAGGTGAGTGAGGTGAGGAGACATACAGCTCTGCGTCAGCGAGGGCCCGAACCGGGATATCTGTTCTAATTGGACTGAGTCGTTGAAACCAGGGTGCTTTCTCCAGCACCTGCTCAATTGTTTCGGCCAGTTCCTCGTACCGTTCTAATGTATGCTCCCCGGTGGACGTGAGTCTGTGCTTACCGTCTGCCTCTTCACACCACCCTTCAGTCTCGAACATTCGCAATGCTCTCCGAACAGTGGCACGTGAGGGAGACCCGTCAGCTGTACCTGTTAGCTCGCTTGGGCGGCTAGGCTGTTCTGAAAGCGTTTGTAAGAGTGGGATGGTGTGTTTTGACCGAGTTAGCTGGGTGAGTGGCTCGCGATCGAGACCATCAGGACACGCTTCAAAGGCTTCAAGGACAATTTTTCCGCCTGCTGTAAGTTCATACCCGCCAGTAACAGCCGATTTCGTCAGCCCCCAGTCCGTGAGTCGAGCGAGATGTCTCGATGCAGTCTGTCGGGTAATTTGACTGGAGTCTGCGATGGTCGACGCCGTCATGGGTGCCTCGTCGAGTGAACGAAGCACATCCAGAGAGGTAGAGCCAGTAAGATCACTGATGAATTCACGGACGACAATCTGTTCGTCCGTAAGCGGGTTTTTTGCCACAAGTCCGGGGTGTGTCACTCAATCTCACCCATTTGATAAGCTATCGTTCCCAATGCTATGAATATATCGTACAAATCTGGTATCGAAACGAACTGATTGGATACACGCATCTCATTCAAAATCACAAATAGTTCGTTCCTTGCGACGGTACTTTTTACAGGTATTCCCACAAAGACCGACTATCGTGAGCTCCAAACTACCACCAGCGCCATCCGGGTATCCGGTTCTCAAAAACGCCGTGCAGTTCGCTCGCGATCCGTTTGAGTTTGTGGAGCGTGCCACGTCGGAGTGTGGCGACATCTATCGGATGGACCTCCCGGCAGTTGACGATGTATTTGTCTTTGCCCACCCGGATTATTTTGACCGTGTTCTCGTTTCCGACATCGACGCGTTCGGGAAGACTGAGGACTATCAGCGGGCATTCGGGCACGGCCTCCTTTCGGTTGAGGGACAGCAGTGGAGTCACCAGCGTGAGATGCTGCAACCGCTGTTCTACCGCGAGCAAATCAAGGGCTACACGGATCAAATGGTCGCATGTACTGAGCGACGCCTCGAGACGTGGAAGGAGGGAGAAACACTGGATCTGGAGCCGGAGATGAAGAACCTCACTCTCGAGATTCTCTTTTCCACACTGTTCGGTCGTGCATTGGTTCCTGGGGAGGATCAAGATCTCCGTGACGCTGCCGACGGACTCAACGAATGGTTCACACCGTCTTCATGGATTCTGCCACCGTGGGTACCGACACCTGCCCGGCGACGGTTCGACCAATCAACGAAGCGTCTCCGCCAGGAGGTTCGAAGGCTACTCGAGGAAGGAAGCGACCAGACAGGAGTTTCCCCATCTATTAACGAGCCAAGCGGATCGAACGTACAATCAATCCCTGAACAGACAGCAGCTGCCTCGACGACGCCGGATCTACTGACACAGCTCCAACAAGCGCGTAATAGGGAAGATGGACCGCAATTCACAACCGAAGAAATTGAAGATCAGCTGATCACGATGGTTTTTGCGGGGCACGAGACGACCGCTGCTGCCCTCGCGTTCACCTGGTACGTGATTGCGACACAATCAGACATCCGAGAGCAATTCCAAGAGGAACTGGATACGGTTCTTGATGGAGGGCGACCTACCTACGACAATCTCCAGAACTTGGAGTTCACGGACCAGATAATTACGGAGGCATTGCGACTCTACCCACCGATTCATACAATCCCCCGTCAGACGATAACCGATGTCGAAGTCGGCGGGTATCGAATTCCGGAGGGACATGAGATCCACCTATCAATTATTCACGTCCATCGGGATGAGCAGTTCTACGAGGATCCACTGGAATTCCGTCCCGAGCGATGGACCAACGAGTTTGAAGGGGAGCTCCACGACTTTGCATACATCCCGTTTGGTGGCGGACGTCGAACCTGTATTGGCCGGGAATTCGCTCTCTTAGAAGCGAAAGTAGTTCTGGCGACGATCGGACAGAAATTCCAGTTCGAGTGGGGAAAGAAGGACGAAATCAACCTCGAGCCTCGAGTTACAACCCGATCCAAAGAGGGCATCCCGCTGAAGATTTGTCAGCGCTAGATCAAAGCGATTTGAAGAGGTCTTCCGTGGTTTTCCTTCTTTGAATTTGTTGCTGAGTTATAACATAATTGCCTGTGACTGTTCACACCGTTTGACAGTGTAATCACGGGTGAGTATAACACACCTCCCGAAGGTATTCGGCAAGTGTATGCTATGAACCGGGATTCAATCATCACAAATCCACGTGCAGACACATGAAAACCCGACAGGTCACCATCGAGGAAATCGATCAGCTGTTCCTGGAGTGGTTTGACTACATCAACGCCTCCGCACTGTACCGGCAGGCGCTTCGCGAGGAGATGGCTGTTCGTGACATTGATCCCCACGAATTTCGGGATCTCCTTGAACGTGCACAGGAGCAGGGGTACTCGTTCGAAGACATCGCCGAGGAAACAAACCGATTGAGCGACCTCCAAGCACTCGTCGACGATACTGCTGGGACTCCTGATGGAAACGTACCCGAGACATCGACCACGGAACGCAGCGAAACACCCCAAAACGAGACGCACCAATGAGCGACAACGATCCACCAGAGACCACTGAATCGACCTTTAATCGACCAGCCATTCGCCAGACGGTCACTGCAGTGATCGTGCTGAGCATCATCGCTGTCGAGCCCGCTCTGGCTCAGGATGGAGTCGTCTGTGATGCTGAGGGACTGCCGGACATGATCTCTGGCTTCTTCCAGATCACGACGGCTCTCGGGATCGTCGGACTTGTCGTCGTCTGGCAGGCCGATTCCCTTGCCGAGATGTTCACGATGAGCCCCGAGCAAAAGAAGGGATTCAAGCGACACAAGCGAACGGCCCTCAAATCCACCGTCGTCCTGCTCGTACTCGGCCCCTTGTACACCGTCGCTGGCTCCGTGATGGGGCTTCCACTCGCCGAATGTGTTGACCTAGTTCCCTGGTAATCGGTGAACCTTCCGCTTCACTCGTCACATCAACCATGCGCCGCTCGACACTTGGCCTCGCGCTCGCTCTCACCGTCCTCGTGGGAGGTCTTGTAAGCGTTGCCAGCGCCGATCATCCGCCACGCCCCGGAAGTGACGACAGCGGTCTCAGCGAAAACGAGACGGCGACGCTCTGGTCAAAAGCTCCCAACGAGTGCCTGACCGATGCAGAGTACGAAGAACGGTATGGTGAGGAGCGGACGTCCATGCACGCCCTCGGCAACTGCACCGATATCACGTTCAAAGAGCCACCTGAGACAGCCGAACACTGGACAGCCTACGATTTCGAATCTCTCGAGGCGGGTGACAGTGAGACGTCTGTATACCCAGATAACGCGGAGCTGAATGATTCGGTGTTCATCAAGGACGCTCATGCGACTATCTTCGCTGTGCAGCCGTCCACGATGGTTCACCTCGATGACGAGGAAACGTCGCTGTACCTCGCACCGGACGGCGAGCTCCGCGGTTTCGTCGATTACCGCGTTGCGGTACCAGATGATGAGTCGGAATCCAATCAATCAGTCGAGTGGTCGGTTGTCGACCACGAAGTGAGTGAGGTCCGGGTGAAACAAGACGGAGACGTGATCGCCGAGCAGGACGGCCAGCATACTCCTCTCTTCGACTACGAACTCGCTGGCGCAGGCTCATCCACACTAACCTTCGAAGCTGAGATCGAGGTCGAACTGGAGAAGGAGATTACTGAACAAGTTGGCAACGAAACCCGGACACGATACGAGTATCCGACAGATAGCGTAACCGTCTCACAAACACTCGATGTCGACGTCTACAACCTCACCGCGTACATCTACCACGCGGAATATCCGGACGGCGATTCCGGTGTTGCTATCCATCAGACGCAACCGTGGCATGGCTACGTACTTACTGAAGACGGGGATGCAACCGTCCGAGGCGTCTGGCGGTACTACACCGCTCGCGACACAGATTGGGATTATCTCGTCCACTCGAATCGGACAGATGAGGAGGTCGTCCATTCCGACGCGCTTCCAGTGTATACGCGGGCATTCCCGTCCGAAGTTGGGCCTAGGGCTGAACCGATTCGCGACGGCCCAGAGATCCGCGAAGTGTGGGGATTCGAAAGCGAATCACCAGCACCAACGGTGCACGAAAACGTCGAAATCGGGATCGTCGACGAGCCGTACGTCCGCTCATACGGGCTTGCCGTTCGGTACGACGAGATCGACCGGGATCATCTCGAAGTTCAGGGGATCGTCCGCGGTGAATCGGCAGATATCATCGAGCCCGATGGCGGAACCGAGCGAGAAATCCGTGAGAGCAACCTCACCGTCGAAACCGTCGAAGAGAACGAGACAGAAGCAACGCTCCGTATCGAACTCCGCGATGCCGAGACCGGTACCCCGATCGCCCTTGAGAACCCGTTCGAAGACCATCCGCGTGTTGCCCCAATAGGACATGAACAGCGTTCCGGTTACATCACGATCGGTGACCAGCGAGTCGAAACCAACGCCTCGGGCGTCGCGATCGTTACGATCCGCACACCGGGAAGCTACACTGCAGAATATCATCCGGGATCGTGGCGAACACACGACCCTGCGTACGTTGGAGATCGTGCGAGTGTCGGATGGCATCCGCTGTCGACGATAAGCGGGTGGCTGACACTGATCGTCGACGTTGTCCGATTCTCGATTCCGTTCGTGGTAGCACTGTATGCGGGCCTCAAACTTGGCTCATTCCTGCGAATTCCGGAGGATCAACACCGATGACGAGAATCAACACCGTAACCAGACGAAAAGTCCTCGGAGGTATCGTTGCCAGCTCTGTAGCTAGCCTCGGTGGCTGCGCAGCATTCGAAGAGAGTAACGAAGAGCCGGAAGACACGGAGGGGTTCGAACGAGTCACAGTCGAGGGAACGGAGATCATCCTTGAATTCGAGGAGAACCACCCGTTCAATGCGGTGACGGTTGTGCAACCCGATGGGGAACTATTCGTCGAGCGTGAATTAGCCACGGGCGTTAGCCGAGAAACAGTCGAACTCGGAGTCGATTACGTTCCTGGGGAATACGAAGTGATTGGATCTTCAGAAGGAACGGAGCAGTCATCGTCGACGATCGAGATACGGCCAGATACTCAGATTACGGGACTGTTGCTCGGGAGAAACCATCCTGATGAAATGTATGACGGTGCCAGCGAGAGAACTATTCAGACGGAGGTAATCCTCACGCTCGAGAACACGGGCAGTGGTCCGGATACTGCTTCCGGACTCGTGTTCAGTGGAGATGTTCCTAGGCCAACTCCAGATGATTACGATGAGAGCGGGATCTACGATACGGAGAGTGACCTCGGTGGACACGCCGACCAGATCGGGTTGCCACCTGGAGGATCAGTCACGATATACAGTCACTCTACTCCGTTTAATCCAGCGAGTGACAACGTGTCCTGCTCACCTGATACGGAGCGAGGAGAGTTCGAGGTGGTGATCAGAACGGCTATTCAAGATCCCAATCCATCACAACAGTACTCAGTCGCGTATAGTGGAGAAGATTTAGTCGAGTGTGATATCGAAGTCGAGGTGACCCAGTAATGGATCTCGTCGATTTCGGACGTCAATGGTTCGAGGATGCGGTCGAGACGCTTATTGAGTGGTTCCAGACTGGTCTGAGTGACGGTTACAGAGAAATCACAGAGAGCTTGTTTGGGACGCCAGTCCCGGAAACCAGTGATACCTTCGTTTTTGGACGTCCTGAGAACGAGCCTTGGGTGGCATTGTATGAATCTCTAGTCGGCGGGGAGATTATGCTGTTAGCTCTGCTTCTACTCTTGATCTGCGTTCAGGGCCGTCACACCGTCCGTATTTTTGATATCGGGAGTTCCTATGAAGCTCGGAAAACGCGCCGGAGTGCATGGACCGGAGCGTTCCTGATCGTAGTATGGTATTGGGCCGCCGTTCTCTCGCTATATCTAGTGAATGGATTCACGATCGCCCTAGTCCCCGAGATCGAGGTCCTCATGGGGGCGATGATTGACTTTCTCGAGGTTTCAGTAACAAACCCTGCTCTCGCACTACTGATGGCCGCCATCGGTGGATTTGCGATGTGGGCTCTCCAAGCGTTATTCTTCATCCGCGAAATTCTTCTGTACGTCTACTTGTATGCGATGCCGATCGGTCTTGCAGTAGCCTTTGGCGGGATTCCGGTAGTATCTCGTGTTGCCAAAGCTGTTTGCATGAAGTTCGTCCCGCTTGCCATTCTGCCACTTCCGGTTGCGATTTTCTTCAAGGGGTATGAACTCCTGTTTTCCAACGGAACCGAGTCGGCCGTCGCTCCCGACAGTGCGTTCCTGAGTTATCTTGTGGCTGCCTCACTCCCCGTCCTCTCGTTGATCATTATTTGGAAGCTGTTCAAGTACGCAAGCCCCGTCACTGCAAAGCTCATCGGAGGGACCACCAAGGCTGCAGTCGGTGTCGGGGCGATCGCTGGCGCTGCCTACGTTGCAGGGCCCTCCATCGCTGCGACGGCAGCACGATGGGGGCCAAAGGCAGCTGCAGGGCACGCAGCCGCCCAACGTCTCGGAAACCACTGGGGAGGCCCTACATACCGAGGCGACGGAGGAGCCGGAAACAGCGGTGGAGGTGGGAGCAACAGAGGAGGTGGCGGTGGAACGACCCATGATAACGTCGTGACCGATGCGTACGGCCAGCAGGGTGTACCGCAATACAGACGCACCGAAAACGATCCCGGATACTACTAATCATGGCACCAGACAACGAAGCAGCTTCGCGACGGATTATGGACGAACTGGGCGAAGAAAACCGCATCCCCATCGTTAACGTCGACGAGGGCGACGTCTACGTGTTGTTCGGCTTCCCGATCGCAGGGCTGCTCCTCGCAGGCCTCGTCGGGAGCGATACACTCGTCCTCCCGTTCGTTCTTACGGGGATCATCCTCGGTGTGGCGGCTGTATACGCGAGCCCGTCCCATCTTGCAGCATCAACGTGGCTCGCGGACGTCTATCGCTACTACTGTAAACGGCCTCGATTTACCTATAGCGCTCCCGACCACGCCACAACCGACGAAGCGACCGATACGACGCGCAACGAGGGAGGTCTCATCAACTATACCCCCTTCACGCCGGACGAACGAACACAGGACCTCACGAACATCGAACGAGCTTGGCCCGGCGCCGGGACGATTCAGCGGACGGACCGTACCATGGAGGCGTTCCTCGAGGTCGACCCGGGAAACATGGATTTCGCCATGTCGGGTGACTGGGCCCACGTTCAGGAGGTCGCCGGCGAGTTCGCGAACACGGAACTCGATTACAGTCTGAAATTCCACGCCACAACCCGTTCATTTCCGGTAGAAGACCTGCTCACGCAGATCGATACGCGACTCGGAGACGAAGACGTCGCGAACAACCCCGTCTTCCAGGAGCTGCTCACGGAATATCGAGAACAACGGCCACGAGAACTCGAGGGAACCCAGCAGATTCGCTACTTCATTGGCGTGCAGGTGACGCCGATGGACGTCTACAACCGGTATCGAGACGAGCATTCACCCGCAGAGAAGCTGACCACCCTTCCGGTCATCGGATTCCTGTTCAATCCCTTCGTCGCGAGACGTGAGAGTCTCCGTGACGCCGAACTTCGGGCAAAAATGTTCGAGAAACTCGATCAGCGATGTCGAGCCGTCCAGAGCGAACTCGTACAGAAGGCTCCCGGCTGGTCGGCTCGACGTCTGAGTACTGTCGAGTTGTTCCTGCTCACGATGGACTTCTGGAACGGCGAGGAACATGAGTACGACGACGCAGCCAACGCCATCCGCGAACAACCAGTTATGAGCCACGAACGGAGGGATGACGATGCATAGTACGGAAGTCGGCCTTCCGCTACAGAGTCTGAACATCCCGTCGTCTACTGGTGATCTCACCGCGACCCACGCCGCGATAGTGGGCGTCGTAGTCCTGATACTCGTTATTCTCGGCGTGAAGTTCTATCGTGACCGCCTTCGAGACACCGAAGAAGAGGTCGATCTATCGGAACTCCTCGACGATGAGACGCTGGCAGATGGTGAAACCGAGCGGGAACTCCTCGATGATCTCGCCGAGCGACACAAAAGCGTGATCGCACCGGCTGCTGTCGAGTGGGAGACCCGGGCCGCCCGTGTCGGGGAACAGTGGACCTCGACGTTGTATATCGCAGATTATCCAGATTATCCAAAGGACGGCTACTTGAACGAACTGTTCGAGCTAACCGACGTCGAGTTCGATCTCACGATCCATATCACGCCCAAGAATCAGCAGCAGGCTCGTGATGAGCTCCAGCGGGTTGCTGACGACCTTCAGGTCGATGCGGATCTCGAAAATAGCGTTCGTGGCGCGTACCTGCAAGGGCGGGCTAACGAAGCCGTCGCGACCTACACGGCCGTCGAGAACGGAAGTCGCGTGTTCGATCAGGGGATGTTCATTACGGTACGGGCAGACACTAAGGACGAGCTTCGGGAGTCCGTCCGTACCGTCCGCAGTCGGCTTCGCGAGCAACCGGCCGGTCTCTCGCCGAAAACCGCAATCTGCAAACAAGACCTCGCCATTCAGGCCGCTGCACCAGTCGGTCCCAATCCCTTCGGACGGGAGGCGATCGCGCTGGGCGACGCCGTCGGAGCCGTTCTGGCGTCGCCGCACAACGCGACCATCCTCGAGGACGAGGGCGTCGAGTTCGGCGTTCACTGGCGAAACGATAGCCCGGTCGTCATCGACCCGTACGCTCGGGAGAACGGCTACGCGATGTTCACGATCGGAGATCCCGGTTCGGGCAAGAGTTTCGGTGCAAAACAGAACTTCATCCGATCGATCGAGCAGAGCAAGGATCGTATCGGTATCATCCTGGAACCACTGAACAACTGGACTGGTGTCTCCGAGGCGCTGGGCGCGAAACGCATCACGGTCGGCGGGAATATGGGGTTGAATCCGCTCGAAATCAAGCCCACGCCTGAGCACGTCCAGCGGGCGATGGGGGAAGACGCCAGTCCGTATCGAGAAAAGCTCGACAGCGTGATGAGCTTCCTGTCGAACTACTTCGCCCTCCGAGGCATTCGACTCGGCGACAAACGAACCACGCTCGAAAACGCCATCGAAACGGCGTACGCTCGCAACGGAATCACCGACGACATCGCGACGCATCACAACGAGAGCCCGACGATGCGGGACGTCCTCGATATCCTCGAGGAGATGGTCGACGAGCCAGACGAATTCGTCGTGCGAACCGACGAGGAGTCCGGAAAGATCCAGACAGATGCCACCTGGTTGATCGACCAGCTTCGACCCTTCGCGGAGGATGGCCGCTATGAGAATCTCGGACGCGGAACGGAGTTCGACATTCGCGACGAGAAGATCATCTACCTCGATCTCGCCCAGCAAGAGGGCAGTCTTGGTGACAGCACCAGCCTCGTGATGCAGCTGCTGATCACGCTGGTATATGAGCGGGCCAAGGAGGTCGACGAGGTCGTGTTTGTGATCGACGAGGCACGGTACGTTCTCCAAGAAGCCGCGAATCTAGAGTTCCTCGAAACGGTGTTCAGACATCACCGCCACCACGATCTTTCGATCCGATTGCTGACGCAGACCGTCGACGAGTTCTTCCAGCACCCGGAGGCGGAGGCAATCCTCGATCAGTGCGCCATCAAGCAGTTCCATCATCTCGACGGAATGGACGAACACTGGGCGAACGAGTTTGGGCTCAATTCGGCGCAAATGCGCTTCGTCCAGGACGCTGTCCCGGGGAACGAACGAGCAGGCTACTCCGAGGCACTCGTCGGGATCGATGGTGAATGGCGTGGAATCGAAGTTCGAGCTCTGGAGAAGGAAAAGCAGGTCATCGACTTCGACGCGACGGAACAGTCATCTCAGGACCTCCCCGGTGCTTCAGGTTCCCAACATCAGGGGGAAGCAAGCACACCAGGCGCTGAGCCAATTCCCGACCTTCAACAAAACGGGCAACAGCATGAGCGCACGCAGTCGTTGGCCACGGAAACCGACGGCGGCGATCCGGAGGCAGAGTCGCAATGACGGAGTACGTGCGAGTCACGCCGACCTCCGAGCGTCTTCGGAAAGAGAACCTCCCTGCGGCGTTCGAAAGTCTGCACAAACTGTCCAACCCGGCGACGTCGAAGCTAGCGAACCGAGTAAATCCACTAGTCGATACATCTCCGCCCACATTCGAGTTCGTCGCGATAAGCGAGGGGACGGACGAACCTGTCGAATTCTACTACGGTATCGATCAGCCGATGCATCTGGACACGCTTGAAAAGCAGCTGAAGACGATCTATCCCGACACCTTCGACATCGAGCGCGTCGATCTCACACTCACAAAGAAGCTCATTCCTCCGATGGAATTTTCGCGGGAAGCGTTCCAAGACCGACTCGAACGTGGACAGTTACTCTATCAACCAGATACCGAGGACCTCTCACCCGTTGGAGTCAGCGATAACTCACGGGAGGGGCACACCTCAGAGCGGACAGATGGAGGTGATGCAGTAGCCGACTTCGACACTGAAGAAGCGTGGTCGCCACAGAGCGAGGCTATCGAACTCGAGGATGGGGTATTCACACCCCATCCCCCGGAGCGAATCCCTATAGATGATCCCCTAACGACACTCGATCGACCCACAGAGACGGAACGTGGAACGGTATTCGCTCGGCCGACGATTGACGATCTGGAACCGGTCGGGGTGCAGTGGTACGGACAGGCAGAGCGCAAGCGGGACTGGATGACGACGATCAAACCGTACGCTAAACGCGACCCAGATCCGAACGAGTACGATGCTGAACAACAGCCGATCGCGGTGTTGATCGACCATCTGACCGAAGCGGAGCATCCCATTGCGTTCCAGGTCGTCTGGCAGCGGAAATCCGACTGGTCGGACGATGCGGCACTTCGTAAAGAAGACCTGATGGAAGGTCGCGATACCTTCGCACAGCGGTATCTCGGACCGATGTTCGAGATGGAGAACCGGCCGGATGACGACCGCAACTACCAGGTCGGAAGCGCAGCGACCAATCGCTTCGATCGGATCGAAGCCAAACACCCCAAACGGACGTTCACCGTTAATGTTCGAGCGGTTGCACTCCCGATGGAAGGGACTTTCGAGTCCCTCGATCGACGGCTCGACCAACTCAGTCGAGCGCTCGATCCGCTCGATGGACCGTTTTATGGGCTTGACAGCGAGCGTATCAGAGCGAAGGGGTTCCGCCAAGCAACGAAGCAGAAACGGGCTCGGCGTCTCTTACAGCATGTTCGAGACTCCGAGATCGTCACAGGCCGGGGGAAGCGAAAGCCGGATCTCGTCTTCAACGCCGACGAGCTGGCCAATGTTGTCGTTGTCCCCTCCTCAGAGGAATTAACCGTCGAAGGGGGTCGTGGCACCCGATCGGAACAGCGCTCGCGAAATCCACTCCCTCGCCCACATCCCGACCTAATGGACGAGTTTCGGAACGGGATGACAATCGGCTATGCGCTCGATGAAACCGGTGAACCCGAAGATGAGCCGACCTGCGTCCCGCCGTCGCTGCTGACCACACATTTTGCACGGTTCGGAACGACTGGTGCCGGGAAATCGAAAGCCAGCATCAACGATGCCCTGTCCCTGTACGACTCCACCGATGGCCCAATCATCATTATCGATCCGAAGGGCGATGGGATGTGTCAGAACTATATGCGGGCCCACGCTCGCCGGTTTGGGACGACTGACCTCGAGGAGAACGTCCTGCATTTTCCGATCCCCGAAATCCTCCCCGGCTTCGCGTTTTTCAACATCGAACCCTCTCTGAGGAGTGGCGTCAATCGTGTCGACGCAGTACAGGACAAAGCCGACCACTATGAGACCATCATCAAGATGGTCATGGGCGAAGAGCGCTACGAGCAGGCGGTCGTCGCGCCGAACTTGATCAAGTACATCATCAAAATCCTCTACGACGAGGAATACGGCCTCGAAAATGGCCTCTATCGTGAGAGCGTCAACTACTTCAGCCACAATCAGCTCGAACACATCCTCGATCAACTCTGGCAGGCAGGTCCACCAGAGGTCGATGAAGGAGCTGCTCCCCGGTCCAGGAACCCGCAGGTCGCCCAGAAAATTCACCGACAGCTCCAGCTCGATCCCAATACGTTCGCAACGATAATGGGTGGTGTGAGCAACCGCTTCGACTACATCTCTCAGGACGAGCACTTACGCCATATTTTCAATAACACGGATCCGCAGTTCGACTTCCGAGAATTGCTTGATGACCGGATGGTTATCCTCTTCGAACTCGGCGATCTGCGCGACGACGCTGCAAAGGTGATGACCGGGCTGATCATGACGATGCTCTACGACGCACTCAAACAGCGCAAACAGGACATCGAGCAGAAGCCCGATGACTACGTTGTGAATCTACTCGTCGACGAGGCCTCCAGTGTCGTCGTCTCAGACATAATGAATACACTGCTGGAGAAGGGCAGAAGCTTTCAACTCTCGGTCGGCCTCTCGCTACAGTTCCCAGAACAGCTCGAAACGGAAGGTAACCGGAAGGTCTACCTCAACGTGTTGAATGACGTCGGCAGTCCAATCGTCGGAAAGATTCACGTCGACCAGGAGATCGCTCGCGTGATGGCCCACGAGGATATGGATCCGGAAGCGTTCGCGAACCGCATTCGGTCTCTTCCCCGCGGTGAATGGATCACCCGGCTCCCGAGCCCGACGTTCGGTGAAACCGGTCCGGAACCGTTCAGTCTCGCTCCACTCCCGATTCCACCGGGGCATCTGGAAAGCGAGTATTCACTCTCGGAACGGGAGGAAACGGACTTCCAGACGACCCTCGACGCGATTCACGAACGAACACGGGACAGCTACGGAGTAGCATCGGACTCGACGACGTCGACGCCGGAACACACCCCGGCCGTGGCGACCGAGGCCGACGACGACCAACCACTCGATGTCGCCATGGCACAAGCGATCCGGACGGTCCAGATTAATGCCGGCGTTCGCGACGAGAACGGTTGGGTGACCGTCTCAGCAGTCGATGACGAACTGCTAGCTCGACTCGATGAGGAAACGCTCGAGGATCGCACTGTCGAAGCCTTCCCAGACATCAGGGAGCGCTCACCGTTGATCGAGGTAGATCTGGACGCCGAAACTACCGAAGTCGTCTGTCAACTGACCCCAACGGGCGAAGAGGCCGCGACACCCGATACCGACTCGCCAACTGGTGGTGGCGAGAGCCACGATCGGCTGTTGTTTGCCGTCGAGGAGTTGCTGGGCGAGCTCGGCTTTTCGGTGCAGGTCTTGGATCAGGACGGGAGAGACCGTCCGGATGGCTTGGCAACCCATCCCGACGTCGATCCCAGCTTCACGATCGAAATCGAAACGACGACACACACGCGTCCGGCGAAGGTACTGGCCAATCTTCGGAAAGCACAGGCCGCAGAGAAGATCCCGCTCTTCGTCGTGGACGGACGGGATGACGATGTAGACGGGCGTGACCTCGCCCGACGGGTTTCCAACATCCTCGAGGAGCCCGTCAATCGACTCAAGTCTGGTAAGACGCGGCTGTACACAACGACGGAGCACATCACCTTCAACGGTGGTGCCAGCGCGTCAGATGGTGTGACTGCCGCACGTCGAGCCACAGACAACAGCCGACAGACCCGCTGGGTTAAACAGTCGGATGAATTCACCCTCGAAGATAGCACTGGAGAGACCCACGTCCGGGTCACAGACTTCGAGACCATCTCCAAAGATCAGTTCCCAGCAACCTACAGTTACGACGAGTCGGCAGGGGCGTACACGGTATTCCAGCCTGGTGAACTGCCCGCCACCTACGATTCAAAGGACGCGTTTGAGGCCGAGTGGGTGCCTATCAAGCGACCTTTCGTTCCAACGACGGACCTACCTGTTCCGGACTACACGGACAGCTCGTACGCAATTGGAATCGTCACCGAGGACGGTCAGGATCCCAGCCTTCAGCTCTATGAGCCGACGAATGAGACGACCGAGAGCTGTACCGAACTCGTGGAGGGGGTTCAGAACGGCGAGCTCTACCCCGCGGGAGTGGAACCCGATCAATCAGCCAACGGAGAACCCTCGGCAGGGGAAGACGGAGAGGACGATCCGTTCGGTCTCAGTACATTCGTTCACGATGCTCTTGTCGAGTGTGACGACGGGATCGTCCCGGTCGGCGACGTCTACGATGCCTATGAACAGTTTGCGTCAGCCGGAGAGTACGACGTGAAGCCGAAATCCCGGTTCACGCAGGCACTTCGCGAGCACGTTGGTTTCGAGCGCGACAAGAAGTGGTTGGACGGGAAGACCCAGCGCTGTTACGTCGGGATCGAGCTTCGAGACACCTACACGGAGGGATCAAACGATGGAGAGGCGTAGTCGTTTGACTCCTACAGAGGAGATGGAGGTGGACGTCAGATGACGCTCAGTAACTCCGCCATCCACGATCACTACCGCCGTGCGAAACCCGTCTACGAGGCGCTGGCGACCGTCGACGACTATCCCACGATCGGCCTGAACGACTTCGTCGGGTGGTACATCAAGCGTGACCACGACGACGTCGAGGCGATCAAGGCGGGATATCCGCGGCGTGGTCGGGTCGCCCGCCTCGATCGGGACTACGACGAGATCCACGGCCGTCTCGAGCGAACGCTCTATGCCGTTACCACCTACAAGACGTCAACTGCCTTCCAGCGGTGGGAACCGTGTCGATACGACGAGTCGGAAGGCATGACGGTCTGGCAGGACGAGCCCCCGACGCCTGGTTACACCGACCTCCGGGCAGTTCCAGCGTGGGGCGATATCGACCTTGCCGACAGCATCAAACCACACCGCGGCGACCTCGATGCCGAAACCAAGCAACTCGTCGAGGAGACCCTCGACGCCTACATCGACGAGTACGCGACACTCTACGGGACTCGGGACGCGGTGTACGCGCTAGATTCGGTGGGAGGTGCGTACGTGTTCGGTGCTCCGGAGGCCACGCTTCCGATTGCAGATCACTTCAGCGATGATCCGGACGCACTCGAACGGGTATTCGATGAGTTCCTTGATCGCTCGAACGCGTGGCTCCAGGAAGCAGAGGCCCGAGTGAACGAACGCGTCGACGGTGCCAAGGATGTCATCCAGCCCGACTGGGTGAACAACAAGAACCGTCAGTACAAGCCCCCACTCTCGATTCACGCAAATCACGACGCCGTCGTTACCCCCATCGCGACCGACGACGTCCGGTACGAGCTCTGTCCGTTCGAGGCCGTCGACGACACTCTCATCGAGCAGGCAGTCACTTGGGCCGACGACCTCACGCGGGTCGAGCATACGGACTGCGTCGAATCGCTGGTCGCGACGCTCTGGCCGGACCTCTACGAGGATCACGACGGGTGGCAGGCCACGCTAGCAGCGTTGGTCGAGGCGGAGCGCGAGCGGGAACAGGAACGACAACGACAGCGTGAGGCAGCGCTCCAGCGACGCGAGGAGCGACTGAAGGAACTCGATGGTACCCTCGAAGGACGGCCCATTACCCCGTTTAAAGAAGATGTCTACGAGGCCGTCGAAAACGTCGACATCACCGAGATCGCTCGCCACTACGCGAGCGATGACTACGATACGGATCCGAACCAGCCACGACCACAGTTTGACCCGTGCTGGCGACACAGTGAAAGCGGCCAGTCCTGTTTCGTCGACGAGCAGGCCAACACCTTCGGGGATTCGAAGGTGAACGCCGGCGGCGGGCCGGCGAAGCTGATGGCGCTCGCGACTGGGATTCTCTCTGACGCCGATGCAGACCTCGATGGAGAGGACTACTGGGCTGCTGTCGACGAACTGCGTAGCGCTGGCTACGACATTCCCGTATGGGTTCCAGAGGCTGGCGCAGACCGTGTCGACGGCGGTACTTACGACCAGATGCCGTTCTGGGCCGTTCGAAAAGCGGCTATCGCTCTCGAAGTCTGTCCCGAGGACGCGTTCGTCGATCGAGAGGGTGAGGATGGAACCTATGAGGGATTCCCCGACTACGAAACCTACAACGAGACACTTGCTGCCATCGAGGAGGCCGGTCTGAAGCACAGACGCGAGCCGATCATACCGGATGAGGGGACTAGAGATGAGGAACAGGGGACTGAAGGAGGTTCGATCGAGACTGATGAAACGGCCTCTAACCTTAATCGGGTTCATCTCCACGAAAAAAATCGACTCCTGTCAACGAAGGTCGACCATCTGGAGTCAGAGTTGGCTGGAAAAATTGATCGTGTCGAGGAACTTGAGGCTGAAATCCAGAGCCTACAATCGGAACTCACAACAGTTCGCTCGGAACGTGACCGACTGGAAGCTGCTATCGAAGAGCGCGAAGTCGAGCAAGATGCAGACCAAGGGACAGAGACTACCTCTAATAGCCGATCCGCACTGGACAGAGCGAAACAGCTCCTTTTGTTCGATCAGTAAAGTATTCCACGCACGTGACAAAGCACTCGGCTGTAACCTCTATAGAATATCTGACTCTATCATCTACTCTTCGTCATCAGATACTTGCGGCAGCGTGATCACGGGAATTGGAGAATCTAAGACCAGTCGTGTAGAAAGGTTTCCCGTCAAAAGCCGACTCAAACGACCCCCTTCTCGGGGCAGAAATACAATTGAAGTGGCCTCTACCTCGCGTGCAACATCAAAAAGAGCGTCAACGACATCTGTCGCGTATATGAGCCGCGTCTCAACCTCGTAGCCACGGCCTCCAAGTATCTGTTCAGCAAGCGCAAAAACCCGCTCGGCTTGTTCCTCCCGCGCTGGTAGCGGTGCCTTGTCCGGCGCGCCTCCTGCTTTCTCAATCGCGTGAACAACAATTATCTTCGACGAATCCGGTTCGCCCGGGCGATGTTCAAAAAGAGCTTTACACGTCCGTTTGGTGTCCTCCTCATGCACAACGGGGAGAAGCATCCGTGTTGTAAGTTGTGTCATTATATTTCCTCCTCTAAGCAATACGTAGCGATCTCTTCACACCCGCAGTTCGGACAGTCCACCTCTGAATCTTCGACTGTAGTCCCGCAGTTTCGACATTCGTGGATAGCTTTCGTTCTAAATCGAAACCGACGAAGCATCCGTCGAAACATTATAGCTCTCCCTCCCTGTGCGAGTATCTTAAAGCAGCTCCGCATTTTGGACAGGCAATGATCTCGGTATCAGACTTGCTATACCGCTGATCAGCACGGATCGTTTCAAAATTAAAACTCGCGGCCTGCCCTTCATACTCGCAGTGAGGGCATGAGACCATTGGCTGTCACACCCGGGATTGGTTAGCCGTATGGAACGCCTCGATAGCCTCGCTTGGTTCATCTCCTCGAGAGATGAGTGTGATTACGTCGTTTTGTTGGATGACTGTCTCTCCTCGTGGAGTCAATACTCGCCCGTCACGCTCGATAGCAACCACGAGTGCATCTTCATCGATGACGTCGCGTTCTGCAGCCTCTGCCAGCGAAAGATCGACTATCGGGGCATTTTCACTCACCGACACCTCAACAACGTCAGTCCCACCCGCGAGTCGGAGAAAGTCCGTCGGCTCCCATGCCGGTGCAGCATCATCAGCACCGTATTGTGCGTATGGCTCAAAAACCTCGTTCTGGACGAGGCTTTTCTCTACTACTTCGATGTTCAGTTCCGTGAGTGAGCGCATGATCCGCTTGAACTCTGTCGTGGTTTCCCCGACAGCCATTATGTGAAGATTGTGGGTTCCGCTCACTAATTCTCGAACGTTCACGACGCCCCGAATATTGCGTATTTCTTGTGCGAGATGTTCGACGTCAGTTGCAGGTACGGTACAAATGTACAGATAGGTGAGTTTGTCCTCTGCGCGTTCGAAGTCGATACTTGCGTAGTAACCTCTAACGATCCCCTGTTCTTCGAGCTGTTTGATTCGGTTCCTAATCGTTGCAGGAGAGACGTTCACCTGCTCGGCTATCATCGGAGCCGACGTGTTCCGTGCATCCGCCATAAGGGCATGGATGATACGACGGTCGATGTCGTCGAGCCGATAGTTACTTATTGTGTGTGACACAGCACTATCTCCTCCTGACAGACGCTACTGTCTCCGACAATATAATACCCCTGTATTATTCAATCAAAAATATGCTGAGGCTTCAATTACGGAATCAAAAATTCAATCGCGGAGTTTATATGAGTTTGCTCGTGAGGCTAAAGTATGAGTAGACGAGTGCCGCGCCGCCATAATGCGTTGACTTCGACGGTAAACGCGGAGGTTAGATGCAATGGCTGAGCAAGAGCTTGCTCGAGATCTCGGCTTTCTCGAAGCGTACACGTTAGGACTCGGGACGATGATCGGAGCCGGTATCTTCGTTCTGCCGGGTATTGTCGCGGGTAGGGCTGGCCCAGCGAGCATGGTGTCGTTTCTCATTGGCGGTGCGGTCGCCTTGCTGGCAGCTCTTTCGCTGTCCGAACTCGCTACGGGGATGCCGAAAGCCGGTGGGAGCTATTACTACGTCAATCGGGCACTTGGCGGCCTCTTCGGTAGTATCGTCGGGTGGGGGATGTGGGCCGGTTTGATGTTTGCGACTGCCTTCTATATGCTCGGCTTCGGCCAGTATTTGGCCGGGTTACATCCAATATTCCCGATCATCGCTTCCGCTCTCGCAATGGGTGCGCTCCTCACACTCGTGAATTACCGTGGGGTCAAAGAAACTGGATCATTACAGAACGTCATCGTCATTCTACTCGTCGTTCTCATCATCGGATTCATAGCGTTCGGCTTAGCGGCTATCGATCCAACCTTGCTCGATCCGTTCGCCCCTGAAGGGTGGAGTGCTGTCGGGCTCACTGCTGGGACGGTGTTTGTCACGTTCATCGGATTCGAGGTGATCGCAACGTCCGCAGAAGAGATCAAAAATCCGGGACGGAACCTCCCACTGTCGATGATTGCGGCGGTCGTAACGCCAACCATCCTCTACGTGCTCGTGATGTTGGTTTCGACCGGCGTTCTTCCCGTGGACGTGTTGGAAGCATCGAATATCCCGGTTGCGGACGTTGCAGGCGAATACCTCGGTGCAGTTGGTTCGCTTGCGATGATTATCGGGGCAGTGCTGGCGACAGTTTCCTCCGCGAACGCCTCTATCCTATCCGCAGCACGAGTGAACTTCGCAATGGGGCGAGACAAACTCCTATCTGAATGGCTGAATCAGATCCACTCAAATTTTCGAACACCTTATCGGGCAATTCTGGCGACAGGAGCGGTGATTCTGCTGTTAATCGCCGGGCCCCTCCCGATCGATACGCTCGCAGACGTGGCAGCCTTTTCGTTCCTCATCACGTACGCACTCGTTCACGTTGCCGTTATCGTTCTCCGCCGCGCTGACCCGGAAGACTACGACCCGGATTTCCGTATTCCCGGCCGTCTCTATCCAGCAGTCCCGATCATCGGTGGCCTGGCCTGTATCGGCGTGATGGTTCAGATGCGGACGATCGTTCAGCTCATCGGTCTCGGGATCGTTGGCATCGGTGTCGTATGGTATCTCGCCTATGCGCGTGACCGGGCGATTTCAACGAGCCTTGTCGGTGAGGCGGTCGCGCCTGAGTCTGAAACTGAGGACGAAGCGACTGTGTACCGTGTTGTGGTTCCGGTGGCGAACCCCGCGACTGAGGAGACATTGATCAGGTATGCCGCAGCGAGCGCCTACGGGCACGATAACGGGAAGACGGAACTCGTTGCGGTCAACGTGATCGAAGTGCCGCCACAGATGTCCCCAGAACAGATCGAACTCGAAGAGGAACGTGTCGAACGTCAACAGGAACTGCTCGAGAGTGCACGTGAGACGGCTGAGACGTTGGATATTCCGCTCCGAACGCGAGCGATAGTCGGTAGGGATGCCGGTAGAGCGCTCCTCGCGGTTATTGAGGAGGAGGATGCCGATCATGTTCTGATGGGATGGGGAGGCTTGTCTCGTCGGCGTGATGCCATCTTCGGGACGACGCTTGATCCCGTGATCGAGCGAGCCCCGTGTGAAGTGACGTTAGTGACGAATCCGCGT
Source organism: Natronomonas salinimetallica (assembly GCF_013839515.1). Taxonomy (GTDB): domain Archaea; phylum Halobacteriota; class Halobacteria; order Halobacteriales; family Haloarculaceae; genus Natronomonas. The sequence goes on along the minus strand of NZ_JACDNQ010000010.1, from coordinate 8,747 downwards.
CGGTCTCCAGGTAGAATCGTTGCACTCGCCGGAGGTGGACCGAATGCCCCTATTGCTGCGCGGCGTGCCGGAGAACTCGCGCGCACGTTCAACGAAGCGTCACTGACGTTGCTGAATGTCCAACCGCCGGCTGAGGAAAATGCCTCTGCAAAAGAAGAGCCTGAGGAGCAGGGAAGTCCGACAACTGAAGGTGAGGAAGCGATTTCGAGAGTCGCCACGAAAGCAGCACTCGACGAGGACGAATACGAGTCGCAAGTCATCGTGAGTGAGGCGGTTCGTGAAACACTCCTCAACACTGTCCGCGAATACGATACCGTGAGCGTGGGAGCGACCGGGGAAAGTTTCGTGGCTCGAACGTTGTATGGGTCGATTCCACAGACGATTGTCGAAGAAAGCGACGGGACGGTGGTGATCGCCCGTGATGCGGATCGATCTCCGCGAACATTACGAGAAGCACTCCGAGAGAACCTCCGAGATATATTAGAAGACTAATGAATTTGAAGGAGAAACTCCGACCAAGCTCATCGAACCAACTGCTGTTAGTTGTGCTCGGGTGGATGAGTGTAGCTGTAGTGATCTCTCAAGTGTACAATACTCCGCTAGTTCGATTCGAAATACTTCTCGTTTCCTCGATTGTATTTATATGGATGATTTGGGGAACCCACCATCTCCTCGAAAGAAAAAGACAAGAACGGTACCGAAAAAGATGAAACTTTAGGGGGAAGTTCCCCGACTCACTGCGGTCGGGGGTGAAGCCCGACACCCTGCCTTATGTTCTGGCTCTTCGAGGTACTGCTCAACTACTTCCTCGGCCACCTCTTGGATCTTTCACCTGACACCCGACGAAATCAGATTGCACCTAAACTTACAAAACCGCAAGACAGCAGTACCTGACAGCTGTTACGGGAGCAGGTGTGTTTTCCAGCAGACAACGAAATTGGGTGTCAGGCGGCTCAGTCTGGCGATTTATGGACTAAAACAGCCACCTGACAGCCGAAAAATCGACCTATATACGGTGGGGGTGGCGGCACAAACCTTTATTCGCGGCCACAGGGGCCAAGATGCAAGGCCGCAGGCCAAGCATATCAGAGGGCCACCCAACGGTCTCATCATGAAGGTTGGAGACACACCTGGATACTGTTTTGAATGTCCGGTGATGAGTCACCATGTACGATGGTCGAGGTAGAGAGTGTATCAATGTTGAGCGAACGACGGAAACAAACCTCATCTCAGTCATTTCCAAGTGACACGTTAGCGTCCATTCGCTCTGCGGTCGAGCAGGTACCTGAGGATTTCTTCCGAAACTCATCGAAGAATACGGAGATTGGGGCATTTGATGCTGAAATCGCTGAAGGATTGCCAGAGTACGAATATGAAGGCGATCGCGCCGGCGGGTATAACCCCAACTGCAAACTCTGGTCGCATTTGGGATTTAACTACAGCGTTGATCTGTACCAGCCTGACGAGCGCATCGCGATCGAGGTCGAAAAAAAGCGAGCGGAAAAGCATTAGCGACGATCTGCTCAAGTTCCAGAAAGGATATCGCACCCAGAAAGACGGGCGACCGAAGATCGAATTCGGCTGCCTGGTGGTGCCAGTAAACTACCGAGGGAGAGATAACCTGTATCGCCACAGCTTGACCAAGCTGGACTTTATGAAGGGCATTCTGTTCATCGACGACGTCGCCGTCATCGGGTATCGAATTCCGACACCCGACTGAGCCGTGCTGACACGGTTTTGTTTGTTCGCGCCGAGAAACGTGCGGCGCGCGACAGCGTGCGCGGCGTGATTCACCATGGTTGATCCCGATCCTCACGACGACACGAATACCGACTACGAACAGCTCGAGAAAGAGCTTCTCGCCCAGGACCGCGACGCCGCTGGCGTCGCCACAGCGGACGTCGACGACGCGACAGCCCGCAACCTCGTCGGTGAGCTCGTCGATGCGGGAATCGTTACACCCGTTCCTGAGGCTCAAGTTCTCTTCCACGAGCCGAGTAGCACTGCTTTCGACTCCACCACCCAGTTGGCCGTCTTCCACAACGGCTGGATGGCCGCTCGCGAAAGCGGCGAGGAGGGCAAGTAATGCAGCAGACGCTCGTTGGCTGTTCCTTCTGTGACGCTCCGCCCGGCACCGAGGCTGGGGAGGCGCATACCTGGGGGCAGGACGAGCGGGTCACCCACCCAATCTGTGTCGACTGTGCCATCCAGACGCGACCGGATCCCGACAAACGCGATCATCACGCCTGCGACGGCTGCGGACTCGTCGTCGACGCGCTCGCAGCACTCACGCGGTTCCGGGTGGAACTCGGTCACCTCGAAGGACCCCTCCAGCTGTGCGCACGTTGTAGCCCCGGTGGGCCTGCCACGTACTGGACGCGCGACCTCGAGGAACATGTCGTCGCGACGCCGAGAGCAGCGCTCGACGTCGACGTGCACTGAAGCAAACTCCACGCCGTGACTCGACGGAGCCCTATGCTCAGTCTTGAGACAATGTGCAAGGTATGCACATATGCCGAAACGGTTATCCTTCTGTATGCAAAACTTGCACATAGAATGAGCGCGAGCGATGATCCACGCCGAGTCCATTTCCAGTCCCCGGAGTATCTCGTCGACCGACTTGACGCGATCGCAGATCTCTTCGACAAAGATCGGACGGATCTCCTCGTCGAGGCCATCCGCGAGTACATCGAAGAGACCGCTGACAGCGAGACGTTCCAAGAGCTGGTCGCAACGAAGTACTACGACGACCAACTCGAGTTCGAGACGGTCAAGCAACTGGTCGGCGCCGAGACCGCCCAGCGACTCCGCCTCCTCAAAGCCGATCTCGAGGACGAGCCACTCGATCTCGCTACCCCCGACGATGTCGACGTCTACGATGGCGACGCGATAACGGTCGACACCGCGACCGACGACGATCGATGAGCGGTCGCCGACAGCTGCGAACAGTCGTGGCCGACACCAGCGCACTGGTCAGTTTGGCCGTGCCACGCGCCGATGCAGCGTACGATACTGAAACCGCCCCCGATCCCCTTCAGTATCTGCTCACCTCGTGTGACGTGTTCGTGCCACTAGAGGTCGTCGCAGAGCTCCGTGACATTACGCAGTATCAGGATATCCACGGCGCCGCAGCAACGAATGTGCTCGCGGCCCGTGATCACTACACGGTCGACGATCCGTACGAGCGTAACGAGACACCGGACTCGCGGCCGACGTTCGGTCTCGACGACGGCGAAACCGATGGCATCGTCCTCGCGAACGCGCTCGACGTCGACGGCTTTCTCACCGACGAGTTTGGTGGGACGAACTTCGCGCTTATTCACGCAGTACTCCAGGGGCCGCGAATTGTCCCGACACCACGGCTCATCTGTGATCACGCCCGGAACGGCCATATGACCCACGAGGAGGCGCGAACACTACTTAGCGCGATCAGCCCCCACCGGAGCTGGGACAACAGCCCATACGTCGCCCAGTTGGTGGCACTTCTGGAGGAGTAGGTTCATTCGCCCTTGAGGTCACGAGCGTCGAGTTCGCCGGCGAGATACTGGTTCCCTTTACAAGTGATATCGTAGACACCGTTCCCGAGATGAACGAGGAGACCGTAGGTGACGAGTGTTTTACAGCGGGCGTTGATGTGCTGTCGAGAGAAGCGGACGCGGTCACTGTCGGCCATTTCCTTCGGGGTATCCGGGCCCTCTTCAGCAAGATGCTCCAGAATGCGATCATCGGCACGTGACATCCAGTCGGCGTCAAAGCGCATAATCATCTCTGGTTGCGCCGACGCTATCCCAAACGCGCTAAGTCAATTAGAGAAGCTATAAGCAACTTCAGTTGACTCCTAACCTTTTAAACACCTGCCGTCCTAAGCTTTGGACGTTACAATGGATCGCTCATCAACGACTGGGTCTGGGGGGTCGGCAGACCTCTTGGTCGACATCATCGAGACGCTCGAAGCATGTGGGGTGAATCGGGATGAGTACCAGCTGTACGACTCCATCGATATCGAGGCGCTCGAGCAGCTTTTGAACTCGTCGACTGAGGACGTGGAAGTACAGTTCACAGTGGAGGGGGTTCGGCTTGCGGTGACGCCAGGGAGCGTCGACGTCCTGATCGACGAGGAGTCCAGTCCACCAAACCCGTAGCCGGTATCGCGGTCGACATCCGAAACACACCCTGAAAGCCCTCGGCCGCTCGGCATCCCGCGACCGCCGCTGCGCTCCTCGTTCCTGCGGTGCTTACGGGGTCGGGGGACGACCGAGACGGCCTCGCCCTTTCTGAGTCCGCCAGGATAGCGGTTGTGTTGCCAAGCGGCGTTACCGGCTGGACAGATGCTTCGTACCGGCACGCCCCGCTCGCCGCGTTCCGCCCTCCGCGTCGCTCGCGACCGACCATTCCGGGCATGCGGGCGCTCTCCGCACCGCCCGCGCCCGTTCCGGGCTAAAGTGCATGTGCCCTCGACGCCAGCGCTTCTCCCGTTCGGGTCCTGCGGACCTCGGCGAAGCCGACCGCGACGGACGTGGTTGCGTCGCGGCGAACGGGGAATGCGCTGGCCGCTCGCTCCGGGCGGTTCGGCGCGCGGTGCTGGATGCGTCCCGTCGTGTAGGCGCTCTCGCTCGCGCCCGCCAAGGGCGTGCGCGAAGGCGCGAGCGAGAGCGCAGATGACTCTGGTCGGTGACGGTCGTGGAAAACCCGCGGTGGAGACGCGGGTGGTGGCGCGTGAGCGCCTTCGGAGTTAGTGAACTCCAATGTCCAGTAAGAACGCATTCGGTAATGAAATTTCGGTCGATGAACAGGCCTACAAGCAACTCGAGGAGCCGGAGCTCGACGAGGACGGGTTCGAGGTCGTCGACGAGACCCCGGAGTTCCAGCCGACGGTCAACATGGAAATCCAGGCGAAAGTGGACGCCAATCACCCGGACGGGATCGCACAGGAAGCCGATGATCGCATCTACGGTGTGACCCTCGCCCAGGAGGAGCGCATTCGGGCCCGGGAAGCCGAACTCGAACACATCAGTGCCCAGGCCGAACTCGGAACGCAAGAGGGACGGGCGAAGCGCACGCGGAAGGTCGTCACCGAGCAGGTTCGCCGGACGAGCCGGGTGACGGTCGAAGAGACGGGTCGGCAGGACGTGGAGCCAACGCCGGATCCCCGTGAGCGCCTCTCCCAGGACGAACTCGCGACGGTGAATCAACACGCCCAGCGGATCGTTGAAAAAGTGAACGGTGGCCCGAGTCGTGCCGCAATCGGACGGCTGCTTGGTGAACGGATCGCAGATGGTCAGTCGACGATGGAAGCAGTATTTGACACGCTCGAGAGAGTCAAGCTGATGCCCAGTACCCTCCTGGAGGTTGCCGATGTGCCCGAACTTCCGGGTGGAGAGATAAACGTCGAAGGGACAGTGATTGAGCTGTGGGAACCCAGTAGTCCAGCAATCGCCCAAGTGGGCCTCATCGCAGATGATAGCGGGAAAATCAAGTTCACCTCGTGGGCAAAAAGCGACCAACCCTGGGTCAAAGAAGGCGATCGGATCCAGTTGTGGGGGGCAAAGAAGAACTGGTACCAAGGGCGCTGCAGTCTCGCGTTGACCTACGACAGTCGGATCGTGTTCCCAGAGCGCGAGCGCCGGTGGTGGAAGGATTAGCGGGTAGTTGCGGTCTTCTTTTTTTGAGGGTGCGGGACCGACCCAAACCCCACCTCCCCACCCACCGCTCCGTGCTCGCTCCCTCTGGTCGCTGTGCGCGCAGCCACAACCATCTCTATAGCGACTGCTCAACCTACAGAATGGGCTAAGAGAGTCGCTAGACTAAATTCAGGATTGTCGTTTAAAGATAGCAATCGAAATCCTGATAATGGGTAACAAGAACAATTTATTGTGTCTAATCAACCGGATGATTTGAATTTCCTGTCGGATGAGCCGATTGCGTCTGATGAGGAAGATGCGTTTCAGCATACAGAATATGTTGATGCTCTTGAGCGAATTTTAGACACTGTTGAACCTCCGTGGCACATCGGGATTTTTGGAAAGTGGGGTTCTGGTAAAACTTCAATTATCCGTTTACTGTTCAATCGGATTGAAGAGCAGAATACGAACGGAGAAACGGTGTGTATTGAGTTTGATGCGTGGAAGCATGCTGAAGATTCTGTTCGAACAGAACTCCTGCTCACATTGGACCAAGAACTGGGTGAGCATGCAAATATAGAGGATGGGTTAATCGGTGAAGATGAAATCACCGGACAGCTTTACGATGTGGACGAGCAGAAGCGAGCAGAGACAGACAGCCTCATTGAAGGTGTCTATAACTTCCTCACCCATTCAACTCATCTCATTTTTATCATTGGGGTTCTCGCTATTGCTGCAGTCGCATCCAGCTTCCTAGGGTTCGATAGTATTTCGACCAGTCTCCTGATCTTGATTGCAGCCCCATTGTTGGTGTTTATGGCTGAACAGTTACAAACGGCAACTACGACTCTACAACGGAAATTTGTATATCCCCGAAAGGAGTGGTCCGGCGCTTATGAGCGGATTTTCCATCAACTGATCGATAGAGTACAAGACGAGACTGGAACGGATCGAATTATCATCTCAATCGATAACCTCGACCGATGTCAAAGTCGAACGGTCTACGAGGTGTTAGTCTCATTAAAAACGTTCATGGATGTTTCGCCGTGTATCTACATTATTCCCTGTGATGATAACGCATTGAAAAGCCATATTCAACAAATTGACCACGAAGAGGGGACATACTTCAAAGAAGGCCAGAATACGCGAGAATTCTTACGGAAGTTCTTCCAGACCACAATTCGAATTCCTCCTATGCTTGCGGACGATATTGAGGCATATGCAGAAACGCAAAATGAACGGCTAACTCAACCATATGACCCTGAAGTATTGGATGTATTGACTAAGGCGTATATCAAAACGCCACGTCGTATTAAACAAGGGCTCAATCGGGTCACTGCGTTGCGTATGCTTGCAGGCGAAATCGAAGATAGCGATGCAGGGTTAGAACAGGGTCGAGTCAGCGGAAATCCGGCCTTTTTGGCTAAGATTGCAGTGCTTGAAGAAGACTATCCGGACTTCTATAACGCGTTACAAGAGAACCCTCGATTACTGGAAGACGTTGATCGGTTTTTCACGGGAGATCTGCCCGAAGACCGTGAGGAAGAGGTTGATCAGCTGTTTGAGGATACCTCGGCAGAGACCAGTGGTGTTTCTAACTTGCGTACCTTCTTGAAGGCCACCCGTCCAACCTCTGTCCCGGATATCAAGCCGTTCCTGCACTTGAGTGAACCGCGGTATACTGGTGCTCTTGACACAAACTTTGTTCAGTTATTGCGTACAAATCAGGTCGACGAAGTCAAACAGCTTCTGGACGATGTTGACGACGAGTCAGAGGAGCCATTTGCAGTGCATTGTACCGCTATCGAGAACATCTTAGATGAATATGACCAGGAGGGACGGGATCAGGCCCTATTCAGTACAATAGAGAGTATCCTTGAGGTCTTTGACCGGTTTGACGACACTGCACAACAACGTATTGCGGATTCAGTTGCCGGAGTTCTTACTGTAAGACTTGGTGGTCGTTTTGTGGAACGATTTAATTTGTACGACCTTGTCTGGCTTCTCGATCGGATTTCAGAACGAGGAATCCGGACAAATCTCTTCACTGCACTTGCAGAGACCGTTGTAGTTGACGATGAATGGCAGCAAAATAGGCTTGAAGCATTTGTTGCTCACACGTACAAGTATGAAGACGAGAACGATGACCGAGCACGTCACCCGCTTCCTCGGAGAGCAAAACAGACCTTATCGACTCAATTATTGAAACTTCCTCAAGGAAATGACAATGAAGAGTTCCAAGACTCTGCCTTCGGAGAAGCACTTGAATTCATATGGTCTGGTGGACCAGCTTGGGGACTTCTCACCGATGACTTATTTAAGCCGTTGATAGTTTCGATTGAACGCGAGGAAGAAGAATCGGAGTTCATCAATGCGGATTTGTTCCTCAAATTGGATAATGGAGCATCTCCTCAAATTCGGGGACAATTTGTGCAGCGCTTAATTGAATACGTCCCTCAGAGCAACGAAAACAGAGCGAGCCGCACATACAGCACCCTATCGGAGCATCTACTGGATATTGAATCAGATATCGATGAAACCTCTGCCGATAAATTCTACGATCATATCCAAGATATCGTGAACTCGAAGGACTCGAATGCGATCGACATGATGGAAGCTGGGTTCTATTTTTACGATTCGGCGTCGGACGAGACGCGAGAACAATTTGGGGATTCCGTGGCCACTCTTATCGAGGACTGGGGTGCGAAGCATGCACGGAAAGCTCTGAAATGGGCAAATGAGTATAACACCGACGCTATATTTGGTGATTCTAATGTGTTCACAGCCTATATGCCTCAAGTTCCAGAGAAGTTTTCCAGCAGCAGTAGAGTTAGTACTGCTGTATCGCAGTTTTCGACACGTTTTGAGCCGGAGCTGAATGAACACATAGAACGGCTGGTTGATAGTCGCGATGATGACGAACGGAAGTTGGGGGCAGACATCTTCAACACTGTCCCAGATTGCTTCGGAGGAAGCCAGGCCTTGGTTGTTGAGACCTGCTTGAAAGAGGCGCGACGTGCAGAAACCGATTATCGGCAGTCCTACTTGATGGCAGTTGCCATCGTTTATAGTGAGATTGAAGAGAGTGATCAGCAGACCTTCATCGATCGACTGGAGTCGTTTATT
>NZ_JACDNQ010000001.1:255700-256227 GCF_013839515.1 Natronomonas salinimetallica | reverse complement strand
CTCTTCGAGAAGTTCACGAAGAGACTTGGATTTGCTAAATCTTGGATCGACAAATTCCTGGGTCCCTATTTGCAAAAATTATCTTGACCATTAAGGTCCCGCACTACCCTCAAGGAGCGAACGGCGCTAACCGTGAGCGAGTAGGGTGGGGTAGTTCACCGGTCGGTGGCGTCGGTCCCCATAGAGTATGTCTTCCGATACGTTCGAGTTGACCGCACCGGAACTGACAGCCGACGACCTGCTGATCGTCGACGATCCGCACTTCACCCCCGACACGGTCGCCGTCGTCACCGGTGCCGCCTCGGGGATCGGCCGCGCGACGGCCGTCGCGCTCGCGGCGAACGGCCTCACGGTCGCCGGGGCCGACGTCGACGAGGACGGACTCGACGGGACGGTCGACCTCGCCGCGACCGTGGATACCCCGGGGGACGTACGGCCGCTCCCGACCGATCTCACCGACGACACCGACGTCGAGGCGATGATCGAGGGGGCCGCGGAGGCGGGGACCCTCCGGTACGTCGCGAACG
>NZ_JACDNQ010000001.1:146690-255690 GCF_013839515.1 Natronomonas salinimetallica | reverse complement strand
GATGGAGCGATACGACCTCCTGCTCGACGTCATGCTCCGGGCGCCGTTTCTCACCGCCAAGTACGCCATGCCGCACATCCGGGCGACCGAGGACGGTACTCATTGGGCCCGCTCGATCAGCGACGTGGCGCGCCGTTCGGCCGCACGTTTGACAGCGGCCTCATCGAGGGTCACCACGTCCCGGTCGCGGACGACGACCTCGCCGTCGACGACGGTATGTCGGACGTCGGAGCCCCGGACGGCGTAGGCGAGGTGGCTGAGGAGGTCGTGTGCCGGCGTGAGGTGCGGCCCGTCGAGGTCGACGACGGCGAGGTCGGCGAGGGCTCCGGGGGCGATCCGCCCCGAATCGAACCCGAGCAGTTCGGCCCCGCCGTCGGTCGCCGCCCGGACGACGTCGGGCGCGGCGACCGCCGCCGCGTCGCCGGTTTCGAGTTTGCCGACCATCGCGGCATCGCGAAGTTCGTCGAAGACGTCGAGGTCGTTGTTCGAGGCCGCGCCGTCGGTTCCGATCCCGACGGGTACGCCCGCCTCGAGCATCGCCTCGACGGGAGCGATCCCGCTCGCGAGTTTCATGTTCGAGGCGGGACAGTGGGCGACGCCGACGCCCCGGTCGGCGAGCAGTTCGATTTCGGCCCCGTCGGTGTGGACGCCGTGAGCGATGAAATCGCCCGGTTCGAGCATGCCGAGGTCGTCGGCGTACTCCAGGGGGCGAACGCCGTGTTCGTCGACGATCGGATCGACCTCGTCGCGGGTCTCGTTGGCGTGATAGTGCAACGGGATCCCTGCATCCCGCGCCCTGGGGACGTACTCTTCGAGCAGAGCGGCGTCGACAGTCGTCAGCGAGTGGGGCATCAACGCGGTTTCGATCCGGCCGCCGGCCACGCCGTCGAGTTCGCGGGCGACCGCGAGCCCCTCCTCGAAGTCCGCCCGCGCGTCGGCCTCGTCCTTGCCGACGGTGACGATCCCGTGGCCGACCCGGGCGCGGAGTCCGGCCTCCGCGAGGGCGGCGGCGGCTTCGGGGACCTCGAAGTACATATCCCCGAGCGTCGTGACGCCGTTCTTCAGGAGTTCGACGGCACCGAGACGGGTTCCGGCGACGATGTCCTCGGTTTCGAGGGCGGCCTCGGTCGGCCAGACGTCCTCTCGAAGCCACGCGTCGAGCGGTTTGTCGTCCGCATAGCCGCGCAACAGGGTCATGGCGGCGTGACAGTGGGCGTTGACGAGGCCGGGGATGACGAGCCCGCCCGCGGCATCGAGGGTCCACTCGCCGCGTGCGGTCGCGCCCACCTCCAGGATACGCCCCGTCTCGCGGTCGGCGAGGACGTCCGCCTCCCGGACAGTCATATCCGGCCGGAGGACCTGCCCGCCGACGATCTGTAGCGTGCTCATGTCGCCGTGTTCGGATCGGGTCGGGTTGAAACTGCCGGGACGGGAGCGTAGCGAGGCGACACGGGCGAGACGGTGGTGCGGCCGGGCGGTCCGGAGCCGATCGCCCGCCGAAGTTTCTTGTCCACGCCACCCGAGAACGGGCCATGGCCACGACGGCGTCACTCTCCGAGCCTCGCGTTCTGGCCCACGCCAAACGCCGCCTGTTTCCGGAGTCCAAGGGGGTTGATACGGACACCTACGCCGTCTGTGACACCCAGTTCGCGACCGAGGAGTGGCTCTCCGGACGGCGGGTCCCGGCGGAGGTCCGCGATCGGCTCGCACCCTTCAACCACGTCCGGGTCGGTTCGGGCTATCCGGACCTCGTGGGGGCCGGCCATCCGGACGGAGAGCTCCTCGCCGTCGAGCGTCTCGGGGATCGGCCCCCGCTCGTCGTCGTCGAGGCGAAGGGGTACACCGAGGCGGGCGGCGTCGACGTCGAACGCGGGATCGTCCAGGCGTACGACCGGCTCAACGGGGCCAACGCCGCCTACGTTGCGGCCCCGGCGGCGGCGGTCTCACAGTCGGCGCGGACGCTCGCGAACGAACTCAACGTCGGCGTACTGGGCGTCGCCGACGATGGTACCGTCGACCCGCTCGAAACCCCCCGCCTCGTCGGCCACCGGAGCGACGACGACGCGACCGCGATCCGGTTCCAGGCGAGCGCCCAGGGCGTCACGGACGATTCCTTCGGGCTCAACCACCCGAAGAACTACCTCGCGTATCCGATCGCGCTCGCACACGCCGGCGGGACGGAGGCGGCGATGCGAGACCACGTCGTCGGAGCCATCGACGACGCCCGCCGGGGGGCGGCCGCACTGGGGTTGATCGAGGTCCGACCCCATCGGACCGACCTCGCGCCGCTGGGAGAGGAGGTGGTCCGGTTCGCGCTGTCGCGGTACGGATCGACCGGCTCCGCGCTCTCCGCCGTCGAGGGCTTTCGGCGCTCCCGAAAGCGGTTCTGCGAACTCGCTCCGGCGTGGGGACAGCTGACCAGACGCGTCGTCTGGGCGTACCCGGCGACCAAACTGCTCGTCGAGGAACTACAGACGATGGCCGACGACGGGATCGGATCACCCTCGCTCGTCGAGTTCGTCGAGTGGCTCTTCGTCCACCATCCGACGTTCACCGTCGAGTTGTTCGTCCGGGGGACGACCGACGCCCGAAGCCGGGTGCTCGACGGGGCGGGCGAACTCCGAGCCGACGCGCTCGGGGACGGAAACGTCTATCACGCCCCGACGGTTTTCCAACTGAAGGCGATGCTGTATCACGCCGGGATCGTGACCGAGCGGGGTGCGGAGCCGAACCGGCTCGATCCGACGGCGGACCGGTGGGCGCTTCGGGAGCCGGTGTCGGCCGTCCGGGGCGATCCGGCGGATGGGTAGCCGGCGGATGGGTAGCCGGCGGCGGATGGGTAGCCGGCGGCGGATGGGTAGCCGGCGGCGGATGGGTAGCCGGCGGCGGATGGGTAGCCGGCGACTCGACCGCCCGGCTTTTTGTGTTCTCGCCCGTGTCGGCCGTCATGGAGGAGGAACTCCCGGAGCCGGGACTCACTGCCGAGCGGACCGTCCGGGTCGAGCCGCGACACGCGACCGTCCTCTTCGGCGAACAGGACGAGCCGCCCGGGTTGCCCGCCGCGACGGATGCGGCCGACGGCGAGGCGGTTTCGGTGTTGGGGACGCCGCAGTTGCTCGCCGAGGTCGAGTTCCTCGGACGCGAGTCGCTGCGTGGACACCTGCCGGCGGGGACCGGTGTCGTCGGTATCGACGCCGAGGTGACCCACCGACGCGCCGTCCCGGTCGGTCAGTCGGTCCGGGTTCGGACCGAGATCGCCGACGTGACGGACCGGACGATCACCGTCGAGGGCGAACTGTCGCGTGCCGACTCGGGTGCCCCGGTCGGTACCGTCCGGAACCGCATGCGCGTAGTGCGACGCGAGGCGTTTTCCGAACGGGTCCGGACGCAAGAGTGACGCCCCGCGCTCGGTGGCGGTCTCGTACTGCCGGCTATCCGTCCGTAACGCCTGTCTCACCCTGGGGTCGCGACTCGCGTGCACCGGGGACAGCCAGTATCAATCGTCGAGGGCGTCGAGGAGCGTGTCGGCGGCGGCCGACGACGAACCGGGACCGCGTGCGGTGATCAGATCGCCGTCGACCGTGACGCTCGTCTCGGCGTCGAGTTCGGCGTCGAAGTTCCCGCCGGCGGCGTTGACCTCGTCTTCGACCCAGTAGGGGAGCTTGCGGCCGCCGAAACAGTCGTTTTCGTCGACGATGCCGTCCTCCCAGGCGTTCGGAAACCCGGTCACGTTGCGGTCCGCCACCAGGAACGAACCGTCCGCCTCGCGGGTGAACGCGAGGATGCCGACGGCGTGACAGACGACGACCGCGAGACCGTCCTCGCCCCCGACGGCGTCGAGCAGGAGCTGGCGGGCGTGTCGGTCCTGGTTGACGTCCCAGACGGTCCCGTGTCCGCCGGGGAAGACAACGGCGTCGTAGTCGGCGGCGTCGGCCCGAGCGAGCGGGATCGGGTCGTTGAGTTCGGGATGGTTCTCGTCGATATCGCAGACCCATTCTGCGAGCCCCTCGCCGACCTCCTCGGGGTCGGCCGAGCGCTCGTCGACGACGGGGGGCGAACCGGTCGGTGTTGCGACCGTCACCACGACGCCGGCGTCCTCCAGCGTCGTCAGCGGCTCGACGCACTCTTCGCCCCAGTAGCCCTCCTCGCTCACGACAAACAGCGCTGTTGTCGACATGTGAGCGGACGTTCGCCGGCGACCCTGAAAAAGCACCGGGCGGCGGCAGGAACGGGATCGAAGCGTGGGAGGTGTTTGTACGGCGGCGGTCGGAGCGCGGGAGACCGTCAGGCACCGACGGCGGCCGCCATCGCTCACGTCGACTGTGCTTTCCCCTCGGAATCGCCGGCGAAGATCGACTGTAGGAGAAACACGACACCAAGTATCATCATCGGGACACCGATCATCGCGCCGACGATCGTGATGGTAAACACCGCGCCGACGGCGACGAGTGCAGCGCCTCTACCGATGAGCCGCTTGCGCTCGGTAAATTCGACCATACGTGTGTTGTACGCCACGGGAGTCAAATCACTTCGTGTTCCGTCGCCCGGCGAAGTCCGGCTCGCGGTCCTCTAAGAACGCTTTCGCGCCTTCGCGGGCGTCATCGCCGGCATAGAGGTGTCCGAGCCCCGTTCGCATCCCGACGCGCTCGCCCGCCGAGCGAAGCGGGGCACCGAGCCACGCTTTCGTCGTCGCCAGCGCCTCCGGTGCGGACTGTTCGAACGCCGCGACGGTTTCGGCGACGATTGCCTCGAGGTTGGCCTCGGGGACTGCCCGAGCGAACAGCCCCCACTCGACGGCGCGTTCGGCGGAGATCTCCCGGCCGACCAACGCGAGCTGTGACGCGCGCTGTCGGCCCACGAGTAACGTGAGCCGTTTCGCCGCATACAACGGGATCGCCCCGATCTGTGTCTCCGGAAGCGCGAACGTTGTCCCCGTCGGGACGATCGTGACGTCCGCCGCCATCAGGAGTTCGAAGCCGCCGCCGTACGCCGAGCCGTTGGCCCACCCGACGACGGGGACGGGTGAGCGCTCGATGGCGTCGAAGCAGTCGGCGAGCGTGTCCGCCAGCGCCCTGGCGTCGCGGTCGTCCTCGATATCGGCCAGCGACCTGATGTCGTCGCCCGAACAGAAGAGTTCCCCCTCGCCGGTGAGGACGACCGCTCGGGCTCCGTCCTCGTCCGCCCGGCGGATGCCGTCGGTAACGGCACGCCACATCTCCGGGGTCATGGCGTTGTAGCGATCGGGGCGTTCGAGCCGGATCGTACTCACCGCGTCGTCGAAGACGTAGCTGACGTTGTCGGTCATGCGGCCGAACGTGCGTCAGCGATCTACAAATAATACTGGTGGACGAAATCAAATGAAACCGACTCACGAGTGATCCGCCGTTCGCTCCGTCGAACGGCGTGATCCTCGTGCGTCGTGTGTACATTCTTTTGTCCGTCAGTATCAGCAAGGCGAGTGCCTCGGGGTCGTACGGAAGACGACGTCTTTCGTGATCACGAGAGACGGAGTCTCTCGAACCACTTGACCCCGAGGCGGTTCACATACCGGTGGTGACACCGAACACCGAGTCCCGGCGTGGCCGTCGGTGGTGCCACCGAACACCGAGTCCTGGCGTGGTCGTCAGCCGTTGTCACGCCGTCGAGGCCACGCGTCGCCCGCCGTGTCGGTGCCGAGCGGTTCGCCCCACGGGGGAGGGGGTCGTCGCTTTTTCGAGTCGCTTTTCATAACCCGCCCCCCAGACGGTAGTATGACTTCGTCCGTCCCGACGCCGCGGAGGTGGCTGCCGTGAGCCGAGAGTACACCGAGATCACCGTCATTGGCGAGGACGACACCGGCCTCATCGCCCGCGTCACGACGCTGCTTTTCGAGCGGGACATCAACATCGAGGACCTCGACCAGGCCGTCCGGGATCAGCTCTTTCGGATGACGATGACCGTCGACACCGACGGGATGAGCTGTACGCGCGAGGAGCTTCGCGAGGCGCTCTCGGAGCTCGGCGACGACCTCGGCGTCGACATCCAGGTCCGGTTCCCCGCCGACCGCGAGACGCGGACGATCGCCGTCCTCGTCACCAAGGAATCACACTGTCTCGAGGCGCTGTTCGAGGCGTGGGCCGACGGGAAACTCGGGGCCGATATCAGCGTCATCATCGGCAATCACGACGACCTCGAGCCGCTGGCCGACCACTACGGCGTCGATTTCCACGACGTCGGCGACGAGAAGGGCTCCCCCGACGAGGAACGGCTGCTCGAACTCCTCGACGAGTACGACACTGATTTGATCGTGTTGGCCCGCTACATGCGGATCTTGAGCCCCAACGTCGTCTTCCGCTATGAGGATCGGATCATCAACATCCATCCCTCGCTTTTGCCCTCGTTCCCCGGCGCGGAGGCCTACCGGCAGGCCAGAGACGAGGGGGTCCGGATCGCGGGCGTGACGGCCCACTACGTGACGACCGACCTCGATCAGGGGCCGATCATTACCCAACGGGCGTTCAACGTGCCGCCCGGAGCTGACGTCGAGGAGATCGAGCACCGCGGCCAGCCGCTGGAGGCGGAGGCGCTCCTGGAAGCCGTTCGACTCCACCTCGATACGGCCGTCTCGGTGTATCACGGTCGGACGGAACTGCGCGGCGACGCGGACGCCGACCGCTACCGCTTCGGGCTGTCCGACGCCGTCGAGGAAACCCTCCCCGACCGCCCCGTCGACGGGCTCGGCGAGGCCGTCTCCGGACACGAGGGCTAAGCACGCGAGGGCAGAGGACGCAAGGGCTAAGCACGCGAGGGCAGAGGACGCAAGGGCTAAGCACGCGAGGGCAGAGGACGCAACGACCTAGCGGAGCTCCCGCAGCGAGCACACCGTATCAGAAATGAGCCACCTGTCCTCGTCGTCCGGGTCCTCGATACAGAGCGCATAGAACGAATCGCGGCCGTCGTCGACGGAGACGTGGTAGCCACTGCTCGTCAGTGAGTCGTCCCGCCGAGGTGCGTGTGCCGATCTGGTCACGGGACGTGTACGCTCCCGAGACGCATGAACCGCCTGGTTTCGACGGGAGCGCTCCGGACCGATAGAACCGTCGGCCCGAAGCCGGGTCACTCGGTGGTCGTCTCTACGGGGTCGGCCTCGCCCTTGTGGATGGCGATCGCGTCCTGTGCTACCTTCTCCGCGAGGACCGCACACTTGATCCGCATCGGGCTGAGTTCGACGCCGAGCATGTCGGCGACGTCGTCTCGATCCATCGCTTCGACCGTTTCGAGTGATTTCCCGTGGAGCTCCCCCGAGAGCATGCTCGCCGAAGCCTGGCTGATCGCACAGCCGTCGCCGACGAAACGCACGCGCTCTATGGTGTCGCCGTCGTCGGCCAGCTCGACGAACATCTTGATGGTGTCCCCACACATCGGATTCTCCCCGACGTGTTCGATGTCCGGATCCTCGAGTTCCCCGTAGTTACGGGGGTTTTTGTAGTGGTCGAGGATCTGCTGTCTGTACATATCGGATCCAAGTCCCATTGTTGTCCGAATGAAGGGGTGTGAAACGCAAAAGCCCACCGGTCACGGGGGTGTGAGACACGACGGACCGCCGTTGGCTGGTCTCGGCGAGCGCCGGCCCGCCACGGATTGAGACCCGGCGAACGCCGCCACGGATTGAGACCCGGCGACGCTGGCATGAACCGCCGGACTGGGGCGTCGATACCGCCGGACTGGGGCGTCTGCCGGACTGAAACCACCTTCCGTCGGGCAGAGCAGCCGTTCCGCCCGACGGTACACGACGACCCCCCTCAGGCAAACAGCTGGCGCGCGTCGTCGACCGCCTCGACGAGCCTGTCGACTTCCGCCCTCGTGTTGTAGACGTAAAAGGAGGCCCGAGCCGAGGCCGCGGTGCCGAGGACGTCGTGGAGTGGCTGTGTACAGTGATCGCCGGCGCGGATCGCCACCGCGCTGTCATTGAGAATGCTCGAGAGGTCGTGGGCGTGGACGCCGTCGAGGTTGAACGCGACCAAGCCGCCGCGGTCGTCGGCGGGCGGACCGTATACCTCGACGTCCGCGTGCTCGCGCAGTCGGTCGTAGGCGTAGGCCGCGAGGTCGGCCTCGTGGCGCTCGATCCGTTCCATGCCGATGTCGTCGAGGTAATCGCAGGCCTCGGCGAGGGCGATCCCCTGACAGATGACGGGCGTGCCGGCCTCGTACTTCCAGGGGAGTTCGTTCCACTTCGAGTCCTCGAAGGTGACCTTCAGGATCATCTCGCCGCCGTAGAGGTACGGCTCCATTTCCTCCAGGATGTGCTGTTTCCCGTAGAGGACGCCGATCCCGGTCGGACCGGCCATCTTGTGCCCCGAAAAGGCGAGGAAGTCGGCGTCGATCGCCTCGACGTCGACCGGGCGGTTCGGCACCGACTGAGCGCCGTCGACGAACACGTAGGCGTCGTGGTCGTGGGCGATGTCGGCCAGTTCGGAGACGGGGTTGATCGTCCCGAGCGTGTTCGAGACGTGGACGACGGACACCATCGCGGTGTCGTCGGTGATCAACTCGCGGGCCGCCTCCATGTCGAGGCGACCCTCGTCGGTGATGGGAACGTACTTGCACTCCGCGCCCGTCCGCTTTGCGATCTGTTGCCAGGTGACGAGCGAGGCGTGATGTTCCATCTCGGTCAACACGACCTCGTCGCCGGGACCGAGTTCGTTGAGCCCCCACGCGTAGGCGACGAGGTTCATCGACTCGGTGGTGTTCTTCGTGAAGACGATCTCCTCCCGGCCGCCGGAGGCACCGATGAACTCCGCGACACGGTCGTGGGCCTCCTCGTAGGCGACCGAGGCCTCCTGGCTCAGCTGGTGGATTCCCCGGTGGACGTTGGCGTTGTACGTGCGGTAGTAGTCGGTGATCGTCTCGACGACCGGCTCGGGCGTGTGGGTCGTGGCCGCGTTGTCGAGATAGACGAGTTGTGTGCCGTCGAACTCCCGTTCGAGGATCGGGAAGTCCTCTCGAATCCGCTCGACATCGAGCGTTTCGGCCTGTTTGCTCATTGACGCCCGTTGGGATCGAAGGCTGGTTACTCCTTCGGTCGGGGAGAGACACGACGGCCCCGGTATCGACTCCGACGACCGCGAGCGGATCTTCGACGTCGGCTACACCGACCACGAGGACGGCACCGGTTTCGGCCTTCCGATCGTCAGACGGATCGCGGACGCACACGGGTGGTCGATCCGGCTGACCGAGGGCTCCGCGGGCGGTGCACGGTTCGAGATCCGCCCCGACGGAGCCGAAGGCCGCTCCGATGGAGACGAAACGACAGGCGGGGACGAAACGACGGACGGCCCCGGAGCGTCGTTATAGGCGGCGATTGGCTGCCTGCAGTGCCATCAGGACGCCGTATCCGGGCCGTCAGTCGGGTCCGCGTCGGACGACGTCTGCGTCGATTCCGAACCGACAGGCGGTCTGGCCCCGCCGTTTCCGGACGTCACCAGCGCGTCGGCCAAGTTTCCGATCAGCACGTCGTTGTCGGCCCGCTGTGCGTTCTCCGGGGAGAGGAAGTCGGCGTCGCCGATCTTGATGACGCCGCCGTTTTCCACCAGCAGGGGCGCGTCGGTCGGCGCACGGCTCGTCGAGAGTTGGCTGCCGTCGATCGGTCGGAACGCCTCCTCGCCGCCCGCGGCCCCGACCGGCGTTGCCGTCGGGAAGACGGCCCGGTCGACACCGTCGGTGAGCGCCGAATCGCCGGCCGGTTCGGCGTACACCCGCTGGTAGTTCAGGTCGTTTTCGGCCAGATTGTAGACGTAACCCGGCTCGGTCGAGACGCCGAGGGTCGAATCGAACGCGGCGGCCCCGGGCTGATCGAACGCCTCGTCGGGGTCCGTCATCGAGACGACCGTCCCGCCACCGTCGACGAACGACTCGATGGCCTCGCGCTCGGCCGCGGAATACTCCGAGTCGAACGTGACGAAGGCGTCCGCCTCCTCGAGTTCGGAGTCGAGCGGTATCTGGGTGCCCTCGGCCCCGTTCTGGTTGGGGGCCGGCCGTGTTGCGCCCGGCCGCGGCGCGGTCGGCTGGCCGGCCGGCGGCGTGTGTACGCGGACCTCGTGACCGTTCTCGATCAGGGCGTTCGCGAGCGGCCGGATGTCGCGGTCTGCGACGTCGGGGCCGCCGAGGCCGAGCAGCGCGAGCGGATTGGCGGGGACGGTGCCGGCGGTCTCGATGCCGGGGTCGACGAGAACGGTTCGGGGCGGCTGGGTGCTCGACATCGTCACGTCGGCCTCACCCGGCGTCCGGTCGTGGGTCAGGTTCTCGTCGGTGAAGTGTTCGTTCTCGATCTCGGGGGCCGGCGCAGCGCCGTCGGTGGCGACGAAGCCGGCGACCGTCGCCGCGAGGACGATCACCGCGAACGTCGCGACGAAGGCGGTCGCAAGCCGTTCGGCGTGGTTCACGCGCCGACACCTCCCGAGGCGGGGGCGGTATCACTCGTCGTGTTCGGATCGGCGGTTCCGGCGGTTCCGGCCTCCCCGTCCACCGGGAGCGATCCCTCGGAGAACCGCTCGACGGTGTCGATGTGGGGGACCGACTCCAGGTGGACGTAGGCGACCCCCATCGGTTCGACGTCGCCGTAGCCGGGGTCGTTCGAGTAGACCGCAAAGACCTGCTCGTCGGTCCGGATCAAGAAGGGAATCCCGCCGTCGGGGCCAGTTTCACGGGTATCGACGCTGTACGATTCGAGTCCCGCTCTCGTTGCGGCCTCGTGGACCGCCTCGGTGAGCGAGCCGATCTCGTCCGCGAACCCGTTCTGGACCGCCTCGGTGCCGAGATAGACGTCGGCGTGGGCGACCTCCTCGCGGGACAGTTCGAACCTGTCGCCGCGTTCGGCCATCATCGCGTTGATGAACGTATCGGCGAGCGTCTGCTGTCTCGCCCATCCCTCGATCTCGTTGCCGCCGGCTTTGTCGGGGCCGCTCGGCCCCTCGACGGGCGGCGACGTCTGTGGTGCCCGGGCGTTCAGCCCGATGCTCCCGACGATCGACGTCGGCAGCACGTAGATGTCGTCGGCGGGTGCCATCGCGTAGTAGCCGCCGGAGGCGCTGATCTCCTGGACGGCCGCGAGGACCGGCATCTGCTCGCTCGTTCGCTGGACGGCTTTGTACATCCGTTCGGAGGCGACGGGTGCGCCGCCGCCCGTGTCGATCTTGAGGACGACGGCCTCGACGGAGCCGTTGTCGCGTATCTCGGCGAGTTCGTTCTCGACGTCGTCCGCGAGGGCCGTGTTGACCGGCCCCTCGATTTCGACGACGGCGACCGTTCCGCTCGGTTCGTTCGCGTTCGCATAGACGATCGGAGCGAACACGGCTCCGATCAGCGCGGCGGCGACCACGACCACGGCGAGTTGGTGCCGCGGCGTGAGAGGGCTGTCGAATCGGTTGGAAGACATTTCCAGGCGTGGCTATGTGTCACAGCCCTTAATAACAGGGGGATCGCGGCGGGGCGGGCGAACGACTCGGACGGGTCCGTACCCGGTCGCGGCGGGCGTCACATCCGGAGGTACTGCGCGTGTAAAGTCCCATCGAGTTCGAGGACGTTCGCCTCGTCGATGAAGCCGGCCTCGATCGCCGTCTCGACGGTCTCGGTCCCGACGAGGTTCGCGACCGACGCCTCGGCGAGACGGGAAGCGACCTCCGCTTCGGTCGCCTCGTCACCGTCATAAAAGTCCGGATCGACCGTCAACGAGAGTTCGCCGTCCTCGAAGGTGTCTCCGAGGACGTCGGCGTCACAGACGGAGAGCAACAGCCCCTCCGGGGTCGAGCGCTCGCGGAGGAGCATCGCCGTCATCGCTCCCGGTCTTCGACGAGTTTCTCCTCGGCCGCCCCACGGAGCTCCTCCGCCTCCTCGGCGAGTTCCTCCGCGCGTTCGTCCTCGCCGAGTTCCTCCAGGGCGCGGGCTTTCTCCTCGAGGACGTCGGCGTTACGGTAGCCGAGCCGGACCGCGTTGTCGAAACAGGAAACGGCGTCCTCGGCGAGCCCCTGTTCGAGCAAGAAGAAGCCGCGGTTGTACCATCCCTGCGGAAAGCGGGGATCGAGTTCGACCGCCCGTTCGGCGTGTTCGAGCGCCTGTTCGCTCTGGCCGGCGTTCCACAGCGCGTACGCGAGGTTCGTCTCCGCGCTCGCGGCGTGTTCGGAGTCGCTGTCGATCCGCAACGCCTCCCGGTAGGCGTCGATCGCCGCCTGGAACTCCTCCATCTCGGCGTGGGCCGCCCCCTTGTTGGTCCAGGCCTCCTGTCGGATGCCGTCGTCATCGGCGAACTGCGCGGCCCGTTCTAGGGCATCGGTCGCCTGCTCGAAGCGCTTGATCCGCATGTACTCGATACCGACGTCGAGTAGCTCCTCGGCGTCGACCGCCTCGGTCGGGATCTGGCGGCGATCGAGCGTGTCCGCGACGACGCGGGAGTCGACCGGGTCGACCATCCCCGGATCGACGTCGAGCTCCGGGGGGTCGAGGTCGAACCCGTCGTAGGGGTCCTCGAACCCCTGTCCCTCGGAGAACTCGTGGTCGGATGGCTCTTCGTCACTCATACCGATCGGTTGGCCGCGAATACGCCTAAGGGTTGCGCTCCGGGCTCCGGCCCACGGCCGAATAGAACACGGAGGCCGAGGGCCGCGACCGCATGGCTTACCCGTCCGCCATTCCAACGGAGACTCACTCGTGATGTCCCCGGGAGAGCCACAGCAGCCGCGGCCGGACGCCGACGACGCCCCGGCGATCCGATGTGAGGCGTGTCGCTCCGCCCTCGACGCCCCCGGACGGGAGGCGGTCGCCTTCCTCCTCTTCGAGGGACTTACCGTCCCCGTCGTCGGCTGTGCGGACCACCTCGAACGGTTCAGAGCCACCTGTGGGTTCGCGACCGAACGGACGGTCGAACTCCTCCAGCATCGTCCGGCCGGCGGCGTCCCGTGCCCGGGATGCCGACTCGCGCCGCACAACCCCCGCCAGCCGGTCGTTCCGATCGACGACGGTGTCGTCGCGGTGCTCGCCTGTTCGACGCACAACACGGAGATCGTAGAGCGGTTCCGGACGGGACGTCGTACCCGCCAACAGCTCACGACCCCGCTGGATCCGCCGGGATCGACCCAGTATTGATACTCGTTCCGTCCCGAACGGGCGTATGGAGGAATCCGCCGGCCCGGGCTTTCGCTCGCTGCGGACGGAGCTCGACGACCACCACCCGAGGGTCGAGGGGTCGATCCCCGAGTGGCTCTCGGGGACGCTCGTCCGCAACGGGCCAGGGCGCTTCGAGGCCGGCGACAGCCGCGTCAACCACTGGTTCGACGGGCTGGCGTTGGTGTTGGGCGCGGTACTGGTCGCGACCGTTCTCACGATCAACGGGATCGTCCTTCGGTTCGGCGGGGGGCGGACCTGATGCAGCGACAACAGCGTCGGGAACGACGGCGGCCACGCGACAACGCCGGCGGCATCGCCCTCTCCGAGGTCCACCACGGGTTCGGGGGGACCGACGTCCTCGAGGACGTCACGCTCACCCTGTGGCCGGGGGAGACCCTCGCGGTGATCGGCCTACTATAGCGTCCCCGACAGGACGGACGCTCCCGGCCGTGGCTTCGGCCCGTTCGCGGGCGGTCTCGACGTCAGCGCGGTCGGAAAAACAGTGTCGTGTTCACGTCTCCTCGGTGTCGCCACAACGGATGCACGTTCCGGCGGGATCGAACTTGCAACCGAGGGTCGCACAGAGCTCGTTCCCGACCGGCGTCTCACCGGCCGCATCGCCGGCGTCACTGTGTACCATACATAGCAATTGGTATCTGTATATAAAAATCCAGCAGTCTCGTCTACGACTCTGGGACGGCCGCTGTGGTGGGTTCTCGGGGGCGAGGGGAGTGGTCGGCCGTCGTTGCCGCTCTCCGGGACGGGGCCGCCCCGGCGCTCGCCGTCGGGACACCGATCCGTATCAGTCGTCGTCCGCACCGACGCCCTCGGCCGTGGTTCTAAACCGGTCGCGGTCGCCGGAGACGAGCCACCCCTCGTCGTTGGCGCGGGCGGCGATCCTCGGCTGAAACGCCCACGCGGTGAGCGCGATGATGGGGATCATCGTTGCCCCGACGACGGCGTAGCCGACGTGGAGGTTCGGCAGGAACGTCGCCGAGAAGACGAGGGGATAGATCGCGCCACCGGAGGAGCCGATTCCGCCCACGATTCCGGCCACCGACCCCGAGTTGTCGGGGAACATCGCCGGCACCTGCGCGAAGATCGCTCCCTCGGCGAACGCACACCCCATCCCGACGAAGAAGCCGGCGACGACGGCGAGATAGACGCTGCCCGACAGCCCAGCCAGGGTCATCACGAACATCGACACCATCACGAACACGAGCGTGGCGAACGTCCACTGGTTTCGGTATTCGCCCTCGAAGTACGGGAGGATATCCCGCTCGGTGCGGGCGACCACGTCGCTGACGTAGCCCCCGATCGGGCGGAGAAGTCCCGCGGCAATCGAGAACGTCGCCGCGAACGTCGCTGCGATCACGACGTCGCCCTGTCCGAACGCCTCCCGGTAGTACGTGCCGAGCCAGCCGTTCATCGCCAGTTCGAGCCCGAACGTCATGACGTACGCGACGGAGAGCACGACGGCCCCGTAGCGGGTGGCGATGAACGTCCACTGGTCCAAACTGACACCGGCCTTGGTCGCCTCGCGTTTGGCCTCGGACCGGGCGGCCCCGCCAAAGACGTAGTAGGTGATCCCGAGCAGGATGGCGACGATGCCCGTATAAAAAAAGGCCGCCCGCCAGTTCGACGACGTGGCCAGAAACGCCGATCCGAAGATCGGGTCGACGTATCCCTCACCGAAGATCCGCGGGAGCGTGAAGTACGCCCCGAGGCCGGCACCGGCGTTGCCGACCCCGGCGAATATTCCCTCGGCGGTCCCGAGGTTCTCCTCGTCGAACCACTCGGCGACGTGCTGGATACCGATCACGAACGTGATACCGGCCAGCGACGCGACGATCCGCGAGGCGGTAAACACCTCGTAGGTCGTCGCGAAGGCGCTGATCACCGCGAAGATCCCGACCAACACGAGGGTGAATCCGCCCGTGACGTCGGCCCCGAATCGGTCGGTCATCGGACCGACGACGATCCGCCCCAGCGGGACGGCGATTATCGCGGCGCTTGCGACGACGCCGAGTTGGGCGACGGAGAGCCCGAACTCCTCGGCGATCTCGCCAGTGAAGGGGGCGAACGAGAACCAGATGACGAATCCGAGGTTGAACATCGCCGTCGCGAGCAACAGGTTCCGGTATTTTCCGTACAACAGGTCCGTCGCCTTCACGCTCGGAGCCCTCCCATCCGTCGGTCCCCGATCGTGTAGGGCCCCCCGACGGGGCCGTTTCGTCCGCCCGCTCCCGGTTTATGTCGCCGGAGGGTGGCCCCGGTACTGTCGGCTTGAAACGGCTCCGCGTCGAACGCAGCGGCCGTTCCGTCCGATGAGAACGCCGTTCCGTCCGATGAGAACGCCGTTCTCGGACCGCCCGAGAACTGACGATCCGACCACCGTTCGGGCGGGGTCGGGATCGATCCGTCCGCCGTTCGCGTCCAAAAACTGCCGAATTTGTTTTTCAACACAGATATACCGAATGCACTGTTGTTTAATAAACTAATTGCTTTGTGTATGGCCATAAATAGTACTGAAAGTTGCTTTTTGTCCAAATACTGTATCCAGCGGCGGCGGATTCCCCCTGCCGAGGGGGAAATTCGAATATCGGATTTTTTATCGCGAAACGGTCGAGGGCCGAGGCCCGCCGTCGGCGCGCCGCCGTCCGGGGCCACGCGTCGCTCCGGTATCGTTCGGGAGAGGGCCTCCGGCCGACCCTTCGACGGCGGCGACGTCCGGATCGAGCGCCGCGAAATCAGGGATCAGGGAGGGACTGTGATCGGCCCCCCCGACCGTCGGCTGTCGCCCCGGTCGGCTCCGACGGCGCACACAGACCGACCGCACACTGTTTGAGGTTCGGTTCGGCGGAGTCGGGGTCGGTGGCCGACAGTGTCAGTTCGTTGATGATGGCGTCGTGTATCGGAAGCCAGACGACCCCCGGCGGGACCGTTTCGGTGGGATCGACGTCGACCGCGACGCGTGAGCGGCGGGACTCGATGACGGTTCGCCCGTGGTCGAACGCCGGGAGGTACTCCCCGACGGTCTTGGGATGCATTCGGGCGGTCGGCAGTCCTCTCTCGTGTCCCCCACTGGTTCGGACGCCGGTGTTGTACGCGTCCGGGCGACGGCCGGTCGTCAGGGTGAGGGGGTACGCCCCGTCGGTGGGCTCCGGGACGCTACGAGGGGTGGCGTTCGAGAAGCGTGCCCGGCCCGAGTCGGTCTCGAACGACCACGCCCCGTCGTCGACGTAGCGATAGCCCGCCTCCGCGTCCCCGGTCGGTGCGGGCCACCGGACCGCCAGTTCCGCGTCGAGTCGGTCGTAGGTGACGCCGGAGACGTCCGCCGTCGTGTCGGCGGTCAGCGCACGGATCTCATCGAAGAGCGACTCGGGGGCCACCGGGACCGACCCGAACAGCCCCGGCTCGATGCGATCGGCGACGGCGGCGATGACGTCGACGTCCTGCCAGACGGTGTCGGGTGGGTCACGAGCCGCGGCAACGCGGGAGATCCGTCGTTCCATGTTCATCACCGTCCCCTCGGATTCGCCCCACGTCGCCGCCGGTAACACCACGTCGGCACACGCAAGCGTCTCCGAGTGGAACGCGTCCTGTACGACGAGGAAAGTATCTTCGAGGGCGTCCTCGACGTAGCCGGCGTCGGGCATCCCCGCGACGGGGTTCGTCGCCACCGTCCAGCAGACGTCGACGTTCCCCCGAGCGAGTTCGTCGATGATGCCGACGAATCCGGGGCCCGTGGAGTCGGGCAGGCGGCCGAGCGGGACGTCCCAGGCGTTCGCCACCGTCTTGCGGTGTGCCGTCGAGGTGAACTCGCGGTAACCGGGCCAGGTACCCGTCGAAGCACACACCCGGTTGCCCATCGAGTTGGCCTGTCCGGTCAACGAGAACGGGCCGCTGCCGGGGCCGAGGTTGCCGGTCGCCAGACAGAGGTCGATGAGCGCCCGCGCCGTTGCGGTGCCCTGGACGCTTTGGTTGACGCCCATCCCCCAGTAGACGATCGTCCGGTCCGCGAACGCGGCCGCCAACTCGGTGATCGTCTCCGTCGGGACGTCTGTGACGTCCGCCGGAACGTCGGCGTCCGGGAGCGTGGCAATCATACGGTCGAATCCCGTGGTGTGGTCCTCGACGAACGACCGGTCGACGTTTCCGGACTCGACGGCGCGAGCGAGGACCGCACGGGCGAGTGCGAGGTCGGTTCCCGGATCGGGCCGGACGTGGACGTCGGCGTCGCCGGCGGTCTCCGTCTCGATTGGATCCACGACGACCAGCTGACCGCCCTCCTGAGCCGCGCTCTCGGCGATCCACTCGTACAGGACGGGGTGAGCAACGGCGGGGTTGGCCCCCCACACGACGTGGGTGTCGGCGGCCGGGACGTCGTCGTAGGTCGGCGGCGGCGCGTCGCTGCCGAACGCCTGCCGGTAGGCCTGTACGGCCGAGGCCGTACACAGCGTCGTGTTCGAATCGTAGTACTGCGTCCCGAAGCCGCCGCGGGCGAGTTTGCCCAGCGCGTAGGCCGCCTCGTTCGTCTGTTGGCCGCTCCCCAACACGGCGACGTTGTCGCTACCGTCCCTGAGCGCCTCGACCAGACGCATCGTCACGACCCCGAGGGCGGTATCCCAGTCCGTCGGCCGCAGTTCTCCACCCCGACGGAGCAACGGCTCGTTCAAACGCTCACCGGCCGGATCGACCGTCTCCCGGACGCCACGGGTACACGTGGTTCCGCCGTTCGTCGGGTGACGGTCGTGGGCGTCGATGTCCGCGACACCACGTCCGTCGTCAGTGCCTTCCTGAAGGAACCCACATCCGACGGCACATCTCATGCAGGTGCTCGGTATACGGTCCGCCATTATGCGGCGGATATCCCGTCCGATACGGCGGGTATCCCGTCCGATACGGCGGTTCCAGTTGCGACTCCGTGATATTCTTGCATCTTGTTACTCGTCGCCAGCCGAGGTATCGTCCCCCATCGGGTGGCTGAACCCGTTGTGGGTGATCGGGGCCGACGCCCGTGGTGGACGGACGTCGACCGCACACTGTTTGAAGTTCGGTTCGTCGGATTCGGGATCGACGGCCGGAATGGTAAGCGCGTTGACTGCCGGATGGTGAATCGGGAGCCAGAGCATCCCCGGCGGAACCCCGGTATCGGGCTGGACCGTCACCCCGACCGAGGCCCGTCGAGAGGCGACGACCGTCCGCCCCCGGTCGAGGGCGTCGGCGTACTCGGTGGCCGTCTCGGGGTGGAGCCGCGCGATCGGGGGCTCATCAGCCGCCCCGCCGCGGGTCCGGACGCCGGTGTTGTACGCGTCTGGCTCCCGGCCGGTGGTCAGCGTGAGGGGATACGTCCCATCGGGCGGTTCCGCGAGGCCGCCGTGCGTCGCCGTCGAGAACCGTGCGCGACCGGAGGGCGTCGGGAACGACCACGCCCCGTCGTCGACGTACCGGTAGCCGCCTTGGGTATCGGTGTCGGGGGCCGGCCACCGGACCGCCAGTTCCGCGTCGAGTCGGTCGTAGGAGATCCCCGAGACGTCCGCCGGCGTGTCGGCCGTCAGTCCGCGCAGTTCCTCGAACACCGAGCGGGGATCGAGCGGCGGTCTCTCGAAGAGGTCGGGGGCGGTCTCGGCTCCGATGGCGGCGATGATGTCGATGTCCTGTCTGATCTTCGAGGGGATGTCCGTGGCCGCACGGACCCGAGAGATCGTCCGTTCCATGTTGGTGACGGTGCCCGCTGATTCGCCCCACGTCGCCGCCGGCAGGACGACGTCCGCCAGTTCCGCGGTCTCGGTCCGGAAGGTGTCCTGAACGACGAGGAAGGTGTCCTCGAGCGTCTCCCGGACGTGATCGGCGTCCGGCATCCCCGCGACGGGGTTCGTCGCCACCGTCCAGCACACCTCGACCGGGCCGTCGGCGATCGCGTCGACGATCCCGACCGGGCCGGGGCCGGGGTCCTCGGGCAGTTGATCCACGGGTACGTCCCAAGCCGCCGCCACGGTCTCCCGGTGATCGGGGTCCGTGAACTCGCGGTGGCCGGGCCAGGTGCCCTTCGAGGAACAGAGCCGCGTCCCCATCGAGTTGGCCTGTCCGGTCAACGAGAACGGGCCGCTGCCGGGGCCGAGGTTGCCGGTCGCCAGACAGAGATCGATGAGCGCCCGCGCCGTTGCGGTGCCCTGGACGCTTTGGTTGACGCCCATCCCCCAGTAGATGAGTGTCGGAGCCGAACACGCCGCCGCGACACGCTCGACGGTGTCGACGGGAACGCCGGCTGTCTCGGCGGCCGCCTCGACGGACGGAAGCGCCCCCGTCAGCGCGTCGACCCCCGTCGTCGCCGTGTTTATAAACTCCCGATCGATCGCCCCCGCCCTGAAGAGATGTGCGAGGACCGCCCGAGCGAGCGCGAGGTCGGTTCCCGGATCGGGTTGGACGTGGACGTCGGCATCGTCGACGGTCCGAGTCTCGACCGGGTCGACGACGATGAGTTCGCTGTCGTCGTCGCCCGCGCTCGCCGCGATCCAGCGGTACAGGACGGGGTGGGCGACGGCGGGGTTGGCCCCCCACACGACGTGGGTCCGCGCTTCGGGAACGTCGTCGTAGGTCGGCGGCGGCGCGTCGCTGCCGAACGCCTGATAGTAGGCCGTGACTGCCGAGGCCATACACAGCGTCGTGTTCGCGTCGTAGTATCGCGTCCCGAAGCCGCCGCGGGCGAGTTTGCCCAGCGCGTAGGCCGCCTCGTTCGTCTGTTGGCCGCTCCCCAACACGGCGACGCCGTTCGGGGTGTCGTCGAGCGCCTCGGCGATCCGCGTTTGGACGACGTCGAGGGCGGTGTCCCAGCTACTCGGGAGGAGCTCGCCGTCCTTCCGGACGAGCGGTCGGTTCAGCCACTCCCCGTCGGGGTTGGCGGTTTCGTTGACGCCACGCTGGCACGCCAGCCCCCGGGAGACCGGGTGGTTCGCGTCGCCGCGCACCGAGTCGAGCCCGTGGCCGCTGTCCGCACCCCGCTGGAGGTGACCGCACCCGACCGCACATCGCATGCACGTCGTCGGCGTCCACTCACTCATCAGGTCCCCCCGTCCGGCCCGACGTCTCCGATCGGATCGACGCTACCGCCCGACGTTTTCGGAGGCCCCAGGGACGGGGGCGGGTCAGTAGTGTCGCCGTCGGGCCACGCCGGTGGGGTACCTCGGGGACAAGCCTCTGGGTACTCGGCCTGTCCCGCCTGTAGGTGTGATATCGCATTGTACAGTATGTTCCAGATATTAGTTCAGTAATTAGTCGTATAATCGTTTCGATACGAGGTGTTTTCGCATATATCACTAAAGATCAGTAGTTAATAGAGACAAAAGTAAAAGTTGTAAAACAAAGGGTGGTAACGGCTGGCGAGCGCGCCCACCCGTCCGCGTACTCGGCGCCTCCGACGTGGTCGGCACGGGCGGCGGTACGCTCGACGTCGCAGAGAACGAACATCCGACGTCGCAGAGAACGAACATCCGACGTCGGCGGAAGCTGTCTTCGCGGAAATAACTCCGCGCCGATGGCGTCGTTGGGGTGTACAGTTTTCCGCGGCTATTCGACGCGAATAAAATTTCTATCTCGAAGGGGCGAAAAATACTCGCGTTTGCGGAGCCGAGTTCCCGGACGTTCGGATCCGGCCACTAGTTATTTATTTATTAAAACGCAAACTATTTTATGATATCCTGCTAAGATAAACCCGTGTTAACCAATCAATCGACAAAATATGTGCCGTCGAACTGTACGGTATTTCCCGAGGTGATTCAGAATGGCGCATAAAAAGGAGGCGTGGAAATCGGAGTTGTACGGCGACGACGTCCGCGAGAAAATCCTCGAGTTCGCCGAGGTGGGCTGGCAGTCGGTCCCCGAAGACGAGCGGGAGAAGTGGTTCTCGCGGTTCAAATTCTGGGGGATCTTCCACCAGCGATCCGGTCAGGAGGGTCACTTCATGATGCGGTTGACGAACGCCAACGGCCGGCTGGAGCCCGGTCAGCTGCGTGCGATCGGCGAGGTCGCCCGCGAATACGCCGAGGGACCGGTATCGAACCCGGAGTTCGGCGACGGCTGGATCGACCTTACGACCCGGCAGTCGATACAGCTCCACTGGATCAGCCTGGAAGACGTCCCCGACATCTGGGAGAAACTGGAGGCCGTCGGCGTGACGACCAGGTCCGCCGGTGGCGACACGATGCGGAACATCTCGGGAAGCCCGGTCGCGGGCAAGGACAAAAACGAGGTCGTCGAGACCCTCCCGCTGCTCGAACGGTTCCAATCGGAGATCCGCGGCGACGACGCCCTCTGCAACATGCCCCGGAAGTTCAACATCAGCGTTTCCGGGACGCCGGAGGGAGGTGCTCAGGACTCCCTCAACGACATCGGACTCGAACCCGCAAAGACGGAGGTCGAAGGCGAGACGGTCACCGGCTTCAACGTCCGCGTCGGGGGCGGCCTCGGGGGCCGCGAGCCGCGGGTCGCCCGACCGCTGGACGTCTTCGTCGAACCGGAGGAGGCCTACGAGGTCGTCCGCGGCTTCGTCGAACTCTACCACGACCACGGGGACCGACAGGTCCGCTCGAAGAACCGCTCGCGCTTTTTCGTCGACGAACACGGGACGGAGTGGATCCGGGAGCTGCTCCAGTCGGAGTACGTCGACTTCGATCTCCGAACCGCGGGCGAGGACGTCCGCGAGGGCTACACCTACAACGCGGGACGGCCCAGCGAGGACGGAAAGATCGACTATACCGGCGTCCACGAACAAAAGAACGGCGAGCGCTACGTCGGATTGAGCGTCGCCGTCGGTCGCCTTCCCGCCGAAGAGGCGATCGAACTGGCCGACCTCGCCGAGGAGTACGGCTCCGGGGAGGTCCGGCTCACGCGGCGACAGAACCCGATCATCGTCGACGTCGACGCCGACCGCGTCGACGAGTTGCTCGCCGAGCCGCTGCTCGCGAAACACCGCCCCGAGGCGAACCCCTTCGTCCGGGGCGCGATGGCCTGTACGGGCACCGAGTTCTGTTCGCTGGCGCTCGTCGAGACGAAAACCCGGATGGCGACGATGCTCCGGTGGCTACGCGACAACGTGGCGTTGCCCGACGACGTCGAACAGCTGAAACTGCACTTTTCGGGCTGTACGGCCGACTGCGGACACGCCAATACGGCCGACATCGGGCTGCTCGGAATGCGGGCGCGCAAGGACGGCGAGATGGTCGAAGCCCTCGACATCGGGGTCGGTGGCGGCGTCGGCGAGGAGCCGTCGTTCGTCGACTACGTCCGACAGCGCGTCCCCGCCGACGAGGTCCCCGGCGCGATTCGGAATCTCGTCGAGGCGTTCGCCGACGGCCGAGCAGACGGCCAGACGTTCCGCCAGTGGGTCGACGCGACGGACTCGGAGACGCTGGCCGAGTACTGTATCCCCGAGGAGACGACCTACGAGGACCCGTGTCTCACGGACGGGAAGCAGTCGTGGTATCCCTTCGCCGAGGCGGAAGCGGACGTCCCGAGCCAGGAGGCCGCGTCCTCGGATGACTGACCGGCGCCCGGGGCGAACGGCCGAGGGGCACACGGCGGAGGGGGCCGTGGGGGCACCCACGGCTCGAACCGGTACCGCACCCCCCGATACAGGAGGGATCGGCGGGGTCCGTCTATAGATGTACGACGACATCCTGTTCCCGACCGACGGCAGCGAGGCCGCGACGGAGACGTTCGAACACGCGGTGAGCCAAGCGCGCGCCTTCGACGCCCGGATCCATCTCCTCTACGTCGTCGACACGACGCACGCCGGTGTCGGCGTGGCCGGTGACACTACCGTCAACTCCCTCCGTAAGGAGGGCGAGCGGGTGCTCCAGGAGTTCGAAGCGAAACTACACGGGGAGGACGTCTCGGTCGTCTCACGGATCGAGGAGGGCGACCCCTACACCGAAATAAAGTCATACAGCGACGGGACGACGGACATGATCGTGATGGGAACGCGGGGGCGAAGCGGCATCGAAAAGTACCTCCTCGGAAGCGTGACCGAGAAGGTCGTTCGGGCGGCCGACGTGCCGGTCGTCACCGTCCGCACGCCGGATTGATACTGGTGGACGAAATCAAATGAAACCGACTCACGAGTGATCCGCCGTTCGCTCCGTCGAACGGCGTGATCCTCGTGCGTCGTGTGTACATTCTTTTGTCCGTCAGTATGAGGCGGCCGTCCCGCCGTCAGGGCGTCGTTCTCACCGCTTTCTCATACTGCCGGCGATACCGACGTCGAGCTGTTCGCGCGACGGTGACGCGGCCGCGTCACGAACGTATCGCCGGCAGTGCCACGCCACGTTCCACCCCGACCTCCTGTTCCACCCCCGCCGACCCGTCGTCGAAGCGGGCACGGCCCGCCCGATCGAAGAGCCGACCGCCGCAAACGCACGGCTCAAGTGCCCGAGTCCCCACTGCCCGACAATGAGCGACAGCGGCCCTCTCCAGCCCGACCGGCCGGATCTCGACCGACCGTTTCGGGTCGACGCACCGTTCGAGCCCGCGGGCGACCAACCCGAGGCGATAGAGGAGCTGGTCGCGGGCTACGGTGCGGGTGCGGAAAAACAGACCCTACTCGGTGTCACCGGCTCGGGAAAGACGAACACCGTCTCGTGGGTGATGGAGGAGCTCCAACAGCCGACGCTCGTGCTCGCACACAACAAGACGCTCGCGGCCCAGCTCTACGAGGAGTTCAGAAGCCTGTTCCCGGACAACGCCGTGGAGTATTTCGTCTCCTATTACGACTACTACCAGCCGGAGGCCTACGTCGAGCGAACCGACACCTACATCGACAAGGACATGTCGATAAACGAGGAGATCGACCGGCTCCGACACTCCGCGACGCGGTCGCTGCTCACGCGAGAGGACGTGATCGTCGTCGCGTCGGTGTCAGCGATCTACGGTCTCGGCGATCCGGGCAACTACGAGGGGATGGCGATGCGGCTCGAACCCGGCGACGATGTGGGCCGGGAGGGCCTCCTCAAGCGGCTCGTCGATCTGAACTACGAGCGCAACGACGTCGACTTCCAGCAGGGTACCTTCCGGGTCCGGGGTGATACCGTCGAGGTCTACCCGATGTACGGTCGCCACGCGCTCCGGGTGGAGTTTTGGGGCGACGAGATCGATCGGATCATGAAAGTCGACGTGTTGAACGGCGAGGTCGTCTCGACCGAACCGGCGGCGCTCGTCCACCCCGCCGAGCACTACTCGATTCCCGAGGAGAAACTCCGGCGTGCGATCGACGAGATCGAGGAGCTAAAAGACCAGCGCGTGGGCTACTTCGAGCGCCAGGGCGACCTCGTGGCCGCCCAGCGCATCGAGGAACGGACGACGTTCGACGTCGAGATGCTCCAGGAGACCGGCTACTGCTCGGGCATCGAGAACTACTCCGTCCACATGTCGGATCGCGAATCGGGGGATCCGCCCTACACCCTTCTCGATTACTTCCCCGACGACTTCCTGACCGTCATCGATGAGTCCCACCAGACGATCCCACAGATCAAGGGCCAATACGAGGGCGACAAATCCCGGAAGGACTCGCTGGTCGAAAACGGGTTCCGGCTGCCGACGGCCTACGACAACCGCCCCCTGACCTTCGAGGAGTTCGAGGACAAGACCGACCGGACGCTGTACGTCTCCGCGACGCCCGGCGACTACGAGCGCGAGCACTCCGAGGCGATCGTCGAACAGATCGTCCGGCCGACCCACCTCCTCGACCCCGAGATCGAGATCTCCCCCGCCGAGGGGCAAATCGAGGACTTGATGGATCGGATCGAGGCGACCCCGGAAGGCGAACGCGTCCTCGTGACGACGCTCACGAAGCGGATGGCCGAAGACCTCACCGAGTACCTGGAGGGTGCGGGCGTCGACGTCGCGTATATGCACGACGAAACGGATACCCTCGAACGCCACGAGCTGATCCGGTCACTCCGGCTCGGTGAGATCCAGGTGCTCGTCGGCATCAACCTCCTCCGGGAGGGCCTGGACATCCCGGAGGTGAGCCTCGTGGCAATCCTCGACGCCGACCAGGAGGGCTTTTTGCGCTCGGAGACGACGCTCGTCCAGACGATGGGCCGGGCCGCCAGAAACGTCAACGGCCGGGTCGTCCTCTACGCCGACGAGACGACCGACTCGATGCGGTCGGCGATCGAGGAGACCCGCCGCCGTCGGGCGATCCAAACCGAATTCAACGGGACCCACGGCCACGAGCCCCGGACGATCGAGAAGGCCGTCGGCGAGACGAACCTCCCCGGTTCGAAGACGGACACCGACGGCGTTTCGGGCGTCGACGCCGATTCGCCCGAGGAGGCCGAAGCGCTCATCGAACGGCTCGATCGTCGGATGAACGAGGCCGCCGACAACCTCGAGTTCGAACTCGCCGCCGATATCCGCGATCGGATCCGCGAACTCAAAGAGACGTTCGAGGCGCTCGATGATCCCGACGACGGGGTCCCGGTACCCGATGAATCCAGCTGAAACGGGTTTTTATACCATCGCGCCGAACCGTTCGGTATGGGCGTCCGGACCTACCTTCGTTCCCCGGTCGCGCTCGCGTGGACGCTCCTCGGAATCGCCGGCGTCGGCACGGTCGTCGCCGCCGGGTGGCGACTGGCCGTCGTCCTCGCTTCGAGTACGGCCATCGCCGATCCGGCGTTCCTCGGCGACCTCGGCGTCGTCGTCCTCGCGGGCGTCGTCGTCGGAACGGTGCTCGCGGTGTCGGCCGCCGTCTGGCTTCCGTGCAGCGCGGCCATCGCCTACGCTGTCGGCCGGCGGCGTCGGGGGCGGCCCGCCTGCCTCGCCGGGACGCTCGACGTCGTTCGCGCCCGATCCGAGCCGCTGTACCGCTGGGCGAAGGTCAACGTCGCCATCGGGCCGATCGCCGATCGGGTGCTTACGGAGAACGACGTCGCCACCGTCGAGGTCGCCGCCGGCTGTGGCGGGTTCGTCGTTCCGGCGATCGTCCTCGATGCCCCGACGCTCCCGTCGGCCGTCGAACGGGCAAACAGGGTCGTTCCGCGTCCCGGTCGACAGCGGATCCAACTGGCCGGAGGCGTCGGGACCGGAGCGGTCACGGCCGCAGCGGGTGGGATCGGAACGGTCGCTGGGGGCGCGCTTCCAGCCGGTGTTGCCCTCCCGCCGGCGTCGGTGCTCGTCGTCGCCGCGCTCGTGGTCGGCCTCGCGGTGACGGCTGCGCTCGACGTCGCCTGGCGGGCCGGCGTGTACGCCGCCGCCCCCGATGACGGCTTCTCGCGGTGATCCGCCGCCGGAGGACGCGCGAGGCGATGCTCCACGGGGCGATGTCGACGGCGTGCCGTGTGGGTCGTGTACGGGGGGCCGAATGGCGAACCGCTTAGTGGCCGCCGGCCGAGGGAGTCGTATGGAGCCGACACCCCCCCAGACGGCCTGTTTCGAGGCCGGAATCAAGTTCGGAAGCCTCTATCACCAGTTCGCGGGCACTCCCGTCTCGCCGGAAAGCGCCGGGAGTCTCGCCCGCGCGATCGAAGCCTCGATCGAGAATCAGCCGTTCTGTACCGGTGTCGACGTCGAGATCCTCGACGACGTACTCGCGGCCGAACTCGCCGGACAGTCGGCCGACTACACCGAACTCACGGGCCGGTTCATGAACGTCGAGATGACGATCGAGCACGAGGACCGTCTCGTCGTCGCCTCGATGGCGATGGACGGCGACTACCCGCGGATGACGCTCGATCGGATCGAGGAACGCTGAGGACGACCGCTGTGGCGCTGTGGAATTTCACTTTCGCTTTGCGGCGTGTTTTTAACCACGGCCGTGCGAAACGTTGTGTATGACACAGGCCACGCTCGATGACGACGACCTGTTCGACGAAGCCGCGGCCGAGATGCGAGAGGACGTCGAATCGAGCCTCGCGGCGGCGGCGGCGGCGCTCCCGGCCTCCGACGACGTCTGGGAGACCGATGCCGACAACACGCTCGGCGTGCTCAACGGGCTGAAGGGTGCGCTCAATACCGGTGATGCCGAGGACAACCTCCGGGACGCAAAAAAGTGGTTCTCCATCGGCAAGGAGGCCGACGCCTTCGAGGACGCCGCCGATCTCGAAGCCGAGATCGCGGACCTCGAGGGGACGCTAGCGGAGATCGAGTCGGCCCACGAGCGGGTGAGTGAACTCACCGCGACGATCCCGGAACTGCGCGGCGCTCTCGAGGAAGCGGAGGCCGACGGCGGCGACGCGGACGGGGCCGACGGATAGACGACGACAGCCCGTCTCAGGGCTCGGGGCGGGCCCCGATACTGACGGTTATCTCCCGCCGTTCGCCGTCGCGGATCACCGTCGCGGGAACCCGATCGCCGGGCGAGAGTTCGAGCGCCAGCGTCGTACCGAGGTCGGCGTTCGAGTCGATGGCGTTCCCGTCTAGGCCGACGATCACGTCACCGCCGACGGGAACCGTCCGGCCGTCGACCACGGTTTCGCCGGTGATCCCGCGGAGTTCCGTCCCGGCGGGGGCGTCCTCGGTCGTCCGGACGACGAGGACACCCCGAGGCTCGTCGAGGTCGTTCGCCTCGGCGATAGCCGGCGTTACCTCGACGAGTCTGATCCCGAGGAAGGGGTGGTCGTAGTTGCCCGTCTCGATGAGTTCCGGGAGCACTCGGCGGGCGAGAAGCGGCGAAACGGCAAACCCGACGCTCGTGCCGGCCCCTGCCACGGCGACACCGGTTACGCGCCCCTCCATCGTGACGATCGGGCCGCCGCTGTTGCCGGGGTCCAATCCGGCGTCGGTCTGGACGGTGTTGGGGATCGAAAACCCGGTCTGTTCGTTCGGTAACGACCGGTTACGGCCGCTTATGATCCCCGAGGAGACGGAGGACTCGAGCCCGAAGGGGCTACCCAACGCGAGCACCTCAGTGCCGACCGCCGGGATCGACTCGACGAACGAGAGCGGGCGGGCGTATCCAGGGACGTCCGTCGAGAGCACCGCGAGATCGGCGTAGACGTCCGTCGCGGTAACGCCTGCCGTCCGCCATTCGCCGTTTTTGAACCGGACGTCGATGGTTTCTGCGTCCCCGACGACGTGTTGGTTCGTGACGACGACGCCATCGTGGACGAACCCCGACCCGCTGCCGGACTCGTCGCCGACGAACGTGACCGAGTCGATCGTCCGTTCGAACGCCGAGGTGTACCGCGAGCCGGAGTCGGGGGCTGTCTCCGCCGGCGGTACGGGATCGGGCGAGTCTCGGACACCAGTCGCACACCCTGCGAGGCCGGCGGCGAGTCCCACCGCACCGGCCAGAAACCGCCGGCGCGTCTGCCGTGTCATAGCTCCGTTAGGAGGGCGTGCGGAAAAGGGTCTTCGGATCCGGATGGGGTTCGTACGGATCAGTGCTGCAACGTATCGGCGAGCGGTGAAGTCGGTCCGACGCTCGGCGGCACGCGATGACATCAGCCCGCGTCAGTCGTCGGTGTTCGCCCGCGTCAGTCGTCGAGGCTCTGTTCGCGCCAGGTCGTCCGGTCGTACATCCGGTCGACTTCACCCTCCTGTTGGCGGATGGCGACGGCGGTGTTGAACAGGAACGCGGCAACGAGCACCGTCCCGACGAGCCAGACGGCCTCGACGACGGCCGCATCGATGGCCGCGACGTTCCTCGCCAGATCGATCATGATGATGGCGACCACACAGAGGATGGCGGGAAGCAGGTGTCGAGTGATGGCGGAAAAGGTCGTTCCCTCGTGGGTCCGCGTCGTCCGGACGGCATAGAAGACAGCCCATACCGATGCCCCGATCCAGCCGATCGCGACGACCGGGCGGGTCCACTCGCCGGCGGCGAAGTAGCTGATCCACCACGCGGCGACGAACCCGGCGATGACGAGTCCATCGACCCACACCGGCAGCAGCCGACTGGACCTCCTCGGACGGTCGGCGTGATACATCGCGCGGATCCCGAGCGCGATAAAGAGGATGAAAAACAGGACCGCGCCCTCGGTGAAGACGGCGAGCCACTCGTAGCCGGTCAGGTCGGTCGCGACCCCGGCGATCCCATAGATGAGGGCGGCCCCGATGCCGATCGCGAGATATCCCCATTCGTACTCGAAGCTCTCGGCGAGGACACGGCGGACGTAGACGCCGAGAAACGCGAGGAGTATCGCTGCCGCAACGGTGATCGAGGTGTGGGCGAGAAGCCTCGTAGCGAGGACCGTCACCGCCGGATCACCGCCGCCGACGAAGGGCGATGTCGTGCTCATACTGCTGATTTGTCGCCGGGACTCATATGTGTTCATTTTCCGCCCTCGGAGCGGACCGATCGGGATCCACCGGACGGCGAAACCGGGGGCTCAAGTCGACCGCCCCGCTAGGCCGTGTGTGAACGACCCAGTGGAGCCCTTCGACGGGGACACCTTCGACGACGAGGCGCTCCTCGCGGGCCTCGAGGCCTTCGGCGGGGACGACGCCGAACGTCGGGCGGTCGCACGCCACGCGCGTGACCTCGCCGACAGCGGCCGCTACGCCGACGACACGGGCGTCGAACTGACGGCCGAGCACGTCGTCGTACAACTGGCCGACGCCCGAGAGGGGACGCCGGTCGACCGCTGGAACTGGTGGATAGGCTCCGTAGAGCTCGCATATGGTGGCTACGCGGAGTTTCGAATCCGCGGGTTCTAATCGGACGGACAGGCCGTTCTCACGGACGTAGACCCTCCCATGTTTTTATTATCTCCGGCCATCTGTGCCAGACCATGACGCAAAACGTACTCGTTCCAGTCGACGACTCCGATCGGGCGATGAAGGCGCTCGAATTCGCGATGGAGAACTATCCGGAGGCGGCGATCACGGCGATATACGTCGTCGATCCGACCGACTTCCCGGCCGGCGGGTTCGAATCCGGTGTGATGACGGACATCGACCAGATGCGTGAAAACGAGAAAAAACACGGCGAAAAGCTCCTCGGGAACGTCCGTGAGCGGGCGACTGAGGCGGGATTCGACGTCGAGACGGTTATCGAGTCGGGCAAACCGTCGAACGCGATCGTCGAATACGCCGACGGGAACGACGTCGATCTGATCACGATCGGGAGCCACGGCCGGACCGGCGCAAGCCGGGTATTGCTCGGTAGCGTCGCCGAGACCGTCGTCCGTCGGGCTCCGGTTCCCGTCACCGTCGTCCGATAGTCCCCGACGTCGACCCCGGGGGCTTTTCCGTCCGGACCCCCTCGATGTAGACATATGGGCTTTGGTAGTTACGACGAATCCGAACAAAAAGACCAGAACGTGGACACGGACGACAGCGAGGCCGTCAACGTCCACGAGAACGACCACGACGGGAGCGTGGAGTTCGAGTTCGACGACGAGGAGTCGCTCATCGACCGACTCCACGACATGAAAGGCGACGGCGCCGACGACGAGAGCTAGAGGGGGTCGGCGTCCCGAACCGACGGCTACAGGCATCCCGAACCGACGGCTACAGGCGTCCCGAACCGGTAGTGTTTCTCAGTGAACATTCAGTTTCTCGGCGGCGCGGGCGAGGTCGGACGCAGCGCGATCCTGATAAACGGGTCGTTGTTGCTCGATTTCGGAATGAAGACGGACGATCCGCCACAGTATCCGGTCGGCGACGTCTCTCCGGACGCGGTCGTCGTCAGCCACGGCCACCTCGATCACGTCGGCGCGATCCCGTCGCTTCTCTCCGGCCGCGATCGGCCCCCGATCCACTGGACACCGCCGACCTACGAGTTGGCCATGACA
Source organism: Natronomonas salinimetallica (assembly GCF_013839515.1). Classification (GTDB taxonomy): domain Archaea; phylum Halobacteriota; class Halobacteria; order Halobacteriales; family Haloarculaceae; genus Natronomonas. The sequence goes on along the minus strand of NZ_JACDNQ010000001.1, from coordinate 224,812 downwards.
CTGGCTGCGGACACGCTCAAACTCCACGGCGGGACGCCGCTTTGTCCCTTCACCGAGGAGGAACGCCGCCGCGTCACGGAGGTCTCCGAACTCCACGGCTACCGCGAACCCTTCACGGCGGCGGGGCATCGCGTCGAACTCTTCAACGCCGGCCACATCCCCGGCAGCGCCCACGTCCTCGTCGACGACGGCGACACCCGCCTGTTCTATACGGGCGATTTCCACACCGACGACCAGCGTCTCGTCTCCGCCAGCACCGACCGCCCCGACGCCGACGTGGTCATCTGTGAGAGCACTTACGCCGACGTCGAACACGACCCGCGCGAGCGGGTCGAAAAACGGTTCCTCGACAGCGTCCGGACGACGCTCTGGGAGGGCGGCACCGTCGTCGTTCCCGCCTTTGCGATCGGCCGGACACAGGAGCTCATGCTGCTCTGTGCTGCTCACGACATCGACTGCTACGTCGACGGGATGGGCGTCGACGTGACCCGGATGCTCCGCCGGTATCCCGAGTTCCTCAGGGACGCCGACTCGATGGCCGATGCGAAGACGAACGCCCGTACGGTGACGGGACGGGATGGCAAGCGCCGCCGGATCGCCGGGGAGTCGACGGTCATCGTCACGACCGCCGGGATGCTCTCCGGCGGCCCGGCGATGACGTACATCCCCGAGATACACGCGAACCCGATCAACAAGATCTGTTTCTCGGGCTATCAGGTCGAGGGGACGCCCGGCCGCCAACTGCTGGAGACGGGCAGCGCGGAGATCGACGGCCGCCATCTACAGGTAAGCGCCCAACTCGAACGCTACGACTTCTCGGCACACGCCGATCGGGACGGCCTGCGCGCCTTCCTCGGCGCCTACGAGGACACCCCGATCCTCCTCAACCACGGCGACAGCTGCGGGTGGTTCGCCGAGCAACTCCGCGGAGAGGGGTTCGACACGACCGCGCCGGCGCTCGGCGACAGCATCGATGTTCCGCCGGGGCAGCACTCGTAGCCACTCACTCCCCAGTCCGATCCCGGAGACGGGGGGATCCGGACGTCGTCCCCGGGTCGGCTGTCGGCCACCCACACGATGAGTTAAACCGCTCCGGCCCCTACGGACGGGCGATGACCGATCGCCCCCTCGATCCCGGTTCGACGCTGCTCGTCGACCTCGACGGCGTCGTTGCCGAGCAGCTCCCGCGGCTCTGTACGTATCTCCGTCGCGAGTACGACCACGACGTCACGCCCAACGACATCGACCGGTGGTCCTACGAAGTGCCCGGAGCAGAGGGCCACATCGGCGACGTTATCGGCGAGTTGATGCGCGATCACGCCGAGTGGTACTTCGGCGGGATGGACCCCCGGCCGGGCGTTACCGAGACCCTCTCGGCGCTCCGGTCGGAGTACCGAGTCGAGATCGCCACCCACCGGATCCCCGAGACCCACGACGTCTCGAAGGCGTGGCTCGACGACAACGGGATCAGCTACGATGCGTTTCACGACGAGGTGCCACGGAACAAAGGCGCGCTGTCGGGCGATGCGCTCATAGACGACTACCACGGCAACGTCGCCGACGCCCTCTCGGCGGGGAAAGCCGGCTTCCTCATGCGACAGCCCTACAGCGATCCCGGGGCCTGTGATGGCGCACACGTGGTCACGTCGTGGGACGACGTCCGGACGCTGTTCTCGGTTTGATCCCGTCGGAGGGAGGCCCCGACCGGGTCTGTCCGATCGTCCCGTCGGGTCTGTCTGGCAGACCGGTTCCGCACGAGGGGCCGCCCGAACGGCCGAAGCTCTCGCCCCGAACCGCCGCTTTATCCGCCGTCGCGCCGAAGCCGTCACATGGACACGTTCGATATCGGCGGCGAGTTGACGGTCGGCCGGCTCGGTTTCGGCGCGATGCGTATCACCGGCGAGGACATCATCGGCGACCCCGACAGCCCGGAGACAGCACGCGAGGTGCTCCGGCGGGCGGCGGAGCTGATCGATCTGGTCGACACGGCGGACTCCTACGGTCCGGGCGTCAGCGAGCGGCTCATCGGCGACACGCTCGCCCCATACGACGACGTGGTCGTCGCGACGAAGGGCGGACTGCTCCGGAACCGCGACGGCGAGTGGCTCCCGTGCGGCGACCCCGACTACCTCAAAAACGCCGCCCTGTGTAGTCTCGATCGCCTCCGGACCGACCGGATCGACCTCTATCAGCTCCACACGCCCGATCCGGACGTCGATTTCGAGGCCAGCGTAACGGCGCTCGCGGAGCTGAAAGACGACGGGGTGATCGAGCACGTCGGGGTTTCGAACGTCGACGTCGACCAGCTCGACCTCGCCCGCGACCACGTCGAGATTGCGACCGTACAAAACCGCTACAACGTCGCCTATCGCGAGGAGGCGGCCGTCCTCGACGCCTGTGAGGGGTACGGGATCGGCTTCATCCCGTGGTATCCGCTCGCGGCCGGCGACCTCGATTCGGTGGCGGGACTCGCCGAAATCGCCGAGGCGCACGACACGACGGCTCAGGCCGTCGCGCTGGCGTGGCTCCTGGAGCGTTCGCCGGTGACGCTTCCGATCCCCGGAACGTCGAACGTCGAACATCTAGAAGCGAACGTCGCGGCGGCCGACCTCTCGTTGACCGACGAGGAGCTAATACTGGTGGACGAAATCAAATGAAACCGACTCACGAGTGATCCGCCGTTCGCTCCGTCGAACGGCGTGATCCTCGTGCGTCGTGTGTACATTCTTTTGTCCGTCAGTATAAGGTAGCCCGACCCGATACTCCGATCGCCCATTGGACGGGTCCCGGTCCCATCTCGTCACGTCCGGCAGCATCGGTCGGATGCTCGGCGGCCTCCACCACACCGACCGGTATCAATCCTCGGCGGCCTCGACCTTCCCGGCGTGTTTTTCGAGGTCGGCGGCGAGTTCGCGGGCCTCCGCCGGCGAGAGCCGAACCCTGTCGGCGTGGGGGTCGAGTCTCTCCAGTTCGGTGTTGTCGAGTTCGAGCCGTAGGGAGACGTGATCGGGATCCTGTCGGGGACTCGTGACGTTCACGACGGCGTAGGCCTCCTCGGTGAAGCCGTGTCCCTCGGCTTCGCCTTCGAGGAGGTCGAGCGTCGTGTACGCGTTGACCTTCATAATCCGGTCTGCCATACCGACATGGAGGTGGCCGTCGCGTGTAAGCGTGACGGCTGTCAGGACCTGTACGTCGCCTCGGACTACGGCGCAGCGACCTGATGCTGGACGTTGTAGGGGTGGGTCCCGGAGACCCATTTGAAGACGTACTCCAGCGCCCGCTGGTCCCCCCGGACGCCGTCGTGGTCGGTATCGAGGCGGACGTTCGTCGCCCCCTCCAGGACCGGGCTGTCGGGACAGCGCCAAAACAGGGTGTCGTCGGTGCCGCGGAGGGTATAGTAGTCGATGCCACCCGGCGTCTCGTCGGCGTTGAGGCTCGCGAGCGGGTGGCCGGGGATCTCGTCGTAGTCGGCCCGAAGGAACTCGCTTCCGACGTAGGCCCCGCCGCTCAGTCCGGTTTCGGCACACCACGTGCTCAGGACGGTCCCGTGGTTCGCCCCGGCGAGGCCGACGAAGGTACCGACCCACTCGAAACGCCCGCGGCTCGCGAGCCAGTAGCGGAGGCCGGTGACCCCGAGGCTGTGGCCGACGACGTCGACGGCGTCGGCTCCGGTGTGCGCCCGTACGTGTCCGATGAAATCGTCGAGCTGTCGGGCCATCGACTCGTGGGTCGACGTTCCCTCCCGGAAGGTGATCGCCCAGAGGTCGTCGCCGGTGTAGCCCCGCTGGGAAAAAAACGAGACGTGGGGGTTCCAATCACAGGCATCGCGTTGGTTGCCGTGGACGAAGACGACCGGCCGGCGGTCGCTATCGCCGTCGGTTCCGTGGTACGAGTGTCCGCCCCAACCCCCGTAATCCCCCTCACTCGACCACGGAAGCCGACTGTCGTCGGTTCGGTCGTGATCGCAGCCGACCGCACAGCCGTCACGGCTCTGTGCATTCCGGAGTTTCCGGACGCTCCGCAGGATACCCCACGGAACCGACAGCCCCTGGGTTGGTGTACCAACAGACACAATACCGTACCGCACTACCCCTGGGTATTTAAAATCTGGTTTCGTTCGGAACGAAATGTGTGAATAGCGCGCCAGCATCTACCACTGTACAGTCTCGGCGTACTTTCCTTACCGAAAGTATCCCCAACTCGTAACGGACGTCGGGCCCCGTCCGGCTACTCGAAGACCAACACCGTCGCCTCGTCCGCGTCGAGGACGGTGACCGTCTCGCCGCCCTCGGCGCGCTGTTCCTCGACGACGTCGAACATCTCGGGTTCGACGACGACGGACTCGCCGTCGATCTCGAACTCGACGTGGCCGGCGGTGTCGAGTTCCGCCTGTAGCTCGACCGGATCGGCCGACTCCAGGCGATCGACGACCGCGCCGGCCTTCTCGCGGAAGACGGGACCGAGCTCGCTGTGGTCGATATCGACGGCGACGGGGACCAACTCGACGTTCGGCTCCCCCTCCTCGACGTACACGGGGCCGTTGACGGTGTCGGCCAGATCGTACGTATCGAGCGGCCGTTCCTCGCCGAGATACACCTCTATCCGGTCGAGGTCGGCGTTCAGCGGCTTCCCCTCGTCCGATTTCCAGCCGCGGATCGTCGCGGCGATCCCGGCGATCAGCTCGCCTCGGGCCTCGGCGTCCGGGTCGACCTCGCCGATTTCGGGCCAGGCGGCCCCGTGGACGCTGCCTTCCGCCGGGAGGTGGCTCCAGGCTTCCTCGGTGATGAACGGTGCGAACGGCGACAGCATCCGGAGCGACGCGCTCAGGGCGGTATAGAGGGTGAATTCGGCGGCCCGTCGCTCGCCGGGGCGACCCTCGTAGAGTCGGCCCTTTATGAGTTCTAGGTAGTCGTCGGCGAGGTCGTGCCAGACGAACTCGCGGACCCGTCGGAGCGCGCTGTCGAAGCGATACTCGTCCATGTCCGCGGCGACCGCCTCTGCGACCCGGCGACACCTCGAGCGGATCCAGGCGTCGGCGTCCCGGTAGGCGGGGTTCTCGATTTCGGGCGTCGACCCGTCGACGTGCTCGGCGGCGAACTTCGTGATGTTCCACAGCTTCGTCTGGAAACGCGCCGCGGAGGTGACCTCTTTCCACTGGAACTGGATGTCGGTTCCGGGCTGGCCGCCCAGCGCCATCGCCTGCCGGAAGGCGTCCGCGGAGTGTTCCTCGACGACCTCCTCCGGTTGGACGAAGTTCCCGCGGGACTTCGACATCTTGTTGCCGTCGTCGCCGAACACCATTCCGTTTATTAGCGCCTCCTCCCAGGGGATCTCGCCCGTGACAGCCGTCGTCCGGAGGATGGTATAAAACGCCCACGTGCGGATGATGTCGTGGCCCTGTTCGCGCAACTGCACCGGTTCGAAGGACTCCTCGGGCCAGCCGGCGACGTACATCGGCGAGATGGAGGAGTCCATCCACGTGTCCATCACGTCCGTTTCGCCGATCCAGTCGTCGCCGCCGCACTCCGGACACTCGCCGACGGCCGGCTCCGCGGCCGTGGGATCGATCGGAACCTCTTCGGCCCCGGCGATCTCGACGTGGCCGCACTCGGCACACTCCCAGGCGGGGATCGGCGTCGCGAAGACGCGCTGTCTGGAGATCACCCAGTCCCACTCCATTCCCTCTGTCCACTCCTCCAGGCGGGTGTACATGTGTTCGGGGAACCACTCGACCGCCCGGGCGGATTCGAGGATCTCCTCGCGGTTGACCTCGACGAACCACTGCTCTTTCGAGAGGATCTCGATCGGCGTATCGCAGCGCCAACACTGGCCGACGGACTGTTCGGTCGGTTCGGTCTCGGTGAGATATCCCTCCTCGTCGAGCGTCTCCGCGATCTCGACTTTCGCCTCGTCGATCGAGAGTCCCTCGAACTCCCCGGCCAGTTCGTTGAGGCGGCCGTCCTCCGTGAACACCGTTCGGAGACGGAGGTCGTGTTCGATCCACCAGTCGACGTCCTGTTTGTCCCCGAACGTACAGATCATCACCGCGCCGGTCCCAAAGTCGTCGTCGACGTCGTCGTCGGCGATCAACTCGATCGTCTGGCCGAACAGCGGGACCTCGAAAGTATCGCCGATCCGGTCCTCGTAGCGCTCGTCGTCGGGATCGACGGCCATCGAGACACAGGCCGAAAGCAGTTCCGGCCGCGTCGTGGCGATCTCGATGTCCTGCGGCTCCGCCGCGGAGCCAGAGGAGCTTTGCTCCTCGCTGTCGTCGTCGACGCCCTCGAACGTGACGTAGTACAGCGTCCCTTCCCGGTCTTCGTTTTCGACCTCGGCGTCGGCGATCGCGGTCTCACACCTCGGACACCAGTTGACAGGGTGTTCGTCCTGGTAGACGTACCCCGAATCAGCCATCTCGACGAACGACCGCTGGGTCTCGCCCCAGTAGTCGTCGTCCATCGTCCGAAACTCGTGGTCCCAGTCCTGTGAGAACCCGAGCATCAACATCGTCTCCTTCATCGCGCCGATCTGTGAGTCGGTGTGTTCGACGCACCACTCGCGGAACTGCTCGCGGGAGACGTCGGTCCGGTGGATGCCGCGGTTCTCCTCGACTTTTACCTCGGTCGGGAGGCCGTGGCAGTCCCACCCCTGCGGGAAGAGGACGTCGTCGCCCCGCAGACGGTGGTACCGGGCCGCGTAATCCATATAACACCACCCCAGCGCGTTCCCGATGTGGAGATTACCGGTCGGGTACGGCGGCGGGGTATCGATGATGTAATCGGGGCGTTCGTCGGCGTCGTCGTAGCTGTAGACGTCGGAGTCGAGCCACTCGTCGCGCCATTTCCGTTCCGCCTCCTCCGGGTCGTAGCTGTCTGGAACCTCACTCATGATTGGTTTCGCGGAGACCGGCCGGTAGGTGGGACACACGTGCGCGCGGTGAAGAAGGCGCGCGGTCAGGGCCCGCGTACTACAGACCGGATCGCGCTCATACCTCGTCGGTCGGCCGTTCGGCGTAAAAAGCTTCGCTTACGATGTCGGATACCGGGAGGGAAATCGGCGACTCATACGGACTGCCGTCGCTATAGTGATACTGTCGGGTATACCTATAGTACACATCGCAACTATACTGACGGACAAAAGAATGTACACACGACGCACGAGGATCACGCCGCTCGACGGAGCGAACGGCGGATCACTCGTGAGTCGGTTTCATTTGATTTCGTCCACCAGTATACGTACACATCGATCGCACTGCCGGCGTGCAGTCGGGTGTGTACTGTCTTCCAATCTCTACTATAGACACCGGTGAAAAACGAGCCGGGCTGGCGTTCACCGGTGGTTCGTTACGACCGTCCGTATCCGGTCACCGGCGGTTACCGAAACAGCTCGAACAGCCGGTCGACCGGGCGGTTCGCCTTCTGTAGATCGGTGCGTCGGGGGCTGTCCTTCAGTCGCAGCAGTTCGGGGGATTCGGGCTGTTTCTGTGCCATCGAATACAGGTATGGGCCGGACCCGTATTAACGTGTCGGATACTATATGTTTCTCGATGGCGAACGGGTCGGATTCCGACTCCGAACGCTGTAAACGAGAATATAGGGGATATACGCCGCTCGCGTGGATAATTTCCGTGGTATGATATGACCGCCAGCACAAACACCCGAACGACCCGTTTCGCAGGCGTGAACGCGCCGGCGGGCCGTCCCGTCCGATCCGCGCTCACGCCGGGCCGAACCGACGGTTCGAACGTCGAACAACGCTTATAAACGGAGCTATCGAAGGGGCCGTATGGACGACGACCGCGTCCGCGCAACCGAGACCTCGATCCGGATGCTCGAGGGGCTCATCGACCTCGACGGGGAGGCGGGGATCACGGAGCTCGCGACGCATCTCTCGGTCGCGAAGAGTACGGTATACAAACACCTCAATACGCTCGAATCCAGCGGACTGGCCGTCAAACACGGCGACAGATACCGTATCGGGCTTCGAGCACTCGAGTTCGGCGGCTACGCACAGCGGTACGACGGTGTCTACGACACCGCCCGCCCGCAACTCCGGAAGATGGCGGACGAGACGGGCGAGCTCGCAAACCTCATGTTCGAGGAGGATGACTGGGGCGTCTACGTCCACACCTCCAGAGGGGAGAACGCGGTCGAGATCGACACCCAGACCGGCCGACGGGCCTACCTCCACGCGACGGGCCTCGGGAAAGCGATCCTCGCGACGCTCCCCGAAGAGCGGGTCGAGGAGATCATCGATGCCCGTGGACTCCCGGCCGTGACCGAGCACACGATCACCGAACCCCGGGCGTTGTTCGAGGAGCTCGACGAAATCGACGCCACGGGGATCGCCTACGACCGCGAGGAGTGCGTCGAGGGGATGGCCTGCATCGCTCGCCCGCTGTCGACCCCGAGCGAGCGCCCGGCCGCGATCAGCATTACCGGTCCTGTAAGCAGGGTGTCGACGGGCGAGACGGAGGAGTCGATCCGGACCGTCCTCGAGCAGGCGGGCAACGTCATCGAACTCAATCTGACGGGATGACTGGCGGATATCGGCCGAGACAGCCACCGGGGCGCGTTCACGACGGGCAGCCACCGGGGCGCGTTCACGACAGGGAAACGGGCCGCCGAACCTTCTCGGATGCGGCCGGCCGTCGAACGCGACCGTCCTCGTGTTCGTATCGGAGCCAGCGGAGGTCCGTGCTGTAGAAGGCCTTTTCATTACCAAACGTCAACCCCCACTACCCCCGTGGAAAACATCGTCTTTGTCTTCGTCGCCGGACTCATAACCGCGCTAGCGACCGGACTCGGAGCGATCCCGTTCTTTTTCGTCGAGGACTTCAGCGACAGCTGGAACGTGGCGCTGTGGGGGATCGCTTCGGGAATCATGGTCTCGGCGTCGCTTTTCGGGCTCGTCAACGAGGGGCTGGCCTACTCGTCGGGCGACATCCCGACGCTCATGCTCGGCGGGATCCTCGTGGGTATCGTATTGGTCGAGGCCTCGGACCGGATCATCGACGCGGTGGATGTCGGGGGCAACCACCGTGCTCACGGCGGCCACGATAACGGCAGCCACGACAACGCCAGGGACGACGACGGCGGCCACGACGACGAGATCGAGGAGACGCCGCTGGAAGCGGCGGCGTTCGCCGAGGCCGATTTAAAAAAGCTCGTGTTGATCCTCGGGATTCTCACGGTTCATAGCTTTCCCGAAGGTGTCGCGGTCGGGGTATCGTTCGCCGAACTCGGCCTCGACGGCGGCGTCCCGATACTCGGTCTCTCCGTCCCGCTGCTCGCCGTGTTCATGACCGTCGCTATCTCGATTCACAACATCCCCGAAGGGACCGCAATCGCCATCCCGATGCGGGCGATGGGACTTTCGAAGTGGCGAATGGTTGGGGCAGCCGTCTTTTCGAGCCTCCCGCAACCGATCGGAGCGGTCATCTCGTTCGTGTTCGTCACCTGGGCCCGGGAGTTCCTGCCGTTCGGGTTCGGCTTCGCCGCGGGCGCGATGGTGTATCTGGTCGCCACGGAGTTCATTCCGGAGGCGCTCGAAACCGGTGCCGACCTGCCGGGCGGCGGCCGTCGTGAACTGCTCGTCGGCCTCCTTGCGGGCGTCGTGGCGATGGTACCGCTGTTGTACGTCTGATCGAGACTACCGACTGTAGCCGTCTCGTGGCGTCCGTTTCCCGTGGGGATAGTACTCGCACGGACGTGTGTACGTACCGCTATATATTTCTCATATAACCGGTTAAATATCCGATTCGTGTCGATTCATACGGACGACAACGATCCGTCTCGGTCCCCGAGGTCACCGAAATCAGTCCCCGACGACAACAGGTCACCGAAATCAGTCCCCGACGACAACGAACCATACACGCATACGATGCCACCCGAACTCACGCTCAACACGGAGATCGACGCGCCTCATCGACGGATCGATAGTACCGGGTGGAACGATATCTACGTCGTCGGCGACGTCCACGGATGCCGACAGACGCTAGAGCGGCTGCTCGAGCGGCTGGATCCGACGTCGGACGACCTCGTCGTTCTCGTCGGCGACCTCGTGCGGAAAGGCCCGGACAGCAAGGGCGTCATCGATCTCGTCAGGTCGCGCCCGAACGTCCGTACCGTCCGGGGGAACAACGAGCAAAAGCTCATCGACGGGCGCAAATCGATCGATGCCCTCACCGACGAGGACCTCGCCTACCTCGAATCTCTGCCGGCCGTCATCTCCTGGGACGACGTCGCGGTCGTCCACGGGGGGATCGACCACCGGAAACCGGTCGACGAACACACGCTCTCGGAGCTTTTGAACACCCGATCGCTCGCTCCCGAAGGGGGCTACGAACGCCCGTTCTGGTTCGAGACGCGCCGAGAGGGCCCCCGGGTGTTTTTCGGGCACACGGTCCTCGCCGAACCGTTCGAGAGCGAGTACGCCGTCGGTCTCGATACCGGATGCGTCTACGGGGGCCAACTGACCGCCTACGAGTATCGGACCGCGGAGTCGATTACCGTGGACCCGCCGGAGACGTATCTCCCGCGCTCCTCGGACAGCATCGTCGAACCACGGCTCACCGCACCCGAGGGGTGACGTGGGTACCGGCGACCCGTTGGAGCGGCTCTCCGGCCGCTGGCGGTCCATTTTGTTGACCGAGGACGGGCAACGACGACCGACGACACCTAACGATGACCGACGACAGGCATGATGATCGACAGACAACGACGACCGACGACACCTAACGATGACCGACGACAGGTATGATGATTGACAGGCATGATGATCGACAGACAACGATGACCGACGACGGACAACGATGACCGACGAATCGATCGAGATCCCACCCTACGAACCGGCGGACGTCGATCTAACCGACCCGGAGTTGTATCTGAACCGCGAACTGAGCGAACTCGCCTTCCAGCGACGCGTTCTCCGCGAGGTCATAGACGACAGGACCCCGCTGCTCGAACGGGTCCGGTTTCTCTCCATCGTCACGCGGAACCTGGACGAGTTCGTGATGAAGCGCATCGGCGGCCTCAAACAACAGATAGAGGCCGGCGTCACGGAGGAGACGGTCGACGGCAGAACCCCGCTCGAACAGTTCGAAGAGACCCACGAGCAACTCGGGCCGATGCTCCGGAAGCAAGCAGACTGTTATGAGTCGGAACTCCGTCCGGCCCTGGCTCGACACGGCATCGAGATCGTCGGCTACGACCGTCTGGACGCGGGGACTCGATCGTCGCTGCGCGGGTACTTCGAACGGTCGATCAAGCCGACGTTGACGCCGCTATCGTTCGATCCCGCCCACCCCTTCCCGTTTATTTCGAACCGTTCGCTCTCGCTCGCGGTTCTCACCCGCCAGCCGGGGGACGACGATCCGACGTTCACCCGGATCAAGATCCCCCCGAACCGGCCACGGCTGATCGAGATCGACGACGACGCACGGTACGTCCTCGTCGAGGAGCTCATCAGGCACAATCTCGATATCCTGTTGCCGAACGTCGAGATACTCGATACGGCGCTGTTTCGGCTGACGCGCAACGCCGAGGTACGACGAAACGAGGAGGTCGCAGAGGACCTCATCGAGATGATCGAGGACGTCCTCGAACAGCGACGCTTCGCCAGTGCCGTCCGGATGGAGATCGAGTCCGACGCCGACCCACGCGTCCGGGAGACGCTCCGAGAGCAGTTGGATCTCGACGAGCGCGAGGTATACGACCTCGAAGGGCCGATCGACTACCGCGACTTCGCCGCCCTGACCGACCTCGACCGTCCGGAGTTGAAACCCGACGCGTGGACGCCGAAATCGCATCCGCGCCTCCGGGGCGACCGCCGGTTGTCGCTCGACGCAGAGGAGAACGCGGACGGGACCCGAAGTATCTTCGAGCACGTCAGCGAGGACGATATCCTGCTCCATCACCCCTACCACGACTTCGGCGAGACCGTCCAGCGGTTTCTCACCGAGGCGGCCAACGACCCGGACGTGCTGGCGGTGAAGGCGGCGATCTACCGAACCGCGAGCGACTCGCAGGTCATCCAGTCGCTCATCGAGGCCGCCGAGAACGGAAAACAAGTCGCGGTGATGGTCGAACTGAAAGCGCGCTTCGACGAGCAGAACAACCTCGAGTGGGTCCGTCGCCTGGAGGAAAACGGCATCCACGTCGCCTACGGCACCATCGGGCTGAAAACGCACACCAAGACCGCTCTCGTCGTCCGCGAGGAGGGCGACGACGTCAACCTCTACTCGCACGTCGGCACCGGAAACTACCACTCCGAGACGGCCAAGGGGTACGTCGATCTCGGGCTGTTGACCGCCGACCGGGATATCGGGCAGGACCTCGTGACTCTTTTCAACTCCTTTACCGGGCCGGGGCTCGACGAACGGTTCCGGAAACTGCTCGTCGCGCCGGTGACGATGCGCGAGGAGTTCACCCGATGCATCCGCCGGGAGGCGCTACACGCCCAGGCCGGTCGTCCGGCGCGCATCGTCGCGAAAATCAACGGCCTCGAGGATCCAGCGATCGTCGAAGAGCTGTATCGCGCGTCGATGGCCGGAGTCGAGATCGATCTCATCGTCCGTGACATCTGTCGGCTCCGGCCGGGACTCGACGGGATCAGCGAGAACGTCTCGGTCCACTCGGTCGTGGGCCGGTTTCTCGAACACTCCCGGATATTCTACTTCGAGAACGGCGCTCGGGCGGCGGATCCGATCGCCGATTCGACGGCGGACGCGGCCCTCGATTCCGCGGCAACCGATACCGACGCCGACGCGGCGGCGGCGGACGCCGACGGTGGACGTCCGGAATACTACGTCGGGAGCGCAGACTGGATGACCCGCAACCTCGACAGTCGTGTCGAGGCGGTCACCCCCGTCGAGGACCACGATCTCCGTCGGCAGTTGAAGTTCAACCTCGAGTTGATTCTCGCGGACAACAGGCGGCGCTGGACGATGAACGCCGACGGGAGCTACGATCAACGACAGCCCGACGACGACCCCGTCATCGACACCCAGGCGGTCCTGATGGATGAAACACGAAGCGCCGTCGACCGCGAGGGCTACGACGTGGGGGTCGCCGCCGACGTCTCCGTCGACAGCGGCATCGTCGTCGACGCGTCCCCGGACGTGGGGGCGGACCGAGAGCAACCCACACCGGAGCCGGACGGGCACGCGTCGTCGTCGGATGCGGTACCGACCCACGACGACGGGCAGCGTGCTGAAGACGTATTCCAGCAGTACGACGAGCGCTGGTATCGACCGGAGAGCGATACCTACGAGTTCGTGATCCGTACTCCCGACGGCGATCGCCGATATCTGAAGACGCGCTCCGGGGCCGAAACGGCGCTGAAACGGCTTTACGACGGGAAAATAGACGAAACGTAGGCGGGGAGTGACACGCGTGCCGTCCGTCGTCCGGGCGTCTTCGGGGGGCGAAACGGTGAACCCTCAGGTCGTCTCACGGCTGTGTCGTCTTTTCGTCGGGCGGCACGTCCGGCGGCAAATAAAAACGGACGACGTTTCCACGGGGGCCGGATCTTTCGAACGCCACCTCGCCCCCGAGCGATTCCACGCACCATTTCATCACGAACAGGCCGATCCCCGAGCCGTGTGACGTGCTCGTGGCCATGCTCGGATCGGACAGTGCGTCGAGCTCGGCGTCGGATATCGCGGGATTTTCGTCGACGATACGGATCTCGACGCGTCCGGTATTCGGCGAGGGACCGACGCTGACGTCGACGGTCGGGGCCGAAACGTCAGCGTGAACGACGGCGTTGTCCAACGCGTGAGTGAGGGCGTTGGTGAACGCGTCGTCGACGTTGATCCACATCGCCGCCCGCTCGGTGACGGTGATCTCCGCACTCGGGTGCTTTTCTTCGATATCGTCGGCCACGGCCCGCACCGCCGTCGTTGCGTGTTTCCTGACGCGCCGGTCGACGGTCCCCGAGACCGCCTGTCGGATCTCTTTGACCGATTCGGCCATCCCACCGAGTTTCTCCGCGCTCCGCCGGATGGTTTCGCCGGCCTTCCGGGTGCTTGCGGCGTCGGGATTGGAGCCGACGGCGTCCGCATTGCCGGCGATGATGGTCGCCTCGTTTCGCAGATTGTGTCTGAGAACGCGCCAGAACAGCTCCGCTCTATGGTGTGTGTCGTAATACTCGGTTATGTCCTGTATCTCCGCGTAGACGTACTCCGGGCCACAGAACGGCTGTCGTGAGAGGTGGATCCGTATCCAGATGAGCTCCCCATCGGAACGCTTTGCCCGCCAGACGAACTGCTGTGGATCGCCCGCAGCGCTGGCCTGGAGCCGAGATTTGAACTCGGGGGCGGCGTACGAATAGGTGTTTGCGGTGTACTCCTCGACCGAGAGGTCGCGGAGTTCCTCGAGGGGATATTTCAGTATCGTCCCCAGCCAGGTGTTCGCATCCCGGATCGTTCCGGTCTCGGCCTCGTACAGCGCGGTTCCGACGTGGAGCGTGTCGTACTCGGACGGCAACGTGACTCGTTTCTCGGTCGCCATCGATGGTCGTCCGTCGATACGGTGCCACCTGTGGCTTGCTAATACCGATATATATCCCTCCGGTCGGCTCATACTGACGAACAAAAGAATGTACACACGACGCACGAGGATCACGCCGTTCGACGGAGCGAACGGCGGATCACTCGTGAGTCGGTTTCATTTGATTTCGTCCACCAGTATCAGTAGTCGATCGCCGTCGCCCGCGTCGCCGTGGTCTTGAACGACGCGACGACGTCCGCCCCCGGTTCGATGCCGAGGCGGCGGCGGCTCTCCCGCGTTATCAACACCAGAAGCGACGCGTCGGTGCCCACGTCGACCCCGACGCGGACGATCGATTCGCCCGACTCAACGTCGGCGACGCTTCCGGGGAGGCGGTTCCGGGCGCTCGTCGCCCCGCCGTCGGGTGCGTCGGCGGGACGATACAGCGTGACCGCGTCGGCCTGGACGCTCACCTGTACCTCCGTGCCGACGTCGAGTTCCGCCGGCCCGCCCCCGGACGCTCCCCCCTCGCTCCCCCCGTCTCCGTTCGCGAGCACCCGGTCAACGAGCAGCGCTCGAACCACCCCGGCGTCCGTCTCGACCGACCCGAACTCGCCCTCGCGGTCGCGTATCTCCCCGGACAGGACCGATTCGGGGACCGCCGCCGTCTCCGAGAGCGTCGCCCGCAGGCGGTCGAACCGGGCGAGAAGCGTCTCGGCGTCGGCGGTGAGTCGGCTCCCCCCGCCGTCCGCGCCGCCGCGCTGGCGCTCGACCAGCGGCCCGAACCCCTCCTCCAACGCCGCGACGCGGTTCAAGGCTCGCGCCCGGGAGCGCCCGAGCGCCTCGGCCGCACCCTGGACCGACCCGTGTGCCCCGATCGAGCGGAGCAACTCGGCGTCGGCCGCCCCGAACGTCACGTCGCCGGCCCGCAAGCGCGCTTCGACACCGACGTTCATGCCGTACCTCGGCCGACGGGGCACAAAAACCGTTGTGTTCGTTCCGGCGGCCACCGGGGCCGATCGGCCCGACGCCCCGACGACGCGGCGACACCGACCCCGATCCCCGGATCAATACACCAGTTCGCCGGAGATGAACTTCCGCGTCCGGTCGTCCGTCGGGTCCTCGAACACCCGCTCCGTGGGACCGATCTCACTGAACCCGTCCCCGAGGAGTACCCCCACCCGGTCCGCGATCCGCTCGGCCTGATGCATGTCGTGGGTCGCGACCACGACACCGATGCCGCGCTCGCGGGCCGTCCCGATAGCGTCCTCGATCAACCCCGTGTTCCGGGGGTCGAGATCCGACGTCGGCTCGTCGAGCATGAGGTACTTGGGGTCGTACGCCAGCGCCCGCGCGAACGAGACCCGCTGCGCCTCGCCCCCCGAGAGCGAGTCGGCGTCCTGTTCGAGGCTGTCGTCGAGGTCCACGACCTCGAGGGCCTCCTCGACTGCCTCGGACGTCCCGTTCGATCCGAGCACCGACCGAAACTGGCTCCGAAGCCGCTCGCGCCACGACTCGCGGACCCGCAGGCCGTACTCGACGTTCCGGACGACCGAGGCGTCGAAGAGGCTCGCCTCCTGGAACACCATGCCGATGCGCCGACGGAGCGCCAGCCGCTCGCTCTCGCCCACCGACCACACCGCCCGCCCGTCCAACTCGGTCGTCCCCGAACTCGGCCGGACGAACAGCGCGAGCACCCGCAGCAGCGTCGTCTTCCCGACGCCCGAGGGGCCGATGATCGCGAGCACCTCCCCGGGGTCGACGGACATCGAGAGGTCCTCGAGTACGGGTCCGTCCCCGTAGGTGTGCGAGACGTTCGAGAGGCGTATCATCGGCCCATCCCCCCGGTGTCTCCGAGTCGGACGACGACGGCGTTGACGAGCAGTACGATCGCGACCAGCACCGCCCCGAGCACCATCGCGGTCTCGTACCGCCCCTGACGGGCCTCGAGTTGGACCGCGGTCGTCAGGGTCCGCGTCTTCGAGATCCCGTCGGAACTCGTGATGTTCCCGCCGACGATGAGCACGGAGCCGACCTCGCTGATCGCGCGCCCGAACCCCGCGAGCACCGCCGTTGCGATCCCGTAGCGCGCCTCCTTGATGACGACCAGCGCCACGTCGAGGCGGGTCCCCCCGAGGACCCGGGCCGCGTCGCGGACGTTTCCCTCCACGCCGGTGACGGCCGCGAGGCTGATCGCCGTGATCGGCGGCGTCGCGAGCACGAACTGCGACATGATCATCGCCTCCTTCGTGAAGATCAACTCCAGGGAGCCGAGCGGTCCCTGGTTCGAGACGGCGAACAGGACGAGCAGGCCGACGACCACGCTCGGAAACCCCATCCCGGTGTTGATGACCGACTTCACGAACTGCTTGCCGCGGAAGTCGACGAACCCCATCACGATGGCGACCGGAACGCTGACAAGCGTGCTCAGCGACACCGCGATGACGCTCACGTACAGCGAGACGTAGACGATACTCGAGACGTACCCCTCTCTGAACGGCGAGTCGAGCAGCGCCGGCAGCAGATCTACGGCTGGGTCGAGCGCCACGTTCTATTCGCCGCCGTTCCAGCCGTCGGGGACGTACTGCTGGAAGTCGGGGTTCTCGGAGACCGCCTCGGGGAAGAACAGCTGTTCGCCGTCGGATTCGTACTCCGAAATCATCTCCTGGACTCCCGGACTGGTGACCCAGCCGATGTAGGCCATCGCGAGGTCGTAGTTGGCGTCGTCGTGGACGCCCGGGTTGACGGCCATGACGCCGTAGGGGTTCGCGAGGACCTCCGGCCCGTCCTCGATCGGGCCCTGCACCAGAACGGTGAGACCGATCTCCGAGCGCTGGGAAATGAAGGTGCCCCGGTCCGAGAGCGTGTACGCGCCCTGTTGATTAGCGTTGTTCAGCGCCTCGCCCATCCCGCCGCCGATCTCCTGGTACCAGTCGCCGCCCGGATCGGTGCCGGCGGCCTCCCACAGGTTGCGTTCTTTGGTGTGCGTCCCCGAGTTGTCCCCCCGCGAGACGAACGCCGCCTCCGCGTCCGCGATCGCGGTGAGCGCCTCGGTCGCCGACCCCATCCCCTCGATGCCCGCCGGATCGTCCGTCGGGCCGACGATGACGAAGTCGTTGAACATCAAATCGCGGCGGTTGACCCCGTAGCCGTTGCGCATGAACTCGTCCTCGAGGCCGCGGGCGTGGACCATCACGACGTCGCAGTCCCCGTTGCGGGCCGTCTCGAGGGCCGCTCCGGTCCCCTGTGCGACCGCGTCGACCGAGACGCCGTACATCTCCTCGAAGTCGGGGTGGATCGCGTCAAGCAGCCCCGTGTCGTAGGTGCTCGTCGTCGTGGTGAGCGTCAGCGTCTCGCCGGCGACGCCGGGTCCGTCGTCGCTGGCATCGGCGTCGCCGGCCCCCGCCGAACTGCTGGAGCCGACGGAGACGGGCGTCCCCCCGAGACACCCGGCCGCGCCGGCGAGCGCGCCCGCGCCGACAGCCGCGACGAACCGCCTTCGTTGTATCGACATGGAAACACCGATGGGTCGATCTCTATTATATTTTGTGCCGCCCGGGTAACTGGTATCGCCAACGCCCCCGTCGCATCACGATCCGCTTCGATCCGCGCCACCGGGTGGCGATCCCGTCTTCGCGACGCTAGGGGTCGCTGTCGCCCTCCGTCGGATCCGAGGCGCTCGCCGACGTGGTGGCGGATCTGACGGCTCCGTCACGGCACTAGCCGAAACCGCCTAGCCGACGCGCTCCCGTCGCATCGGCCGGCCTGGGGGCGTCCGAACGGCCCCGCTACAGAAGCGTGGGTTCTTAGGGGTGAAGCGAGAACGGCCGGTGGTGGCGGTGACGACAGTTACCCCCTCTGAGCCCCTTGTGATGAGGGTTTTTTCCGAGCCACCGTTCACCGATGCCGAGCGACGGCACCGGCCAAGAGAACCGGGCGGACGCCCCGGTATCGCGCTGTCGGTCGCTCGGGTACTCGCGCGGAACACGCCGTCGCCGGACGGGCCGCACCCGTCGCTGCCGTGGGCGTTGCGATCGGAGCGAAAAGCGGACGACGGGGACCGTTCAGTCGTCGGAGGCCGCCGCCTCGCCGGCGCCGTCGACGGCCGCCTCGCCGGTGTCAGTCAGTTCGTACAGGTTCTGTCTCGCGTCAGCGAAATAGACGTCCTCCGAGACGATTTCGATGTCCTCGAGCCGTTCGAGCGCGTACCGGACGGTCCGCGCCGAGAGCATCGACTCCTCGACGATGCTCTTTTGCGTCATCGCGCCGTTGTACTCGAGAACCTTGTAAACGAGTTTCGCGCTGGGTGGAAGGTCGGTGAGTGCTTCCCCATCAGAATCGGCCATCTCTACCGTAAAAGAGGGGAGCCACAGGTATAAACGTTGATCCAAACATGGAAGGTACGCGGCCGAACGGGGCGTGAGGACCCGCCTATAGTGGACATCGCAACTATGTACACATCGATCGCACTGCCGCCGTGCGGTCGAGTGTGTCTTGTCTTCCGATCCCTACTATAGACCGAAACCGAGGTGTCCACGGACGTCATCCAGCCGGCGCGTTCCGCCGGACGTCATCCAGCCGGCGCGTTCCGCCGGACGTCATCCAGCCGGCGCGTTCCGCCGGACGTCGCCGGTTCACGCTTTTCCTCCCGCCGAGACCGTCGCCCCGGGAACGAACCGCTTTTGACGACGGATGGCACAAGGGTAACTATGGCAACCGATACGGTCGAACGCCGGACCGCACACGTCCGTGGCGTCACCGTCACGGCGATCGCGTGTCTGGCCGGTGTCGCCGCCGCCCTCATCTCGGCGGCCGTCGCCGACGGTGCCGGGGACACCCTCGCCGTCTACGTCCTCGCGAGCGCCGTCATCGTGCAGTTTCCGATCCACCGGCTCATCGAGACGGCCGGGATCGAACTGGACACCGATGATTTCGGGGTGAAGGACTATCTCTACGTCGCCTTCATGACGTTCGCGCTCTGGTTCGTCTGTTGGGCAATTTTGCTCACGACCGGGGCGAGCGTCTGATGGCCGACGACAGCATCGCCGTCGTCGATCTGGACCGCTGTCAGCCCGACCGGTGT
Organism: Natronomonas salinimetallica; assembly: GCF_013839515.1. Classification (GTDB taxonomy): domain Archaea; phylum Halobacteriota; class Halobacteria; order Halobacteriales; family Haloarculaceae; genus Natronomonas. The sequence goes on along the minus strand of NZ_JACDNQ010000001.1, from coordinate 205,237 downwards.
AACTACGAGTGTGCGAACTTCTGTCCGCCGAACCGGACCGGCGAGGAGTGTATCGTCACCCGCGAGGAACGCCACGACGAGGGCGAACATTACGCCGGTGGTGCCGACCAGATCTCGATTTCGGAGGAGCTGTGTCTCGGCGAGACCTGCGGCATCTGCGTCGAGAAGTGCCCTTTCGATGCGATCGAGATCATCAACCTCCCGCAGGAACTCGACGAGGAGCCAACCCACCGCTACGGCGAGAACAGTTTCGCGCTGTACGGCCTTCCGGCCCCCGAGGAGGGACGCGTGACGGGGATTCTCGGCCCCAACGGGATCGGGAAGACGACCGCCGTCCACGTCCTCGCCGACGAGATCACGCCGAACCTCGGCCGCTTCGGGGACGAACCGGACTGGGAGGACGTCCTCGAGGAATACCGTGGGACCGCCCTCCAGGAGTACCTCGAGGACCTCCAGGAGAACGAGGTGACGGTCGCCCGCAAACCGCAGTACGTCGATAAGATACCCGACACCTTCGAGGGAAAGACGAGCGAGCTACTCTCCAGCGTGGACGAACGCGGTGCCGCCGCCGAACTCACGGAGCGCCTCGGGATCGCCTCGGTCGTCGACCAGCCGATCGATACGCTCTCCGGCGGCGAACTTCAGCGGGTCGCCCTCGCGGCGACGCTGGTGCGGGACGCCGACTTTTATTTCCTCGATGAGATCACGCCGTACCTCGACATCGGCCAACGCGTCACGGCGGCACGGCTCATCCAGGAGCTGTCGGCCGACGACCGTTCGATGCTCGTCGTCGAACACGACCTCGCCGTACTCGATCTGCTCGCCGACGCCCTACACGTCGCCTACGGTGAGCCGGGCGTCTTCGGCGTCGTCACGCCGCCGAAATCGACGAAAGGCGGCATCAACGAGTATCTCAGCGGCTACCTCGAAAACGAGAACATGCGCATCCGCCCGGGGGCGATCGAGTTCCAAGAACACGCCCCTCGGGTCGAAAGCTACGCCGAGACGCTCGTCGAGTATCCCGCCATGCGGAAGTCCTACGGCGAGGGGGAGTTCAGCCTCGAAATCGACGCCGGCGAGATCAAACACAACGAGGTGCTCGGTATCGTCGGCCCCAACGGGATCGGCAAGTCGACGTTCGCGAAACTGCTCGCCGGGCGGCTCGAGCCCGACGAGGGGAGCTTCGACGCCCGCCTCGATATCTCGTATAAGCCCCAGTACGTCGAGATCGACCAGCCGATGCGGGTCGACGCGTTCCTCAGTTCGATCACCGACGACTTCGGCAGTTCCTACTGGAACACCGAGATCGCGGGTCCGCTCCAGCTCGATCGGATCATGGAACAGGACCTGACGGACCTCTCCGGCGGCGAGCGTCAACGCGTTGCGATCGCCGCGTGTCTCTCGAGGGAGGCCGACCTGTATCTCCTCGACGAACCCTCCGCGCACCTCGACGTCGAACAGCGCGTGCTCGCGACGCGGGCCATCCGCCGCTACACCGAGACACACGACAAGACGGCGATGGTCATCGACCACGATATCTACATGATCGATCTGCTCTCGGATCGCCTGCAGGTCTTCGAGGGGACCCCCGCCGAGCACGGCCACGCCGGCCGGCCGATGGGGATGCGTGAGGGAATGAATACCTTCCTTTCGAACCTCGACGTGACGTTCCGCCGCGACGAACGGACCGGCCGCCCCCGGATCAACAAGCCCGGCTCCCAAAAGGACCGCGAGCAAAAAAAGGCCGGCGAGTACTACTACGCGCCGACGGACGCGAACTGATCGCCACAACGACGCGCCGACCGGCACAGCCGCTACAGTCGCCGCCGACCGCCCTATTTAAATCGCTCCGATCCCCAGAGCCGCCAATGGCGAACCCGAACGCGAAGGGCGACCGCCGCGAGCGCGAACTCGTCACGGCACTCGACGAGGCCGGGTTTGCGGTGATGCGCGCACCGGCCTCCGGCAGCGCGACCGAGCGCGAACTCCCGGACGTGCTCGCCGGCGACGGCGGGACGTTCTACGCGATCGAGGCGAAGTCCTCCGCCGGCGACCCGATCTACCTCTCGGGCGAGGAGATCGAGGCGCTCGTCTACTTCGCGCGGAACTTCGGCGCGAACCCCCGCGTCGGCGTCCGCTTCGACCGCGAGGACTGGTACTTCTTCCACCCCGGCGATCTCTACGAGACCCCCGGCGGAAACTACCGGGTCAAAAAGGAGACCGCCCTCGCCGACGGGACCGATTTCGCGGAGTTCACCGGCGACTCGAAAAAGGTGACGTTGGACGAGATCGCCGCTGACGACGAGGACGATGGGGACGAGGACACCCGCGAGATCCTCGGCGCGCTCGAACGCGGCGACATCTCCGTCGACGACGCCGTCGAGATGCTGTAACCGCCCGGACTTTCGGGGCCCGAACGCCCGTCTCGGCGGGAGACACGCCGTTTATACGTGACGGCGCACAAACGGGGGTATGCACTTCGAAGACCTTCCGACGACGCCCCGGTCGGAGGAGTTGGTCGACAAGGCGTTCTCTCGGGCGGCGCGTGCGGGGCGGGCGAAACAGGGCAAAGAAGCCCAGGAGTCGATGCTGCAGACGGCCGCGAACATCCTCTCGGATAACCTCGGCAACGTCGTCACGTCGTGGCCGGATTTCGACGTCGTCGACCCGTTTTATTACGAACTCGCCGACGCGACGCTCGCCGACACCGACGTCGAAGGCGTCGACCGGCTCAGACAGCACCTCTCCGAGGTGATGTGGGCCTCCCGGCAGACGGACGAACTGAAGCGGGAGTACCACGGCCGGATCAGAAACGCCGACAAGGACACCGCCCGGAAACTCCGCAAGCAGGCGTTCGCCCGCCTTGCCGACGTCACAGAGCAGGTCGAAGACGACCTCATCGCGGTCGGCGAGGCCCGAGACGCGCTCAAGACGCTCCCCGACATCCGTGCCGACGAACCCGCGATCGTCGTCGCCGGCTACCCGAACGTCGGCAAGTCCTCCTTCGTCAACCGGATGACGAACGCCACGAACGAGACGGCGGCCTACCCGTATACGACTACCCGACTCAGCGTCGGTCACCTCGAACGCGACCACGTCCGGTACCAACTGGTCGATACACCCGGATTGCTCGACCGGCCCGCCGAGGACCGAAACGCGATCGAATCACAGGCCGTCTCGGCGCTGACGCACCTGGCGGACGCCGTCCTCTTCGTGCTCGACGCCAGCGGGGAGTGCGGGTATCCCCTCGACGACCAACTCGAACTGCTCGACGACGTCGAGTCGACGTTCGAGGTCCCCGTCCTCGTCGTCTGCAACAAGGCCGATCGCTCGACCGACGCCGACGCCGACCACTATATGAGCGTCGAGACGGGCGAGGGGGTCGAAGCGGTGCTCGAAGCGACGGTCGACGCCGTCGGCTACGAACCGGAGTTGCCCTTCGAGGAGTAGCGGCCCTTCAGCGTCCGATCGGGGTATCGGTATCGGGGATCAACCGCCCGTCGCGTTGTAGGTTACTTCGACCGCGTACTCCACGGAGACGTCGCCGGTCTCGACGTTCGTGTCAGCCGATTCCGGCTCCGGCGTCGCCATTGCGGCCCCTTCGTAACGAACCGGGCTGAAGTTCCGCTGGGTCGCGTCGACGCTTGCGACGCTCGTCACGTGGAGGTCGCCGTTCCTCGCGATGGCGTCGGCCTGCATTCGGGCGTCCGACATCGCGTTGGCGATCGCTTCCTCGCGGAGGTCGGTCCGGACGACCTCCGAGAGAGTGAACTCGATACCTTCGACTTCGACGTCGGCGTCGGCAGTCGCATCGATGACCTCTCCGACGCGGTCGGGGTCATCGAGGGTCACCTCGAACCCGTGGACGCCACGGTACGCCGGCACCTCGTCCTCCTCGCGGGGCGGGACTCTGGGCGATCGGACCCGGTAGTGCATCGTCTCGTAGTCGTCGTCAGTGAGGCCGATCCCGTCGAGGTTCGTCCGAAGCGCGTCGGCATCGGTCGCGAGTTCCCGACGGACCGCGTCCGGGTCGTCGCCCTCGGCGACGGCGCGGACCCGGACGACCGCCCGATCCGGCGGCGCATCCGCCCCGCCGGTCGCATCGACCGAGACGGTTCGGTCCGCAGCGTCGTCGGGTGACTGTGCGCCGATCGGCGAGACGACCGCGACGCCGACGAGCGTCATCGCCAGCAGGGACACGAGAACGACCAGTACCGCGATTGCTGTCCGTTGCATACGCGGATCGACCGCGGGAGCGATCATATACGCGACGGAACGTCAAACGGCCGTTTGAGTCATCCGTCTCCGCCGCCGCTGCTCCGTTCGATCTCGACGTAGAGGATCCGAACGTCCGTCTCGATCCCGTATCCCTCGGAGAGCCGGGTCTCGATCCCGTCCGCGAGGCTCCCACGGGGGGCGTCGGGCGGGACGCCGACCGTGCCGACGACCACGCTCGGCCGCCGGAGGAGGAAGTGCTCGGTCTCCGTTCGGACCTCGAGTTCGACGAGTTCGTATCCCGAGTACTCCGGCTCTTCGAGTTCCGTCGCCACGCCCTCCCGGATGTCCTGTTCGGTGTTCGCGGCCTGATAGGAGTCGTAGGTGACGCCGCCGAGAAACACCGATAACAACGCGATAGCGGCGACGAGGACGGCGACCCGTTTCAGCGTCGCGGTTTTCGCCCGATCGTGTCTGAAGAACTGTTCGGGGCGGTAGCCGCCGTACCAAAGAACGACGAGGGCCGCGAGGTTGATCGAGAGGACGTTAACCGCCACGAGGACTGCCGACCCGACCGCGAGGGCCGGCTCGCCGTAGGCGATCCCGATCCCGACCGTCGCGGCCGGCGGAATCAACGCGACGGCGATCATGACGCCGACGAGCGCGGTCGAGACGCCCGTCATCAGGCTCACCGCCCCGGCGATACCGGCTCCCAACGCGACGGCGAGCGAGAGAACGCTCGGCGAGAGTCGCTCTGCGACCTCCGACAGCGAGAGCGGGTCCAGCCCCGGCGGGACGAGGTTCGTCACCCGGACGAAGGCCGCGAACAGCGTCGCCGAGGCGATAGCGAGGGCGACTCCGAACACCTGGAGGCCGATCCCCCGCCGGAACAGCTCCCCGTTGTCGATGACGCTGCCCACGGCGGCGGACATCGCGGGGCCGATAAGCGGCGCGATAACCATGGAACCGACGACCGTCGCGGGCGAATCGAGGAGGAGTCCCGCGGTCGCGATCACCGCCGAGACGACCGTCATGATCACGTACGTCGGCAGTGCGGAGGCGAGTTCCTCGGCTCTGGATTCGAGTTCCTGCCTCGCGATCCGCTCCTCGCTCTCTTCTTTTTCGGCATAGGCTTCGGTGAGCGCATCGAACCGGTCCGATTCGACCGTTTCAGCCTTCAACACGACGGTGTAAGCCTCCCGTTCGAGGCCGGCTTCCCGCAACGTCTCCAAGACCGGCTCGACGGCGTTCGTCGGCAGCGGAAAGTACGCGACTGCAGTGTACTCCCGGCCGCTGGACTCGTCGGTGACGACGTAGTCGATCCCCTCGTCGTCGAGGAGTTCGAGGACGGTTTCGCGCTTCCCGGTCGGGATCGTCACCTGGACGAGTCGCACGCCGGGACCTCTCGGGGCGCATGAATAAACCCAACTGTTCGCGGGACCGTCCGGCACAACGGCTACGTACCAGGGGACCCAGCCGTTCGGTATGCCGATCGAGTTCGAGCGATCCGTCGACGAAGCGCGGCTCAAAAGCCCCCTCGAGGCGTTCGAGACGGTGACCGAGACGGTCGAACACCGGTGGGATCCACTGACCGATCGGAAGGCCCGTATCGTCCCGGACGTGTTTCCGGATCCCGAGGGCGGAGCGGAAACGCACTCCAAGGGCGAAACGGGGGCGGCTCTCGACGCCCTCGTCGGCGACAGCGAGGGCTGCTTTTTTTGTCCGGACAGCATTGAAACGGCGACGCCCGAGTATCCCGACACTGTCGGCGGCGGCCGGACGATGCGGGGGGAGGCGACCGCGTTTCCGAACCTCTTTCCGTACGCGAAACACGCCAACGTCGTCGTACTGACCGAAGAGCACTTCCGGCCGATGACCGACCTCGGCCCGGAGCGACTCGCCGACGGCCTCGCCTGCGGGCTCGAGTACGTCCGTTCAGTCCGCGACCACGAAGGCTCGCGGCTCGCGTCGATCAACATGAACTTCCTGCGTTCGTCGGGCGGCAGCGTCTTTCATCCCCACATGCAGGTGATCGCGGACGACCACGGCACCGACCGGCAGGCCCGGATTCTCCGCCGTGAGCGCGAATACGACGACGAACACGACAGCCGCTACTGGTCCGATCTGCTCGAACACGAACGGTCCGGGGACCGATACGTCGGCCGGACCGGTGGCGTCGAGTGGGTCGCGCCGTTCGCGCCGCTCGGGCAGTTCCACGTCGCCGGTGTCCTCGATCCGGACGCAATCGGGGGCGACGACGGTGTTCTCTCTCCGGATGCCGAACTCCTCGACGACCTCGCCGTCGGGATCGACGGCGTCCTCGAATACTACGCCGACCGCGGGCTCAACGCGTTTAACTTCGGGTTGCGGTTCGCCCCCGACGACCCCGCCTCCACGCCCGTTCTGGACATCGTCGCCCGCGCGCCGTTCGAAGCGTACTACGTGAACGACGCCTTCTACGCGCAGACGGTCCACCGCGAGGGCGTCGTCGACGTCGCCCCGGAGGTGTACGCGTCGGCGGTCGCCGAACACGTCGAATAGCGTGGGCCGATTCCCCACAGCGTCCGCACACACAGAACGTCTCTCGGACGTATTGCACAGAACGTCTCTCGGACGTATTGCACAGAACGTCTCCCGGGGCGCATCGACCGGGCGGCTTATCCCCGCCACCGGCAAACGGTGGGTATGTTCGAGACGCGCCCCGACCGCGACGCCGAGGTCGTCCTCGTCGGGCGGTCGAACGTCGGCAAGTCGACCCTGATGCGTGAGATCACGGGACACAACGTCGACACCGGGGGCAGCCCCGGCGTCACGAAAAAACCGAACCACTACGACTGGACGTCCGAGGACTTCGTGGTCTCCGATCTCCCGGGCTTCGGGTTCATGGCCGGCGTCCCCGAGGACGTTCGTGAACGGATCAAAACCGACGTGGTCCGCTACGTCGAGGCCAACGCCGAGAAGATCATCGTCGGTGTCCTCGTCGTCGACGGGAAGGCGGCCATCGACATCATCGACCGCCACTCGGGCCCCGACGAGATCCCCCACGACGTCGAACTGTTCGGGTTCTTCCAGGAACTCGACGTCCCCGTCGTCGTCGCGGTCAACAAGATGGACAAAGTCGACGACCGCGACGAACGACTGGACGCGCTCGCCGAACGGCTCGGCCTCTATCCACCCTGGCAGCAGTTCGACGATATCCTCGCCCCGATCTCGGCGAAACGCGGGTCGATCGGGCCGCTCAACGAGGCCGTCAGACACCACCTCCACGAGGCCGGCCGCGACGACCTGTTCAAGTTCTTTTAACTGGAATTAGGCGCTAATACTGTCGGACGTAACTACTTGAATCGAAAATCTCTGAGCGTCGTGTCACAGTACGGTTTCGTCTATCTGAACGATTCATACTGGTGGACGAAATCAAATGAAACCGACTCACGAGTGATCCGCCGTTCGCTCCGTCGAACGGCGTGATCCTCGTGCGTCGTGTGTACATTCTTTTGTCCGTCAGTATCAGGTATTCACGAAATTACGTCCGACAGTATAAGTCCCCTTCCTCAAGGAGCCGTTCGAAAATCGGAGATTTTCGTGATCACGAGAGACTACGTCTCTCGGACGACAACGCAGGGAGCAAAGCGACCGAGTAGCGTTAACGAGAGCAAGCTCTCGTTCGCACGTCAGAAATCGGAGATTTCTGAGGACGCAGTAGGGAGGGGATACAGCGTTCACGAGAGCTTTGCTCTCGCGCGCGAACGAGACGCTCTGCGTCTCGTCAACGCCGCACGATTATATTCGGCCAGGTCCTGGTCAGCTCTCGGGTCGGTCCTTCGAGACGAACAGCCCCCAGAGGTCGCGTCGGTCCGCCACCTCCCGGTAGAGTCGCTCTCGGAGCCGTTTGTAGTCCTCGAACTGGCGGAGGAACCGCGCGAGTTCGTCCGATCCGGGCGGGACGTCGGCCCGGGCGAACGCGCGCTCGGCGGCGGCACCGCAGGAGTAGACCGCATCGTCGGTCAGCAGATGAACACACGATTCGAAGCCATCGGGGAGCCGCTCGCGCTGTTCGCCGGTGAGATCACCGAAGCCCGTTGCCTCCAGGTTCGTCCGCTGGGCGAAGTAGTCGGCCCACCACGTACAGAAGCCACAGTCGTCGTCATAGACGAGGACGTCGGCGCTCATGACCGACAGTTCGGGCGGGGGATTGATATGTATCTCGGGTGCGAGGTCGGCCGGTTCGTGGGCGAACGCGGCGGGGTGGGGACGCCGAAACGGAACAGGAGAAACTCGCTGGAACGGAACAGGAGAAACTCGCCGAAACGGAACCGAAGGGGTCCCCGCGATGAGCGTAACATTTTATATTGTGTAGTGATCGCAATACTATTATGTACTACCGCGTACGGACTACCTTCCTCCCCGATCGGGGTGACACCGAATGATCTCCCGAGCGCTCAAGAGCATACAACAGAACCTCATATACGTCGTCGTCGGATCACTCGCTGCCGGCCTCGTCGTCGGACAGTTCATGGGTTCCGGGGCACAGAGTCGGCTCCGGATGGCGGTCGTCCCGGTGCTTTTCGTCATGATCTACCCGATGATGATCAACATCGACCTGCGGGAGATACTCTCCGTCCGCGAACACGTCGGCCCCGTCGGCGCGAGTCTGGTCGTGAACTTCGGGATCGCGCCGCTCGTCGCCGTCGGACTCGCCCGGCTCTTCTTCTCCGGCGCGCCCGCGTACGCGATCGGGCTGTATCTGATCGCGCTCATCCCGACGTCGGGGATGACGGCCGCCTGGACCGGCCTCGCCGGCGGCGATCTGGAGGCGGCACTCGTCGCGATCGCGGTCAACCTCGTCGCGGCCGTGTTCGTCCTCCCCGTGTATCTGTCCGCGCTCGTCGGCGGCGATGTCGGCTTCGATCCCAACGCGCTCTATCGTCAGTTGGCGATCGTCGTCGCCATCCCGATGGTGGCCGGAAATCTGACCCGGCGGCTGCTCCTCCGTCGTTACGGCGAGGCGGGATTCAAGCGGCTCAAACCCACGTTCGGCGGCGTCTCATCCTTCGGCGTGATGCTCATCGTCTTCATCGCGATGGCGATCCGCTCGGAGCACATCCTGGCCGACCCGATCGCCTCGGTGGTCACGATCGTCCCGCTCGTCGTCTTCTATGCGATCGTCCTCGCGATCGGTGCCGGCATCGGGCGGCTGTTGTTGTCGGAATCGCAGTCCGTCGCACTCGTGTATGCGACGAGCATGCGAAATCTCTCGATCGCGTTGGCGATCGCGGCCGCTCCCGGCTTCCCGCCCGCGGAATCCGTACTCCCCATCGCGCTCGCCTATCTCGTCCAGCCACCGCTCGGAGCGGTCTACATGCAGTATCGTCGTGACGTTATCGGGGAAGGCCGGACGCTTCCCGGTGTCGTTCGGGGCGTTCTCAGCGGCCCCTGACGGCGACGGTCGGAGGTCGGAGACGACACCCGGAGGTCGGCTCGGGAGCGAAGACGGGAGGTCGGCGCTACCGTCGTCACCCGTTCCGGCGCAGGGACGGTATCGGCGAGACGGCTCCCTCCAACGTCTCTTCGACCTGCGTGGCGACGAGAGCGAGCGCGGCGAGAGCCAACACCGCTCCGAGGGCGAAGGGGACAACGAAGCCGTACCCGAAGAGAACGCCCGAAGCCAGTGGTCCGATGGCCGTCCCGAACCCGAACGCCATCGTCAGCACCGACAGCGTCGTCCCGGACTCGCCCTCCAGGGCGAGGTCGCCCGCGACCGCGAGCGACGGGGCAAACACCATCGCGACGGACACGCCGTGTACGAGCCGGGCGACGAGCATCGCCGACGAGGAAGTGACGAGTCCCTGCGTCAACACCGCGGGTACGAGGAGGGCGAGCCCCCAGACGAGAAACGGCTTGCGGCCGATCCGATCGGCCGCCCGCCCGATCGGCACCTGCAGCGCGACGTTCGCGATGACGACTGCGGAAAACTGGACGCCGAACCACGTCGGCCCCTGGTCGAGTCTCGCGTTGATCGGGTCCTGAAGCGTCGCGAACAGCGCGATCGACGTCGCCATGAAAAACGTCCCCACCCCGAGGACGAACACGGGATCGAGGAGGTGCCCGTCGTCGCCGAGGACCGCGATCGAGAGGTTCCCCCCCGCCTCGGCGGCCGACATCGGCGGCTCCGTTATGAGCACCGTCACCAACACGAAGCTCACGAGCGCCCCGGCGACCGCGATGCCGAAGGCGGCGTCGAACCCCGAAAGGACCCCGCCGAACGGAAGCGTGTAGGGACCGGCCTGAATCACGAGGCCGGCAACGACCGGGCCGAAGCCGAAGCCGATGAGCCGAAACGTGTTGAACACGCCGAAGTTGCCGCCGCGTTCGGCGTCGCTTCGAGCCAGGTCGTTGACCAGGGCGATCGTCGTCGGGATGACGAACGCGCCACCGAGCCCCTGCAGCGCCCGCACGACGAGCAACGCCTCGTAGCTCTCGACGAGGGCGTAGGCGACGCTCGTGACCGCGAGGACGACCAGCCCGAAGAGGATGTATACTTTGCGTCGGCCGGTCCGGTCGGAGAGCCGCCCGGTAAACGGCTGGGCGAAACTGTTCAGAAAGCCAAAAAGCGACAGCGCAACGCCGATCAACAGTTCGAGCGTTATCGGGATTCCGAGCACCGAGGCTCCCTCGAAGCCGGGGAGCGCGAGCTCGCCGCTGGCGATGTACAGCGGTAACACGATGATGAGAAACGAGTTCGCGACCGCGTCGGCCATCCTGGCCAACGCCAGTACGACGACTCTTCGATCGGTTCCGAACATCCGTCTCCGTCGAACGAAGGGACGATCCACGCATCACAGTTTCGGAACGGAGCCCACGCCGAAGCGGCGCGGGTCTGCGGACGGCACCGAACCCCGCCGGGTGAACTACCCCACCCTACTCGCTCACGGTTAGCGCCGTTCGCTCCTTGAGGACGGGGACTTAGCCTGCAAAAGTTAAATACGCGGTCGGACCACATCCATGGTATGGAATTCTGCGACGAGTGCGGATCGATGATGCACAATCAAGAGGGGGTGTGGGTGTGTGGCTCCTGTGACTTCGAGAAGGCCCGCGACACCGACAGCGAGACGGATATGGTCACGACGGAGGGCCAAGACACCGACAGCGGTCCCGTTGATATGTCCGACGTCGACGACGCGGAGATCGGCCCGACGACGACGGTGAAGTGCCCGAACTGCGGCCACGACCGGGCACGCTACGAAATGAAACAGATCCGGGCCGCCGACGAGTCCGAAACGCGGTTTTTCACCTGCGTCGAGTGCGATCAAAAGTGGCGAGAGGACGACCACTGAGACGGGTCGGCGTCCCGACGGATCGGCGGCCGGGGTCGGTGCTCGCCGAGGTCAGTGCTTGCCGGGACACGGCGAAGACAGCCCGTAATAGTCGTCCCCGCTCTCGTATACGCGGCCGCGCAGCCGGGTACCTGATGCCGCCCTGGATCGTGTTGAGCTTTCGTTTCCCCAGCGTGATCGTGTTGAGCGCCTTTTTTCCCCAGCGTGTGTCACGCGTACACGATCGCTCCGCCCTTATATCGACTGCCCGTCTGTGTTTTATGCGAACAGATGTCACACACTCGCCGTCGGTTCATAACTGCGCTTGCGGCCGTGACGGCGGGATCGAGCGCCGGGTGTCTCGGCCGTCCGGATCGGCCGTCGGCCGACGACGGCCCCGACGGGGAACCGGTCGTCGACCTCGGCGTCCCGTGTACGGACTCGGGCGGCTCCGTCGACCTCTCCGGTGGGCGTCCGGCAGCGGCGTTCGACGGCACCCGGGCGACGCCCGAGGCGACGTACGCGGACGGCGACCTCCCGCTCCGGGGGACGCCGCTTCACCTGGGCCACGAACGGAGTGCCCTCGTCGACGGCGACATGAGCGGTGGCGTCGGCCACGACGGCATTCCGTCGATCGACGACCCCCGCTTCGCCCGGGCCGGTGACGTCGAACTTCCCGGCTGTGCGCGGGTCTTCGGCGTCGCGTTGGGGGGCGACGTTCGGGCGTATCCACAACGCGTGCTCGTCCACCACGAGATCGTCAACGACGTCGTCGGCGGGGAGCCGGTCGCGGTGACGTACTGCCCACTGACCGGGACCGCCCAGGGGTTCTACCGCGGTGGGACCGAGTTCGGCGTCTCCGGCCGCCTCGTCAACTCGAATCTCATCATGTGGGATCGAGCCAGGGACGTCCGTTGGCCACAGATCGCGGCCACGGGGATCGAAGTCGGTGGACAACGCGACACCGACGGCGCAGATCGGCACCTCGGGCAGTCGCTCCGCGAGTTCCGGGTCGTCTGGACGACCTGGCGGCGCTGGAGCGACCGACACCCGGAGACGCTCGTATTGACGGAGGGGACGGATGCGGCACGGAACTACAATCGGGACCCATACGGCTCCTACGAGCCGCCCGTCTCCGGCCACTACTCGACGGAGGCCGGAAGACAGCCCAACTTCCCGCTTTTGGCCTACGACAGCGCCGAATCCAAGCGGGTCGTCGTCGGCGCGCGGACGGGGGCGGGCGCGGTCGCCTTCGACAAGCGGACGCTGATGGAGTCGTCAGTGCTGACGGGAACCCTCGGCGACGCGCCGGTCGTCGCGGTCGCCGACGAGGGGATAACCACAGGATACGTCTACGCCAACCCGGAGGGTCTCCCCGTCGAACGCGACGGCGATGCGTACGCGATCGACGGGACGTCCGCACCGCCAGATGGCCTTCCGCTCGATCGACTCCCCGCGTTCGATGCTATGTGGTTCGCGTGGCACGGCTTCTATCCAAACACCGGACGGGTCGAAATATGACGACGCCGACCGACGGACGGACGGAAACCGGCCCGGAAGCGCCGACCCCCCGGACCGCGCCGATCACCTGGATTCGAAGCCTGTTCGCCCGAACCGGCGTGGCCGTCCGCGGCGCGTTGCGGCGACGCGATGGCCGGGCGACCCTGCTCCTCGTGGCGGGGCTGTATTCGCTCACGTACCTCTGGGCGCTGCGGGACCTGACCGCGACCGGCCCCGGCGGCCTCGACGTCTTCGTCGTCTCCGAGCCGATCACGACCGCGTTAACTCCTCTCTCGCCGTTTCTCTTCGAGGCCGTCGCTCGAATCGAGGCCGGACCGATCGTCTATCTGTTCCGGCCGGTCAACGTCGCGCTCGGCGTCGGGCTGGGGCTTCTCGTCGGCGTGACGCTCGCCGTTTCGGTCGTCTCCTGGCGCGGACCGGACGCTTGCCGGATCGGGGCCGGTGCGGGGGCTACGGCCGGCGTCCCGGGGCTCCTCTCCGGGTTCGCCTGCTGTGGCCCGCAACTGCTCGTCGTCATCGGGCTGCAGGCCTCCGCGGGGCTCGTAGCCGCGATGCAGTGGATGGTGCCGCTCGCGGTCGCGTCGCTTCTCGGTACGCTGCTCTGGGTCGGCAGTCGGGTCCGGCTCGATCCCGACTATAGTAGACATCGCAACTAGTTACACATCGACCGCACGGCCGCCGTGCGGTCGAGTATGTATTGTCTTTCGATCTCTACTATAGCGGGGGGACGAATCCGGATCGGCCGGTGGTGGCGTGAGAGATCCGGGTTGGCCCGGGGGCGATCACCCGACGTCGGGGAGAAACCGGGCGAAGACGAGATACCCCGTGTGGCCGACGCCGGCCGTCGAGGGCCGCGAGCCGCGGTCGTCGAAGTCCATCCGCCGCTGGATCGTCTCTAGGGTCTCGATTTCGGCGAGCCCGGCCGACCTGGCGGCCTCGACGCACTCGCGGGCCGACTCGACGAACGGCGAGTAGACGGCGATAAAGCCGCCGGAAGCCAACAGATCATCGGCCCGTCCGACGACGGCGGCCGCGTCGCCGGTGTCCAGTGTGAGCAGGTCGTACCCCCCTTCGAGTTCGTCGAGTTCGTCGGTCAGATCGCCCGTTCGGACGTCGACGAGGTCGGAGACGCCCGCAGTCGACATGTTCTCGCGGGCGACCTCGGCGAACTCGGGGTCGCGCTCGTAGGTCGTCACGCCGACGCCGAGACGGCCGAGATACGCCGCGAGAACGCCGGTTCCGGTCCCGGCGTCGAGGGTTCGATCGCCCGAGGCGACGCCCGTATGCCCGATCACGAGTCCGATGTCCCGGGGCATCATCGGCGCGCCGGTGCGTTCGAGGTGGTCGAACAGGTCCGGGCCGCGGAGTCGCCGCACCTCGAAGGCCTCGTCCAGATGCGTCTCGACGACCGTCCCGGGCGTCACGTCCTCGGGGAGTTCGAGGACGCCCAGATCCGTCTCCTGGGTCTCACCCGGCGCGAGCAAGAACGCGCGGGACCCGCGGACGGCAAGCACGCGGCTCTCGGGATCCGCCGATTCGGGATCCGCCGATTCGGGATCCGCTGATTCGGAGTCCGCCGATTCGGAGTCCGCCGATTCGGAGTCCGCCGATTCGGAGTCCGCCGTGGTCCCGTCGGAGCTCTCACCCGTCACTCGAGTTTCTGGACGGCCGCGGCGAGGTCGCCGGTCTCCTCGAGGGCCTCGCGGGCCCGTTCTTCGGACGCCCCGGTTCGCATCGCGACGATCTCGACGTCGTCCTCGTCGAATCCGCTTTCGACGGCGGTCTCCCCACCGGTGTCGGCCTCGGCGTCCGGGGACGTGCTCCCCTCGCCGCGCGGGCGGGTATCGGGCTCGCCGACGATCTGGTAGGTCTGCTCGCCTTGGGCGTCCATCCGCTGGACGTCGGCGTCGTGAAAGACGAGTTCCTCCTCCGGCGTGCGGATTATGACCTCCTCGGCGTCGATATCCTCGAGGTCGATTCCCATCTGATTCATCATCTGCTTCATTTTGCGCGGGTTCAACCCGCCGCCTCCTCCGAACATATCCCCATCGAGGGGCCGACGGCGCAAAAAGCCTGATGTTCTTTCCGCGGTGTAGGGCCTCGTGGGACAGTCTCGGTCGTTCCGTTCGGTCCTTCGGTGGCATCCCCATCGAGTCGGCCGTCGTGGAGACCGTCGGAAAACAACGAGGGACTCCGAACCCAGCGCCGATAGGGATACCGGGGCGTGACACTCCCCGTCTCACGACGGGAGACGACCCCGAGGTTCCCAGACCGGCGCACGCGGTGCGGGTCTGGCGTTCACCGCGGGGCGGACGTCACGGACGCTCCGTTCGCGGTGTCTCTCCGGGCAACAGCTCCTCGTAGGCCGCGGGATCGGCGGACCCCGAGAGCCGTGTGCCCTCGATGGTGGCGACGCGGCGGACGAGCCGTGTCCCCGAAAGCGACGGCGAGACGAGCCGCGGGAGCCCCTCCGGGGAGAACTCGGTATCGAGTCGGTCGACGGCGAGGATCCCCTCGACCGCGTCCGCGACCGGGACACAGACGCGGAACCCGTCCTCCGATTCGACGAGGAGGTGTGTCGCGTCGGGATCGATATCCCCGAGGACCTCGACGAGTTCGATACCCCGCCAGTGGCCCTCGATCGGTTCGCCGCTGCCACAGCGCGTCTCACAGGCGAGATCGACGAGACCGAACCGTTCGATCGCCGCGCCGAGATCGATATCGACGTCACCACCGACGGCCGTTCGATCGAGCCGGGAAACGAGTTCGTCAGCGGGTCCGTCGGCGGGGTGTCGGGAGGTCATGTCAGGAACCATCGCCGGCCACGATAATATACTCGGGCCTCGATATCCGCGGATGATATCGTGTGGCGGGAGCCCGAGGCCGGATGTTCGCTACGCCGGCCGGCCGTTTCGAACCTTGACGGCCATGCCGGTATCGAAATCGGCCATCGCGTCCGCCGAGAGCTCCGCCCGCCCGACGGCGATGAGTTCGCCGCGCTCGTGTTCGACGATGACCTCGTCGCCCGGTCGGACCTGCGGATCGACGTGTCGGACGAACTTCGCGAAGACGTTTCGCTCCTCGCGGACGAACGGCTCGCTGTCGTCGCCGACGACGACGCGGTACGCCGGGGACGAAAGCGCCGATTGCAGCCGACGTCCGCCGGCGATGCCGAGCGTGAACCGGCCGTCGGTCCCGTAGGAGACGACCCGCTCTCCGTCGGCGAGGATCTGCTGTGGGCGGCCGGATCCGGTCCGCTGGATGACGACGTCACCGTCGAAGAGCGCCCGCCCGGCCCCGGCCCCGAACTGGTAGTCGGCGACCGTCCGGAGCGCGTCGATGTCGCTTGCCATACCCGATCGTACGCCGGGGGGCGAATACGCCTTTCGACCCGGACGCCACAGCGGGTTCCTCGGGCGAGGCCGCGAACACCTCCGATCGCCCCGTATCCCCCGGACCGCCGTCCCACATCCCCCGGACCGCCGTCCCACATCCTCCGGATTGCCGTCCCACATCCTCCAAAGCGTTCGCATCGTCCGGATGGTTTCCACAGCACTTATGGTATCAAACTACCGAGTCGGCGGTATGCCAACAGGTACGCAGAAGCTCGTTCTCGGGGCGATCGCGCTCGGCGTCGGCAGCGTCCTCATCTTCGCTTCGGGGCTTCTCGGCTCGCCCGTCCCCGGCATCGCCGCCGCCGTAGCAGCCGTCGCGATGACCGCCGGGACGTTACTGATCGGGCTTTCCGAGGAAGGCGTCGGGGTCTGATCGCCCCCGGCGTGTCCGTGCCACCCAGCGCGGTCGCAGCCCCGGGTACGTCGCCGATCGGGGTCTCAAGCACTCCACCGGCCGGGGCCTCAAGCACTCCACCGGCCGGGGCCTCAAGCACTTAACAGGGCTCGGACCGTTGTCGAACTCGATGGACGGATTCAAGACCGTTGGACGTCTCGGAATCGGACTCGGAGCGGTCGCGATCGCGGCCGCCATCGGCTGGGTTTTGTTCGTTGAGATACCGAACGGGACGGCCGAACTGCTCGGCGTCGTACTCGCCGTCGTCGTGGCCATCGGGGGCCTCCGCATCGGTGGCGCGTTCGGACGGAGCGTCTTCCCCGGTTACAACGCCGCGGAGGTCGCGATCGAGGGGCCGATCACCCGCGACGGCGGGGGGGCGGTCCCCTCGCCCGGCTCGGCCGGAGCCGACGACGTCGTCGAACTGATCGAACGGGCGGACGACGATGACAACGCCGACGCGCTCGTACTCAAATTGAACACCCCGGGCGGAGCGGTCGTCCCGAGCGACGACATCCGTCTCGCGGCGAAGGCCTTCGACGGTCCGACGGTGGCGTACGCGACCGACGTCTGCGCCAGCGGCGGTTACTGGATCGCGAGCGGCTGTGACGAGCTGTGGGCACGAGAAGGGAGTATCGTCGGCTCCATCGGCGTCCGGGGGTCGCGGGTGACCGCCACCGAGTTGCTGGAGAAGGTCGGCCTGAAGTACGAACAGTTGACGGCGGGCGAGTACAAGGAGGCGGGCGCACCGTTCAACGATCTCTCCGACGAGGAGCGAGAGTACCTCCAGGGGATCGTCGACGACTACTACGACCAGTTCGTCGAGACCGTCGCCGAGGAACGGGGGACGGATGCCGACGCCCTCAGGGAGACCGAAGCGAAGGTCTTTCTCGGCGAGGAGGCCACGGAGCGGGGGCTCGTCGACGCCCTCGGGACGCGAGAGGACGTCGAGACGCGCCTGGAAGAGCGACTCGGTAGCGACGTCGAAATCAAAGAACTCGAGCCTTCGATCGGGATCACAGCGCGGCTTCGAGGCGGGGCCGAGGGCGTCGCCTACGCTTTCGGGGCCGGAATCGCCGCCCGATTCGGCGATCCGGGCGGCGAGTTCGACGTTCGGTTCTGATACTGGCGGTCACCGTTCGGTACGTACCGTCGGCTCTCTCCGGGCCGGTATCGCCCACGTGAGGAGCCCCGACAGCCCCGCTCGGCGGCCGGGAGGACACAACCGTTTTATTCGGATGTACAGAACGCTCCGATATGACCGAGACGACTCTGTACGACCGACTCGGCGGGCGCGAGGGGATACGCGCCGTCGTCGACGAGTTCTACGACCGACTGGTGGCCGACGAGAAACTGGGGCCGTTCTTCGAGACGGCCGATCTGGAGTCACTTCAGCGGACGCAGACGGATTTCCTCTGTGAGGCGGCCGGCGGGCCGGAGACGTACGACGCCGCACCCGTCCGGGAGGCTCACCTCCACGTCCCGCTTACGCCCGCCCACGTCGAGCGGGCGGTCGGCATCCTCGAGGAGAGTCTCGACGAGTTCGACGTTCCGGACGAGGACGCACGGACTGTCGTCGAAGCGGTGGCGAAATACGAGGCGGAGCTGCTGGCGCGACCCGATGGGGACGGTGGCGGCGACGAGAACGGAGCACGCAGTGAGGGCGGAACCGGGGCGCGCTGATAGGGATCGGTGTCCCGACGGAGCGGTCCGCATGATTCGACACCCTGAGTCCGGCATATTCGACACCCTGAGTCCGGCATATTCAACACCCTGACTCGGTGTACCTCGCCCACGTACGCCAGACGCGGAACAGCTCACTCGATCGTGGCGGCCCCCACCGTAATCGGGCCGGTGTCGTCGATCAGAAGCTCTGTTTTAGTTTCTCGAAGAAGCCCTGCTCGACGTCGATGTCCTCGCCGCCTGCCTCGGCGAACGCTTCTAGGGCCTCGCGTTGCTCCTCGTTGAGGGCTTCCGGCGTAACGATCCGGACCTGGACGTACATGTCGCCGTAGCCACGACGCTGCAGTCGGGGCATTCCCTTGCCCTGCAGGCGGAACGTCTCGCCACTTTGGGTCCCGGCCGGGACGTCCATCTCGACGGTACCGTCGAGGGTCGGCACTTCGACGGTGTCGCCGAAGACCGCCTGTGGGAACGAAACCGGGTGACGCCGCCGGAGATCGTCGCCGTCGCGCTCGAACAGTTCGTGGTCGTCGATCCGTATCTCGACCAGGAGATCGCCGTTCGGGCCGCCGTTCTCGCCGGGGGCCCCCTCACGTTCCATCCGGAGCGTCTGGCCCTCCCGGATGCCCGCGGGCACTTCGACCTGCAGCGTCGCCTCGTTCCGGACCTGTCCGTCACCGCGGCACGTCGAACACGTCTCCGAGTGGATCGTTCCCTCGCCGCCACACTGCGAGCAGGTCTCGGTCTGTTGGACGCGTCCGAGCGGCGTCTGTCGCACCGTCGTCCGCTGTCCCTGACCGTTACACGCCGAGCAGGTGCGTGAGTCGGCGTCGGGTGGGTGGCCCGCACCGTCACAGTCCGGACAGCGCTCGGGACGGGTAACGGTTAGCTGTTTCGTGACGCCCTCGTAGGCGTCCCCCAGATCGATCCGGAGCCGGGTTTTGAGATCCGAGCCCTGCCGGGGGCCGGACCGCGACCGGGAGCCGCCACCGCCGAAGAACTGCTCGAAGATGTCGTTCATTCCGCCCATACCGCCGGCACCACCCATCCCGCCCATGCCGCCGGCACCGCGGTCGGCATCGGTCGCGCCGCGCTTTTCGGCTTCCGCGAAGCGCTCGTGGCCCATCTGGTCGTACATCCGGCGCTTTTCGTCGTCCAAGAGCACCTCCTTTGCTTTCTTTACTTTCTTGAACTTCTCGTCAGCGTTCGGATCGTCGGAGACGTCCGGGTGGTACTCGGCGGCCTTCTTTCGATACGCCTGTTTGATCTCGTCTTCGCCCGCGTCACGGGAGACGCCGAGTGCCGAGTAGAAGTCCTCGCTCATTCGTTACCGTGTCTAGACGGTTGAGACACTTGAAAAGAACGGGTCGCGACTCCCGGCCGCGGACGCGTCACGGTTATGACGGACGACGCTGTAGCCCGCACATGGAAGACACCGTAACGCCGGTCACGTCGAAGGAGACGTCCGTCGGCAACAAACTCCTCGATCTCGTCATCGGGATCGGCGCGATGGCGCTTTTGTTGCCGGCTGCCCCGTTGTTGCTCGTGTTGTGGCTTTGGGACCGGCTCCGAAACGAGCCGTCGGACGACGGGTGAACCGCCTCGGAACGGTCGAAGCGAAACCCGCACCGTTCACAGCAGTCGTCGGATCGGTCTCTCCGACGTACGCTCGGGCATCCGATCGCCGAATTCCACGGGTCCCTTTTATCATCGGTGCCCGCTATCTACGCGTATGTACGATGACGTCCTGTTCCCGACCGACGGCAGCGAGGGCGCAGCCGCGGCGCTCGGGCACGCTATCGACCACGCGCTGACGTACGAGGCGACGCTACACGTCCTCTATGTCATCGAGGAGACCGCCCCCACCGTCGAGACCGGAACCCCGGAGCTTCTGGAGGAGCTCGAACAGGAGGGTGAACGGATACTCGAGGACACCCGGGCCGAAGCGAAGGCCGCGGGCCTCGAATCGATCCGGGGATCGATCGCCGGGGGAGCGCCGTACCGACGGATTCTGGACTACGTCGACGAGCACGACGTCGATCTGGTCGTGATGGGGACACACGGTCGGCGCGGGGTCGATCGGTACCTGCTCGGGAGTGTCGCCGAGAAAGTCGTTCGAACCGCGACGTGTCCAGTTATGACGGTGCGGGCGGACGAGGACTGACGCTGCCGGCTGTTACTTCCTGACGATATTCGTCATCCCGAGTGGCGGGATCCTCGACAGACGTACGGCTGGCAGTATGAGACGGATCGGTCCAACGGATCACCGACGAGCGCTATAGTGAACATCGCAACTATTCACACGTCGATCGCACTGCCGCCGTGCGGTCGAGTGTGTATCGTCTTCCGGTCTCTACTATAGATCCGATCGGCGCTCGACCGGCCGATCTCTCGCGTCACGGACCGGCGGCCGATCTCTCGCGTCACGGACCGGCGGCCGGCCGTTCCTCGACGAGGCGTGCGACGTCGGCGGCGGTGCCGGTCTCCCCCGACTCGACGTAGTACGTCGCACAGGCGTTCGCACACGCCAGCGCGACGTCCCAGTCCCACCCACACGCCAGCGCGTGGGTCAACGCCCCGCTGAACCGATCGCCGCCCCCGGTGTGGCGCTCGGGGCTGAGAGCGCGGTAGTTCTCGACGCGCGTCCGCCCGTCGCCCGCCGCGACGGCGGCCTCGTCGCGAGCGTGCATGACGGCGGCCGTGATGCCCGTCGCCTCCCGGATCGCAGCGAGGCGTTCGATGTCGGACTCGAAGGCCCCGAGGGGATCGGCCGTCGCCCGGACCTCCTCCCGGTTCCCGTTGTAAACCACGTCGAACGTATTCTGTAGGGCGGCGAGTGCGTCGTGTAACGCCTCCATCCTGTCGGGGCTGTTGCCGACCACGTCTCCCGGATCGAACACGAACGGAACCCGTCCCGCCTCCTCGGTCCCCAGCCGATGAAACGCGGCCTCTAAGCCGGACGCGGACGTCCAGTTGCTACAACAGACCGCGTCGCTGTGGAGTACGTCCGGGAGACCGCCGACGCGTCGTATCTCCTCCAGCGTCCAGTCCGTGAGCGCCGAGTCGTCGACGAACATGACGTCCCTGTCGGCGAACTCGAGGACGTAGACAGTCGAGGGATCACCCATCGAAACCGTCTCGAACGGTAGCGGCTCGAAGACGGGGTCCTCAAGGTGGCCATAACAGGTCACGTCCCCGCCAAGCCCGTGGAGCTGTTTCGCGGCGTTGACCGCCTGCCCGCCAGGTTCTGTCGTCTCGACGTGAAACCCGAAGGAGCTTCGGTCGCCGAGGATCCCGCGGGCGAACGACGCCCGTGTCTCGAGCGCTTCAGCGCCGCCGGAGACCGAACAGTAGTGGTCGATGCTCCCGTCCGGGAGCGTCGTGACCGTCGGCGAGTCCGAGGTCGCAAGATGCCGCGGGAGCCGATCGTAGGGCATGATGCCGTCTATCCGTACTCCTCGGAGACCGGGTGAAACGGTTACGGTTCGAACCGGTCCGAGCCGTCACCGCTTACGGGCCGTCCGAGCACAGTCGGTACACAGGCCGGTTCCGGCGTCGTAGTGGGTCTTACAGACGAGCGCTCCACATCGGGAGCACTGGTGTTCGGCGGGCGCTGCCTCACAGATCTGACAGAGTGTTTCGACGCTCATGGGTTTCAATCGGATCGGAACTGGCGACAGACCGAACCGTGTCGGATCGGGGCCGATCGACCGTGGCCGGGACGACCGGCCCCGGCCGTGGCCACGGGGGACAGGGGCGGCGGGCGCCCTCGCATTCGCTCCGCCAGCTCACACTGACAGTGTTTTCCACGCATACATATATACGGCGGGACGGGGGCGGGCCGTATCGTGGCGACGTCCCCGGCCGAGGCGCCGATTCGTCGACGTTCGGCGGGCGGACGAGGTCGACGTTCGGCGGGCGAACGTTCAAATAAAGGGGGGAAACTACATTCAACGGCGAGCTCGTACCGCCCGGTGTGGGCGGAGCCCACGGAGGAAGACATATGTCCAACGACACGAACGAAACGCGGTTCATCACGGTCGCCCTCATCGTCGTCGGCGTCTTGGTTCTGCTCCCGATGTTCGCTATGGGCCTCGGGATGATGGGAACCGGACCGATGATGGGTTAAATGGGAGGCCACGGCGCGTGGGACAGCACAGCCGGATCGGGCTGGATCCCGCTGATCGGTATCGGCATGCAGTTCGCGTTCCTCGCCGCCATCCTCGCTGCGGGGTATCTCGTCTTTCGGGCGGTCACGGCGGACCGCGATTCGGACCCGGCGCTGGAGGAACTCCGTCTCGCCTACGCGCACGGTGAACTGACCGACGACGAGTACGAGACGCGGCGTGAGGTCCTCGAAGAGGGTTCGTGATCCGCCGGTGTGATGCTTCCCCGCTACCGCGGCCACGGTTCCGGCCGGGACCGACACCGACGGAGCCGGTCCCGGGATCGACGTCGCGTGGACGAATAACCGCCGCGACCGACGCGTGCGTCCGCGTCTCGGAGCCGGAAACGGTATGATCCGTTCGACCGTATGAGCGCCCATGGGTGAGTTTACGCTGTACGTACAGCTACTCGAGGACGAGCTATCGGACGGCATCGAGGAGGTGTTGGACCCGTATGTCGAGGCCTACGAGTCGGTCAGCTACGAACAGTCGAACATCGACGCCGACGAGCGCGCCGGCGTCCTCGTCCCGGAAAGAGCGCTCGGTATCGACGAGATCGAAGCGTTCGCCGAGATCTTCAAAGAACTCGACGGCGATCCGGCCGTCCACGACCTGAGCCTGTGGGGTCCCGGATCGACCCGGTTCCCCATCCGGGCGTACCACCACGCGCTCCAGAACCTCTCGGATCCCGACCGATACCAGTTCCACGCGCTCGACAACCGGGAGACGCTGGTTATCTGTGATACCCCCGGGGACCTCCGGCAGGCGAAAAGCGACATCGGGTCGGCCGGACTCGTCACCGGCGGCGGCGCAAAGTTCTAGCTCACCGCCGCGTCTCGCGGACGAGCCGCGTAGCGGTCGCCTTCCAGGTGAGGACGACCGCATGGCCCGCCGTCACGCCGAGTTTGATCGCGCTCTCGTCGGTGATCAACGCCCGGAACGCCGTCCCATCGACGTCGACGCGGATGGTATGGACGGTCTCCCCCGGGTCGGTCCCCGACACTCGCCCCTCAAAGCGGTTTCGGGCGCTCGTCGACCCCGGTTCGGGATCGCCGTCGGGGGCGTGGACCGTCACCGCATCCGCGCCGACGCGTACCTGGACAGCCTCGTCGGTGGCCAATCCGTCGTGGAGGCCGCGCACGGGGCCGATCGGCGTCTCCACGTCGGCTAGCTCCCCCGATACCCCGGTAACGGTGCCGTCGAGTACGGTTTCCGGGACTCCAGCCGTCGCGGTCAGAGCGGCCTGCAGCCGGCCGTATCGATCGAGAAGCCCAGTTCCGTTGTCCGTCACCCGGCTCCCGCCGCCGCCTTCGCCCCCACGGCGTCGTTCGACCAACTCGCCGAAGGCCGCCTCGAGCGCCTCGATCCGGGAGAGCGCTCGCGCGCGAGAACGACCGAGCTCCGAAGCGGCCTTCGCGACCGAGCCGTGTCGGGCGATCGCCCGGAGCAAGGCCGCGTCCCGCGCGTCGAACTCGGCGTCGTCCTCGATGAGTGCCGCCCGTCCGCGTCCGTCCGGATCGTCCATCGTCCGTTCGGTGTTCCCGGCGGGTCATTTAACGCTTGCGACCGCGTCGGGGCCCCTCAGTCGATCAGTCCGTATCCCCTCTTAAACAGATAGACGTCGAGCGCGACGACGGCGGCCGTGAATCCGCTCAGGACGCCTAACGAGACGAGGGGGTCGACCTCCTGATACCCCAAGAAGCCGTACCGAACGCCATTGACCATGTATACCATCGGATTTACGAGCGAGAGCGTCCGGTACAGCGGCGGGAGGATCTCCAAGGAGTAAAACACCGCGCCGAAGAACACCAGCGGCCGGAGGATGAACTGGGTCATCACGGTCAGATCGTCGAAGTCGTTCGCGACCAGCCCGCCGATGACGCCAAGGGAGGCGAAAAGCAGCGGTACGACGATCATGAACGCGGCCAGATAGACCGGCTCGGCGATCGGCACCGGGGTGAACACGAGGCCGATCCCGACGATGATGAGCCCGACGGTAATCCCCCGCAGGGCGGCCGCGAGGATGTACGCGAGTACCATCGACGTGTACGACAACGGGGACGTGAGCGTCTCGTGAATGTACTCGTTCCATCGGCCGTGGAAGATCGAGAACGAGGCGTTTTCGAAGGCGTTCGAGATCGCGCCGAGCACCACCAAGCCGGGCAGCAAGAAGACGATGTAATCAAAGCCCGCGACGTCCTCGATCCGCTGGCCCAACACGACGCCGAAGACGGCGAAATACAGTACGTTCGTGATCGCCGGCGGCAAGAACGTGTTCGTGGGGCGTCGGACGAACCGCAGTATCTCCCGGCGGAGCAGCGAGCGAAAGCCGACACCGAAGACGCCATTTCCGCCCCGAGAATCGACCGCTCGCGTGGGGGTCTCCCGGCCGTCCCCCGTGTTCGATGCTCGATGTTCCCCGGTATTCGATGCTCGACGCTCCCCCGGATTCGATGCTCGACGCTCCCCCGGATTCGAATCCGCGCTCACTGGATCACCCCCATCGGCTCGGCGGCCTCGTCGGTCCGGGTCATATCGACGAAGACCTCCTCTAAGGAGGCCCGCCGGATGTCGAGATCGAGCACGTCGTAGCCCTCGTATTCGAGTTCCCGAAGCAGATCGGGTGCGACCGTACCGCCGCCCTGCGCGGTGACGACGAGCGTCGACCCCTCTAGTCGCGTCTCGACGACCCCCTCGACGTCGAGAGCCGGGACGGCCGCCGGGCGCTCCGAGAGGGTGAGATGTACCTGATCGGTGCCGCGGGACCGGAGTTCGTCCGGGGTCGACACCTCGACGATCCGGCCCGAATCGACGATCGCGACCCGGTCACAGAGCCGTTCGGCCTCCTCGATGTAGTGAGTCGTAAGCAGGATCGTCGTCCCGCCGGCGTTGAGCCGTTCGATGACGCGCCACAGGTCCCGCCGTAACTGGACGTCGACGCCCGCCGTCGGCTCGTCGAGGATGAGCAGTTCCGGCTCGGTCACGAGCGCGCGCGCGAGTAGGAATCGCCGTTTCATTCCGCCGGAGAGCCAATCGAAGCGCGTGTCGCGTTTCTCCCAGATACCGACCGTCTTCAGCGCCTCCTCGGCGCGGCGTTCGGCCTCCCCCTGCGGGACGCCGTGGTAGCCGGCCTTGTGTTCGAGCACCTCGTGGATCGGGAAGAACCGATCGACGTTGAACTCCTGTGGCGCGAGCCCGATCCGGTCGCGGGCCTGGCGGTATTCGCCTTCGACGTCGAAGCCGAACACCTCCGCCGTCCCGCCGTCCTTTCGGACGAGCCCGACGAGGACGTTGATGAA
This sequence comes from Natronomonas salinimetallica, assembly GCF_013839515.1. Lineage (GTDB taxonomy): Archaea > Halobacteriota > Halobacteria > Halobacteriales > Haloarculaceae > Natronomonas. Next base: position 179,251 of record NZ_JACDNQ010000001.1, on the reverse strand, counting down.
AGTGGTCTTGCCCGCGCCGTTGGGGCCGAGCAGTCCGAAGAACTCCCCTCGATCGACCTCGAAGGTCAGCCCGTCGAGCGCCTGTACGTCGCCGTAGGCCTTCCGGAGGCCGTCAGTCCGTATTGCGGGATCCATACACGACCGTAGGTCAGGGACGCGGTTAAGCGGCGTGAAACGGGGCAGGACGGGAGGTATTGGGAGACGTACGGCTCACGTGCGCGCGGCTTACGCGCGCTCTCCGGCCGGGACCAGGTCCTGGTGTCGGAAGACGACCGGCAGCGTCTCGGCGCTTTCCGCGTCCTCGAGGCGGTAGGACGCGTGGTCCATCTCCCGGCCGTCGTCGTCCGCGTCGGGGTCGGGATCCGGTCGGTCGGCGAAGACGTGGCGGACGCGACAGACGGTGCCTTCGAAATCGCTCTCGGCGCCATCGGCGGCGAGTTGGACCCGGACGTGGTCGCCGACGTCGTAGGGCTCGGTCGGGATGTCGGTCATTTTCGTCCCCGTCTTCGAGGCCGGCGGCTTAATGCGTTGGGTCGCGCGTACGGCGATCCCTCGTCCTGACGGTGGGACTCCACCCCCGAAAAGCGCTGGACCGTGGGTGGTGAGCCGGCGTCGGGCCGGTGGGCCTACACCGTAAACACGGGACAGTGTGCCGTTCGCAACACCCGGTCGGCGACGCTTCCGATGTAGGGCGTCTCCGAACTACCCCTGCCGTGTTTGCCCATCACGATGAGATCGGCGTCGACCTCGTCGGCGTAGTCGACGACTTCCTCGTGGGGAGTTCCCCTGCAGTAGGCCCTCACCGCGTCCAAGCGCTGTTTTTCGGCCCGTTCGACCAGCTCATCCAGCTCCGCCGTCGCCTCTTTTTCGGCTTCCTCCAGCGCGAGTTCGTAGTTCGACAGCGCCGGTGTCTTGCCGTATCGGGACTCGTCGATGACTCGTATGAAATACACGTCGGCGTCGTTATCGTTTGCGATCCCGAGCCCGTGTTCGATACCCCGCTCGGCCGCCTTGCTTCCGTCGGTTGGAATCAGAATCGTCTCGTAGTCGGCCATACGGACGAGGCTGACGGAGGGCTACTACTAACATATGTCGGAACATATCACGTTCATAGAAGACGACACTGGCGAGTCGATCGCGGCAGCGGAAAAAAGTCGTGACGTGGACGCGGCGGATCTAGCTACTGAAGTCGTTACAGACCGGGATGCCGAGCGTGTCGTAGTCGCTCATCGCGGCCAGTTCGTCGGGCACGGCGTGGAGGTCGACTTTCTTTTCGACCAGCGCCGTCGGATTGAGCTTTCCGGACTCGATCATGTCCAGCATCTCGCTGTATCGGGATGGCTGGAGACCGAGCGACCCTTTGAACTCGATCTCCTTGGCGACGATGTCGTCGGTCGGCAGCGATACCATCCCCTCCTCCTCGGAGGTGGTCAGTCCGATCTGGACGTGCGTGCCGCCCTTCTTGAGGCTGTTGACGGCGTTCTGGCAGGTCGTCGCGATACCCAGCGCGTCGGCGGAGACGTCCGCCCCGCCGTTGGTGATATCGTGGACCTCTTTGACCGCGTCGTCTACCTCCGTCGCGTTGACCGTCTCGACCGCGCCGAGCTCCTCGGCTTTCTCCAGTTTGTCGTCCATCAGGTCGACGCCGATGACGTTGGCGCCGAGGGCGTTCGCGATGTGGACCGCCGACAGGCCGATGCCGCCACAGCCGTGGATGACGACGTCGTCGCCGGCGTTGACGGGTGCTCTGTGGGCCATCGCGTGGAACGACGTCATGAACCGACAGCCACAGCCGGCGGCGGCCTCGGCGTCGATACTGTCTGGGAGCGGAATCGCGTTGGTGTCCGCGTTGGGGATGTGGACCTCCTCGGCGAACGCTCCCGGGGCTTGGTTCATGAACCCGAGACCGACGTGGTTCTCACAGATGTTCTCGCGACCGTTCCGGCACAGGTCGCAATCGCCGCAGGCGAAGTTGAACGGGATCGCGATTTCTTGACCCTCCTCGACGTTTTCGACGTCCTCGCCGACGGAGACGATGCGTCCGGTTGGCTCGTGGCCGAGAATGTGCGGCGGGTCGGGCCGGTAGCCGAACCAGTCCCAGTCACCCTGCCAGCAGTGCCAGTCGGACCGACAGACACCACAGCCGATGACCTCGGCGACGGCACCGTCGGGGTCCGGTTCCGGGCGTTCGACGTCTTGTACCTCCAGGGGCTCCTCGAACTCCTCCAGTAGTACTGCTTGCATTGCGAACCCACGTACCAAGGGTCTTGTATTAAAATTTGTGCAAAATCCCGCCTCCGAGATGTAAAATTCACCCACTTGTTGGTAAGGTAGACTATTCAGTAATATACACTAATATATTCATGCCTGTTTTTGTTAATCGAGGGTCGGCCGTGAGCCGCCCCGGCCTGCTCCGCCCGTAGACACCAACACGGCACAGCCGGCCCAGTGCCGCCAGTCCTCACGACGCACCCGGACCCGCCGCGACGCTCGGTATCCTCCCGTCCCGGCTCATAAATTTCACTTGTGCTAAAACAACCACAATTGTTTTGTCGGTCGCTCCGGTTGTACACCCATGGCACGCACAGCGCTTCCACACGATGCGAAGGCCGGTCCGACGAAGCCGGAGGTCCGGTCCGTCACGCTCGGCAAGCTCGAGTTGGACGACGGCGACCACTTCGTCGAAGTCGGCTCCTGTACCGGCGCGGTGACGATCGAAGCCGCCCGCCGGGCCGGCCGTGTGACGGCCCTCGAACGCAAGCCCGAGCGCCTCGAGGCGACTCGAAAGAACCTCGCGGCCAACGGCGTCGAGGCCGTCGAGTTGATCGAGGGGGAGGCCCCCGAGGCGCTGCCCGACGACGCCGACGCGCTCTTTTTGGGCGGCTCGCGCAACTACGTCGGCGTCCTCGATCACGCCGTCGAGACCGGCGTCGACCGCGTCGTTATGAACGTCTCGCGGCTCGAGGTCGCAGGCGACGCCGTCCGGGCGTTCCGCGAGCGGGACCTCTTCGAGGAGGTCGTCCAACTGCAGGTCTCGACGGGCTACGAACTCGCGGGCGCGACGAGTTTCGACTCGGACAATCCGGTCTACGTCATCGCCGGAGGCGCCACATGACGCTGTACGGCGTGGGCCTCGGCCCCGGAGACGCCGATCTCATCACGGTCAAAGGCCGCGAGACGCTCGAATCGGCCGACGTCGTCTATACGCCCGGCCGGCTCTCGCGGAGCGTCGCGACCGAGTACGTCGACGACGGGCAGTTGGGCGATCTCGACTTCCCGATGACGAGAGACGAGGACGAACTCCGGACGGCCTGGAAGGCCGCCGCTGCGGAGATCGCCCCGACCGCGGCCGAGGGCACCGCCGCCTTCGTCACGCTGGGCGATCCCAACGTCTACTCGACGTTCGGCCACCTGCGTCGGACCCTCGATCGGTTCCATCCCGACGTCGAGGTGGAGACGGTCCCCGGTGTCTCGACGGTGACGGCCTTTGCGACCGCCTTCGGCGTCGAGATCACCGCCGGGTCCGAACTCGTCCTCCGTGAGGCCGCACGCGGGGCCGCTCCCGTCGGTCCCGATCGGCTCGTCCTCTTCAAAGTGACCGACGTCCCGACGACCCACGAGAAGCTGATCGAGGCGGGCTACGACGTGACCTACGGCCGACGGCTGTTCATGAACGGCCACGAGACGATCGTCACGGAGGAGCCGACCCGCCTCGACGAGCGCGATTACTACACCGTCGCCTACGCCGAGAAACCCGACACCGGTGAGGCCCCCGCGACGGCGGCCTTCGGGAGCGAGACGGAGACAGACGGCGGGCGGGTCGCCGCCCAACTCGCCGCCGCCGAGTCGGCCGGCGACGGCGAGGCCTACCGGGACTCGGAGGGAACCGATGACTGAAGCCGACGACGGCACCGACGACGAACCCTCCCCGGATCCCCAGACGGCGATCGACGCCCAGCGCGAGCGACACGCCCACGAGCGCGACGAGCGCGTCTACGAACACACCGCGGGCGACGAGCGCGAGGGGATCCCCTTTATCGGCGCGGGACCGGGCCACCCCCGCCTGTTGACCGTCGCCGGCAGGGAGGCACTCGAAGCCGCGGACCTCGTCGTTCACGCCGGCTCGCTCGTCAACAGCGAGGTGCTCGACGCCTACTGCGCCCACGCCGAGTTGGTCAACAGCGTCGGCAAGGACCTCGAAGAGCTGGTCCCCCTGATGCGCGAGGCCTACGAGGACGGCCGGACGGTCGTCCGTCTCCACAGCGGCGATCCGGCGATCTACGGTGCCGCCCTCGAACAGATGGACGCCTTAGAGCACGAGGGCGTGCCGACGTATCTCGTCCCCGGCGTCACCTCCGCGTTCGCGGCGAGCGCGACGCTGCGGACCCAGCTCACGCTCAACGAGACGGCCAACCACGTCGCGTTCACCCGGCCGCAGGGCAAGACCCTCGAGGCCGAGGACGACCACATCGCCGAGTTCGTCGGGATGGGCGACGTGACGACCTGTATCTACCTCGGCACCCACGCCGTCGCCGACACGATGGACCGCCTCGTCGAGTCGGGGGTCGACCCCGACACGCCCGTCTCGGTCGTCTATCACGCCTCCTGGCCCGACGAGGACATCATCGAGGGGACGGTCGGCGACATCGGCGAAAAGGTCGACGAGGCCGGCTACCGTGCCTCCGCGATGGTGTTGATCGGCGATGCCGCCGCCGGGGCGGGCTACGAGCGATCCTACCTGTACGGCGGGTGGGCCAGCGGGGACCGGGGGACGGACGAGTCCGCCGGGTCCGAACCGAGCCGAACCGACGGCGACACCGAAACCGAAACCGAAACCGAGAGCCCCTCGGACGACGACTGACAATGAGCACCGATACGAACGCGGACGACGGAAGCGACGACTCGGACGGGCACTGCTCGACGCCGGACTCCGACGGCGAGGTCGCCGAGGAGATCGCGATCGTGAGCTTCGAGCGCAAACTGCCCGTCGCCGAGGAAATCAAGGACGAACTGGCCGACGACTACGAGTCGATCGAGATCCTGGAGTACCACGGCGACGTCTTCGCCGAGCACTGGGGCGAGTACGACTGCTTCGTCGGCCTCATGGCCTCCGGGATCGCGATGCGGAAGACCGCCGGGCTGCTCGACGACAAGTGGGACGATCCCGCGGTCGTCGTGGTCGACGAGGAACTGACGTGGGCGATCCCGCTGACCGGTGGCCACCACGGCGCGAACCAGGTCGCATACGATCTCTCGAAACTCGGCGCCGTCCCGGCGATGACGACCGCCAGCGAGGCCGCGGGCAAACAGGGGATCGAATCGAAGGCGAAGGCTTTGGACGCCCACGTCGTCAACGGCGATTCGACGGTCGCGACGAACCTCGCCGTCCTGAACGACGAAATCGGGCCAGTCGAGCGCCTCGACGGCCCCCGTGCCGTGTTGGTCGGCGGCGACGTGACCGTCATGAAACGCAACGACGGGGGCGTCGTGTTGGGGACCGGCACCGTCAGCGGCGTCAAAAAAGAGCAGGTACTCGACGCCTGGGATGCGGCGCTCGGCGACCTCGACCTCGGCGTTTCGGACGTGGAGTTCGTCGCCACCGCCACCCGAAAGGAGGGTGAGGAGGGGCTCTACGAGGCCGCCCAGGAGATCGGCGCGGGGGTCGTGTTGTTCGAAAAGGAGACGCTGCTCGATCACGAGGGGCCGACGCCCTCCCGGGCGAAGGAGCTGATCGGCTGGCCGGGGATCGCCGAGGCATCGGCGATCGCGGGCGGGCGCGAACACGAACTGCTCAGGGAGAAAGAGCGCTTCGACGACGCGGTGACCGTGGCGGTGGGACGGTAATGTCCGACGAGTCGGACCCGCCGGCGGGCTACGGCACCCTCTACGTCGTCGGGATCGGTCCCGGCCTGCCGCACGCGATGACCCGACGCGCAACGGACGTGATCGAGACGGCCGACTGCGTCATCGCCTCGAACCTCTATCAGGAGTTCCTTCGAAAGGACGGGACGATCCCGCCGAAACGCGCGGCCGGTGACGGCGAGGCGACAGCGGACGGCGGCGGGACAGCGGCCGACGTGGCCGGGCCGACAGCCGAGGCTCGCCCCGAATCGTGGTCCGACGGGGCCGTGCTGACCCGTCCTGACGGGACGGACCAAGAGCTCGTCCGCTCCTCGATGGGCCGACAGGTCGAACTGACACAGGAGGCGTTCGAGCGCGTCCGGGCCGGCCAGGACGTCGCACACGTCTCCGGCGGCGACCCGAACGTCTACGGGAAGAGCGATCTCGTCTTCTTGATGGCCGACGAGGAGGACGCGACGGACGTCCCCATCGAGATCGTCCCGGGCGTGACGGCGGCGCTGGGCGGGGCGGCGAACCTCGGTGCCCCGCTGTCGAACGACTTCTGTACGATCTCGCTGTCGGATAAGTGGCGCGGCTGGGACGAGATCGAGGAGAAACTGCGGGCGGCGGCGATTTCGGGGTTCGTCATCGTCCTGTATAACTGCTGGCGCGACCACGAGCGCGCGATCGACGTGATCCGTGAGGAGCGCAGCGACGACGTGTCCGTAGCGATCTTCAACGACGCCGGCCGCGGCGAGGACGGCCGCAACCTCGAAGACGAGACACACACGATCACGACACTCGGGGAGACCGACGAGCACGCCGACGAGGTCGGCGGAATGGGGACCTCGATCCTCATCGGGACCGCGGACAGCCACGAGTGGGCGAACGATTACCAACACTTCCTCGTGACGCCGCGCGGCGGCCGCGAGGTGGAGGACTTCTGAGATGAGCACTGATGACACCACGGAGACGGCGGAGGCATCGACCGAAACTGACGCGGCGGCGAAAGCCGACACCGAGTCGAACTGCGGCGGCTCGACCGATGCCGAGTCGAACTGCGGCGGCTCGACCGATTCCGAGTCGAACTGCGGCGGCTCGACCGACGAGGAGGAGGTCGGCGCGAGCGCGGACGACTTCGATGCGGAGCCCGGAACGCTCGTCACGGTCGGTCTCGGCCCCGGAAAGCCGGAGGGGATGACCGCGCGGGCGAAGGGCGCTCTCGCCAACGCCGACCACATCGTCGGCTATCGGACCTACGTCGACTTGCTGCCCGACGAGATCACGGCGGACGCCGAGGACATCTACTCGACGCCGATGTGCGGCGAGGTCTCACGGACGGAGGAGGCGATCGACCGGACGCTCGCGGGCAACGACGTCGCGATCATCGGCTCCGGCGACCCCAACGTCTACGCGCTGTCGGGACTGGCGCTGGAGATCCTCGAATCGAAGGGCGGGAGCGCCGAGGCAGTCGACTTCGAGGTCGTCCCCGGCGTCCCTGCCGCCCAGTCCTGTGGGGCGCGTCTCGGCGCGCCGCTCGTCAACGACACCGTCTCCGTGTCCCTGTCGGATCACCTCACCCCGATGGAGGACATCGAATCGCGGCTCGAAGCCGTCGCACCGGAGGGGTTCACGATCGCGATTTATAACCCCTGGAGCCGCAAGCGTCGGGAGAACTTCCAGACGTGCTGTGAGATCCTCTTGGCACACCGCGATCCGGGGACGCCGGTCGGCATCGTCCACGGCGCTTCCCGCGACGACGAGGCGACGATGATCACGGACCTCGGGACGCTGCCCGACCTCGGCGAGGAGGAGATCATCGACATGACGACGACGATCATCGTCGGCAACGAGGACACCTACGTCTGGGAGGACCGGATGGTGACGCCCCGTGGCTACGAGACGAAATACGACTACTGATGGCGACGAAATACCAAATCACGGTCGATCTGAACGCGTGTGACGGGGTCTTCGCCTGCCTCGTCCGCGACGATCGCTTCGAGGAGGCCGAGGACGGACTGGTGACGCTGGCGGGGAGCCGACGTGACGGCGAGGAACTGACCGCCATCTTCGAGGACGACCGACTGTCCGAGGCCGAGGATGCCGCCGCCGCCTGCCCGACGGACGCGATCACGGTTCGGGAGGTGTCCAGCCCATGAACGTCGATACGGATCCGGAGGCCGACACGGACCCCGGCGTCGACACGGCGACACCGACCGACCTCCTCGATGCCCACCCCGAGACGGCGTACTTCTGGGGCCGCGTCGTCGGCGACGGCGAGGCCACTGCCCGCGGTGTCGCGGTTCGGACGACCGACGAGGCCGCGGCCGGCCGGCTGGCGGCGATCGCCGGATCCGAGGACGTCGATCACCGCACCACGGAGCGCCAGTACGCCCACGACACCTCGATCACCCGCAGTGAGGACCGCTATACGGTCCGGGTACACGGCCCGATCGGCGACCGGGCGGCCGCGGCGCTCGGCCTCCCCCTCGAGGGGGACGCGGGCGGTTACCGGCTCGATGTCCTCGCCGAGTACGACCGTCACCTCGTTCGGGGGCTGCTCGAGGGCTGTGGCACCGTCTGTTTCAAGTCCGCTGCCGGCACGGTCGGGATCTCGTTCGTTCACGACGACCGGACGGCCCTCGAACGGATCGCGGGGCTGCTCGATTCGGCCGGCGTGGACGCGCCCGGCGGCGATATCTCGGAGACGTCTTCGGGGGGGTATTGGTTCGGCCTCGACGACGAGGCGGCCCCGGCGTTCGGCGAATGGGTCTACTCCGGAACGGACGAGGGGACACGCGATCCCGCACTGTTCGCCCCGAGTCGCCGTCGGAAACTCCGGCGAAGCATCGAGGAGGCGGAGGGATACTGATGCTCGACGCCGAAGCCGTCGTCCTGGCCGGACACGGATCGCGCCGGGAGCGCTCGAACGAACAGGTCCGCGAACTCGCCGCGGGGCTGGAGGGCCGCCTCGGCCTCCCCGCTGCCGCCGGGTTCATCGAACTCGCCGAGCCGTCGATCGGCGAGGCGATCGGCGCGCTCGTCCCCTCGGCGTCGGACGTGACGGTGCTCCCGTTGTCGCTGTTCGCGGCCAGCCACGTCAAATCGGACGTCCCGCTCGTGGTCAACGAGGCGAGAGCCGAGCACGACGCGACCCTGCACAACGGCCGACATCTCGGCGTCCACCCCTCGATCGTCGAGTTGCTCGACGACCGGGCGGCAGCCGTCGAGGACACCCTCGGCGTCGACCGCGCCGACGACGACGTTCTGGTCGTCCTGTGTGCCCGCGGCTCCTCGGACCCCGATTCGAACGGCGACGTCCACAAACTCGCGCGCCTGTTGTACGAGGGTCGCGGGTTCGTCGACGTCGAAGCCGCGTTTATCGGCGTGACCGAACCGCTGCTCGAAGACGCCTTACACACCGTCTCGAAGCGCCGTCCCGACGCGGTCGTCGTCCTCCCGTATATGCTCGGCGACGGCGTATTGGCCGGGCGGATCCGCGATCGAACGGCCGAGTTCGACGAGGCGTATCCCTACGCAGTCGCCGGGTGCGGCGACCCGCTCGGAACGGACGATCGGCTCCTCGACGTCCTGGCGGATCGCTTCGAGGAGGCACGCACGGGCGACGTATCGATGTCCTGTGACACCTGCAAGTACAAAGTCGAGATGGACGGCTTCGAGGACGATGTCGGCGGCGCGCGTGCGGCGCTGCGCGCGATGACCCATCAAGCCGCCCACGCCGACCGCTCGGCGGTCGACTCGGAACCGCACGTCCACGACGCCCCCGACAAACACGTCGCGGTCTGTACGAACCGGACCTGCGCGGCCCAGGGGGCCGCGACGGTACTCGAGCGGCTTCGGCAGGCGACGAGCGAGGCGGACGTCGACGCCCGGATCACCCGGTCGTCGTGTCTCGACCGCTGCGGTGAGGGTCCGAACGTCGCCGTCTACCCCGACGGCGTCTGGTACGGCTCCGTCTCACCCGAGGACGCCGACCGGCTCGCAACGTCGCTTGCGGAGGACCGCATCGTATCGGAATTAGTCGACCAGACGTTGTAAGACTCGACCCCAACCATGACTTGTCACGAAATCGAAGCACTCCGACTCGGTCTGATGAACAGCCTCGGCGTCGGCGACGACGCCACGAGAAAACACGCCCGCGACGAGATCGGCGAGGAACCCGAACCCCACATCGAGGCGCTCGCCGACGCCGAGAGCCTCGCGGCCTGCAAGCGACACCTCGATACCGCCCTCGTCGAGCTCGAATCCGAGGTCGCCGCGACCGACGACGACGCGCCGGGCTATGACTACCTCCGTGGCCGACTCGTCGCGGTTCGGGACGCGGAGGCCGCCCTCGATCGCCTTCTGGACCACGGTGGCGGGGTCCTCGACGACCTCGGAGAGATCCACCACGCCCTCCACGAGACGTTCCCGGTCGATGAGTGACGGCGACGACCGGTCGCCCCCGGAATCCGACGACCGCCGCCCGCTCGGACCCGAGAGAGAGCGCCCACGCCGGATCGGCCTCGGCGACGTCGACCCCTGTGGGTCCCGGCAGGCAGGCCGGCGTTCGGGCCTCACGCTGACCGACGCCGGTCCCGTCGTCGGCCTCGCGAACGGCTCGGTCCGGGCGTTCTCCAGGGACGGGACCGAGCGCTGGCGACTCGGCGGCGACGGGAGCGCGATCACGCTCGTGCCGTTTTCGGACGGCGTCCTCGTCGGCGAACGATCGAAGCGAGGGGGAATCAGGCTCCTCGACAAGGGGGGCGAGCGCTGGCGACACGACGCTGCCGACGCCCTCGGCGGCCCGACGAAGGAGACGCGCTTTTTTCTGCCGATGGTCGTCGATGCGGCCGTCGACGGGGAGGTGGCCTACGTCGCCGCCCGCCGTTATGAGCGTCGCGACGGCGGACAGGCCTTCGGGAGTTCGGTGTACGCTATCGGGGCCGACGGCGACGTTCGGTGGCGCTACGACGCCGACGCGTCGCCGGTCGCGCTCGAACCGCTCGGCCGCGGCGTTGCCGTGGCGTACAACCGCTGTCCGGGCGGCCACGACGACGGACTGGTCGTCCTCGGTGCGGACGGGACCGAACGCTGGACGTGGGACCCCGACCGGGACTCGACCCGGCGGGTCGGCGACGTGGCGGCGATCGACGACAGCGTCGTCGTCACGAGTCACGCCGACTACCGCGGCTATCGGCTCGACGGGGGCACCGTCGAGTGGCGAGTCGATCTCGGGACGCCACGGCCCGACGGCGACGAGGTGTATACCTACCCCAACCACGTCGCTACCGGCGGTTCGGGAGTCGTCTTCGTAACCGGCAACTCGTTCCCGAGCGAGGGCCGCGCGACCGACGAGCGACACCCGAACGAGCAGTCGGCGTTCGGGTACGCGCCGGACGGCGAACGACGTTGGCGCGCCGAGACCGGCGGCTTCTGCCATGAGATCGCGGTCGATGCCGACCGTGTCCTCGTGCCGGTCGCCCAGCACGTCCGCGATCGGGACCCCTCGGTCCACGGCTTTCGGCTGTTCGACGTGGCCGAAGGCCTCCTCGATTCGGGCCGGCGGGCGGGCGTTTGCACGGCGGCCGAAATCGCGGGTGACCGATGCGTACTCGTCGAGGAACCGATCAGATACCACGACCGCAACGGAGGGGCGGCCACCGACGACGCCGAGAGCGCCGATGGCGCATACACGCTGTGGCAGTGGCGGCGGTGAGACCTGTCGTCACCGTCGTACGGACTGTCGTCGGCTGGTACCGGCCACTGCCCGCACCGTGCCGGCGGTGACCGCCACATCGGGACAGCGATCCGTCTTAGTCCTCCGGCGTCGGGTACTCCGTTCCGAGCACGCGCTCGGCGTCGGGAGCGCCGCCGTCGCTCGCCCCGCTCCCCGCGTTCCCCGACCCGTCCACCGCGTTCCCCGACCCGTCCTCGGCTTCGTCCGCCGGCGAGACGCTGCCGGTCCGGTAGCCCGCCAGATCCAGGGTCACGTGGTCGAAGCCGACGTCATCGAGGTGGGCTCTGACCGCCGCGGCGAAGTCGGGATCGAGCGCGCGCTCCAGTTCGTCCGTACCGACCTCGATGCGGGCCAATCCGTCGTGGTCGCGGACGCGGAACTGCTCGAAGCCCCACGTCCGAAGCAGTGTCTCGGCCGTCTCGACCCGGCTCAGCCGCTCTTCGGTGACTTCGAGCCCCGTGGGAATACGCGAGGAGAGACACGCCATCGAGGGTTTTTCCGCGACCGAGAGACCGTACGCTCTGGCGATCTCACGGACCTCGGGCTTTTCGATGTCGGCCTCCAAAAGCGGCGAGTAGGCGTTCAACTCCTCGACAGCCCGGAGGCCGGGGCGGTGGCCCTCACCCGGATCGGAGGCGTTCGTCCCGTCACAGACCGTCTCGATCCCGAGTTCCCGGGCGGTCTCGAACATCGTTCCGAGCCGCATCGACCGGCAGTGATAACAGCGGTCGTCGTCGTTCGCCGCGAAGGCGTCGCTTTCGAGTTCCGAAAACGAGACGATCTCGTGGCGGATGCCGATCTCCGCGGCGACCCGTCTCGCGTCCTCGAGTTCGGCGGCCGGGAGCGTCTCGCTTTTCGCGGTACAGGCGACGGCCCGCTCGCCGAGTGCCTCCTCGGCGAGCGCGGCGACGACGGCCGAGTCAACCCCGCCCGAGAAGGCGACGAGCACGCCGTCGAACTCCCGGAGGTCCCCGAGTGCGACGTCGCGTTTGGCCTCGACGTTCATACCAGCCTCTCGGGATGGCCGTAGAAAAGCCCGGCGGGACCGCGTGGGGGTGGTGACAAAAGAGTACAGCGGTGACAAAGAACACAGCGGTGAGAAAAACACAGCGGTGACAAGGAGTACGGCGTTCCGTGCGGGTTCTCGCCGTAAGTCGGGGGACAACAGCCCCCCATGGATCTTCCCGTGAGCCCTCCATTTTTCCGTCCGATCGAAAAGTGGGGGTTTTTCAGTCCTGAAACCGACGTACGGGGTATGCAGGGTAACCTTCCGCCGGAGGCCCAAGAGAAGATCGAGGAACTCCAAGACCTCCAGGAGACCGCACAGCAGGTCGCACAACAAAAACAGCAGGCCGAGACACAGCTTCAGGAGTCGGAGACGGCACTGGAGACCCTCGACGAGATCGAGGGCGAGGCCGAGATGTACCGCGAGGTCGGCGAACTCCTCATCGAGACGGAGTACGACGAGGCCTACGACGACCTCGAGGAGAAGATCGACAGCCTCGAGGTCCGTGTCGAGACGCTAAGCAAACAAGAAGAGCGCGTCCAAGATCAGTTCGAGAGCCTCCAAGAGGAGCTTCAAAAGATGCTGCAGGGCGGCGCGGGCGGCGGTCCGATGGGTCCCGGTGGCCCCGGAGCCGGCGGCGCATAGAGGCGACACCGTGACCGACACACCGACCCCGGACGGCGGCGCAGAGCCGACGGACGAAAACGCGGAGCCGACGGACGAAAACGCGGAGCCGACGGACGAAAACGCGGAGCCGACGGACGAGGCGGTCGTCGAGGCCGCCTCCGATGCCGCCGAAGGGGTCGTCCTCTCGCGATACAAACAGTCCGAAGTGACCGACCTGGACGTGACCGTCCGGTTCGAGGATGGCGTCCTCGAGGTCGACGTCTATCTCAACGCCCCGAACGATCCCGATCCCGAGGCGGTCGCAAACGAGGCGGTCGAAGCGGCCGAGGCCGCCGTCGACGAACTGTTTGAGCGCTGAGACGGCGACGGTCCGCGTGGGTCACCGCCGTCGTTTTTATTTTTTTACGTCAACACGAACACGAGGAGGCTGACCGCCGTCGCGGCACCGACGATCGCCGCCAGGAGCACCCCACCCATCCCGATCATGGCGTTCGCCGTCGCCGCGAGCGACTCGGTCCGGTCGTCGCCGAAGACGGTCACCTCGGCGCGTTCGGTCGCCATCCCGGCCTCGACGGGGTCGACGTCGGCGATCGCCTCGTCGACGAGCGCCCTGACGGCGTCGACGAGTCGGTCGGGGTCGATCGCCGCGCCGACCTGGTTTGTCGCCTCGACCGTGTTGACGACGTGGGTATCCGTCGTCATCACCTCGGCGTTGTCGGCGTCGATCGCCGCGAGGAGCCGTTCTCTGAGCCCCGGTTCCATGTTGTTGCCGTCGATCACCACGTAGGCCGTCCGGTGGCCACAGACCTCGAAGACGGCGGCGCGGATACCGAGCGGGCCGATTCCGTCGGTAGGGGTCCACTCGGTCCCGTCCCGTGCGACGCCGACCGACAGCGCCCCCCGGTCGGCGTCCCCGAGCCGCTCGGAGAGCCGTCCGGCAGCCCCGATCATATCGAACGATCGGGAGGAACCGGGGGCGACGCGGTCAGTAACACCCCCCGAAAGCCCGTCGTTGCAGTTGTGTGCGTCGACGAGCATGACCTCCTCCGTGCCGGCGGTCCGGGCCTCGGCGGCGACAGAAAGCCCCACCGAGAAGGCGACGTCGTCGGCCGGTTCGGGCGCGTGGGTGCCGACGAGCAGCCGGTCCTCACCGATCGCCTGTCCGAGAAACGTCGACCCGCCCTCGGTTTCACGGCGGCTCACGGTCGCACTCCGGGTGTATTCGATGCGGTCCGCAGCGTCCGCGGCGGCATCGAGGAGCGTCCCGACCTCGCGTTCGGAGACGAGGTTGAAATCGTGGCCCGCCGTCGCGTGTGGGGGGAAGGCGACACCGTCGGTCGCGGTCGCGATCCGCTCGGGGAGGTTACCGCCGCCGATGTCGCCGATCGGGCCGGGGTGAACCATCGGCACCACGAAGCGGGCCTTTTGGGTCCCGTCGAGGCGACGGACCGAGAGTACCGTGACCGGAACGACCGCCCGCTCGCCGACCTGCTCGAAGAACGTCTCGAGTTCGCGCGAGCCCTCGGCGACGTGGCCGACGAACCCGCGGACGAAATCCAACACCGAGACGTCGAGGCTCCGCCGCCAGGGCCGGTCGATCGCGAAAACGAAGAGCGAGACGCCCGCCGCGTAGACGCCACAGAGCGCGAGCAAGAGGACGTAGTCCGTGGCCCCATCGTAGACGGTAACGGCTCCGGCGGCGACGACGGTCTGAATGCTCGCCGGGACCGCCGCGGCCGGAAGCGACCGCCGGGAGACGGCGATGATGACGAACAACCGGAGCGCGAATATCGAGGCGAGCGCGACGAGGAGCGCGTCGAGGACGAACGACTGGCCGAACCCGCCGATCGCCGCGAGCGCCGCGGCGACGACGAGGACGGCGACGACGATCAACTCACAGAGAAACGCCAACAGGGCCGACCGGTTGTAGGTGAACTGCCCGCCGAGGCGTCTGTCGATCGGCGCGGTGAGAAACGCCGCGACGAGGGTCGGAACGCCGATATACATCATCCCGAGATAGGCGTCGTCGAGGAAGAACCCGGACTCGAAGGCGGCGACGCCGACGGCGGCGGCGACCAACAGGGTGAAAAACAGGCTCGCAGACCAATCCGGCGCCCGGAAGACGAACCGCGATAGCGCCGCCAGGTCGCCCTGCGACCGAGTCATTGTGGGTGGAACGGCGGTCGGTCGGTTAACTGCCTCGGTCCGTCGGCTTCTCCCGACGTCTCTCGCCCAGGTCGGAGGGGCGACCCTCGAAGAGAGACGAACGTCCGGAGTGGGGACATCGTTCCTCGGGGCGCGGTCGCGTTACCCCTGCCCTCTCGGGACGTCCAGCGACTGGCGAGAACGAACCGACCGTCTTCTACCTAAAGTTCCGTTGTTCCAACTACCGTAGTTTGAGCTACGATAGTTTGAGCTACGCTATCTGCACTTTTTATGTGCTGGTGGTTCAAAGGTGGGGTATGCCTGCGTTCGTGAACCGAGAACAAGAACTCGACAGACTCCACGATTTATACGACAGTGACTCTGCGGAGTTGAGCGTCGTCTACGGACGTCGGCGGATGGGCAAGACAGCGCTCGTTGTCAAATCCATCGAAAACCGTGAAGACGCGGTGTACCATCAAGCTGCACATGGGACAACGGAGCAGCAACTCGACTCCTTCATCGCTGATGCTGCAACGGTGTTCCCGGGAGTCAATCGAATTCGGAAAGACTGGGAGAACGTTCTCACGTACCTCGCTGAACAGGATGCGATCGTAATCCTCGACGAGTTCCCGTACCTCGTGGACGAAAACGAAGCGCTCCCCTCCCTCATCCAGCGGATCTGGGATCACGAAGTCGCTGATACGGCTGCGACCTTCGTGTTGACTGGCTCGGCGATCGGGATGATACACAAAATCGCGCTCGACGGGAGTTCACCGCTGTACGGTCGAATCTCGAAACGGCCGAACGGAAAACTCGAAATCGGCCCGCTACCGTTCGCTGCCGCGATGGAGTTCTTCCCGAACTACGCGCCGGCTGAGCAGGTGATCGCGTACGGCGTGTTCGGGGGGACGCCGGAGTACCTCCGTGCTGTGGACGACACGCAGTCACCCCAGGGAAACATTACGGAAACCTTGCTTCTCCGTGATGGCGGCCTCCACGAGGAGCCCGAGGACGTCCTGTACCGGGAACTGGACGAGGTGGATCGGTATTTCGCCGTTCTGAAAGCGATGGCGGAGGGAAACCACAAGCGAAACGAGATCATCCAGGCTGCTGGTATCAACGCCAACAGCGCGAGTTACTACCTCTCCCGCCTGCGGGAACTCCAGATAATCGAGCAGGAGTACCCAGTCACCGTTGACCCCACCCGGAGTCGGAACAGCCGATATCGAATCCGGGACCAACTGTTCGCGTTCTGGTTCCGGTTCGTGCACGGTCGCTCGTCTCGGTACGAAGTGTTCGGGGCGGATGCGTACGACGAACTGGTCGAACCACATCTTCCGGACTTCGTCAGTTCGTCGTTCGAACGACTCTGTCAGCGGGCAGTTCTCTACGAGTACGGAGACGTGTACACGTTCACGGAATCCCCGGGTCGGTGGTGGGACACCGACGGACGCGAGATCGATATCGTGGCCCCGACGAACGGCGACACGCTACTGGTCGGGGAAGCGAAATTCCAGCAGCAACCGATGGGGTACGATGTTCTCGCCCAGCTTGAACAGGAGGCACCCGAAATCGAGTGGTCGCCGACCGACGGCGACGTGAACTACGAGTACGCACTGTTCAGCCGAAGCGGGTTCGTGTCGTCACTGGAGGAAGCAGCCGAGGAGCGGGACGGCCTCGGTCTGTTCACAGTTGACGGCGTCGTTGAAACACTGTCCGAATAGTCCGAACGAAACCCGAAAACACAGATCTGTTCTGAACGCAGTTGGTGCTGAAGAGAAAACGGTCAGGAGGGAGCTAGTTCAGGCCGGAAACAGCTGGTCCGAACTGTCGCTACCCCTCGAAGGGACCGCATCTGTTTAACGAGCGTTTTACGCTGTTAATTAGATGACGCGGTTCTGGAGGTAGTCCAGGTGTTTCGCGTTGTAGACGATCTTGACCTCGTCGGCGGCCGGGCTCCCGATACAGGTCAGTCGGACCATTTTGTCTTCGACCTCCTCGTCGGAGAGGATCTGCTGCATGTCCATGTCGATCTCGCCCTCCTTGACGATGGCCGCGCAGTTCGCACACGCGCCGGCACGGCACGAGAAGGGCCAATCGTAGCCCTGGGCCTCGGCCGCTTCGAGGATGTATTCGCCCTCGGCGACGTCGAGTTCGCCGTAGTCCTCGCCCTCGAGGCCGGCGTCGGCGGCGTTCTCGAAGAGGTCGTCGTCGTCCATTTCCCAGCCGTGGTCGTCCAGCACTTCGTAGTTGAGGTATTCTACAGTTGGCATCAGTGGGTAGATTAACACCCGGGTATGTTGAAGCTTGCTGTTATCGAACCGGACAAACCGGGGAGATGAGGGAGGATTTCCGACCGTCGAAAACTCCCCGAGACCGGGCCGAACCGGCCGTCCGGGACGGGCCGGGCGATCGGCCGTTACCGGCCCGCCGTCGGCACCAACGGGTACGTTTTTGTCACCGCAGCGTGCCCACGTAGCTGTGTTCCCTTCATTCGAAGTCATCCCGGCGGTGGACATGCAGGACGGACAGGTCGTCCAGCTCGTCGGCGGCGAGCGCGGCACCGAAAAGACCTACGGCGATCCGATCGAGGCGGCCGAACGGTGGGTCGAGGCGGGGGCTCGGACGCTCCACCTCGTCGACCTCGACGGAGCCTTCGGGGGCGAGCGGGCCAACGCCGCCGCCGTCGAGGCGATCGTCGAGGCCGTCGACGTCGACGTCCAACTCGGCGGCGGTATCCGAACCGCCGACGACGCGATCGAGCTCCTCGACGCCGGCGTCGACCGCGTCATTTTGGGCACGGCGGCCGTCGAGACCCCGGAGATCGTCGGCGAGATCAGTGCCGTATACCACGAGAGCGTACTGGTGAGCCTCGACGCGAAGGGCGGTGAGGTCGTCGTTTCCGGGTGGACAGAGGGGACGGGACTCGATCCCGCCGAGGCGGCCGCCCGGTACGAGGCCGAGGGTGCCGGCGGGATCCTCTTTACCGACGTCGACGTCGAGGGACAACTCGACGGCGTCCGCAGCGATCCGGTCGAACGGATCGTCGACGCGGTTGATATCCCCGTCGTGGCCAGCGGCGGCGTCTCGACGCTCGAAGACGTGCGGACGCTGCGGGCACTCGGGGCGTCGGCAGTCGTCGTCGGGACGGCGCTCTACGAGGGGCGGTTCAGCCTCGACGCGGCGATAGACGTATAAAAAAGTCGGCGCTCGGAGACCGGGGTTAGTCGTCGGCGGGTGCCGCGTCGCCGCCGGAGTCGGCCTGTTTTTTCGTGTGCGAGAGCTTGCCGCCGTCGGCGAGGATCTGTCGTTCTCGCTCGGAGGCGTCGAGCTCCGCGGTGAGTTCCCACTCGTCGTTGATCCGGACGGTGAACTCCTCTTGGCCGGAGCGGACGGCGTCTTCGACGTCGTCGACGATCTCGATGTCGTCGCCCTGCTCGATGTTCTCGTAGTCGGCCTCGTCGATCTCGAGCGGGATGAGACCGAAGTTGAAGAGGTTCGCGCGGTGGATCCGGGCGAAGCTCTGTGCGAGGACGCCCTCGACGCCGAGATACATCGGGCACAGGGCCGCGTGCTCACGCGAGGAGCCCTGGCCGTAGTTCTCGCCGGCAACGAGGAAGCCGCCGTCGCTGTCGAGTGCGCGCTGGGCGAAGTCCTCGTCGACGCGAGAGAGCGTGAACTCCGAGAGCTTCGGGATGTTCGAGCGGTACATCAGGATGTCCTGGGTCGCCGGGATGATGTGGTCCGTCGTGATGTTGTCCTCCATCTTCAGGAGGGCAGGACCGTCGATGTCGGCACCCATCTCGTCTTTGAGCGGGACGTCGCCGATGTTCGGGCCCTTGATGAGTTCGTCGTCGACGGCCTCGTCGGGCGAGATGATGTCGGGGTCCTCTTGGCCCATTCCGTCGCTGTATTTCGTGCCCATCTCGAACTCGGGTGCCTCGAGGTCGCCGAACTCCTCGGCGAGGTCCCGGGGGTCGACGATCTCGCCGGCGATCGCCGCCGCGGCGGCGACCTCGGGCGAGCACAGGTAGACGTTGTCGTCCTCGATGCCGGAGCGGCCCTCGAAGTTGCGGTTGAACGTCCGCAGCGAGACCGAATTCGAACCGGGGACGTGGCCGATGCCGATGCAGGCACCACACGTCGCCTCGGAGAAGTTGACGCCGGCCGCCATCATCTCGGCGGTCCAGCCCTCGCGGGCGAGCATCTCGGAGGCCTGTTTGGAACCGGGGGCGACGATCATCTCGGTCTTTTTGTCGACGGTGCGGCCTTCGAGCATCTTCGCGGCCGGGAGGATATCCTCGTAAGCGCCGTTCGTACAGGAGCCGATGATTGTCTGTTCGACGTCCGTGCCGGCGACCTCGTCGACCGGAACGACCTTGTCGGGCATCGACGGGCACGCGATGAGCGGTTCGAGATCCGAGAGGTCGACTTCGATGGTGTCGGCGTACTCGGCGTCCTCGTCGGGGCCGATCTCGACGTAGTCGTCCTCGCGGCCGATCCGCGAGAGCCAGTCTTTCGTTCTCTCGTCGGTCGGGAAGATAGAGGAGGTCGCGCCGAGTTCCGTACCGAGGTTCGTGATCGTCGTGCGCTCGGGGACGGTCAACGACTCGACGCCGGGACCGGTGTACTCGAAAATCTTGCCGACGCCGCCCTTGACGGTGAGTTCGCCGAGCAGGTGCAACGCGACGTCCTTCGCGGTCGCCCACTCGGGGAGTTCACCCTCGAGGTGGACGTTGACGACTTCCGGCATCTCGATGTAGTAGGCACCGCCACCCATCGCGACGGAGACGTCGAGGCCACCGGAGCCGATGGCGAGTTCGCCGAGGCCGCCGGGCGTCGGCGTGTGACTATCGGAGCCGAGCAGCGTCTTGCCGGGCGCGGCGAAGTTCTCCTTGTGGACGTTGTGACAGATACCGTTGCCGGGGCGGCTATAATAGGCCCCGAACTTCCCCGCGGCGCTGCGGAGGAAGCGGTGGTCGTCCGTGTTTTTGAAGTCGAACTGGTAGGTCTGGTGGTCACAGTACTGCGCGGCGAGTTCGGTCTGGACTTCGTCCAGCCCGAGCGCCTCGAACTGCAGCCACACGAGCGTCCCGGTCGTGTCCTGTGTGAGTACCTGGTCGATCTCGATACCGATCTCCTCGCCGGTCTCGAGTTCCCCTTCGACGAGGTGATCGTCGAGAATCTTCTCGGTGAGTGTCTGTCCCATATCGTGTACAAATGGACTGTCCATAGATATAAATCCGGCGAGTTTCGCCCCGGGTCGGTCGTTTTGGCGGCCCCGAGATAAGACAATTGTCCGGTTTTGTCCGCAAACTGGAGTATATAATGAACGAACGTTTAGGAACCGGTCAGGCGAGCCGCGAGAAGGCGAGGTTGCCGCTCGTACTTTCGACGTAGATGTCGACGACATCGCCCTCTTCGGCCCCCGGAACGAAGATCGTGTAGTCGCCGCGGTGGGCGACCCCGTCGCCCTTGCGGCCGGTGTCGGTCACTTTCACCGTGTAGGTGTTGCCGGCTTCGACGTCGTCTTCGCTCTGTTGGGTGTCGCTTGTCCGCTTGCTCTTCGAGACGGGGCGGAACGCACCGCAGGCGTCACACCGAAGCATGAGGGTGCGGTTCTCCTGGACGAGACGGGTGTCCGGTAGGCCACACTCACTACAGTGGACGTACTCCTCCGTGTAATCGTCGATCACGCGCTCGAAATCGCGGTCGTCGAAGTTCCCGTTGTACCGGCCGACGCCCTCGGAGAGCTTTCCGGAGGTCGCAAGCGTCTGCTGGACGAATCGGTGGACGTGGTCCGTCTCGCGGTTCAACGCGTCCGCGACCGCATCGAGGTTCGTAAACCGCGTGAAGGCACCGTCGGCTTGCGCGACGGCGTCGGGGACCGAGAGCCGGTCGCCCGAGGATCCGATATCGGGGACGGCGTCCAGCGCCCGGTCGAGGCTGGCTTCGTATTCCATACGTTCGAGAGGGGCGTGATGCCTAAATGCGTTCCGAGACGCTGTGGGGACGGTCACATCCCGTGACCCGGACGGCTGCGATACGCACCCAACGCCTTTTTAATTCGGCCGGACTACCGGGGAGCGATGAGAGCCCTCACGCTCGGTCCGGAAGGTACGTACTCACATCGTGCGGCGAAATCAGTCACCGACGACATCGAGTTCGTCGAGTCGGTCACGGGGATCGTCGAGGGGGTCGCCGGCGGCGAGTACGAACGCGGCGTCGTCCCGATCGAAAACAGCATCGAGGGGTCGGTCACCGAGTCGCTCGACGCCCTCGCAGACCGGAACGTCGCCGTCGTTCGCGAGATCGTCACGCCGATCCAACACGCGTTGCTCGCACAGACCGGCGAGTTCGAGACCGTCGCCAGCCACCCCCAGGCGCTCGCACAGTGTCGGGACTTCCTGAGCGAGGAGTTCCCCAGCGCGAAGACGGAGGCGGTCGCCTCGACGGCCCGCGGGGTCGAACGCGCCCGGGAGGACCCGACAGTGGCGGCGATCGGACACCCGGCGACGGCGGGAAGCGACCTGCAGGTACTCGCGCGGGACATCCAGGACAGCACGTCGAACGCGACCCGGTTCGTCGTCCTGGCGCCCGAGACCGAACGCTCCGACGTCGGCGGCAAGAGCACGGTGATCGTCTACCCGAACACGAACTTCCCCGGCCTCCTCCTCGAGATGCTCGAGCCGTTCGCCGAACGGGACATCAACCTCTCGCGGGTCGAATCGAGGCCGAGCGGGGATCGCCTCGGCGACTACGTCTTCCATCTGGACTTCGCGGCCGGCCTCTACGAGGAGCGCGCACAGGAAGCCGTCGACGAGTTACGCGACATCGCGGACAACGGGTGGGTTCGCGTGCTCGGGTCCTACGACACGGAGCACGTGTTGTGACCGTCGACGACACGGAGCACGTGTTGTGACCGCCGGCGGCCGGGACAGACCGACCCAGTCGTCGACACCCAACGCGCTCCGCTGCTCGCGTCCCGCCATCGCCACATCGACACAAGGGTTTTTGAGTAATGGCGACGAACGACGGTGTAACGAGCAGTTTTCGGCCCGCACTGGAGGCGGGGCCGGGTAGCCACCGCCGTCCGATTTAACAACGCTTAAATCCTCCCCGATTATAGCACGCTGTAGTATCTCGTGACAGCTTCTTTCCCCGGCCAGCCCAACTCATGGTAGACGTAAGCCAACACAACCTGGTTCCGGAGCATACGGTTCTCGACCGAGACGCCGTCGAGGACGTGCTCACGGAGTACGACATCGGACGCACAGACCTACCGAAGATACAGCGCCGCGACGCCGCACTGCCCGAGGACGCCGAGGTCGGCGACGTGGTGAAGATCGTCCGTGACTCCCGGACGACGGACGAAGCGGTCGTGTATCGACTGGTGGTAGAATGAACGAAACCACACGCCGACCGGTGACAGCATGAACAGACAGGACCGACGCGCGATCTCGCGGGAGTACTTCTCGCGTGAACGGCTCGCGGAGCATCACTTTCGATCGTTCAACAACTTCCTCGATCGTGGCATGCAGCGGGTCGTCGAGGAGAAAGAGTCGATCGACACGGACATCGGCGACAAGGAGGGCCAAGAGCCCGTCAGGGTCGACCTCTCGAACGTCCGGGTCGTAACGCCCCGGGTCAGGGAGGCCGACGGGTCCGAGGAGCTGCTCTATCCGCAGGAGGCCCGCCTCCGGAACATCACCTACTCCGCCCCCGTCTTCATGGAGATGTCCATCGTCCGTGGCGGCGAGGAGGAAGAAGAACACGTCGTCGATCAGGCCGAAACGAAGGTCGGCCGGATGCCAATAATGGTCGGCTCGAACAAGTGCAACATCGCCGACTTCAGCGACGAGGAGCTCATCGAGATCGGGGAGGACCCCGCCGACCCCGGCGGCTACTTCATCGTCAACGGCTCCGAGCGCGTGCTGATGACGAGCGAGGACCTCGCGCCGAACAAGATCCTCGCCGAGTACGACACCAAATACGGCGACGAGATCCAGATCGCAAAGACGTTCTCCCAGCGTCGCGGCTACCGCGCGCTGGTGTTGTGTGAACGGAACCGAAGCGGCATCCTGGAGGTGTCTTTCCCCTCCGTCTCGGGCAGCATCAACTTCGTGACGCTCGTCCGTGCGCTCGGGCTCGAATCCGACGAGGAGATCGTCCACCGCGTGAGCGAGGATCCCGAGATCGTGAAGTTCATGCTCGAGAACCTGGAGGCCGCCGAGGTCGGCTCGACCGCGGAGGCCATCGAGACGCTTGGCCAGCGCGTCGCCGCCGGCCAGGGCAAGAACTACCAGCTCAAGCGCGCGAACTACGTCATCGACCGGTATCTGTTGCCCCACCTCCACGAGGAGGGCGTCGAGGACGAGGAGACACGGACGAACAAGGCGGTGTATCTCTGCCGGATGGCCGAAGCGTGCTTCGAGTTGGCGCTCGAACGCCGCGAATCCGACGACAAGGACCACTACGCGAACAAGCGCCTGAAGGTCTCGGGCGACCTGATGAAGGACCTGTTCCGGACGGCGCTGAACAAACTTGCACGCGACGTGAAGTATCAGCTCGAACGGGCGAACATGCGGAACCGACAGCTCGCCGTGAGCACGGTCGTCCGCTCCGACGTCCTCACCGAACGGCTCGAACACCCGATCGCGACGGGCAACTGGGTCGGCGGCCGATCCGGCGTCTCCCAACTCGTCGATCGGACCGACTACATGGGCGTCCTCTCGCACCTCCGGCGGCTCCGGTCGCCGCTTTCGCGATCGCAGCCGCACTTCGAAGCGCGGGATCTCCACGCGACCCAGTGGGGTCGTATCTGTCCCTCCGAGACGCCGGAAGGGCCGAACTGCGGGCTGGTGAAGAACTTCGCACAGTCGATGGAACTGTCCCAGAACGTCGACGACGAGCGCGAACTGAAGCGCGAACTCGCGTCGATGGGCGTCGAGGGCATTCCGGGAATCGAGACGGTCGAAACACATACGGCGGACGACTAATATGAGCCAGGGACGAGAAGCCAAAGTGTACGTAAACGGGAGCCTCATCGGCACCCATCCGGACCCGCACAGACTCGCAAACGACATCCGTGAATCGCGCCGCCGCGGCGAGATCGACGAGATGGTGAACGTCTCGGTC
This sequence comes from Natronomonas salinimetallica, assembly GCF_013839515.1. GTDB lineage: Archaea > Halobacteriota > Halobacteria > Halobacteriales > Haloarculaceae > Natronomonas. The sequence continues at coordinate 154,754 of NZ_JACDNQ010000001.1, read as the reverse complement.
AGAGACCGGACCGACGAGGTCATCGTCAACGCCGACGCCGGCCGCGCTCGCCGCCCCCTCATCGTCATCGAGGACGGCGAGCCGATCATGAGCGACGAGGAACTCGAAGCCGTCAAAGACGGCGACCTCGAGTTCGAATCGCTCGTCGATCGCGGCTACATCGAGTTCATCGACGCCGAAGAAGAAGAGGACATCTACGTCGCCATCGACGAAGACGACCTCACCGCCGATCATACCCACCTCGAGATCGATCCCCAGCTGATGTTCGGGATTGGCGCGGGGATGATCCCCTACCCCGAACACAACGCCTCCCCCCGTATCACGATGGGATCGGGGATGATCAAGCAGTCGCTCGGGCTGCCGAGCGCCAACTACCGGATCCGACCCGACACCCGACAGCACCTGCTGCACTACCCGCAGCTGTCGATCGTCAAAACCCAGACGACCGAACAGATCGGCTACGACGATCGGCCGGCGGCGCAGAACTTCGTCGTCGCGGTCATGAGCTACGAGGGGTTCAACATCGAGGACGCCCTCGTGATGAACAAAGCCAGCGTCGAGCGCGCGCTCGCACGGTCGCACTTCTTCCGGACCTACGAGGGCGAGGAACGCCGGTATCCGGGCGGCCAGGAGGACCGCTTCGAAATTCCCGGCGAGGACATCCGGGGCGCACGGGGCGAGGAGGCCTACACCCACCTCGACGAGGACGGCCTCGTCAATCCCGAGACCGACGTCGGCGAAAACGACGTGTTGCTCGGGAAGACGTCGCCGCCGCGCTTTTTGGAGGAGCCCGACGACATGGGCGGTCTCAGCCCCCAGAAACGCCGCGAAACCTCCGTGACGATGCGCTCCGGCGAATCCGGCGTCGTCGACACCGTCACGCTCATGGAGGGCGAGGACGGCTCGAAGCTCTCGAAGGTGAAGGTCCGCGACGAGCGGATCCCCGAGTTGGGGGACAAGTTCGCCTCCCGACACGGTCAAAAGGGCGTCGTCGGTCACCTCGCCCCACAGGAGGACATGCCGTTCACTCAGGAGGGCCTCGTGCCGGACCTCGTGTTGAATCCGCACGCGCTGCCCTCCCGGATGACGGTCGGCCACATCCTCGAGATGCTCGGCGGCAAGGTCGGCTCCCTGGAGGGTCGCCGCGTCGACGGGACGCCGTTCCAGGGCGAAAACGAGGACGAACTGCGCGATGCGCTCGTCGACCGCGGCTATAAATCCAACGGCAAGGAGATCATGTACTCGGGCGTCACCGGGGAGAAGATCGAGGCCGAAATATTCGTCGGCGTCATCTTCTACCAGAAGCTCTATCACATGGTCTCGAACAAACTGCACGCCCGCTCGCGCGGACCCGTACAGGTGTTGACGAGACAGCCGACCGAGGGCCGCGCCCGCGAGGGTGGTCTCCGGATCGGTGAGATGGAACGGGACGTGTTCATCGGCCACGGGGCGGCAATGACGCTGAAAGAACGTCTGCTCGACGAATCCGACCGCGAGGAGATCTACGTCTGCGGGCAGTGCGGGATGAGCGCCGTCGAAAACGTCGAACAGCGCCGGGTGTACTGTCCGAACTGCGACGAGGAGACGGACGTCCACGAAGTCGAGATGAGCTACGCGTTCAAACTGTTGCTCGACGAAATGAAGGCGCTCGGTATCGCCCCGCGAATCGAACTGGAGGACGCAGTATAATGCAAGGACAAACCCCAAAGGAGATCGGAACGCTGAGTTTCGGGCTGATGGATCCCGAAGAGTACCGGAACATGTCGGCCACGAAGATCATCACGGCCGACACGTACGACGACGACGGGTTCCCGATCGACATGGGGCTCATGGATCCCCGATTGGGCGTCATCGATCCCGGCCTGGAGTGTAAGACGTGTGGGAAACACTCGGGGTCGTGTAACGGCCACTTCGGCCACATCGAACTCGCGGCCCCCGTCGTCCACGTCGGCCACGCCAAACTGATCCGCCGACTGCTCCGCGGGACCTGTCGCAACTGCGGCCGACTGACGCTTGCGGATCCCTCGGACCGGGAGTACCGTCGCGAGTTCTTCAAAGAGCGCGAGGACACGCCCCCCCGAACGTGGTTCGTCTCCCCGGAGGACGCCCGAAAGGCCCAAGAGAAAGCCGAGCAGGCGGCCGAACGGAAGCGCGAGCAGTTCCTCGAACAGCTCGAGCGAACCCGGGACCTCGGCGAGGATCCCTCCGACGTGCTGAAGGCGGGCATCCGACAGGCCCGGGACGCCGACTACTGTCCGTACTGTACGGAGGACGACGGCTACCGCAAGGGATACCCGACGGCCCAATACGACGTCAGCCACGAGAAACCCTCGACGTATCTCGAACAGGGACCGGTGCCGGACTCCGACGTGCGGGACCTCCTCGCCGAATCCCTCGAGGGGGGCGAGGGCGACACCGAGATCGAACTCGATGAGCTCGTCGAGGCGGTCAACGACGTCGTCGCGAGGTGGGGCGGTGAAGAACGGCTCACCGTCGCGGACATCAGCCGCCTGATGAGCGGACAGGGTCCCGGCGACAGCGAACGGATCGGCCGCGAACACGTCTCGTTGCTCCAGATCGCCGGCGAGGTGATGTCCTCGGACGGTGCCTTCGGCGGCCGCTTCGAGAACGCGCCGGCACCGGATTTCCTCGTCTCCTACAGCGGCGACAAGCTGATGCCGAGCAACATCCGTGACCGCTTTGAGGCGATCCCCGACGAGGACATCGAGACGCTCGGGATCAATTCGGACCGGTCGAGACCCGAGTGGACGATCCTGACGGTGCTGCCGGTGCCGCCGGTCACGGCGCGCCCGTCGATCACGCTGGACAACGGCCAGCGCTCGGAGGACGACCTCACACACAAACTGGTCGACATCATCCGAATCAACCAGCGCTTCATGGAGAACCGCGAGGCGGGTGCGCCGCAGCTCATCATCGAGGACCTCTGGGAGCTGTTGCAGTACCACGTCACCACGTTCATGGACAACGAGATCTCCGGGACGCCGCCGGCGCGACACCGCTCCGGTCGACCTCTCAAGACCCTCAGCCAGCGGCTGAAGGGCAAGGAGGGCCGGTTCCGTGGCTCGCTGTCGGGCAAGCGCGTGAACTTCTCCGCCCGAACCGTCATCTCGCCGGACCCGACGCTCTCTTTGAACGAGGTCGGTGTGCCGGACCGGGTCGCAAGCGAGATGACCCAGACGATGAACGTCAACGAGCGGAACCTCCAGGACGCCCGCCGCTACGTCTCGAACGGGCCAGAAATGCACCCGGGGGCGAACTACGTCAAGCGGCCGGACGGTCGCCGGCTGAAGGTGACCGAGAAGAACTGCGAGGAGCTTTCAGAGAAGATCCAACCCGGCTGGGAGGTCGCCCGCCATCTCATCGACGGCGACATCGTCATCTTCAACCGACAGCCCTCGCTGCACCGGATGAGTATCATGGCCCACGAGGTCGTCGTGATGCCGTACAAGACGTTCCGACTCAACACGACGGTCTGTCCGCCGTACAACGCCGACTTCGACGGCGACGAGATGAACATGCACGCGCTGCAAAACGAGGAGGCCCGCGCGGAGGCCCGCGTCCTCATGCGCGTCCAAGAGCAGATCCTCAGCCCGCGCTTCGGCGAGAACATCATCGGCGCGATCCAGGATCACATCTCGGGGCTGTACCTGTTGACCCACGAGAACCCGCGGTTCAACGAAACCCAGGCGCTCGATCTGCTCCGCGCGACGAGCATCGACGGTCTGCCCGAGGCGGACGGCGCCGAGGACAACGTCGAGTACTGGACCGGTCGGAGCCTCTTTTCGGAGCTGCTCCCGGACGGCCTCGATCTCACCTTTACCTCCTCGGCGGGTGACGACGTGACGATCGAGGACGGCCAGCTCACCGACGGAACGGTCGACGAGGACGCCGTCGGTGCCTTCGGCGGCGAGGTCGTCGATACGATCTGTAAGGTCTACGGTAACACCCGTGCACGCGTCTTCGTCAACGAGGTCGCGACGCTCGCGATGCGGTCGATCATGCACTTCGGGTTCTCGATCGGGATCGACGACGAGTCCATCGAGCGGGAGGCCGAAGAGCAGATCTCCGAGGCGATCGGCAACGCCAACGAGCGCGTCGAGACGCTCATCGAGACCTACCGGAACGGCGAACTCGAGTCGCTCCCCGGCCGGACCGTCGATGAGACCCTCGAAATGAAGATCATGCAGACGCTCGGAAAGGCCCGCGACTCCGCGGGTGACATCGCCGACGACCACTTCGGCGACGACAACCCCGCCGTCGTGATGGCCCAATCCGGCGCGCGTGGATCGATGCTCAACCTGACTCAGATGGCCGGCTGTGTCGGCCAGCAGGCGGTTCGGGGCGAGCGGATCAACCGTGGCTACGAGGACCGAACGCTCAGCCACTTCAAGCCGAACGACCTCTCGGCGGACGCCCACGGCTTCGTCGAGAACTCCTATCGAAACGGCCTGACACCGCGGGAGTTCTTCTTCCACGCGATGGGTGGCCGCGAGGGGCTGGTCGATACGGCAGTTCGGACCTCGAAGTCCGGATACCTCCAGCGGCGGCTGATCAACGCGCTCTCGGAGCTCGAAGCCCAATACGACGGGACCGTGCGTGACACCTCCGATACGGTCGTGCAGTTCGAGTTCGGCGAGGACGGCACCTCGCCCGTTCAGGTCTCCTCGAAGCGGGACTTCGAGATCGACGTCGAGGGGATCGCAGACCGCGTCATCAACGAGGAGTTCGACTCGCCGGCCGAACGCGAGGAGTTCCTCGGTATCGAGGAGCCGTCGACGAACATCTCCGAGCACGGCGAGTCGTGGCGGACGGCTTCGGGTACGGAGGTGGAATCTGATGACTGAGATCACCGACGCGGTCGAGTCGATCGTCGAGGGAAGCGACCTCCCGCGACGGCTGAAGGACGACCTCTACGAGACGATCCAGGTCCGCGAGGACATGACCGAAGGGCAAATCGAGGACCTCGTCTACGGCGTCGAGTCGAAATACCTCGAAAACCGAGTCAACCCACTCGATCCGGTCGGCACGGTCTCCGCACAGAGCATCGGGGAGCCCGGAACGCAGATGAGCGTTCCGGCCGACGAGCGCGTCCTCGTCCGCCGGAACGGTACAACCGACGTGACTGAAATCGGCCGACTCGTCGACTCCCTGATGGAGGGTCGTGAGACACGGACTGTCGACGACCACGAGGTCGCGCTCGCTCCGGAAGGACTCGAAGCCCCGAGCCTCGCGCGTGACGAGACGGTCGAGTGGAAACCGGTCGAGGAGATCAGCCGACACGAAACTCCCGACGAACTGCTCCGATTCGAGCTAGAATCGGGCCGTTCTATCCGGGCGACGAAAGCACACTCGTTCGTGACGCGGACGGATAACGAAATAATCCCAGTTTCCGGTGACGAACTCGAGGCCGGTGATTGGCTCCCGGTCGTCTCCTCGATCGATGGCTCCAATACCGATTCTGTCGACCTACGCGAGTATCTCCCGACAAGCGACTATTGGTACACGTCGGCCCTTACCGATGGCGGCGTGGAAGCTGTTCCGGGCGGCCCGGATCAGCTCCGGAACAAACGTGCTGCCCTTGAATCGGGCAGTATAGACGATCATGCTGTGTATCCGGTACAGGGAACCGTCGGTCTCCCGGAACAGCTCCCGCTCGATGAAGGAACGGGATTCTTTATCGGTGCGTGGCTCGCGGAAGGGTCACTAGCGGATCATTACGTATCTATCTCGAGTATCGATCCGGAGTTCCAGTCACAGGTACGTGAGTTCGCTGATCGGTTCGACCTCTCTGTGAACGAATACCGAAACGAAAGTGGGTTCGCGACCGGATACGATATCCGTCTCAACGGGACTATTCTCGCTGATTTCCTCCGTGCTGCTTGCACGGACGGGAATGAAAAAGTGGTCCCTGGGTTTATTTTCGGGTCGAACGATGCGTTCGTAGCGGGAGTACTTCGTGGGTACTTCAGCGGCGATGGGAACGTCGGAAAAGCCGCAGTACGCTCCAGCTCGACGAGCGAACGGCTTACAGCCGGAATCGCACTACTACTTTCGCGCTTCGATATATATGCGACACTCGCTGAACAGGATGGGTCCCGGACGTTGCGGGTCCCAAAGAAGCACGTCTCCCGGTTCGACGACTGTATCGGTATGGTTGGAGATCGGGGATCGGAACTCGAAACGCTGGCCGACTCAATCGATTCGGACGGCCCCGATACGACGGATCAGATTCCGAACTTCGGTGAGGCCCTTGAGTCGGTTGCTGATGACGCAGGGATCCCGAAACGTCAAATAAACAGCGCGACGAAGCGGCAGCGGATCGGCCGCAACCGTCTCACCCGACTGGTCGCGGAGGCCGAAGACGAAATCAGCGAGGGATCCCCAGAGCTTGACGCCCTTCGGCAGGCTGTGTGCGGCGACGTCGTCTGGGATCGAATCGAGTCCATCGAAACGGTCGAAAGCGACCACGAGCACGTCTACGACTTCTCAGTCGAGGGGTTGGAGACGTTCACGACCGCCGAGGGCGTCGTGACACACAACACGATGAACACGTTCCACTACGCGGGCGTCGCCGAAATCGACGTCACGCAGGGGCTGCCCCGACTCATCGAGTTGGTCGACGCACGGAAAACCCCCGACACGCCGATGATGACGGTTCACCTCGACGGCGTGTACGCGGCGGACCGCGACCGCGCCCACGAGGTGGTCTGGGAGATCGAGGCGACGAAGATCCTCGCGTTGGGCGACGTCTCGACGAACGTCGCGGACATGCTGGTACAGATCGACCTCAACGAGGAGACGCTCGACGAGCGGTGGCCGACGGTCGGCAGCATCGACGACATCGCCGGCCGGATCGCGGGGACGATCGAGTCCGAGTTGGGGGTCGAAACGGACCGGCCGTCGGAAACGGTCATTCAGTTCGGCCCCGAGGAGCCCTCCTACCGACAGCTGCTCCAGCTCGTCGAGGAGCTCCGGGAGATCGTCTTCAAGGGGATCGAGGAGATCAGCCGGGTCGTCATCCGAAAGGAAGAACTCGATACCGGCGAGGAGTTCGTCCTCTACACGGAGGGGTCGAACCTGAAGAAGGTCCTCGATATCGAGGGCGTCGACGCCTCGCGGACGACGTGTAACAACATCCACGAGATTCACAGCAACCTCGGGATCGAGGCCGCTCGCGAGGCGATCATCGAGGAGACGATGAACACGCTCGAAGAGCAGGGCCTCGACGACGTGAACATCCGACACCTCATGCTCGTCGCCGACATCATGACGAACAACGGCGACATCGAGTCGATCGGCCGTCACGGCATCTCCGGGAACAAGGACTCGGTGCTCGCGCGTGCGGCCTTCGAGGTGACGGTCAACCACCTGCTCGATGCGGCCATCCACGGCGAGGTCGACGACCTCGATGGCGTCACGGAGAACGTCATCGTCGGCAAGCCGATCAAACTCGGGACCGGCGACGTCGACCTGCGGATGGGTGCCAGCCAGGGCGGCGCTGGCTCCTCGGCGGACGACTGATACCGTCTGACGTCCCATTACGGGGTCTCTACGCCCCGTCGGTGGGACGCTTGGCCCGCTCGCATCACTCCGACGACGACCCATTCACTTACCCATGCCCATCACTCTCTCGGACGAAGCCAGACGTTACATCGCGTTGTTCGACGAGGAGACGGACGTCCCGGCGATCGACTGTCTCGTCGATGACGACTTCGACCGGATCGCCTTCGTCGTTCCCACGGGGACGATGGGGCAGGCGATCGGCCCCGGCGGCAAACACGTTCGACGCGTCGAATCGGCGCTCGGACGCGACGTAACGGTGATAGAGAACGCCGATACGGCCGAGGATTTCGTCGCCAACGCGCTCGCCCCGGCGGCGGTGTACAACGTCACGATAAGCGAAAACGACACCACAGTCGCCTACGCCGAAGTCGATGCCGACGACCGCGGCGTCGCGATCGGCAAGGACGGCCGCCGAATCGCGCTCGCCCGGCGGCTTGCGAAACGCCACTTCGACATCGACGGGATCGAGTTGACCTGATA
>NZ_JACDNQ010000001.1:0-146680 GCF_013839515.1 Natronomonas salinimetallica | reverse complement strand
AATGAAACCGACTCACGAGTGATTCGCCGTTCGCTCCGTCGAACGGCGTGATCCTCGTGCGTCGTGTGTACATTCTTTTGTCCGTCAGTATGAGTACGCTCGTCTTGGAGCGCCACGCGCCGTCAACGGATGGCGCTCGGCGAGACACCGTGAGCGTGATCAGCATGAGCCGGGGCGTCTCGGTCGCCTCCGGACGTGGCGGCCATCAACAGGACAGCAGATACTGACGGGGTTGTAATAGGTGATAGTAACGAAGGTGCAGTAGGTGATAGTAACGAAGGTGCAGTGGGTGATATCGACGAAGGTGCTGTAGCTGATAGTAACGAAGGTGCAGTAGGTGATAGTAACGAAGGTGCTGTAGCTGATAGTAACGAAGGTGCTGTAGCTGATAGTAACGAAGGTGCTGTAGGTGATAGTAACGAAGGTGCTGTAGGTGATAGTAACGAAGGTGCTGTAGCTGATAGTAACGAAGGTGCTGTAGCTGATAGTAACGAAGGTGCTGTAGGTGATAGTAACGAAGGTGCTGTAGCTGATAGTAACGAAGGTGCAGTAGGTGATAGTAACGAATGTGCAGTGGGTGATATCAACGAAGTTGCTGTAGCTGATAGTAACGAATGTGCAGTGGGTGATATCAACGAAGGTGCTGTAGCTGATAGTAACGAAGGTGCTGTAGCTGATAGTAACGAAGGTGTAGCGGTAGCATCCGCGCGAGCGTCGCGAGCGCGGTTCACCGGACGCGAACGGAGTGAGCGTCCGGCCTTTTTCACCCATGTTTTTCGAGGAGCGGTTCCCGCAGCGGGCCGAAGGCCCGCGAGGAAACCCGACGAAGAAAAAGATGGTGCTTAAGTAGCTCCGTAGGGAAACAGCATGTACTATGGCGAACGGCAAATACGCCGCGCGAAAACTCAAGAAGGACCGCCAGAAACACCGGTGGTCCGACTCTGATTACGCGCGCCGTGCCCGCGGACTCGGAAAGAAGTCCGACCCCCTCGAGGGCGCCCCGCAGGGTCGGGGTATCGTCCTCGAGAAGGTCGGAATCGAAGCAAAGCAGCCCAACTCGGCCATCCGAAAGTGTGTCCGGGTACAGCTCATCAAGAACGGCAAACAGGTCACCGCCTTCTGCCCCGGCGACGGTGCGATCTCCTTTATCGACGAGCACGACGAGGTCACGATCGCCGGTATCGGCGGTGCGAAGGGCCGTGCGATGGGCGACCTCTCGGGTGTCAACTACAAAGTCGAGAAGGTGAACGGTGTCTCGATGATCGAACTCGTCCGCGGGAACGCGGAGAAGCCAGTCCGATGAGTCCGGACGCCCCCGAACCCGAGGCCCCGGCCTCGACCGAGGACGAACGCGTCTCGGCCAAACTGTTCGGCGAGTACGAGGTCGACGGGATCGAGTACACCGATCCCTCGACGCGCCGCTACATCACGGTGACGCCGATCGCCCACACGATGGGCCGACACGCCGAAAAGCAGTTCAAGAAATCCGAGATCTCGATCGTCGAGCGGCTCATCAATCGCTTGATGCAGACGGACGAGAACACGGGCAAAAAACAGCAGGCGACCCGGATCGTCCGCGACGCCTTCGAGATCGTTGCGGACCGGACCGACGAGAACCCGATTCAGGTGCTCGTGACGGCCGTCGAGAACGCCGGTCCCCGCGAGGAGACGGTGCGGCTGAAATACGGTGGTATCTCGGTACCGAAAGCCGTCGACGTCGCCCCGCAGCGGCGCGTCGACCAGTCGCTGAAGTTCATCGCCCAGGGCACGTACAACGGCGCGTTCAAGACGACGACGTCCGCCGCCGAAGCGCTCGCGAGCCAGCTCGTCGGGGCTTCGAACTACGATCTGCAGGCCTACCCGGTCAGCCAGAAAGAAGAACAAGAACGCGTCGCGGCCGCCGCCCGCTGAGAGCCGTCTACCGCGTTCTCCGTCGTTCGTTTCTCCGCTTTCTTCCGCCGCCGAGCGACGTTCCAGCCGAGGGGCCGGCGGATGCGGGACGGGGACCGTCGAGAGCCCCGAGAGCAGTACGCTTTAGCGCCCGGAGACCGACCGTACCGGTATGTCCCCCCGGCTTCCCCGTCGTCGGTTTCTCCACGTGGTCGGTGCCGGTGCGGCCGCGGCCGCCGGCTGTCTCGGCGGCGATACGGACGCCACCTCGGATCCCGAACCGGTCGATTCAGCGTTCGATCTCACCGTCGAACACGATATCGAGTCGTGGGATCGATACGATCCCGACTGGACGTCCCCCGAAACGTCGCCGCTCGGTGCGGACTTCGCGGCCGAAACGGTCATCGAGGGGCTCGAAATCCCCTGGGACCTCGGGTTCGACACGGATGGAACGTGTTTCATCTCCGAGCGTGTCGGCCGGATCAGCCGGTACGAGTCGGGTGATCTCGAGTCGGTCACCGAACCCGATGCGGTCATCGACCACGCGACCTCGATCGAAGCCGGCGAGGAGGGTGGGTGGTGGGAGGCCGGCGGCGAGGGCGGTCTGCTCGGGATCGCACTCCACCCGAACTATCCCGACGTCCCCGTCGTGTACGCCTTCTATACCTACGGCTCCGAGGACCCGCACAATCGGCTCTCGTATTTCGAGTTGGGCGGGGATCGCCCCGATGAACAGGTCGTCATCGATTCGATTCCGGGCAACGAGTACCACAACGGCGCTCGATTAGCGTTCGGCCCGCGAAACCACCTGTGGGTGACGACCGGTGATGCGGGCGTCGAGAACCTGGCGTCCGATCCGAACAGCCTCGCCGGATCGGTACTGCGATTGAACCCGGACGGGACCGCGCCCGAGGATAATCCGGACGTCGGTGATCCGCGGGTATACAGCTACGGTCACCGGAACGCGCAGTGTCTCACGTTCCTGCCGGACGGGTCGCCCGTCATCACCGAACACGGCCCGGCCGCCCGCGACGAGATCAGTGTCCTCGGTGCCGGTGGCGATCACGGCTGGCCGACGGTTCGAAGCGGGGGAGGTGACGACGAGTACGGCCAGTACGGGGACCACGGGGACGTGACACCGCCGATCGTCAACACGGGGCCTGATCGGGGGTGGGCACCCTCGGGCGGCGTGTTCTATACCGGCGACGCCGTGCCGTCGCTCCGAAACCGCCTTCTGGTCGGTGGACTCGCCTCCCAGACGTTGCACTGTGTCACCATTTATCAGGGGACGGCCCCCGACATCGGGGGGACGCGCTACGACGCCGACTGGCTCCACCCCGACTACGAGGCGGTCGCCCACCGGCTGTTTAGCGACGAACTTGGACGGATCCGCCACGTCGAACAGGGTCCCGATGGGGCGCTGTACGCGATCACGTCGAACCGCGATGGACGGGCGAGTGGATCGTTCCCGGTTCCCGGAGACGACCGCCTGGTCCGGATCGTCGAAGCGTGATCAGTCCGCGGCCGGACCGTCCCCGTCCGGAAGGGCGTACTCGCGGGTTACGTCGACGAGCGCTTTCCGGTACTCCGACTCGTCGGGGTCCTCCCCGAGCGACTGGAAGTGGCGTTTGAACCGCGGCACCGAGACGCCGGGAGCGTCCGAGGCCGCCGCGTCGGCGAGGTCGTACAGCCGGTGGCCGTCGTGGATCGCGCCGTGTCGCTCGAGCAACGCGAGCGCGAACGCGGCGTTGACGGCCGTGATCTCCGGATCGGTCGAGACCGTCTGGCGCGTCCATCCGCCCGGTGCCGCCGCGGGCGTCTCGGCGAGCGCGCGTGCCAGCGAGGATTCCATGAAGTCGACGAGTTTCGTCGTCGGGCCGATATCGAGCGTGATGTCGTCGGCGTAGATGTCCTTCATGTGATTCGCGATCTGATAGCAGTGTGAGAGCTTCCGCTGTTCGACGCTGCGCCCGGCGAGCGCCAAGAACAGCGCTTCCTCGGTCGATTGGAGATGTGAGGGGTGTTCCTCCTCGTAGCGCGCCATGTGGGCGAACTCGTGGAGCGCGAGCTCCCGGGCCATCGCGGAGGTGGCCGCCCGCCGCGAGACGGTCAGTTCGTGGCGGTCCTCGTAGTGCCCGGCCATCGTCCGTTCGTCGGGATTTTCGCGTATCTCGACGACCACCGGGAGTTCGAGATCGTACTCCGTCGCGAGCAGGTCACGGGCACCGAGAAACGGCTCGACGGATCCATTCCCTCTCACGCGAATGTCCATGTCATATATTGCCACGGCCCGTACGGATTTGACTGTTTCGCCGCCGGCCACGCTCCCGACACAGGGACCTCCGCCGCCAGCATTCTTTTATATACCGCGGCCGATTACCGCCGTATGGTTCGTTCCCTACAGTCGTCGGTCGGCACAGCGATCCGTGATACCGTCCCGTTTCTCGCGATCACGGTGATCTGGATCGTCATCATGTCGGCCGTCTACGGCCTGTTCCTCCTCGCAAAGCCGGCCGATGCAAGCTACGGTGCGGCCGTTCACGCGTCCGCGTTCGTCCCGCCGTTCGTGGGCTTTCTCGGGCACGTCGTTCGGGAAGTGCTCCGGACGGAATAATCGCTCCGCTCGTCACGAGCCCCGGCGCAAAACCGCCGCGCCGAAACACCGTCACTTCGCTCCGCTCGTCACGAGCCCCGGCGCAAAACCGCCGCGCCGAAACACTACCCTTTTCACCTTGCTGTCGAAAATAGGCAGTATAATGGGCCGACGCAAGAAGATCGTACAGGAGTGTGAACGGCTGATGGACGCTCCGGAGAACATCCGGAACATCGCTATCGCCGCACACGTCGATCACGGAAAGACGACGCTTACCGACAACCTGCTCGCCGGTGCCGGCATGATCGCCGACGAGAGCGCGGGCCAACAGCTCGCGATGGACACCGAGGAGGACGAACAGGAGCGTGGGATCACCATCGACGCGGCCAACGTTTCGATGACTCACGAGTACGAGGACCGAAACCACCTCATCAACCTCATCGACACGCCGGGCCACGTCGACTTCGGCGGTGACGTGACACGGGCGATGCGTGCCGTCGACGGCGCTCTCGTGGTCGTCGACGCCGTCGAAGGGGCGATGCCCCAGACCGAGACGGTCCTCCGACAGGCGCTCCGTGAGGGTGTCAAACCGGCGCTCTTCATCAACAAAGTCGACCGTCTGATCTCCGAGCTCCAGGAAGGCCCCGAGGAGATGCAACAGCGGCTCATGGGCGTCATCGCCGACGTCAACGAACTCATCCGCGGAATGACGGAGGAGATGGACGAACTCGACGAGGACTGGACGGTCTCCGTCGAGGGAGGGACCGTCGGTTTCGGGTCGGCGCTCTACAAGTGGGGTGTCTCGATGCCGTCGATGCAGCGTACCGGGATGGACTTCGGCGAGATCATCGACCTCGAGCAGGCCGACAAGCGGCGTGAGCTCCACGAGCGGACGCCCCTGTCCGACGTCGTCCTCGATATGGTCTGTGAGCACTTCCCGAACCCCGTCGACGCCCAGCCGCGACGTATCCCGCGGATCTGGCGTGGCGACGCCGAGTCGGAGCTCGCCGACACGATGCGGATGGTCAACGAGGAAGGCGAACTCGTTCTGATGGTCACCGACATCGGTATCGACCCCCACGCCGGCGAGATCGCCGCGGGCCGGGTCTTCTCGGGCACGATCGAGAAGGGACAGGACCTCTACGTCTCCGGAACGGCCGGGACGAACCGCGTCCAGAGCGTCGGCATCTACATGGGTGGCGAACGCGAGGAGGTCGACCGTGTCCCGGCCGGCAACATCGCCGCCGTGACCGGCCTCAAGGACGCGATCGCCGGTTCGACGGTTTCGTCCGTCGAGATGACGCCGTTCGAGTCCATCGAGCACATCTCCGAGCCGGTCATCACGAAGTCCGTCGAGGCAAAGAGCATGGACGACCTGCCGAAGCTCATCGAGACGCTCCAGCAGGTCGCAAAGGAGGACCCAACGATCCAGATCGAAATCAACGAGGACACCGGCGAGCACCTCATCTCCGGACAGGGCGAACTCCACCTCGAAGTCATCACCCAGCGTATCGAGCGCAACCAGGGTATCCCGGTCAACACCGGTGAGCCGATCGTCGTCTATCGGGAGGCACCCCAAAGCGAGTCCCGAGAGGTCGAAGGCCGGTCGCCGAACAACCACAACCGGTTTTACATCACCGTCGAGCCGCTCGACGACGACATCGTCGATACGATCAAACTCGGCGACGCGTCGATGGACATGCCCGAACTCGAGCGCCGAGAGGAGCTCATGAAGCAGGGCATGGACAAAGACACCGCCCAGAACGTCGAGCACATGTTCAATACGAACGTGTTCATCGACGACACGAAGGGTATCCAACACCTCAACGAGACGATGGAGCTCGTCATCGAGGGGCTCGAGGAAGCCCTGGAGGACGGTCCGTTGGCCGCCGAGCCCGTCGAAGGTGCGCTCATCCGGCTGCACGACGCCCGGCTCCACGAAGACGCTATCCACCGCGGCCCGGCACAGGTCATCCCCGCCGTCCGCCGTGCGGTCCACAACGCGCTGATGGACGCCGAGATCAAGCTACTCGAGCCGATCCAGGAGGTCCGCATCGACGTGCCCAGCGAACACATGGGCCCCGCCTCCGGCGAGATTCAGGGCCGACGTGGCCGCGTCGACGACATGTACCAGGAAGGCGATCTGATGGTGGTCGAGGGGATCGCTCCCGTCGACGAGATGATCGGGTTCTCCTCGGACATCCGAAGCGCGACGGAGGGCCGTGCCTCCTGGAACACCGAGAACGCGGGGTTCCGGGTCATGGCCGACAACCTCCAGCCGGAGATCATCGAGGAGATTCGAGAGCGCAAGGGCATGAAACTCGAACTGCCCGGACAGGTCGACTACTTCTAATACGGCCGACAATGACTTCGTGACGGTATCGCGTCACGAACGTCTCGTTGGCAGTATCGACCATACGGACACGGCCGGAGCCGACGCTATAGTAGAGATCGGAAGACAAGACACACTCGGTCGCACGGCAGCAGTGCGATCGATGTGTACATCGTTGCGATGTTTACTATAGAACACGTTTCGGGGCATCGACGTCGCCGTTTCGGCACCGACTACCGGTCACGTTTGTGAATGGCGGCGTTCTTATACGAGGCGATACTGAGTGTGGGGTAATGAGCGAACGTACGGAGGTGCGTCGATGAGCGGAGCCACGACCAGATCGTATACGGTTCGATTGGAACTCGTCGACGAACCCGGCGAACTGCTGCGCGCGCTCGAGCCCATCGCCGACAACGGTGGGAACCTCCTTTCGATCTTCCACGAGCGCGGGAACCTCACACCGCGGGGGCACATCCCCGTCGAAGTCGACCTCGAGGCGACTGAAGCCCAGTTCGAGGTGATCGTCGACGCGCTCCGGGACGCGGGCGTCAACGTCATCCAGGCCGGGGCAGAACGGTACAGCGAGGAGTTGACGGTCGTCCTCGTCGGACATCTCGTCGAGACGGATCTCTCGGATACGCTCCGGCGCTTTACCGACTGCGGCGGGGTATCGGTCGCCGACGTCTCGCTGTCGGCACCGGCGGGGACCGAGGGGCCCTCTAGCGCGCGGCTCCGGTTGGTCGCGACGGAGGGGCAAAGCGACGACGCGTTGGCGACCGTCCGGACGGTCGCCGACGAAAAAGACCTCCGTGTCGTCGAGCCGTTGATGGAGGGATCGGCGTGAAACTCGCGATCCTCGGTTCGGGCGCGGTCGGGACGTCGGTCATCGAGTTGGCCGGCGACTACGGCCACGACGTCGTCGCCGTCGCCGACTCCTCGACGGGGGCCGTCGACGAGACCGGCCTCGACGCCGAGGCGGTCCTCTCACGGAAGCGAGAGCGGGGCACCGTCGGCGACGGGACGCCTGCCGACGTCCTCGCTGCCGACTACGAGGCCCTCATCGAGGCGACGCCGACGACGCTTGGCGACGCCGAACCGGGCTTTTCACACGTCGAACGCGCGCTCGAACGCGACCGCCACGTCGTGTTGGCGAACAAGGGACCGGTCGCCGAGCGATACGACGACGTCCGGGCGCTCGAAGCCGACTCGGCGGGGACCGTCCTCTTCGAGGCCGCGGTCGGCGGTGCGATCCCGGTGCTTTCGAGCATCGGCGACCTCAACGGCCAGGTAACCGCCGCCCGCGGCGTCCTCAACGGGACGGCGAACTTCATCCTCTCGCGGATGGCCGCCGAAGGCCTCGGGTACGAACACGTGCTGGCGGAGGCACAGGACCTCGGCGTCGCGGAAGCCGACCCGACCTTCGACGTGGAGGGGATCGATGCCGCGTTGAAATGCGTCATTCTGGCGAACGTCCTCTATGAGGACACCTACGCGCTCGAAGACGCCGAAATCGAGGGGATCGACGACCTGCCGGGCAGCGCCCTGGAGTTGGCCGCCGAGGACGGTCGGACGATCCGTCTCATCGGCGAGGTCGCCGACGGCGACGTCCGGGTCGGCCCGCGGCTCGTCCCCGAAAACGGAACCCTGGCCGTCTCGGGAACGCTCAACATCGTACAGCTGGAGACGAAAAACGCCGGGCGACTCAATATATCGGGACGCGGGGCCGGCGGGCCGGAGACCGCGAGCGCGGTACTTGCGGACGTTGGACGGCTCCCCTCGCCCGAGTGACCGCGTCCGGGCGGGGGCCGTCACCTGTGGTATCGCCTCGCAAACCGCCCGACGCGTCCGGATTCGGCCGAATCCCTTTCGAAATCGTTTTACGGGGCACCGACAAAAGACTCCGATATAGCGCACCCGCGCGTGAGACAACAATGAGCGACATACCCCACCAGAATCTGGCCGTCATCGGCCACGTCGACCACGGAAAGAGCACGATGGTCGGGCGGCTCCTCTTCGAGACCGGGAGCGTACCCGAGCACGTCATTGAACAGTATCGAGAGGAAGCCGAGGAGAAGGGCAAAGGCGGCTTCGAGTTCGCCTACGTGATGGACAACCTCGCGGAGGAGCGAGAGCGTGGTGTCACCATCGACATCGCCCACCAGGAGTTCGACACCGAGGAATACAACTTCACCATCGTCGACTGTCCTGGCCACCGCGACTTCGTCAAGAACATGATTACCGGCGCGAGCCAGGCCGACAACGCGGTCCTCGTCGTCGCTGCGGACGACGGCGTCCAGCCGCAGACACAGGAGCACGTCTTCTTGGCTCGGACGCTGGGCATCGACGAACTCATCGTCGCGGTCAACAAGATGGATCTCGTCGACTACGACGAGTCCAAATACAAGACGGTCGTCGAGGAGGTCAAACAGCTCCTCCAGCAGGTCCGCTTCAACGTCGACGACGCGGAGTTCATCCCGACGTCGGCCTTCGAGGGCGACAACGTCTCCGAGGACTCCGAGAACACGCCGTGGTACGACGGGCCGTCGCTGCTCGACGCGCTCAACAACCTGCCGGAGCCGCAGCCGCCGACGGACGCGCCGCTGCGTCTGCCGATTCAGGACGTCTACACCATCTCGGGTATCGGGACGGTCCCGGTCGGCCGCGTCGAGACCGGCATCCTCAACACCGGCGAGAACGTCTCCTTCCAGCCCTCCGACGTGAGTGGCGAGGTCAAGACCGTCGAGATGCACCACGAGGAGGTCCCGAAGGCCGAACCCGGCGACAACGTTGGATTCAACGTCCGCGGCGTCGGCAAGGACGATATCCGCCGTGGTGACGTCTGTGGTCCCGCCGAGGAACCACCGACGGTCGCAGAGACCTTCCAGGCACAGGTCGTCGTCATGCAGCACCCGTCGGTGATCACGGCCGGCTACACGCCCGTCTTCCACGCCCACACCGCACAGGTCGCCTGTACCATCGAATCGATCGACAAAAAGATCGACCCCTCCTCCGGCGAGGTCGCCGAGGAGAACCCGGACTTCATCCAGTCGGGCGACGCGGCCGTCGTGACGGTCCGTCCCCAGAAGCCGCTCAGCATCGAGTCCTCGAACGAGATCCCCGAGCTGGGTAGCTTCGCGATCCGCGACATGGGTCAGACCGTCGCGGCCGGCAAAGTCCTCAGCGTCAACGAGCGATAACGTATGCAGCAGGCACGCGTTCGCCTCGCGGGCACGGCTCCCGAGGACCTCGACAACATCTGTGACGACGTTCGCGAGATCGCCGACAAGACGGGCGTGACCCTGTCGGGTCCGGTTCCGCTCCCGACGAAGACGCTCGAGATCCCCGCGCGAAAGTCCCCCGACGGAGAGGGAACCGCGACGTGGGAGCACTGGGAGATGCGCGTCCACAAGCGGCTCATCGACATCGATGCCGACGAACGCGCGCTTCGACAGCTCATGCGGATCCAAGTCCCGAACGACGTCTCGATCGAGATCGTCCTGGAGGACTAAGCGAACACGACGCGTCCGCGAGGTCCGACGATGCGATCCATCGCTCGGATCCGACCTGCCCCCGAAGGGGGCCCGCGAGCCGGCGTTGCCTGCGACGCGATGCAACGCGACGCGAAACGGGCTTTCGACGGGTTGCGGACGACGCACCGTGTCCGCCGTAGCGCTCACGCGCGACCACCCGTGGTCGCTTTCAGCGATCCGAATCAGAAGGTTCAAACGACTCTCTCGGTAAACATCGACTGCGGGCTCGTAGATCAGCGGCAGATCGCTTCCTTCGCAAGGAAGAGGCCCCGGGTTCAAATCCCGGCGAGTCCACTTATATACCTAAACCACCAGACTGCGACTTGGTATCTATATTCTAACTGCTAGAGATTTCATCACGATTCGTGTCGGGGGTGCTCTCTGGCTTGCGATTCGTAGATTCAACTCCTAGCGTATAAGAGAAAATCAATCGCCCATTGAACCTCGATCTAACCAATCTTGCAGGGTATGGTATTCACCAATGAGGCGTTGAGATAGCTATGAACGCTGAAACGTCACGGAATCAGTTCGTCCGAAAGGTATTGCGAACAATCAACAGGGATAGCATCCCAAGCTGCTTGAATCGCTTGATACCCCGTCCAGCCTTCACCACGAAGCATCTCCCCGCAGGCCTGACAAAACTCTTCGACAGTACATTCTCCCGCATCAAGTAGCAGATACAGCAGGAATGTGGGAGCAACCGCCTTCCCGGTTGTTCCTTCTGCGTCGTCAAAGACGCGATTGATCGATCGTCGTCCGTGTTTATCCATCAGAATCGCAAATCGGTATGCGTCGATGTGCTGTTCGATCTCCGTCTGAATCGATTTCTCGCCAGCATCTTCTCCATGCGGTCGCGGGACGCACGTGACCACGGTGAAGGAATTATTCTGGTCATCGTCGAACGGCTCAAGTGCGTTCCTGCTTCCCTCGTAGATCCATCGTTCCCTCGTTCCTTCGGGCGCGTACTCGGATCGCTCTCGGGTGTGTTGTTTTAGTTCCTGACAACAGACGTTCGTCGTCGTGAGGTTCAGTGTTTCCGTAACACGAGGCCAGAGGCTCGTATTGGCTACGGCGATTAGAGCGTCAGTATCAACGATGACTGGGTAGCGCTTTTCGTCATCCGCCATCGCTACTTCTGGAAGACTCCTGTCCTGTCAAGTTCCGACGCCTCTTCGAAGGCTTCTCGCTCACGTTCGATCTCTTCTATGGCATCTCCGAGAAGGATCGTTGCCACCTCTTCGGAGAGTTCACCCTGTTTGTACCGCTGGTGAAGGGTGATCTTCTCCTCGTCCGAAAGCGCTTCTTGGAGCTTCTCCCGGAGCCCCTGCCGGGCCAATTCGCTAATGTTGATTCCCCCGAGCCGCATCTGATCAACGATTTGTGTCGCTTCCTTCTCGGCTTCCCCCCGGAACTGAATCTTGTCGTTGTTCGTCGCCATCTTTGACTGTATATTTGTCACCAACCGATATAGGTGTTGTGACAAGCCATCCGTGTCAGTACAAGCCGTTGTAAGCTGACTACCACTCCCGAAATCCCCAAACGACGGCAGGATTTAATCGATTCTTTCACGCGGTGTGACGAAACCCCGGCGAGTCCACTCGGTCGGCGAATCCTCCCGAAGTATCGTATTTGGAGAGGAGAGCCACCAAGAGTTCAATGTTCGTCTCATAGCCGCTCTCGGACACCACCGGCGATGGGTGGAGTATCGACATACGAAAAGAGGACCTGATAAATATGCGGGTGACTATCTGCTTGTGGAGTCGTACGAGCAGGACAGTATGCGGCGAGAGCGCCGCGCCCTGCTCGTGAGCCGTGGTACCTGGTGCAGGCCGGAGACCCCGCCAACGCAGATCGACAACAGAGCCATCGTCGATCTCCACTCGAAAGAGACGGCGATCCCGTTCATCACCCGTCTCGAAGCGGTCACGGACTGATCGCGGTGACCCCTGATCGGCTCTCTATTCATACCGGAGCGCTTCGATCGGATCGACACGCGCCGCCCGCCAAGCCGGATACACGCCAGCGACGACGCCGATCGCGATGCCCATCGCAAGTGCGAGTGCGATCCAGCCCACCGGGATCGCAAAGCCGACCTCGGCGTACACCGCACCGCCGTACCCCACCGCGAGTCCGAGCGGAATACCGATCACCGCCCCCGCAATTCCGAGCAGCACGGACTCCGCGAGAAACAGGCCCAGGATCTCCCGGTTCGTCGCGCCGATGGCCTTCATGATTCCGATTTCGTTGGTCCGCTCGGTGACGCTGACGAGCATGATGTTCGCGATCCCGAACGCACCGACGACGAGCGCCAACACCCCGATTCCGGTGACCAGTCGCGTGATGTCTTCGAGGACCTCCTCGATCCCGCCGACTACGTCCTCGGTCGACTGAACGGTGACAGTGCCGTCCTCGCCGGCGAGTCGTGTCGCGTCCGACTCCGTCTCGATGTACGTCTCGATCCGGTCGGTTACTTTCGTGACCTGCCCGGCCTCGGCGACGACAGTCACCTGTGCGTAGGCCCGCTGGTCGACGCCCACCGAAGGGGACCTCTGGGCGGTCTGGTAGTGTGGATCGACGGGCACGTAGAACTCCGGGCCGGAGGAGCCGAATCCGCTCACCCCGCCGCGTGCACCGGACGTGATCCCCACGACGGTGAACGAAGCCGTCTCCTGACGGGTGATCTCGATGGTGCTGCCGACCGTCACGTTCTCTTCGAACTGTCCGGCCGCGGCCTCGTTGAGCACGATCTCGTCAGCCCCCATCTCGAAGGGGCGTCCCTCGACCATCGCGTCGTCGAAGGCGTTCGGCGTAGTTGCTGTCAGCCCGACCTGTGTGACCGTCTCGTTCCCGTATGTGAGCGACGCGATGGGAACCGTCCCGCGCGGGATGACTGCCCGAACGCCCTCGATCCGATCGATCCGGTCGACGTCGTGTGTCGTGATGACCGGCGCTGTCAGGGTTCCCCCTTCGTCGGGCGGTCCGGACCCCGAAAAGAACCCGCCGCCGGAGAGGACATACACCTCACTCGCGGAGGTGTCCTGAAACTCACCGACGACATCGGTCTGGACGCTCGCGCCGAAACTGGCGAACGCGACGACGGTCGCGATCCCGATGACGATGCCGGCGATCGTCAGCGCCGACCGGAGTCGGTGCCCGGCGATCGCTCGCACGGCGATCCGAACGCCCTCACGCCAGTCCATCAGCGATCGCCCCCGATCGTCTCGGTGTCCTCGCGGCGTCCATCACGAACGTGTACGATGCGGTCGGCGTGCTCGGCGATCCGCCGTTCGTGGGTGACGAGCAGGATCGTATTCCCCCGATCGTGCGTGTCCGCGAGCAGCGACATGATCTCGTCGCCGGTCTCGGTGTCAACGTTTCCGGTCGGTTCGTCGGCCAGCACGATCGCTGGATCCGTCGCCAGCGCCCGGGCGATCGCGACACGCTGTCGTTGTCCGCCGCTGAGTTCCTGTGGCATGTGGTCCATCCGGTCTCCGAGCCCCACCCGATCGAGAAGCGACTCGGCCCGTTCAGTCCGGCGATCGGTGTCCCACTCGGCGAACACGAGCGGGAGTTCGACGTTCTCTCGCGCACTCAGACGAGGCATCAGGTTGAACGTCTGAAACACGAACCCGATCTTCGTTCCGCGAAGCTTCGCGCGATCGTTCTCGGAGAGGTCGGCGATGTCCGTTCCGTCGACGCTGACGCGGCCCGCCGTCGGCGTATCGAGCGCACCGATGAGGTTCAACAGCGTGCTCTTTCCCGATCCGCTCGGACCCATCACCGCCGTGTACGATCCAGCCGGGAGCGAGAGACCGATGCCGTCGAGCGCCGTCACCGTCCCCCCGAGGGCGTACTCCTTCCGGACGTCATCGAGGCACACGATCGGGTCGTCTGCCGTGACCGATTCCATCGTTGGGGGTTGGAGTCGAACACGTATTAATTCACGATACCGACCCGAGCCTTCGTCGGGCGCTGTGTTTAAATCGTTCAAGACACTAGGTAGCACAGATGGACCACAACGACAGGGGAACCCTCAGAACGGCAACGTCCGTCGGCGTTCTACTCGCCGTTCTCGGGATCGCGATCGCCGCCGGATTCGTGGTCGCGAACGACGGTCCGACCGGAGCCGACGTTCTCACCGATGTCGAAGACCGATACGAGTCGGCTGACTCGGTCGTCGTCCACGCGAACGTGACCGCCGAGCACGACGGAACCACGAACGAGTACACCGTCAGCACGGTCACGGCCGACAGCGAACGGATGCGCGTCAACGTTTCGAACGCGACGGAGTACGCCGTTTTCGGCCACGCGGAAAACACGTCCTGGGTTGCGGGGTCCACGACCGAGGCGCCGATCGTAGTACGGAACGGGACCGTCGTGGGCCAGTCGGCACTTTCGGGCGGGACGAACGCGAGCGCGCTGTCGGATGCCCGAAGCGAGTGGGACCGCGAGTGGGACCACGAACACGGCGGCGTGACACCGAAGAACCTGTCCGTTTCGACGCTGCTCGAAGAGACCAACGCGACCGCGGAGTTCGTCGAAACGACGACCGTCGACGGCGAGACGGTCCACGTCGTCGAACTGTCGTCGCCCGAACGCGATGGGCGACTGACGCTGTGGGCGACGACGGACACGGCGACGGTCCTGAAATACCGGACGACGACGCCGAACGGGACGATGACCGTCGACGTCGAGGAGACGCATTTCGATGTCTCGCCGGCCGAGAGTACGTTCCAGCCACCGGGCGATGATAGCTGGCGGACGAGCGTCGACTCGATCGAGGAAGTACAGGCGAGCGCTGACGGGCCGATCGCTGTCCCGGACGAGACGTGGTCCTTCGAGACTGGAACCGTACTCGCCAGCCCGGTTCCGGCGGTCGCGAGTCAGTACACGGCTAACGGATCGAACCTCACGCTCGTCCAGTCGAACGCGTCGGCGTTCTCGGAGGCTCCTGACCCTGACGACGGCCGGACCGTCGAGGTCGGCAACCGGACGGTCACGATCACGGACGGTCACGGGGAGACGACCGTCGCCAGGTGGTCCCGCGGTGATCTGACGGTTATCGCGATCGGTGACCGCTCGGAATCAGCGCTGCTCGACGTCGTTGCCGGGACCGAGATCGTCGCTTCGAGCGACTAGCCGGACGCTCTTCGGGACTCGCGGCAGTCGCGGAACGTAGGTCGTGGATGTGGTCGTTGGAGGTCCACATTCGTATTCCGGGGATGCGTAGGCCGAACCCGACTGTCTTTTTTCGAGGAGAGGATCCCGCTGTTCACCGCGTTGGCGAGAGCGACACGCTCGTTCGCACACCGGACCGTAGAGCGTTCCGGGGACGGGCGTGAATCCGACGATTTCTGAACGAACCACGCATTGGCGGTGAACTACCCTACCGCCCTACCCCACCCTCCCCCGCCCTACCCCACCTCACCCTGCTCGGTCCGACGGCCTCGCTGAGGGTGGGGCTTCCGAGGGACGACGGACGTCGACATCGTACCGTCAGTCCGCGTTCACGGCTTCCTCGACGATTTCGATTTCCTCGTCGGTCAGCCCATAGAGGTCGTAGACGATCGCATCGATCAGGTCGTCGGTACGCTGGATCTTCCCGTCGAGTTCCGCCGCCCGCTCGACGGCCTCGCGGTACCGTTCGAGATCACCGGCCACGTCGTCCGGATCGGGGAGCGTTATCGCCTCCAGGCGGTCCACCAGCGAGTTCGTCTTCGTGGCCGTCTCACGGAACCCCGCGAACCCGCCGGCCTCCTCGACGGCGACGGGGACGAACGCCTCTATGAGGTCCGCTTCGGTCTCGGAGAGATCACTCAGGCGCATCGCTGGCATCGGCTCGGTTTCGGTGTAGCCCCACTGGTCGGTCTCGTGGGCGGTCTCATCGTCGGGCTTGTAGCGGGCGGTAGCGTGGATTGTGACAGTGTTCTCGTCCTCGCGTTCGCAGGTGACTGTTCCGACCCGGATGTTTTCATAGTCCTCCTTCGTGGCGGCCAGTTTTGTATCGCCGACGCCTTCTGGCGGCTGGTAGGTTCCAATGTCGATGAGTTCTGGCCCCTCTGTGTAGGATTGAATATAATCAAGCAGACTGAGATTGAATGAATTTCTTTCGTCAACTATTGTTGTCATTTCTTCAGCCAGATATGCGACAAAATCGTGAATGACCTCTGGGTGGGGCGGTTCATCTTCCAGAAGTGGTTCTACTGGCCCAATATCATTAGAAGACAAACACGAATGATATTTCTCTTGTAAATCTATCTCAGGTGTCTCATCGGTTGTGTCAAATCGTATCTGTGGCAAAGGGAGACTCTCAATGTCGTCTAAAGAAATCCGTGGGAAAGTATCGGTCACAATTTTGTTAGAAGTGCGTAGGAAAACCCATGATATGAGCTTAGAATTGAGAACAGCGACGAGATACTGTGGTTTATATTCAGATTGAGGGATTATACTTAGGATTGTTTTATAATTAATGTAGTCCGAATCTGTGTAGGCTGCATGGATTCTATGTGAACCTCCTCCAGTGATTTCTCTCACCAGAATCCGTGGTCCGGTGAAGTACTTCTCCTCACGTTCTCGATGGAGATGTTTCCCGTATTCTACGTAAGTCTGGCCGTCGTGTTCAATGCGATACCTGGAGACATCTTGCCCGGACAGTTCTGGAACATAGTCTTCTGAGACTCTATGGTCAGCGTGGAAAACACGATTCTCAATTTGTTCGTCTGTATGGTCATCCTGACCATATGCTTGGATACCAATTGAAACTTCAACCGCTTTTTTAAATGGAATTGATTGACGCTCAATTTTCGTCAATACTTGTTCTTCTCCCGTACTTTGACGGATTTCAATTCGCTTGTGTTCAGTATTGACTAATGATTCTTGGTCCGTTGTGCGTATCTCGGTTGTACCTGTAAGACTATTGTCCGGATTGTTTGCTTCGAGTATGCTTACAGGACCGGGAGAGCTTGTTTTTTCTAACAATAGAATAATCGTGTCGACAGTAGCCTCCTGAAAGACATCATTTTTGAATCTGACCACTTCCTGAATCCAGGAACTTTCGAGAATGTACTCTCTTAGTGCCTCGGTATTCTCCATCGTGAGCCAGGGCTCTGGCACAATATAACCAAATTCACCCTGGTCTTGTAGCACTTCGATGCCACGCTGGATGAACGCATGAAACAGGTCGATTTTATACTGTGTTGCAGAGTATTGATTTTGCAGATAGGTTTTGAATATTCCCTCTGCAAGAACATACGGTGGGTTTCCGATCACCATATCAAAACCTGGATTTTCTTGTTTCTGGCCATCTAAATTATAGAAAACCTCCGGAAATGCCAACTTCCAGTGGAAGAAATTTCGGTCCTCGGCCATTGACTGAGCAGCTATAAACCAGTCGGGATTTTCTACTTTGGCCCACTTCCCGTCGTCTTCGAGAGCTCTCGCCATCTGTTCGTAGGCACCACTGGGGGCATCAAGTTCAAATTTCTCGGCGGTACGAACGTTCGCCATTGCCACGAGTCGCCGCCGAAGCTCATCCCGTTCGATTTTGGCGTACTTCCGCTTCATCTCGTGAACGTCCTCGACAGTCTCGTTCTCGATAGCAAGGAACTCACCGTAGATGTCCATCAGGCGTTCAATTGTCCCTTCGCGGGTCGCGCCGAACTCTGCAAGTGATGCCTGAGAGTCGTCATCATCGCTCGCATCGGACTCCAGTTCCTCGATAGCCTCGATGTCCGAGCCGACCAGTGAGTTGCCCTGCTTAAAGTGGTGGTCGAGGAAGGCGAGCGGGCGGTCAGCCGCGAGCGTCTCCAGCCACATCGACAGCTTCGCCAGTTCGACCGCCATCCCGTTCAGGTCGACGCCGTAGATGCACTCCTTGGCGATTTCGCGCCGGATGTGCTGTTCGTCGAACGCCACGCCGAACTCCTCTTCGGCCTCGCGGACCTCGGCCATCACCTGCTCGGACAGGTAGCCGGTGGCTTTCGTCAGGAAGTGGCCGCTCCCCATCGCGGGGTCGAGAATCCGGAGGTCGGTCACGCGCCGGAAGAACGGCCCGATGTACTCCTGTGTCCCCGGTTCGAAGCCTTGGTCGACGAGGTCCTCGCGTATCTCCTCGACCAGCGGTCCGACCGTCTCCTCGACGATGTAGGTGACCACGTAGTCGGGCGTGTAGTAGGCCCCCGTCGCCTTGCGCTCGCCTTCGTCGTTGACGACGTACAGGCCGCCCTCGGGGACGGTCTCGGCGGCGGCCGCCACGCTGACGTCGGTGGCCGGCTTCCAGACCTGGCCGCCGTCTTTTGCGACCGCCGCGTACTGCTCGGGTGCGATGCGGAACTGGTGTTCGAGCAGCCCCTCGTAGACGCTCCCGAGGTGGCGCGTGTCGAGGTCGGCATAGTCCGCCAGTACGTACCGTCCCTCGTCGTTCCGTGTGGTCGAGAGCCGGTAGATGACTTCTGCGAGGTACTGGTTGCTCACCTCGTGCTCGGACAGGAAGTCGTGAGCCTCGTGATCGAACAGGCCGCCGTTGTACGGCGGGATACCGAGGTGTGCTTCACCCTCGTCGATGAGCCGAAACAGGTCCTCCAGCCGACGCCACATCGTCGTCGAGTAGTCGCTGAACTCCCCGTCGAAGCCCTCGTCGACCTCGCCGATGGTGTCGTGGATCTCAAATCGGAGCTCGTCGAGGCTGAAGTTCTGGTCGTACTCGTCCTTTGCCGACCGGTTCTGGGGATGGATCAGTCCTCGGGACTCCGCGTACAACACGAACATCAGCCGATAGAGGAACACGAGCGACTGTTCTTTCAGTTCGTCCAGGGCTTTCTCGTCGTCGGGGTCGATGTCGAGATCGGCGTTGGTCTCGACGAATCCACGGCCGAGTACCCGAAGCGCGGTGAAGACGTTATCCTGGAGGCTCTCACCGAGCTCCTGGGAAGCTGTTTCGCTCTCCGACCAGACGTCATCGAGGAATCTCGTCCCCGCGGATTCACGGAACGCCGCCGGCCGAAAGAACGCGTAGAAGTATTTGAAGGCCTCCGGATCGCCTCGCTGGAGCAGTTCGGGAAGATCGACCTCGTAGTACGTCTGCGTCTCGTAGTCGTTCGTACCGTAGAGCCGCCACTTACGGCCGTTCGTCAACACGCCCCACTGGATGTTCGGCGGGGTGTTTTCCAGATAATGCTTGGTCTGGTGAGAGGCGTTTCGATAGGGACGCTGCTCGCTGAATTGCACCGTGAAATCGGCATCCCACTGTTTGGCCTCGACGATGCCGATGCCACGCTCGAACAGATCGGTCGTGTCTTCGGTATCCAGATAGACCTTTGCGGCGTCTCGGCGATCTGTTGGCGTCTCGAAGAGCAGTTCGTCGACAAAGCCACCCCCGTCCGGAAGCGAGACTTCGTCCTGCGTTCCGAAACCGAGGACGTCGAGTACCTCGTCGATCCAGTTGTCGATGAGCGCGTCCTCGCCGTAGCCGCCGACGAGGTCCCCCTCCAGATCGTAGAGCGTCCGGAGTTCGTCCATCGCTTGGCGGGCGCGGTCGTCGCAGTCCCACTCGTCGCGTTCTCGTAGACGCTCGTCCAGGTAGTGGCCGGAAAACAGATTCGAGTTGACGTATGGACGTTCGGAGAGAGTAGACTGGCTCATGTAGGATATTTCGTACTGGTCCGTGGAAATCACAAATAGATGACGGAGCGGTGACCGGCTGACACTGCTGGCTGTACCTTCCTGACGATAGTCGCCATGCCGGATGGCGAGGTTCTTCACAGACGTACGTCCGGCAGTATTACCTAGAGGAGGTCAGCGCGTCGACCAACGGCAACGACGTCTCCTCACCGGTGGCGAGTCGCTCCCAGACGACGATCACCGACGGGAGTATGAACACCGAAGAGAGGTAGGCATACAGTACGCTCAGGGAGATGAGCGACCCGAAGACGCCGATGGCGGGGTTGAGCGCGAGGACGAGGACGCCGATCCCGAAGACGGTCGTCAGCATGCTGCCGGTCAACGCACCCCCGGTGCCGACGACGGTCCGCTGGAGTGCGGGGTAGAGCGTACGGCCGTGGTACTCGTCGACAAAGCGGTGGACGACGTGTACCGCGTAGTCGATCCCGATGCCGATAGCGATGGCCAGGATCGTCCCGTTGATCGCGTTGAACGCGATCCCGAGCGCCCGCATCGAGGCGACCACCGCGACGACGGTGACCAGTATCGGGACGAGGTTGACGAGGGCGAGAGTGGGCCGTCCCTCCAGTACCCAGTAGGCGAACACGAGGAACCCGGCGGCACCGACGAGTGTCAAGACGAGAGTCTCGATCACCGAATCTAACACGAGCGAGAGCGCCTCCTCGAAGATGATGACGCTCCCCGTCGGTTGGGCCGTCGTTCGGAACTGCTCGGAGACGGCGTAGGCGTCGTCGGTGACGACCTCGGCATCGGCGTCGCCATCGACCGTATAGATCACCAGCGCACTCCGGCGGTTTTCGTCGAGAAAACCGCTCAGGTCGCTGTCGGCCGGTTCGCCGAGGGCGTCGTATATCTCCGGGAGGTTCCGGTCGGGGATTCCGTTGTCGTTTCGGTCGTTACGTTCGACGAGCGCGCGGAACTCGGGATCGCGCTCGGCGCGTGATTGAATCAGCGTCACGATGCTTTGGCTCTCGGCACGTCGGCGGTCGGTTCGGAACGTCGGAGGCGGCGTCCGGCCGGCCCGGTGGATCTGTTCGAGCGCGCTGTCCTCGTTCATCGGCCGCTCGAGGTACATCAAGACCTGGTCGTCCTCCTGGAAGTTCCGATCGATGTAGTTGTTGATTCGGACGTACTCGAAGCGCTCCGGTGGTCTGATCGGCTCCGGCAAGGACTGGAGGTACTCCGGCGTTTCCTCGGCGGGTTGGAAGTCGTCCGGACTGAAGCCCGTGTCCACGCCGGTCGCATACATTCCGCCACCGGCGGTGGCGATGGCAACCACGACGAGAAAGAGCAGCGGCCCACGCTTCGAGACGACGACACCCACGGACAGCAGCCGTCCCAGTGGCGACGACTCCGACCCCAGCGGCGTGTTGGATACCGTCAAAATCGGGTACGCTTCGCGGGCCCGGTCGATCGTTATCTTCGTCGCCGGGACGAAAACACCGAAGATGAGGAAGGTAAAGACGATGCCGGAGGCAGAGACGATGCCGAAATCCCGCGTCGGTGGGAACGCGCTGGCGGTATTGGAAACGAAGCCGATCGCGGACGTACCGGCGACGATCGCGAAGGCGACGGTCATCTGATCGGTGGTTCGGGTCATAGCGTCGGTTATCCCGAACCCACGGACCCGCTCTTCGCGATACCGGTTGATCGAGTGGATACCGAAGTCGATGCCGACGGCGATGAGAATCGGCGGAACGGCGACCAACAGGACGGCGAACGGGATGCCGACCAATCCGATGAATCCGAACGTCCAGACCAGCGTCATCACGATCGCCAATAGCCCGATACCGATGTCGACCGGGTCGCGGTAGGCGACCGACAGAAAGACGATGATGAGCACGAGGGAGGCGGGCAACACGAGGCCGGTGGTCGTCCCGGTGGTATCCGGTGCCGTCGCTTGGACCCAGATGTTGGAGCGTTCCTCGTGGGCGATGCTGTCGATTTGCTCGACGCGGTTCGGCGGGAACTCCGAGCCGCCGCCCGGTCCGCCGGACGTTCCCTCCCCGAGGCCGGCGACGTGTGTAACGGTGCTACGACTCGCCGAAGCCGCTGCCGATTGGGGGGTGAAATCGTCGCTCAACTGGTTGCTAAACCCGGAGTTATTTTCGGCGGCCTCCCGGACGGCCGCATCGATTTCTCTCGGCGTCGCCCGTTCGACCGCCCGGAGATGTTCCTCGGGGGTCCTCGCCGACGGATCGAGCGTAGTGGCGACGGTCTCCGCCGGCGTCGAGACCGACCGCGCGCGGAGCTGGGATCTGCTGAGGATCCGCTGGCGTGTCCTCAATACGTCGACCAAGGCACCTTTCGACAACACGTTGCCCGAGTCCTGTACGAGCGTCGTACTCGTCGTCTCCTCGGAGAACGCGGGACTGAAATCCGCATCGACGTCTTCGACGGCCTGGAAGGAGGGCAGATCCTCGATGAACGGCTCCTGGCCGCTTTCGGTCGTGATCGATCCGAGGCCGACCGCGAACAGGGCCGTAAGGAGGAGGAACACGACGATAACCGTCTTGGACCGGTCGACGATGGCGTCGTCGATGCGGTCGATTAGCCACTGGTACTCGATCAAATCCGCTACCGTATGAGCGTTCGGGACACATCATCAAAAACCAATCGGAACGTCGGACGCCGGGGACGGGCACAGTGTGCCGCGAAACGCCCGCCCCGGCGGTCGTATCGGCTCGGTCGAGGTGGTTCGTGGGGCGGGAAGCGACACCCCGACCTTCCGAGCGTGGCTCCGGATTCCGAACGCGGCTCCGGATTCCGAACGTGGCTCCGGATTCCGAACGTGGCTCCGGATTCCGAACGTGGCTCCGGATTCCGAGCGTGGCTCCGGACCGGGGTTGTGCTCGGGGATCACACGACCGACAGGGGGATTTTGTCACCGCCCCGTGTATCTCCCGGGAGATGAATCGACGGACGCGCCGGAACGTTCTGGCCGCCCTCGGCGGCGCTGTCGCCGTATCGGGATGCCTGGGTACCGGAGACGGAACGGACGGCGGCGACGGCAGCGACGGAGACAGCGGCAACGGGGACGGCAGCGACGGCGGGGACGGCACCAACGGGTCGAGCGCCTGGCGGACGGCGGAGCTGACCGACGTCACCACCGGCGAGCGCTTCACCGTCTCCGGGCTCGATGGGCCGGTGTTGGTCCACCCCTTCGCCGTCTGGTGTAGCACCTGCGGTAGTCAAAACAGGCGGATAGACACGCTCCAGCGCGAGTACGGTCACGAGCGGGCGGTCGTCCAGTTGAACATCGGCGACGGCGAGAACGGGGACGACGTGCTCGGGTACGCCGAGGAGAACGGCTACGCCGAGCACAGCCGGTTCGCCGTCGCGCCCAACAGCGTCGCCAACGCGCTCGTCGAGGAGTTCGGCCCGACGGCGGTTTCGCCGCCCCAGTCGCCGGTCATCCTCCTTTGTCCCGACGGTACCGCCCACGAAATCGAGAAGGTCTCCGACGCCGAGGCGATCGCGGCCGCCATCGACACCACCTGCGAATGAGCTGGATGGCGTTCGCGGAGATGTTCTGGATCGGCGTCGTGACGCCGTTGACGGCCGTCTGCGTCCTCCCGTTGTATCCCGCGTTCATTTCGTACCTCGCGAGCACGGGCGATGACAGCGGCCGGGGACGCTCCCCCGCCGTCCTCGGCACCCTCGTCGTCGCGGGCGTCATCAGCTTCATGGCGGTCGCCGGGTACGTCTTCGTCGTCGTCCTCGGGGTCGGAATCGAGAGCGGGTTCGTCGGCCGGTTCGGCCCGTGGGCGTTCGGCGTTCTCGCCGTCGTCGGCGCGGTGTTGGTCGTCGACCCGGGCGGGTTCTCCCGGCTTCCGTCCGTCGAGCCGCCGCACACGGAGCGTCCCTACGTCTCGGCGTTCGGCTACGGCTTCTTTTTCGGCGGGATCGTCGTTCCCTGTAACCCCGGCTTCATCGGGCTCTTTTTCGCCCGCCAGGCGGTGCTGTTCGAGGGGCCACTGCGGAACCTGCTCGGATTCGTCCTTTTCGGCCTCGGTATCGGGACGCCGCTTTTGGCGTTTGCGCTCCTTTCGGAGTCCTTCGGCCGCCGACTCACGACGACGCTCGCGCGGTACTCGGGGCCTATCAACCGTGCCGCCGGCGGGGTCTTGCTCCTCGTGGCGCTCTATTATCTCGTCTTCGTCTTCGCGGTGCTCCCGGGAGCGCCGCCGACGCCCCCGTCGCTTCCGGTCGTCGGGTGATCGCCCCCGGACGACGACAGTCCGTATCATACAGAGTACGCCCGCGGTGTCCCGCCGAGCGCCACCCCCGTTGACCGTGCGTGGCGCTGTGAGACAAGCGTACTCGGTATCAGTCCTCGGGATACTTCGGCTCGCGATTTTTTGCCCGGCTCAGGGCGGTTTCGACGATTTCGCGGACGTCCCCGTGGAACGCCCCGCCGTGTCCGGCATAGAGGTGTTCGACGTCCCCACCCATCGCATCCAACAGCGCCTCGATGCTCTCTATGAGCCGCTCTCTGGACTGCCCCGGCATATCGGTCCGTCCGAAGCTTCCGTCGTCGAAGGCCCCGTCGTCGTGGACGACGACGTCGCCGCTGAAAAGCGTCGTCTCGGAGACCAACGCGACGTGGTCGTCGGCGTGTCCGGGCGTGTAGACGACGTCGAACGGCTCGTCGCCCACGAACACCTGGTCGCCGTCGTTGAGTTCGCCCGACCGCCGTGGATGGTCGGTGTAGGCGTACAGCGACGCGTCGAAGGCGTCCAACACCGTGTCCAACTGTGCGATGTGATCGCTGTGTTGATGTGTCACCACGACAGCGTCGACCGTGTCGGTGCGGTCGGCGATGACGTCGGCGACACCCTCGAAGGCCCCGGCGTCGACGAGGACGGTTCGCTCGCCCTCGACGAGGTAGGCGTTGCAGGTGAACGTCTCCGCGTCCGCCGTCACGTTGGTTACGTCCATGGGTGTTCCACGGCTGCCCGGATATTTATACCGTCGGACGGCGGCGTCGGGACCGTCGGCCCGGAACGGCCCCCGGCCGAGCCTACGATACGGACCGCCGTACCGATGGACCGGTCACCGCTCGCACCGTTTCGGCGGTGGCCGCGCTCGGACGACAACGGTCCGTATCAGTCCCCGATCTGCCCGTCCGCCCGGCGGAACCGGAGCGTCACCGCCGCGCCGTCCGTGCGTTCCCCGAAGACGAGCCGTCCGCCGACGCCGCGTACGATCCACCGTGAGAGCCACAGGCCGAGCCCGACGCTGTGATCCAGTTGGGTGATCTCTCGATCCCCGCTCACGATGGCACGCTCGCGTTCGGGGATCCCGGGGCCGTCGTCCTCGACCGTGATGTCGAGCCACTCGTCGTCGTCGCTCAGTCCGATGTGTACCGTCGCCGCCCCCGGATGGTGTTGGACGGCGTTTTCGATCAGGTTCTCGACGGCGACTTTCAGCAGTTCGTCGCCGACGACCTCACCCGACGCGTCGTTCGAGACGCTGATCGTTACGTCCGGATAATCCGTTTCGAACCGGTCGACGAGCGTATTCACGAGCGGCTCCGGGTCGAGTGCGACCCGCTGGCGGTCGAGGTCGAGCGCCTGCTGGATGCGTCGGACCTGATCGCCGAGTTTCGAGACGTCCATCGACCGGTCGTAGATGTGCTCGGCGTACTCGCGACACGTCTCGTCCGCGACCTCCTCGTTCAGGATGTTCGCGTATCCGATGATCGCGGTCATCTCGTTTCGGAGGTTGTGCCGCAACACACGGTGAAGGACCCGAAGTCGGCGTTCCTGTTCGAGGCGGTCCGTCATGTCCGTGTAGATTCCGAACCCGCGCTCTGTCCCCTCGTGGGAGTAGCTGAACCCCCGAAACAGGAACGTCCGCCTGTCGTCGGCGGCCAGCCGTTCGACTTCGGCCGAGTCTTGGCCCTGCTGTATGGAGGTTTGGTCCAGTCGCTCGGCTTCGGCCTCGCGGTCCGCCGGGACGATGGCGTCGTTGAGCGGCGTGTCCCTGATGGCCGATTCCTCGTGGCCGAACGTCTCCTCGAACGCCTCGTTGACCCGACGAACGATCGGTTCGCCACCGAGGAACTCGACGTCGACAGCGGCGTCGGGAAGCGAATCGAAGAGGTGCTGGAACCGATCACGGTCGCTTCCGACCGCGTCGTGATCGCCCCCGGACGTACGATCGGGGGCCGTCTTATCCTCCGGGCGGCCCTTCCCCTCCGGAATATCCGAGTCGGGCGGACCCGACCGGTCGACCCGGCGTAGTGCCGATTCGACCTGCATCGCCAACAGCGAGAGTCGGCTCCGCTCCGCCTCCGTGATCGTTCCGGTCCCGTCACCGATAGACAAGAGCCCCCGATCGCCGAGTGTCACCGTCGCCGAGCGCATCCCGACGCCGCCGGTTCCGGATCCGTCCCCGATGATCAACTCCCCCGGACGGGGCTCCAGGCTCGATGTCCGATCTGTCGGGCCGGTCCGGCTGTCCTCGGGGCTGCCCGCCCTCGCGACCGGGGTACCGTCCTCGAAGAGCCTGACCGCGCTGATCTCGACGTCGGCGATTTCGGCGGCGGTTTCGGCGGCGGTTTCGGCGATTTCGGTGGCCGTCTCCGCCGCCCGGAACGACCGACCGGCGGCGGCGAGCGAACCGATCGCTCGCTCGTGTCCGTCCGCCGTCGCCCGGAGCGCCCGGCGGCGGCGGTCGGCCTCGATCTCCCCGCCCAACGCTCCGGCGAGCAGCTCTAAGAACCCCCGTTCGGACCCGGAAAACCGCTGTCTCGGCGTCTCGGTACCGAACCACACCGTCCCATATCGTTCCCCTCCGGCCCGGACGGTCGTCCCGAGGTAGCTCCCGAGCCGGTCGAAGGGACCGGTCACTTCCTCGTTTCCGAGCGCGTTCCCCGTATCGGGAAGACAACACGGACCCTCCAGACGGACCGTCCGGCGGCAGAAGGTCCGTGAAAGCACCGTTCGATCGAGATCTACCCCGCCAGCCGCGGTGACGACCGAGTACGAGGAGCCATCGACCGCCGCGAGCGCTCCGAACGACGCCCCGAACCGTTCGCATCCGGCCTGCAGGATCGCTTCTACGGTGTCGCTAAAGGGATCCGACCGGTCGTCGAGGGCCTCCCGAAGCGACTCCATCGCGGCCCCCGCTCGGCAGTCCGCCGGCCGCTCGCCCGACACGCCGGCGACGGCGGCGATACGGTCGATCGGCCGTTCGTCCATCCCGTCGGTGACGTACTCCGTGACCCCGAGTTGGGTGGCCCGAGCGGCGACGGTCGGATCCGCCGTTCGGTCGTAGAGGACGGTCGGCACCGACGTCTCGCGGAGCCGTTCGAGCGTCCTCACTCCGCCGCCGGGTTCCTCGACGACGATACAGTCCGCGGACGCCGCGCGCGACGCGACGGACCCGGGCGGGACACGCTCGAGACGGAACCGGCCGTCGGGATCGGTTACGGTGCCGTGGCCGACGTAGAGTACGATCGCCGATGGCTCGCGGTCACCGGTAGCCATGCGACACCACCTGACACATCGATTCGGTGTACGGCGAACCCGTTGATAACGGTACTGGCCGATTCGGCCCGTGATATCGGACGGGTCGCTCCCACCGTCGCCGTCATCGTCGTCCGTGTCGTCATCGCCGTCGTATGATTTATGTTCCTGTCGCTGTTACCAGTTGTCATGGGGTTCGGGAGCTACGACGAATCCGAACAGGAGAACCACGGGATCGACATCGACGAACGTGACGGACGCCACGAGGATGGGACGCGAACGGGGACGGCCCACGAGGGCGAGATCCACTTCGAGTACGACGACGCCTCGGGCGAGGACCTTCTGGAAGCGTATCAGGAGTTTCGAGACCGGTGAAATCCGGGCAGCGAGCGCTCGGGATCGCCGAGTCCTACCGGGGTCGAGCCGACGGAACGACGAGCACGCTCTGTGGGGCGGTCGTCCGCGTGGACCGCGCTGTCGACGACGCCGAAATGTCGCGCTGTGCGGTCGGCGGTCGGGACGCGACCGACGGCGTGCTCGATATCTGGAACCGTCTCGAGCGGCCCGACGTCCGGTATCTCATGGTGGCGGGAGTCGCCCTCGCGTGGTACAACCTCGTCGACCTCGAAGCGCTCGCGGCCGCGACCGACCGTCCCGTCCTCTCCGTCTCCTTCGAGGACAGCGACGGGCTCGAAGCCGGTATCGAGGCGGCCTTCGACGGCGAGGCGCGGGTGGCGAGGCTGGACACGTATCGGTCGCTCCCCGATCGGCGGCGGGTCGAAGTCGACGGACGGCCCCTCTTCGTCAGGAGCATCGGCCTCGAACCGGCCGAGGCGGACGCCGTCCTCGGGGCATACACCCACGAACGCCGTCCGGAGCCGCTGCGGGTCGCAGGCACGCTCGCGAGTCGGATCGATGCCGCCCGCCGGGACGGTATCTTGACCGACGGATAGCCCTATCCCGTCGGGCGGAACGACGGCCACGCTCGACGGGGAGCCGTTCCGGGTTGGCCGTATCGATGCCGCTGTCCGGCGGTGGGACGCGGCGTGGGGCTCCGGTTATCGTCGGCGTTAACTCCCGGCACGTCCATCGGACGGACGTGACCGACGAGATCGATGTCTCGGACTGTAGGCGGTGTGAGAAGCTATGTGCCTCCCGGAGCCGTATCGTCAACGGCGTCGGGCCGACGGACGCGGCGCTGTGTTTCGTCGGCGAAGCCCCCGGCGAGCGGGAGGACGACACCGGGGAGCCGTTCGTCGGTCGGTCCGGCGAGGTCCTCGACGGCGCACTCCGGGATCTGGGGCTCGCCCGAGGGGACGTCCGGATCACGAACTGCGCGCGATGTCGGCCGCCGGACAACCGGGATCCGACGGCCGAGGAACTGACGAACTGCCGACCGCATCTCGAAGGCGAGATCGACGCGGTCGACCCCGACGTGATCGTCACGCTCGGGAAGGTGCCCTCCGAACACCTGCTCGGTCGGTCGGTCCCGGTGACCGCCGAGGCCGGGTCGGTCCATGACGTCCGGATCGCCGGCGCGACGCGTCGCGTGCTCGTCTGTGTCCATCCCGCCGCGACGCTGTACGACCCGAGCCAGCGGGAGACGTTCGCCTCGGCGCTCGAATCCGCCGTCGAGTTGGTCGATGGCGGCGGCGACCAATCGCGGCTGGGCGAGTTTTGAACCGTGCTGGGCGAGCGTTGAATCGCACGACGCCGCCGTGGCGTGCGCTCGGTGAGATACCGCCGTGGCGCGCGCTCGGTGAGATACCGCCGTGGCGCGCGCTCGGTGGCCGTGTCCGACGCGCGCGAACGGCGAGCGCCGCGAGCCGTGAGAAAGCGCGGGCCGGCCACGAACCACGTGCGAGGGATGAGCGGCGCGGAACCGAAGGTTTCGCGCGCGAACGGGCGCGAACGCGCCCGAGAGCGAGCGAATCGGCTGGGGAGGCGTGTGGCTGTCGAGGTCGGCTGGGGAGGCGTGTGGCTGTCGAGGTCGGCTGGGGAGGCGTGTGGCTGTCGAGGTCGGCTGGGGAGGCGTGTGGCTGTCGGGGGGTATCTGATCCAGGGACGTCGTAGTCCGTTCACTCCGAGCCCGCGTGACGCCGCAACTCGTTGATGAGCGTCGGAAGCACGATCCCGATTCCGAAGAGACCAACGGATCGCTCTCCGTGGCGGCCTGGGCTACGTACCACGCCGTGAGCCCGAGGAACATGAACACGAGCGTGATCCTCGTTTCGGGGGCCACCAGCGGATCACCGGTCATACGACGGAACGTACGGGACCCGCTTGTTATAGTGGCTGGCCGCCCGGCGAACGCGAACCGACCGGCGAACGCGAGCCGACCGGCGAACGGCTGCGGGAACCCAAACCGACTTTGCCGACGGCCGCCGAAACTGACGCATGAACACCACTCAGCGGGCGGCGGACGTCGTCCTCGTCGATTACGGACTCGGGAACCTCCGGAGTGTCACCCGGGGGTTAGAACGCGCCGGGGCCGACGTGACGCTCTCTGCGGACCCCGCGGACTTCGACGCCGCCGACGGGATCGTACTGCCGGGTGTCGGCGCGTTCAGCGAGGGGATGGACAACGCCGGTCCCTTCCGGGACGCGCTCGTCGACGCCGCCGCGGAGGGCCGGCCCCTCTTCGGTATCTGCCTCGGGATGCAGATGCTTCTCACGACCAGCGAGGAGGCCGAGACGGTCGGCGAGGGCGACGTCCAGGGGCTCGATCTCGTCCCCGGGACGAACCTCCGGTTCGACGAGGGACAGAAGGTACCGCACATGGGATGGAACGAACTCGACGTCCGGCGCGAGCACCCGATCGCCGAGGGAATCGACGGCAACTACGCCTACTTCGTTCATTCCTACTACGCCGCCCCTGACGACGAGGGGGCCGTCGTCGCGACGACCGAGTACGGCGTCGAGTTCCCGGCGATCGTCGCCAACGAGGCCGGCAACGTCTTCGGCACCCAGTTTCACCCCGAGAAATCGAGCGAGACGGGGCTTCGGATCCTCCGGAACTTCGTCGGGTACTGTCTGGAGTGACGCCGTCGGCGATACCGCTTTCACGGGAGTCGCGTCCCGGTGACGTGCGGTCGCCACGAACGTCCGGACAGTCGGGGCGTCGGTATCAGTACTGCAGGTCGAACTGCTGGTTCTCGACGACGCTGTTGAGCACGACGCTCGTGTTCGACTCCTTGATGTCGGGGTCGATGAGCAGCTCTTTGATCTGTTCGTTCATGTGATCCGTGTCGGTGAACTTCCCGACCGCGATGACGTCGTGGTCTCCGGTGGTCTCGTAGACGGTCACCATGTGTTTGTGGTCCTGAAGCCGGTCGGTGATGTCGGGGAGCGCGCTCCCCTCGACTTTGAGTTGGATGATCGCAGTCACGTCGTAGCCCAACTCGCCGTAATCGACGATCGGGGCGTATCCCTGGATGATACCCTCCTCTTCGAGATTCGAGATGTGATTCGAGACCGTCGTCACGGAGACGTCCAGATCCTCCCCGAGCGAGCGGAGCGATGCCCGGCCGTCCTCGAGGAGCGCGTTTACCAACTTCCGGTCGAGATTTTCGTACGTCATTACACTCCGGTACTCGACCCAGGCTTTAGAAGTTTACGAATATTCAGTTCTTTCCGTAGGGGTGAGAGATTTGCGCAGAGCAGCAAGGTTTTAGTACGGGGACACTTCGAAACAGACGACGAGAAACATGACGAACGACAACGTAACCGCCGATGGCGGGCTAACGGACGAGGCACAGGCCGTTCTCGACGAGATAGAAAAAAAGGACGTCGGGTTCCTTCGATTGCAGTTCACGGACATCCTCGGAACGGTCAAGAACGTCGCCGTCCCGGCCGAGCAAGCCGAGAAGGCATTCACCGACGGTATCTACTTCGATGGCTCCTCAATCGAAGGGTTCGTCCGCATCCAAGAGTCCGATATGCGGCTCATTCCGGACGCGAGTACGTTCGCCGTGCTCCCGTGGCGGAAACGCGAGGACGGCGCTTCCGCCCGGATGATCTGTGACGTCTACAACACCTCCACCGGCGAACCCTTCGAGGGCGACCCCCGCTACGTGCTCAAACGCGCCATCGACCGTGCCGAGGGGATGGGCTACGATATCAACTTCGCGCCCGAACCCGAGTTCTTCCTCTTCGAGGAGGACGAAGAGGGTCGAGCGACCACGGAAACCGGCGACCAGGGCGGCTATTTTGACCTCGCTCCGAAGGACCTCGCCAGCGACGTGCGCCGCGACATCATCTACGGGCTCGAGGAGATGGGCTTCGAGATCGAGGCCTCCCACCACGAGGTCGCCCGTGGCCAACACGAGATCAACTTCGAGTACGACGACGCGCTGACAACCGCCGACAACGTCGGGACGTTTCGGACGGTCGTCCGGGCGATCGCCGCCCAACACGACCTCCACGCCACGTTCATGCCCAAGCCGATCCCGAAGATCAACGGCTCGGGGATGCACACCCACATGTCGCTTTTCAAGGACGGCGAAAACGCCTTCCACGACGAGGACGACGAGTTCAACCTCTCGGAGACGGCCCACTCGTATCTCGCCGGCGTTCTCGAACACGCCCCCGCGATCACCGCGGTCGCGAACCCGACGGTCAACAGCTACAAGCGACTCGTCCCCGGCTACGAGGCCCCCGTCTACGTCGCGTGGTCCGACCGGAACCGCTCCGCGTTGATCCGCAAGCCGGCCGCGCGCGTTCCGGCGTCCTCGCGCATCGAACTGCGCTCGCCGGATCCCTCGTGTAACCCGTATCTCGCCTTCGCGGCCATGATTCACGCCGGCCTCGAGGGCATCGAACAGGGCCTCGAAGCCCCCGATCCGGTTCGAGAGAACATCTACGAGTTCGACGAGGCCAAACGCGAGCAGTACGGCATCGATACCCTCCCGAGCAACCTCGGCGGGGCCGTCGAGGCCCTCGAGGACGACGAGGTTGTCCTCGATGCGCTCGGCGACCACATCGCGGAGAAGTTCGTCGAAGCGAAGACCCAGGAGTTCGAGGAGTACCTCGTCGACGTCTCCGATTGGGAACTCGATCGCTACCTCGAGACGTTCTGATACCGCCGGCGATCCGTCCGACGGTACGAGCCGAGGGGTTTCGGACGCGCTGTTCGCACGCCGCTCCCGTCCGTTCGTTTGTCTCCCCCGCCGTCGACCCGAGTCCTCTCTTATACGTCAGTGGGGGCCGCCTCGTCGTCCCGATAGGCCGCCTCCGTGCGCCGTAGTACCTCCCTGGTCGGGAGGCCGGTTTCGTCGGCGACCGCCGCACAGTCGTCGTACTCGGCGCTCACGTCGTAGACGCTGCCGGCGTCGTCCATGGCGACCTTGACGTCGATCTCGTGGCCCTCGCCGCCGATCACGACAGTGACGGACTCGATCGAGCGCTCGGCGATCCAGCGGTGGGTCGCCGGCGTCTCTCTGATCCCGAGCGTGCCGGTCTCGGCCGCCAGCCGCCGAGTGACGCTTGCGACGTCCTCGGGCCGGACGATAACCCGTATCAGGTGGCCGGGTCGGGACTTTTTCATCACCGTTGGGACGATCGTCACGTCGCGCGCGCCGACGTCGGCGAGTCGATCGTGGAGGCCGCCGAGTACCTCCGGCGTCGCGTCGTCGACCGTTGTTTCGAGAACGCGGATCCCGTCGCGGACGAGGTCCCCGGACGTCTCGCCGGCCGTCGCACGGAGGACGTTCGGGCGGTCGCGG
This sequence comes from Natronomonas salinimetallica, assembly GCF_013839515.1. GTDB lineage: Archaea > Halobacteriota > Halobacteria > Halobacteriales > Haloarculaceae > Natronomonas. Next base: position 113,459 of record NZ_JACDNQ010000001.1, on the reverse strand, counting down.
AGGGACATCCCTCCCGCGCCGTAGCCGACCGCCTCGACCGACAACGGCGGGAGCGAGTCGACCCCCTCGGCGAAGTGTGCCAACACGGCCGCTCCCGTCGGAGTCAACAGCTCGGCTTCGAGCGGTCCGCCGGCCAGTTCCCAGTCGGCCTCGCTTGCGACGTAGGTGACGGCGGGAGCCGGGACCGGATAGGTACCGTGGCTCATCGACACCTCGCCGCCGCCCGCGGCGATCGGCGTCGTCACGATCGACTCGACCCCGAGGTCGTCGATGAGGATCGCGGCACCGACGATGTCGGCGATGGCGTCGTCGGCCCCGACCTCGTGGAAGTGTGTGGATTCGAGATCGGTCCCGTGGACGCGGGCCTCGGCCTCCCCGAGCAGCCGAAACACCGCCAGTGCGTCGGTTTCGACGGACTCCGAAAGGTCCATCGCGGTGATGATTTTGCGACAGTCGGCGTACGTCCGGTTCGGGCCGCTGCCCTCGGCGTGGGGATGCTCGTGGGAGTGTGAGTCGTCGTGCTCGTGGGAGTGTGAGTCGTCGTGCTCGCGGGTATCGATGTGTTCGTCGTCCGCTGTCACCGAACCGTCGGTACCACCCGTGAAGACGACGTCGGCCGTCGTGGCGACGATACCCTTTCGTTCGGTCTCGTCGATCCGGTACTCGATCGGGAGGGCGGCCTCGACGGGAGCGAGGGCGTCGGGGTCGGCACCGGCCGCCACGAGCGCGGCGAGGATCATGTCGCCGCTAGCTCCGGTCCTGCCGTCGAACGCGAGCGTCTGCATGTGCCTGGATCGATTCGCCGCGGCGAAAAAGGGATCGGTCGGCCGAGTGCCGCCGCTCGCGATCGATGAAATACGAAACGCGAAAGACGATCGCTTACCGGAGGTCCGGGACGAGCGCGGCCTCTACCTCGTCGGCGTCGTAGCGCTTTTTGTGCCCGCCATCGGCGCGGACGGTCGTTGCGGGTGTGTCGTCTGTCGGCATCATCGGGACCATCGGTTCGATCTCGTCTCGGGGCATCTACTACACCCAAAAACGTACATGGTATTAAATGTAATGATCGATCATCATAGATACGGCAAATACTGCCGGAGGCATCCGGCGTCACACGGACTGGTGCGGCCATACCGGTGAGCGCCGGTCCGGGCAGACGCCCACCGGTGGTCCGGTATGCCGACCCGTATCAGGCCAGGCGATCGAGGACCGGGATCTCCTCGCGCCGTGTCTCCCCCAGTTCCGACCAGTAGATCCCGGCCGGTTTCGGTCCCGGGTCCGTCCGGATCGTCCGCGTCGGCGTACAGACGACGTCGATCGGAACGTCGTGACGGCCGGGATCGATCGTCTCCTCGATCACCTGGACGTCGTGGACGGTCGTCACCGTCGGCGTCTCGTCGTCGACGAGGCCGAACTCCCGCAACACCGCGAACTCGAGGTCGCTGTAGCCCTCGCCTTTTCCGATGCGGGCACCGGACTCGTCGACCGCGACGCTGCCGACGACGACGGCGTCGATCTCGGGGAGCGCCTCGGGGCCGACGCGGGTCCCGTAGTTGCCCATGTGTGAGACGGTCGGTGCGGCGTCGAGATCCGAAACCGATGCGGGGTCCAGCTCGACGAAACACGCCTCCTCGCCGAGCCGTGGAACGGCCATGTACACCGTCGTCCCGGCCTTCAGAAGTCGCCGTCGCAGCGGGAGTTGCGGGGCGTCCGGGTTGGCCTTGACCGCGTCGGCACAGTCCAGTTCCGGAAGCGCCATCGCTCGGTCGGCGGCCGCTGGCGCGCCCTCGACGTTCGTGATCCTGCCGTGGGGCGGAAACGGGAACCGCGCGATCCCGTCGGCCGCCAGGCGGTCCCAGATCCGGGCTCTGACGGCGGCTTTTTTCACCACTGTCAGGCCATCCCCCGGACGAACTCGATCTGTTCGGGGCTGTAATAGAACGTGAGCATGAGGTAGGCGGCTATTCCCAACACGAGGCTCACGAGCCACGCCGTCACCGCGAGCCGGCCGATCGTCGCGTGGGCGGTCTCGCGCAACTCGGCCGGCGTGTGAGTCACCCCCAGCGTGATCGCGTACAACACGAACGGGACCGAGAGCACCGAGAGAACGATGTGGACACCGAGGCTTCCGAGATACAGCCCCCGAAGCGGCGCTCCGGCGATGATCTCCTTTCGACCGCCGCCGCCGGTCTTCAACAGATACAACGACAGGAACACGAGAATGAGCGCGAACGCGGTAAGCATCGCCGCGCGGTGTTTCTCGATTTCGTCGTGTTTGATCCAGTAGACCCCGGCGAGCAGGGTGAGAACCGTCGTGGCGTTGACGACCGCGATGGCGTGCGACAGCAAGTCGACGGTCGATTCCGAGATCTCCGGATAGATTCCAGCACCGCCGTATACCGTTCCGATGACGACCACGTAGCCGACGACGGTGCCGATTGCCGCGACCGCGCGGGGGTGCTTTCGGGCGAACTGCGGCCCGCGGACTGTGGACATATCCCCGCTTTGGGTTCGCGAACAAAGGTCGCTTCGTTTTCCCCACTCGCTTGTCGGCTTCGACCGGGGGAGAAGATCCCCATCGGGGCGGGCAATCCCGCCGGAACGCCGTCGGGCGCACGTATCGGTACGGTCAGTCGGTCCGCGGCAGCGCGTAGGCCCCGACGGCGAAGAAACCGGCCGCGAGGACGGCGAGCACCGCCAGGTTGAGATACGGGTCGGCACCGACGAGACCCGCCTCGCCGACGCCCGTCGCCGTTGCGCTCGGCGGCCGATAGGTGGCCGCCCGCAGCCCCCGAGCGAAGTACGTCAGCGGCGACAACTGCATGAACGGGACGAACCATTCGGGGAGCATCTCGGTGGGGACGAACGTCTCCGAGAGGAACAAAAGCGGGATCGCAACGCCGTTCGAGGCCGCGATGACGCCGTCTTGGGAGTCCGAGACCCGCCCCAACAGAGCGCCGAACCCACAAAACAGCGCAACGGCGAGCCCGAGATAGGGGACCACGAGCGGCGAGACGACGAAGGACGCGTCGGTAACCGCAAGCACCATCCCGAGGATGACGAGCGAGGCGAGGCCGATGACGGCGACGTTGACGAGCGTCTGAGCCAGGAGCCACTCCGACCGAGACAACGGCGTCGTCGCGAGCTTCTCGAAGCGGTTGCCCTCGCGGTGGCGCGCCACCTCGCTGCCGATCCGCGACAGCGGAGTAAAGAGGACGACGACGGCGAGATAGCCGGCGACGTAGTAGCCCGGCGGTTCGGCGAACAGCCCGCCACCGGTGGGGTCCGTTCGGATCAACGCCCCGAAGATGAGGATGAGGATGACGGGGAAAAAGAACGTAAAGAACACCGCCGTCCGCCGCCTGATGAAGGCGAGCCACGCCGCGTGTGTTTCCGCGCCAATCCGGCCGAGTCGGCTCACCGTCGACCCCCCGAGACCGCCGTCTCCGGGGCAGTCGGCCCCGGTCCGTCTGCCGCCTTCGTCGTTCCCGACGCGTCCGTCCCGGCCAGGACGGCGTAGGCGTCGTCGAGGCTCGGCTGTCGCCAGGCCAGCCCCTCGTAGGCGATTCCGGCGTCGGCGAGACACTCGACGATCGACGAGATCTCGGCCGCGTCGGCGGGCACCGAGACGTGTCTCCCGGCGTCGATCGGACCGTACCCGGCCGCGACGAGGGCGTCCTCCGCGGCCCGGTCGTCGTCGGCCTCGATCACGACGCGGCTGTCGCCGCCGTATCGGTCGATGAGCGCGGTCGGCGACCCGAGCGCGACGAGTTCGCCGTCGGCCAACAGCCCGACCCGGTCTGCGAGTTCCTCCGCTTCGTCCATGTAGTGGGTGGTCAACAGGACGGTCGTTCCGTCGTTCGCGAGGCCCTCGATGAGCCGCCACAGTTCGCGCCGACCCGTCGGATCGATCCCGGTCGTCGGCTCGTCGAGCACGAGCAGGTCGGGGTCGTTGACCAGCGTCGACCCGACGCACGCCCGGCGTTTCTGTCCGCCCGAGAGGTTCTCGTAGTGCGTCTCCGCGCTGTCGGTCAGGCCGACGTCGGCGAGGACCGCGTCGGGATCTCTCGCGTCGTCGTAGAGCCCGGCGTAGTACGCGAGCAGCTCGCGGGCCGTGAGTCGGTCCGCAGGCGTGAACTCCTGGGGGAGCAAGCCCACCCGACCGCGGTCGACCTCCGTGGGCGGCCGTCCGAAGACCGAAATCTCGCCCTCGGCGTCGGTCGTTCCGAACAGCGCACGGATGAGCGTCGTCTTGCCGGCTCCGTTGGGGCCGATAAGCGAGAAGATCTCCCCCTCCGCGACGGAAAATGAGACGCCGTCGAGGGCGAGCGTCTCCCCGTAGCGACGGCGGACGTCGGAAGCGTCGATAACCATACGAATACAGCGGGCGTCTCGGGCCTAAAGGCTGCTGTTCGCGGCCTCCGGGAGGCCTCGCCGTACTCCTCAGATTCGAAACTGTTCGCCGTCGACGGCCATATCGGTCTCGAAGGCCGCCTCGGCCGGAATGTAATGCGAGAGATGGACGAGCCGGTAGGTATCGGCGTCGAGGTCCCCGGCCAGCGCTCTCGCGCCCTCGATCGTCATGTGTTTGCTCCCGAACGTCCGGTAGGTGCCGCCGTCGTCGGCGTGGTCGCCGCCGGCCGGGTGGTGTTCGGCGTGTGTCGCCGAGACGATCCCGTCCGCAAAGAACAGGTCCGGATCCCGGAGTACCTCGCGGGAGGGCTCTTCGATCCCGTAGTTCGTATCGCCGGAAATCGATAGTTTCGCACCGGTCTCGGGGTCCTCGATGGCGAGTCCATAACACAACAGCGGCGGATGCTCGACCGGGACGAGCGTCACCTCGAAGCCACAGGCGTCGAACGGTTCGAAGGGCGACACCGGTCGGACGGCGATCGCATCGAGGTAGTGGTACTTCTCCGAGACCGTCTCGGCGACGCTTCGGTTCGTCACCGGATCGGTCTCGTCGGCGGCGAATACCGGCACGTCGTCGAGCAGTCGGTAAGCGTTGCCGAGACCGTCGAGGTGATCGAAGTGGACGTGGCTGATGAGGATCGCGTCGGGCAACGGTACGTCGTGGGCCAGAAATTGATATCGAAAGTCCGGGCTGGCGTCGACGAGCAGCGACTCGTCGGTCCGTTCGTTGCGGACGTGGACCGAAAACCGCGTGCGCTCGACGCCGAGGTCGTCGGCGCGCCCGCAGGTGTCACAGCCGCACTTCGGCGTGGGCGTTCCCGTCGTATCGCCGGTCCCGAGCAGCGTGACTTCCATCAGTCGTCGTGTTCGTGGGTGTGATCGGGGGCGTCGGATCCGCCCGCCACGAGGGCGTCGGCGTCGCCCTCGATCATGTCCATGTTCTTTAAGTTGTCCCGTTCTTCGAACCCTTCGATCGCGTCCAGGAGGTCCTCCTGTGTCAGCGTCGTCCGCTCTTCGGTCAGCGCGTCGAGGACGGCCTCCCGAAGCACGAGTCGGAGGTCGCTGCCCGTCAGCCCCTCGGTCGCCTCCGCGAGCGTCGCGGGATCGAACTCCTCGATGTCCATCCGCCGGGTGACGATTCGGAGGATGTCCGCCCGCATGCCCGAATCGGGCTTCGGGAAGTTGACGATCTCGTCGAAGCGCCGCCAGGCCGCGGCGTCGAGTTGGTCGGGGTGGTTCGTCGCGCCGATCAACAACACGTCGTCTTGGATCAGCGAGATCTCGTCGATGCTCTTCAACAGCGTGTTGACCGCGCGTTTGATCGCGGCGTGTTCGTCCGACGAGCGCGTCTTCGCGACGAAGTCGAACTCGTCCATAAAGAGGATACACGGCGAGAGCCGTTTGGCGATCTCGAAGGTCTTGTCGACGTTCTTCGCCGTCTCGCCGAGATACTGGCTCGTGATCATCGAGAGTTTTACCTCGACGAAGGGGAGGTCGAGATCCTGTGCGAGCGCGCGGGCGACGGACGTCTTGCCGGTTCCCGGCGGCCCAACGAAGAGCAGTTTGCCGATCTCACGCAGTCCGATCTCGGCCAGGTAATCGCGGTGTTCGATCGCTTTGACGACCTTGTGGATCTCGTTTTCCTGGTCGGCGGTCAACACGAGATCGTCGAGCGTCATTTCGATCTCCTCCGGCGCTCTGATCTCGACGAGATCGAGCATCTCCTGTTCGTCCTCGTCGAACATCTCCTCTAAGAGGGAGTCTATCCAGACCCGGTCGGCGTGGATCGGCCGGTTCTGCTCGCGTGCGGTCTCGTAATCGATATCGCCCTCGACCGACTCCGCGAAGGCGTACGTAAGCGTCGGGTTGTCCCGGAGCGCGTCGGTCGAGGCCCGTTCGAGAAACCACGATTCGGCCATTCCGCGGTCGCTGAACTCGATCTTCCCGGAGAAGTCATCACGGTCCGTGAACATCAGTCCGGATATCGCCTCCCAGGGTCGATCGACGCCGGTCGCGGCGGCGGCGGTGTTAGTCGTCGTCGTCAGCGGGCGTTCGACCTCGCCGTCCTCCCAGAAGACCCGCCGGTATCGGGGCGGCAGATCGCGCTCGTCGAGATCGCGGTTTTCGGTGTAAATAACCGCAGTCAACAGGAACTCAACGACATCGAGTTCGGGGCTGCTCATTCTCACCAATCTTGCCGTGGAAGGCGTATAAGCCCGTCGAAACCCCGAATACCGGGGGAGGGGGGGCGTCCGGACGTCGACGCGGCTCGTTCGTCAGCCGTCGGTGCCCGGTTGGCCGTCAGCCGTCGACGCGGCTCGTTCGTCAGCCGTCGGTGCCCGGTTGGCCGTCAGCCGTCGGCGCGGCTCGTTCGTCAGCCGTCAGCGCCCGGTTGGCCGTCAGCCGTCGGCGCGGCTCGTTCGTCAGCCGTCAGCGCCCGGTTGGCCGTCAGCCGTCAGCGCCCGGTTGGCCGTGGTCTACGAGGGGTCGGCGGTCCGAGACCGTTCGAACACCGAAGTCGGTTTATTGACGCCGCCGTTCGATGGGTGTATGTCGCTTCGGGTGACGTTTCTCGGGACGGGCGGGGCGGTACCGACGACCCGACGGAACACGAGTGCGGTGTTTCTCCGCCGTGAGGGTGAGCGTTTGCTCTTCGATTGCGGTGAGGGGACACAGCGCCAGATGATGCGCTTCGGGACCGGCTTCGGCGTCTCTACGGTCTTCGTGACGCATCTTCATGGTGATCACACCCTCGGACTGCCCGGATTGCTCCAGACGATGGATTTCAACGACCGGAAGGCCCCGCTGTCGGTCTACGCCCCCGAGGGCGCACAGGGACGGCTGACGCAGTTGATCGAGACGGCGGCCGGCCGTCCCTCGTTTCCGCTCCGGATCGAGGGCGTCGAGGACGGCGAGACCGTATTCGAAGGCGATAGCTACGAAGTCGTCGCCTTCCGGACGGACCACGACACCCGATCGGTCGGCTACGCGCTCTCCGAGGAGGATCGGAAGGGCCGGTTCGACCGCGAGCGCGCCGAGGAACTCGGCGTCCCCGTCGGCCCGATGTTCCAGCGGCTTCACGCGGGCGAGGCCGTCGAACTCGAGGACGGCACCGTCGTCGATCCGGAGCAGGTCGTCGGCGAGCCCCGCCCCGGACGGACGGTCGTCTACACCGGTGATACGCGGCCGACCGACCGAACCGTCGAGGTCGCTGGGGACGCGGACCTGTTGATTCACGATGCGACCTTCGCGGCCGACAACGGGGCACGCGCGCGCCGGACCGCCCATTCGACGGCCGAGGAGGCCGCCGAGGTCGCCGCCCGGGCCGGCGCGAAGCGGCTCGCGTTGGTCCACGTCTCCTCGCGGTACGCCGGCAACGTCGCCCCCATAGAGCGGGACGCGCGTATCGGGGAGTCCGGCGAACGGGCGTTCGTTCCCGAAGACGGCGACACCGTCGACGTGCCGTATCCCGACGCCGACGCCGAGGTGGAGCCGACGTAGCATCCCTCGGCTCGCACGGGGACCGTGATATTAATGCGTATTCTTCGAGTATGCCTCCAGTATGCCCAAGATAAGCGTGGAGATCCCACGGGAGCTCCTGGAGGACCTCGACGAGCACGTCGGCGACGACGGCAAGTTCGTCAACCGAAGCGACGCCGTCCGGGCGTCGATCAGAAAGACCCTCGATCTGCTCGACGAGATCGACGCCCGCCACGACCGCCTCGAGGAGACCGATGAGTAGGCCGGCCGCGGCCCCCACGTCCCGGCCCGAGCCGCCCGCCGGGGCAATCGTGCTCGCGGCGATCTTCGTCGCCTCGCTCGCGACGGCCCAGTTGACGGCCGCGAAGGTATTGGCGTTCGACCTCCCCGTCTCGATCCCGCTTGCGGGGGCCGAACTGGCGCTGCCGGGTGCCGCACTCGCGTACGCGCTGACGTTTCTCGCCTCCGACTGTTACACCGAACTCTACGGCAAACGGGCCGCGCAGGTGCTCGTCAACGCCGCGTTCGCGATAAACTTCCTCGTGCTCGCGTTGGTCTGGAGTACGATCCTCGCGCCGGCGGCCGACCCGGCGTTCGCCGCCACGTTCGCCGAGGTGCTCGGTGCCTCGACGAACATCGTGGCCGGGAGTCTCCTCGCCTACGTCGTCAGCCAGAACTACGACGTGCTCGTCTTTCAGGCGATCAAAGAGCGGACCGACGGCAAGTACCTGTGGCTCCGCAACATCGCATCGACGGGGACGAGCCAGCTGCTCGACACCGTCATCTTCGTCGGTATCGCCTTCTGGGCGATGCCGACGGTCCTCGGGATCGGTCCGCGGCTTCCGACGGCGGCCGTCGTCTCGCTCATGGTCGGCCAGTACGTCCTCAAGCTAGCGATCGCGGTCCTCGATACACCGTTCGTGTACCTCATCACGGGCGCTATCCGACGGTCGGAAACACGCCCGGCGTGAGATGGACCGTCACAGCGCTCGGAGCCACGGGAGAAACGATCCGTCGATGAATCCGACGTAGTCGACGATCCCGAGGACGAGCGAGACGACCAACACGACGAGCACCGGGATCCGGGCCAGCCAGATCCAGGAGGTTCCGAGCCGTCCGAGCCCCCCGATGCCCCGTTCGAGTTCCTCGATCGCCTCCTCGGACCACTTCCAGGAGACGTAGGCCGTCACGAGCACTCCGCCGAGGAGGAGCAATACGCCGTCGGCGAGTCCGTCGTACAACTCGAGCAACACGATGTCGTAGGCCGGCCCGAGCCCGAGGACGAAGAGCGCACCGCAGACGAGCACCGTCGCCCGGAACCGCCCGACCCCGCGTTCGTCGATCGCGTAGGCGACGACCACCTCGGTCAGGCTGATCGCACTCGATAGCGCGGCGACGGCGACGGTCGCGAAAAACAGCGTGCCGATCAGCCCACCCGCCGCGAGTTCGCCGAAGGCCGCGGCGAGCGTGATGAAGATCGCGCCGACACCCGGGTCGCCCGGATCGATACCCGCGGTGAAGAGGATCGGAAAGACGACCAACCCGACGGCGAACGCGATCGCGGTATCGAAGACGATGATGATCGCGCCGTCGGCCGCCAGGTTCCGATCCTCCCCGAGATAGGACGCGTAGGTGATCATGATGCCGAAACCCAACGAGAGGGTGTAGAACGCCTGTCCGGCCGCGGCCGGAAGGATCGAGGTCCAGTCGGCGACGATGGCGCCGAGGTCCGGCGAGAGGTAGTAGGCGTACGCCGCCCCCGCCCCGTCGAGGGTCGCCGCCCAGACGGCGAGGCCGGCGACGACGAGGACGATCGCCGGAACCATCACCTTCACCGCCAACTCGATCCCGCGGCGGATCCCCAATCCGACGATAGCGACGATAACGAGCAAAAAGAGCGCGTGAAACGCCATCGCCTCGACGCCCTGTGCCAGCGAGAGGAACTGCTCGCCCGCGGCCGCCGGATCGGCGGCGTACCCCCCCTGTAGGCCGAGGATCGTATACCGGATCGTCCACCCCGCGACGACGCTGTAGTAGGACATGATGACGAACGTCGTCACGACGAAGATCCATCCGACGTACCGCCAGCGTCCGGTCCCGATGGCCCTGAACGCGCCGACGGGATTGCTTCGGGTCTGTCGGCCGACGACGAACTCGACGAGGATCGCGGGGAGGCCGATCGAGACGACGAAAAGCAGGTACACGAGGAGGAATCCGGCACCGCCGCTTTCGCCGGTCACGAACGGGAACCGCCAGATGTTCCCGAGTCCGACGGCGCTGCCGACCGCCGCGAGCACGAACCCGGCACGCGTCGACCACTGTTCGCGGTCCACTTCGAGCGAAGGCATACCTCCGCTGTCGGCGCAGCCCCGAATAAAGGTGAGTGTATTCGGCCGGAGCGCCGATCCGTACCGGACCGCACATCCGACGCGCATTTCCGGGTCGGCCGCCTCATAGCCAGTATGAACGCCTGTTCGCCGACAGTTCGCACGCGAAGCGCCACACGGAGGGGGATCGAGCACCTATGACGCGGAAGGACGACTACTACAACCGGGCCAAACAGCAGGGCTACCGATCGCGGGCCGCCTACAAACTCAAACAGCTCGACGAGGACGCGGGGCTTATAAGCGACGGCGATACCGTCGTCGATCTCGGGGCCGCCCCCGGCGGATGGCTCCAGGTCGCAAACGAACTCGCGGGCGAGGGCGGCACCGTGGTCGGTGTCGACCTCCAGCGGATCAAACCGATCGACGGCGTCGAGACGATCCGGGGTGACATGACCGAGGCCGACACCCGCGAGCGGATCACGGCGGCCGTCGGCGAGGCCGACGTCGTGATCTCCGATATGGCCCCGAACATGACCGGCGAGTACTCGCTGGATCACGCTCGGTCGGTGTATCTCGCCCGAACCGCCTTCGAGACGTCGCTCGAACTGCTCGCTCCCGGCGGCGACTTCGTCGCGAAGGTGTTCGAAGGCCCAGACACCGACGAACTGCGGGCCGATATCGACCGGGAGTTCGAGTACGTCCGGACGATCCACCCCGCCGCCTCGCGGGACTCCTCCTCGGAGCTGTATATGGTCGCGAAGGGGCGGCTGACCGCCCCGGTCAGGGAGGGCGACCGCGTCGAGGTCGAAATCGAGGACGTCGGCCGCGAGGGCGACGGGATCGCAAAGGTCGAAGGATACACGCTGTTCGTCGCCGACGCCGAACCGGGCGAGGAGGTCGAGATCGAGATAACGGACGTCAAACCGCGGTTCGGGTTCGGCGAGACCGTAGAGTAGCCCGGGTGTGCTATGTGTTCTCGTACGTGAACTATAGTAAACATCGCAACTATGTACACATCGATCGCACTGCCGCCGTGCGGTCGAGTGTGTATTGTCTTCCGATCTCTACTATATCTTCGATGAATCTGGCCCCAAACTTTTCTATCTAATACGGTCAAGGGTTAATTATGACATCTAAAGGCATCCCGGACTCATTTGTTATCCACTCCGGTATGAGGATTACGTATGCGGATCCCGTGTTCTGTACACTCCTTGGAGTAGAGTCTCAAGAACAGCTTGTCGGGCGGTCATTGACGGACGTTGTGATACCGGAGTATCACTCCGAGCTCCGCGAGCAAGTGACTCGAATCGAAAATGAAGACGAACCGGTATTGGGGCTTGCCGTGGAGCTACAGATGCCTGCCGATCAGTCTCAGCGGGTTATCATCGTGAATTCACTGATGCGGTGGGATAACACTCAACAGGTTCAGGCCTCCGTACTCCCGATTGTTGAGCCTGATTCTACGGTTGGACGTCTGCTCCGCAGTGCAGCGATGGACGAAGCCCCGTTTGGCATCTCGATTTCAGATCCATCCCAACCCGATAACCCGCTCATTTACGTCAATGACGGGTTTTGCGAACTCACCGGCTATCCCCGTGACGAGATCCTCGGGCAAAACTGTCGATTTCTCCAGGGCGAGTCAACACGCGAGAAGCCGGTTGCGCAGATGCGAGCCGCCATCGAAGCCGAAGAGCCCGTGACTGTCAAACTCCGGAATTACCGGAGCGACGGCACGATGTTCTGGAATCGTGTGACGATCGTTCCGATCCGATCCGGGTCAGGGACCGTCACCAACTACCTCGGCTATCAGAAGGATGTGACCACCGAAAAGCGATTCGAACAGGATCTCACGCTGTTTAAGAAGCAGGCTGAAGGGTCTGAGGAAGCCATTTTCATAACCGACCCGGACGGGACGATACAGTATGTCAATCCTGCCTTCGAGCAGATGACCGGGTATACGGCTACCGAGGCAAACGGGCGCAATCCATCCATACTCAAATCCGGGCAACAAGACGACGCGTTTTATGCGGACCTGTGGGAGCAAATCACGGCCGGCGACGTGTGGGAAGCGGAGCTGACGAATCAGACCAAACAGGGGGAGCTCTTTGAGGTCACACAGAAGATCATCCCTGCCACGGGCAAGGACGGGAACACAACGCAGTTCGTGGCGATCATGCAGGACATTGGCGAGAACCTGCTCACGAAACAGACGCTTGATGTGCTTAATCGAGTGGTGCGGCACAATTTGCGAAACTCCGTGAGCGTGATTGACGGACACGCAAAACTGTTAGCATCTGATAAGATGGACGAAGAATCCCGACAGGCGTCAATCGAAGCGATTCGGGATCAAGCAACATCGATGCAGAAGATCGCGGAGACGGTGGACGGCATCCGCGAAGTTTTTGCCATGACCGACGACGACCAGACGTGGAATCGTCTCAATGTTGAGACGCTTTTCGAAGCGTATCAGAATCAGTACGCAGACGCGGAAATCACTGCATCGATCGATGGTGACGGGACGATTTACGTTCGAAACGCAGATTTACTCGAGCAAGCCATAGATGAGGCTGTCGAGAATGCAGTCAAACACAGTGATCAGTCATCGCCAGACGTTTCGATTACGGTTGACCGGGAATCAGATGCCGACTACGTGTACATATCGGTAGCTGACAACGGCCCCAGGATTCCGGATCTCGAGCGGCGCGTGATCGAATCGGGAGAGGAGACGCCGCTCCAGCACAGCCTCGGTATTGGATTATGGATGATGGAGTGGGTGATAACGACGCTTGGTGGAGAGTTAACGATTAGTGATAACGACCCACGAGGAAGCGTGGTGACGTTTCAATTGCCGAGTGTAGATCAAAGCATTGTGGCGGATAGCGGCTCTTGAGTGATACTGGTGGACGAAATCAAATGAAACCGACGCACGAGGATCACACCGTTCGACGGAGCGAACGGCGGATCACTCGTGAGTCGTGTGTACATTCTTTTGTCCGTCAGTATGAGTATGAACGAGACCAGTTGTGAACATCGCAACTACGTACACATCGATCGCACTGCCGCCGTGCGGTCGAGTGTGTACTGTCTTCCGATCTCTGCTATAACTACTCCGTGAGAGGGTGTCATAGAACTCTTATCATGGTGAACTGACCGGTGGAGAAAATACTAGATTAGGATTATATTTGAAATGGTATGTAGGACTGAAGGCGCGTATCCGGCATGGGATGTACCGGTATTTACTTAAATGTTTGGTTCGGATCAATCAATTGGAGAAGTTGTGACCACAACGAACGATAGAATACACGTTCTCTATGTCGATAATGAACCGGCGTTCGATAGCACGGCCACTGAGCTTCCGAGACATAGCGACGACCGGATCACTTTTTATACCGCAACCACCCCCAACGAGGGACTGACGCTTTTAAACAATCACGACATTGACTGCATCGTCTCCGAATACGACATGCCTGGCCGCGATGGACTTAGCTTTCTTGAGGCTGTCCGCAAGGAGTATCCCAGCCTACCGTTTATTTTCTACACCAACGAGGACCTTGAGACGGTCGTACCCGAGGCACTCTCTGCGGGGAGCACTGATTACGTCCCGAAAGGCAGCTCGACCGAACATTTCGCATTTCTCGCACAGCGAATCACCGCTGCAACCGAACAGCAACGAGCAAGCGACCTCAAACGCATTGCCGCCCTCGTCAGAGATATTCAGTCTGATCTCGTCCAGGCCAGAACACGCGATGACATCGAGGCCAGCGTCTGTGAACGGCTCATCGACGCTGACCCCTACGTATTCGCCTGGATCGGCGGTCTCGATGCTGACACTGCACATGTGACTCCCAGAGCGTCGGCTGGAGAAGAAGCAGGCTATCTCGATACCGCCGAGATCACCGTCGATGACAGTACAACGGGGCAGGGACCAACAGGACAGGCCGTTAGAACTCGCACGAGTCAAGTGGTGCAAGATATTTCGGCGGATCCAACCTACGATCCGTGGCGCGAGGCGGCGCTCGAACGGAGCTATCAATCGAGTGCAGCGATCCCAATCGAGCACGACGGAACCCTCTATGGCGTGTTGAACGTTTACGCTACCTATCCAAACGCGTTCGATGCTGACGAACAGTCACTGCTCGAAGACCTCAGCGACACCATCGCGCATGCGCACTATCACATTCAGGTCCGAGACCAGTATGACTCTCAGTATCAAGAATTGTTCGAGAACGCACCGGTAATGATGGCCTTCACGCGTGAGGCGAATGGCGAGCCGATCATCGAGGACTGCAATCAGCGATTCGCCGACAAACTGGGCTACTCACGAGAGGAGCTTCAGGAACAACCACTTGCAAACGTATACACCGAAACATCTACTGAACGACTGTTGGATAAAGGCGGGTATCAGCGATCCCTCGACGGCGAGTTCACACCCAAAGAGCGTGAGTTTATCACAGCCGACGATAAGCGATTAGTCACGCTCCTTCAGGCGACGCCGCGCCGGAATAACGAAGGCGACGTTGTCGGAACCCACGCACTATACGTCGACATTACCGATCGCAAGCGCGCCCAGTCGGTGCTTGAACGGGCGGAAGCGATGGACGCATCGATGGACGGGATGTCGATCCTCAACGAAAACAACGAATTGATCTATTTAAATCAGGCCCACGCGGACATCTACGGATACGATGATCCCGAAGCACTGGTCGGGAATACGTGGCGGATATTTTATGAGGACGATGAGGTTGAGCGGCTCGAGAGCGAGGTCCTCAGAGCCCTCGAAGATCGGGGAAAATGGCGTGGTGAAGCCACGGGGAGACGAAAGAATGGTGAAACCTTCCACCAGGACCTATCGCTGACTGAGACTGACAACGGTGGTCTCATCTGTGTCGTTCGTGACACCACCGAGCGCAAAGAGCGAGAAGAGGAAATTAAGCACCTCAAGGAACGACTCGAACTTGCGGTCGACGGCGCTGAACTGGGTGTCTGGGACTGGGATATGACCACCGACGAGGTGGAGTTCAACGAGCAGTGGGCCCAGATGCTTGGCTACTCGCTTGATGAGATCGAGTCACACCTCAACGCCTGGGAAAAGCGCGTCCATCCCGATGACGTCGCTGATACAGAGGCGGCCATAGACAGTCACATCACGGGCGAGACCGACTACTACGACACCGAAAACCGGCTACAGACTGCCAACGGCGACTGGAAGTGGATTCGTGATGTCGGTAAGACTGTCGAACGGGATGCAGACGGCAAACCGGTTCGTGCCGTGGGAATTCACATCGACATCGACGAACAGAAACAACGTGAGCGGAAACTCCGACAATTCCGGAAAGCCGTCGAACAGACCGCTCACATAGTGTATATCACCGATACTGAAGGGACTATCGAGTACGTCAATCCGGCATTCGAAGAGATCACTGGGTTTAGCGAATCCGAAGCCGTGGGCCAAGATCCGAGCATCCTCAAATCAGGCGAATATGGCGACGGGTATTACGGAGAGCTCTGGGAGACGATCCTCTCGGGCGAGCAATGGGCCGACGAAATGTTCGAGGAAGGAGCCGACGGCGAGGGAATCGTTCTCAATCAGACGATCTCGCCGATCACCGACGAAGACGGACAACCACAGAAGTTCGTCGCTGTCGGCCAAGACACCACCAAACAAAAGGAATACGAGCAAAAAATCGAAGACCAAAGGGACAATCTCGAGGTGCTCAATCAGGTCGTGCGTCACGATATTCGCAACGATATGGCCGTAGTTAGTGGTCGAGCGGAACTGCTCAAAAAACACGTCGAAGAAGCTGGGAAAGAGGACTTAGAGGCGATCCAGGACGCAACCGAAAGTGCAACTGAGTTGACAAAGACGGCCCGTGATCTCTCCGATATCATGCTGAGTACTGAAGAAGATATCGAGCCTGTCAGGCTGGATCAGTGTCTCAACCCAGTGGTTGAGAACGTCTGCGCGAAGTTCGATACGGCGATGGTCACCATCGATGGCCAGATTCCGAGGGCTCACGTTCGGGGGAACGAGTTGCTTGAAGCGGTGTTTCGGAACCTCCTGCAGAACGCGGTGGTCCACAACGACAAGCAGAGACCCGAGGTGCGGATTTCGACGAGGATTGATGAAGAGATCATAACTGTCAGGGTCGCAGACAACGGTCCCGGCATTCCCGATACTCAAAAAGAGACGATCTTCGGGAAGGGCGAAAAAGGCCTTGACAGCCCAGGAACCGGGCTCGGCCTCTATCTGATCCGGACGCTCGTCGAGCAGTACGGTGGCGCTGTTTGGGTCGAAGATAACGATCCCGAAGGAAGCGTGTTCGTCGTCAACCTTCCACTCACGGAGACGGCGGCCACAGATTGACGCCCCTACCGGTTCGTACTGCTGAACCCAGCCTCTGCATGTTCACCGGATTTCTGATGGATTCCAGATGGGTTGTCACTCGTCGCGGTATGTGCGTCCCCTGAGCTCAGCGATTTCTGTTTGGTGTGAGAAGTCTTCTATGACACCCTCACTCCGTGAAACAGCGATCGGCTATATGATAGTGGCATCAGATGGCATGTAACATAGAGGGCGCAAATTCAGCAACCGTCGTATCCCCTGCGGGAAAACTTAAGCACTGTCCTCTTCGACAATCGAAATAAAATGGGAGAAAAGGCTGAGGAACTAACCGTGAGCGAAGAGCGACTCAACACACTCATAACGCAAACGCCGGCAGTGATATATTCATACAGGGTCGGCGATGGAGATCCCGTGACGACCTACGTTAGTGAGAGCGTTAAGAACGTGTTGGGATTTGAGCCGGAGTATTTTGTGGGTTCCCCGGAGCATTTTCAGGAGAATCTACATCCGGAAGATGCTCAAGAGTTATTCGAAGAAGAAGAAAAGCTGTTGACAGATGAGGACACGGACAGAATCACCGTGGAGTACAGGTTCAAAGATAAACACGGAAACTATCGCTGGTTGCACGATGAGCAACAAGTGAGTACCAATGAGGACGGAGAACAGGAGGTATTCGGCGCTTGGTGGGACATCTCCGAGAGAAAGCGAGCGGAACAGAAACTCAAACGGCGGAACCAGCAGCTCGACAAATTTGCGAGTGTAGTGTCTCATGACCTGCGCAACCCGCTGAACGTAGCGCAAGGTCGGATCAATATCGCCCGGGAAAATCGTGAGAGCGATCATCTCGAGATCGCAGCCGAGGCGATCGATCGAAGCTTTGATTTGATCGACGATCTGTTAGCGCTCGCCAGGGGAGGCAAAGACGTCCAAGATACGGAAACTATCGAGTTGGCTGATTTCCTCGAAGACTGCTGGGAGACGGTCGAAACGCCCGGAGCAGAAATCGCAATCGATGTCGAGTCGACCGTAGAGGCCGACCGAAGCCGCCTTCGTCAGCTCTTTGAAAACCTCTTCCGCAATTCGATCGAACACGGCGGTGAGGACGTGACCGTCGAGGTCGGGTCACTGTCGGATGGGTTCTACGTAGCGGATACCGGCCCCGGTATTCCCCCGGAGAAACGCGAGAAGGTCTTCGAAGAGGGGTACTCAGAGAGCCAGGACAGCACCGGATTCGGGTTATCTATCGTCAAACAAATTGTGAATGCCCACGGTTGGGACGTTCGTATTTCGGAAGGGCAGGAAGGGGGAGCGCGATTCGAAATCACCGGGGTCAACGCTGCTGTCGATTAATGGCTCCCAAAGGAGCCTCCGTATCCTGCACTGACCCATTTCCCAGTGGCCGGATAGATACTGCTGTTTCACTGTGCTCGATGGGATCCTTATACGTATACCGTGCGGGCTACGTCGGCCGCCACCGTCCGCCGATCTCCTCCCGTGGATAGTCCTTGTACGTCCCGTCCACGAACGAGGTGACGCGGCCGTCCTCCTCGCTCAGCGTGACGGCCCAAAGCACCTCCTCGCGGGTGGATATCTCCAGGGCGCTCAGGTGTTTGGTTCCCATCCAGTCGGGGTAGGACAGCTCCTCGTCGGTGTCCATCTCCTCGGCGTTGGGGCTTCGGACCCGGACCATCTGTTCTTGGATCGTCCCGTCCGCGGCGATGACGACGGCCCCGTCGCAGCTGAACGCCACGTCCCGGGCGACGTCGATGAACGGCTCGGCCGACTCGGAGACGACGCCACAGCGGTCGATCGGCCACGTGTTCGCCCCGAGCGGGTCGGTGTACTCGACGAAGTCGACGTCGGCGACGATGAGAAAGTACAGACTCGGCCCGGAGACGTACTGTTCGTCCCAGCGCTCGAACTCGAGGCTCAGCGTCTCACACGTGTACCGGAGGAGATCCATGAGCCCCTGGCTGGTCTCGTAGTTCACCCGGGCGGTTTCGCGATCGAGCATACCGTCGGTACGGGCCCGATCCGTATATAAGCACGTCAGCCCGGAGGGCACGCTCCGCCCGCCGCGGTGGCAGCGACCCGGGCACGTTCGCGTCCCACGACCGCCGACCCGGGCGCTACTCGTCCGACCGGCGTCCGGGCGTCCACTCGGCGTCGAGGTCCTCGTGGAGGAACGCCAGCGCGTCCTCGCCGGAATAGCTCGCAACGAGGTGACCGTCGCCCTCGAGGTAGTATTTATACGTCGTCAGCCCTTCGAGCCCGACCGGACCGCGAGCGTGGATCTTGCCGGTCGAGATGCCGACCTCCGCGCCGAGGCCGTAGCGATAGCCGTCCGCAAAGCGCGTCGAGGCGTTGTGGAAGACGCTCGCGGCGTCGATCCCCCTCATGAACGTCTCCGCGGCGTCGGTATCCTCCGTGAGGATCGACTCGGTGTGTTTCGAGCCGTTCGCGTTGATGTGTTCGACCGCCCCGTAGACGTCCTCGACGGTCTTGATCGACAACTCGAGGTCGCCGTACTCGGTCCGCCAGTCCGCCTCGGTGGCCTCGCCCACGTCGACGACCTCACGGGTCGCCTCGTCGCCGCGCAACTCGACGCCCGCGTCGTCGTACCGTTCGACGAGGCCGGGCAGGAACTCGGCGGCGACGGACTCGTCGACGAGCAGCGTCTCGACGGCGTTGCAGACCGCCGGATACTGGACCTTCGCGTCGAAGGCGACGTCCTCGGCCATATCGAGGTCGGCCTCGCCGTCCACGTAGACGTGACAGACGCCCTCGGTGTGGCCCAATACGGGGATCTGAGTGTTGTCCTGGATATACGAGACGAACTCCGAGGAGCCCCGCGGCATCACGAGATCGACCTCCTCGTCCAGTTCGAGGAGACGATCGACCTCCTCGTGGGCCTCGATCAGCTGCGCCCAGCCGTCGGGGAGTCCCTCGAAGCGTCCGTCGGTCGCCTCCCGGATGATCTCATAGAGGACCCGGTTCGATTCGCTGGCCTCGCTGCCGCCCTTGAGGATAACGGCGTTGCCGGACTTCAACGCGAGGGCGGCGATCTGGACCAGCGCGTCGGGGCGGGACTCGAACACCGTCGCGACGACGCCGATCGGGACGGCGACGCGGTAGAGTTCGAGGTCAGCGTCGAGTTTCCGCGCCGAGAGCGTCGCCCCGAGAGGGTCGTCCTGGCCGGCGACGGACTCGACCATCCCGGCGATGTCCTCGAGCTTCGCCGGGTCCAGTTTCAGCCGGTCGACGAGCGCCTGGGTGTACTCACCGCGTTCGAGCATCGCCTCGGCCTCCTCGACGTCCTCGGCATTGGCCTCGAGGATCTCGTCCCCGCGCTCGCGGATCGCGTCGGCGATCGATTCCAGCGCCGCGTTCCGGTCCGTCCTCTCGATGTTCGCAAGCTCCAAGGCGGCGCGCTGTGCTGTCGCCACCTGCGCGTCGGTCTCGTCTTCGGGTGTGTCGGTCTCGTCTTCGGGTGTGTCGGTCTCGTGTGCAGTCATGTTCGGGTTCAGTCGTCGGTCTCACGCTCCGCCGGAACGAATATAGTTCCGACGGACGTTCCTGTGGCGATCCGATCCAGGACGTCCGGGTCGGCCGACCCGGCGATGATCGCCGGGATCCCGCGCTCGCTGACGTCGCGTGCGCCCTCGACTTTCGTCTGGATGCCGCCGAAGGCCGCGGTCGTGCTGTCGTCGACGAGCGCCCGGACCGAGTCGTAGTTCGCACCGACGGCGTCTATCAGTTCCGCGTCGGGATCGTGCTTCGGATTTCCCGTGTAGACGCCGCCGACGTCCGTCAGCGTCACCAACAGGTCGACATCGAGGCCGATCGCGACCGATGCCGAGAGCATGTCGTTGTCGCCGATTCGGAGTTCCTCGGTCGCCACCGCGTCGTTTTCGTTGATGATCGGGACGACACCCCACTCCAAGAGCGTCTCGACCGTGTTCGTGAAGTTCCGGAACCGCTCGGGTGTATCGAGGTCCTTGCCGGTCACGAGGATCTGTGCGACCGTCTGGTCGTAGCGATCGAAGCTCTGCGTATAGTGCCGCATCAACAGGCCCTGCCCGACCGTCGAGAGCGCCTGGCTCTGCTCGATCTGCTCCGTGCCGTGGTCGAGCCGTCCCATCCCGGCCCCGACCGCGCCCGAGGAGACCAGGATGACGTCTTTTCCCCGCCGCCGCAGGTCCATGATGTCCGCGACTAGCTTGTCGAGTTTGACGCGGTCGAGTCGTGAATCCTCGTCGGTCAGGGAGTTCGTCCCGGCCTTGACGATGACGTGATCGGCCTCGGCGGCGCGGGTTCTGGCCCGCGCCACCACGTCGGGATCGACGGCCTCGACGGCGTCCGTCTCACTCATCGTCGAACGCCTCGGCGAGTTCGCGGGACCGCTCCTCGGCCGCGCCGACGGCCTCGATGACCGTCTCGTCGGCGTTGCTGTCCCACAGTACTTCCATCCCCTCGATGGTCGTCCCGTTCGGCGAACAGACCGCATCGATGAGTTCGTCGACGCTTCGGTCGTCCCTGAGGACCGTCTCGGCGGCCCCCTTGAACGTCTGGGCGGCGAGGGTCTCCGCCTGATCGGGGGCGAGCCCCCCCTCGACCCCGGCGGCCTTCATCGCGTCGATGAGATAGAAAACGAAAGCGGGACCGCTTCCGTTGACCGCGGTCGAGACGTCCATCAGCGCCTCGTCGATCTCGATGAACTCGCCGACGTCGGCGAGCAACCCGCGCACGTCGTCGGTGAGGCCTTCGGTCGTCGCCGCCGCCGCCATGTCACCGGTTTCGGCCGCGAGGTTCGGCATGATCCGGACGACCGACGCCTCGGTCCGCTCGGCGACGAAGTCGCGGGAGACGCCTGCAGCGAGGGTGACGAGCGTCTGCTCCGCGGAGAGGTCGAGGTCGGACAACACCACCTCCACGAGGTCCGGCTTGACCGCCAGGACGACGACGTCGGATTCGGCGGCCGCCGCGGTGTCGTCCGTCGTCTCGTCGGCGTACGCCTCGAGGGCTTCGAGCGCCTCGGGGTCGAGGTCGATCGCCGTCAGGTGGTGTGATCCGGTTCGGGCGAGACCCTTTAAAAACGCGCCGCCCATGTTGCCGCAGCCGACAACGCTCACTCGTGTCATGTTGGCTCTACAGAGAGCATCGAGCGCAAAACCAACTACGGTTTTGACCGACCCGGCCACGAACACGACCGGCCGGGGCGGCCCTCGAGGGGGCGGCGGTCCCGTTCCCGCCGAGAAAAGCGCAACCGTTTCGGTCCCGACAGTACAATTTCGGCTCGAATGGCTCCCGCCGCCGGCTCGGTGCTCCTCGGGGAGGTACTACCGCGAGTGCTGACGATCGCGGTCGCCATCGCCGGGGGTGTCGCCTTCGCGAACGTCCTCGTCGCCTTCGGCGCGATCAGGTATATCGCGGCGCTGTCGAAGCCGCTGACCGGCCCCGCGAACCTCCCCGACGAGGTCGGCGGTGCCATCCTGACGACGGCCGCCTCGACGACCGCGGGGTATGGGATGCTCGCCGAGTACCGCGACTCGGGGTTGCTCGACGACCGCGCGACGCTCGTCGCCGTCACGATCAACACGTTCTTCGGGTTCGTCCAGCACATCTTCACGTACTACGCGCCGGTGTTGATCCCGATTCTCGGCCTCCGTGTCGGCCTGTTGTACGTCGGCACCCGCGCCGGCATCTCGCTCGCGATCACGGTCACCGGCGTCGTCGCCGGCGCGTTCTTGCTGTCGGCCCACAACGTAAACCCCGAGGCGATGTCGGATGTCGACCCCGACGCCAGGGCCGATGGCGACGACGACCGGCCGGCCGGCGAGAAGCTGCTCGACGCCGGCCGCGGTGGCCTCGAAAAGACCCGGGACATCCTGCCGCGGCTCGCCGTCGTCTACACGCTCGTCGTGCTCCTCACGGCGTATTACGACCTCGAGGCGCTGACCGGTGGGGCGGCCGACCCGCTGGCGGCGCTGACGGGGCTGCCGAGCGCCGCCGTCCCCGTCATCGTCGTCTACGCCGTCGATACGACCAGCGGGGCAGTGACGCTCGCCCCCTTCGTCGAGGACGGGACGTTCACCGCTCGAACCGCCGTCTCGGCGATGCTCATCGGTGGGATCGTCTCCTTTACCGTCTCGACGTTCAAGCGGTCGATCCCCTTTCAGTACGGCATCTGGGGGGCAGAGTTCGGAACGAAGGTGATTATCGTGAACACCTCGTTGAAGATACTGTGGATCGCGATCGCGCTGGTCGGGCTGTTGGTGATTTGAGACGGGCCGTAGCGTCGTCTCTCCACGGCGGGTACCCGCCGAGATAGATATATGTGCGGACGGCGTACCTGCCCACAGCATGCCCGAAGAAGTCCTGTTTAAATCCGAGAGCGACCAGACCAGAGAGGAGATCGCGGCGTACCTTCGGTCCGTCGCGGAAAACCTCGAACGTGGCGGCGAGATCACCCTGAAGGCGGGTGCGGAGTCCGTGACCCTCGACCCGCCGGCCCGCCCGACCTTCGAGGTCAAAGCCGAACGGGAGGGGCCGACCGACGCGCCGGGCGAATTGAGCATCGAGTTCGAACTCGAATGGGACGAAAACGGCGGGGACGGCGGCGGGGACGGAACCCTGGAGATCGAGTGAGGCTGTCGGACGGGGGCCGACGTCGACGCCCCGCCGTCGCGTACGCACTGACGTCGACGCCCCGCCGCCGAACCGGTCTTTCAGCGGAATTCGAGCCGGAGGCTCCGGCCGCAAGCAGCGGGCGAAGCGAGCGAGGCGCACGGGGCAGTTCCTCACAGCCGCTGGATGACGTCCACGACGGTCACTCGACGCTTTTTATGTTGTGGACGGGGTCCAACCGGTCCGTGACCGCGGCGGTCGGTTCGATCGCCGCGGCGATGGCCTCGGCGGGTTTGTACGCCATCGGTGCCTCGTCGCGCACACCGTCGACGACCGACTCGGAGTAGACGCCCTCCATCGCGGTTTCGAACTCGTCGAGGGCGACCGTTTCGAAGGCCTCGCCGCGGCTCATCGTCCGGCCGGCACCGTGGGGGGCGCTTCGGTTGTAGGCGTCGTTGCCGCGGCCGCGGGCGAGGATCGAGCCGTCGGCCATGTTCAACGGGACGACGATCCGTTGGCCCTCGCGGGCCGGCGTCGCTCCCTTTCGGACCGTCAGATCACGGAAGTCGATGTAGTTGTGGATCGACTGGAACGAATCGGCCGGGTCGATGCCGAGGGCCGAGCAGATCGCCTCGCCGATCAACTGCCGGTTCCAGCGGGCGTACTGTTGGGCGAACAGCATGTCAACGTAGTAGCCGTGTGCCTCCCGTCCCTCGAGGTAATCGAGGTCGTCGCTGCGCGTCTCGGCGTCGGCTTTCGGCCGCGAGAGCCGATCGAACGTCCGTTCGATCTCCCCTCCGTCGAAGGCCTCGCGGATCGCCGCCTTGCGGAGGTGGGATTCGCCCATCCCGCCGGTCACCCAGGTGTGGAGTTCACGGTCCCCGACCGTCTCCGGATCGAACTTCAGGAACTCGTAGTCGGACTCGGGGATGACCTCGCGGATCCGATCCGCCGACCGGTAGTCGCCGGCCCGCCCCTGCCAGAACTCCGCGACGGACTTGCCGAGATACCGCGACCCGCTGTGGACGACAAGCCAGTACGATCCCGTCTCCCGCGAGCGGGCGAACTCGATGAAGTGGTTGCCGCCCCCGAGCGTCCCGACGCTTTTGATGACGTGGCCCATCCCCTGGCGCTGGTCGGCGAGGACGCGGTCACAGAGGGAATTGAAATACTCCCCGTCGTAGCCGTCGAAGTCGAACGCGGGGTCGATCCGTTCGCCGAACCGCGCCGCGTGGGCGGAATCGAAGCGCTCGAAGATCCGGGTGGCGCGCTCGAAGGGAAACTCGTCTACGAGGTGCGGTGCGTCGTCGTACTCGTGGACGGATCGTCCCATCGGGACGGCCGCCCGGACGGCGCGCTCACGTTCGGCGTCACCGAGCGGCAGCGTCGATCCGAGTTCGAACGCCGCCATCCCACAGCCGACGTCGACGCCGACGACGTTCGGGACGATACGTTCGCCGAGCGGCATGGTGAAACCGACCGGGGCCCCCGCGCCGACGTGGGCGTCGGGCATCATCCGTATCGGCTCGGTGAACGCCGGGTGATCGACGAGTTCGTCGATCTGTTCGAGGACGTTCATCTCGAGGAGTTCCTCGTCGTCAGTCAACACCCGCGCCGTCGTGTGGGTCCCCTCGCGTTCGATCACTGGTCGGGGCTTTGCGCGTACCGGTATTTAAATCCGCGGGTGCGGCCCGAAGGCGTCCGCGAGCGGCGGAGGTCCTCGATCGTACGGTATCACGCCCCCCGACGCCGTGGCCGTCGTTGTCGACGGGCCGCTCCCCGGAGAACGGATCGGTGAGCGCCGCCCGGTCGTCGTCAGATCCGGTCCGCCCCGGGGCCGAACGCCTCGCTCATGAGGTCGTCCACGTCGTCCGGCCGGACCTCGGCGAACCACTCGTTGTGCGGCTGGATCGTGATCGCGGTGCCTGCCTCACTACAGAGGCCGAGACAGTCCGTCGTCGAGACGCCGACCGGCGACCAGAAGGCGTCCCGCTCGCGGAGCCACGTCTTTACGGCCGCGGCGGTCTCCTCGCCGCCCGCCTCGGCACAGCAGGCGTACTCGGAGTCGCGCTCGTTTACGCAGACGAAGACGTGGGCGTCGAGGCGGGTCGTCTGCTTGTCGGTTCGACGTTTCACGGTGGCCCTCGACGTTTCACGGGTTTCCTCGACGTTTCACGGGCCTCCTCCCACGAGTGCGTCGTCGGTCGTGCGTGTCGGTCCGTTCCGGTACTCCGATTCCCGTCGCCGGAGCGCGTTGAACGTTCCGGCGATGAGAAGCCAGATCCCCGCCTGCGTCAGGACGGTAAGCCCCTGATAGGCGGCGACGAGGTCCATCGGGTGGTTCGGATACGTCGTCACCGTCGGTGTCGCGAGAGTGAGAACGGCGGCGATGACGAGTATCGGGGCCGCGCCGGCGACGATCCCGAGGCCGACGTGGCGACGCGCCCCCCGTTTGTACGCGAGAACGGCCGCTGTAGCCGTGATCGCGCCGAGGACGGCGAGGCCGACGTAGGCCCGCATCCGGAGCCCGATCGGATACTGGTGTACGGCACCGGGAGCGGCGGGCGGCAACGCCAGCCACGGAACGCCCGAGACCGTGAGGAAGCCGGCTCCGGCGAGGACGTACGACCGGACGGCCGCGGAGCCCGGGATCGCCGGTTCGAGCAGATACAGTGCAACGGCGAAGACACCCCCGAGCAGGACCGCCCACAGTAGCCCGCTGCCCGCGCTGACGGCGGCGGTCGTCATCTCCGAGACGAGGCCGCCCGAGCCGTGCGCGTTGCCGGCGTGATCGCGGGCCGCGTGCTCGACGGAGCTGCTGAGCGGGTTGCCGACGAGCGTCATGTACAGCCCGTATGCGACCCCGGCCACGGCGCCGGCGGCGACGCCGCGTCGGAGGTACTCAGCGATCATGCGTCAGTGACACGTGATACCGGCGGCGTGTCGGAAGTTGTGCATCGACTCGTGGACGAGCGGCTCCTGGACGAACATGAGCGCGAAGACGATCGCGGTTCCAAAGGCGAGTCCCGCGGCGATCTGTGTGGCTGTCAGTTCGGTTCGGGCGACGTCGAGCCGGTCGCCGACGGTTTCGTTCGTACTCATAAATTGTATTTGCCCTTCTACAAGTGTGATTGTAAAGCTTTGGGTCGAACCGCCTAACCGTTCCGGTCGCGTCCAAAACTACCGCGACCGGGCGAGTTCACGCTCGACGCGCTCCGGGGTCAGCGCGTCGAGAGCGACGAGCGTTCCGTCGCTCGCCGAGACGACCTCGGCGAGCAGGCCTCGTTCGTCGCCCGCCTCGACGCAGACGACGCGGGCGTCGGTCGACGCGAGCGCTTCGGCGGCCGCCCGGGTGTCAGCGGTCGGGGTCGACGCGGCGTTGGCCCGGCCGTCGGAGACCACGACGGCGACGGCGGCGTCGGGGTCGGCCCGGTCTATCACCGCCGCGGTCGTCCGGAGTCCGGCGGGCAGCGGCGTCCGGTCGCCGGTCGGGAGTTCTTTTAAGTGCCGCGCCGCCAGCGTGACCGAGTCGGTCGGCGGGAGAAGCACCTCCGCACCCTCGCCCGCGAACGCGACGACGGCGACGCTGTCGCGTTCGGTGTAGGCACCCTCCAACAGTTCGAGCGTGACGCCCTTCGCCGCCGCCATCGCGGGTCGCATCGAGGCGCTCGCGTCCACGGCGAAGACGACGAGCGCCTCGCCCGCACCCGACCGAACGGACCGTCGCAGATCACGCGTTTCGACGCGGTCGCTTCCCCGGGTCGCGGCGGCCCGAACCGAGGCGGCCGCATCGATCGCGCTCCCGGTACCGGCCTGTTCGGTCCGGACACGGACGCCCTCGTTGTGGGCATCGGGTCCCGAGTCGGCCCGCCCCGCGCCGCTTCCGGCCTCGGCTTCGGGCGTGTCGACGTCGGGTGCCGTGGCGTGTTCGGCCGGTTCGGCCGGCTGGCCGGGGATCAGCGGCGTCGCTTGCTCCGTCCCATCGTCCCCACAGGGGTCCGCGGAGCCGCCCGCTTCGCCCGTATCCGGGCCGTCGGTCCCCCCGTCGTTTCCGGAGCCGGCTTCGCCGCCCCCCTTACCGGAGGAGTCGTCTCCGTCTCCGCCGCTGTCGTCTCCGTCTCCACCGTCGTCGGCGTCCGCGTTCTCGCTTCCACCGTCGTCGGCGTCCGCGTTCTCGCTTCCACCGTCGTCGGCGTCCGTATCGCCATCGGTGTCTTCACCGTCCTCGAAGTGGTCGTCGATGACCTCGTCGGCGTCGGGGGCGTCCTCGAAGGGCGTCGAGCGCATC
This sequence comes from Natronomonas salinimetallica, assembly GCF_013839515.1. Classification (GTDB taxonomy): domain Archaea; phylum Halobacteriota; class Halobacteria; order Halobacteriales; family Haloarculaceae; genus Natronomonas. Next base: position 85,984 of record NZ_JACDNQ010000001.1, on the reverse strand, counting down.
CGATGGCCGAGCGCGAACGAGGCCGCGGTCCGGATGTCGGGTCGGGTAACGGTCGGTCGTTCGTCGAGGGCGGCGAGCGCTCGGGCGGCCCGAGCGGTCGCGATGTCGGCGCGGTGGCCGTCGACGCCGGCCTCGAGACAGAGTTCGGCGATCTCGCGTTTCTGTTCGTCCGTCAACGCGACCGACCCGATCGTCTCACGGGCGCGCCGCAGTCGCCGACGGTGGGCGTCGGTGTCGTCGTCGCCCCCGGCCGGCCGGCCGCCCCGCAGGTCGCTCTCGATGATGGCGACCCGGTCGGAGACGTCGCGTTCGCCCTCGACGTCGACCGAGAGCGCGAAGCGGTCCCGGAGCTGTGGACGGAGGTCGCCCTCCTCGGGGTTCATCGTCCCGACGAGCGTGAACTCGGCGGGATGGCTCCGGCTGACCCCGTCGCGTTCGACCCGGTTGACCCCCGAGGCGGCGGCGTCGAGCAACACGTCGACGAGGTGGTCGTCCAGCAGGTTCACCTCGTCGACGTACAACAGCCCGCGGTTGGCGCGAGCCAGCAGGCCGGGCTCGAACGTCGCCTCGCCGGCGAGCGCATCGGAGACCGAGAGCGTCCCGACAACGCGCTCGCGCGTCGCACCGAGCGGCAGCGTAACGAGCGGGACGGAGCGCGTCTCGACCGGGAACGTCGCCCGGTCGCGGCACTCCCGACACTGTCGGCTCCGGTCGTCGGGCGGGCAGCCGTACGGGCAGTCGGCGACGGCGCGCTGGTCGGGCAACAGCTCGGCCAGCCCGCGGACGAGCGTCGATTTGGCCGTACCCTTCTCGCCGGTCACGAGCAGGCCATCGAGGCCGTCGTCCGTGGCGACACACGAAAGCGCCTCTTTGAGCCGCCGTTGGCCGACGACCGCCCCGAACGGCGTAGAAACGCTTTTGTCCTCGGCGAAATCAAACACAGTTGTTTTAACACAAACGGAGTTTATTAACCTTATGCCAACCGTCGGACTCTACACCGCGACCGAAAACGAGTTGGGCGCGCTCGCCCGCGCCGCCGGCGAGGTCGAAGCCGACCTCGTCGCCCGATCCGAGAGCGACCTCGACGAGCCGGAGGCCGTCGAGGCGTTCTGCGAGGAACTGACCGACTGCGACGCCGTCGTCCTGTGGCTCCACGGCGACCAAGAGAGCATGCCCGGCTACGACCGCGCGCTCGATCGCTGTTATGCGGCCGGCGTTCCGGTCGTCATCAAAGCGACCGGCGACGCCTTCGCCGTCGAGGACACGACCGTCCCCGGCAGCGTCCGCGAAACCGTCTCGGAGTACCTCGAGCGCGGCGGCAGCGCCAACCTGGCGAACTGCGTCCGGTATCTGACCGACCGGTTCACGCCCGAGACCCCCGGGTACGACGACCCCGTCGCGCTGCCGACCGAAGGGGTGTATCACCCCGATCACCCGGGCGTTTCCGTCGAGGGGCTCTATGCGACCCTCGACGGGGACCGACCGACCGTCGCCGTCTGGTTCTACGAGTCCCACTGGACCCACGAGAACACCCGCTACGTCGACGCGTTGGTCCGGGCGATCGAAGCCGAGGGGGCGAACGCGCTGCCGGTGTTTTGTAACCCCGTCACCGACTCCGGGGAGCAGGGGGACGGCGAGGCGTCGGAAGACGCCTCGGAAAGCCGGGCGCGGCCCGGAGACGCCGAGTGGGTCGTCGACAACTGGCTCACCGACGGGGCGGGCGAACCGCTCGTCGACGCGGTCTGTTCGTCGTTCATGTTCTCGCTGTCGATGGCCGAGCGGGGCCGCGACGCCAACGACGAGGGCGGTGACGCCGAGGAGGTCTTCTTGAAGCGCCTCGGCGTCCCCGTGATCCAGACGGTGACGACGATGCGCTCGCGCTCGCGGTACGACTCCAGCGACACGGGCGTGATGGGCTTCGAACTCGCGCTCTCCGTCGCGCTGCCGGAGTTCGACGGCAACGTCATCACTCACCCGATCTCCGGGAAGGAACGCACCGACGACGAGGCCGGCATCGGTTCCACGCCGAAACAGCACTTCCCGATCGAGGACCGGATCGACCACGCCGCCTCGCTGGCAGTCAACTGGGCCGAGTTGCGTGACACCCCGAACGAGGACAAAAACGTGGCGGTCGTGCTCCACAACTACCCGCCGAGCGACGACGGCATCGGCACCGCCTTCGGGCTCGACTCGCCCGAGTCGACGGTGAACCTGCTGTCGGAGCTTCGCGCTCGGAACTACGACCTCGGGGGGCGGTTTCCGAGCTCCGGGCAGGAACTCATCGAGACGCTCACTGCGCAGTTGACGCTCGACGACCGGTGGGTCGCCCCCGAGGACGTCCGCGGGCTCTCCGCCGACGTCGTCCCCGCCGAGCGGTACGCCGAGTGGTGGGCCGACGCCGATCCCGAGTTCCGCGAAAACGTCCTCGAAGAGTGGGGCGACCCGCCGGAACGTCCCTTCGCGATCCCCGGCACGGCGTTCGGCAACGTCCTCGTGACGGTCCAGCCCCCCCGTGGATTCGGGATGGACCCCTCGAAGGTGTATCACGACTCCGATCTCCAGCCGCCGCACGACTACTACGCCTTCTACAAGTGGCTCCGCGAGGAGTTCGCCGCCGACGCGGTCGTCCATCTCGGTACGCACGGCTCCCTGGAGTGGCTGCCCGGCAAGACCGTCGGCCTCGACGCCGAGAGCGCGCCGGACGCGCTCGTGGGCGATCTGCCCAACGTCTATCCCTACATCGTCAACAACCCCGGCGAGGGGACGCAGGCCAAGCGACGCTCCTACGCCGCCGTCGTCGACTACCTCACGCCGCCGATGGCCGAGGCCGGCACCTACGACGAGCTCGCGGAACTGGAGGAGCTCGCCGACCAGTACCGCGAGGCCGGCAGCGGGGCCGGCGAGACGGTCGAACGGCTCCTCCGAGAGAAAATCGACGAGTTGGACCTCGCCGTCGAGTTGGGGCTCGAGGGCGACATCGACGAGAAAGCGGACGTTCGTGGCCCCGAGGAGGCGGGGACGACACTGGCGAAGGGCGCGGTCGAAGGCGACGACGTGCCGATCGACGAACTCGTCGAGCGCGTCCACGCCTACCTGACGGACGTGAAGACGACGCAGATCCGGATGGGCCTGCACACGCTGGGCGAACCGCCCGAATCGGATCGCCTCGTCGAGTACCTGATCGCGCTGATGCGGCTCGAAAACCCCGGCGCGCCGTCGCTGCGGGAGTCCGTCGCGGGCGTGCTCGGCGTCGACTACCAGACGATGCTCGACTCGCCGGGCGAGTACGACGAGACGCTCGGGATGACCTACTCGCAGGCCGCCGACGCGGTCCACGAACTGAGCATCGAGTTGGTCGGGACGCTCGCCGAGCACGGTTTCGACGTGCCGGAGGCCGAACCCGACGCCGGCCCCGACGACGAGACGACGATGAACCTCATGGTCGTCGATATCGACGCGCTGGGCGACGCCCGGGTGAAGGGCGGCGCCCACGACGACCTGCGGGAGGCGCTGGCCTACATCTGCGAGGAGGCCGCCCCGCGCGTCCTCGGGGCCGAAGCGGAGATCCCGCGGACGGCCGACGCGTTGAACGGCGAGTACGTCCCGCCGGGCGGGTCCGGCGCGCCCACCCGCGGCGGCGTCGATCTGCTGCCGACGGGACGGAACTTCTACACGCTTGACCCCCGGAAGATCCCCGCGAGATCGGCCTGGGCGGTCGGCCGGGAGGTCGCCGAGGGAACGCTCGAACGACACCACGGCGAGGCAGGCGAGTACCCCGAGGAGGTCGGCGTCGTCGCGTGGGGGACCCCGACGGTCCGCACGCGGGGGGAGACGATCGCGCAGGTGCTCGCGCTGATGGGCGTCGAACCGATCTGGACCGACGCGGGCCGGGTCGAGGCCGTCGAGCCGATCGGTCTCGACGACCTCGGCCGCCCCCGAATCGATGCGACCACCCGCGTCTCGGGGCTGTTCCGGGATGCCTTCCCGCAGGCGGCGGGGGTCGTCCACGACGCGGTCGAGGCCGTCGTCGATCTGGATGAGCCACACGAGATGAACTACGTCAAAAAACACGTCGAGGAGGAGACGGAGGAACTGGAAGCCGAGGGGCTAGAGCCCGACGAGGCCCGCGAGGCAGCCATGCCCCGCGTCTTTACCACCCGGCCGGGCGGCTACGGCGCGGGCACGAACAAGGCCGTCGACGAGGGCAACTGGACGGACCGTTCGGACCTCGCGGAGGTATACGTCCAGTGGGGCGGCTACGCGCTCGGCTCGCGCGGACGGGTGAAAGAGGACCACGACGCCTTCCGGCGGCGACTCGGAAGCGTCGACGCGACCGTCAAGATCGAGGACACGATGGAGCAAGACGAGTTCGACTCCTCCGATTGGTACGCCTTCCACGGCGGCTTCATCACCGCCGTCGCGGAGGTCTCCGGGGAGGAGCCGGCGTCCTACGTCGGCGACTCCTCGGACCCCGACAACGTCTCCGTGTACACCAACGAGGAGAAGGTCCGCAAGTCGATGCGCGCCCGCGTGTTGAACCCCGAGTGGCTCGATTCGATGGAGGAACACGGCTACAAGGGGGCGGGCGATCTCTCGGGAACCGTCGACGTGACCCTGGGATGGGACGCGACGACGGGCGTCGTAAGCGACACGCTGTGGGCGGCGATCGCAGAGCAGTACGCGTTCGAGGAGGACCGCCAGGCGTGGATGCGCGAGGTCAACCCCTGGGCGCTCGAGTCGATCACGGACACGCTGTTGGAGGCGATCGAGCGCGGCCTCTGGGACGCCGACGCCGACGTCGAGGAGCGGCTTACCGACCTCAACCTCCGGATCGACGGCGATCTGGAGGAGCGTACCACGAGGGATGAGCGGGGCGAAGCCCCCGGAACGGGAGATCGTACGACGCCGCGAGCAGGACGGGGAGGTGAGAAGCGATGACGACAGAAGGGACCGACGGCGACGGAACCGACGGCAACGGAACCGACGGCAACGGAACCGACGGCGACGGGACGGGAGACGGCTTTGAGGCGTACGCCGATCTCGGGGCGACGACCGCCGACGCGATGGAGATCGCCGAAACCAGCATGGATCGGGTCCACAAGCTGGTACCGCAGGACGTCCTCGCGGACCGGATCCGCGCGAAGTCGGTCCACGCGACCGGCGACCCGGAGTTTCAGTATCTGATGCGCTTTACCGGCGAGGACGACTCCGAGCCGGTCCGGGTCGGCGCCGAGGCCGTCCTCGACGGGCGCTCGATCGTCACCGACATCACCATGGTCAAGGAGGGGATCACCGGGCGGGGCCACGAGTGCCCGATCCGGAAGGCGATCGGGAACGGGGCGGAGTTGGCCGCAGAGACCGGGATGACCCGAACCGCTGCATCGGTGCTCGAACTCGACACCGAAGGCGTCTACGACGGCGCGATCGCGAGCATCGGCAACGCCCCGACCGCCGCGTTGGCGCTCGCCGACTGCATCGAGCAGGGGACCCGGCCGGCCGTCGTCGTCGCCACGCCGGTCGGGTTCGTCAAGGCCGCCGAGAGCCGAAAGCGGATCCGCGAGATCTGTGCGGAGTACGGCGTCCCGGCGATCACGAACGTCGGCCGTCGCGGCGGCAGCGGGCTGGCCGCGAGCCTGACGAACGAGTTGATCCACGTCGCAAGCGACGTCCGTGACGGCGAGGAGACCCTATACGACGGCGACGACGGGGCGTCGGAATGACCGACGGCGTCGAGTTCCCGGACGATCCGGGGGCGTTCGCGGCCGATAGACCGGAGGCCGTGGCCGGCGTCGGCTCCGAGAGGGACCCCGTCTACGCCGTCGGCATCGGCCCCGGCACCCCCGAGTATCTCACCCGCCGGGGCGAGCGGGCGATCCGCGAGGCCGACGTCGTCGTCGGATTCGAGACGGTCGTCGGGTTCGTCGCCGACGGGATAACGGGCGAGACGCTGACCTGCGGGTACGACGACGAACCAGCGGTCCTCGCCGCGTTCGCCGACCGGGTCAGGGCGGGCGAGAGCGGGACGGCCGTGCTGATGGGCGACCCGAACCACTCGGGGTATCAGTTCGTCGGCAAGGTCGAATCGGCAGTCGACGCACCCGTCCGGGTGATCCCGGGGATCTCCTCGCTGCAGATCGCGGCCTCCCGGGCCCGGACGCCGATGGAGGAGACGACCTTCGTCACCCTCCACAAGAGCGGGCCGATCGAGTCCGATCTCGACCGACTCGAACGCGACGTCGGGGACAGACACCTGCTCGTCCTCCCCCGGCCGTTCGATTGGATGCCCGAACGGATCGCCGGCCGGCTCCTGGAGTCGGGGGCGTCGGACCACGAGGCGCTCGTCTGCGAACGGCTGACCCACGACGACGAGGCGATCACACACACCTCGCTGTCGGAGTTGGCCGCCGACGTCGACTCCCGCGAGGGGACGGCGTTCTCGGATCTGTCCGTGCTCGTCGTCAGGCGATAGCGTCGGTCGCTACTCGAACTCGCGCGCAAGATCCGGGGCCGCGTCCGCTATCCGACGTAGCCGAGCGCCTGAAGGCGATCCTCGACGTCGGAGTCGTCGGTCTCCCGGTCGATCTCGGGCTCGTACGTTCCGTGATCCGTCGCGGTCGTGGTCGCCCACGGGACCGTCCGGACTGCGGGGTGTAGACAGCCGACCGGGTGGTCGTAGATCCCCCACTCGCCGAGGGCGTCGCCGTGGTCGGCCGTGATCGCGACGCGGTCGGCGTCGACGTTCGACAACAGGAGTTCGACGTCGTCGAGCGCGAGGCGGAGATTGTCCCGGTAGGCCTCCCAGAACGTCTCCCGGTCGATCTTTCCCTTCCGGAGCGCGTCGACGACGGTGTCCGAGAGCGCCGGGCCGAACGGGTCGGCGTCGAAGCCCGCCTCGAGGCCGACGAAGGGGTGATGTGGCTGGACGTAGTGGACGATCAGCCGGTCGGGGTCGTCCTCGCGGGCGGTACGGATCGCGCGGTCGGTCATCGTCCGGGGGAGGACGGTGTCGGCCGCCTCGTCCCAGCCGTCGCGCCACACCTCCTCGAGGCTCCCGAAGCGGTCGGCGTCGAGCATCCGTTCGGAGAAGACGTTGCTCGTGACGTACGCGGTGTCGGCCACCTCGTCGGCGTGCTCGTCGGTGAACGTCTTCGCCATCCACTCTTTGGACATGCTGCCGACCGACTCGACGCGCGCTATCTCGCCGAGGAAGTCGTACTCGTCGGCGACCGATCGGAGGAGATCCACGCGGCAGGCGTCGAGGACGACGAGGACGTCCCACTCGCGCTCGTAGATGTTGGTACCGCGCGGGATCGGCCACGCGAGCCACCAGAGCCCGGTGTAGAGGTCGTAAGCGACGTCGTAGAACCCCTCGAGGCCCTTCTTTCGGATCTTTTCGGCGGAGACGGAGACCCAGTCGTCGAAGCCCATCGTACGTTCCGGTTCGACGGTGTGGCGTAACTGCGTATCGGATTCGGATCGGAGGCCGGCCCAGCGTGGGGCTGGGACGCGAAGACCGCTCGACGCGAAGACCGGACTGCCAGCAAACGAGACAGAACAGAACGTTAAATAGCCGACCGGTGGTACGGCCCCATAATGATACCGGGAATCGGCCAAATCGCCGAGAACGCGGGGACGTGGATCGGGATCGCGGTCCTGCTCGTCCTCGGGTTCTTTACCGGGGCGGACATCTGGACGATCGCCGTCCGACCGCTTTTCGTCGTCACCTTCGTCGAGGGGGCCGTCTACGTCGGACTGTTCACCGTCGCCGTCACCGCCACCGGGCTGTTACTCGTCTACGACGTCTGGCGAGGCGGTTCGGGCGATCGGGTACCCTCGGGACCGCCGGTTCGGGCGATCGTCCCCGCCTACCGGGACGCCGACGTCGTCGACGAGAGCGTCACGAGCCTCCTCGGGAACGATTACGACCCCCTCGAGATCGCCGTCGTCGTCGAACCCGACGACGATCGGACCCGGTCGCGGGCGCTGGAACTCGCCGAGCGCTACGATCCCGTCGAGTGTCTCGTCAACGACCGTCCGGGCTCGAAAGCGACCGCGATCAACTGCGCCGTCGAGGGGAGTTCGGCGGACCACTTCGTCGTTTTCGACGCCGACGAACGCGCCTCGCCGGGCTTCGTTGCGACCGCGATGGGCGAACTGCTCGACGGAACGGACGTCTTTCAGGGACGGCGGATCCCCCGCCCGACGGGAGCGATCGAGACGCTCGCCTACTGCGAGCGGGTCGTCGTCCAGACGGGCTATCTGGTCGGCGAGTTCGTCGGCTTTACGCACTGTCAAAGCTCCGCGACCGGGTTCACCCGCGAGGCCTTCGACGCGGTCGGCGGCTACGCCGACGTCCTGACGGAGGACATCTACTTCTCCCATCAGTGTCACCGCGCCGGCCTCACCGTCACGGGGGACCGCCGCTGTACGAGTTCGATGGAGGCACCGCATACCCTACGCGACCTCTGGGGCCAGCGCAAGCGCTGGCGGATCGGCCACATACAGGTCGTCCACATGCGCCTCCGCGAGGCCCTCGAGGGGGACCGCGACCTCACGGACGCCATCGCGGTCAGTCGGGCCGTCGGCGGCGTCCTCGCGGGCGGTATCCTGTTGGTTCTCACCGCCCACGTGCTCTTCTTGGCGTTGCTCGAGCCGGGAACCGTTCTCGTCCCGTTCGCGGGCATCCTCGCGGTCATCCTGGGCGTCTGGAGCCGAGACGCGCTCGACGGGCGCGTCGGCTTGCTCTCTCCGGCACTCGCGCTCGCACCGCTCGTGTATCTGGGCCACGGGGTCTTGACGGTCAAGGCGGCCTTCGAGTACGCGCTCACCTGGAGCGGCGAGTGGTATCAGGTGACCAAAACGGGCGCGTGAGCGTCCGGGACGTACGCTTCGATGTTCGGTGAGCTATCGACCGCCGGGACCAGCCGCGGGACGGTCCTCAAGGCGTTCCTCGGGTTCGGCGTTGCGCTCCTCCTCGTTGGGCTTCTCGCGGTGGGCGTCGGCTGGGAGCGGACGCTCGATCGGCTCCGGACGACCCGGCCCGAGTGGGTCATACTCGCCTGTGTCTCGACCGTGCTGTGTCTCGCGGCGTGGACGAAGACCTGGCAGGCCGTCCTCGGGGCGGCCGGCGTCTCGGTCCCCTACCGGAAGCTCGTCGTGACGTTCTTCGCGGCGACGTTCGCGAACTACGTGACGCCGATGGGGCAGGCCGGCGGCGAGCCGTTCATCGCCTACGTCCTCTCTCGGGACACAGACGCGACGTACGAACAGAGCCTCGCGAGCGTCGTCACGTCGGATCTGATCCGCCTGTTGCCGTTTTTTACCGTCGGCGGCGTCGGCCTCGGCTACCTGCTGTTTACCGCCCAGATCTCCGGGACGATAGAGCGGTTCGCGCTGGTGCTCGTCTCGCTCGCGGTCGCGCTCCCGTTCGTCACCGTCGTCGGGTGGCGGTTCCGCCCCCGGCTGCGCGGCGGCGTGCTGTGGGCGCTCACGCCGATCGCAAACCGGACGTCACGGATCTCGATCCCGTCCGTCCGCGACCGGATCGACCGGCTCTACGCGTCGATCGAGGTGATCGCGGCGGCACCGAGGGCGCTCCTCGTCGCGGTCGTCTTCGCCTACGTCGGCTGGGTGTTCTTTGCGATCCCGCTGTACTTTTCGGGGCTCGCGCTCGGGACGCCGGTCCCGCTCTTGCTCGTCTGTTTTTTGGTTCCCGTGAGTGTCATCGCCGGATCGGCACCGCTTCCGGGGGGACTCGCGGCCATCGAGGGGACGCTCGTCGCGCTGTTGACCGCGCTCACGGCGCTGTCGACGGCCGACGCGCTCGCGGTGACGACGGTCTATCGGCTGGCGAGTTACTGGCTCGTCGTCGCCGCCGGCGGCCTCGCGGCGCTTTGGGTAATCCGTCGGGCATAGATCGCCTCGGGGGTATCCGCCGTGTGATTCCGTGACGCCACCGGAGGAGTGGTTTTCGGCGTCTCCGCTGGGTTCAAGTCCGCTTGCGCGGAATACAAGCGCAATGACACGACTGGTTCTCTGCGCCGGGACGACGCGGACCGCCGAGATCGACGGCATCAGCGCGGCGGGGGCGGATCCGGACCTGATGACCCACACGCCGAGCGCCGACGGCGAAATCCTGACCTACGGCCGGACCGTCCGATCGCCGGTCGTCCCCGTCTCGCCGACCGGCTGCCCGACGCCGGCCGTCGTCACCCGGGCGGTGGTCGAACGCCTCGGCCTCGAGACGACCGTCGTCGACGCCGGCCTCGCCGAACCGACCGGCGCGCCGACGGTGACCGTCGGGGCCGCTCCCGGCCGTGACATCCGGGAGTCCGATCCCGTCCCGTCCGCCCCAGGTGCGTTCGCCGCCGCCCGCCAGTTCGGCCGAAAGCTCCCCGACGAGGAGCTGTTTCTCGCCGAGACGGTTCCCGGCGGAACGACGACCGCCCTGGGCGTGTTGACCGCGCTCGGGGAGGCAAGCGTCCTCAATGGGGAGGCCGAAACGGAAGAGGCGGCCGACCGGGGGACTATCTCCTCCTCGCTACCGGAGAACCCGCTCGGGCTGAAACGGGAGGTCGTTGCCGAGGCGCTCGCCGCCTCGGCGCTGGACCCCGGCGGGGCCGCCGGCGAGCCGACCGTCGCGCTGCGCCGGGCGGGCGACCCGGCGCTTTCGGTCCTCGCGGGGCTCGCGGCCGGCGCGCTCGAGACCGATACCGCGGTGACGCTGGCCGGCGGCACCCAGCTCGTCGCCGCCGCGGCCTGTCTCCGACACGGCGGATACGAGGGACCGCTGTCGCTGGCGACGACGTCGTTCGTCGCCGAGGACCCCTCGATCGACGTCGGTCGGGCCGCCTCGGAACTGGATCTCTCGGTGACCGTCACCGATCCCGGATTCACCGACGATCACCCGGCGATGGCCGCCTACAACGCCGGGGAGGCCAAGGAGGGCGTCGGAATGGGCGGCGCGCTCGCGCTTGCGGATCGGGCCTCGGTACCGATGGCCGACGTCCGCTCGGGCGTCCGCGACGTGTACAGCCGAGTGCTCGAGGAGGCCGACCGGGAGGCTCCTGCCCCATGAAAGGGTTCGTCCTCGCCGGGACCGCCTCCGGGGTCGGGAAGACGGTCGCCTCGCTTTCGGTCCTGGCGGGGCTCGAAGACGCCGGCTACGATCCCCAGCCCGCGAAGGCCGGCCCGGACTTCATTGATCCGAGCCACCACGCCGCCGTCTGTGAGCGTCCCTCGCGCAGCCTGGATCCGTGGCTCTCCGGCGAGGACGGCACTCGCCGCAACTACTGGCGCGGATCGGGCGACGTCTGCGTCGTCGAGGGGATGATGGGCCTCTACGACGGGACGAACTCGACCGCGGCCGTCGCCGAAACGCTCGGGCTGCCGGTCGTCCTCGTCGTCGACGCGAAGGCCGGCATGGAAAGCGTCGCCGCGACGGCGCTCGGGTTCGAGACCTACGCCGCCGAGGCCGGCCGGGATATCGATATCGTGGGCGTCCTCGCCCAGCGCGCCCACGGCGGCCGCCACGCCGACGGTATCCGCGAGGCGCTGCCCGAGGGCCTCGCGTATCTCGGACGGATCCCGCCGCTGTCGGGACTCGAGATCCCCGACCGTCACCTCGGGCTTCACATGGGCGCGGAGGCACCGATCGACGCCGACACCCTGGCCGAGGCGAGCGAACACGTCGAGATCGAACGGCTCGTCGCCCTCGCCCGCGAACCGCCCACGCCGGGCTCGGCGAGTCCCTCCGGCCCCGGGACGGACGCGACCGTCGCCGTCGCCGACGACGGCGCGTTCTGTTTTAGGTATCCCGCCACCGTCGAACGGCTCCGCGAGCGGGCGTCGGTGGTCACGTTCTCGCCCGTGGCGGGCGATCCGCTGCCGGCGTGTGACGGCGTCTACCTTCCCGGCGGCTACCCCGAACTCCACGGCGCGGCACTGGCCGACGGCGGCACGATAGACGAACTGGGCGAGCGCGCCGCCGACGGCCTGCCCGTCCTCGGGGAGTGCGGTGGCCTGATGGCGCTCTCGGAGACGCTGACGGACGGCGACGGCGGGACACACCGGATGGCCGGCGTCCTGCCCGCGGACGTGCGGATGTGCGATCGCTACCAGGCGCTCGACCACGTCGAGTTACGCGCCCGGAGGGATACGCTCACCGCCGGACGCGGCGGGACGGTCCGGGGCCACGAGTTCCACTACTCCGAGGCCGACGTGGCCGACGACGCGACGTTCGCCTTCGACGTCGAGCGCGGGGACGGGATCGTCGCAAAGAGGGACGGACTCACCGAACACCGGACGCTCGGTACCTACGCGCACGTCCACGCCGATTCGGGGGCGTTCGATCGGTTCGTCGAACACCTATAACTGGGGAGGAGTCGGTCGGCGCTCGGCCCCGATGCGGCGACGGCCAGCGCCGGAGGAAACACTAATCGGCCTCGGACCCTCCAGTTGTAGTATGTACCACCCGACGTCGATCCGACCGACCGGTACCGATTCCGAACACGGGGGGAGCCGCTGATGGTGGGCGAGTTCGAGCGTCCGCCACAGGGCGAGTTCGAACGCGAACTGAAGTCGTTCCCGGAGTTCTTCGATCGTCTGGAGAGCCAGGGCGCGCTCGATCTCTGGGATGCGGTCACCTCCGAGACCGAGATCGAGGGGCTCGTCTATCACCACCGCGGGATCCAGGTCCCGAGCTACGACGGGCGGTTCGTCCTCGAACCGGCCGGCGACGGGCGCGAGACGCCGGCGTTTAGCATCGAGTTCGGAACCGTCGGGCCGCGAAGCGTATGGGCGGTCTTCGACCGGTCGTTCTCCTGGGACGTCTATCTCCTGCTCTTCGAGGAGGGCGCGGTCGTCGCCTGGATGAGCGACGCCGAGTTCGAATCCGAGGAGGCCGACCACTTCAGGTCGAAGGCCAAAGCGGTCGAGGCCGGGCAGTTCTCCTTCGGCGTCTTCTTCCGGTTCGGCCCCGACTGGGTCGAACGCGAGGAGTGGGGACAGTCCTCGACCGCGCCGGCGATGATACAACTCGGCGACGGACGGCTCTTGACCCCCGAGACGGAGTCGGAGTTCTACGAGAGCGCCCGCGCGATCCCCAACGAGTTCCGCCCCGCCGTCGAGGGGAGCGCGCCGTCGTTCTACGGCGTCCTCGAGGCGGACCTGTCCGCGGACGCCGGGTGAATCCCCTCATACTGCCGGACGTACCGACTCGAATCGCGGGCCACTCGACACGCACGTTCGACCGGCGGTTTGGACATGGACCGAGTCGGACGTTCACGAACGGACGTCCGGCAGTATCACGAGCGCGCCGGTTCGAGCGGGTCGTATCCGATCCCTCCGAGGACGAACTCGACGGCGTTGATGACGTAGTGTGCCACGACGACGATCAGCAGGCTCTCCGTCGCCACGAAGACCGCGGCGAGGACGAGCCCCAGCGCGCCCGTCACGGCGATTCCGAGCCGCCCCTGTGCGCCATGGCCGGCGGCGAAGGCGGCCGAGGCACCGATAGAGAGGAGCCACGGCGAGATTCCGAAGCCGGCGGAGAACCCCCCGATCAGGATCGCCCGAAACAGCAACTCCTCGAAGCCGGCGATAACGGGGAGAACGACGGCGAGAAGGACGATCCACCCCGACGTCGACTCCGGGGTGAGCAGTGCCCGAAGCGCCGCGCCGGGGTCGGCTTCTATCAGGCTCCCGAGGAGGGTATTGACGGCCGCGATTCCGGCACCGACGCCGATCCCGATCCCAACGGCGGCCACGCCCGTCGCGCCGACGCCGATCCCCAGCGCCGCGGGTGGCACGTCGGTTATCCAGACGCCCGCAACGAGCACGCTCGCGAACAGCGCGTGTGAGATCCCGACGTTCGCCAACAGCGCCATCGAGGAGGGCTCCTCGGGGCCACTCCCGGTATCGGGCTGCCCCGTCGCATCGGGATGGTCGGCGTCGGGGCGCTCGCCGGCGTGTGGGCGTGGCCGCCGTTCCGCGGCCAGATCGGTGACGACACGCTGGGATGCACGCGCGGAAAAGAGCACGAACGCCAACACGGCGAGAGCGAGCGCCGCGAAAGCGGCCCACCGGGGCACGCCTTATTGGGGGCTCGGGCTGCTCGCCCCGCCGACCTCGCGCTGTTCGAGCGCGGAGCCGGTGATGTTCTTGAGGCGGTCGATGAGCGAGTCCTTCGCGGGTTCGCCCGCCAAGGCGACGTCGAGGACCTCGGAGATGTGCGAAACGGGCACGATCTCGATTTGATCTTTGTACTCGTCTTCGATCATCACGTCCTGTTCGTTGGCTTTGGGGATGATCACGGTGTCGAGTCCGGACTTCGCGGCGGCCTCGATCTTGTGGGTGACGCCGCCGACGGGTAAGACGTCGCCACGGACCGACAACGAACCGGTCATCGCCATGTCCTGTCGGACGGGGATGTCTTCGAGCGCCGAGATGACGGCCGTCGCGACGGTGATCGAGGCGGAGTCGCCGTCGACGCCGCCCTCGCCGGCCTGGACGAACTGGATGTGGACGTCCTTCTGGGAGATGTCCTCGTCCGAGAACTTCTTGATGATCGCGGAGACGTTCTGGACGGCCTCCTGGGCCATCTCCTTCAGTTGGCCCGTCGCGATGACCTCGCCGGGGCCCTGGCTCGGGGTGACCTCGGCCATGACGGGGAGGACGATTCCCGAGTCCTCGCCCATGACGGCCAGGCCGTTGACCCGACCGACCACGTCGCCCTCGCTGACGGTGAGCTCGTAGTCCTTGCGGCGCTCGATGTAGTCGTCGGCGAGCTGTTGTTCGATCGAACGCGAGCGCGCCTTCGCCTGCAGGACGTCCTCACGCCGGGTGTACTCGCGGTTCTCGGCGCGGGCGATGTCGCCCGAGACGCGGACGAGACCGCCGAGGCTTCGGAACTTCAGCGTCAGGTGACCCTTCCGGCCCGCGCGGCGGCGAGCTTCGAGGATGATTTCTTCGATCGCCTCGTCGGTGAACGGCGGCAGTCGGCCGTCGTTCGTGACCTCCTGGGCGACGAAGCGGGCGTACTTGCGGCGCATTTCGGGGCTGTCCTCGATGGTGTCGTCCATGTAGACTTCGTAGCCGTACCCCTTGATCCGCGACCGGAGCGCGGGGTGCATGTTCTCCATCGCGTCGAGGTTCCCGGCGGCGACCATGACGAAGTCGGTCGGGACGGGTTCGGTCTGGACCATCGCGCCCGAGGAGCGCTCGCTTTGGCCGGTGATGGCGAACTCGCCCTCCTGGATCGCGGTCATCAGCTTCTGTTGGCTGCGGATGTCGAGGGTGTTGATTTCGTCGACGAACAACACGCCCTTGTTGGATTTGTGGATCGCGCCCGCCTCGACACGGTCGTGGCTGGGCGTCTCCATGCCGCCCGACTGGAAGGGGTCGTGTCGGACGTCGCCGAGCAGGGCGCCGGCGTGGGCACCGGTCGCGTCCTCGAAGGGGGCGACCTGCTGGTCGGCGTTGTTGACGAGCAGGTTCGGCACCATCGCGTCCGAACCGCGGCTCATGTACTTGAACGCGAGATAGATGACGCCCGCGGCGACGATACCGAGAAGCAGCGCCTGCGCGATGAGGATCGCGTAGCCGAAGACGACGGCGATGATGATCCACATCAGGAAGCTCCGCATCTGGTTTCGCTTTCTGGCTTCCTCCTTGTGGGCGTCGACGATCTGTTCGCCCTTGCCGGCCGGCACCGTCCGGACCTTCGGCTCGTTGCCGTCGTCGGGGTTGTGATACACGAGGACGTCCTGCAGTTCCTCCTTCGGGAGGAGCTGGCTCATCGCCTTCGCCAGCATCGACTTACCCGTCCCGGGCGAGCCGATCATCATCACGTGACGGCGCTGTTTGGCCGCCTTCAGGATGATGTCAC
Organism: Natronomonas salinimetallica; assembly: GCF_013839515.1. Taxonomy (GTDB): domain Archaea; phylum Halobacteriota; class Halobacteria; order Halobacteriales; family Haloarculaceae; genus Natronomonas. The sequence continues at coordinate 70,098 of NZ_JACDNQ010000001.1, read as the reverse complement.
GGGCGTGGTCCTGCCCGATGACCTGATCGACGAGCCGGTCCGGGACCTGAATGTCGGCGCTCGAATCGATCTGTAGTCCACCGAGGAGGTTGTCCTCCTCGTCCTCCTCGATTTCGACTTCGCTGTCGACGTGGACTTCGCTGCCGAGATCCGAGCCGTCGAGCAGCTCTTCGTCCTCGTCGAGGCGTTCGCTCGCACCCCGTTCGTCCGAGGAGCGTGCGTCCTCCGGGTACGGATCGTCCGGGTCCGGGCCGGCCGCCCCCGTGTCGTCCCCGCCGCCACGGTCGGTGGCACGATCGGCCTCGCCGCCACGGTCGGTGGCACGATCGGCCTCGCCGCCACGGTCGGTGGCACGACCGGCCTCGCCGCCACGGTCGGTGGCACGACCGGCCTCGCCGTCGTCCGGGGCGGACCCGTTTGGGGCGTCGGCCGGCTCCTCCTGTGGCGTCCGGCGCTCGTCCGCGTCGGACGCCTCGTTTTTTTCCTTTTCGTTGCTCATAGAAACGTTTCTGCTACCCGTAAGGATGGGTTATCGACTGATATACTTTCTCCCCGAGTCACGCGCTGCCGACGGACAAACCCGCAGCAAGGCGGCCACGTCGGCCGCTCAGCCCCGATGGCCGACTCCGACTCGCCGGGTTTATGATGTCCCCCCACTCACTCACCGACATGACGCGGGGGTTCTATATCGGGCGGTTCCAGCCGTTCCACGAAGGCCACCACGCGATGGTCGACCGGATACGCGAGGAGATCGACGAACTCGTCGTGGGGATCGGGAGCGCGGACAAATCCCACACCGTCCGGAATCCCTTCACCGCCGGCGAGCGGATCATGATGATCACGAAGGCACTCGCGGAGTTCGAGATGACGACGTACGCCGTCCCGATCGAGGATCTCAACCGCAACGCCGTCTGGGTCGGCCACGTCCAATCGATGAGCCCGCGGTTCGACGTCGCGTACTCGAATAACCCGCTCGTCGTCCGACTCTTCGAGGAGGCCGACATCGAGGTCAGACAGTCGCCGATGTTCCAACGCGACGAGTTCGAAGGGACCGAAGTGCGCCAGCGGATGGTAAACGGCGACGACTGGGAGTCGCTCGTCCCCCGGACCGTCGCCGAGGTCATCGGCGAGATCGAAGGAGCAGAGCGGATTCAACAGATCTCACAGACCGATACCAACGGGGCCGACAGGGTCAACGGGAACGGCGACCCGGCCGACGACTAAAGGCGATCAAAGGATACATGATCACGCTCGCCTCCGATTTCGGCACGCCCTATCCCGCGGCGATGAAGGGTGCGATCCTCAGCCGTTGTGAGGCCCGTCTCGTCGATATCGGCCACGAGTTCCCGCGGCAGGACGTCCGCGCGGCCGCCTTCTGGCTCAGGAAGGTCCTGCCGGAGTTCCCGCCCGCGGTGCATCTGGTCGTCGTCGATCCCGGCGTCGGCACCGATCGTGCGGCCCTGGTCGTCCGGGCCGGCGATCACGTACTCGTCGGCCCGGACAACGGCGTGTTGCTCCCGCCTGCTCGCGCGCTCGCGGACGCCGGGGACGACCACCACGCCGATATCGAGGACCACGCCGACATCGACGTCTACGAACTCGACGTCGGCGACCCCCGGAGTTCGACGTTCCACGGCAGGGACGTGTTCGCCCCTGGGGCTGCAGTGGTCCACGAGGCCGGGATCGACCGACTCCCCGAACTCGACGGGATTTCGCCCGCCGGCGACGCCGTCGACCTCGGGATTCCCGAACCGGAACGCACCGACGACGGGGTGGTGGGTGACGTCCTCGTCGTCGACGGCTTCGGCAACGTCATCACGAACGTCCCGGGGACGGTACTCGGAAACCGAAGCGTGGTCCGGGTCGACGGCGAACCGACCCCGGTCGTCCGTTCGTACGCCCACGCGGAGGGGGACGAGGGCATCGTAACCGTCGGCAGCCACGGGAACGTCGAACTCGCGGTCAACCGGGGGCGCGGTGACGACGCGTTCGGGCTCGACGTCGGCGACGACGTCCGGATCGGGTTCTCGTGACCCGCCTCGGCCTGCTCCGCCCGTGGACGGTGTACCGCAGGGGTGCTTTTCGTTCCTCGACGGACGCACAGCGGTGATCCGTCCTTATTTGCAGTAGGCGTTCTCGTCGTCCATGAGGTTCTTCAGCCGGTTCCGGGCCGTCGGCTCGAACTGCCGTTGGGTTCGGCGGGCCGGACTCGATGTCGACTCGTCGGGGGTAGCCCACGGATCGCTACCGCGGCGGGCGGCGATCTCGGTCGTCTGTGTGGTCGGTTTCGGTTCGGGCGTCGTCTGCGGATTCGTGCTCATTGTTGGGTTCGGGATGGGGTCGGGGTAGTCGTCAGCGGTGCGGACACAGAGAAATTAGTCTACGTGTACCCCGAGGGCGAGCGACGATCCATAGCCGCGAGCAGTGTCTCGCATGTACTCACCCATACCTCATGATTGTTCATAAAGGTATCGGATCGTCGTCGTCGACCGGACGCGGGCGAACGAAAACGGGGGATTCAGGGCTCCCAGACGACGATCGTCGCGTCGAGGCGGCCGTAGGGGATCTCGTAGCGTTCGGTCGGATCGACGGGGAGCAGTTCGGGGCTCGTCGTCAACGCGACGAGTCGGCCGACGCTACCCGCTTCGAGCCGATCAACGAACCCCGCATAGAGCTCCCGAAGGTCCGTTCCCGTCCGGACCCCGAACGGGAGGTTCGTCACGACGCAGTCGGCGTCGATCGACGCGGTCCGAGCGTCGGCGTCGACGATGCCGAAGGCGTCCTCCAGTTCGGCCGCCTCGCGGTTGACTCGCGCACACCGTCGCCACCGCGCCCGGACCTCCCGCGCCTCGATATCGAGGGCGGACGGATCCGTCGCCTCCAGCGCCGCCGACGCCGTCGCATACGCCTCGTGGCGTCGTCGAAACCGGTCGCCGTCGTAGCCGGGGAGCGCCCCGAAGTTCGGATCGAGGTCGGGACGCGGAACCGCCTCCGTTGCCGCCAGAGCCGCCTCCGTCGGAATCGTCGCCGACCCGGCCATCGGATCGACGAGCCGGTCGTCGGGCGTCCACCCGGCGATCCGGAGCATCGCGTACGCGAGCGTCCCTCGGACCGGCGCGTCGTGTTCACAGACCCGGTAGGGCCGCTTGTGAAGCGACGCGCCGGTCAGATCGACCGCGAGCGTGAAGCGGTCGTCGTAGAGATACGCCTCCAGTCGGACGGTCGGGTCGTCCAGGTCGACGGGGAGCCGTACTCCCGTCGCGTCGCGGTAGGCGTCGATAACCGCCTGTCCGACCCGCTCGGCGACGTCGACGCTCGTGAACGCGTGCTCGCCGTGGCGGGTACCGACGACGCCGAAGTCGGCCTCGGGGAGCCGGTCGGCGATCGGGCCACGCTCGGTCGCCGCATAGACGTCTTCGAGTTCCTCGACGGTGTCGTCGACTAATACGGCCATGATTCGATGAAGCGTCCGCCCCCGACAGTGGAGTTCGTAGACGTCCGCCTCGTCGCCGTCGAACTCGACGACTCCCCGGTGATGTCTCGACGCGTCGCTCCCGACGAGCTCGTGTATCTCTCCGGCCGCGATCGTTTCCAACCCGCCGTTCGTCGTCGCGAGAAGCCTCACGGCAGATGTACTGTATCGGCGGGGAAAAGGGCCGCGTTGCGGGTGTTGGCGGTCTGCTCGCGGGGACGTTTCCGAAAGGGGTACACGAACCCCGATTCCGAGGTGATCGCGGCGAAGTCGGGCAACTGGATCCCCGGCGTCCGCTCCCCATTGCGACGGGGGAGACCGTCAGCGACACCGAAATCGAATCTAGAGACGATCGGGTCCTGAGACGGGTCGCCGTCACGCGATCCCGCCGAGTCTCAGTCCGGATTCGGCCCTCGACGGCACACGACGACGCCCGTCCGGATTCGGTCACTCGTCGCCACGGACGCCTTTCAGTCGCCGGAGCCGTCCGACGGTCTGATCGGTCAGCCGGAGGTACATATACTCGCTGACGCCGACCAGTCCGAGCGCCGCGGCGAGAAAGAGGACGCCGAGCACGAGTCGTCCTTCGAGGAGGTTGAAGACGCCGACAAGCCCGACCGGCCCCGCGACGACGAGCGTTCCGGCCAACTGAAGGGTTCGAACGATCCCGAGAGCCATGGCGTTCGTTCACCCCCGTCCCTTATATACCTCTTCGTCGCCGACGCCGTCGCCACCGCGGTTGCGGCCGGTATCGGTACTGGCGTCGGCGTCACCGTCGGTATCGGTACTGGCGTCGGCGTCACCGTCGGCATCGGCCGCCGCATCGCGGTCGCCACCACCGACGACCACATCGCCGACGCTTCCGATCACGATCGACGACAGGCTCGGCCTGAAGTAGCCCCCAGCGACGAGCGCGCCCGCGACGAACACGAAGCCGCCGCCGACGATGGGGCGTCCCCCGACGAGGAGTTCCTCGATGCCGAGAAGCCCGATCGGTGCCGCGAGCGCGACCGTTCCGAAGAGCGTGAGCGTATCGAGCAGCTTCATTCGTGTATCGATGGGCGCTGGGGAACAAAAAGTCGCCGTGTGACGACAGCCTTTCGGTACCGACGGTCCAACAGCGGCCATGTTCACCGGCATCGTCGAGGCGACGGGTGAGGTCGTCTCGGTCGAGGACACGGACGAAGGACGGCGTATCGAAGTCACCGCGCCATTCAGTGACGAACTCGAGGAGGGCCAAAGCGTCGCGATAAGCGGTGCGTGTCTGACAGTCGAGGCGTTCGATGCCGAGCGCTTCGAGTTGTTCCTCTCCGAGGAGACGCTCGAACGGACGTATCTCGGCTCGGTCACGGTCGGGACGGCGATCAACCTCGAACGCGCTCTCCCCGCCGACGGCCGCTTCGACGGCCACTTCGTTCAGGGCCACGTCGACGGCCTCGGCGAGGTAACGGGGATCGAACGGGTCGGCGGCGAGGGCGGCGATTGGGTCTTCGACGTCTCGTTGCCCGCCGAGATGGCACGGTACGTAGTCGAGAAGGGCTCTATCGCGGTCGACGGCATCTCGCTGACGGTGGCTGACCTCCGCGAGGACGATTTCGGCGTCGCCATCATCCCCGCAACGTACGAGGCGACGACGCTCTCTACGAAATCGGTCGGCGACCCGGTCCACCTCGAGGTCGACGTGGTGGCGAAATACGTCGAGCGCCTGACCGAAGGACACCGGTAGCGCCCGGCCGTATGTTCCGTTCGGACGCATCCATGCGGCCGGTTGCCGTCGCCGCGGTCCGGGCCGTTTAAACGACTCGGGCGGATACTCCTGATAATGAGTTCCGGGTCCCGATCGGGGGCGTTCTGCCCGCGCTGTGGCGACGAGATCGAGCGGTCGCCGGAGGTCGACCTCCCCGGCGGCCCCCGCGATCCAGACGCCGTGTTGTGTGACGGGTGTTACTTCGAGTCGTTCGACCTCGTCGACGCACCCGAGCGCATCGAGATCCGTGTGTGTAGCCGCTGTGGGGCGCTACACCGCGGCAATCGGTGGGTCGACGTCGGCGCACGCGATTACACCGACATCGCCGTCGACGAGACGGCCGAACGGCTCTCGGTCCACGTCGACGCCGGCGACGTCGAGTGGAGCGTCGACCCCGAACAGGTCGACCAGAACACCATCCGCATGCACTGTCTGTTTAGCGGTCGGGTTCGCGAGACGGCCCTCTCGGAGGACGTCACTGTCCCGGTCTATATCGCCAGACAGACCTGCGACCGTTGCGGTCGGATCGCCGGCGATTACTACGCCAGTATCGTCCAGGTTCGAGGGACGGATCGGACGCCGACGCCGGCGGAAAACGACCGCGCAGTCGAGATCGCGGAGTCGTACATCGCCGACCGGGAGGCAACCGGCGACCGAAACGCCTTCATCACCGAGACGACCCGGACCGACGACGGCGTCGACATGAAGATATCGACGAACCAGATGGGCCAGGGGATCGCAAAACGGATCGTCGCCGAACTGGGCGGGGCCGTCTCGGATGCGCCGACACTCGTCACGGAGGACAGCGACGGCAACGAGGTGTATCGGGTCACGTTCACCGCCCGGCTGCCGCCCTACACCCCCGGCGACGTGATCGACCTCGACGACGGCGACGGTCCCGTCCTCGTGAGGAGCGCCCACGGCAATCTGAAGGGGATCCGACTCGCCACGGGCGAGCGCTATGAGGCCGACTTCGAGGAGGGGATCGACCCCGACGCACGGAAACTCGGCGAGCGTACCGACGCCGAGGCGACGACGCTCGTCGCCGTCGAGGACGCCCACGCCGTCCAGGTCCTCGACCCCGACACCTTCGAGTCGAAGACGATTCCCCGGCCCGACTACCTCGACCCCGACGCGGAGTCGGTGCCCGTGCTCAAACACCGTAAGGGGCTCCACGTTCTCCCCGAGGAGGGCTCCGACGATGACCGACCGTCCCGGTAAGGCGGCGATCGTCGAAAAGCCCCGAACCGAACGCGTCGCCGAGGCGCTCGAGGCGGAGGGCGTCTACGATCCGAGCCGTCGGATCGAAGCCTACGACGCCGATCGGGTCGCGCTGCCGGTCACCCGCCGGCCCACCGAGATCGACGTCGAGGCGGTCGTCGCCCTCGAACTCTCGGTTCGTGAGCGGGGGCTGGCGGACGTACTCCGGTCCCGCGGCGTCCCGGAGCACGTCGTCGAGGCAGCCCCCTCGTCGTGGGCGGTGATCGGAAACGTCGTGCTGGTGGATTTCGGCGACGTCTCCGTCGAGGGGACGCTCGATCGCGACGCGCGCGAAACCGTCGGCGAGGCGCTCCTCGAGGTCCACGGCGACGCCGACACTGTCCTCGCCCGCGGCGGGATCTCCGGAACACGACGGGACCCAGCCGGCGAGGTCGTCGCCGGGTCCGGCGACACCGAAACGGTCCACACCGAACACGGGATCGAGTACGCCCTCGACCTCTCGGAGACGATGTTCTCGCCGGGCAACAAGGCCGAACGCGCCCGGATGGGCGATGTCGTCTCGACCGGCGAGCGCGTCTTCGATATGTTCGCCGGGATCGGCTACTTTTCGCTACCGATGGCGCGGGCGGGGGCGTCGGTGACCGCCGCCGAGATCGACCCTACGTCCCACCGCCGACTCGTCGAGAACGCCCGCCGGAACGGTGTCACGGGGAACGTCCACGCCCTGTTGGGCGACTGTCGGACCGTCGAGACGACCGCGGATCGGGTCGTAATGGGGTATTACGAGGCCCACGAGTACCTCGGTACGGCGCTGGACGCACTCGTCTCAGGGGGTATCGTCCACCTCCACGAAGCGACGCCCGATGCGATGTTTCCCGACCGGCCACTCGGTCGGCTTCGGGACGCCGCCGCGGCCGCCGGCCGAACTGTCGACGTATTCGACGCTCGGCGCGTCAAGAGCCACAGCGCGGGCGTCGTCCACGGCGTCGTGGACGCGCACATCGAGTAGGAAGGCGCGACCGAGAGGCGTCAGCGCCGACCCGCAAACGCCAGCACGACCGCCCCTGGCCGCGAGCGCGGCGACGATTACCTACAGGGTCACCCGCGCCGGCGACTCCTCGACCGAGTCGCGCTCCGTCGCAGCGTCCGCCGCCGTCGGCTCCGTCTCCATCGATCGGACGGGCTAGCGTTCCTCGCGGAACCGCTCCGTCCCGAGTTCGTGGAGCCGCGTCGAGACGGCACCGACACCGTCCTGGAGGTCGTCGTGATACGCCTCGAGGCGGTCCGCCAGTTCGGGGTAGGCTCGAGAGAGAATTTGGGCGGCTGACAGGCCGGCGTTGAACGACTTGCCGGCGTCGACGGCGACGATCGGCGCGCCGGTCGGCATCCCCACGACCGAATCGACCGACTTCTCTTGGACCGGGACGCCGACGACGGGGAGTGGATAGGCGATCGAGGCGGTCATGTTCGGCAGGTCGGCCGACTTGCCGCCCGCCCCCGCGATGATGACGTCGAGACCGCGGTCGGGGGCCGTCTCGCCGTAGGCGTACATCAACTCCGGCGTCCGGTGGGCCGAGACGACGTACGTCTCGAAACTGAAGCGGCTCTCCGGCGGCTCGTCGTAATCCGTGATCTCCTCGAAGCCGAGTTCGGTCAGCGCCTCGTAGGCGCCGTACATGGTGTCGAGATCCGAGTCGGAGCCCATGACGATGCCCACGTCGGGCGTCTCCCCGTCGGGACGGTCGCGGTCGGCTTCGGCTTCGAACAGGTCGATGAGCGCCTGTACGTCGGCGGAACGGGTCATACGGGAGACGGCGGGCGGCGGTCGTTTGGGCGTTGTGGTTTCTCGACAGTCCTCGGTCCGTACCGGGGTCCCGTTTTCGGAACGGCGTCACTCCTCGGGGAGGGGGTAATCGCGGTACCGATTGGCCTGTTCGGCCCCGAAGGCGTCGAGGCCGACGATGTCCGCCTCGCCGAGGTCGTCGTAGGCCCCGACGTAGGCGACCGCGTCGGATCGATCGGCGAACGGTTTCGGATTGTGCGCCATCACCTCCTCGTGGCGCTCCTTGCTGAAATCGAGGACGAAACTCGCCTCAGTCGCGTCGAGGAAGGCCTTGGTCCCGAAGTCCCGGGCCCAGACGTTCCGGATCGCCGCGTCCGGACCGTCGTAGAACGTCGGGTCGTGGAGATAGGAGACGAGACAGCCGGCGCTATCGAAGAAGACCCCCCGGCCGTCGGCGTGGGCGATCTGTGCGTTCGCCTCCGGGTGGCTGGCGGGTTCCATCCCACAGGGGCCGTCACAGCGCCGTCCCGCGGGCGGGTCGCGGGGCTCGTTACCGGGGTGATCAGGAAACACCGGGTCGTCGCCGCCGTTCGCTGTGTCGTCGCCGGCGTCCGCATCCGGTCCGGCCACGCCGCCGAGACAGCCGGCGACCGCGATGGCCCCACCCGAGACGATCGCCGCGAGTACCGATCGTCGGCCGGGATCCGCTTTTGACGGTTGCATCACCGGCCGATTGGACCGCCGAAAGCAAAATAGGATCGGTCGCGGCCGTCCGGTCTGCGCGCTCGACCGCGTGAACGTCGACTCGGCCGCGTGAACGTCGGTTTGGCTGGCTATAGTAAACATCGTAACTATGTACACATCGATCGCACTGCCGCCGTGCGGTCGAGTGTGTATCGTCTTTCGATCTCTACTCTAGGCTCGGCTGGCTCCCTCGGTCGACCGGAGTAGCCACACCGACCGACGCTGCCGACAGCGTTTCGTGACGAGCATCGCACCTACGGGGATGCGGGACCGACGTCGAGGACGGGGTCGACCCCGGATCCCTCGATATCCACCACGGGTATCGCCATCGGGGTGAACCATCACCGTACCGTGGGTCCCGAACAGAGAGTGGGCAAACAGGCGGATCGATGCGGGAGTGATCCGACAGCGGTGATCCGCGCACCCACCTCGACCGGCTGTCGGCTCCGTGTCAGCTCACGGGCGGTATGCCCCCGTGTTGGTTTATAAACCCTCGGCCACATCGTCGCGGTCGTACCGGGGGCACCCGGCCGTTCGATCGGGTTACGCGAACGTCGTCGAGTCGACTAGCTCCCGTGCCCGTGAGAGCAGCGCATCCCGGCCGTCTTCGGTGTCGACAGCCGCCTGTGTTCGGCGTCCGTCGCCGACGAGCGTCACGTGGCCCATCTTTCGGAGCGGCCGCGCCTCGTGCTTGCCGTACCAGTGTAGCGACGCCTCGGCGGCCTCGAGGATCGCCTCGCTCCCCCGGAGATCGGCCGGTTGGGGGCCATCGACGTCGCCGAGTAGGTTCGCCGTCACCGCGGGCGAGCGCGGTTCCGTGCTGCCCAGCGGCCACCCCAACACGGCCCGGAGGTGCTGTTCGAACTGCGAACAGACTGTCCCCTCGATCGTCCAGTGCCCGGAGTTGTGGGGCCGTGGTGCGATCTCGTTGACCAGGATATCGCCGTCGTCCGTCTCGAACAGCTCGATCCCGTAGACGCCGCGGCCATCGAGCAGTTCCAGGACGTCGAAGGCGACCTCGCGGGCGCGCGATCGGACGTCCGCGTCGGTCCGGGCCGGCGTCACGGACTCCCGGAGAATCTCCTCGCGGTGGATCGTCTCGGTAACGGGATACGCGCGCCGGTCGCCGTCGCCGACGACGCCCATGATCGCCACCTCCCGTTCGAACTCGACTAGCTCCTCGGCGAGTGCAGGGCCGCCGATCTCCGCGAGCGCCTCGTCGGCCTCTCCGGGGCCCTCGACGGGTCGGTTTCCACGGCCGTCGTAGCCGCCCTCGCGGGCCTTCAGCATGAGCGGCCATCCGAAGTCCTCCGCGGCCGAACGCAGGTCCGCCGCGTCGTCGATGCGCCGGAACTCGGGGACTGGGACGCCCCCTTCGTCGAGTGCGCGATTCTGGACGAGCTTGTCCTGGATCGTCCGCAGCGTACCGGGATTGGGATGGACGGGCGTGTCGGTCGCCTCACCGATGCGTTCCATCGCGTCGGGGTCGGCGAGTTCGATCTCGAAGGTGAGTACGTCCGCACGTTCGGCGAGGTTGCGGATCGCCGCCTCGTCGTCGAAGTCCCCGACGATCTGCTCGCGGACGACCGGTGCGGCCGGACAGTCCGGCGTCGGATCCGAGACGACCAACTCGACGCCGAGGGGGCCGGCCGCCTCGCCCAGCATGCGGCCCAACTGCCCCCCGCCGACGACGCCGACGGTCGCGGCCGGAGTGCGGTGGTTCATATATTCCGGTCGTGTCGCGGCGGTTGATAAGGTTGCTATTTTCGCCGGGTCGGTGTGTACGTCCCCTCGTCTGGACGTGTCATCCGCGAGTCGTCGACGTAGTAGACGTACGGCGTGTCCGTCGTCCGCATACGGTGGACCCGCCGATCGTAGCTCTCGTCGATTCGGCCGTCGACGAGGTCCGCCTCCGTCTCCGTGACGACGACGATCGGTGGTTCGTCCGCGATGGCATCCTCGATGGCCGGTGCGGTCGGGGCACACTCGACGTCGATCCCGCCGGCCTCGAAGTACCACGGCAGCGGGAGGATGTCGAACCAGTCGGCGCAGTTCGGCCGTCGGTCGAGCTCCCCGCCCGAACTGGGATTCGAGAGGTTCCCGCCGGCGAGGACCACGTCGGTCCCGCCGGATCGATCCGCGAGCGCCCGCGTCTCAACGAGCGTCGACCTGAGTTCGCTCGATGGCTGGGCGTACTGCACGAGCGGGTTGTCGTCGTCGCTCGGCCCGGCGACGTTCGTCGCGTATCCGCTCCAGAGGACGGAAGCGACGAGCAGGGCAGCGAGCCCGACGGAGACGGCCGCACTCACCGTGTCGCCGTCGATTTGGGCGTCCCGGCCGACCCCATAGAGGACGCCCGCCCCGAACGCCGCCGGCACCGAAAGCGGGAGGACGACGTGGACGACGAGCCAGGCCGCGCCGCCGATGTCCGTGATGAGCGGGTAGCCGACCATCGAGGCGGCGCCCCAGTAGAATCCGAAGGAGACGAGGTCGTCGGGCAGTCCGGGACGATACAGTGTCACCGCGAACCCCACCACGGCGAGGCCGACCAGCGCGGCCGAGGCCTCCCCGGTTATCGACGCCAGTTCCCCGAGGTACTCGAGGTAGGGGTTCGGCTCGTCGGCTCGGGGGGTGATCCACTGACAGGCGTACAGTTCCGCGGTCGAGCCCACGGTGAACCAGCCGAGTCGGAAGACCGTGAGCGGGTTCGCGATCGCGTCCCCGAGCGTCGGTGCCGCCTCGATCCCGATGATCGGATCGTATCCCCGACAGGAACTGTAGTACGTCCCCGAATCGGGGACCGATCCACGGGGCGCGTAGACGTACGTGATGGCCGCAAAGAACGCGACGACGCTCCCGATGACCGCTCGGAGGTGACGGCGGACCCCGGCGTAGCCCCACCACATCAGCCCCTTCAGCTCCGAGACCGACGACCCGAGCGCCGTCGTCGGTCCCACACCATCCGCCGTTGCCGATTCCGCTCCCCCGTACCACGCGAACACGAGCCGGTGGCCCGCTAGCAGTCCCGTCGCGCCGACGAAGGCGAGGACGTACGCCAGGGCGTTCTCCTTGGCACCGAATCCCAGTGCCAGCGCGACCGCCGCGACCGGGAGATACCGGCCGTCGTCGAAGTCGATCGCCCGGACGAAAGCGGCGAAGGCAACGAAACAGAAAGCCGCAACCAGGACGTCGTTGCGCATGAACCGCGAGTAGTACAGAAGCGTCGGATCGAGCGTCAAAAGCGCCGCGAGCGCGACGACGGCGGCGTCACGGAGTCGGTGCCGGAACGCGAGCGCGACGAGCGGTAACAGTCCGCCGACGAGGGCCGGCACGAGCCGCATCGTGAAATCGGTCGCACCGAGGAGCTCGAAAAGCGGGGCGTTGAGGAGTTTCAACAGCGGGCCGTGGACGATCGGTCGGTAAAACAACACGCCCGTCTCGGCGTACTCGATAATCCAGTAGGCGACCCGCCCCTCATCCCAGTGCGCGATGCGGTTCCCGAGACCGACCAGACGGAGGGGCACAGAAACGGCCGTGAAAACGAACACCGCCCCGACGGTCCGATCGCGGACGTTCATCCCTCGAAGTCTATCGTGGCGGGATTAGAACCCTTGTGGTATCGACCGGGCATCACGGACGGGGGACGGCGGCTTCGGGTCGAGCCAGGCGTAGCGTTCGAGTTCGGGTCGAGCTAGGCGTAGCGTTCGAGTTCGGGTCGGTCCAGCTCCTCGATGAGTTCCTCGGCAGTATCGTCGAGGAGTGCACGTCCCTCGCCGCTGACGCTGCGGCCGCGTCGCTCGGAGGTTTCGACGTAGCCCGCGTCCTCGAGTTGCTGGAGCGCGGTTCGGATGACGTTTCCGGAGCCGTCGCGTTTGTGCTTCGGACGGACGCGGTAGCGCGTCGAGCCGTTCGTGGCGTCACCGTACGCGCCCCGGAGTCGCTCGACACCGACGGGGCCGTCTACGGCGACCTTCCGAAGGAGGCTCGCGGCACGGCGGCTCCAGAAGTCCTCCTGTTCGGGCGGCAGTTCGCGGCCGGTCCCGGTCTTCGTAAACTCGAGCCATTCGGGCTCCTCGAGGTCGGATTCGAGCGTTTCGGCGACCGCCTCGATGAGGTCTTCAGCGGGTACGTCGTAGAACGTCGTCATTGGGTCTCGGTTCCCGTCGGGTGCGTTTAACGCTGTTGATATCGTCCGCCCCAGTGCCGCCTCCGGGCGGTCGCGGTCGGTACTGTCCGGCCGGTGGTCGCACCCGACGCCGTTCGTGATCCGCCGCTCGCACCGATGGGCCTATTTTCCCCGCCGCCGATCGGCTGGTATGGACGAACGGGCGGCGCTGGCGCTCGTGGGCGATTCCGTTCCCGCGGCCGGCGACGACTGTGCGGTGCTCGACGGGCTCGTCGTGACGACGGATATGCTCCACGAAACCAGCGACTTTCCGGGCGGGACGACCCGCTATACCGCCGGTTGGCGGGCGGTCGGCGCGTCGCTATCGGACGTAGCCGCGATGGGCGCCGAGGCGACGGCCGCCCTCGCGATCTACGGGGCACCGTCGTTCGAGGAGGACGAAATCGCGGCGTTCCTCTCCGGCTGTCTCGACGTGTGTTCGGCCGCCGGTGCGGAGTACGTCGGCGGCGACCTCGACGGCCACGGGGAGTTCACCGTCTCGACGACCGCATTCGGGCGGAGTGAGGCCCCCGTCTACCGGTCCGGGGCGACGCCCGGCGACGCCGTCTGTGTGACCGGAACGCTCGGCCGAAGCGGGGCCGCACTGCGTCTGTTCGAGGAGGGTGCCACGGAGCGCGCGAACGGGCTGTTCCGGTTCGAGCCCCGCGTCGCCGCCGGGCGGGCGCTTGCGCCACACGCGAGTGCGATGATGGATTCGAGCGACGGGCTGTCGCGGTCGCTGCACCAACTCGCCGAGGCGAGCGACTGCGGAGCGTCGGTCTCGTATGCGGACGTTCCGGTCGCCCAGACCGCCTCCGAAGTGGCCGAATCAGCCGACGACGAACGCGAACTGGCGGTCCATTTCGGTGAGGACTTCGAACTCGTCTGTACCGTTCCCGAGGACGCGCTCGCGGCGGCGATCGAGGCGAGCCCCGTTGAAGTGACCCGGATCGGAACCGTCACCGAGAGGGAGGTCCGGATGGACGGGGCGGCGCTTCCCGATCGGGGGTTCACCCACGGATGAGCCGGCACCGCCGGCATGGGGGCGATACGGCACTCGAGGCGGTCACGGCACTCGAGGCGGTCACGGCCCGATGAGTTCGATCGGGACCGGGGTGAAACAGAGGACGCCGAGCGCGAGCGTCACGACCCCGACCGCCTTCCGGCCCGGATCCAACGGCTCGTCGAAGACGGGCGTTACGGCCCCGACGTAGGCCAAAAACAGCGTAATGAGCCCCCAAAACGCCCACAGTACCGGCGCGTTGTAGCTCACGTCGGCGAAGACCGCCAGGTATGCGGCCAATCCGAACAGCGCGGTGGGAACGAGCGATCCGATCGTTTCGGCCCGTTCGCCCACCATCGAGCGAACGATGTGGCCGCCGTCGAGTTGGCCCACAGGGATGAGGTTGAGGAAGGTCACGAAGAGGCCGACCCACGCGCCGAAGATCACCGGGTTGGCGACGAGACCGGGATCCTCGTAGGTGAGCTGTCCGCCGGTCGCCCACGCGAGGAACTCGAGCAGCGGCGGATAGCCGAGTTCGAGTTGGATCGACTCCTCGTTTTCGAGGACGTACTGGGGGACCTGTACCGGATCGAGATGTAAGCCGACCACCGCGACACAGACCGCGGCCGCGAGACCCGCCAGCGGCCCCGAGACCCCGATGTCGAACAGCGCCTTCCGATCGGGGATCCGACCCCGCATCGAGATCAGCGCGCCGAAGGTCCCGATGAAGCTCGGAACGGGGATGAAATACGGGAGGCTCGCCTCGACGCCGTGGTACCGAGAGAGCGCGTAGTGGCCCAACTCGTGGACCGCGAGCACGCCGAGTACCGCGACGGTGAAGGGCCACCCGGCGAGGAGATCGAGCGGCCCCCCGACCGGCTGGTAGTACCAGATCGTCCCGGCGTACAGCGTCGTGAGCACCGTCGCAGCGAACATCACGACGTTCGTCCACGGAATCCCTTCGACGCCGACCTGACGGGGTTTGGCGACGAGCGCGCGGCGGGGCTCGCCGATCTCGACGCCCGTTATCGGATCCGCCTCGCTGTCCGTGACCGTGTCGAGACGGACCTCGTAGCCGTGTTCGCGGAACAGCGGCCACAGCTCGCGCTCGAGCCGACGGGCGTCGGTTCGGGGCTGGCCGTAGTAGACGAGTCGGCCGTCCTCCTTGACGTCGACGTCGTTCGTCCGGAACGCCGGGAGAAGCGACTCCGGTGGCGGCCCGGCGTGGTCCGACGGCCGGCTGGGGTGATCCATCGTCCTAGTCCAATCGTCTCGCGGAAATAAATCCCGCGCCAGCGACCGGCGCTGCTGGTACGGCGGTTTTTATAACGGATTTTTGCGCGTCGTCGCACATCGGCGGGGACCGTCCCCCGACCGAGGCGTACGTCGGTTCGGGATCCACCGTGCCGTCGGGCTGGGGCGGCTCTCCGCCGGGCGTAGCCGCCGTTTCGTCCGACGGGATGAGACCTCTATCGGGCGAGATATACAGAACGCGGGGACCGGTCGGGCGGACCGGTGTCAGGCCGACGCGATCGGCGTCGGGGGGATCGGCGTCGACGCTCCGACGGCGTCCCGTCCGGCGTTGTCCCGTCCGGCGGGACCGACAGACCGGTGCCGGACAGCGACCCTCGGACCGGACGGCGGTCGTCGGAGGCAGACGTCACGGTCGTCGGAGGCAGACGTCACGGTCGTCGGAGGCAGACGTCACGGTCGTCGGAGGCAGACGTCATCATCCACGCGTGACGCGCCACGTGGTCGCGGAGGTGTAGGACCACTTTTCGATCTCGAGGTCGGGGGCGGAATCGCGGAGTTTCACCATCAACGCGCCGATCTCCTTCGGGGAGAGCTCGACGTCGTCGGCAATGAACTTGCTCTTTATGTACACTTCGCCATCCTCGGCCCGTTGGCTGAGATACTGTCGAAGGCGCGTCTCCTTGCTCTCCGTCGTGGGCTCCGTTGTGGCGCTCATATCTGACACCTCATCCTCCCCTTGCCGCCGGAGAAGTATATAAAGGCGAGAAGCTTCGGGTGCCTTCGGTTCGATTCGACACAAATCCGTAAACAAGAGACGTTTTATAAATGTCTCAAAAGTTCTCAGACGTTTTATAATCTGTTTTGGGCTTTTCTTTCTTTAATACTATGGAGAATTATGCTACATAATATCGGAGTTGAAATCCTGAATAAAGGAGGCTTCGGGGCGAAAAACGTCCCCCGGACGCTGGATGCCGCCACAGTGTGCGCCGGTCCGGGTCCGGATGTCCCAGGCCACGCCCGCCACGGTGTCGTCCCGACCCGCGTCCGTGCGTTCCGGCCCGGCCAACCACGGTGTCGTCCCGACCCGCGTCCATGCGTTCCGGCCCGGCCAACCACGGTGTCGTCCCGACCCGCGTCCGTGCGTTCCGATCGGTGCTCCGGTATGACGGGAGCGTCCCGATCAGTCCCGCTCGTGGACCCAGAAGGTCTCCTCGTCGGTCACTTCCTTTTTGAATAACGGGACCTCCGCTTTCAGCCGGTCGATGCCGTCTTCGACCGTCCGGAACGCCTCCCCGCGGTGGCCGGCGAGGACGACGACGAAAACGATGTCCTCGCCGTCGGGGATGCGTCCGGTCCGGTGGTGCATCCGCACGTCCAGGATCCCGTCGCGCGCTTCGAGTTCCGACTCGATTTCGTCCATCCGTCGTTCGGCGACCCCGTCGTACTTTTCGAACTCCAGATACCGCGTCCGCTCGTCGGCTTCGTCCTCCTTCGCGCGGACGCGGCCGGTGAACGTAGCAATCGCGCCGGAGTACGTCGCCTTGTCGGACCGTTTCACCGCCGCGACCAGCGATTCGAGCGTCTCGTAGGGGTCCGTCCCGTCGATTGCCCCGAGGGCGGCGTCCGCATCGAGGTCGCCGACGCCATCGACGGATACGATCGGGTCACCGACCGCCGCGTCCGTTTCGCCGGCCACGACGACCGGGAGCCGTGCCTCGGGCGCACCGAGGACGAACGCGTACTCGTGGTCCGGTGCGAGCCGGTCGATCGCGTCCCTGACGGAGAGTCCCTCGCCGCTCGCGTGCCAGCTGTCGTCGACGACGTACCCCGTCGCCTCGCGCGCGCGAGTTCGCCCGCCATCGGCGGCGGTTTCTAAACGGACGGTTCCGACGCGTCCCTCGGCCGCCTCCACGAGGCGCGAGACGGTGGGTTCGGCGTCCGATCCGAGCACAGAGACCGTGTACATACGGGAGTCCTTCGTCCGGGAGCGCTTGTAGGTGTCGGAGGGCTTGACAACCCTTAAGAGTAAAACAGGGCAACCATATCCCAATGAGAGTTATCGTTTCTATCGGCGGGAGCGTTCTCGCCCCCAATCTCGAGGCCGACCGCGTCGACGCCCACGCGAACGTGATCGACGGGCTGGTCGACGATGGCCACGAGGTCGCCGCCGTCGTTGGCGGCGGCGGCGTCGCCCGCCGTTACATCGGAACGGCCAGAGTGCTCGGCGCGACCGAGTACGACCTCGACGCCCTCGGGATCGACGTGACGCGGCTGAACGCCCGGCTGTTGATCACCGCCCTCGAAAGCTCCGCCACGCCGGAACCAGCCGAGTCCCACGAGGCCGCCCGCGCCTCGCTGCGGCGCGGGGAGGTCGCCGTGATGGGCGGGACGATCCCCGGTCACACGACCGACGCCGTCGCCGCACTGTTGGCCGAAATGGCCGGCGCGGACGTGCTCATCTACGCGACGAGCGTCCCGGGGGTCTTCTCGGCCGATCCGAACGCGGAGGCGGACGCCGAGCGCTACGACGAGTTGAGCGCGGGGGACCTCGTCGACGTCATCTCCTCGATCGAGACCGCGGCGGGCTCGAACGCGCCCGTCGACCTACTCGCCGCGAAGATAATCGAGCGCTCCGGGCTCCGTGCCGTCGTGTTGGACGGGTCGGATCCCTCCCGGATCGCCGACGCGGTCGAGGGCGACGCCCGGGGGACGGAGGTCCTCCCGAATGAGTGACCCCTACGACGTGGGGACCGACGAACGGCGCGCGTTCTGGGCCGACGCCGTCGCCGACGAGATCGAAGCCCGTGACCCCGAGGACCCCATCGTAATCAAAGGCGGCGTCTCGCCATCGGGCGTTCCCCACCTCGGCCACTTCAACGAGATCATGCGCGGCTACTTCGTGGCCGAGGCGCTTAGAGAACGCGGCCACGAGGTCGAGCAGGTGTTCACGACCGACGACCGGGATCGACTCCGGAAGCTCCCCCGCAAGCTCGCGGATCTAGAGTGGAACGTCGTCGGCCTCGGCGAGGTCGATGCCGGTGCGCTGGGCCGAAACCTCGGTAAGCCCTACACCGACATCCCCGACCCGTTCGGGTGTTGTGACTCCTACGGCGCGCACTTCACCGAACTGCTCGGCCGGTCGGCGGCGGTCGTCGACGTTCCGATCGAGACCGTCTCCAACACCGAACTGTACGAGTCCGGGCGGTTCGACGACGCGGTCGAGCGTGTCCTCGCGGGTCGCGAAACCGCGCGCGAAGTCCTCTCGACGTTTCAGAACAAAGTCGATGACGGGTACGTTCCCTTCTTCGCACAGTGTTCGGAGTGTGGACACCTCACGGAGACCATAACGGGGGTCGATCTCGACTCGAGGACCGTCGAGTACGTCTGCAGTGACGTCGAGGCGGGCGACGGCGTCATCGAGGGCTGCGGCCACGAGGGGACGGCGACGTTCCGCGAGGGGAAACTGCCGTGGCGCTTCGAGTGGCCCGCCCAGTGGCTGACGCTCGGGATCGACTTCGAGCCGTTCGGCAAGGACCACGCCGAGGGATCGTGGCCCTCCGGCGAGACGATCGCCCGCGACGTGTTCGGCTTCGAGCCGCCGGTACCGATGGTGTACGAGTGGTTTACGCTCAACGGTGACGCGCTGTCGTCGTCGGCCGGCAACCTCATAACGGTCGAGGAGGTTCTGGAGCTCCTCGAAGTCGACGTGATCCGGTATTTCTTCACGAAGAACCCGAAGAAACAGCGCGATTTCGACGTCGGGCGGATCGACCGACTCGTCGACGAGTTCGATCGCTTCGAGCGGGCCTACTTCGAGGGCGAGACGGAGGGGATCGGCGCGGACGAGGCCGAACGGGCCGAGCGCGCCTACCCGATGGTCGTCGACGACACGGGGACGCGGCCGATCCGGATCCCCTACACCTTCGCCGCCGTTCTCGGGATGACCGACGACCGGGACCTGCGCATCGCGATGGCCAGACGGTCGGGACATCTCCCCGAAGACGCGGGCGAGGACGAGATCGACGCCGCCCTCGAGCGCGTCGAAAAGGCGCGCGCGTGGGCGGTCCGAACGGACAACGAGTTCAACTACCGCCTCGCCGAGACGCTCCCCGAGACCGACTTCGACGACGGCGTCGAGACCGCACTCGAGGACCTCGCCGCCGTCGTCGAGGCCGAGTCCCCGGACGAGAAAGCCCTCCAAGAGAAGATCTACGAGACCGCCCGGAACAACGACGTGCCCGTTGGAGAGTTCTTTGCGGCGGGATATCGGCTCTTCCTCGACGAGCCGGAAGGGCCGCGCCTCGGCCCGTTCCTCGCCGCCATGGACGACGCCTTCGTCGTCCGGCGGCTCCGCCGGGAGGCGTGAATCACTTCGGGGTATTCGCCTTGTCCGCTGATAAAACGGCCGACGCCGGCCGCCCGTGGACGTCGGAACACCCCGCCCCGACGGAACGACTTTTCAGTATCCGAGGCCCTACCACTATCCAATGAGCACGCTGTCTTGGATCCTGATCGGGATCCTTATTTATACGGCCGCCGCGATGGCGCTCGAAGCCCGCGGGCTGTTGCCGTCGTCGTTCAACGTCTCGGGGCCGATCCTGACGATTCACACGAAACGGGGACGCGCACTCCTCGAGTGGCTCGCGTCGCCGAGGCGCTTTTGGCGTGCGTGGGGCAACCTCGGGGTCGGGATCGCGCTCGTGATCATGGTCGGGGCGTTCGTTACGGTGCTCCTGTCGGCGATCAGTACGGTCTCCCAGCCGCAGGCCGCCGGCTTCGTCCGCCCGCAGGACGCCCTCGTCATTCCCGGCGTCAATCAGTTTCTGCCGTGGGCGGCCGCCGTCGATATCGTCGCCGGTCTGATCGTCGGGCTCGTCGTCCACGAGGGCGGCCACGGCCTGCTGTGTCGTGTCGAGGACATCGAGATCGAGTCGATGGGCATCGCATTGCTCGCGTTCATTCCGATGGGTGCGTTCGTCCAGCCGGACGAAGGGAGCCAAGAATCGGCAGACCGCGGCGGTAAGGCTCGGATGTTCGCCGCCGGCGTGACGAACAACTTCTTCGTGACCGTGGTCTCGTTCGTATTGCTTTTCGGGATCGTCGCGAGCCTCGTCACCGTCGTCCCCGGTGTCGCCATCGGTGGCGTGCTTCCGGGATCGGCGGCCGAGGACGCCGGGATCGACCGCGGTGACGTATTGGTCGGCGTCGATGGCGAATCGGTCGACGGGGAGGCGGCGTTCAGCGCCGCCCTCGACGACGCCGACAGGCGAGTCACCGTCGAGCGACGGGACGGCGATCCGGTCACGGTCGACCGGAGCCTCATCGTCACCCGTGCGGTCGTCGACGGGCCGGTCGAGACGGGGGCCAGGATCGAACGCGTCGACGGCGAGGCCGTCCACACCGAGTCCGAGTTCGAGGCGGCGCTCGCGGGGGCCGACGTCGTCGAATTGGGTCTCAACCGGTCGAAACCCGACGGATCGGGGGTCGACGGCTCGGGCGGCGATCGGAGCGTCCGGATCCCCGTCGGCACCTTCGCCAGCACGGTCCCGGCGGACCAGCCGCTCGGGACGGCAGGTGCGCCCGACGAGCCGCTCATCATCCACAGCGTCGACGGCAAACGGACGCCCGATCACGAGGCGCTGTCGGCGGTCCTGGCCGAGACGGAGCCCGGCCAGACGGTGGAGGTCGTCACGTACCACGGCGAGAACGGCCCCTGGAACGGCGAGCGACACGTCTACGCGGCTACGCTCGACGAACACCCGGAGGGGGAGTACGGCTTCCTCGGCGTCGGCGGGATTCAGGCGGGGACGAGCGGCCTCACGGTCGACGATTTCGGCATCGACACGTATCCGGCCGATCGCTATCACGCCATGCTCGGCGGGACCGGGCTGGGTGAAGATCCCGTAACGTCGTTCGTGACGCGGACCGTCGGCGCGCTCGTGTTGCCTTTCATGAGCACCGTCGACCCGAACGTCGGCTACAATTTCGCCGGGTTCAACGGCGCAGTGACCAACTTCTATGCGGTGTCGGGGCCGCTCGGTGCCGGTGCCGTCTTCGGAGCCTTGAACCTCCTGTTTTGGACCGGCTGGGTCAATATCAACCTCGGGATCTTCAACTGCATCCCGTCGTATCCGCTCGACGGCGGGCACATCCTCAACGCCTGCGTCGAGGCGACGGCCGCTCGCCTTCCGGGTGAGGCCAGTTCCGTCGCTGTGGGCGCAGTGACGACGATGATAAGCGCGGTGATGATCCTGAGCCTGCTCGGGCTGTTGTTCGTCCCGTGGCTCCTCGCGTGAACTACCCCGCCCTACTCATACTGACGAACAAAAGAATGTACACACGACGCACGAGGATCACGCCGTTCGACGGAGCGAACGGCGAATCACTCGTGAGTCGGTTTCATTTGATTTCGTCCACCAGTATCAGCCGCAGAGGCGGCTTCCTTGAGGGCGGAGCTTCCTGCTTCTACGACGCGACTTGCATCCACGACTAATCGTTCGGGCTTCCCGCCTAATCGTTCGGGCTTCCCGCCTAATCGTTCGGGCTTACCGTGACACACACCAGACCGGCCGCGGGGAGTCGGACTCGAGCGAGATCCGAAGCCCCGGGGCCGACCCGGAGAGCTCCCGAAGCAGCCGTTCGATCTCGGCCGGCGAGCGGCCGAAGTCGTCGGCGAGCCGCTCACCGTTGACGTACAACTCGCCGTCGGCCCGTTCCAGTTCGAGCCGGAGATACTCGGCGAGCCGCTTGGCCCCATAAGAGCGGTACGCCGAGGCCGTATTCGATCCGGCCACAGTCATCCGCTCGGGGAGTGGCCGTGCCCGACCAGGGCACAGACGACGTTCAAAACCAACACACCGGCCAGAGCCACCGGGTACTGTCCGGCCGTGCCGATCACGAGCGCGGCGACGACGAGGACCGGTAGGACCGTCGACGTCCAGAAGGCTGCCGCGCGAACGCCGCCGGCGAGGCGATCGGTCCAGGCAGCGGTGGCGGTAGTGGTGGCGGTGGTGGTGGCGGCGGTACTTCCGTCGTCTCTCGCGGAGGGGGTTCGGCGGGACGGGGTGGCGCTCGACATTAGTAATCTCCTCGCCTGTTTCTACGTGTTCCCACCCCTATATAAACCGGAGAGCCTTCGCGTCGATTCGGGATCGTTCGCCCGTTTCGCGGCATTTGGAGCAGGGGATGGTTCATTTAACGACGGTTTTAGACGCTCTCTAACCTTTTATATCGGCTGTCGAGTAATTATTTCATAGATGGTATGATGTATTATAAATCGGCGGTTCGGCCGCGTTCGCGACCGAAGCGGGGCGGATCACGGCGGGACCCCGGCCGGTCAGGGGGCGGGGCGCGCCGGCCCGCCCACGGGGACGGCCGTCGGTGTCGGGTGCCGAAGCGTGGACACCCCATCGGAGGGCGCTACCGATCGACGTCCGCCCTGCCGTGGATTCCGTACCGCCGGCGGCGCGTTCCCGGCGCGTCACGCACCCGCGGACGCGGATCGCGTGGGGGAACACAGCCGGCCGTATCACGACGCAAAACCCACATTACCCGCGCGGACGAACCCCGAGTATGGAGCAACGAAAGCCGCCGGGTACCGAGGAAGGATGGTACGCGTTACACGACCTCCGCCGGATCGACTGGGACGGATGGCGCGACGCCACCGAACGGGAGCGCGACCGGGCCACGGAAGAAGGAATCGAGCATCTCCGATCCCACATCGACCTCGAGGACGCCGAGGAAGGTGGATCGGCGGTCTTCTCGGTCGTCGGCCACAAGGCCGATCTGTTGATCCTGCATCTGCGGCCGACGCTCGGGGCGCTCGATCGGGCCGAACGCCGCTTCGAGTCGACGGCCTTCGCCGCGTTTACCGAGCGGGCGAGTTCCTACGTCTCCGTAACGGAGGTTTCTGGCTACATGCACGAAGAACTCGTCGAGGGGATCGAGGACATCGAGGACGCCGGGATGCGAAACTACATGCAACAGCGAATCTATCCGACGATTCCGGACGCCGAACACGTCTGTTTCTACCCGATGGACAAACGCCGTGATCCCGAGTACAACTGGTATGACCTCCCCTTCGAGGAGCGCGCCGAGTACATGGCCACCCACGGCGAGATCGGCCGCGAGTACGCCGGCAAGGTGAGCCAGATCATCACCGGCAGCGTCGGCTTCGACGACTACGAGTGGGGCGTGACGCTGTTCGCCGACGATCCGACCGAGATCAAACACCTCCTCTATGAGATGCGGTTCGATCCCTCCTCCTCGCGGTTCGCGGAGTTCGGCCCCTTCTATATGGGCCGACGATTCCCCCCCGAGGATCTCCCGGCACTCCTGGCCGGCGAGACGGTGCCGAGCGGTGGGGCGGAGAGGTCCGACGCGAACCCGACCCCCGACAGCGACCCCGCCGGCGGCGACACCGAGAGTGGCGACGGCCACCCGAGCGCCGAGAACGAAAACGACAGCGGTTCCTCGGGTCGGCCCGACACCAGCCCCGAACACGAGGTGGTCGACGCCGAGACGTTCGCGGAACGGCTCTCCCGTGTCGGCGTCGACATCGACGAGCACGCCGACGCGGGGTACGGCCTCCTCTTTGCCGCGGAGACCGACGCCGGGAAACTCGCCGAGGACGTCGAGGGGCTCCGTGGGAACTTCGATCACTACGATACCCACGCACTGACTGCGGTCCGAGCCAACGCCGGCGACACCGCGGTCGTCTCGCTGTGGGAGAACGAGCGCGCGGCCAACACTGCCTCGGGCTTCCTCTCGGATCTCGAGGGCGTCGAGTCCGGTATCGGCGCACCGATCGGGGCTGGGGGGGCGGACGCCGAGACAGGGACGGACGCCGATGCAGAGACCGACGCCGAGACAGGGACGGACGCCGATGCGAACGGCCGACGGGCGGACGCCCAAAGCACCGACGCGAACGACGACATCCGCGAAGAACTCGACGACAACGACGTCTACGCGGGCCAGCCACACGGCGAGGACGTCTACGCGATGGTACTGTACTCCGAGGCCGACCCGGAGACGCTTCGCGTCGAACTCGACTCGCTGGCCGGACGGTTCGAGCACTACGACACCCACGTCAAATCCGCCGTCTACGCGAACGAACACGGTGGCGGCCGCGCCGCGGTCGTCTCGATCTGGGAGACGAAAGAGGCCGCAGACACCGCGAGCGGATTCCTCACGGAACTGCCGGGGATCGTCGGGCGGGCCGGCGCGGACGAGGAGAGCGGCTTCGGTACCATGGGAATGTTTTACACTGTCAAGCCCGACTACCGCGAGGCGTTCGTCGAGACCTTCGGTGACGTCACCGACATGCTCGCGGAGATGGACGGCCACCTCGAGACCGACCTCATGACCAATCTGGGGGACGAAAACGATATGTTCATCTCCAGCCAGTGGGAGCGTCGCGAGGACGCGATGGCGTTCTTCCGATCGGATGCGTTCCGTGAGACCGTCCAGTGGGGCCGTGACGTCCTGGCCGATCAGCCGCGACACGTCTTTTTGGCCTGATCTCCGGCGGTACGGGGCGTCAAAGCGTGCCTTTCGTGCTCGGGGGATCGCTGCGGCGCTCGTCGATCCGGGTCGCATCGTCCAGCGCCCGGGCGAGCGATTTGAACAGCGCCTCGATCTCGTGGTGGGCGTTTTCGCCGTCGACCTCGGCGTGCAGCGTCAGTCCCGCGTTCAACGCCAGCGACTCGGCGAAGTGTCTGGCCATGTCGCTCGTGAAGGCCCCGACGGTCGGCTGTGAGAACTCGCCGTCGAAATAAAACCGAGGGCGTCCCGAGACGTCGATGACGACGCCGGCGACGGCTTCGTCGAGCGGAACCCGCCGGTCGGCGTATCTGGTGATGCCGCGTTTGTCGCCCAGCGCCTCCGCGAGGGCGTTCCCGAGCGTGATCGCGACGTCCTCGACGGTGTGGTGGTCGTCGATCTCGAGGTCGCCGTCACAGCGCACGGTGAGATCGAAGAGGCCGTGTTTCGCAAACGCGTCGAGCATGTGATCAAAGAACCCAACGCCCGTCTCGACCGTGCTCTCGCCGTCGCCGTCGACGTCGATCGTCACCTCGATGTCCGTTTCGGCCGTCTCTCGCGTCCGGGCCGCCGTCCGGTCTGTCATACTTCCCTCTTTTCGCGCTCGTATATCAGTTGTTGGCCTCGACGCGGGACGGAGGTCGGTTTCAAGTCCCCGGCGTCCCTCCGTCCGGCATGGCAATCGAGGAATCCGTCGGCGAGTCGCTCCGCGAACGTGAGGCGTTCGTCGCGGCGGCCGAGTCCTGTACGGGCGGACTCATCGGCTCGCTGCTCACCGACGTCCCAGGGTCGAGCGACTACTTCGATCGGTCCGTCGTCACCTACAGCTACGACGCCAAACTGGACCTAGGCGTCCCGCGCGAACTGCTCGATTCGGAAGGGGCCGTCAGCGAACCGGTCGCGAGGGCGATGGCTCGCGGGGTCCGCGACAGCGCGGGCGTGCGGTGGGGCGTCGCGACGACGGGGATCGCCGGGCCGGCCGGCGGCAGCGACGAGAAACCGGTCGGCACCGTGTACATCGCCATCGCACACGCCGGCGAGTGGGGAAGCGGCGAGTCGTGGTGTCGGGTCGGGCGGTACGTCTTCGGAGGGGACCGAACCGAGATCAAACGGAAGATCGCACACCGGGCGCTGGAGGATCTCCGGGACGCCGTCGAGTCGGCCTATAGTAGCCATTGAAAATCAATGCACACCCGATCGCACGACAGTAGTGTGATCGGTGTGTAAATCGCTTCAATTGTTATACTGACGGACAAAAGAATGTACACACGACTCACGAGGATCACGCCGTTCGACGGAGCGAACGGCGGATCACTCGTGAGTCGGTTTTATTTGATTTCGTCCACCAGTATTACTATAGCGGCATCCGACACCACGGCGGCGAGACACCGACGGCGGGCCGAGCGAACACCTTTTGCTTGGGCGGCCGTCCGACCGATATGAACAAAGAAGGCCACGTGCTCAACGCCGCGCTCTTGGGGATCGGACTCGGGGTCGTCCTCGAACCCTCGGGGACGGCCGAGACGCTTCGAACCGTCGTCGCCGTGACGGTCCCGGTGACGCTCGGCGCGCTCTTTCCCGACGTCGATACCGCCTTCGGCAAACATCGCAAGACCCTGCACAACCTCCCGGTTCTCGGACTCTTTGCCGCGTTTCCGTTCGTCTTCGGGAACCTCAGCTACGTGTGGGTCGGAGTGCTCACCCACTACGTCCTCGATTACCTCGGCAGCCGTCGGGGGATCGCGCTGTTCTATCCGCTCTCGGCACAGGAGTACGGCTTCCCCGCCGGCGTGACGACGTCGAGCCGGTTTGCGAACGCCGTCACCCTCTTCGTCACCGCGGTCGAACTCGCCGTCGCGGCCGTGCTCGTCCACGTCCTCCCGGCGTACGTCGACGTGGGGGAACTCGTCGCCCAACTCCCGATCTAGTAGACGCTCACGGCGTCGAAGCGCCCGTCGTAGGCGATGTGATCCGGGTGCGTCGGTTCCGTTCCCGACAAGAAGAGCCGATCGAGTTTTCCCCAGCTGTTTTCGTAGAAGAGATGGGCGAACTCCGAAACGCATCGGAGACGGTGTTCGACGCCGCGGCGGTGATATACCGACCGTGGGACGCCGTCTTTGAGCGCGGCGACGACGTCCTCGACAGTTCGGAGGGGGCGGTCGAACTCGGTCCAGACTTCCCCGACCGTCCGCGGGAGGTGGGCATACGAGGTGCCGAAGGCGGGCAACTCGAACTCCCTCGCCAGTTCGCGTGATCGGTCGACGTGGGTCCGAACGTACTTCGGATTGTACACCTCGATGCCGTGGATTCGGTCACGGTGGGCCCGGAGGTCGTGGGATTCGAGGCTGACGGTCGCAAACTCCGGATGTGGCGCAAGGACCGCCGCGCCCTGGCGGTCGAACTCCGCCATCGCCCCTTCGAGCGTGATGAAATCCGGTACCGGCTCCGAGAGGCCGACCGCGAGGACGTGTTTTCGGTTCCGCCAGTTGCCCGTAAACACCTCCCGCCCCGGAACGACAAGGAGGTCGTCGTCGGAGAACTGCTCGGCGCGCGCACGGACCTCGGGGAGGCGGGTGAAATGCGGCGCGTAGACGAGCCCGTCGAGCCCGCGCGCCTTCGCGCGCTCGACTACCCGCTCATCGAGGATCTTCACGTGTGCGTCGAGGCGAAACCGACTCATGATCGAGGTACGGACTGCCGGGGCGTTATCGGTTCCGATTTCTTCGGGGACGGACGGAAACAACAGCGGCAGGGCGTCGGGTCGCTCGGCCGCGCAATGAGCGCTCTTCGGGGTCGCTCGGCCGCGCGATCAGCGCTCTTCGGGGTCGCTCGGCCGCGCGATCAGCGCTCTTCGGAGTCGAGCACGCGGATCTGATCGCCCCGGACCGTGACCGGGATCGGGACCGTTGCTTCGTATAGTTCGACTGTGACCTGGTCTTTACCCTCGTCGATCCGCTGGACCTGGGCCTTCTCGCCTTTGAACGGCCCGGCGATCAACTCGACGATGTCGCCCTCGGCGATCCCCTCGACGTCGGGTTTCGGGCTGAGGAAGTGTTCGATCTCGCTGAACGGCGAGGGCCGTTCGGAAACCAGGCTTCGGGCGTGCGGGATGTCCTCGAGGGCCCGATTGATCGCCGCCGTACCGTCGGCCTCGACCATCACGTAACTCGTGAGCGAATCCGGGGCGAGCGCGGCGTGGATCTCGGGTTCCTCGCGCGTGATGAGCATGTCGGCGACGGTTCGCTCCTGGCTGGCCGTGGTCTTGACCGCGTAGATCGACATTACGGACCACCTGGGATGAACGTCATGATCGCGAAGATGGCGAACCCGATGAGGCCGACGAGCAGGATGCCCAGCCCCGAGACGGCCGAGACCTTCGAGAACTCGTCCCACGTCGGCGTGCTCGCGAGCTTCAGAACGCGGACGTACGACGTGAGGTCGGTGGGGGTGTTCATATCGCACCATTCCGTCTCCGGGGTTTTTTAGTTGTTGATCCGGGCGGCAGCGCGGACGCACGCCGGGACGGCACGAACGGGCGGCGAGAGGAACAGTCGTGGGCGTTGTCCGGTGGCCGATATCGCCCGATGCGGGAGGCTATTCGACGAAGTCGATATCGTCGCCCCCGGCGGTCGCCGCGCGTTCCTTTTCGGCCTCGCTCTTGCCGTATATCTGCGGGCTTTCGACGCCCGTAACGACGATCATCGTCTCCATCTTGCCGTCGAACTCCGAGTCGACGGAGGCACCCCAGATGATCCGGGCGTCGGGATCGATGCGGTCGTAGATCTCCTCGACGACGCCCTCGGCCTCGTCGATCGACATGTCCGGACCGCCGACGACGTTGACGAGCGCGCTCTGTGCGCCGTCGAATTCGACGTCGAGAAGCGGCGACCGAAGCGCCGATCGGATCGAATCCTGGGCTTTGTTTTCCGAGTCCGACTCACCGAGCCCGATCATCGCGACGCCGCCGTTCTCCATGATCGTCTTCACGTCGGCGAAGTCGACGTTGACCAGCCCGGGTTTCGTGATGAGTTCGGTCATCCCCTTTACGGACCGCATGAGCACGCGGTCGCAGATCTTGAAGGCGTCCTGCAGCGGCATGTTGGGAGCGTAATCGAGCAGGCGGTCGTTGGGAATGACGATGACCGTATCGGCGACGGCGCGGAGACGCTCCAGCCCGGCATCGGCGTTGGCCCGCCGTCGTTCACCCTCCGCGGTGAACGGGATCGTCACGATGGCGATGGTGAGCGCACCCTGATCCTGGGCGGCCTGGGCGACGACCGGCGCGGAGCCGGTGCCCGTCCCGCCGCCGAGGCCGGCGGTGATAAATACCATATCGGAGTCGTCGATGGTGTTGTTGATGTCCTCTAAGTTCTCCTGGGCGGCCTCCTCGCCGATCTTCGGAACCGATCCCGCGCCGCGGCCGCCGGTCCGTTGACGGCCGATGAGGATCTTCTCGTCGGCGTCGACCTCGGTCGCGAGGTGTTGGGCGTCGGTGTTCGCGGCGACCAGTTTCGCGCCGTGGATGCCGGCCTCCGACATCCGGGTGACGGTGTTGCCGCCGGCACCGCCACAGCCGACGACCGTGATCTTCGTCTCGAGGTCCTTGACGACGCTTGCGAGTTCCTCGTCGGTCATCGCCCCGGACCCTGTCGCGTCTGGGGTGGTGTCCGAGCCGGACGCCTCGGTCGGCCGGTCCCCGTCCTCCTCGGCCTCGTCGATGGCGTCTTCGATAATCGAATCCATTGTTCGCCGATGTAGCGTACGCGCATGAAGTATCTTTCCCTGACGTCCGACGCGCGTCAGATCCGACGGCCGGATTTCGGCGGACCACCACGGGGTCGCCCGCCATAAATGATATACCGCGATATGAAATACGGCTCAGAACGAAAACTGCCGCTCGCGCGCGCTCCGAACGTCGGCCGGATCGATGCGGTCGCCCTCGACCTCGACCGACTCGCCCGCCGACAGGCGTCCGAACGCCGGGCCCGGTTCGACGCCGAGCGACGCGGCGAGATCGGGATCGAACGCCGAACGCGCCGCGAACACCGACGACTCCCGGACCTCGACGGTGTCGTATTTCGAGCGCAGGATAGCGGCGATCGCCCCGATCACGGCACGGTACCGTTCGTCGTCGTTTCCCTCGGGAAGCGCGACCGACCCCGAGGCGAGGGTGGCCCCTTCGGTCGTTTCGTACGCGATCGTCGAGCGGTCGAGTGCCTCGATCACCGCCTCCCGATCGATCCCGTTCGCCTCCTCGAGCAACGCCTCCGGAAGCGCCCTCGTGAGGAACCCGTCGGCGCTTTCGGCCGCGGTCCCGAACCGGAGTCCCGACTCGACCGGGACGAGCGCGTCCTCGAGGCGTTCGACGAGAGCGAGCGGGACGCCGGTCGTCTCTCGGAGGAAGGTCTCGGAGAGGACCTCGAAGCCCAACCGCTCGAGGACGGACTCGATCCCGGGAGACGCGCCGTCGAAGACGGCGAACTCGGTCCCACTCATCTGGAAGGCCTTCGCGATGACTGCCCGCGCGTCCTCCGGGTCGCCCATCGCGTCGATCGCCCAGTCGGCGGCGATGTGGCCGACGCCCCAGTCGGTATCGGTCAGGATCCGGTCGAACCGCGGCGCGTAGTGGCCGCATCCGAAGCCGACGACCGTTCGTTCGCGGTGGGCCGACACGCCCCTGAGATCGAGGATCGATCGCGCGACGGCCCGGGCGGCGTCGGGATCGCGCCATTGAGCCTCGTCGCTGCCGACCTCGACGAAGAGCGACGGGCAGCCGACGGTGCTCGGCCCGTGGTGGGTGCACTCGATGCCCACGTCGTACCCCGCCGGAGCGTGTGCCCCGAGGCGCTCGCGGACCACGGCGAGCGCGTTCGGCGCGGCGCGGGCGAGCGACCCCGCTCTGCCGCCGTATTCGGCCGGACCGAAGTTCCCGGTGGCGTGTGCTGTGAGCAGCGGCCCCGTCTCGCCGGCGTGTCTGGAGGCGAAAAGCAGCAGGTCCGGCTCCCCGAACGCGGCTGCCACGCCGTCGAGATGCAAATGGAGGTCCTCGAAGGTCCGGAGTTCGGCCCCCTCCGTGCGGTAGTAGCGACCGCCGCCGTTTCCGTCCGATCTGGTCGGATCCTCGTGTTCGTCCCACTCACCGACCTCCAGGAGGTGTTCACCGATGTGTTCGGAGGCCTCGTCAGCGCGCGAAACGACGACTGCGAGCATACCACCGCTCGGGAGGCGACGGACAAATGCCGTGTGATCGATCCGTGCGCCGCGCGAGCGGTTTTATATCCCTATATACGGTTTATGCAGTTTCCGGTCCTCCTCGAAGGGGAGCCGCCAGTATGGCCGCAAAGCGCCGTATCGCCGGAGCGACGATCGCACAACGCTTTTGTTCGCCCGCCGGGTCGCTCGCGTATGCAAGTATTCGGCCTCATCGGGAACCCAGTCGAGCACTCGGTGTCGCCACCGATGCACGAGGCGGCATACGGGGCGTGCGGGATGGACGCCCGATACGTGACCTTCGAACCGAAGCCGGGGTCGATCGGCCGCGTCGTTGATGGGGCGAGTGCGCTCGGGATCGCCGGCCTAAACGTGACGATCCCGTTCAAAGAGGACGTCGCACGGGTCGTCGAGACCGATCCGCTTGCCGAACGCATCGGCGCGGTCAACACCGTCTCCTTCGAGGGGGGTCCGACGGGCTACAACACTGACGCGGCAGGCGTCGTCCGAGCGTTCGAACATCACGGCGTAGAACGCTCCGGGCAGGCGGTCGTCGTCGGCGCTGGCGGGGCCGGGCGGGCGGCCGCGTTCGCGCTCGCCGACGAGGGGATGGACGTCCACGTCGCCAACCGAACCGTCGAGCGGGCGGAGTCGCTCGCGGCCGTGGTCCCGAACGCGAGTTCGGGCGGCCTCGATGACCTCCGGTCCGTCCTGGCCGACGCTGATATCCTGGTCAACGCCACGAGTGTCGGGATGGAGTCCGACGAGACGCCGGTCCCGAAGGCCGCACTGCACGACGGTCTGGCCGTCCTCGACGCCGTCTACGCGCCGCTCGACACCCGCCTGCTCACGGAGGCCGGTGAGGTCGGTGCGAAGACGATCGACGGCGCGTGGATGCTGTTGTTTCAGGGCATCGAGGCGTTCGAGATCTGGACGGGCCGGAACGCGCCACTCGAGGCGATGAACGCCGCGCTCCGGGACGCGCTTTGAGTATCGTTCGCCCGGCCGCCGATCGGGTTGCTTCGGGCGCTACTTGCCCCAGAAGGGGTGTGTTGAATCACCGTAGAGCAGTGGAATTCACTGTTTCATGGCACGCTTGATGTTGTAGACGACATACATCAGGTCGATGGTCATTCGGTAGGACGTATCGAGGTCGTAGACAATGCAGGGAAAGTCATCGAATCCGCCGCCACCTTCCGGGGCGGCGGATTCATCTCCATCACCGGTAACAACTTGAGCAATCGGAACAACTTCGCTAATGAAGCGGAAGATTTGGGTCATGGACAACCGAATTATCGCGCTTCAGCTCCTTCGGTTTAGCGAGCTATCCCGACGCCACCTATAGTAGAGATCGGAAGACAGTACACACTCGATCGCACGGCGGCAGTACGATCGATGTGTACATAGTTGCGATGTCTACTATAGCCTAGATCGATTCAGTCAGTATAATAAACAAATGACCCTCCCACTTCTACTCGTTTCAATATACCTTCTTCATATAGATCTCCAAGACGGCGGTATGCTAAATCATACGAACATCCGACTTTTTCGCTCACCAGTTGTGTACTTGCTACATCCAGATTTTTTACAGCATTAACAAAATCAGAGTCAGAATAAGATTGACTGTATTTACCCTCATCGTCCCGGTCTTTCGGCATACAAGCTGATTTACGATGCCACTGTATAAATTCAATTCATACCGCACCATT
This sequence comes from Natronomonas salinimetallica, assembly GCF_013839515.1. Classification (GTDB taxonomy): domain Archaea; phylum Halobacteriota; class Halobacteria; order Halobacteriales; family Haloarculaceae; genus Natronomonas. Next base: position 37,250 of record NZ_JACDNQ010000001.1, on the reverse strand, counting down.
CAATCCAGAATTGAACGGATATCTTTATACGATTGTGGCTACATGATCAATTACGATGAGTGAGACTGCCGAGAGGGAGCTTATTACGGACTTTACAGATGTATCGATGGATGACCTGAAGGTTAAACATGATACAGTCCAAACCAAGTTGACGGGACAAGAAGAAAACGAATTGATTCTGTCTGCGTATGTTGCCCGAAATTCCGAAGTATTTCCGAAGGTGCTTGAATTACATGTAGATAACGGGTCTACCATAGCTGATGTAACATATGGAAAAGGGGTATTTTGGAAGAATGTAGACCTTGGAGACTACGAAGTTTATGCATCTGATCTGGATCCAAAAAAATCTCCATCGGGACACTCTGTAGACTGCCGAAATCTACCATACGAAGATAACAGTCTTGATGTAGTTGTTCTTGATCCACCATATGCTGAAGGTTTCTTTAGGAAAAATAAGGAGATGCTTGCGGGAGGAGATGGATCACATCAACAGTTCAGGGAGAGCTATTCAAACGGAGAGGTACTCGACACAAATGGTTCAAAATATCACCAAGCTGTTCTCGACGTGTATTATAAAGCTGGTATAGAAGCTCATAGAGTTCTAAAAGAAGATGGAACATTTATTATCAAGACTCAAGATGAGGTAAGTGCTAATACACAAGAACTTACTCACATACAGATTACTAACTTCTATGAAGGTGAGCTTGATTTTTATACTAAGGATTTATTCGTGACTGTTAGAAGCAATAAACCCGCAGTCTCTGGTATGAATACCCAAGTTCACGCTCGTAAGAACCATTCGTTCTTTATGATTTATGAGATGGATACAAACGACCCAGTAAATGTCCTGTACAACGATTAATACTGACGGACAAAAGAATGTACACACGACGCACGAGGATCACGCCGCTCGACGGAGCGAACGGCGGATCGCTCGTGAGTCGGTTTCATTTGATTTCGTCCACCAGTATAAATACCATTATCGTTCTGCTACGATCTCATCCATTAGCTCATACAAGCTTTTTGTAAATGGTTCTTGAAGCGGGATTGTAAGTTTAATCTGAGAGCGAGCAAGCTTCTGCCTCAAACTATCTGGGTAACTGCTCCCTTTGGATCGAGGTAGATCTTCTACTTTCAGAAATGCGAAGTCCCATTCATCTTTAATTTTATACAGATTGACCGCCATTATATCAACATCAGTATCATCGACATTCATCAAAGTTGTATTGTACTCGTTTCCTTCGTGTATAATCGTGCGTTGATCTGATGTTCCCTTAAGATGGAATCCTGCTTTATATTGAATCGGCTCACTCCCGTCATCAGTCAGAGCCTGTTGGTCTTTATTCACCTCTTCGATTGTATGCGTCTGTAGACTCTTTACTTCAATCTTCATCGGCTCACCCTTCCATTTGAACGCCCAGTCGCCTTTGTCTGCTGAATCTTGATCAGCTGGACTGCGTAGGTCAGTTACTCGTTCATCATCTTCTAAGAAAGATTCTCGTAATCTCTCCTCTGCTACATACCCATATATAGCACTCAAAGCATTCGAATTTTTGTCTATAATCCTATTGAACTCTTCAGGGTCTAACTTCCAATCATTCCAGTAGTCGTTAACATCATCATCCATACCACCGGCTTCAAACTGCTAAATTAAATCGATCGTTTAAAGCTTAAATTTAATGGGCTGATTGGGATCCAGCAGTTCACTCATTTCTTTTTCTCTAATCATTATCTTCTTGGTTTTTTCTTTTTCACTCATTATTTTGGCTAAAATCCTTAAGAAAAGTCTGTATTTGAGTATGTGTTATTGCTTCTGTCTCAGAAGTGGTTATAACCGTATCGTCTAATACTGACGAACAAAAGAATGTACACACGACGCACGAGGATCACGCCGTTCGACGGAGCGAACGGCGGATCACTCGTGAGTCGGTTTCATTTGATTTCGTCCACCAGTATAAGTGCTGAACTATTTTTTACATCATCGAGAGCGTCTCTTGTGCGTCCATGCTGTGCTTTTATTTTATTTATAACTTCACGCTTTTCTTTGCTTATTTCTCCACTCTGTCGGTCTTCCATCCGTCTCATTTCCTGTTTGACAGAGTATCTAACCAACTGAGATAGAGACGTAAATTAGTCTGATTCTTCAACGGCTTTTTTCAATCGTCCCTTTCGTCTTTTTTATACGGAGGGTGTAGTTCGTATAGCCCTCTTTTATATTTAAAGGCAAGAACTGAATGAGCATAGGTCTTACTTACGGAATAAGTAACGGCTGGTTTATTTGCCCCAGAACGGATCCCGCTTGCGCCGCTTGTCGAGGTACATCCGAAGCGCTTCGAGTTCGTCCGACGGAATCTCGTCGGCCAGCTCCTGTTCGAGGATCTTGGCGTGTTTCTCGGGGATCTCGGTCCACAGTTCGTCGCCCTCCTCGATCTGGCGGCCGACGGTCGGGCCGTCGATAGAGGCGGCGATCGACTCGCCCATCCGCGCCGAGTCGACGTCCTCCCCGGCGTCCTGTAGCGATTTTAACTCGCCGACCCGTTCGGGCTCGTTGCCCGCCCACTTGACGACCCGGGAGTTGCGCTTGAGCGTCCCCGACAGTACTTCGACGCCGACGACAGCGGGGTTGGACTGCCTGAAGACGTGATCTTCGAGGATCCGAAAGCGACAGGGTCGCTGTATCTTGTCGAGGATCTGCTCCTGTTGGGCGTCCTCGATCGCTGCGACGTGCTCTTCGTACTCCTCGACGAGTTGATAAATAACGTCGTCGGCGAAGAGGTCGACGTCGCCGGCCTGTTCGATCTCGTCCTCGGCGTCGTCCAGGACGTCGACGTTGAACGCGAGGATCGCGGCGTGTTTCGGCTCTTCGGCGGTCGAGGCGATGGCCACGTCCCGCGGGGCGACGTCGCCGACCTCCGCGCGGACGATCGGTACTTCCGCCTCCTGGAGGGCGGCCGCGATGGCCTCCAGAGAGCCGAGCGTATCGGCTTTGACGACAACGCCCTGTTCTTCGGTGACGACCTCGATGTCGGCGAGTTCGGCCCGCACCTCCGCGACGACCTCCTCGACGTTGCGGTCGCGGACGACGCGGACCGGCGCACCCGCCATCGCGTCGTCGAGGTCGGGGGCAGCGATCTTGACCCCGGCGGCCGCCCGCACCGCGTCGACCTGCTCGAACTGGCTTTCGGTCCGGATCTCCGCGAGCGGCCGCGGCTGGAGCAACGCGCGAACGTCGGTGATAATCGGCTCGTTCTTGCCGCCGACGACGACGGTGTCGTCCGAACGGATCACCCCGTCGTAGAGGACGATATCGAGGGTAGTACCGAAGCCGCGTTCGTCCTTGACTTCGAGGACGGTCCCGATACCGGGGCCGGAGGCGTCGATCGACATCTCCGATTTCAGATACCGCTGTGAGAGCCCCATGAGGACAGTCAACAGGTCGGGGATCCCCTCGCCGGTCTCCGCGGAGACGGGGACGACACCGATGTTCTCTCGGAAGTTCTGGACCCGCCAGTACATGTCCGCAGAAAAGCCCTCGTCGGAGAGTTGGCCGATGATCTCATAGAGCTTCTCGTTGAGCCGAGTCTCGGCGCGGTCGCTTTGGGCTTCGAGTGTCGCCTGGACCGGCGTATCGGGGTTTGGGTTCCAGCCGGGGATCGTATCGATCTTGTTCGCGGCGACGATGAAGGGTGTCTGGGTTCGTTTCAGGATATCGAGCGCCTCGTGCGTCTGTGGCTGGAAGCCGTCGTTGACGTCGACGACGAGGATGGCGATGTCGGCCAACGCCCCGCCCCGCGAGCGGAGCGTCGAGAACGAATGGTGTCCCGGCGTGTCGATGAACAACAGACCGGGCAGATCGAAGTCCGTCGGATCGACGAGGTCGCCGGCGATATCGGAGATCGTCCCGAGCGGAACGGCCGTCGCCCCGATGTGCTGGGTGATCGCGCCGGCCTCGCCCGCCGTGACGGCCGAGCCGCGGACCTCGTCCAGCAGGCTCGTCTTTCCGTGATCGACGTGGCCGAGGACGGCAACGATCGGCGTCCGCAGCTCCGCGCTTCCGGCGGCGTCGGTGGTGTCGGATTCAGACATAGAAGAGCCCCTTGTATGTTCGTGGCTCGCCGCGGCATATAACCGTTTCAATGTCGGATCGCGCCCCTCGTGGCGTGGAGGCAGCCACGGATGCGGGTCCGGGCTCCCCGGAGAGCTCACGTCACGCTTTTTCGTCCTCGGACCGTATCCGTCTCCGATGGACTCCGCTGCACTGTTGGATCTCCTCGGGAACGAAAACCGCAGACGGATCCTGCGGCTGCTCTCCCGGAAGCCCTGTTACGTCACGGAGATCAGCGAGTACCTCGGCGTGAGTCCGAAGGCGGTCATCGACCACCTCCGAAAACTGGACGACGCGGGGCTGGTCGAATCCCACGTCGACGACGGTCGACGGAAGTACTTCTCCATCGCACGGAACCTCCGGCTCGAAGTGAACGTCTCCCCCTACGAGTTCGGTACCAAAAGCGCGTACTCGGCGTCGCCGAACCTCGATATCACCTCCTGGCGACACGTCTCGTTGCACGTCGGCCGGGACGCCGGGGGGAACGACACCGCGTCGGCGGGCGGGGCGGACTCAAGTCCCGACGCCCCCCGAGCCGACGAAGCGGACGAAGGGGGAAACGGCGCAGATCACGACCTCGGCGATCTCGTCTCGGATATCGAACAGCTCGAACGGCTCGAAAACGAGCTCTCGATGGCCCAGCGGTGGGTACAGGGCCGGCTCACCCAGACGCTCGATCGGATCAGCGCGCACTTCGAGGGCGTCGACGGCCGCTTCTATGGGGATCTGATCCGCGGTCTCGCCGGCGGCTCCGAGACCGCAGACGCCCTCGCCCGGCGGGTCGATGCGCCCCCGGACGTGGTCGCCGACGCGCTGGACGGTCTGGCCGCACACGGCGTCGTCGAACGGGACGGCGACCGCTGGCGGCTCGTCACCGACAACGCCTAGATGTCCCGCGTCAGCCCGTCCCGAAGGTCGCGGCCGAAGTACGTTCCGACCGCGGCGACGGCGGCCCCGAGCACGCCGGCGGCGGCCACGAGCGGGACGCCGGCTCCGCCGAGGACGGCGACGACGGCAACGTCGAGAAACGTCCCCCCGGCGGTCGCGATTGCGCCCGCGAGCGCCGTCTCCGCGTAGCGTCGATCCGAGACGGCGAGTCCGAGCAGAAACGTCGCAGCGAAGACGCCGAGCAGCCCGGCCCCCGGAAGCGGAACGAACGTGCTCGCGGCGAACAGCCCGCCGACAGTCACGAACAGCGCAGCGAGGAACGTCCGGGGCGAAAAGATACCGAGAGCGCGTCCGGCGGCGCGGCCCCGGAGGCCGTTTCCCGTTCCCTCGGAGCCGACCTCTCGATCCCGCGTTCCGTCGGCGCCAGGGTCGAATTCGGCGTCGGAACCGGGGTCGAATTCGGCGTCGGAACCGGGGTCGAATTCGGCGTCGGAACCGGGGTCGAATTCGGCGTCGGAACCGGGGTCGAATTCGGCGTCGGAACCGGGGTCGAATTCGGTATCAGCGTCGTCCGTGGTGTTCGCAGGACGGTCCCGCGTCCGGGTCCGATCGCGGCTCATAGACCCACTATGTGGCGCGACGGGTATCCGTCTTTCCCAGCCCGGTGTCGTTTCGCCCCATCGACGGAGGCACGCTTCGAGCGCCGTATCGAAGCCGGCACGTTCGTCGGCTTGGACAAGCGTTGTGTTCCGTGATCCCCTCGCTACCGTATGAGTACACAGGACGGCGGCCACCGAGAGGCCGCGATCGCAGCCGTCGCCGAGCGGGACTACGGGACCGCCGGCGACCACTACACCCGCGCCGCCTGGCGCGTGCTCGCCGACCCGCGCCCGGAAGCGGAGCCGTTTGCCCCCGACGAGAAGGGCTGGACCGGCGTCGGATTGGGATTTCTCGCGCTCGCCGGGATCTGCTATCGGATCGGGGGGACGGCGGAGCGGGCCACGCGCCGAAGCGTCGAGGGCGTCGCCGTCGCCCGCGACCTCGCCGAGGGGGTCGAACGGCCGGCTCAGCGGGCGTGTCTCGGGGAGTTCGTCGCTGATTTCCGCGCCGTCGGCGGAACGGACGATCACGAGGCCGCCTACCGGGAGGCCGCCGACGCCTACCGGGCCATCCGCGAACGCGGCGGGGATGCGCCCGACGGCCGTGGCCCGCAGTACTGGGGAACGACGCCGCTTTTCGAGGCGGCGGCGGCCCCGATCAAACAGGTCGCCCGCGGCCTCTCGAACGGCGAGATCGCCGTCGCCTGGGAGGACCTCCACGGCCCGGATCCCGCCGATCCCGGGGCGTTTCTCGCCGCCCGGGCGGCCTACAAACGACAGCGCTTTCCGGGGCTGTTGGATCGGGCCGTCGAGGAGGGATTTCTCGCCGCCCCTCGCGGCACCACGGAGTACTCGACCGACCACCATCGGTGTCCCGCGTGTTCCTCGACGGACGTCAACTGGGTCGCGGGGCGGGCGCTCTGTCTGCGGTGTTCGCGTCCCACGGCGGAGCGGTGACCGGCCTCCGCCCCGGAATCGGCTCCCGGAGGGGTCGAACTCGGCGCGGGTATCGCCGGGTCGCGGACAGCCGCACGTCGCCCGGAAGCGGTCGGCCGCCGTCGACCCCGACGTTTCCGGTCCGTAACGACCGTACGGCGGCTCAAATCGAGTACGCGAGCCGTTCGCCGACGTCGAGGCCGCTCGAAAGCGCCGCGTGGATCCGCCCCTCGCCCGCGACCCAGTCGCCGAGACAGTACAGCCCCGCCGATTCGGCGGAGTCGAGCGGGCCGTGACGGACGCCCTCCTCGGGCAGCGCGTAGCGCCAGCCGTGGTGATCGGTCCAACTCGGTTCGGCGAGGCGCTCGTCGCCGACGATATCCGCCGTCGCTCCGGCGAGTTCGGCGACGTTGTCCGCGGGGTCGCGGTCGTAGTGTCGGTTCGACCACTCGCCGCTCGCCTGCACGACGAGCAGCGATTCGCCGTCGGGGACGTGTCCCGGTTTACACTCCTCGCGGGAGATCCATCCGACCGAGTGGTTCGAATCGGTGTTGACGAGCCCGTAGTAGGGCCGATCGAGTTCGAAGGGGTAGCGCAACACGGCCGTCCAGATCGCCCGGTAGGGGACCTCGGCGACGGCCTCCCGAAGCGCCGCGCGGTGCTCGTCGTCCCACTCGGCGTCGGCGAGTAACTCGGCCGTCTGCGGGGCGGGGGGGTTCAAAACGAGGACGTCGAAGGGGCCCCACGATCCCCCGCCGGCGTCGAGAAGCGTCCACGTGCCGGTCCGACCGGGACTCGTCCCGTCCGCACGCCGGCGTATCGTCTCCACGCGCGTCCGACGGTGGACTGTCGCGTCGGTCCGCTCGAACAGCCGCTTTGCGATCTGGGTGAGCCCCGACTCGTAGCTCCATTTGTGTTCGTCCGCGTCGCGACCCGGCGAGACCGATCCGGACCCATCGAAGGTGTAGATCGGTTCGGTGACGTCGACGAGGCCCTCGGTACCGAGGGTCTCCGTGAGCAACTCCACGACGCGTTCGTCGTCGGATTTGACGTAGTTCGCGCCGTAGTCGTAGACGAGGTCCTCGTGTCGCCGCGTCGCCGCCCGGCCACAGAGCCCGCCCGACTTCTCGAGGACGGTCACGTCGGCCTCGGGAACGGCCGTCTCGACGACGAGCGTCGCCGCGGCCGCGGCCGCGCCCGCACCGACGATTCCGATAGTTGTCATGCCCGCGGCTACGGATTCAGTCCACTAAACACCCGGTTTGTCGGTCATTTTCGACCCCGAAGCCGATCGTATCCCCCGGCGGCGGGCCACCGTCCCGTCCGGACCCCCTTCGCTACCCCTCGACCACGGATTCGAGAAGCTTCGATTGGGCGGCCGAGAGATGCCCGCGAAACGTCGCGGAGTTGATATCGAGGGCGTCGGCGACCTCGCCGGCGTTGGCACCCTTCGGATGCTCGAAGTAGCCCATTCCGTAGGCAGTTTCGAGCACCTCCCGCTGTCTGTCGGTGAGCCGACCGCGGTCGACGACGACGGTATCGGACTGCTCTGGATCCCCCGACTGGACGAGGTGGTCGAGGCTGACGTCGCCGAACGTCTCGCGCAGCGTCATGACGACCCCCCGGAGCGTTTCGACGTCCTCGGGCCGAAAGACGACGCGCAAATCGCCCCCGTTCGATTGCACGTCGACGACCGGACAGCCGAACGCCTCGATCTGTTCGCAAAAACACGTGTCCGAGCGGTCCCGCTCGAAGCGATAGACGCTGTATCGGTCGTCACCGAACACCTCTTTCGTCCCGTCGGGCGTCGACGTGTCGGCGTCGAGTTCGAACTCCTCGACGGTTCGGTCACCGGCGTCGGTCCACCGCACCGAGTCGACCTGCTCGCCCGTCTCGGCTGCGGCGTCGGCGACCGGACACCCGTCCGGATCGTCGATGCTGACGGCCGCTTCGAGTCCCATACGAAGAGTTGGTGATACCGCCACTTTTTATTCGCTATCGTTCCCGGCGGCTGGGACCGGGTGGCTATGCTTATAAACCTTGAGTAAGCGGAACGGAACGCCCGGCGGGCCGACCGACGTGGAATCCGAGGGACCGATCAGAGACAGAACATGAACGGGTACATCAACGCGACGCGGTCGCCCGCCTCGAGTTCGGTGTCGAGCCCGTCGATGTGCTCGTTGAACCGGCCGTTGATCGCGACGCGGGCGAACGCGCGGGTCTGTTCGCCCTCGGGGTTCTTTTTCCACTCCCCCGGCGGATCGCCGTCGGTCGGGGCCCAGCCGTTCGTCGTCGCCTCGGCTTCGGTCTCCGCGATGAGCATGTCGGCGACGTCGTACTCCTCGAAGAAGGCGTCGAGGAACTCTCGGAGTGTCGAGCCCTCGAAGGTGTACTCGAAGCTGTGCTCGCCGATCTCGGTTCTGACGTGGCCGGTACAACGGACCTCCACGGTGGTCCGAGCGGTGGATTCCGTCCGTTCGTCGGGTGCCTGATTGGTGCTCACACACACATATATAAACTACTACAAAAAATCGTTCCCGCCGAACGTGTTCGGCCGGGTGAGGCGTGGCCGAGGGGGACGTGAAAGGTCGCTGCGGCCGGTATCGAACGGCGCGAGCGATCAGTCGGCGCTTGCGGGCGGCAGTGCACCGCGCCGTTCGTCCTCTTCGAGATAACACTGCGGATCCGGACCGAAGAGGCCGTTTCCGTCCGCCAGCGCCCGCAGCCGCGACCCGCCGCGGCAGATCTCCTTATATCGGCAGTCGGCACACCGTCCGGTCAGGTTCTCCGGGCGGTTCCTGACCGCCTGGAGAAGCGGGTTCGAGTCGTCCTCCCAGACGTCGGCGAACGACCGGTCACGGACGTTACCGAGGCTGTAGGTTCGCCAAAACTGCGTCGGGTGGACGTTGCCGAGGCAATCGACCGCGGCGACGCGCTCCCCGGCCGGGTCGCCGCCGTTCTGTTCGAGCCGTTCGTAAATGCGCCGGGCGGTGTCCTCGCCGAACTCCCGGCGGGCGTACTCGACGATGTAGGCCGCATCGGCGTAGTTGCCGACCAACAGCGTCTCGATCTCGTCCCCGCGTCGGTGTGAACGAAGCGTCCGATCGCAGATCCGCTTGACGACGTCGCGGCGTTCGGCGGCGTCGAGGTCAACCGAACTGAGGTCCTCCCCGCGGCCGCTATAGGAGAGATGATAAAAGCAGAACCGATCGAGGCCGACGTCGGTCAACAGGTCGACGACGCCGTCGAGGTCGTCGACGTTCTGGCCGGTGACGGTATAGCGAAGCCCCGTTTTCAACCCCACGTCGAGACAGGTCTCGATCCCCTCGACGGCGGCCTGGAAGGCACCGTCGACGCCCCGGAACTCGTCGTTCAGTTCGGCGAGGCCGTCCACGGAGACGCCGGCGTAAGCCAGTCCGGCCCGCTTGAGCCCGCGAGCCCGATCGGCCGTCAAAAGCGTCCCGTTCGTCGAGAGGACGGGGCGGATCCCGGCGTCGGCCGCGTAGGCGACGAGTTCTTCGAGGTCCTCGCGGACCATCGGCTCCCCGCCCGAGAACAACACGACAGGCACGCCGTAGTCGGCCAGGTCGTCGAGCAGCCGCTTGCCCTCCGCGGTCGTCAACTCGCCGTCTTTCGGTTCCGACTCCGCACCCGCATAACAGTGGACGCACTTGAGATTACACCGGTTCGTCGTGTTCCAGACCACGACGGGCCGGCGCTGGGCGCGGTCCGTGACCGGAGTTTCGGTCCCGGTATCGATGTCGTACCGGAGACGGTTGCCGTCGGCGCCGTGATCGCACAACAGCGTGCTGACGGAGATCACGTCAGGACCACTCCCGGTTGCGCGGCTCCTCGCCGTCGACCGGCCGATCGACGGTCGATGCCTCGTCCGCCAACTCGTGGGTCGTATACCGGGCCACGTCGCCGCTCGGACAGATCCAGACGTCGTTGGCGTGCCACGCGAAGAGCCGACTCGCGAGTTCGTAGGCTCCGTCGGCGTCGTCAGCGCGGACGCTGCCGACGTGTCGCATGGGGTCGTCCCCGTCGCTGCGGACGAACACTTCGAACTCGCTGCCGTGTGGTGCGCGGTCGTCGCTATCGAGCCGTCGTCGGGTCGATTCAGCCATACGCGCGCTTTGGCCTCCCACCTTCAAGTCAGCTCTCTCGATTCCCAGTTGGCGGGAGTCACCGGTCGCCCGACCGGAATCGGGCGTCCGCCCCCTGTCTCACCGGGCGAGAACGTCCTCGAAGGTTTATATCTCGGGGCTCGAAGCGGCACATATGACCGACTCCCCCAGCGGCTTCGGCTCGAAACGGAGCCGACCGGCGGGCCATCCCTACACGCTCGAGGTGGTCCCGAGCGATCCGGCCGGTCCCGGCGGCGAGTACACGTTCTTGCCCCGCGACGCGGACGAAGGCGAACGGCTCACCCAGTGGATCACCGCCGACAGCGATGCGGTCGTCGAACTCCGGACGTGGCGTTGATACGCGCACTGTCGCCGTGTCCCAGCGAGCGTCGAGTCCGGTCGGGTGTCCGTCGGGGACCACCGGCATGTGTCACGGCCTGACAGCCGATAGTATAAGTACCGTGGACCGTTTTTCGGGATATGGCAATCGATCGCCGGGCCGAGATGTCGGCCGAGGAAACCGACACCTTCCTGGGTGCCCACGAGACGGGCGTACTCTCGCTCGCGCGGGCCGATGAACCGTACGCGATACCGATCTCTTATGGGTACGACGCGTCCGATCGGCAGTTCTACGTGCGGTCCGTCTCGACGCCCGACAGCGAAAAGAACCGGTTTTTTTCCGCGGATCCGGACGCCAGACTCGTCGTGTACGACGACGAAGACGATACCTATCGGAGTGTCATCGCCGTGGGAACCCTCGATCGGGTGGACCCCGCGGAACTGACGGTCGAGGACATCCAACAGTACGGGTCGGCGAAGCGGCCGCTCTTCGAGATCTGGCCGAAAGCGAAGGGCGAACTCGACATCGACCTGTACCGTCTCGATCCCGAGGTGCTGAACGGACAGATGATAGAGATCTCCCGCGAGGAGTGATCGCGGCCCGGCGTGTTTATACTGCCGGCTGTCCGTCGCGACCGCCTGTCGTCCCCCGAGGCCGCGACCCGCTCGACATGGAGGCAGCCAGCAGTACTAGTTCTCCGCGTCCCCGACGCGGATCGCCTGGATGAGCGAGTACACCGGAACCCCGTCGATCTCCTCGACCCCGTGTTTGTCGACGAGTACCACGCAGGCGACCGGCTTGCCGCCGCGTTCTGTGATCCCATCGATCGTCTCGCGCATCGTCGTTCCGCTCGTAATCGTATCGTCGACGACGTAACACTCCCGATCCCGGAGGTCGGCGAAGTTCTGTGAGAACGTCCCCTGTAGGTTCTCGATGTCGCCCTCCTCCCATTGGTGTTTCCGCGGCGCATAGGCGGCGATATCGGTGTCCAACTCCCGGGCGACGACCGTCGCGAGCGGCGCGCCCGCCTTCTCGATGCCGACCGTCAGATCGACCGATTCCCCCTGCTTCGAGAGCAGGTCCGCCATCGCCATACCGGCGTAGGCGAGGCGCGATGAGTCCCGGCCCAGCGCGCTCCAATCGACGTGGATGTCGTGGGGGCCACCGGTCTGTGCCGTGGTCGTCGCGGCCGACTCCCCCCCGCGCTCGACGAGCCACGTCGCCGTCTCGCGGGAGACGTTCAGTTCGTCGGCGATCTCCCCCATGGAGAAGCCACGCTCCGATAGCTCGCTCGCGCTCTCGATGAGACCGTCGATGTTTTTCATGCGTTAAAATGATCGTCTCGGTTGATAAGTCATCGGGGCATCCCCTGCCCGCCCACACCGTCGTCCCGCCGGCCGGCTCACTCGACGACCGCCGCCTCGAGGAGTTCCAGTGGGTGCCGGATCTCGTACCCCGTGCCGTGTTCCATCTGCATCGCACAGGTGGGACACTCCGTCATCCCGGTTTCCCCGTCCGTGTCCTCCATGTGTTCGAACATCTCCTCGCCGATCTCCATCGACTTGTCGTACTTTTCGGCCTTCCAGCCGTAGGTCCCGGAGATGCCCGAACAGGAGTCGCCGACGTCCTCGACGTCGACGCCGTCGAGGTCGCCGAACAGCTCCACCGCCTGCCGGTTGAGCCCTTGATTTCGGGCGTGACACGGGGCGTGGTAGGCGAACTCCTCGGCGAGGTCGCCGTCGATCTCGGTCTCGTCTATGGCCCCGCGGAGGTCCTCGTGGATCCGGAGGTACTCCACCGACTCGAAGGTGTGTGCAGCCACCTCCTCGACACCGTCGATGTCGAACAGCTCCGGGTACTCCTGGCGTAGCGCCATCGAACAGGACGTACACGACGCGATCGCGTCGTAGCCCTGCTCGACGAGGTCCGCCATCGAGGAGACGTTGACCTCGGCGTGACGCCGGGCGTCGGTGAGCATCCCGTTTGCGAACATCGGCGTGCCCGAACACCGCTGTTCGGGGACGACGACCTCGTAGCCGAAGTGCTCGTAGACGCGGACCATCGCCTTCCCGACCTCCGGGGTGTTGTAGTTCGAGTAACAGCCGTGGAAGTACGCCACCTTCTTGTCGGCGTCGACGGGGTCGCCGCGGCGCTCCCGGTTCTCGCGTGCGCGCTCCCGCGACCCGCCCGCGGCCCCCTGTCTGTCCCACCACTCGCGGAACGTCTCGGTCGCGAACGCGGGAAACTCCCGTTCGCTCGTGACGCCCATCGTCTTTTCCATCACCCACCGTGCCGGCCCGAAGTTCATCACGGCGTTCGCGAGACGGGGCACCTTGCTGGCGAACCACGCGGACGTCCGGTAGTTCGCAAGAATCCGGTTGCGGATGTATTCCACGGAGAGCTTCGACATCTGGTTTTCGACGTACTCCCCGCGGGCGGTGTTGTGCATCTGCGAGAGCGGCACCCCGGACGGACACGCGTTGTCACAGCGCATACAATTCGAACAGTCCATCACGGAGTCGTCGACCTCGTAGTCCTCCTCGTTCTGTTTGAGCCGCCACTGTTCGGGTCCCTGGAACTTCGGCCCGGGGAAGTCGTCGTCGACCTCCGCGACCGGGCAGTTCGTATCGCACGTCGAACATTTATAACACGAGTCCGCGCCTGGGCGGAGGTCGAAGTCCGTGCTGTCGGGGAAGACGTCGACCGGTTCGAACTCCTCGCCGGTGTTCGGCTCCGCCGGTTCGAACTCCGTCGGAGGCCGTTCGGCGTCGCTCATTGTGCCTCCTGTGCCGCGCGGCGGCCGGCGGCATAGCCGGTCGAGATAGAGACGCCGCTTCCGGATTTCTCGGCGGCGAAGTCATACCCCCCGAGGACCGATCCCGCGGCCCGGAGGTTGTCGAACTCGACGCTCCCGTCGCCCCCGACCGGCCGGAGGTCCTCGTCCGTCCGGACGCCGAAGCGGGCGAAGTCGTGATCGCCGAAGGCCTCGCCCTCGAACCACTCGTAGCGGTCGTCGGCGTGTGGGACGTGACAGTCGAAGATCGGCTCGTATACGCGTCCGCGGTCGGAATCGACGCCCTTGCCCACCAGTCCACCCGTCGCGAGGACGTACTGGTCGGCGCTGTTGGGGATCCGTGCGCCGTTTTTTTCTATGTATACCCGCTCGATTCGGCCCTCGCCGTCCGAATCGACGACCGGGTTCCCGGTCTCGAAGCGTCCCCCGGCCCGATCGAGCGCGTCGAAGAGAGCGTCTTCGAGCCGCAACCCGGGCAGCGATGGCGGCCCCATCGGCACCTCGAAGACCGCCGCGCCGAGGGCGTCGCTCAGGGCGGCCCGGACGCCGGCCGTGTCGTCGTCGCCGAGGATCGCCGGGAACCCGACGCGGGCCTCGCCGTCGAGTTCGGCGTTGACCCGCTCGGCGAGCGCCTCCCGCACCGGTCGATTGCGCCCGCGGACCGCGACGTCGCCGTTCGTGTCCAGCAACTTCGCGTACCGCGTCACCTTCGCATCGGCGCGGAGATCGCCCGGAAACCGGATCGTGACGCCGCGTACGTCGAAGGGGACGCCGGCCGCCTCGAGGTGCGCCGCCGCGTGCGGGGCGTCGAAGTCGACCATCGATTCCAGCCCGACCAACAGGACGTCGCGGCCGTCGCTCGCGAGGCCGGCGCTGGCCCCGGCGGGGTATCGGGCGGTCGGCTTGATCGTCCCACCGTGGGTCGGCACGAGGGCGTTGGTGTCGGTGTGGCCGCCGCGGTAGTTCGGTACTACCTCATCGAAGAGCGAAAGCGCCTCGCGGATCCGTTCGACCCCGACGGTTCGGTAGGGGTGTTCCGTCGGCAGCGACGGGATGGCCGCGTACGGATCCGTCAGCGGTCCCTCGCCCGCGGGGGTGTAGCCGAGTACGTCGACCAGCCCCGACGCGTTCCTGAGCGTGCTCTGTTTATACGAGACGAGACGGGTGTCGGCACCTACCCGTGCCGACGCCAGCGCGCTCGTGAGGCCGGCGAGGCCGCCGCCGATGACGAGCACGTCGGATTCAATCGCCACAGTACTCACCCCCGTCGGTCGCGACCCCACCTCTCGGTGACCCGTCGGCCGGTTCGACGCCGTCGTCGAACGCGGCGAAGTCAACCGGATCGCCGTCAGCGGGGTCGTTGTCACGGTTCTGGGTCGTCGCGTGCAGCGCGTAGTTCAACATCGCCTGGGAGAGCTGTTCGCCCCACAGCGCGTGTCGCTGGCCCCGCCAGCGCTCTTCGAGGAGTTCGTCCCACGCCGCCCGCGTCGTCGCCTCGTCGTACTCGTCGTGGAGTTCGTTCGCCATCCGGTGACAACAAAAGCCCCCCTGGCAGTTCCCCATCGACGAGCGGGTCCGGATGCGGACCGCGTTGAGATCCGACCCCGACTGTCCGATCGCGTCTTGGATCTCCGCGCGGGTGACGCCTTCGCACGCGCAGACCGTCGGGTTCGGTCCGTCGGTTTTCAACACCTCGTCGGCCCGCGAGCCGAGCCGTTCGACGCTCCGGCGGCCGATCGGCGATCGGAGACCGAACTCGTCCATGTAGTCTCTGAGCACCGAGAAGTCCTCGCTGCCGGGCAGCGGCACGTCGGCGGTTCGACACTCGGCGTCGATGCCGAACTGTTCACAGACGTGGTCGCTGATCTCTTCGCCCATCATCCGGTAGGTCGTGAGCTTTCCGCCGACGATGCTCGTCATTCCCTCGAGACCGTCGCGCTCGGCGTGATCGAGCAGGAAGTAATCCCGGGTGATGTCGGTCGGGTCGTCGCTGCCGACGTTCGGCGGCTCGTACAGCGGGCGGACGCCCCAAAACGAGCGGATGGTCCGCGCTTCCTCGAGCATCGGCACCAACTCGGTGAGCGTCTCGAGCATCATGTCAACCTCCCACTGTTCTTCTGGATAGTCCTCCGGATCCTCGACCTCCTCGTCGGTCGTACCGAGGATACAGGTGGTCTCGTGGGGGACGACGATGTCGGCGTCACCCTTCGGACGACAGCGGTTGATCACGGTGTCGACCTGCCGTGTGTTCATGATGGTCATGACGCCCTTCGAGGGGCGGACCTCGACGTCGACGCCGGCCATGTCGCCGATCCGTCCCGCCCACGCTCCCGTCGCGTTGACGACGTAGTCCGCACGGATCTCCTCGCGGCCACCCTCCGTCCCGTGGACGCGCTCGCCGGCCCCCGAGGCGTGCTCGACTTCGACCCCGACGACCTCCTCGTCCTCGACGATGAGGTCTTCGACGGTCGAGTGGGTCTCGATGCGCGCGCCGTGTTCGCTCGCGCTCGCGGCGTTCGCCGCCACGAGCCGGAAGGGATCGACGGCCCCGTCCGGCACGGAGATCGCCTTGTCGATGTCCTTTGCGAGGTGCGGCTCCATCGCGCGTGCTTCGCTCGCCGAAACCACTTCGGCGGGGATGTCACACGCCCGACAGCCCTCGAGTTTCTCCTGGAAGTACTCCTCGGAGTCCTCCGGCCGCTTGACGAAGAGGCCGCCGGTCATCTCGACGCAGTGGCCCGCGATGTCCCTGAGCACGCGGTTTTCCTCGATACACTCCCTCGCGCTCGCCTGGTCGGAGACGGCGTACCGCCCACCGCTGTGGAGGAGCCCGTGCATCCGGCCCGTCGTGCCGTGTGTCAAATTCCCCTGCTCGAGGAGGGTAACGTCCAGCCCGCGCATCGAGAGGTCCCGGGCGATCCCGATCCCCGTCGACCCACCCCCGATGACGGCGATGTGTGGTGCCGATGCCATGTCTGTTACTCTCATTGTGCCCGACCTACTTTATTTCATCGATAAGCCGGATATCCGAGTAAATTAACTGGCGGTCGCGGCGGAGCGCCCGGACCGAGCGCGGCCGACGTCCGAGGAGTCCGTCCGATATCGGCCCGTTCACTCCCCGAAACGGCCCGTAACCGACCCACAGGCGGCGTGTAAACGGGTTTCGTCGGCAGGGAGCCGGACGTACCGTCGGCCGAAGGGCCGTCGAAAAACGGTGTTCGTACGGACCGATGGACGCCGTATCGGGGGCCGAGATCCCCACGATCCGCGAACGAACCGCTCGATGGCCGGTGAGGAAGGCGTCCTACGAGCCGACCGAAAGCGTCCTACGAGCCGACCGAAAGCGTCCTACGAGCCGGTCCAAGGGTTCGCTGCCGACCGTTCGCCGATATCTTTATTGATAAACCCCCAATTATGGGTAACATTTAATACATAGTGTCCTATTGTTTATTGGCAAGGTGGCTACGGAAGTAAACTGCCGCCTGCAGGAGCATATACAACGATGACAACCTCATACGTCGGCGCGATCGACCAAGGAACCACGGGAACCCGCTTCATGGTCTTCGACCACAGCGGGGAAGTAATCGCAAACGCCTACGAACAACACGAACAGATCTACCCGGAGCCCGGTTGGGTCGAACACGACCCCGTCGAGATCTGGGAGAACACCCAAAGCGTCGTCACGAGCGGCCTCGCCGACGCGGGGCTCGACCCGGAACAGCTGGCGGCGATCGGGATCACGAACCAGCGCGAGACGACGATCGTCTGGGACAAAGAAAGCGGCCGGCCGGTACACAACGCGTTGGTCTGGCAGGACCGCCGGACGACCGACCGCGTCGAGGAGATCCAGGAGGCCGGCAAGGTCGAGGAGATCCGCGAGAAGACCGGCCTGGAGTGTGATGCGTACTTTTCGGCGACGAAAACGGAGTGGATCCTCGACAACGCCGAGCCCCTGAAGCTCCAGAGTAGCCGATCTCGGGACCTCCGCGACCGTGCCCGCGACGGCGAGTTGTTGATGGGGACGATCGACTCGTGGCTCATCTACAATCTGACCGGCAACCACATCACGGACGTCTCTAACGCCTCCCGAACCATGCTCTACAACATCGAGGGCATGCACTGGGACGAGGAGCTGCTGGCGGAGTTCGACGTGCCGGCGGAGATGCTGCCGGAGGTCCGGCCCTCCTCCGACGAGAATCTCTACGGTCACACGGACCCGGACGGGTTCTTGGGCGCGGAGGTCCCGGTTGCGGGGGCGCTCGGCGACCAGCAGGCGGCGCTGTTCGGCCAGACCTGCTTCGATGCGGGTGACGCCAAAAACACCTACGGGACCGGGTCGTTCTACCTGATGAACACCGGCAACGAGGCCGTCTCCTCCGACCACGGACTGTTGACGACGGTCGGCTTCCAGCTCTCCGGCGAACCCGTCCAGTACGCCCTCGAAGGGTCGATCTTCGTCACCGGCGCGGCCATCGAATGGCTCGAGGACGTCGACATCATCAACAACGCCGCCCAGACGGCCGAGCTCGCGAGTTCGGTTGATTCGACGGACGGGGTGTACATGGTGCCGGCGTTCACGGGGCTCGGAGCCCCCCACTGGGACGGCCGTGCCCGCGGGACGATCGTGGGAATGACCCGCGGGACCGGAAAAGAGCACATCGTGCGGGCGACGCTGGAGTCGATCGCCTACCAGACGCGGGACATCGCCGAGGCGATGGAGGCCGACTCGGGCGTCGAAACCACGACGCTGCGGGTCGACGGCGGGGCCGTCAAAAACAACTTCCTGTGTCAACTGCAGGCCGACATCATCCAGACGGAGATCGCCCGCCCCGTGGTCGACGAGACCACCGCCCTCGGATCGGCCTACGCCGCCGGCCTGGCCGTCGGCTACTGGGATGACCTCGACGAACTCCGCTCGAACTGGCAGGTCGACCGCGAGTTCGATGCCGAGATGGCGTCCGAGCAAGCCGACGAAATGTACGGTCGATGGGACGACGCCGTCGAGCGGTCCCTCGATTGGGCCCAGGAGGAGTGATCCATGTACGATATCATCCTTCAGGTCCCGGTCATCGGCATGCCGTGGGAGGACTTCGCGCTGCTGTTTATCACCGCCCTCGCGGGCGGCGCGTTCGGTGCAGCCATCGGCGCCCTCCCGGCGTTCATCTTCACCGGGTTCGTCGTCTTCCTCGGCGAAGGGCTCGCTATCCTCCAGCGTGAGGTCGGCGGGGCGGTCGCGGAGATCGGTCAAGGCGAACTGGCCGCGGGCGTGACCGGCGTTATCGGTTTCGGTGCGATTACCGGACCACACATCGCCTTCGCCGGCGGTGTCGCCGCCTCCGCGTACGCCGGTAAGAAGTACCCCGAGATGGAGCCTGACGGTTGGGATTACCACTTCGGGAAGAACATCCTCTACGCGTTCGGCACGAAACCGGACATCCTCGCGGTGGGCGCCATCTTCGGGGTTCTCGGGATGTTTATCAATCAGTTCGCGGCCGCGATCCTCGCTGTCGGTGGGACTGGAATCACCGACTCGATCGCGCTGTCGGTGTTCACTACCGCGTTCATCGCGCGGGTCGTGTTCGGCTACCCGCTCGTCGGAAAGGCGGCCGGATCGAGCATACTGGATATGTCGCCCTTCGAACGTGAGGAGCCCCGCATGGCCACCGACGGCGGCGAAGTACCGCTCGAACACGAGGGACGTCTGGCCACCGAACCGTGGCTGCCCCACCAGTACAAATGGGGCGGCGTCGCGACGATCGGTCTCATCGGCGGGATCCTCGGCGGCTACATCTGGATCCAGACCGGGAGCATCTTCCTCGGCTACGCCATCTCCGCGATCAGCCTGCTGTTCTTGAACCTCGGCGTCGAAAAGATCCCCGTCACCCACCACATCACCCTCATCGGCGCGGTCGGTGCCGTGGTCGTCGCCCCCGTCGCGGGAAGCGTCGTTGCGCTCCTCGCGGCCGGCGTGTTCGGCGTGGTCAGCGGCCTCCTCGGCGAGGTGACCCAACGGCTGTTCTATTCGCACTCCGGGACGCACGTCGACCCCCCGGCGATGGCGATCGCGATCGCGATGTTCTTCATCGCGGTCCTCTCGATAGCCGGCGTGTTGCCGAACGCGGGTTACCTCTAGATCGAGGTGTCGAACCGCGTTTCGGGCCGACGTATCGCTCAGAACCGTGGCACGTCGGGCCAACACACCGGTCCGATGCGCCGCAGCGTCCGTCCCCGCGGGAGGGGATGGGCGCTCTCTCAACCGGGGTTCTTTTTATGCCGTGGCTGAAATCACCCGCTATCACACACGTGGACTGGACATGGACATCGACGCGCGAATAAAACGACGGGAGCGCCGAAACGAGGGGCCACGCCTGATCCAGGACTACGACTCGCTGTCGCCTGTGGCACACATTGACGAGCCCTCGGATCGAGGCCCCGTGTTCGAGCGGCTGCTCGATCACCTCGATCCCGTCTTCGACGGCGTTCTCCCCCCGAACGCGTACGTATACGGCGAGTTCGGCTCGGGGAAATCCGCGATCGTTACCGCGCTGTTCGATCACCTGAAACGCCTCTCGACGGAGCCGCGCTCGGTCATCCACACGAGCACGCGGGCGGCGTCGCCGACGACACCGGGGTTCGTCTACCTCGATATGCGAGAGACGACGAGCGAGTTCGCCTTCTATCACGCCGTCCTCGACTCGCTCGTCGAGGACTCGGTGCCGGAACACGGCATCAGCACCGAGGAGCTCCGGGATCGGCTCCACGCCATCCTCGGGGAGTCACGGAACGGGATCGTCGTAGCCGTCGATCACGTCGGCGAACCGAACAGCACCGATACGACCGGCCTCATCGACCTGTTCGCCGGCCTGCCGAGCAACGTGAGTTGGCTGGCCGTCGGCCGCGCCGACCCCGAACGGATCGGATTGACGACGTACACGGCGACGTCGATCAACGTCGCACCCTACCAGCGTCAGATGCTCGTCGACGTCCTGATGACGCGGGCCTCGGAGGGACTCGCCCAGCGGGCGCTGGATCACGAACTCGCCCGCCGGATCGCCGAGTGGGCCGACGGTAACGCACACGACGCTCTCGCGGCGCTTTTCATCGCGGCCGATCGGGCGAGTCGGGCCGAGCGGACCCGGCTCCTCGAGGAGGACATCGACGCCGCCATCGGGGAGATCCCCCAGCCGTCCGTCTCGTTGGCGCAGGTGCTCTCGTTACCGGCCAACAAACAGGTCGTGCTGCGGAAGCTCGTCGACCTCGACGCCGACGACCGCGCCTCCGTGTCCGCGACGACGGAGGCGATCAGTTCCACCGTCGATCTCTCCGTGGGGACGGTCAAGCGCTTCCTCTATGAGATGGCGGAGGCCGGCATCGTCGAACGCGTCCAGTCGGACGACCACGACGGGAAGGGCCGGCCACCCAGCCGCGTCGAGTTGCGGTTCTCCCCGACTGCGTTCCGTCGGCTCTACGACCTCCGGCAGTGATCCGTCCCGTCGGCCCGCCTCGCTCCGAAGCCACTATGTATCGGTCGCCGCAACAGCCGGTGTGACGATCGAACAGGGTGATCGAGTCCGGCTCGGGTACGTCGGCCGATTCGAGGACGGTACCGTCTTTGCGACCTCACGCCCCGACGTGGCCAGAGAGCACGATCTCCTACCGGACGGACGCGCGGATGCGGAGCCCTCACCGCTGTCGTTCACCGTCGGTGCGAACGAGGTGATCGCCGGCCTCGAGGCGGCCGTCGTCGGGATGGCCGTCGACGAGGAGGCGACGGTGGCGGTCCCGCCGGCCGACGCCTACGGTGCGCACGATCCCGAGCGGGTTCGGGAGTACGCCCCCGAGACGTTCGAGGCGATGGTCGGAGATCCCCCCGAGATCGGTGATCACGTCGAGGCGAAAAACGACCTTCACGGCGACGTCACCGCGGTCACGGAGAACACCGTCCAGGTCGATTTTAACCACGAACTGGCCGGCCGGACGCTCGTCTTCGACATCGAGGTCCTCGCCGTAGAATCGCCCCGGCGATAGAGCAGTATGTGTTGGGTTTCGCCTCGGACCCGCTGGCGAAGACGACACAGCCCACGAGGGAGCGGCGGCGAGCGAACTCGAATGTGCCGGGGAGGGTTCGGACGACGTGGGGGCACGTGCGATGGGATTCCAGCGACCCCGAGCGTCCGGGACACGACGGTCCGCTCGAATTCGCGTCCACCGACCGGCCGCGGGTGGTTGCAGGGGGCTCCGAGCCTGCGGGTTCAGATGCCAGAAGTTGAGACTGGTCGTCTCAATGCATATAGGAGTCTAGCGTAGTTCATGAATAGTATGAAGTCGTAGTCTCGGATAGAACGATGGCTCGAATTACCGGCTCCTATCCAGACGACCTTGACCTCCTCATTGAGGGGGCTGTTGAGGCTGGTGTGTTCGGGGGTAAAAGCGATGCGTTGCGAGAGTTCGTGCGTGAATACTTCGAGGATAACGAGAACGAACGTATTGCAGCTGCAGTCGCCCTCTACGAACGTGAGCGAATCACGCTCGGTGATGCTGCGAGACTCGCTGATGTCGACCGTTGGACGATGCGTGATATCCTCCGTGAGCATGGTGTTGAACTTCGCCTCGGGCTCGTTGACGAAGACGACGCAGCCTACGAAGCAGAGGCAGCACGTGAACTCGAATTCGATGATGAGGACTCGTCTGATGAGGGGTTACGTACCAATCTCGGACACCGTCGCAAACAGAGAGGCGATTGTCAGTGATCACCTCGATCCAGGGGAAGCACAGGCGTTCGCCCTCGCCGACGCACACGGCGGTCGGCTGCTGACAGACGACGGAGATGCCCGGTCGTTTGCGAAAGACCAGGGTGTGACCGTTGTTGGTGTGCCCGTGAACACGTCTATTACCGATGAGTGGAGCCGACAGACGGCTATCCGAAGAGAGTGAGCAACGGTTTCTGGACCTGTACGCCCATCTGCTGGTGTATGTCAACGACCGCTTCGAGGTCATCAAAGAGATCGAAACGGTTGCTGATCTGGAACAGCACTACACAGACGAGCTTCTCCCGCTCCGAAACGCGCTCTACAACGAGTCGACGACAGACCTGATAGAGGACTTCGTTGAAGAGAACCCTCCCGACCTGTCGGAGGCTGATCTCGAGCAGGTCACAGCGTGGACTGATTTTATCGCCGGAGAGTTCGTCGTCGTCCGCTATCGAGAGGACGACGCGATCTTCCTCGATTGGACAGAACCGCCGAAAGCATATGCAGTCCGCCCGGCTCGACTTCCGTTCGCCGAGGTGTGGGACGAGTCCGCACTTCCAGTCCCAGTTTCGAGTGTCGTCCTATTGCCGTTCGAGGACCAGATCGTCTACGACGGGTGGATCGGGGTCAAGAACATCATCTTCGGGGGTTCCCTCAGTACTGACATCGATGACGAGTACGAAGAGGCCAAACATCGCTTCGGCATCATCGACTCGCTTCCAGTACCCGAGGAAGACGAAAAGACGGACGCCGAGGAGTTGCGCTTCTACATGAAGAACAAGCGCAACCGAGAGCGATACGCGTCGGAGATCGAGAAGTTGCGGGAGAAAACCGACGAACTGGAGCGGATTTACCACCAGGAAATGGGGAAGGCCCGAGCCCGCAGCTTGGGTCGCGAACTGCGCGAGTTGGGACTCAACGAAGCCTATGTAGGGATCTACGATGATCGGATCATCACTAGTGCCCCCTCCGAATCCGAGGTTCGCAAGCTACTCGAAGAGATTATGCCCGCTGGGAAGGCTGACCACCCCTACATCTACCACTTCGATCCCTGACCGAGAGTCCACAGCTACGACTGGAGTTGCGTGACAGTCGACGCGATTTCGCTTTTGGTCGGTACGCCGGAGAACTCGAACATTCTGTTCCCGACACCGAAGGCGTATCTCTGGTAGGAGACGTCGACGTGAATCCAGCATTCGACATCGCTGTCTGTCGCCTCATACTCGGCTTCACTTGTATTCTCTCCGTGCTTCAGCACGTCGAGCAGGTACTCTTCGATACGTGGCGCATTTGCGATTCGCAAGAGATGATCGGCAGCGACGTTGTCCAACACGTCTGCTGGGGTCCCGTACCTTTCACCAACGAGATAGAACTCGCCGTCGTATTCGTGTGACTCGACCTGGACACGGAGTGCGTACGTCTCAGCCATATCAGTAGTTCCGAAATACCACGTATCAGACTGTCTGTTGAAGAGACGACCCGCCAGTGGCCGCGTCGTGAACAGGATTTAGTCGGAGTGGCTCGCAACCACTGTATATGGCTTTCACTGCCAGCTGGCACACGCTTCTCGACGAACTCGACGACCTTCCCGAGAGCGCGACGCTCATCACGCCGCTCTCCCATCAGCGATTTCGTATTACTGACGTGCAGGACGCTCGCGTCATCATTCAGTTCGAAGACAGAGACGAGAAGCGACCGCTCCAGTGCGACCAGTTCGAAACGCTCTATCGACGAATCGAAGACGCTCCCGACGGGTTTGATCTTGACCGTCTCCCGCCGGATGCCGACCCATACCCGGCGGTGTGGAGTGTCCATCCACGGTTCGAGGTTGATGAAGACGCTGGAATCATCACACAATCGGAGGTTTCGACGGCAACGCAGGTGGTGGGCGCGGAACAGGAACCAACGGACGAGGAACGAACTGAACCCGACGGACTTGATGTCTACTCGGATGCACTTCTCCTCATCGATGCACTCGAACGCCACGATGTGACTACTCTCTCTGAACTGGAGACCGACGCGTTGGTGAATCTCTACACCCTGCTTTCGGATGTCCAGCGAGATGCTAACGAATTCCGCAAGGAGATCGCGGATGTCCTCCTCGCTCGGCTTCATCACGACCGTCCGGTTTCCGGGCAGTACGGCTCCGTCCAGCGGACGAGTCGCCGCAACCGTTCGCTCAAAGACGACGAGGAGGTGCTGGAACGCCTCAAGAACGCTGGCATCGACCGCGAACGTGTGCTGAGCGTCGACCGCTCGAAAGTCGATGAAGCGCTGGAAGTTACCACGCTCTCCGAATCCGATGTGTACGAAGTCGAAGAAAGCGAATACGTTCGCAAAGCCGAAGTCGATGAAGACGTCAAAGAGTCCCGATTGCAGGGATTGAAAGACCGCCTCGCGGCCAGCGAGGACGATGAGGCGGACCAGCTCCGAGCAGAGGTCGAGGAGCTTGAACAACGTATCGACGACCTCACGAGCTTCCGCACGGGTACGGAGATGCAAGGATGACTGCCTACCGATTTCGCGTCAAGTTCGACCCCGACCCGACATCTCTGTGGCGAGATATCGTCGTCGGCGCAGACAGAACGATCGCTGAGTTTCAGTCGGCGATCAACCCCGCAGTCGGGCTCGATCAGGGCCATCTCTGGTTTGTCGGTGATGACGAGGACTACTGGGACAGCGCTGTCAAATACCAGTGTCCGCAGGAGTATGAAGAATCGCTTGGTGGCGATCCGGTATTGCGTACGGAACGGATCGAGAACGCAGGAGACGTGACGATCGGCGAGATGACCCGCCAGCTCGGCCTCGAACAGTACGACCGCATCTGCTATCTCTATGACTACGGCGACGAGTGGCGCTTCTACGGTATCCTAAAAGAGATTCTCAGCGATGAGCCGAGTGACACAGAGCCAGCAGTCGTGAACGAGAAGGGCGATTCGATCAACGACCAGTACGATCCACCGAGAACCGATGAGGGCGACCCGCCGCTCCCGGATCCACTCTATTCAGTGCTTCCAGAGACTGCTGTGCCCGTCGCGGATCTTCGTGCACTGGAGGAGCGTAAAGGGATCGTTCACGTCCTTCCGTTACTCAGCATCGAAACCGGGTTCGGAGCAGTCTGTGAGCGGTTCGCGATTCAGTTCGAGGAGACAGGATACGTCCTCGAAAATTTCCAGCCAGGATGGCAGATCGTCGAGGAGATCGACGGCGCAAACAAGACCGAAGAAGAACTTCTCGCCGCGCTTGCGGACGCAGTTCGCGAGTGGCACGCTGAGATCGCGGAAATGTCGGGAGCGATGACGGGACAGCACTTCGGCGAGGAGACTGTCGACGCGATGCACGTCGAACTGGAAGCCGAACTCGAACGCAAAGGGTACGGCCACCTGTTGTAGTCTCAACTTCCGCAGATGCCATTTGATATCGCAGAATACGATTTAAATCTGGCGTCCCCCGTCCGATTCGATGCGTCGGACGAGTAGTACGCTATAGTGAACATCGCAACTATGTACACATCGATCGCACTGCCGCCGTGCGGTCGAGTGTGTACTGTCTTCCGATCTCCACTATAGCGATGGCACGCGATTCGCCCGCCGGTGTCGCGATCGCATCACGAACGGATGTCGGCAGTATTAGGGGAATGGCAATCCCACGGTCAGCCGTGCGCCTCGAACACACCTACATCGGCGTCGAGGGGGTCGGCCAGGCCACCGAACGGGAACTGTGGAACTCTGGCGCGCTCACGTGGGCGGCGTTCGACCGGACGCTGTGTGGCCCGACGACCGCGGACCGGATCGAGTCGTTCATCGACCGTGCACGCCCGCGTCTCGATGACGGCGACTCGGCGTTCTTCGACCGGGCGCTCCCCTCGCGGGAACGCTGGCGGCTCTACGAGGACTTCCGCGGGCAAGCGTGTTTTTTCGACATCGAGACGACGGGATTGAATCACACCCACGATAGCGTGACTTGTGTCAGCGCGTATCGGGGCGACGATACGGAGACACTCGTCAGCGGCGACGACCTGACCCGCGAGAGCCTCGTGGAACTGCTCGATTCGCCGTTGCTCGTCACGTTCAATGGGGCACGCTTCGACGTCCCCTTCCTGGAGGCCTCGTTCGATATCGATATCGATCGGCCCCACCTCGACCTGATGTACCCCTGCAAGCGCGTCGGGCTGACGGGCGGGCTGAAAGCGATCGAACCCGAGATCGGCGTCGAGCGCGACCGACCGGACATCTCCGGGAAAGACGCCGTCCGACTGTGGCGCGAACACGAGCGCGGCGTCGACGGCTCCCTGGAGACGCTCGTCTCGTACAACCGCGAGGACGCGATCAATCTGCGAACAGTCGCGGATCGGACCGTCGAACGGCTCGACCGGGAACTACTGCCGGAGACGTTTTCGCCGTAGCGGTACCGACGTCGGCTCCCGACCGCGGTACTACCTGCGTATCACTCAGTTGGGCACCTCATAAATTGATATTCGCTATATAGAACGGGGCGATCCAGTAGTTGAGACCGACCTTCTCAATGCATATGGCGCACAACCGCAATGAGGAGGCCGAGGTCGTCTGGATATGATCCGGCGATTCGTGTCGTCGTTCCGGACTACGCTTTCGCACTCTGTGTGAGTACGCCAGAATCCCATATGCATCGAGAGCCGGTCTCGACGACTGAGGCGATGTACAGTGAACTGTGTTCGTCCCCCCGCGGCGTGGCTCCGCTCGTGACGGTAGCGAAACCCGCTTGTCCGTCGCCGTCTCAGGCGGGGTATGGACTGGCGGCTCATCACGGAGGAGCGACTCGGCGGCCCGCTGGCGATGGCGTTCGACGAGACAGCAGCCGAGACGGTCGCCTCGGGCGGCCCGGCAACGGTTCGGCTCTATCGGTGGACGCCGAGTACCGTCTCGCTCGGCTACGGTACCGACGCCGCGGTCGTCGACTGGGAGCACTGCTCGGACGCCGGGATCGACGTGACGCGTCGCCAGACGGGTGGGGGTGCGATCTACCACGACGAGGCCGGCGACGTTGCCTACTCGATAATCGCGCCCCGCTCGGCGTTTCCCGGCGATGTGACCGAGTGCTATCGACGGCTTCTCGAACCGGTGCTTGCGGCCTTCGAGACCGTGGGGGCCGACGTGGGATTCGCCGACGCCGGAGCCCCGGCGCTTTGGCAGCCGCTCTGTTATCTCCGGGCGCTCGATCCGGCCCACGACCTCGTCTGCGACGGCCGAAAGGTCGCCGGCAACGCCCAGTATCGGACCCGCGAGGCGGTCGTCCAGCACGGGTCGTTGACCTTCGAATCCGACCCGGAAGCGCACCTCGTCCCGTTCGTCGACCCGCCGGTGGCCCCCGAGGCGTTCGCCGACCGCGTGGGGGGGGTCTCCGAACGGCCGGCCGTCGATGCCGACCGTGCCGCGTTCGTCGACCGGTTGGAGACGGAACTGGCCCGGTGGGCCGACGCTGATCCGGGCACCTGGACCGACGCCGAACGCGACCGGGCCGCGGACCTGTGCGAGCGAAAATACGACGACGACCGGTGGGTACGGGAGCGGACCGACCCGACGTCGTGACGGCTGGGGGTCGTCCGCAGGCCCCGGGGGAGGATGGATGGGACGGAGCGGGGTGGCCGGACGGGAGGGGAACGGGGTGGCCGGACGGGAGGGGAACGGGGTGGCCGGACGGGAGGGGAACGGGGTGGCCGGACGGGAGGGGAACGGGGCGGTGAGAAAGCGACGGTGCCGGATCCGAAGCCCCTATTGACCGTCTCCACCGACTGTGGATATGTTTCGGATCGGTGCCCACGCCTCCGTTGCCGGGGGCGTCCACAACGCGGTCGAAGAGCAACTCGAGTACGGCGGCAACTGCGGCCAGATTTTCACGCACTCCCCCCGGGTCTGGCAGGAACCGGCCATCGACAACGACGAGGCCGAGCGGTTCCGCGAACGCTCGGCGGAGAGCGGCGTCGGCCCGTGGGTCATCCACAGCTCCTACCTCGTGAACCTCTGTACGCCGAAGGAGGGCCTCCGGCAGAAGTCCATCGCCTCGATGCAGGCCGAGGTCGACGCGGCGGCCAGGCTCGGCGTCCCCTACGTCAACGTCCATCTGGGTGCACACACCGGCGCGGGCGTCGAGGGTGGCCTCGACAACGCCGCTTCGGCGCTGGCGGAACTCGACGTCCCCGACGGCGTGACGGTGCTCATCGAGTCCGACGCCGGGAGCGGGACGAAACTCGGCGGCTCCTTCGAGGAGCTGGCCGGCGTCCTCGAGCGCTGTGAACTGGACCTCGACGTCTGTCTCGATACGGCGCATCTCTTTGCGGCGGGCTACGACCTCTCGACGCCGGAGGGAGTCGACGAGACGTTCGCGCAGTTCGACGATGTCGTCGGTATCGAGCACCTCGAGTACGTCCATCTCAACGACTCGAAACACGGCTGCGGGACGAACAAGGACGAACATGCCCACATCGGGGAGGGGCTGATCGGCGAGGAGGGAATGACTGCCTTCATAAATCACGACGCCGTCGCCGACGTCCCGTTCGTCCTGGAGACGCCGACGGAGGACGGCAAGTCCTTCGCCTGGAACGTCGAGCGGGTCCGGGAACTCCACGGCGCATAACGTGGCTGAAACGGCGTTGGCGCACAGTACGGCGGCGCTATACCGCCAGTGAGGCGGAGTAATCGGTGCGGTCGCAGTGGTGTTTGCTCTCCGGTGACCGTTCGTAGTGGGTCGCGTCAACGGCGACATGTGGCGAGGGATCGTGCAGCCGCGCCGAGTGGCGCAGCGGCACTCTCCGGATCTGTGTCACGATCGTATCGAGCCACTTATTCAACGTTGATGGGTGCGGGAGATCATCGGGCTCAAAGCCGATTATTTCCAGAATTGGCGGCATCGTCTCCAGCCGATCGATACTCATCTCGTGAGGTACCTCGGGGGCAAGTGGTTCGAGAGACGCCGTCTCTCGTCATCACGGAAGACGTCGTCTTCCGTACGACCCCGAGGCACTCGGACTGCTCCTCCTATAGATTTGAGGCCGAGATCCAGTTACTCCCCAAATAGTGATTCACGGATTCGGCCGACGATCCCATCGCTATCGTTGTCGTTGTTTTCAGTCGCCTCATCGGCGTTGGTTTCTACAGACGTCTGAGGCTCTGATTGGCCACTAGATGGCGCTGACGAAGGCTCACTACCCCCACTACCGTGCCCCAACCCGTCGCTGGACTCCGCTCCTACCGAGGTTTCGGGGGCCTCTGAGCGTGTCGTTGAAGCACCCTCCGAGGGGTTTCTGCCTCCACTATCGTTGGATGCTGCCCGAGGCTCATTCTCAGCGGCTTCCAGATCGATATCCCCCAACTCGGTCAGTGATTGCTCATTTGCCACCGAGTCTATCGTCGCCTCGTCTTCATCGGGTTGCAGCGCCTCTCGTGAAGCTTCAAGTAGCTCCACTAGTTCGCTTGGACGTTCGCGATACAGCGGGAAGAGCCACCAGACGCGCTGGAGTCCTTCGACGGGCAGCGTCTCGGATTCACGGAGGTGGTCCATCGCCGTCTGCCAGTTATCCTGTTCAAGACGAGCGCCGTCAAGATCTAGCGTCGCCAGCAACTCGGTCGTCGCCTCGAAGGTGAGTGCGTTCAAGAGCTCCTCAAGTTGGACGTTCCCTTGGACAGTTTCAACCTCCAGGTCCTCTAGCAGGTCTTGCGCCCACAGTTCGTGACCACGCTGTTCAGCCCGCTCTAAGAGCTCGCTGTCGACACCGGCATCATCAATAACCGGTTGAACGCCGATCATCTCCCCGAGTTCACGGACCCAATTGAGTTCTTGTACGTACTCTTTCGAGTCAAGCCCGGGGACGTAGTCGCCTTCCTCCGGCATTGCGATGAAGTGATGGAAGTGAGGCCGCTGCTCGCCGTGTTTCCGAAGCACTCGACCCATTCGCTGTACCAATTGGAGTTTAGTCTTCGTCCCGGCGACGTTGATGCCGACCTCAGCGTCGGGGACATCAATCCCTTCGTCAAGCATCTTCGGCGAAATCAAGACGCCGTTGTCACACCTGCTGAACGCGTCGATGTTTCGCTGGACGGTCTGCCGTGTCTTCCGCGACGACGATTCTAGCTTCGAGTGGGCGAGATACACGTCGGCAGTTGTCCCCGACAGTCGGTCGGCTATTTCATCCGCTGTCTCGATGTCCATCGCGAAAATAACGATTTTGATCGGAGAGTCTGAATCCGCGAGATATTCTTCAGCGAGGGCAACCGCATCATCGATTTTTGGCTGTGAACGGTGTCGGATCCAACTTCGCGAGTGGATCGTCGCAGCGAGGTTCTCCCATTCTTCCGGGATCGCATCGTTGGATAGCGTCCGGCCAGCCGCCTCGTGGGCGCGAATGAAGTCTCCGAGGTCCTCAAGTTCGACGAACGGGACAGGGAGTCGTTCCAGCAATTCAGTTGTCGCATCCGCATGCTTGAGGCGTTTGAACTGGTTAGAAATCCGGTCTGTGGTCTCGTCCCACTCCTCTTGCTCATAGGGATCAAGCGGCGTTGGATGAACCGTCCAGTCGAAGTCCGGGATGATTCCATCCCGCTGGGCCTGCTCAACACCGTAGGTGTACACAACGTCGCCAAGCAAGTCAGTGAGTTGCCGGCGTTTCATGCTTGCGTCGTCCCCGATCGTCGCCGACAACCCCATCGCAGCCTTGTAATTTGGTCGGGCAATCGCTGCTCCGTAGCCGCTTTCGTTGGCGTAGTGGTGGACTTCATCGTAAATGACGAGATCGTATTCGTCAGCCAAATCGCGGTCATATCGCGGCAGCAGTGATTGGGCGGTCTGAAACTCAACTCGCCCATCGGTGAAGCTCACGTCAGCGGCCCGTTCGCCGGGGTCGTGTGCTGGCATCGGTAGCCCGAGTTTCTCCTGGATCTCACGCTCCCACTGTTTAAGAATCGCATTCGAGTGGGCGACCACGAGGATCCGGGCCTCATCCGTCCGTGCCGACTCCGATTGTTCTGGGAACGCTCCGCAGACGTCTGCGATCGCAGCGATCCCAGCGACGGTTTTACCGGTCGCCGTCGCCATCTCGAGAATACCCTCGCGGTCATTTTGCTGCCAGCGATCGAGCCCGGTTTCCTGATTCTCCCACAGTGAAACCATCAACAGTGGAGCACGTAACCGCTCACGAGCCTCGGCTTTGGTGAGATCTCCTAAAGCAGCAGCTTCGTTCAATAGCGGCTGTAGCAAGGATTGCTCGGCATAGGCTTCCTGCTGGGCAGCAGTGACAAACAGCTCGAGCAAATATAGCCCCCCACCGCGACCGATGTGTGTGATGTCGAGCGCGCTCGGATCGAACCCGCGCTCACGAAGATGTTTCAACAGGACGGTTTCGGCGGGCCCTGAAAGGACATCGGCTCGAGCGGATCGTTGCGCGGGGAGTTTCCGATTGAGGGCAACGATATCCGACCGAAGCTGATGGAAGCGCTCGCGGTTTCGATCGACTGGTGTTGGATCGACAAGTCCCTCGATTCGCTCCGTAATGAAATCAGCAAAAAGCCCGCTATAATACTCTTCCAGATAACCCCATTCAACCGGGTCAACCGGCCCCTCATATCTGGAGATGATGATCTTGTTGGCGACCTCATCGTCAAGCAAAACGAGTTGCTCGATCGCTGGCCGTTTTGAGAGCACAGCGGACTGATACTCTCCGAAGAAATTGTACTCGTACTCATAGCCCCCCAACCCAGTCATACGTTACCTCGATCCATGTGAATCATATTATACGTGTTGGTGACATCAATGCCTTTGACCACATTATGACACCCCCAATCACCACAATCGGAGCCGTCTCGTGTTCCGTCACTCATCCCAGACAGTAGGTGCATCCCCATGCTGTCGACGAGACCTGGGATGGCGGACTCCTCGCGACGGGGGCACAGCCTGATGGCGTCAGCCGGATTCCCCGTCTCACCGAGTGGTGCTCGACTCGACCTCGGCGAGGCAGGTTTTCGGCTAACGCTCAGGTGCGGAGCAGCAGCGGGCCCGTCGCGATAGGTGATCACGAGTGTTACTCCGATCGTTTAGACAACTCGACCGCCGTGTCGCTACAGAGCCTCGTCAGCAGGTTGAGTTCCTGCTGGAGCGTTTCGTCGCCAAGCGCCGCCATCTCGTCGGCGAGATACGCCCGAAGCCGCTGGAATCGGGCCGCAGCATCATCCGGAACAGCCAGCGGCACGGAGTCGCGCTCGTGCTCGCTTCGACCGTCCTCGAGCAGCCAGTCGTCGACGGCAGCCGACCGATCCGACGCGGTGCGTACGGTCTCCGCCCAGCTGCGGAGTTCACGAGCATACCGGGAGAGCGCGATCGCCTTCCGGACGCCGTCGTGGGCGTACGACTCGGGGGCATCTGGCAGCTCAATCCGAAGCCGTTGGCTGTAGGCCTCGCCATCCCGTTCGGTCCACGACGCGACCAACTCGAGATCGGCGGTCAGTGCGGCCCGATCCAACCGGACGAGAACGATCCCGCCGCGGGTCTCGCCGTCCTGCTTCGGCGACGGGAACAGCGTCCCGACGTGCATGAGTCGCCCCGTTGCGCTGTCGGCTGAGGGGGACCCGGCAACGGCTTCGATCGCACAACCCTCGGCGTCGAGTTCGAGCGCGAGGTCGTACACCAGCGGCGTCACCATGTAGGCAAACTCCGCGCCGAGTCGCTGTCGGAACTCCTCGCCCGAGGTCACGAAGTAGTGATTCGCACCCCGAATCCCCGAAAGCGCGGCAGCGAGATCGGCGTTCTCGTCGAGACCCATCCCGACGAACGTCGTATGAACGCCGGCACTGGCAGCGTCCGCGAACAACGACGTGAGTTCGCCCTCGTCGGTGGCCCCCGCGTTGGGCATCATATCCGTCATGAAGACGACGCGTTGCTCGCGGCCCTCAGCGGGCGTGTCCGCCAACAGCTCCCAGGCGGCTTCGAAGCCATCGGCGAGGTTCGTGCCCCCACCAGCCGTGATCTCGCGAAGATGCCGTCGGATCGCCGGCAGATCCGTCGCGTCGACGTCACGAAGCGGCTTCGCGACGTGGGAGCGATTGTTGTAGAGCACGACCCCGAGTCGATCGTCGGCCTCGAGTTGCTCGGTCAACGCACAGAGAGAGTCGACGGCGGCTGAGAGTTTCGTCTCCTCGCCGGCGTCGGTCTCGCGACGGCGACCGTGTTCGTCGTAGTAGTACTGGTCGAACTGGCTGTCCATCGACCCGGAGATATCGAGCACCGCCACGAGATCCAGATCTGGACGCTCGAACTCCGCGGCGGAGATGTTCGAATCGAGACCCACGGCGACGTACGGTTCCACCTCGTCGGTGAGTGGATGCTCGCTGAGGGCCGAGGCGTACTGCGGGGCGAACAAAGCATCCGTCTCCGGGGCAGTCCCGCCGGTCTGGAAGTGGTAGTCGTAGAAGAGCCCCTCGGTCGCCAGCGCATCCGGTTGTGGCGTGTACCCGCTTCGGATGTTCTCCCGGAAGTTCGTCACGTCGGCGGCTCCACCCGTCGCCATCCCGAGTGAGTCATCGGCGGCAAATGAAGACTGTTGGAATTGCTCTGTTGGACCGCTGGAAAGCGACTCGTTCGTCGCGTGGAGCTGGTGTGCGTCGACCGACTGCCCGCAGTCCTCACAGACGAATTTGGGGCCAGTAACGCCCCGAGATGCCGACGGTTCCATTGGAATCCAGTCGTCAGTTTCAGCCTCAGTGTCCGGCTGCACCTCGGAGACACGAGTCTGATCCGTAACGACCGCCACCATGCCGTCGAGATCCAGCCGGTCGACAGCCGTCCGGAGGCTGGGATCGAAGCTATCCAGCGCGGTACCGCGGCGAAGCCCCCCGCCACAATCCGGGCACGCTTCTTGGGCTGGCTCCGTCTTCGTCTCACAGTAGACGACATCCGCCAAGACGTACTGCTCGCCTGCAACGAGCCCGGCAACTTTCGAAGTCGCCGAACCAGCCAGCACGGGCATCTCCGTTCCGTCCGCGCGTTCAACCAGTAGCCGTTGAACGAGCGTCCCGTCGCAGTCGATCACACGCCGACCGACGATCGTCGCTGTCAATTCCTCCCACGCGCCGTCTGGAGCTGTTGTGTTGGTATTCATCGCAGAGGCGTCGTATCCCGGACGCCAACCGGGCGGTCATGCGCGTTGTAGTGTCAAAAACGGCATCGAGGTGCCGTTTTCCCACCCACCCCACGCATTACTTTGCGCCTTATTGGTTTAAATCTTCCGTCGAGGGGAAGTGTTATGCTACTAGAGCGTCTGTAAACAACAACGTAATGTCGATAGTGTGTATCGCACGCCCGTATGAGGGACCGACCAATCGGTCTATCACGCGGGACAGACAGCTCCCAGCAGCCATCGGGGCGACATGAGCTTCGACGTCGGCGACGATACGCTCGTTCGAGCGCTCCGGGAGCACAATCCGTGGTGGGACGACGGCGCGACCGCCATCGGGCCAACGCTGCCGGCCAGACGGCGGAGCGATTACTACCATCTCGCCCGCCCGGACTCGGCGGGCAGCCAGTTCGAAGATCAGTCCGTCCTCGGCTTGGCTGGTCGGTTCGGCGTTGGGAAGACGACGCTGCTGCGGCAGTTCATCTACGATCGGCTGACCGACGGCGACGCACCCGAACGGTTCTGCTATCTCCCCTTCGACGCCGACCCGCTGTATCAGTTGCAGTCCGACGACCAACTCCAACAGGCGATCCGCTACTACGAAAGCCGCGTTCTGGGTCGGTTGGATGATCCCAACCCGCACTTTCTACTCTTGGACGACGTCCATCGGGTCGACCATCCCACCAAGCGATCCATCGAAGGATGGGGAACGGCGGTGGCGGAGACGCTCGAGTCCGTTCCCGGACGCCACGTCGTCGTTACAGCCAGCGCCGGCGGCCAACTCGAGCGGGAACTCGATCGCGTCGGAGTCGCTGCTGACGATTACGACGTCCAGCCGATCCTACCGGAGAAGTTCCGCGATTATCTCTTTACGCTGTACCCATCGTTAGAGGACACCGACCGCCGTGTGAGCCCGACGCCGATCCGACGCGGGGCTTCGAGCCTGCCAGCGGCGCTCGACGGTGGCGACCCGGCAGCGCTCGTCGAGACGATCCGGGATCAACACGACCGCGTCTCGGACGTCACCCGACGCATCCAGTCACAGGTCGTCCACTACCTCGCGATGGGCGGCATCCTGAGTTATGCGCAGGAGGGAGCGATCGAGGACGCAAGCGATCTCGACGACGCCGCGTACGACCGCCTGCTCGGGGACGTCCGACACGCGTTGTATCGTGAGGTGCCCGCCTTCGAGTCGGTGAAGACGATCGCTGATCTCGAGCGGGTGTGTGCGCTGGCGGCCCGCAATCAAGCGACGGAGTCAGTCCGCTATCAGCGACTCGTCGAGTTGTTCGACGTCGACCGACGAACGATCCGTGATAGCTACCTGTCGGCGCTGGCCGAACTGTATCTCCTGACGGCGACGACGGAGTACGACAACGCCCGCCCGCGCTCGGTCCGGCTCTACCTTCGCGATACAGGGCTCGTCACGGCGTTTACCGACGGGGAGCCGACCTCGGCTTTGCGTGATCGGGACGTGGAAGCGAACCTCGCACGGATCGCGGCGTTCGATCACACGATGCGATTCGCCTACGGTGTCAACGCCGCCAACGGGAACGACGTTGAGCCCACAGTCGAATACTGGGAAAGTCGTCATGGGACGGTGGATTTCGTCTTCGAGGTCAACGACACGCCGGTTCCGGTCGCCCTCGCCTACCAGCCGCCCGTCGACGACAAGCGGGCGGCTTTGGACGCGTTCCTCGAGACGTACGAGACCCCGATCGGGTTCCTCGTCACCGGCGATACCGTCGGCGACAATACGACGATCCAGCAGATAGGGGATGGGATCATCCAGCTGCCGTACTGGCTGTATCTACTGCTTTGCTGATAACCGTTCAAAATAGAAGCAATAAAAGAGTCAAAATTAGGTTGGCGAATAAGTCTTGATGAGGCGGTTGAAAAAGCGCTCGTGACGTACGATATGTCGCACAGCGAAGAGGCCGATGAAATGGGCCGAGCAGTCGCCACACTCCAGGACTAACAGCGCCACTTCGTCGAGGTTTCGAATCTTTTCAGCATATTCTGATTTCGATCGTTTCCTCCAGTTCAGGAGATCCAGCTCGTTCGGCGGCTTCCTCGACGAATCAGTGTGCTGGCTGTATTCGCTCAGAGACTTTGCTCTATTGAACTATCGAGAGGTCGCCATATCACCGCTCTTTGGTACAACTCTGGCATTTGAGTCCATCCGAAATCGTTTGAAGCGGGTTGCGTTCGGTGAGCTCCCGTTCACACGACGAACATCGAACAGTATCGGCTACACCGATCCCACGCCCGTATCCGAGAGTAACGGTTTGATGTATGCTACCGTCGATAAGCTCGAAATCGATTTCACCTCGCTCATACTCAACTTCAGTCAGAGTGAACCGGAGAATCTGTGAACTTCCACGCGGACTCTTGAACGGCCTTCAAGGCTATTCAGACTCCT
Source organism: Natronomonas salinimetallica (assembly GCF_013839515.1). Taxonomy (GTDB): domain Archaea; phylum Halobacteriota; class Halobacteria; order Halobacteriales; family Haloarculaceae; genus Natronomonas. The sequence continues at coordinate 153 of NZ_JACDNQ010000001.1, read as the reverse complement.
CTCCGGCACGTTCAGCGGCGAATGCCCCGCATGCCTATCGAGTGTTGCAAGGGATAGACGGCTGTGTTGAATCGCCATACTGCGGTGGAATTCACGGTTTCACAGCTCGCTTGATGTTATAGACGACACACATCAACGCGATTTCTCGGAACT